>NZ_JBNXUE010000004.1:0-355779 GCF_050566205.1 Tenacibaculum sp. SDUM215027
GCCAGTAGCTTAATGAGAAGGACTAAATAACTTTTAGTTTTATATAATTTATTACTAAAGACCTTCTCTTTTTTTAAGAAAGAAGGTCTTTTTTTGTTCAAAAAAAAGCGTTGATAGTTGTTTTTATGTAACTATCATTAAGAGAAAAAAAAGTACTATGCATAAGATAAAAGAAGAAGCTTTAGATAAGCAAATTACCATTGATGGTAACTTTGTAAAAAGCTATAATACAATTACAATTAATCAATTTTTATACAAGCATCACACCTTTGAAGTCGTAGTAGATATAGAAACTGTAGAAGAAGCAGGAAGCTATACATTAGATAAATCAAAAGAATGGTTAGGTAAACAATTTACTACGAATGTTTCAGGTAAAGCTTTTGTAGGAGTTGTGTTAGATGTATCAATGCGTCACAGTGAAATAGGATTACACGGCGAGTTAATACTTAAAGGATTATCTCAAACAGTATTGTTAGAGAATGGAAAACAACAAAAATCTTGGTTAGAAAAAGAACTAGGAAGCATTGTTTCAGAGATTATAGGTACTACCGCTATCAAAAACAAGGTTAGGCCAGCATATACTAGAGTAATTCCTTACCAATGTCAATACGCAGAGAGCGATTATAAATACCTTCAACGATTAGCATATCAATACAATGAATGGTTTTATTTTGATGGAGTAGATGTTGTTTTTGGAAAGCCAGAATCTGAAGGTCAAAAGCCAATAGAGCTAGAATACAGTAAAGATCTAAAAGAACTACAAATAAAAGCTAAAACCTACAATCCTACTTTAGCAACCTACAGTTACGATTCGTTAAATGATCAATTCTTTGAAAACGATTTAAAAGCCAATAACGAAGGTTTAAACGATTTAGGAAACACCGCACTTAAAGCATCAGAAGAAGTTTATAAAGAAGTTAAAGACTTTGGAGTAAGTGATGTGTTTTTACAAGACAAATCATCGTTAGATGAGTATTTACAAAAACGCTTACAAGGATTAAGCGCAGGAGGTAATGTGCTTAAGGCAAGTGGAATAAAAAAAGGGTTATGTTTAGGAAGCACAATTAAAGTAAGTGCAGCAAAGTATGACGAAGGAAAATATACTATAAAACAGTATGGAGAATATATTATAACTCAAATAAGTCATTTTGCTGGTGTAGGAGGAGCATACTATAATACTTTTGAAGCGATTCCAGCAAACACAAAAAGTTTACCATTAAACGAAAATATAGCGCCAGCTGTAGCTAATAATCAAGTAGCAAAGGTCGTAAGTAATAAAGATCCAGAAAGCAAAGGACGCGTACAAGTTCAGTTTTACTGGCAAGAAGCTATTGGCGCAAAAACAGACTTTATTCGTGTGATGACACCAGATGCAGGAAGCAGTGATCTTACTAAAACCAACAGAGGATTTGTATTTATTCCAGAAGTAGGAGATCAGGTAATGATTGGTTTTGAACATAACGATCCTAATCGTCCTTTTGTAATGGGAAGCATGTTTACAGGTAAAAATGGAGCAGGAGGAGATAATAAAAATGTAAGAAAGAGCATTATTACGCGTAGTGGACACACTATTGAATTAGACGATACGGAAAAAGCTGAATCTATTACTATTACTGATAAAAATAAGAACATAATTTTTATTGATACAGCAAAAAACTCTATTGATATTACAGCAAATGAAACTCTAAATTTGAATTGTAAAAATATGAATATTAATGTAGCTGAGAATATGAATACTATAGTAGGTAGTAATATTTCTGAAACAGCAGGGCAAAACATAATAACCAGCGCAGGAAAAGACATCAGTCAAATGGCAGGCGCAGATTTTGTTAAAAAAAGCATTAATATGAGCGAGGAAGTCGATGAAAATATGGATGTATCAGCAAAAATGTCACAGGATGTAGCAGGTAAATTGGACATAGCAAGTACAGTTGAAAGTCTCAATTTTAACAGTGCTAAGTCAATAGCTAGTAACTCCAAAGAGCAATCAAATTTTCAGTAACAGATGGGGTCTATTAACATAAAAGCTAAAAACCTATACAAGATTGTAGAGGAGAATTACATTACTCAAGTTGGCGGTACATTAACCAAAATTGCTGAGGAAATCAATATATACACTACAGAGGAAGGTATTAATATGTACTCTAATACTTCTATTGATATGAAGGCTAAAAACGAAACGGTTTTAGGTACATATAAAGAGCCGCCAGAAAGAGAGCCTGAAGAAAATGTTGTAAATATAGAGAGTGAACTTTATATGCATAATAACCAAGAACTTAAAATTCCTTACTTAGACAGTTTAAAGTCTATTAACTTTAAGAGTTCTAAGCTTTTTATTGCTGGACTAAAGAGTATTTTTGGAGATGATATAGGACATGAGGTAGCAAAAAAACTAATGCAAGATTTGGAGAAAGGCAATGTTCCTTATCCAAAATGGGGAGTAGTAAATTTACCTCTCTATTCTAATGTTGGAGGATATTTTTTAAAAGGTAAAATATACCTTAATCAGAATCTGATTTTAGAAGCTGAGAAGGATCCTGAAAAAAGTTGGTTACTTTTTAGAGTAATGATTGAAGAAACAGGACATTATATAGAATATTTATTAAGAAATAAATATGATGATATTGGTGGTGATGCAAAAGGAGATGAAGGAACTTTATTTGCGGCAGATTTTATAAAATATAATGGTTTATTATTTAAAGATTTTGAATTTGCTAAATTCAAAATAGAGTCTAGTAATGGGGAGGTTAGAGAATTTAATGCCAAAGTATTAATGGGTAGTCCAGATAGAGAACAGAAAGCTAGAGAGCTTTTATTTGTAGAAGATGACAGTGATGATCAAGGTATTGTAACTCTTAAAAACGGGAAAAATATTACTGTTGAGTTTTTTAAGATAAGAGGGCAAGGAGCTGTTCATGAAAACATAACAAAACAGGCTGCAAAAATAGCGGGTGTGAAATATGATTATCGTTTAGATGAGGGATGTGCTTGGCCGGATGTTCCTTGTGGGAATGAAAACTCAGTTGAAACATGTTATTATAAAACGTGGAAAGAAGAACATACAGAAGGAACAATGGCTTATAGGACCCATCATGGAGATTTACAATTCTGGCACTCTATGTCTCCTTCTAATGAATTGACAAATCAAGAGGTAGTTGACAAAATAGTAAATCAAGCTAAAAAATGGTATATGAAGGCAAAGGAAGTTGAAAAGGAACATGTCAAATTATCTAAAGTATATCCTAATTATAGTTATTTAAAGAAGGAAAATTATTTCGGTCTTTTCCATATTGGAAAAATCCTCCATATGGTACAAGATGGTTATTCTGAATCGCATATTGTTAGAGATAAAAAAGGTTTTATTACTAACATACAGTCATATAATAATCAAGACACTCATAAGCATGGGAAATCTGATGCTGTTGATCAAAATAATTTAACATGGGCTCAACGTAATGGCCCCAAAAAAGATGGTGTTTCTATACTTAATGTTACAAATGAACAGGTAAATGCTTTAGAGGGAACAAAAGAAGCAAAAGAAGCTTCTGTATATATCCTAAAAATGTTTAAAGAACAAAAACCTACAGATGATTTAGAGAAATATTTGAGAAATACAGTTTATCCATTTGCAAATGATAAATTAGGAAAAAGTTATGGTACTCACAAGTCTGGAGAAGCAGTGGAAAAATACAATAAATAATATTTTTATGACAATTCAAAAATTAGCACCAATAATATTTTTAGTCCTGCAAGTTCTAAGTTTTGTTTGGTATAAGTTACCCTCTAATTCACATGCTCATATTCCTGGTGAATTCATTAAATTAATGATTTTTGGAGGAATAAACATAGGTTTAATAATTTTATTTTCAATATTATTTTTCTTTTATAAAACAAATTCTTTTTTTTGGAAATTACCTTTTGTATTATTCATATTGATGTTAATAATAGCATGGTTTTTCTCTAAATAGAAAGTGAAAGTAAATGATATTTAAATGAATAAAAAATTAAGCATACTAGAACCCGAAAAAACGAAAGAAGAACTCCAACAAGAGCACTTATATAGTGGAGATTATGTAAGTTTTTCTAAACATTTTGGTACTTCTTTAAGAGGACATCAGTATACTCGTACTTACGGCGTGGCAATAGATTTTTTTGATGTTCAAAAAGATAAAACATCTAAAGAACAGTTTGAAGCCGAGGTAACTATTAGAAAATTACATGGATTATACACAACCAAAGGGGGGCACCAAATAAAAACCCCTTAATGGAACGTAAAGTGTTTTATAAATGGCAATGGGACACTATGCGTAGTATTGGAGCAAGTAAAGCTTTTTTTAACCCTATATCATGAAAAAAATAGCATTCTGTATTATAAATATTGTGATTGTAATGTTATAATCATGCTCCAAAAGTATTTATTATGCTTTTGAAGATGAGCAAAAATATGCAACAATAGAGACAACTAATAAAAGAGAATTGTTTTATAGAGCTGTTTATAATAATACATACATATGTATATATTATGAGAGTGAAGATCAAACTATTGGTATTGATAATCCTATTTTAATGTTTTGGAAACATAAAGGGGATAAAGAAATGGACTTATGCTTTTTTTCAGATAAACTTAAAGATTGGATTTATTATGAGAAACAAAGAAATCAAAATATATGGAAATTAATAGGAGATATTTCTAATAATTTGATACTTGAAGAACCTTGTCTAAAGGATAATAATATAGATTGGTTTCCAGAGTATATGGTAAAAGTAGATAAAATAGATTATGATAAGTTTAATTTACCAAAAGTTAAAAAGAAATATCTAAAAAATCCTAAAAAGGCTCCCAAAGTATATGAGTAAAGTGTTTTATAAATGGCAATAAGAATAACTTTATCAATAATAGTACTATTATGTTTTGGTTGTAAAGGAAATCATAGTGAAGTACAAATAGATTTTATTGTTAAAAAAAGAGTGTTATATAACAATAAGGCTATAACTACAGCAGCTATGCATCATTATCAAGACAATTTTTATGCTATTAAAGAAGAATTTTTGTTTAATTCTTATGGAGAATTAGAACGTATTGGAGTAAATAAAGGTGAAGGACTTTTTTATTTTTATAAAAATGATAACAAATCTCTATTCTCTCTTTCTAAAAACTACCCTGAGTATAAAGATTATAAAGTGGTATATAATCTTAAAGAGAAAAATGTTATTGATGGAAATGATACCATATTAAACTTTAAGATAGATTATATAAAAAAAAATATTTCATATACGAAGAATAAGGAAATAGTCATTTATTCTTTTTTAGAAAAATAACTTAAATGGATAAAAAATAAAATATATAAAACCAAAAAGGATCAGGAGCATTGTATGTTCTTGTGAAGAAAAGAAATAATATTGAAGAACAGTATGCTTAAAAATCAATAATATGACACCACGACTAATCATAATATTGTTGTTACTTAGTTTCTGTAAAAGGCAACCTGTGTCATTAGATGCTATAGATATGATTTATGCTAAGAATATTATAATATATCAAGAGGATAACTATACGCTTTCAGTATATTCATTTGACAAAAAAAAATCACCTTAGATGAAAGATATGAGTATGATATAAATGTTGATATTCAGTGTATTGGAAGCGTTAGTTCACTGGGAATGTATTATAAGTACAAATTTCCTAAAGAGAAGCAATTACCTTTAGAAAAAGATGAACTAAAATATTCTCTTTCTTTAGACAAAAAGAAGAATTGGATAATTGACAACAACGATACAATTAAAGATTTTAAAATTGATTTAGACAAAAAGTTAATCATAATGCCGAAAGATGAAAATAATAGAATTGTGATATTCGAATTTTATCCTAATTATGACTATTTACAAGAACATTAATGCGTTATTAATATATTTTAATAAAACAAAGGACTCTATTCGTTTAGCAGGTAGAAAATTCGATATAGAAAAGAATATGTTTTTTAAATATAGAATATCAAATAGTTATCTATCTAACTGTCTGATAAAAACAGAAGCTATAGATTATAAGAAATTTAAATATGTAGATAAAATAAATAAAAAGGCTAGGGGTGAACTCTTAAAAGATTTTAGAAAAAAAATATAAACTCTATTTCAAATGTTAAAAAAAATGATATTGATTTTAGGTATAATAATTGCTTTGGTTGGAGTTTATATTTTTTATCTAAAATTTCAACGAAAAACAAAAGTTTGGTCCGAAGAGATTGAAGTTGCTAATGACATTAAAATACCAATAGAATTTATGTCTTCCCAAAGAAAATATTATGGAGGTCATGGTTTTGGTTGGGGCGGAGGCGACGATAGAAGTTCTATCAAGTTTGATTATAACTCTATTTCTTATTCTCATAAAGGATCTTACTTTTTGCCTTATGTAATCAAATTATTTAAAGATAATTTCTATGTAGTCTCTTTTGATAGGACTAATATGAGTAAAATTATTTTTAGATTTTTCAAATCTGATAAAAAAGGGAGTTTTAAAGAAATTAAAGCGGAAGAGTTCCCCAAACATTTAGCTGTACAAAATCGTAAATTAAAAGACACTGCGGTATATTATGGTGATGAAACAAAAGAAATGATGAAAACATTAAATCCTGATGAAATAAAAAATACGCTTACAGCAAAAATGTGGTTTCAACTAGAAAGAGGAACTAATTATTATGAGATGCCATCAGATATATCTTTAGATTTTTTAAAATCGTACAAAGAAAAATATTTAAATGAATAAAAAATTAAGCATATTAAAACCCGAAAAATCGAAAGAAGAACTCAAACAAGAGCGCTTATATAGTGGAGATTATGTGAGTTTTTCTAAACAGTTTGGTACTTCTTTACGAGGATATCAGTATACTCGTACTTATAGCGTGGCAATAGATTTGTTTGATGTTCAAAAAGATAAGTCGTCAAAAGTTCAGTTTGAAGCTGAAGTAACTATAAGAAAGTTTCCTGAATTAGGCTATTACGAGTATTCAATAAAGAAAGATAACATATTTATAAACAAGCGTTACCCTAAAACGTTAATAGAAAAGCTATCTGTTATAACCTCAGAGGTATTATATCCACTAGAAGTACAGACAACACTTAGTAATGAGTTGTTAGATATTATTAACCACAAAGAGATATTAGAACGCTGGAAAAAGATAAAAGTACAACTTCAAAGAGAATATACAGGCAATGCTATAGACCAATATATAACAAAGTTTGAAGCCAAATTACATCAAAAATATAGATTGTTACATTCCTTAAACCACGAAATATTTTATACACTTTTGTTTCAAGATATATATACTAAATATGACGATACTTTAGAGAAAAAAGCTACGATAAATTTTCCTGTACTTGGGTTTAAAACCCCTATAAATTTTAAAGGAAATCAAAAGATTAACAAAAAAAAGACCTATTACAATACAGCATTGGCATGTTTTGAGTCGCATATAGAAAGTGGAGCTACACAAGCCACCCTAAACGTAGAAAACGATTTAGATGGTAACACATTTCTATTAGAAAATATAATAGCTAAATGTACTATAAAAAACAACAAAACCGTTATAAAAACGGTAAACGCTTCTATATATCATTTAAAAGAAAAACCAACCATACGGAGGTCTTTTAAAGAAATGCGAGACGATATAAGAAGACGTCATAGAAAAATACGTAAAGAAAAAAACAAAGAGCTAACACTAAAACAACGTTTTATTAAATGGTTAGACAACTAAAAAAAAAATACTATGGGATTAACAGGAAAACTAGTGTGTCATGGAGCACTCTGTAAATGTAAGTATGGTACAACACCCGACAAACTTGTTGTAACTACTCAAAAAAATCATTATATCAATGACCCTGAAGGGAGTGAAAAACTTATGGCAACCGACAAAGAGACTGGGATGCCTTTTGAGAACAAAACTTTTGGGCCATGTAAACTTCAACCCACACCAGGTGGGTATAAACCCTGCCAACCAGCTATTACCGAATGGACAGGTTTTTACGATAAAGTAAAACTAGACGATAATGGCGGTTACCCTTTACTAGAAGGCAGTGAAGCAACGTGTGCTATTTCGGGAGCTCCTTGTGTAAGTATTATTTTTCATGGACAGGTGGGCGAACCCTCAGAGTCTAGCTTTGAAGAAGCTGATGAAGATGTGATAAGTCAGGTAAATCCTGTGATGAATCCTACTGAATTAAACAAGGAAAACCCTTTTAAAGGAATTGAGGCTGGAGAACATGACAACAGTGTTCGAGGTTATTTTTAAAAACAAAATAAGATGACAAAATTAAAATTGCGCAGAATTTATGCTAAAAGAAAACCAAATAAAAAAATTGATGACTTTCAATATTTTGAAGTGCCTTTAGGAAAAGAGGGGATAGTGCTATATGTAAATGATCGATCGTATCTTACAGAACCTTTACACGGTTTTGCTCAGTTTCCAGGTGTTATAGAGGCTCATAAAGAAGATATTCCAAACCCTATAGACAGTGCTAATGCTTTAACAAATGTAAAATGGAGTTATATAGATTATGAGTATATAAAAGCTATTAAAAACCTTCCAAAAGGAGATTTTAATGATCAATGGGGCGCTTGGAAAAATGAAGGTGGTAATTTTACAGTAGTAGAATATGGTATTCAAAAGCAATATGTACAAGCAAAAATAATAAAAGCTGTTTTTACAGACAAATCGCAACTTGGAAAAATATATTGGATAGAAGCCTATAACTATTATCCTGAATTTAATAACCCAAAGCTTGGAGCTTTTGTGGCTATAATAGGTAATTCTCAAGTGCTCAGTACTAACTTTTCTGTAAATAAGAAAGACCCATCAGAAAATGGTGTTTACAAGTATGAGGATATTATCTCATTAACTATAAAAACACATCTTCTGCCAAATGTAAATACGCCCTATCATGATTTCGCTATTTTTGAAGTAGATATTTATGAATATCATTCTGATATAAAAATGAATAAAACTCCTATTAGGTATGTACAAGAGCAAACAGATAACCAAACAGCATACAATACCAATAATGTTATTAATATAAAAATAGATAAAAAGTGGAGAGATAAGGCAAAACACGATAAAAATCAACCCATAAAATATTTTTATGCCAAGATAAAAGTATTGCATTATAAAAATGAAGATGCCCAACTAGGAAACAAAGCTGTACCTATTAATGATGGAATCTTATCTTCACACTCCATGGGCTCTAAAGTACCTGTAATAGCACCCAATGGCGAACAAGTAGTTGTAGAAATTGAAAAAGGAGATTGGGAGAAAAAAAGTTTTTTTCAAATAAGTGTATCACATTCAGAAGTAGAAGATGCTGCAAATACATATACCAAAACTGTAATTGCAGACTATAGCACTAAAGAAGAATTAAAAGGACAATATTATTTTGGTGTGTATTATAATACAACTTCAGAATTACTTACTCAACGTAAATTTGAAGTACAAAATATGATTGCCCAAGTGGTAAAAAATGAATATACCATTAAAAATAATGAGCATTGCAAGTTTTCTGCCATACAAGTAGAAGTAGAAGGTCGTACACCTGTAGAGGTTTTTAATGAAAATACCATTACTACAAAACAAGCCGATAATAATATTAACTTATTTGAGATTGTAGCAGGTGATAAGCAAAAGAAAAAAATAACCATTACACTAGATGGTTTAGAGGCGCAGCACTATCAAACTGAAAGTAAAACGAAACCAAGATGCGAAAGTATAGGATTACCTTCTGGACAAAAACATGATAAAAAAAATGTATTCAATACCTCAAAATTTCCAGAACAATGGATAGACAAAGAAGATTATACACTTAACGATAATAGTATAGAGCTAAATTTGGGTTATGAGTATACAAAAGACTATGGAGATCGTGTTCTTAACTACTTGGCCTTTGAGCAAAGTTATTTAAAAGATGGTGTTTTTAATAAAAACTTAAAAAACGTTTGGGTAGTAGACTACTTACTAAAGCTTATAAAAAAAGAAAAACTTCACCAAAGTTATGCCATACCCATAAGCACTTGTAGATATACCAACCAGTTGATAAAGTTAAATGTGTACCCAGATATGAAATGGGTGATAAATTTTAATTACAATATAAAGACACCTATTTATTATAAAGCAAGTGATAATCTAATAGATTATTATAGTGGATATAGTGAAGGGGATGTAAGCACCTCAAATAATAAGGCGCGAAAAGATATTTTAGATAAAACCATTTCTAATGAATTGAAAAGCTTTACAGGAAGTAAAAGTAATTTCGAAATTTCGGTAGATTGTGAAATTAATGGGAGTAAAACAATAGCATTAAGTAAAGAATTTGGTGAGAAATTTAGAAAAATGTTATCTCCAGTAATGTGGATTATTAATACGTTGAGCAGTGATGAGGAAGGCGGTTTAAACCTAAATGGTGCGAAGCAAGAGAATAAAATACTAAATAAAAAGAAAGGGCTAGTGGCACGATTAAGTAAGCGTCCTATGAGTTTTACCATAGCCCCACCTTCATTAGGTGTTGGTGTAGGTATAGGTTATGGCGAGAGCAGTGGTACTAAAGTGGGTTGGGAGTTGGAAGGACGTATTAAGGCGAATCCTATTATTGGTGCCAATGTGAAATTAGATATCCTTGCACTTGGTAGTAAATTCAAACCTTGGGGGCTCATTTTAGATGCCTTGGATATTGTTTCATGGTTAACCTCGGTACTCTCAAATGGTAAGTTAGAAATTAACTATGAGTTATCCTTTACCCTTTCTGCAAGTATAAAATTGGTAGGTGCTGATAGTAAAGATAATACAGACACCTCTACACGAATTACTTATAACTATGCCACTAAAGAACTGGATGGTTCTGTAGCGCTTAAAGGTGCATTAGAAGGAAAATTGTTAGCTAGTGTAAGTTTGGAGGTTTATATAAAAAAGAAAAAGAAAAGAAGTTTTGAAGGAAAATACCTTAAAGACAAAGATAAGGAAGAAGCTGCTAAATTAGGTCTTAGTGCAGAAGGTAAAGCTATTGTCACTTATATGATTGGAAAGAATTTTGGTAGAAATGATAACTGGGATACAGATTTTTATTTTAGCGGTTTTAGTTTAAAAATTACATTTAATGCAGGTGTCAAAAAGAAGAAGCCCAAGATATATGAAATAATTCCAAGTTTAAATGAATCTTTTTCACTTTTTAAAAATACAGGAGAAACAAAATGATACACTTTAGAAACATTACTTTAACAACTTTCATTATACTTTATATTTCATGTAATAATAATAATAATAATAATACAAAAGTTAAAATGAACACAAATTCAAAAGAATATTTTTTACACCATAAATTTGGTAATAACAATTACCAAATTTATGTAAACGATATATTAGTAAGTAGTTCTGTTGCTGGTAATGGTATACCAGCACCATACGAAATTAATCAATATTTATTTTTAAAAGGAGCACAAAAATTACGTATTAATGTTCAAGCTCCAATTAAATTAAAAAAATACAACATTTCTCAAAAAGATATTTTAGATTTTAAAGGAAAAACACTAATTACCCTATTAGAAAACGAGGCTTTTTCAAATATTAAAAATATTCTTGAAGCAACTTTTTATGATATAAAGCAATCTACACCAGTCATAGAGCAAGAGTGGGAGTTTGAGGCAGAACTGCCAATTTATTGTGATAATCTAGAAAATTCAGAAGATTTAAGTAAATGGGATGAAAAAGAACTGGAAAAAGTAGTAGTAAATAGATTTACTGAGCTTAGAGATTTATTGAATGACGGTAATGGTAATCAAGTGTATACAGAGGTGAAAAAAGCAACAGAATCTATCTTTATAGCAGAATATATGGATAATAGTGAACAGCAAGAGTTCAGCACTAATATTACAGATTTTTTCACATCACATAAAGGTACTATGTTACCAATAGAGAATTATCACTTAAGATTAATGGGAAACGGTAAGGCAGTCGCTTTAGAATATGCTACAGGGAAATTACAGGGTTTAGGTATATTATCTTCCGAAGATATAGAGGAAAACACACGAAACATAAACTATTTCATACTACACAAACCAAAAAGCTCGAATAAATTTGAAGTTTTTAGATATAATTCATCATATACTGCGATAGAGTGATTTTTCATAAGGAACCCTTGTACTGTAACGAGACCCCAACACTATTAGCCTATAACGCACGAGGTGGTAATGAGTTTGATGATTTGTCGGGCAATATAAAAAGACAACAAGATACTGCAACAAAAAAGCATATAGCCTCAGCCTACCAAAACCAAAAAGGTAAACTGGGTATATATGTACATTGTGAGGTTAATGGAAAGGATACTATAAAATTAGGAGGACAATTTTGGGAAAAATACCGCAAAATGCTATTGCCTATAACAAGTATTATCGAATTTTTGGACGGTAAGTTGGGCGTATCGGAATCTAAAAAGATAAATAACACTAAGTTAAAAACTGATGTTAACTTTAAAAAACGAAGTCTTGCAAAACAAGCGAGTAAACTACCAGCAAGTTTTGAACTTATAGCACCTAGCATAGGTTTTGGAGTAGGTATAGGCTATGGCGAAAGTAATGGAGCTATAGTAACTGGGAGTTAGAAGGACGTATTATAGCAGACCCAATTATAGGCGCTAAAGTACGATTAGACCTGTTAGCATTGGGTAGTAAATTAAAACCTTGGGGGGTTATTATAGATGCTTTAGATATTGCTGCATGGTTAGCAGAAAGTCTATCCAATGGAAGCTTAGAAATAGATTATAAAATAGATGTTGTTTTTGAGTCGCAAATAAAGTTGGTAGGCAAAAAAACAGGAACAGATCCTAAAACGGGTGAACCTCAATATGAAAAATACGCTAACCTAAAGTACAATTTTACTAACAAATATTTAGACCCTAATTTTTCTCTACAAGGTATTATTAAAGGGAGTGTTGAGATGAGTTTCTCAATAAGATTTCAAGCAAAAGTAAAAGATTGGGGTCAAAACCCAGAAGAGGATAAATACAATAAAAAGGCTGAATTAAAAGCTGGTATTAAAGGAAGCTCTTATGTAACCTTAACTGTACCAACTGAATTAAATAGTGAAGGAAACTTAGATGTAGATTTATTCTTTTCTGGAGTAAAAATAGAAATTTGGTTTAAAGCTTCTATAGATTCAGAAAATCCTGATGGCAAACCTAATTATTCAAAAAAAATGATTCCTAAAGCTGATCTTAAAAAAACAATAGAATTTTGAAAAAAACAATAATATTAATCATTTTAATATTGTCATTTAGTTGTGATAATAATAGAAAGAAACATTTAGAAGTAAAAAAAGAAAATAACGACATGAAGACATATACATATTTTTTAAATTATAGAGTATCAGGAAACTTTAGTTTTTATTGTAACGGAATACTACTTGAAAAAATTGATTATAAAAGAGGTGTTGTAGAGGGAATAATATATTTGAATCCTCTAATTTCAAAAAAGGATATTTACGATATTAGTTTATTAATGATGCCAACTGGGACAAACAATATGATAAAACCTAATGAAATAGAGGGAAATGAAATTCAAATATACTTTTCAGAGAATGGAGAGAATCCTCCTTTTAGAATGATTAAAAATTTAACATTACCAAAATATTCTGAACCTCAAAATTCAATATTTCATACGTGGGAGTTTGAAGCAGATGTAAGTTATGAATTAGAAAATGTATTAGAAAATGCCACGGATTTATCAAAAGAAGACCCAGATAAGTTACTTAAAGATGTTGTTTCTTTTTACACTAATATACATGAAATTCTCAATAACGGACAAACAGATAAATTCAAAGCTATTTTTGAAGAATCCCGTGTAAGACAAGCCAAATCTATGTATTATAATGATCAAGAGGTTCAAAAATACATAGCAGAACAAGTCGATAGGGCTGGTAAAGCAGAAGGTTTTATGCAACCTATGAAAGATTATAAAATTGAAATAGGGTTAAACAATAAAACTATCAAACTCATTCAAGAGACTGGAAAATCACCTCTTGTATCAGTAGATAAAGAAGGGTATATTAGAATTTTTGGTTACACTTTGTACCGTAATAAAACTACAGGAAAATTAGAAGTATACTAAAAAATAATGACTGAATTACAAATGATTTTGGAAAAAATTAAGGGGAGGTTATTGGTTATTTTTTTAGGTCTATTTATATACGGATGTGAGGGGCAAATAAATAAAAAAGAACTACTTAAAAATTATAAAATAACGAATAAACAGTATTACTTAACATATCAGTATTTTACTCCTTTTGAAATTACAGTTAATGATCTTATAGTATTAAAGAATATTGAAGGCAACTTTATGGGAGCTGAAAACTTAAATAGTTATCTTTTGAAAAATGAAAGGCAAAAAATTAGAATAAATATAAGGGATTCTGATTGGCAAAAAGGAAATAAAATTTCTTTTAAAGATTTAAATAGTATAAAATTGGGGATAAATGCTGTTGCCTATAACAAGTATTATCGAATTTTTGGACGGTAAGTTGGGCGTATCGGAATCTAAAAAGATAAATAACACTAAGTTAAAAACTGATGTTAACTTTAAAAAACGAAGTCTTGCAAAACAAGCGAGTAAACTACCAGCAAGTTTTGAACTTATAGCACCTAGCATAGGTTTTGGAGTAGGTATAGGCTATGGCGAAAGTAATGGAGCTATAGTAGACTGGGAGTTAGAAGGACGTATTATAGCAGACCCAATTATAGGCGCTAAAGTACGATTAGACCTGTTAGCATTGGGTAGTAAATTAAAACCTTGGGGGGTTATTATAGATGCTTTAGATATTGCTGCATGGTTAGCAGAAAGTCTATCCAATGGAAGCTTAGAAATTAACTATGAGTTATCCTTTACGCTTTCTTCAAGTATAAAATTGGTAGGTGCTGATAGTAAAGATAATACAGACACACCTACACGAATTACTTATAACTATGCCACTAAAGAATTGGGTGGTTCTGTAGCGCTTAAAGGGGTGCTGGAAGGAAAGTTTGTAATGAGTGCAGATTTTAGGAGTTATATTGAGGTTAAAAAGAAGAAAAAAATAGAAGGCTATATGAGTGAAGAAACAAAAGAAAAAGCATTTGAACTTGGACTTGGGATAGAAGCAACATGCTATGTAAGTCTTATGTTAGGAAAGAATTTTGGAAAAAATGATAATTGGGAAACTGATTTTTATTTCTCTGGAGTTACAGCAAAAGTTTGGGTTAAATTCGGTTATAAAGGAAAGTCTAAAACTTTAGAAGTTATACCTTCTTTAGAAGAAAAACTTAATCTATTTTCTAATGCAGGTGAAATAAAGTAAGTAGTATGAATTTTTTTAAATTAATAATAATAAGCTTTACTTTATTAAATATTAGTTGTTTAAATAAAGAAAAAAATAAAAAATATTCAAAGATGAATGAACAAATGTATTATATAAATTATCAATTTGGCCCTTTAATAGCTTATGAAATTTTAGTGAACGATGTCTTAATAGATAAAGATTTCCGTAATGGAAGACCAGGCCCATCATCTATTAATATTAATTTATTAAAATCAGGCAAACAAGAACTAAAATTAAGATTATTTCATATTTATAAAGAAAAAGGAGGTGTGATTAGACCAACTGATATAGATTTTTTAAATAAAGATTTATCAATAATAAATATTATAGAATCAGAGAATAACATTAAATCCACATTAATTAAAAAAATAAATCTTCCTAAAATCGAAAAAGACATGCCATTTATTGAATACAAATGTGAATTTGATGTAGACATTCCTTATACGTTGGTAGGTTGGGGAAATTCTCAGAATCTATCTGAATGGGATGAAAAAAAATTGGAAGAAACAGTAATAAGTAAATTTAGAGAATTAAGAAACATACTAAATAAAGGAGAAGGAGCTCAATTTGTAAAACAGTTAGATTTTTTAAATAATGAGTATTTTATTTCAAATCAATTAACCGAAAAAGAACAACAAGAATATCTAGCTAATTTAATTAACCAATTTACTGCACATAAGAATATTATGCCAAAAATTGATAATTATAAAATAAAGATGTTAGGTAATGGAAGAGCTGTAACATTAGAAACTGTAAACCCACATGGTCAAGGTGTTTTAACTGCCAAAAATGAAGAGGAGAAGGAAATCTATTTGCATCATACTATTTTACATATTCCAAAGGGAAGCAATGAGTTTCAAATTTTAAGAATGAGTTCCTATATAACTGGTTTTTAAAAAGACATTCGATTGTTTCATTATTGCTGGGAAAAATTTTGGGAAGAACGATAATTGGGAAAGTGATTTTTATTTTTCTGGAGTTAATGCTTACATAAAAGTTAAGGCTGGTTTTAAGGGTATAGATGATGATTTAAATATCATTCCCGATTTAGATAAAAAAATTTCAATTTTTAAAGATGCTGGAGAACAAAAATAATATTTTAATATTAATAATATTAATCATTTTTTCTTGTAAAAAAAAACAAATGGATATACAAAAACAAGGTAATGAATACACAATAAATTACGATTTTATGTGTAAAAACAGTGAAATTCTTGTAAATGATATTGTAATTGATCAATCTTTATATGGAAACTTAGGAGGTATGGAATTTATCAATCAATTTATTCTACAAAGTGGGAAGCAAAGTGTTAAATTAAGGATGATTCATCCCTTTGCCGAAAAAGGAGGAGAATATCCTTTTGAAGTTCTAGAAGAATATGGAAAGGACTTTAATATATTTCAAACAGTGTACAATAAGTCAGGGGATATTGTAGATATGAAAATAATTAAAAATTTATCTCTTTCTAAAATAAAAATGGCTACACCTATTGTTGAAAGAGAATGGTCATTTGAAGCTGAATTACCTTTTGAATTGGAAGGGTGGAAAAATTCAGAAGACTTATCAAAGTGGGATAAAAATGAATTAGAAAAAAAAGTTGTTAATAAGTATAAATATTTGCGAGAATTATTAAATCAAGGTAATGGAAGTGAGTTTATTAGAGAGTTGTCATTAGCGAATCAAGAATATTTTGATGCAAATTATATCTCTTTATCAGAACAAGAGAAATACATAGAGAATCTGATAGATTTATTTAATGGATTAAAGGGGAAAGCATCAGAGATTAGCGATTATAAAATGCGAATACTTGGAGAAGGTAAAGTTGTTGTCTTAGAAAAATTATCAGGTAAATTTTCTCAAAAGGGTATTCTTAGTGTAGAAGATAAAGAAAACAAAAAGTTTTATTCAATTTATGTTATGCTACACAAAAAAAAGACTTCTGATGATTTTGAAATTATTCGTATGCAAGCTTTTACTACTGCCTTAATTGAGTAAAATGATTGGAAAGAATTTTGGTAGTAATAATAACTGGGAAACTGATTTTTATTTCTCTGGAGTTACAGCAAAAGTTTGGGTTAAATTCGGTTATAAAGGAAAGTCTAAAACTTTAGAAGTTATACCTTCTTTAGAAGAAAAACTTAATCTATTTTCTAATGCAGGTGAAATAAAGTTTGCAGGTCTTACAGCTGTAGCTAAAAAGGAACAAAAAGCTGACGATGGCACCTTCAAAAAAACCAAAACCTTAGGTCCTTACACGATAGTAAAGAAATATACTCTATTAGGCGATAAATACTACCTTAATTTAGAACAAAATGAAAATTAGCAGTTTATTAATTATTATTCTATTAAGTATAGGATGCAAACAACAAAAAGGAAACACGATGCAACACTTAGCACATAACAACACCATAGACCAAACCAAAGAAAAAGCTGGTTATTTTATACAAATAAATAACCAAAATTGCCATTACGAAGTTAAGGTAAATGATTTTTTAGCACACAAATATATAGATCCTTATCCTGCTTATTCTGTGAGACCCATGCTCAATGGCAGAATACTAAAGAGTGGCAAACAGACATTATCTATACGAATAACACCTTTACAAGGAGAAGTGCTAAGCAAGAATGCCGACCTTGCCATAAGATTATTGCGCTATCCCAATATGTTAGATAAAGAGAATGAATTTGGGGGCAGTACCATAATCATGGAATGGGAAATGCCTCAAGTAAAAGAAGAGTTGCCCTATGTTCAGTTCGACACTATTTTCAATGCCGAAGTTCCCTATGTAATTAATGATATCGACTATGCCATTGATTTAAGTAAGATGGATGAAGATAAGTTATTAAAAGAAGTCACTCATAAGTTTAAAGAAATGCATAGAATGATGTCAGAAGATTATGATTCTTTTAATAGGATACATAAATCTTTATTTGAAAGGTCAGTTCTTTCTAGATATTACTCATCTGAATTTGTTGAAGAATGTCTTTTGGATAATAAGGAAAGTTTTCAAGCAGAAAGAGAAAATATTCAACCTATAGAAAACTATGTGTTAAAACTATATGGTAATGGTAAGATTGCTACGTTGGAACGAATTAAAGATGGGGGCTATATTATATGGGCAAAAGACCCAGAGACATGTACAGAAAGCTTATCATTACCATTATATATATATAAAGACAAGCGGGATAACCAATGGCATATATGGTAGCCATCCCTATAAGCACCTGTAGATATCCAAATCAAATAGCAAAAATAGCAGTATATCCAAGTATAGAATGGGGGTTGGATTTTGACTTTGGCATAACACGACCACAAGATAAAATACTTGTACATGAAAGAAAGAATTTTAATGATATTTTGGGCTTTGGTTTTTTAAATGAAGCAAAAGAAGATGACCCTATTAAATACAATGTAGACCTTGGTTTTGTATATAAAATCGATAAACAAAAAGTAGAATTTGAAATTTCTCAAGCCAAAAAGCTATTAAGTATTATTTCATTTGCTTTAAAAGCACGTTCTAAACTACAAGGTATTATTAAAGGGAGTATTGAGATAAGTACCAAGGTTCAAATTAAATCTAAAGTGATGAATAAAGAAATGCAGCCAGAAAATGATAAATATCACAAAAAAGCAGAACTTTCTATTGGTGCTAAAGGGAGTTCTTATGTTACTTTAACAGTACCAACAGAATTAAATAGCGAAGGAGATTTAGATGTTGATTTCTTTTTTTCTGGTGTCAAAGTAGAGTTTTGGTTTAAAGCTAGTTTAAATTCAAAAAAAGATGATGGAAAACCAGATTATTCAAAAAAACTGATTCCACATGCAGATTTTAAAAAGACTATAAAATTTTAATTTTTATGAAACGATATTTATTGTATATACTGATAATAATGAACTTGTCATGTGTAAATTCAATTAAAAAAAAAGAAAATAAAAGCATAAAAAAAATGGAAAAAAAAGTATATTTCTTAAACTATGATTTAATCGGTAATATTAAAATTTATTTTAATGGAATTTTGATGGCTAAAATTTCTGAAAATGACGGTGTGAGAGGTGGGAACTACTATCTCAATTCGTATATTAATAAGTCAGGGATTCAATCAATAAGTGTTAAATTAGATAAATTTCATAATAAATTTCTTTTCCCTGCATATCTGGAAGGGATATTTTTAGAAGTATACTATTCTAATAACTTTTCAGAAGATATGAGTGATTTTCATTTAGAAAAAATCAAAAAATTAGTATTACCTAAATATGAAGAAGCACAAGACTCTATTTTTTATACTTGGGAGTTTAGGGCAGATGTTAATTATGAATTGCCAGAAGTATTGGAAAATGCCACGGATTTATCAAAAGAAGGCCTAGATAAGTTACTTAAAGATGTTGTTTCATTTTACACTAATATACATGAAGTTCTCAATAATGGACAAACAGATAAGTATAGAGATATTTTTAAGGAATCTCTTACAAGGCAAGCAAAATCTATGTATTATAATGAGCAAGAGGTTCAAAAATACATAGCAGAACAAGTCGATAGGGCCGGTAAAGCAAAAGGTTTTATGCAACCTTTTGAAAATTATACGTTAGAACTTCATATCAATAATAAAACATTAGAATTAGTGAGTATAAGTAATGGTAAATCTCCTTTAGTATCAATTGATAAAGATAATTATATAAGAACTGAAGGTTTTATTCTTTATAAAGATAAAACTACAGGAAAATTAGAAGTGTACTAAAAAATAATATGGTTGAATTACAAATGATTTTGGAAAAAATTAAGGGGAGGTTATTGGTTATTTTTTTAGGTCTATTTATATACGGATGTGAGGGGCAAATAAATAAAAAAGAACTACTTAAAAATTATAAAATAACGAATAAACAGTATTACTTAACATATCAGTATTTTACTCCTTTTGAAATTACAGTTAATGATCTTATAGTATTAAAGAATATTGAAGGCAACTTTATGGGAGCTGAAAACTTAAATAGTTATCTTTTGAAAAATGAAAGGCAAAAAATTAGAATAAATATAAGGGGTTCTGATTGGCAAAAAGGAAATAAAATTTCTTTTAAAGACTTAAATAGTATAAAATTGGGGATTATTGAGTCTACATCTCAAAAGGACACTTTAATTAAAAAGTTTGATATAGAAAGTTTCGAAAATGAGATTCCAATCATAGAACAAGAATGGGAGTTTGAAGCTGAGTTGCCTGCTTATTGTGACAATCTTGAAAATTCAGAAGATTTAGGTAAATGGGATGAAAAAACATTAGAAGAAGCGGTTGTGAATCGATTTACTGAACTCAGGAATTTATTGAATAATGGTAATGGTAATCAAGTGTATACAGAGGTGAAAAAAGCAACAGAAGCCATCTTTACAGCAGAGTATATGGATAATAGTGAACAGCAAGAGTTCAGCACTAATATTACAGATTTTTTCACATCACATAAAGGTACTATGTTACCAATAGAGAATTATCACTTAAGATTAATGGGAAACGGTAAGGCAGTCGCTTTAGAATATGCTACAGGGAAATTACAAGGATTAGGTATATTGTCTTCGGAAGACATAAAAGAGAACACACAAACCAAAAGATTCTGAAAAATTTGAAGTTTTTAGATATAGTTCATCATATACTGCGATAGAGTGATTTTTCATAAGGAACCCTTGTACTGTAACGAGACCCCAACACTATTAGGCTATAACGCACGAGGTGATAATGAGTTTGATGATTTGTCGGGCAATATAAAAAGACAACAAGATACTGTAACAAAAAAGCATATAGCCTCAGCCTACCAAAACCAAAAAGGTAAACTGGGTATATATGTACATTGTGAGGTTAGTGGAAAGGATACTATAAAATTAGGAGGACAATTTTGGGAAAAATACCGCAAAATGCTATCGCCGTTTAGTGTAACTATTGCACCACCCACTTTTGCAGGGAGTGTGGCTTGGCAGTTAGCAAATTCTACACAACAAGGGCAAGAACACGAACTAGGCACACAGTATACCATAAAAGCAAAGGCAGACCCGTAGACGGTTGGGGTACAGGAGAAATAAAACCCTCTGCTGAATTTACTTTTGGTATTGAAACTGGAGCTAAAATTTTACAAGATAAAGGTATTGAAGCTACCAATAGACTAGCGAACTCTACTAATAGTAAAGTTGTTATTATTGGTTCAGGAAAAAGTGGAATGCCTATTATTTTAGGAAATCAATAAAATGATTTGTTGTTGTTTTGATAAAATATTACTACAAAAAATATAAACAATATAATAGAAAGTTAAGTTGATTAACTTGTTGTAAATTAGTGTTTAAGCTTTCTTAAAAATCTGTTAAATACATGGAAGGTATGTAACAACTGTGTGTTATCAACGTCATATAAGTATACAAAAATTAATATAATACTTAAAAAACAATAATATGACAGCAACAGATAATTTTAAAGAGGAGAAAAAAGCTAATCAAGTAGCAAGTGTTTATTCTAAAAGATATTCCTGGAATAGTAAAAGAAAATACGGCTATAAATATGTTACATCTGTATTTTAGTTTTTAAAGAATCGTCTTAAGATAGCTTAATCATTAAGAAATAAAAAAGCAGTGAAGTTAACTTCACTGCTTTTTTGGTTTTTATATAACAAGTTCCTTTATTAGTCTCTTCTACGCTTTCTACCAAAACCTGCTGCAGGTTTATTATCGCTTCTTCTAGAAGAACTACTTTCGCTACGTCTTCTACCGAAACTTTTTTTACCATCAGTTGGGTTATCGCTTCTACGTTTTTTACCATTAAATCCACCACCGCTTCCGCTTCTACGTGGCTTTCTTCCACCACCACTACGATCGCTTTTAGTAATTTCAATATTTACTGATCTACCATTAAAATCTGGGTCATTAGAAGCAAAAGCATCTAATGTTTCTTTTTCGAAGGTTTTGTCAATTTCGAAGAAAGAAAAAGTATCTAAAATATCAATAGCACCAATTTCAATCTTGTCACCAATATTTTGATCATTGATTAAACCTATTAGTTTTGCAGGATTTAAACGATCTTTTCTTCCTAAGTTGATGAAGAAACGTGTCATATTCTCGCTAGAAGAACGACCTCTAGAACTATCTTTTGAAGATAAATTATTTAAATCGGGAGCATTCTCGTAGTATGATAAGAATGTATTGAACTCTAATGATACAAATTTTTGAATTAATTCTTCACGAGTTAAGTCTTCTAATTTTTCATAAATACCAGGTAAAAAACCTTCAATTTGATCCGTATTTACTTCGGTATTATGCACTTTATCAATTAAGTGAAATAATTGATTTTGACAAATTTCTTTACCAGAAGGAACAGGGGTATGAACAAATTGTTTTTTTATAATTCGTTCAATAGGACGTAACCTACCTTGTTCTTTCTTACTTACTAAAGCAATAGAAATTCCTTTATTACCAGCTCTACCAGTTCTTCCACTACGGTGATTGTAGTTTTCTATTTGATCTGGTAATTTATGGTTGATAACGTGTGTTAGGTTATTAACATCTAATCCACGAGCAGCAACATCAGTAGCTACTAATATTTGAATAGTCTTTTTACGAAACTTTTCCATTACTGAATCACGTTGAGCTTGTGATAAATCTCCGTGTAAAGCATCAGCATTGTAACCATCTCTTATTAGGTTGTTGGCTACTTCTTGAGTTTCTCTTCTAGTTCTACAAAATACAATTCCGTAGATATTTGGATTTAAATCTGCTACTCTTTTTAGAGCAGGGTAACGTGTTCTTTCTGTTACTAAATAATACTCATGACTTACGTTGTCAGATCCTTGATTCTTTTGACCTGAAGTAACCTCTATAGGGTTTGTCATGTAGTTTTTAGCAATATTTTCTACTTCTCTAGGAAAAGTAGCAGAAAATAATAACGTTTGTTTAGTATTTGGCGTAGCTTCTAAAACTTGATCTAACTCATCTTTAAAGCCCATGTTAAGCATTTCATCTGCTTCATCAAGTACTAACCACTTTACATTACCAAGCTTTAAAGCTCTTCTTTTAATTAAGTCTACGGTTCTACCAGGAGTACCTACAACTATTTGAACACCTTTTTTAAGCTTTCTTATTTGTTCTTCAATATTAGCTCCACCATAAACAGTGGCTACCTTTAAGTTAGGTAAGTATTTTGAAAAATCTTCAATGTTTTTACCTATTTGAACAGCTAGTTCACGAGTAGGAGATAAGATGATTGCTTGCGTGTGCGTGCTTGTTTGATCAGCAAGCTCAATAATAGGCAAACTAAAGGCTGCAGTTTTACCTGTACCTGTTTGTGCAAATGCTTTTAAATCATCCGAAGAAGAAATTATTTGAGGAATTGCTTTTTCTTGAATTACTGTTGGCTTTTCATAACCTAAATCGGTTAACGCCTTGTTGATAGGTTCTTGCAAACCTAAATCTAAAAATGTTGACATACTGTGTTTTTAGAGAACCCACAGATGCCCCTCCGCGAATTCTATAATTAATTATTATGTAAATCGTCTAGTACGATTTTTTTTGGACGGTGCAAAAGTACACTAAATAAAATGAATAGAGGTTAACTATTTGGTTTTTTGTAAATTGCTGATTTCTAGGTTTATGTCTTTTGCAGATAAACTAGTATAACCGTTTTGAATAATTCCGTTTTTATCAACTAAAATCATACGAGGAAATTTACTAGAAGTAAAGTCACATACTGCACTTTCATTAGGTATGGTGTATTGATACTTTACATCTACATTTTTAGTAAACCTTTTTGAAGAATCACATAGGTTAACCAAAACAAAGTTAACATCAGGATTTTTCTTAACTAAATAGTTAAAACGAGAAGACACCCAGTCGTCTGAGGCATATTTATAATTTTTTAAAAGTACAACTGTGTTTCTGTTTTTAGAAATACTATTGAAGTCTTTTAACTCTCCATCGGCAGCTATTAGCTTAAAAGAAGGTAATTTTTCTCCTTTATTTAATATTTTTAAATCATTAATTAAACGTTGAACATTTTTTTTATGTTCATTATTGGTGTTTAATTTGAAGAAAGTAAAAAATGCTTCACTCTTCATTTCGCTATTTGGTTCTTCATAAAAATTTCGAATAACAGCGTTATACATCATTTTATTTTTTACAGTTTCAAGAGTTACATTCTCGTTGATAGCGTGCAATAAGTTTTGTGTAAACTTTTCTGATTTTATTCCGTTACTTTTTTGGTAAGCATCATTCTGTATTTTTTTAATAATAAACCTGTAATACGGACCATAAAACATTAAAGAGTCTTTGTTCGTCGGAGCATTTTTACGATAATCAAAATACGAACTGCTAATTTTTTGTGATACTTCTTCATTTAAGCTTTGGATAGCATACTCTTCTAGTTTTGCATACAAAGGATAATTTAAAGAGATGTCAAAAATATCTACAAAACCTGAAGCATCATTACTACGAGTTTTATAGTTTTCAAAAATGATATTCTTAATAGATTTTATTGAATCTATTTTCGCTAAAAATTCATTTTTAGGTAAAGAAAGATATTCGTATGCGTTTTTAGTGTCTTGTTCATACTGCAAGAATGATTCAATTAATAAGTTATTTCTTTCAGCATTAACACCACTAAAAACTAAAGATTCATCAAAATCCCATGTGTTTAACCTAATTAATAAACTATCAGAAGGTTGCATATAAATATATTGAAGTTCATTACCGTGATGAAATACGTATAAACCTTCTTTAAATTTAGAGTAGCTTCCTAAAAATGTATTATTCTTACTAAGTGGAATGGTATCGTTAAAGTCGTAATTATCAGACAGTATAACGAAGTCACATTTAGGATTGATGATTTTACCCCCAAAATAGGTAGGCTTATTTTTATTGGATTCGTTGCATCCAATAAATACAATTAATATGAGAGGTATAAAATACTTAATCATGATTTAAATTACCCTAAATACTAGAGTTCAAAAATAGATAACTCTTTATTATTAGGCTGTTAATTCGTTGTTAAAAAGAATTAAAACGAGCCAAAAGTAAGATGTTAAAAACTTTCATGCAAATTCTTTTATAGTCTTTAGTTTTTATACTTTTGCACGGAATTAAAAAAAATATACATGTTATCAGTTTCTAATTTATCAGTTCAGTTTGGAAAACGTGTTTTGTTTGATGAAGTAAACACTAAGTTTACACAAGGAAATTGCTACGGAATTATCGGAGCTAATGGAGCTGGAAAATCTACATTTTTAAAGATTTTATCAGGAAAACAAGACCCTACCTCAGGCCAAGTTCATTTAGAACCAGGGAAAAGAATGTCTGTATTAACACAAGATCACTATGCTTTTGATGAGTATACTTCTTTAGAAGCTGTGTTAATGGGGAATAAAGAACTGCACAAAATAAAATCAGAAATAGATGCATTGTATGCTGATTATTCTGATGAAAATGCAGAAAAAATAGGTGAATTACAGGTTCGTTTTGAAGAAATGGATGGCTGGAATGCTGATGCTTCTGCTGCAAGTTTATTGTCCAACTTAGGTATTAAGGAGGAAGATCACTATACTTTATTAGCAGATTTAGATTCAAAGAAGAAAGTACGTGTGTTATTAGCACAAGCATTATTTGGTAATCCTGATGTGTTAATCATGGATGAGCCAACTAACGACTTAGACTTTGAAACAATTGCTTGGTTAGAAAACTTCTTAGCAAACTACGATAATACAGTAATAGTAGTATCTCACGACCGTCACTTTTTAGATGCTGTTTGTACACATATTTCAGATATTGATTTCGGAAAAATTAATAATTATTCAGGAAATTATACATTCTGGTATGAGTCTTCTCAGTTAGCAGCTAAACAAAGAGCACAGCAAAACAAAAAAGCAGAAGATAAAAAGAAAGAATTAGAAGAATTTATCCGTCGTTTCTCTGCAAACGTTGCAAAATCAAAACAAGCTACTTCTCGTAAGAAAATGATAGATAAGTTAAATGTAGATGAAATTAAGCCATCTTCACGTCGTTATCCGGCAATCATTTTTGATAGAGATAGAGAAGCTGGAGATCAAATTTTAAATATTGAAGGTCTTTCTAAAACAGATGTAGAAGGAGAATTATTATTTTCAAAAGTTGATATCAACTTAAATAGAGGAGATAAAGTAGCCATTATTTCTAAAAACTCAAAAGCGACCACAGCTTTTTATCAAGTAATCTCAGGAAATGAAGAACCAGATGCAGGAAAATACAGTTGGGGAGTAACAACTACCCAGTCTTACTTACCGGCTGATAACTCATCATTTTTCCAAAATGGGGAATTAAATTTAGTAGACTGGTTGCGTCAATATGCACAGACAGAAGAGGAGAGAGAAGAAGTTTTCTTAAGAGGGTTCTTAGGAAAGATGATTTTTTCTGGTGAAGAAGCTTTAAAGAAAAGTAACGTATTATCAGGAGGAGAGAAGGTACGTTGTATGTTATCTCGTATGATGATGACTAGAGCTAATATTTTAATGTTAGATGAGCCAACAAACCACTTAGACTTAGAATCTATTCAAGCATTGAACAACTCATTAATTAACTTTAAAGGAACTGTGTTGTTTACTACACATGACCACGAGTTTGCACAAACAGTAGCTAACAGAGTTGTAGAAATTACACCTAAAGGTATTATTGATAAATACGCTACATTTGATGAGTATTTAGATGATCCTAAAGTAAAAGAATTAAGAGAGAAAATGTATTCTTAGTTATATATATACACAAAAAAAAGGGAACCAATTGGTTCCCTTTTTTTTGTGTATATATATTATTACTCGTTATTTTCAATAACTTCAAAAAAGCTAAAAACATTACCACCGTAACGTTTATCATAGCTATAAAAAGGATGCTGAGATAAATCAGTATGCTTAGAGTGCTCAATAATTAAAAGACCATCTTCATTTAATAAATTACGCTCAAAAATAATATCAGCAATTTTTAAAAATTGACTTTCTTCAAAGTCGTAAGGAGGGTCTGCAAAAATAACATCTGTTTTAAGAGGTGTTTTTTCTAAAAACTTATAGACATCACTCTTATAACTATTAATGTCCATATCTAAATCTTTAGCCGTTTGATTGATGAATTTTATACAAGCATAATGAGCATCAACAGCATAAATGTTTTGTGTACCTCTCGAGGCAAATTCGTAGCTAATATTTCCCGTTCCAGAAAATAAATCTAGTACAGAAATATTGTCAAAGTAATAGAGGTTATTCAAAATGTTAAATAAAGACTCCTTTGCCATATCAGTTGTAGGGCGAACAGGTAAGTTTTTAGGAGCTGTAATTCTTTTACTTTTATATTTTCCAGAAATAATTCGCATTAGGCTATAAGTATAAAGTTAGAGTGGTTTGAAAAATCATCACTATCTGCAAAAAAACTATTTACAGGGTTCATAAAATGAATATTTCGAACATATGTATAAGTAATAGAGTAAATATCTGATTCTTTTTCAATATCACCAATAAAGGTTAATTGAAAGGAGTTAGGATCCATTTGTAGCTGTTCAGCAGTAAAAAGAATATAGTAGATAAAATCTTCTTTTGTGTTGTAAGAAAATGAGTTGTAAAACAATAATTTTCCTTCTTTACAAACTAGAATATCTAAGTGAGAAGAAGAGACATGGACAAAAAACTGCTCTTCAGAATCATTTTCAGAATAGCTAAGTAGTTTATCTATTAAAACTGTTGAATGGTGTTTGTATTCGAACTCTCCAAAGTTTTGAAAAAGATAATTGTTAATATTCACATAAGGTATATAAACTGTGTTAGCAGCTATTACTGTATGAAAATCGTAGGTAATAAAATCCGTTTTTAATGTTTTAACATCATATTTTAAATATGGAGTTAAATTGTTTCTGTCAAAAAGTTTGTTAGGAACCAACGTAGCTAAACTGTTTTGATGAATAGCAAAAACAGCTGTAAAGTCTTGTTGTAAATCTTTGTCAGTATCAAAAATACGGATGATTTTTTCTAATAAAAGTTCAGGAGAGGCTATAGAACTAGGGAAAGTATACTCAGTAAAAAGAAGAGGCTCTTTTGTTTCTGAGTTTGAGATACAAAAAGAAAATCCATCCAAACTAAATTGGATGGATAGACTTTTATGTTGCGCAAAAGCGCTATTTTTTTTATTCTTTTTTTGCAATTGCTTCACCTTTATCGTAATAAGGAGGCCAGTTACCACCTACAGTTACTTCAGTTAAAGAACCAACAGAAACAAACTCACCTTTAATTTGATCTGTTTCAATAGCTTCTACTTCTTGTTTAATTAAAGAAGGATTCATTCCTGTTAAAATAGGCTTCTTAGAAACTTTCGCTTCAAAAACAGGAACTTCTAATCCAGCAACTTTTTCAACTCTACCTGTAGCTAATTCAAACTGTTCTGTTGTACCAGGTACCTCAAACATTTTAGCATATTCTTTACCTTCAAAATATTTTAAAACAGGCTCGTAACCTACAGTATCAATAACTTTAACAGATATGTCTTTAGTAATACCTCCACCTAATTCAATTGTTTTTTCAACATTTTTAGTTTCAGTAATAGCTAATTGACCATTCTGAATAAAGGTAAGTAAAGTATCTTTATTGTTAGTATATGTTCCGTAAACTTCTTTATATTTTACTTCAGCATCTCGAATTAATTTTAAATTCTTAATAACTTTAGCATAACGTACTCTCTTGTCTTTGTTAAAATTAATAGGCTCCATAACACCATTATAAATTTTATATACTAAAAAGACAGTTGCTCCTAATAATAATAATGAAACTAACCATCTCATTTTTAGAGGAACAAACTTAACAACAAGTAATGCTAAAAGAACTGCAACTACAACAGCTGCTAAAATCATTAATAATAAATTCATTTTTTTAATTTTTAATGTATGATATTCGCAAATCTACAATTTTTTTTCAATGATGAAAATAATTATTTACAAATAGGCCTATCTTTGAATATTATTTGAAATATGATACAAACTGCTCCGAAATTTTATAAAGAAATACTACAAAAATTCCCGTATACACCTACACAGAAGCAAAATGAGCTATTAGATGTCTTAACTGATTTTATTTTTTCAGATGATAATCGTGCTTTATTTTTACTAAAAGGATACGCAGGGACAGGTAAAACAACCATAATAAGTACTGTTGTACATAATTTATGGAAGATAGGACAAAAAGCAGTTTTACTAGCCCCGACAGGGCGTGCAGCAAAAGTAATCTCAGGATATTCTAATAGACAAGCATTTACAATTCACAAAAAAATATATTTCCCTAAAAAACAGAGTAGTGGAGCTGTAAATTTTGTGATGCAGCCTAATAAGCATACCGATACACTTTTTATAGTAGATGAAGCTTCTATGATTTCTGATGAAAAACAAAACGCGAAATTGTTTGAAAATGGTTCATTACTAGATGATTTAATCTCATATGTGTACTCTGGAAAAAATTGTAAAATTATTTTTATAGGTGATACAGCGCAGTTACCACCAGTAAAATTAACAATGAGTCCAGCTTTAGAGGCAGATAAACTCTCTTTTGAATTTAATAAAGAGGTTACTGAAATTGAGTTAGATGAAGTGGTTCGACAAGAAGAAGGTTCGGGAATTTTAGCAAATGCAACCGATTTACGCTTGTTGATTCAGAATGATTCAACACATTTTCAATTTGATTTAAATTACCCCGACATTATTAGATTACAAGACGGATATGATATTCAAGATGCTATAACAACTGCATACGATGGTGAAATAGGAGTAGAAGATACTGCTATTATCGTACGATCAAATAAACGAGCAAATCAGTATAATCAACAGATTAGAACTAAAATCCGCGGACAAGAAAATGAAATTTCTACAGGAGACTATGTCATGGTGGTAAAAAACAACTATTATTGGTTGAAAGACTCTTCTTCGGCAGGATTTATAGCGAATGGTGATATTTGCGAAGTAATGCGCATCAATTCAATTAAAGAATTATACGGATTTAAGTTTGCTGAAGTAGAAGTTCGTATGATTGATTATCCTGATATGAAACCTTTTGAAACGGTTTTACTCTTAGATACATTAACGAGTGAAAGCCCGTCATTAACTTACGAAGAGTCTAATCGTTTATACGAAGCCGTAAAAGAGGATTTTGCACAAGAAAAATCAAAGTATAAACAGTTTATGGGAGTGAAGAAAAATAAGTATTTCAATGCTCTTCAGGTAAAATTCTCTTATGCAATGACCTGTCATAAATCACAGGGAGGTCAGTGGAAAACAATTTTCATAGAGCAACCGTATTTACCAGATGGTGCATCGGTAGAATATTTACGTTGGTTATATACAGCTGTAACTCGTGCTCAAGAAAAATTGTATTTGATAGGTTTTAAGGAAGAGTATTTTTTAGATTAAAAAAATAGTTTTAGTTCTTTCCTACAAAAGAAAAGTAGCTTTATTCTTTATAGCAGAAATGTTAGCATTTTGTTAATGTACCTTATACTTTAGTTAAAAAAGTTACATTTGTGTATTACTCAAACTATTAAAAATGCACAAAAAAGTACTTTTACTGCTACCTTTTTTATTGATTTCATTAACAATAAACGCACAAAAACCACAAAAACTTACTTCAAACCAAATTTATGAGAAAGTTCAAAAATTAAACTTTTTAGGTTCAGCGTTGTATATAGCAGCACATCCTGATGACGAAAATACACGATTAATAGCGTATTTATCTAATCATGAAAAAGCAAGAACAGGATATTTATCTCTAACCCGAGGTGATGGAGGTCAAAATTTAATAGGACCTGAAATGCGTGAACTATTAGGAGTAATTCGTACTCAGGAATTGTTAGCAGCAAGAGGAGTAGACGGAGGAGAGCAACGTTTTTCAAGAGCGAATGATTTTGGTTATTCGAAGCATCCTGATGAAACCTTAAAAATATGGGATAAAGAAAAAGTGCTTGCTGATGTAGTTTGGGCAATTCGTACTTTTAAACCTGATGTGATTATCAATCGTTTTAATCACAGAACTCCAGGAACAACTCACGGACACCACACTTCTTCGGCAATGTTAAGTGTTGAAGCTTTTGATTTGGCTAATGATAAAACAAAATACCCAGAGCAGTTACAATATACCAATACATGGAAACCAAACAGGCTATTTTTTAATACTTCTTGGTGGTTTTATGGTAGTCAAGAAAAATTTGCCAAAGCAGATAAAAGTAAGATGTTAAGTTTTGATATTGGAACGTATTATCCTTTAAAAGGATTGTCGAATAATGAATTGGCATCAATAGCGAGTAGTCAGCATTTATGTCAAGGGTTTGGAAGGTTAACCACAAGAGGAACCCAAACAGAATATGTAGAATTTTTAAAGGGAGATTTTCCTAAAGACAAAAAAGATATCTTTTCAGGAATTAATACCACATGGAATAGAGTAGAAGGTGGTGGAGAAATAGGAGATATTTTATATGAAGTAGAACAAAACTTCGATTTTGTAAATCCGTCAAAACATCTTCCAGCATTATTAAAAGCCTATCAAAAAGTTCAAAAACTAGAAGATGAACATTGGAAGGTAATTAAAACCAGAGAGCTAAAAGAAATCATCGAAGCCTGTGCAGGTTTGTATTTAGAAGCTTCTGCAGAAAGTTCTAGTGCAGCACCAAATAGTACAATTAATATTGATTTTGAAGTATTAAATAGAAGTGGAGTTTCAATGGAGTTATCCTCAATAAAAATACTTCCAGAAAATAAAAAAGTAGATAAAAGCTTAGGTTTAGCGAATAATGAGAAGAAAACGTTTACAGAAGCTATTTCGATACCTGAAATCCCGTATTCATCACCTTATTGGTTACAAAAACCTTGGAGTTTGGGAATGTACACAGTAGAAAACCAGAAATTAAGAGGGAAACCAGAAACACCAAGACCAATTCAAATACAATTCAATTTGATGATTGAAAATCAATCTATTTCTTTTAGAAAACCGTTAGTGTATAGATATTCAAAAAGAAATAAAGGAGAAATTTATGAGCCATTTGAGGTGTTACCTAAAGTAACAACAAAACTATTGAACAAAGTACTAATTTTTTCTTCAGAAAATTCTCAAAAAGTTACAGTAGAGGTTCGTTCAGGGTCAAAAAACACGAATGGTACTGTTGCGTTAAAGGCTCCAAAAGGATGGAGTATTATGCCAAGTGAAGCGAAATTTTCTATAGCTCAAAAAGGAGATATTCAACTGATTGATTTTACTGTTACTCCAACACAAAACGAATCAGAAGGGGTATTAAAATCCATAGCAAAAGTTGACGGTAAAAGTTATGATAAAGAATTGATAGACATCAACTACAATCATATTCCTAAGCAATCAGTACTATTAACATCACAAGCAAAAGTTGTACGCTTAAACATTCAAAAGAACGGCACTAAAATAGGGTATATACAAGGTTCAGGAGATGCTATTCCTGAAAGTTTACAACAAATTGGTTACGAAGTAACAGAATTGAATGTAAAGGAAATTAATGGTAATTTAGAACAGTTTGATGCGGTTGTTGTTGGTATTAGAGCGTACAACACCATAAAAGAGTTACAGTTTAAACAAAAATATTTGTTAGACTATGTAAAAAACGGAGGAAACGTAATTGTACAGTACAACACCAATAGAGGAGTGGATGTACAAGCTCCATACAATTTACAGTTGTCTCGTGATAGAGTTACCGATGAAAAAGCCAAGGTAACATTATTAGCAAAGGAACATTCTATACTAAACTATCCAAATAAAATTGAGGAAGCTGATTTTGACGGATGGGTGCAAGAACGTGGATTGTATTTTCCTAATAAATGGAGTGCAGAATACACACCTATTTTATCAATGCATGACAAAGGGGAGTCAGCTAAAAAAGGAAGTTTGTTAGTTGCTAAATACGGAAAAGGAAACTATATCTATACAGGACTTAGTTTCTTTAGGGAACTACCAGCAGGTGTTCCTGGAGCATATAAGTTGTTTGCTAATTTACTGTCAGTTAAAGAAAATACTATAAGTGAGAATTAAAATAGTTTAAATTCAATAAAAATTAAGGAAAAGCAAGGTTTTAAACCTTGCTTTTTTACTTAAAAAGATTAATAGAAACCGTAGCTAATTCCGAATTGGGAAATTTTTTGAAAGTGTTTTTGTCAGGAGTTAACCCAATAGCTTCCATAGCATTCATATACTCGTCGAGTTCTATGATGTACTGATCAGAATATCCATGAGTAGCATCATAAGCAGTAGCAGCTGTTTTTCCTATGTTTTTAGCAACCGATTCTGGTTTTGAGGTATGTAGTTCAATTAATAATAGCCCAAATTTACTGATATAGGGTTTCCATTTGTTGAAATGTTGTTTTAATGATTCTACTACAAGATTATTGTTTAAACGTTTTCCTCTGTATGCATAAGCTCCAGCTGAATTGGTAATAGTTAAATCATCATTAGGTGCGGGCTCTTGCCAAATTCTGTTATGGTCTAAAAACGTACGGACATTCAATAAATCAGATAAATTAATGCCGTATTTATCTTGTAAATCTTTTGACATAGCTTTCGGGTTTCCAATATCTCCCCAAATCACTTTCGCCCAAATATCGGCTTGTACTAGGTTTTTACGAGTTATTTTTAATGCAGCTTCGTTATAATCGACACCAATAAGTAACAGCGGATGGTCTTCTAACATCGTACCTCTCAAGGTTTGGTTTTCAATCACATTAAATAAATGCTTTAAAAAGGCACCGTTACCACATCCAACATCTAAAATTCCTTTAGGTTGCTCATTAATAGGTTTGTTAAATAGGTTGATGATGATTTCATCAATCACTTTAAAATAGGTAGAATGAGCGCCACCACTTCCCCAAACATTCATTTCTCTATCTACATGAATCTCATCATTTCCTATTTCGGAAGTTCTAAAAATATCAGGATTTCCAAAAATAAGTTTGTCTAGTTTTCTAAGAGTAGGAATATACGACACTGTTACTCCATAAGCACTTGCTCTACGAGCAAAAAATAAGCCTTCATCAGTAAACTCATAAGAGTCTTTTGTTTTGGTAAACCAACTTAAATTAGTTAATAAATCTAATAATCGACTAAAATTATCGGCATCTTTATGGAATTCATCTGCACTAAACTTGGTTTGCATAAAATATTTATGAAACATCCCGCTCATTCCTAATAAGACGGTAGTTGGTCCCACAATGATTCCTTCAATGTGTGTTAGAATTTGTGTTAAAATTTCTTTTTCTTTAGAAGTTGAAGGAAGTGTTATTCCGAAGTTATTTGTAAAGTTTTTATAGAGATTTTCTAATTTTTCAAAAGGTTCCATTTCGAACTTTCTAACGCTGTAGCTTTCAGAAAATCTTAATAAAGAAAAAGCGTCTTTATAAAGATGAAAATAAGAAAAAGCAATGGTAGAGGCTTCGTTAATTTTAAAAAGAACAGTATTGTGGGTGTTGTCAACCTGTTGTGTTAACCAACCTTGTGAACACAATGTTCTTAAAGCTACATTTAAATAACCGTCGTTAGCATGAAATTGGTTGGTGATTTCAGTTAAACTAACTGATTTCTTCTCTAATAAATACTTTGTAATTCCTTTTTCGTATAAGGTGTAGGCTGCGGGACAAGTTACAATTCCATCTAAGTGGCGAAACAACCTACTTCTTAATGCAGATTTTTCTTGTTTTGTTAACATATAGGGTGATTATTTGTCTTAAATATAGTTATTTAAGTTTAAAAGTATTCCCTCTTGTTTTAAATTTTGGGGTGTTATTTATAGGTGAATGTAAAAGATGTTATCTCTATGGTGTTAAAGACTGTAGACTTTTTCCTTTGCTCAAGACAGTTTCCTTTGTTGTCTTTTGAAATACATTCAATATTTATTGTATCCACAGGGATGTTGTTTTTATCTGTAATCACAACTTTTGAAAGTTAACCATTTTTATATTGATATTGATGTGTGTAAAATGTAGAGAAGTTATCGACTACTTTATCAATCAAACCATTTTCGGTATAATGCACAATAATTTCATTTTGCTTAAACTGTTTTTGTGTATAACAACTAATACGTTCTCGTTGATTAGGTTTCCAGCGTGTTTTACAATAGTAAGGAAGCTTGTTAGGGTATGAGCGTTTTTCAAACCACAACCGCTTTTCAGTTTCTTCAATGGTATTCCCGAGACTATCTTTAGTTTTTGAAGTTTTTACACGTCCATTTTTAGTGAAATTCAATGTTTTTGTTTGAACTAACTTTTTTTGATTACTTTCTACCAAGTATGTTTTTTCTATCATTTTAGAAATACCGTCAGAAAAACCATGCTTTTTTAGGTGTTGTTTAGAAGCGCAGGAATGCAGTATACAGATGACTAAACAGAATAGTAGCTTTTTCATTTTTAATGAAATTAGGAACTATAATATACTAAGATTTTTTAGAATTTTATCATGCACAAAACAATAATAGTCTTGGTATTGAGGTAATAGTAAGTTTTCGTGGTCTTTGGTGTGTAATATCGTTTCTAAGCTAAATAATTTTAAAGCTGCTACTTCTTCTTCTTGAAGTGTTAATTTTTGAATAGGGATCGTTAATTCAGCAATAAATACATGATGGAATTCATTATCTATAATTCCATTTGGATGATTTACCATGTGTTTTCGTGTTCCTATTTTATGTAAGTTTTCAGGAAGGATGTCAAAGCCAATTTCTTCTTTAACTTCTCTGAGCGCAGCGATTTTAATGTCTTCTCCGGCAGCAACATGACCTGCTACAGAAATGTCCCATAAACCAGGAAACACTTTTTTAGTTAAAGCTCTTTTTTGAAGTAAAATTTTATGATCAGAAGTATATAACCAAACATGAATGGTAGGATGGAAGTAGCCATATTTGTGAGCTTCGGATTTTAAGCAGGTTTTTCCTGTGTGATTTCCGTTTTCATCAACAATGTCTATAACTTCATCCATGGGAGAGAGTTGATTAAAAAAACGTCATTCCGAGGAAGTATGACGAAGAAATCTCATTTTTGTTTAATAAGATTACTTCACTCCGTTCGCAATGACGCTTGATTATTTTTTATTTGAAATAAGAGAAGTTTTCTCCGTCTTCAATTTTTAATAAACTTTCGTAAATCATTTTAATTACGTTTTCAACATCCTCACGGTGTACCATCTCTACCGTTGTATGCATGTAGCGTAAAGGCAATGAAATTAAAGCAGAAGCAACACCACCATTACTATAAGCAAAAGCGTCGGTGTCAGTTCCTGTGGCTCTAGACAATGCAGAACGCTGGAACGGAATTTTGTTTGCTTCAGCTGCATCGATAATTAAATCGCGTAATTTTTGTTGAACAGCAGGTGCATAGGCTACTACTGGTCCTTTTCCTAGCTCTAAATGACCTTCTTTTTTCTTGTCGATCATAGGAGTTGTAGTATCGTGTGTTACATCGGTAACGATAGCTACATTAGGTTTAATGGTTTGAGTAATCATTTCTGCACCGCGTAAACCTATTTCTTCCTGAACAGAATTGGTTATGTATAAACCAAAAGGTAATTTCTTTTTATTTTCGTGTAATAAACGAGCTACTTCAGCAATCATAAACCCTCCCATACGGTTATCTAAAGCACGACACACAAATTTATCTCCATTTAAAATATGGAATTCATCTGGGTAAGTAATTACACACCCCACATGAACACCTAATTTTTCAACTTCTTCTTTACTAGAACATCCTAAATCGATAAAAATATTATCTGGTTTTGGAGCTTCTTCTTTGGCTTTATTACGTGTATGAATTGCTGGCCATCCGAAAACACCTTTTACAATACCATTTTTGGTATGAATGTTAACTATTTTACTTGGAGCTATTTGATGGTCGCTTCCTCCGTTACGTATCACGTAAATTAAACCTTCATCAGAAATGTAATTTACATACCAAGAAATTTCATCGGCATGTCCTTCAATAACTACCTTGTATTTGGCATCAGGATTAATAACTCCAACTGCACTACCATAAGTATCGGTGATGAATTCATCTACATATGGTTTAAGATAATCCATCCATATTTTTTGTCCTTCCCACTCATATCCAGTAGGAGCTGCATTGTTTAAATATTTTTCTAAGAAGTCTAATGACTTTTTATTTAAAATAGATTTATTAGCCATAACTTAAACGTTAATTTTAATTTTTGTTAATCTTTGTTTTCTTTAGGTTTGTCAGCTCCCCAAAAACGTCTTTTTTCAATAAATTCTTCTTGCTCTTTAAGTTGTTTTGGTGTTAATACCTTTAAAAAAGAGGGGTGTTGCTCTATAGCATATTCAATTCTTTCAATAATGTTAGCCACGTCCTCATTTTCGTAATCAATGTCTAAAGGTTCTTTAATAACCATTGATTGCAGTACGTTACGCTTTTTTATCATCAATCCTTTTTTATCAAAAGAACGTCTAAACCCGTCAATAACTATCGGAACTACAATAGGTTTAAAGGTTTTAATAATATGAGCTGTACCACGACGAATAGGTTTAAAAGGCGTAGTTGTACCCTGCGGGAAGGTAATTACCCAACCGTCATCTAAAGCTTTTCCTATATTAGAAATGTCAGACATTTTGACTTGTCTGTTAATGTTTTTACCAGCGCTTCTCCAAGTTCTTTCAACAGAAACCGAACCTACATAGGCAAATATTTTAGGAAGTAATCCAGAGCGCATCGTTTCACCTGCGGCAACATAATATATGTTTAATTTGGGATTCCATAAATAGCCTACATTTCTAATATTATCGTCTCTACCTTTTAATGCAGCGTTAAATACATGAAACATTGCAGCTACATCAGCAAAATACGTTTGATGGTTGGAAATAAATAATACTTTTTCGTTGGGGAGATTTCTTAAAACATCCATTCCCTCTATTTGTAGGTCATTAAACTTACGGTAGCGTCCGTGAGAAATAACTCCGAGAATTTGTATTAAAAATCTTTTAATGAACAAAATATGTCCAAAAGGATTCCTTTTAAATAAAGGCATTTTTATAATCAGGTTTTATTAGTGTAAGTGCTAAATTACAAAAGAAAACCATAAAAAAAACTATTTAAATAAATCTTTAATTTCTGAAAGCATCATGGCAGTAGCACCCCACACAATGTAATCATTTAATTTAAAGCATGGTACCTCGATATTTTTCATATATGAGGTTTCCATCTCTACCGAAGTTAAGTTTGAGTCGTCTAGTAAATCAGCCAATAACACTTCAATAATTTTAGCGACTTCTTCATTCGGAGTAAAGCGAGGTGTTTTTTCCGAAACCCCTATAAATGGAGCTACTAAAAAATTACTAGGAGGAATATAAGCATCAGAAGTTTGTCGTATTATTTCAATAGATTTATAGTGTACACCAACTTCTTCATAGGTTTCACGTAAAGCAGTTGTTCGTAGGTTGTTATCTTCTTTATCAAATTTCCCTCCAGGAAAGCTAATTTGTGATGAATGTGCTCCGTTATAACTGGCTCTTTCAGTAAGTAAAAAACGAGTTTGATTGTTATTGTCAGGGTAAAACAACGCTAAAACAGCTGCTTTTCTTGGTTTTTTACTTTGTATTAATTCTTCTGAAAATCGAGTTCTTAGTTTTGGGGCAAGTTTAAATTGAGATGCTAAACCACCTAGTTGCTTTTGCTGCAGTTTTTCTATTTGATTGATAAAATCAGAAAAAGTCATTCGTTTTTAGTATTTTGGAACAAACTTATCAATTTACAAGATAAAAGTTATAAATTTTGGCTTGAATTTTGATTTGTTGAGTGTGGAATTAATTTAATATCAATGAATAAAGAAAAAAAGTACCAAAAGCTAGCATTAAGTTTGTTGTTTGACGCTATTGGGTACGTCTCATATTTAATACCTGGGTTTGGAGAGTTATCAGACATAGTTTGGGCGCCAGCATCTGCGTATATAATGACAAAAATGTATAAAGGAAATAAAGGTAAAGTAGCAGGGGCCATTGCTTTTATTGAAGAAGCAATGCCAGGGTTAGATGTTGTGCCAACATTTACTCTTATGTGGTTATATACTTATGTGTTTTCTTCAAAAGAATCAAAAACTACGATTGAAGTTTAACTCTTAGTTTTGATAAAAAAACAAAGAGCTTCCAATTTTGGAAGCTCTTTTTGTATTCTATAGTTATAAACTATTTTTTGATAATCTTTTTAGTAAACGATTTTTGACCGTCATTTACTTCAAGAATATAAATTCCGTTATTTAAGCTTGAAATGTTAAGATTGTTATGAGTAACTTTTCCTGTTAAAACTTGTTGACCTGTTAAGGTTGTAACTTTAAAAGTAGCATTTCTGTCATCTGCTAATTTAATTTTAACAAAATCAACACTAGGGTTTGGTGAAACACTAGCATCAAAAATAGAAGTTTCATTTCCTAACTTTCCGTCAATAATAATATTATGGCTTCCTATACCTTTAGAGCTACTACCTATGTTAACAGTGTAGTCTTCCACTTCTCCATAAGAAAAAGTTTCACAAGGTGAAGGAGCTGCATCCCATTTCATTGATACGCGCATTCTTGTAGCACCTGCTAAAGCAGAGGTAGGTACAGAAAAATTATGTGATAAATTTCCAGAGCTAGATGAAGAGCCACTAACAACTTCTTCAGAAGATTCAAAAGTTCCGTTTTGGTTGAAGTCGATCCAAACTTTCCAATATTCAGTATAAGAAGAACTAGAAAATCCTGCGCTTACTACAATAGTATTACTTCCATAAGGTAAATTTCCTGTTAAAGAAGTAAAGTCTCCATATCCACCATTTCCTCCAGTAGTATTTGAAATTCCTCCAATAACAATGTTGTCAATCCATTCATAGCTTACATTATTCCCTTTTGTACTACAATAAGAAACTGTGTTTGCTAAAGTTGTTACATTTACTGTATTACTTGCTGAAGAAACATTATTAGCAGCATCTTTTGCTTTTACAGAAAATGTATAGCTTGTTGAAGCTGTTAACCCACTAACAGAATAGCTTGTAGCAGTAACAGTTGTTATTTTTGTGCTTCCTTGATAAACTTCATACCCTATAACACCGGTATCATCTGTTGATGCTGTCCAACTTAAATTAACAGAAGTTTGTGTTATGTTAGAAGCAGCAACGTTAGTAGGAGCTGATGGCGCAGTTGTGTCAGGAGCAGAGGTTCCACCATTAATGTTGTGGTTTCCCAAGCCGCTAAATGTATCTTTAGCTAAGATATCCCATTCAGAAGTTGTATAAGAACTGTTAGGAGATGTAACAGAAGATTTTCTTTGCATTGTTTTGTCTTGTGCAAATGTAGAAGAACTATTAGGATCTCCAATTAAATCGATAAGGGTACTTCCTTTAAATAAACCAACAGCGTCGTTTCCGTTAAAAGAAATTACACCTGTGTCTGTTCTGTCAGCTTTGTTAAGTATTGTGCTAGAAGCACTACTATTAGCAATTACATAAACATTTCCATTTGTTAATTGACCACTTAAAGTTATAGTATTTGTCCATCCTCCACCATTAGCAGCTTTTTTTAATGAATATCCAGATAAGTTTACAGTAGCTCCTGTAAAATTAGCAATTTCAATAGCTTTATTATTTGAAGAACCTTCTACATATTCAGAAATTAATAAACCTGTTGCTGTTCCATTTCCTCCACCTGAACTAGTGTTAGTTGTTACAGAAACTGAATTACTAGAAGTAGATTCATTACCTGCTGCATCTTTAGCTTTTACAGAAAAAGTATAATTAGTAGCTGCTGTTAAACTTGTAACAGTATAAGAAGTTGAAGAGGTTGTGGTTATTTTAGTAACTCCATTATATACATCATATCCTGAAACACCAATATTGTCTGTAGAAGCAGACCAAGTTAAATTAACTGTAGTTTCAGTAATGTTAGAAGCAGATAAGTTAGTAGGAGCAGTAGGAGCTTGTGTATCAGAATTACTACCACCTCCAAATAAATCTTCAGCTTGAGGACCTCCCCAAATTTCAGTAGCAAAAGCAGGGTTATCAATAAATGGATTACGATTTCCTTGAATCCCTTCTAAAATAGGATTACGTTGTTTTTCAAAATCAGATACTGGGTCATCTACATTCCATTGAATAAACATAGCAAGCATATTAGCGTCTGAAGTCATTGTTGATCCTGTACCAACACCAGTAGGTAAACATTGGTTACCGTAGCGTAAATACATATACATCATCATACGAGCAACATCGCCTTTCCATTCGTCTCCAGGGTACCAGCCACCAGAAACACTACCAGCATTACCAGAACCATTTGCAAATTTTTTGCTGCTTCTTTGAGAGTTGAAAGAAATATCAGCAGCTCTTAAATGATGTGCGTCTGCCCCTGGTCCAGAAGTTCCTAGATTAGGGTTTCCTAAAGATTTAGGGTACACGTGTTCCCTGTTCCATTGAGTACCAGCTGTACCACCATTAGAATCTTTATCTCTAGTTCTGTCAGTAACGTAGTTTCCATCAGTGTCACTATAACCGTATATTAATAAAACTTTACTTGGATCGTTAGGGTTTAAATCTGTTTGCTTTAAAGCATTCCATACACCAGGAGTGTAAGATAAATTGGTCGTATGTGTATTGATAATCTTCGTAGCTAATTCATTTTTTAATGCAGAACCAGATAAATTTAAGTTTACATCATTATAGTATGAAGGAACTTGAGAAAAAACCGATAGAGAAGCTATCAATAAAAAGAAGAGTAGTTTATGTTTCATAATATTTTCTTAAAATGTTAAAGTTTTGTTAACTCGTTACAAATCAATGAAAAATATAATTTTCCAATGTTACCAAAAGGTTAATAATCAATTGTGTATCTTTTGTAGATAACTAGTTTATAGTTTTTCCTTTATTTTGCGTAAATTTGCACGCTAAAATTAGAGATTGATTATGAAGATATCATACAATTGGTTACAACAATTTTTACAGACAGACTGGGAGGCTGAGAAAACAGGCGAGTTATTAACTGATTTAGGTCTTGAAGTTGAAGGAATAGAAACTGTAGAGAGTATTAAGGGAAGCCTAAAAGGAATTGTCGTTGGTGAGGTAAAAACTTGTGAAAAGCATGAAAATGCAGATAAGTTAAAAGTTACTACTGTTGATTTAGGAGATGGTAGCCCAGTACAAATTGTATGTGGTGCACCAAATGTTGCAGCAGGTCAAAAAGTTCCTGTAGCTACAGTTGGTACTACATTGTATGATGAAAAAGGAGAAGGATTTAAAATTAAAAAGGGAAAGATACGAGGAGAAGTAAGTCATGGAATGATTTGTGCTGAAGACGAATTAGGTTTAGGACAAAGTCATGACGGTATTATGGTGTTAGACGATAGTTTAGTTCCAGGTACTCCTTGTTCAGAAGTTTTTAATATTGAAACAGATTACGTTTTTGAAATTGGTTTAACACCAAACCGTGCAGATGCAATGAGTCATTATGGTGTTGCACGTGATTTAAGAGCAGGATTAATTCAGCAAGGAACTAGTATAGAATTGATCTCACCATCAGTATCAGACTTTCATGTTGATGAGCGTACTCATAAAATCGATATCGAAATTGAAGATAAAGATTTAGCTCCTCGTTATTGTGGTATTACAATAACTGATGTAGAAGTAAAAGAATCACCAGAGTGGATTCAAAATAGGTTAAAAGCAATAGGGTTAACACCTAAAAATAATATCGTAGATATTACAAATTATGTATTACACGAATTAGGACAGCCATTACATGCTTTTGATGCTTCTAAAATTAGAGGAGGTAAAGTAGTAGTAAAAACTTTAGAGGAAGGAACAAAATTTACTACTCTAGATGATGTAGAAAGAGAGTTGTCTTCTGAAGATATTATGATTTGTGATGCAGATGATAATCCATTATGTATAGGAGGTGTGTTTGGAGGAGCAAAATCAGGAGTAACAGAACATACAACTTCTATTTTCTTAGAAAGTGCTTACTTTAATCCAGTATCGGTTAGAAAAACAGCAAAGCGCCACGGATTAAATACCGATGCGTCTTTCCGTTTTGAAAGAGGAATTGATATTAACACGACAAAATATGCTTTAAAGCGTGCTGCTTTATTAATTGAAGAATATGCAGGAGGAAAGATGTCTTCTGATATTTTAGATTTTTATCCAGTTAAGATTGAAGACTTTGAAGTATTCTTATCATTTGAAAATGCTTATAAGTTAATAGGTCAAGAAATTCCAAAAGAAACTATTAAAAAGATTTTAGCTTCATTAGATATTAAAATAAATAGTGTTACAGAAGCAGGTTTAGGTTTAGTAGTACCATCTTACCGAGTAGATGTACAACGTGAGGCTGATATTATTGAAGAAATCTTACGTGTTTACGGATATAACAACATAGAATTTTCTCATAAATTGAACACGTCTATTTCTTTTGATAGTGATAAAGACGTAAAAATTGAAAACATAGTAGCAGACCAGTTAACATCGTTAGGGTTTAATGAAACCATGGCAAACTCGTTAACGAAAGCTGATTATATTGAGTTGTCAGAGAACTTAAACGCTGATTTCAATGTTGAAATGCTAAACCCGTTAAGTAATGACTTAAAAGTAATGCGTCAATCATTACTGTTTAGTGGTTTAGAATCTGTAGCTTACAATATTAATAGAAAGAATAACTCATTAAAGTTTTATGAGTTTGGTAAAACGTATCATAAATACGAAAGTGGATACCAAGAAGATAAACATTTAACGTTGTTTGTTACAGGAAACAGAACGCAAGATAGCTGGAAGGTAGCTACGCAAGCATCAGATTTCTTTTATGTAAAAGGAACAGTAACAGCTTTGTTAAGTCGTTTAGGGATTGATAAATTAAAAACAACACCAACAAAATCAGATGTGTTTTCTGAAGGTATTACCTTAAGTTTAGGAAAAACTAAGCTGGTAGAATTAGGTGTTGTAAAAAGAACGATTTTAAAAGAGTTTTCGATTAAACAAGAGGTATTGTTTGCTGATTTTAACTGGCAAAATATTTTAAGTTTAGTAGGTAACAAAAACATAAAAGTAACTGATTTGCCTAAATTCCCAGCTGTGAAACGTGATTTAGCGTTGTTGCTTGATAATAAGGTTGAGTTCAAAGAAATTTATAACTTAGCATTTCAATCAGAAAGAAAGCTTTTAAAAGAAGTTGATTTGTTTGATGTGTATGAAGGAGACAAATTACCAGAAGGTAAAAAGTCATATGCAGTAAGTTTTGTATTGCAAGATGAAAACAAAACTTTAGCAGACAAACAAATAGATAAGATAATGCAGAAACTACAGCAAACATTCGAAAAGAGTTTAGACGCTGTATTACGATAATTCAGAAGCTCCATTTTTGGAGCTTTTTTTATATTTAACGAACGAAGATTATAATTACAAACGATGTACAAATTACTTATTCGCCCATTTTTTTTCCTTTTTGATCCTGAAAAGATTCACCACTTTACATTTTCGTTAGTAAAGTTTTTATCGAAAATACCAGGAATGTCGTCTGTTTTTAGAGGAATGTATCAAGTGAATGATAAAAAATTAGAGCGTAATTTATTCGGCCTAACTTTTAAAAATCCAGTAGGGTTAGCAGCAGGATTTGATAAAAATGCAGTTTTGTATAATGAGTTAGCTAATTTTGGTTTTGGTTTTGTAGAAATTGGTACTGTAACGCCTAAAGGTCAAGTAGGGAATCCAAAAAAACGTTTATTTCGCTTAAAAGATGATAAAGGAGTCATCAATCGAATGGGCTTTAATAATGAGGGGGTAGAAGCAGCCATTGAACAATTAAAAAAGAACAAGGGAAAAATTATTATAGGAGGAAATATTGGAAAAAACACCAATACAGCTCCTGAAAATTACACAGAAGATTACGTAACTTGTTTTAAAGGATTACACCCATATGTAGATTATTTTGTATTAAATGTAAGTTGTCCAAACGTATCTAGTCATGCAAAGTTAGAAGATGCTGATTATTTAAAGGAATTAATCACTGAAGTTCAAAAATTAAATAAGGCCGAAGCGAAACAAAAACCTATTTTATTAAAAATTGCTCCAGACTTAAACAATCAACAATTAGATGAAATTATTGAGTTGGTAGAAGAAACTAAGATTGATGGAGTTATAGCATCGAATACCTCGGTAAATAGAGACAATTTAAAAGCTTCTAAAGAACGTTTACAAGAAATAGGTAATGGAGGTGTAAGTGGACAACCGGTTAAAGAGAGAAGCACGAGAGTGATTCAATACTTAGCAGACAATTCTAATAAAGCATTTCCAATTGTTGGGGTAGGAGGCATTCATTCTGAAAAAGATGCCTTAGAAAAGCTTAAAGCAGGGGCAGACTTGGTACAGATTTACACAGGGTTTATTTACGAAGGACCTAGTTTGGTAAAAAGAATCAATAAAGCTATTTTAGCTGAAAGTTAATTTATGCTAGAAACCCTCATATCTTTTGTGTTAGCTACAACAACCTTAGCTTTTTCTCCTGGACCTGATAATATTTTTGTGTTAACTCAAAGTATTGTCAATGGAAAAAAATATGGGTTAGCCACAGTTGCTGGTTTAATGACAGGATGTATCATTCATACAACTCTGGTTGCTTTTGGAGTTTCAGAAATCATCAATCAGAATCCGAGTTTATTTTTTATTATTAAGTTATTCGGAGCAGGTTATTTATTATATCTAGCATATCAAGTGTATAAAAGCGACGCTAAAATTGCTTTTTCTACTGATAATGTTCAGAAAAAATCAACATTACAATTATTTAAAACAGGTTTTTGGATGAATGTATTAAACCCTAAGGTTACGATTTTCTTCTTAGCATTTTTTCCACAGTTTTTGTTTTCTGACACTTTGTCAAATGTTATCCAATTTTATGTATTAGGCGGTTTGTTTATTTTAATATCGTTTTTAATCTTTTCTTCAATAGCTATTTTAGCAGGAAAAATTTCAGATTACATCAAACAACACAATAAAGTAGGAGTATATTTAAAGTGGGCTCAGATTGTGGTTTTTGTTGGTATTGCTTTGTTGATTTTAGTGTAAGCTTAACACCAATTCTTTCTAATTAATAATTGTTCAATATGTGCATAATGATGATTACAATGCCAAGCATAAATACCAATGTTTTCTTTTAAACTCACTTCTTCATTTCCATCAGGATGGATAAACGATTTATTTAATTCATCTTCATTTAAACCTTTTAAAAGGTAAGACCATTTGGCATGTAAAGCTTTTATAGCATCAAGAGAAAGTTGTATTGGAGCATTTTTTGAATCAAACAGTTCAGCCCAACGGTCTTCAAAATAGGCTTTAATAACAGGTTTGTCTTCCGTTAAAGTCCACTTAAAGCGGGTATAAGAATTATGATGGCTATCGGCGCAATGATGTATTACTTGTCGGATAGTCCAACCATTTTTTCTGTAAGGAGTTTCTAATTGTTCTTCAGATAGGTTTAAAACTAATTTTTTTAGTCTTTCAGGAAATTCTTCAATTATAGTAATCCATTCAGTAAGAAGTTCAGAAGAAATATTGTTTGGTATTTCAGGTTTACCAATCGGGTATTTTAACTTTTCCATTATTCTTCTTTTGAAGTTAGTTTTTCTAAACCTCGCTTAGAACTCCTATTTTCAGGGTTTATAGCTAATGCTTTTTTGTAATATTCAATAGCTTTGATAGTATCTTTCATTTTAGCATAAGCATCTCCAGTGCTATCGTAGGTATTAGAGCTATTAGGGTATAGTTCAATATTTATTTTAAATATATTAATAGCATTTTTAAACTCATCTTTTCTAAGGTATTGATATCCTAATCTATTCAAATTTCGCTCCCTTATTACTGGACTTAAACTATCTTTTTCTTTAATGATCTTGTAACCTTTTAAAGCAGCTTCAAAATTACCTTCAGCCAAATATTCGCTAGGTGTTTTCTCTCCTTTTTTTAATTTTTTAAAGACATATTTTTCTCCTTCATGTTCTCGTTTTTCAGCTAACTCTATCTTATTCTCTGAGGTGTTAAACATTAGTTTTTCATTCAATTCTCGGACATAAAAAGAAGAATCATTAACTTTTAAAGGCTCTAAATTTTGATTACGCCATTTTACGAGCAATTTATCGTTATCATCAAAAGTAATTTCTATAATTTCATCAGTATTAAAATAATAGCGTCCAGCTGCTTTTTCTATAAATTCAGGGGAGTTTGACTTAGAAGCACAACTAGCAAATAATAATATAATGGAAAGAAGTAAAAATTTAATTTTCATTTTTTGGTTAGTTTTTATTGAAAATGATATTAATAAGACGATTTAGAATGAAATAAGTTACAAAATAAGTTATTTATAGCTTTTGTTGGCATAAGAATTGAATTATAGATAGTAAGATAAGTATAAAGAGGTTAGTATTCTTTTGTTTATCAGTGATTTATGATTTTAAAAAAGTGGTTTTTTTTTAATGAGAAATTTTAAAGTGCCACTATGACAGAATAAGTAAGATATGAGCAAATCAAAAATATTACATTTAGACAATTTGTCGCTTCAAGATGTTTTTAATGAAGATTCAGAATTAATTCCATTATTAACACCAGAAGATGAAGAATTAATAAATAAAGAAAGTATTCCTGAAGAGTTACCAATTCTTCCGCTACGTAATACGGTATTATTTCCTGGGGTAGTAATTCCAATTACTGCGGGTAGAGATAAATCTATTCAGTTAATTAAAGATGCAAATAAAGGAGATAAAGTTGTTGGAGTAGTTGCACAAAGAAATAGCGAAGTTGAAGATCCTGGATTAGATGATATTTATCAAACAGGTGTAGTAGCACAAATATTGCGTGTGTTAAAAATGCCTGATGGTAACACAACGGTTATTATTCAAGGTAAGAAGCGTTTTGAAATAGAAGAAATTACGCAAGAACAGCCTTATTTAAAAGCTAAGGTAAAAGAAGCTGTTGATGAACGAGAAATTGACGATCAAAAAGAATTTGATGCAATTATCGAATCGATTAAAGATTTAGCATTAGAGGTAATTAAAGAAAACCCAATGTTGCCTTCAGAGGCATCATTTGCGATAAAAAATATTCAATCTAGTTCGTTTTTGGTGAATTTTATTTCATCAAATATGGAGTTAAGCGTGGCGCAAAAGCAAGTATTGTTAGAGAAAGATAATTTAAAAGAGCGTGCGTTGCTAACTTTGAAGAATTTAGATAAAGAGCTTCAAAAATTACAGTTGCGTAATGATATTCAGTCTAAAACACGTTCTGATTTAGATCAGCAACAACGTGAGTATTACTTAAACCAACAATTAAAAACCATTCAAGATGAACTAGGAGGTGTTTCTCATGAGCAAGAGCTAGATGAAATGCGAACTAAAGCAAAGTCGAAAAAATGGAGTAAAGAGGTTGGAGAAACTTTTGATAAAGAATTAAGTCGTTTAAAACGTATGAATCCTCAAATGGCGGAATACGGTGTACAACGTAACTATTTAGAGTTAATGCTAGAGTTACCTTGGGGTAAATACTCTAAAGATAAATTCGACTTAAAAAGAGCTCAAAAAATATTAGACAGAGACCATTTTGGTTTAGAAAAAGTAAAAGAGCGTATTATAGAGCATTTAGCTGTTTTAAAATTACGCGGTGATATGAAGTCGCCAATTATTTGTTTATACGGACCTCCAGGAGTAGGTAAGACATCGTTAGGTAAATCGGTTGCTGAAGCATTAGGTCGTAAATATGTACGTATGTCTTTAGGAGGTTTACGTGACGAGGCTGAAATCCGCGGACATCGTAAAACATATATTGGAGCGATGCCAGGGCGTTTAATTCAAAATATTAAAAAAGCAGAGACTTCAAACCCAGTATTTGTTTTAGATGAGATTGATAAGTTAAGTCAAAGTCACCAAGGAGATCCTTCTTCTGCTATGTTAGAAGTATTAGATCCAGAACAAAATACATCGTTTTATGATAATTATTTAGAAGTAGGGTACGACCTTTCTAAAGTATTATTTATAGCTACGGCAAATAATATCAGTCAAATTCCATGGGCATTACGTGATCGTATGGAGATTATCAATGTGACTGGTTATACCATTGAAGAAAAGGTAGAAATAGCTAAAAAATACTTGTTTCCAAAACAATTAAAAGAGCACGGTTTATCAAAAGAACACTTAACAGTTGGTAAAAAGCAAATAGAGAAAATAGTAGAGGGTTATACTCGTGAGTCTGGGGTTCGTGGTTTAGAAAAGAAAGTGGCTAAAGTAGTTCGTTTCGCTGCAAAATCTATTGCAATGGAAGAGGAGTATAATGTTGCACTGACTAATGAGGATATTGAAACTATTTTAGGACCTGCACGTTTAGAACGTGATAAATATGAAAGCAATGATGTTGCTGGAGTAGTTACTGGATTGGCTTGGACCAGTGTTGGAGGAGATATATTATTTATAGAATCTATCATTTCTAAAGGAAAAGGAAACCTTTCAATTACGGGTAATTTAGGTACAGTTATGAAAGAATCATCAACCATTGCCATGAAATATATCAAATCAAATGCTGAAGAGTTTGGTATTAATCCTGAAGTGTTAGATAAATATGACGTACATATTCACGTACCAGAAGGAGCTACACCTAAAGATGGACCAAGTGCTGGTATTACAATGCTAACATCATTAGTATCTGTATTTACGCAACGTAAGGTGAAAAACAAAATAGCAATGACTGGTGAAATTACTTTACGTGGTAAAGTGTTGCCTGTAGGTGGAATTAAAGAAAAAATATTAGCAGCAAAACGAGCTAATATTAAAGAAATTATTTTGTGTGTTGATAATAAAAGAGATATAGAAGAAATAAAAGAAAGTTACTTAAAAGGATTAACATTCCATTATGTAACCGACATGAGCGAGGTAATTGATATTGCACTTACCAAGCAAAAAGTTAAGAATGCTAAGAAACTTGTATAGTTTATAAAAAAAGCCGCTTATTAAGATATAAGTGGCTTTTTAATTTTAACAAGTTACTTGATTATCTAGTAGCTATTTCGTCACCTGGAAGTGCAAATGGTTGACACCAACAAGACACTAATGGAGCTACACCTAAGCATACATATCTTGTATGTGGAGGACATTGTATAATTCCTCCATTGATTTCTCTTTGCTCTGCTTTATTTAAAGTGTTTCCTAATTTTGAAATTGAGTTTAACATAATTAATTAGTTTTTGTTATTAGTTTTTTAATGATCAAAGTCTTTAAAGTCTTTAGGAAGTTCTACAACAATTTCTGGTTGGCACCAGCATCGTCCAAACTTACAAACTAGTATTTCATTTACTCCACATGGTATTTGGCCTCCTTTGATTTCTTTTTGTTCTGAATTATTCAAAACGTTTCCTAAGTTCGATATTGATTTTAACATGGTTAATTAGTTTTAGTTATTGTCTTTAATGATCAAAGTCTTCAATAGGCTCTTCAATATGTTCTGATTCACACCAGCATCTTATCCAGTCACATTTTAAATAAGATCCTCTAGGGCATACAATTTGCCCTCCATTAACTTCTCTTTGTTCTGATTTATTCAAAACGTTTCCTAAGCTTGAAATTGATTTTAACATGGTTAATTAATTTTAATTTTCCTTACTCTATTATATGCTTTTCAGGTTCCGCATTTAAGAATTATATATTACAAATATTGGGAGTTTGATAGAAGAAAAGAAGTGTATTAAGTTACTATTTAAGAAAAAAGCAGGTACTATTTAAAAAAAATAGCACTATAAAATAGTGTTTAAGTGTTTGTTTGTTAGTTGTTTATTGTTTTGTTTTGAGGAGATGTGTATGTAAGTGAAAAAAGAACTGATAAAAAAATTAACTTTACCTAAACTAAAAATTAAAACTTATGAAATGTTTATCTATTGAGTCGTTAATGAAGTATAAATTAAGATCAGAAGAAAAAATAAAAATATTTGCAGGAGATCCAATAGCAAAACCTTTTGAACTAAATACAGGTGGATACGGAGGACCTGATACAGATGGTGAAGAAGATTGTTTACCTCCACCTCCTGGTGATAATAGTAAAGATAAATGTTATGAATACACGAGCTTTAAAATTTAAGAAATAGAAAAAGTTGTGGCTATAACTCCTTATTAACTTTTTCTATAAATTGATAGGGAGTTATTCCAATATGTTTCTTAAAAATTCGAGTAAATGATTTTGCGTTTTTATAACCAGCTATTTCACCAATAGCTTGTGTGGTATATGATCTTACTTTTTTATCACTACTTAATACTTTAATAATATAATTAATTCGTAACTCATTCGTATAATCATTAAAACTCATTTTTTTATGATCCTTTATGATTTTTGAAAGGTAAGTAGTGTTAGTACCTATTTTTTTTGCTGCATTATACAAGTTAAATTCTTCTTTTAAAAAGTACTCTTTTTCTTCTATTTTCAATAGTCCTTTAATAATTTGTTGATGCTGTTCATCTTTTATTTTTAAATCATTAGAAAGTGAAAAAGGTTTTTCTGAAAGGTTTTCTTTGTTTGAAATTTTACTTAATAATTCATCTAATTTTTTCTTAGTCTTCTTTTTTTCTTTAGAGTTCTTAATTACCAAGAAGCTAATAAAAAGTACAATAACAGTTAAGCCTATTACTATAGTTTTATAATAAAGCTTTTTTTGAGTACTGTCTTCTTTTAATTCTTTGATTTTCTGATCAAAACCAATCTTATAGGCTTCTTTAAATTGTTGCTTTTCTCTTAAAGAAACTTTATTATAATTATTTAAAAAAGTATTTAAATAGTAATTTGCTGAATCAATTTTATTTTGTTTGGAATATATTTTAGAAAGGTAATTGTGCATGTACATGTAATTTTGATCTAACACAGTATCTTTCTTTATGCTCAAAGCAGTCAAAAAATTCAGTTTAGCCTTTTCTAAGTCATTTAACATGTAAGAGTTGTAGCCATTATTGTAATAACCTTTATATAGGTATGATTGTGAATTACTTTTTTTAAATAACCCTAAACTTTCTTCAAGAAAAGAACTAGCCTTAGAGTATTCTTTTTTTAAACTATATATAGTGCCCATACCATAATAAACTTTACCAGTGTAATAACTATTTAGTTTAAACTCTTTTGTTTTTAGTATGGAATTATAGTAATGTAATGAAGAGTCTGCATATTGATGTTTCTTTTTGTTATTTTTATATAAGGTAGCATAAATAGCTGCGACATTAAACATCCTCTTATATTTACTACTATAATATTTGTCTGAAAGAGTCTCTTTATTCACTTCTATAAGCTTAAGTGTTTCTTTTGCTTTGTTAAGGGCCTTACCAAGTTCCTCCATATCTTGATAAATAAGTGCAATGTTTCCTTTTATCTTAATAGTTCGCTCAATATCTTTAGCTAATAGAGCATAATTCTCAGCTGTAATATAATTTTGTAAAGCAGGTTCAATTAGCTTTCTTCTTTTATTAGAATTACCTAATAATATATATGTATCAAAGAGTAGAGAGAAGTTTTTATTAGTTTTAGCTATCTTAGGAAGATATTTATTTATACTATCTTTAAAAGGAATGTTTATAGGCTGTTTTTCTCTTACTTTTAAATATTCTGTAGCAGCATATCCAAAAGTCTTGTAAGCAACATTATTACTTTGTAAAAGTTTGTTCATATAATATAGAGAGCTATCAACACCAATTTCTCTATTGAGGTAGAACTTTTTTTTAAAATAATCTAAATCACTCTCGCTATATTCCTTTTTTGTTTGAGAATAAGATACAATGCAAGTAAAAATCACTAAGAAGAGGAGCGGGATTTGTTTTGACATGATTTTTAGAGGAATTATAAATTAATTTGAACTGCAAAATAAAAAATATTTAAAGAATTTAATCATTAAAGAGTCGGTTGTTTAATTCTTTTTTGATGATTTATAGAGTATTAGTGTTTAGAAAATAAAAATTGAAAATTATTTTCATATTTAATGGTTTTGTAAAAGAAGTATCTTAGAGAATAAAAAAAAGATAAAATACTTTTTATGGGTAAAAAACGTTGTTGTTTTAGTTATATTTAAAAAATTAAAAACAATATCAAATTTAAACCCTTAAATTTCATGAAAAAACTACTTTTACTAACAGGTCTTTTATTTTCTATGGCCTCGTATTCTCAAATTGAATTTATTGAAACTACTAAAACAGAAATAGTAGGAAAGATAGAGTATGTTTACTTAGAGAAAATAGGAAATGAAGCTTATAACTTTTATTATAAGAATATCAATGACCCTATTCATGAGTATGTTCATTTTTCTTTTAAAAACTTAGATAATGATGTAGAAAAGTTACATCAAATAATAGGAAAAGGTTTTGAAGAAAACCCAAGAGATCCATATAAAATTAAAGCAAATGGAGATGTAATCTGGCTAAAGTATACTAAAGTTGATGGAGTTGTTATGTTACAAATTCAGCAGTATGTAAGCAGAGATCCAGATATTATGACGGTTTCTAAATTACTTACTTATGAAGAAGTAAATAAGTTATTTAGTAAGTAATAATTAAGATGATGAGTTATAAAAAAAAGCAGCCTTAAAGGCTGCTTTTTTGGTTAGGTTTAGATAATAAAAACCTTATTAATTTTTTGCTTTATTTTTAAAAGCATCAAACTTATTTGTTGTTTGTTTTGGCCAACTATTGTTTGAAGTATCAATATCAGCAGTTTCTAAATCAGGGTCAATAACTATACTTTTAATTTCTTGAGAAGAAGTAAACACTCTTTGTACTTTATGCTCATTTTTATTCCATATTTGAGCAGGGAAAGTTTCACGTTTTTTAGAACCATCAGCGTACGTTAATTCTACAATAATAGGCATCACTAAACCACCTGGTTTTTCAAACTCAACCTGATACATGTAGCTAGGAATATCTTTTAAATTAGCTTTTTTATCAGAAGATAAGCTATTAATGTATGTTGTTACCTCAGATTTATTAGCATCTTCTTTGTTAGTCGTTAAGTATACTAGCTTACCTAATTGAGCAAAGTAAGAAGGATATTGTTGTTGTAACTTCCTAGTTTTTTCATTTGGCTTGTTAGTTAAATATAAAGGTTTAACCTCTTTAATTCCAATATCAGTATAATCAGTTGTATAGAACCAACCTCTCCAGAACCAATCTAAGTCCATACCAGAAGCATCTTCCATAGTTCTAAAGAAATCAGCAGGAGTAGGGTGTTTAAACATCCATCTTTTAGAGTATGTTCTAAAAGCATAGTCGAATAACTCAGGTCCCATAATTGTTTGACGTAACATGTATAAACCTGCTGCTGGTTTAGTATAAGCATTAGGTCCAAAATTATGTACATAATCACCTTGAGACATAATTGGACTTAACCTATCTTGATCTAAGCTCATGTAACGAACAATATCTTTAGGTAAGTTACCAGTATTGAAGTTTGGATCGTAATCTAATTCAGCTAAAATCTCTACAAAAGAGTTTAACCCTTCATCCATCCAAGTCCACTGACGCTCATCAGAATTTACAATCATAGGGAAAAAGTTATGCCCAACCTCATGGGTAATTACTCCAATCATTCCGTGTTTAACTCTATCAGAATATGTTCCATCAGGATTTGGACGCCCGTAGTTAAAACAAATCATAGGGTACTCCATTCCTTGACGCTTTGCGTGTACTGATACAGCTTTAGAGTATGGATAATCAAAAGTCATTTTAGAGTACTCCTCTAAAGTATTAGCAACAACACGAGTTGAATGCTCTTCCCATAATGGATTTCCTTCTTTTGGGTATAAAGACAGTGCCATTACAGTTTTACCGTTAATGTTTACTGCCATAGCATCCCAAATATATTTTCTTGATGAAGCAAAAGCAAAATCACGTACTTTGTTAGCTTTAAAATGCCAAGTTTTAGTTTTAGTAGTACCTTGTTTTTCGTTTTCTTCAGCTTCTTTTTGCGATACAATAAATACTGGGTTTTTAAAAGATTTTTTTGCCTTTTCAAAACGCTTACGTTGCTCTCTACTTAGCACATCTTTTTCATTCTGTAATTCACCAGTTGCATCTAAAATATGATCAGCAGGAACAGTGATTTTTACATCATAATCACCAAATTCCAAAGCCCACTCACTACGACCCCAGAATTGCATATTTTGCCATCCTTCAACATTGTTGTAAACACATAATCTTGGGAAAAACTGAGCAATGGTATAGTTTTTATTGCCATCAGGAAAAGATTCAAAGCCAGAACGACCACCGTCTTCAACAGAATTGTTAATTAAGTAGTTCCATTTAATCTTGAATTTAAAAACTTCACCAGGAGCTAATGGCTTAGGTAAGTTAATACGCATCATTGTGCGATTGATAGTATAAGGTAAATCTCTACCGTCAGCATATTTTACAGCTTCAATATTAAATCCGAATGCTTTAGGTTTATCCATATTCTCACTCACAAACTTATCTGGAGTTTGAAAACCACTTGCTTCTTTAGATACTGCTAATGGAGATTTAGAATCTGGAGCTCGCATATTTTGATCTAACTGTAACCATAAATACTCTAAATGGTCTTTAGAGTTGTTGTGGTAAGTAATATCTTCGTCTCCATACAACCTATCTGTAGCTTCATCTAAACGTAAGTTCATTACATAGTCAACTTTTTGTTGCGTATATGCATGACCTGGCGCTCCTGATGCAGTACGTTGATCGTTAGGAGTTGCTAATACATCTTTTAATTGTCGAAATTTGTTTTGGTCGGTATGACCTTGTTGGCGTTCTTTTTTAGGAGCTTCTTGGGCAAATAAAGAAGCTGATACAAAGAGCGCTGAAAATAATAGCGTAGAATATTTTCTCATTATATGCTTATTAGTTTTTGAATAAATAAGCGGAAAGTTAATGAAATCTTATTACTAAAAAAGGAGCTTTATTAAAAATTTAACAAACCTTTATCATTATTGCCTGATAAAAACAAACTTTTACGTTCTTTTTTAACAGTTGCTTTAATAAGGTTTTGTTGATCAGGGAAGTGACCTACTAAAATATCGTTCTCTATTTTTATTAATTTAGGTAGTGAAACATTTTCTATTTCTAAATAAAAATAAACAATATTTCCATCGTATTCTTTACCTATGAATTTATAGACTTTCTCTTCATTATTAATAATAATTTTAAAATGAGCCTTTAGGTATTTATAAAAGTATTCGTCAATAGACGGTAATTCATTTTTAGTAGCAATTTGTAGATTAGTGTTGTAGTCTTTATTTATAGCAAGTTCAATGTCATCCATAAAAACATTCATAATCATTTGTACGCTTTGAGTATCTTCTCTGTATTCAATTTCAGTTAATGCAACATAGTATTTATGTAGGGTAAATGATAGTAAGGGAAGTACTAATAAAAGGACAAAGAGTTTTTTCATGGTTGATCAAAAATCAATTATTGAGCCAAATTAGTGTTTTCCAATAATCTTAAGGTATTCTGTATGCTCTTTTCTGAATATTTTAATAACTTTTAACACTTCACGGTTTTGGTAGAGTTTTTCTATGCCTAACGGATTGCAATACTCTAAAAAGTGATAGTACTTATCAACAGGAATTTCAAGCTCAACAAAAAAGAAGTCTTCACCTAATTCATTAAGTAGTTTTGCAGGCATACTTTCTTTAAAAGCTAATTCTTTACGAAGTTTCCATAGTTTTTCTGAGTTTTTCACAGGGAATGTATTGGTAGTACCCATTCCTTCAAAAGCTTTAGTAGGATCAACTCTAACTACATTAGGCTTTACATGTTTGCTTATATAATCGTCTGAGTGATAATTAGTGTAGTTAACATTAGAAAAGTTGGTAGCTTTACTTGCTATTTCTAAGTTTTTATCTTGCTTTACCTTTCTAAGATCTTTGGCAAGTTCCCCTGAGAGTTCATTGTTTTTAAGTAAAACCTCTTCTAACTCATAATCTTGTTTTTCAAGAGTAGTTCTTTTTCTATAAGTATCAAAGTCTTCTTTGGTTAACTTCTCATAAATGGTTTTATAACCTATACTACTATATCTAATAGAATCAGTGGGTTTAGCAAAAAGTCTGTATTCACCATTTTCGTTAGAGAATGTAGCTTGATTTGTTGAGAAGTTAACAATATGAACATTTTCTAACACACCATTTTCATCATAAACAATTCCAAAAAGTGTTTTTCGTTCTTCTTGTGAGAATACTAGTTGAGATAAAAACAATAAGACAATTAGAGCTTTCTTCATGATATTTATGGGTTAGTTAGCGTATACACCTAAAGGTACAAAATATTTTAAGAAAGTGCAGTGAAAATTACCCTGTAAAAAAGTAGGACTTTAGTTATAAGTTTTAGGATTTAGCTTTTTAAAAACCTCAGCTTTCTTTTGTAAAAAATCTATCATTGTAACCTCATTATGTAGGTAAAAAGGAGTGAAGTCATCTGCTGATTCAGCAAAATAAATAAACCTGTCAATATCTTCTTTTAGTATTTTGAGTTCATGTTCAATAAGTATGTGGTAGTTACTACGTATTTTTTCTATTCTTTTTTCTCTATCTTCAATAGCTTTAAACTTTTTTAGTTTTTTTAATCTACCAGACATCCAATTTAACAATAGGTCTACAGGTATTATTCCTCCATAACTTGTTGTAGCTGTATGTAGCCTTCTCTCAGCAGGAGTAAGTATTCTAGAGCCAGCAAAAGGTAGGTTTAGTGTTTCTGCATTAATTTCTTTTTCAGACTTTATATGTTTTGTGTCAGAAGAAATATATCCAAGCAAATTATGTTTCTTTACTTCTACCTCGTCCAGTTCAATAGGTACTTTTTTTAGTTGGATGTAACTTTCTTGTATTCCGAAGTTATTTATGTTTACCACAACGTTTTTGGTTTCATAACCAACAAACGAAATTTGTAAAGTATCATTTACTTTGGCTAAAATCCTAAACTCACCATTATTGTTAGTAAAAGTTCCTTGTTTGGTGTTTAGGTTAATAACATGTGCGTTAGAAACGGCACTTACTTCATCTTGTATGGTAGCGTAAAAGAATTTTCTACTTTCTTGTGCTGTAGCTTTTATTATAAAAAATAGACAGATAATTGAAGGGAGTATATTTTTCATGTGTTTAGTTACTAATTACTTTTAAGTAGCTCTTACTTTCTTGTTGTAAGATAGCAATCAGTTTTAAAAGTTGTTTTTGTTTATATAATTTTTCTATACCTAGTGGATTGCAATATTCTAAAAAATGAAGATACTTGTCTTTAGGTATGTTAAGCTCTTTAAAAAAGAAAGACTCTCCAAATGCTGAGAGGAGCATTTTAGGAAAATTCTCTTTAAACTGTATTGTTTTTCGAATTCTTTTTAGTTGTTGTGAGTATTTATCAAGACCAGAACTAAAGCCTGTACCAACACCAGCAAAACTAGCAGTAGGGTCTGTTATTTTTAACATATTAGGAGCTTTCATTCTATCAATTTCATCAATATCTAAAATTACTTTTTCATTAAAATCAATCATAGAAAAATCAATAGCCTTTTTAGCTTTTTCCATACCAACATCTTTAGGTGTTTGTTTAGTATCTATGGCAAGTGAACCTATTAAGTTGTGTTTTTTTACTTCCACTTCATCCAATTCAAAAGGAACTTTAATTAGGGTAATTTTATTTTCTTGTATTCCAAAATGAATGTGTGTAAGCTTAATTTTTTTTGTTTTGTATCCTACAAAAGATATTTGTAAAGTATCGTTAGGTTTCGCTAAAATTCTAAACTCACCAAAATCGGTACTAAACGTACCTTGTTGTGTGTTTAGGTTAATAATATGAGCGTTGGGTATAGCACCAAGCTCATCATTTAAAGTTCCGTATACGAATTTTCGTTTTTGTTGAGCCGTAGCTCCTAAGGTAATTAGTAGTAAAAGTGTGATGGGTAGTTGTTTAATCATGCAATTATTTTTTGGTAACTCTTATATTTTCATTTTCTAGCAGGTAAGGGGAGGATTTACTATTTTCAATTAAAACCGCAGTAAGTTCTAAAACTTTATCTTTATTATATAGGTTTACAATTCCTTTAGAAATACAGGCTTGTAAAAATTGATTGATGTTTTCTTTCTTTATTTTTAGTTGACGTATAAAAAAGCCATCTGTAAAGTGTTTTCTAATTTTTTCAATATTTCTATCTTCAACAGTAATCTTTTTTAATTGTTTTTTTCGTTTGTTTGTTCCGTTAAGCGCATTTATAAGCCCCGTTACACTTATAGCTAAGCCCGATTCTACCTTTACTGTTTTTTCATCTTTTGGTTGTATAACATTGGCATAAGGTAATTTTAAGGTTTTAGCATTTACAATAGGAGCATTGGTGAGTATATCTGTATCAATTTCTAAAATACTTCTTTGCTTTTCTAGCACAACCTCATCTAACATGTGTGTTTTACTATCAACAAAAATTACAATGTTTTTAGCTTTTATATGCTCTTTGGTAAGGGTAACCTCTTTAAACTCTAGGTTTAAGTGAGAAACTAATAAGGTGTTGTTTTCAGAAGCTAAAATTTCAAAGCGTCCGTTTTCATTAGAAACAGCACCAAGCGTTAGTTTTTTATTAATAATATGTACATCTTGCGTAGCAATACTATCTATAAACACAGTACCTATAATAATTTTAGGTGTGTTTTGAGCAATTATAGCACAGGTAGTTAAGATAAAAAGAACAAGTAACAATTTTCTCATATCACAAATAAACTACCTACTTGTCTTAAAAATGTTTTAAGAACATGGTAAATTTTTGTTAATTTGAAGTATCTAAAGCATAATGAAAGATTGATTTTGAGGAGTTAAAACTCATACTAATTAAACTTAAATAGATAGTAAACAAATGAAAAAACTACTTATAGCTAGTACATCTACCGTTCATGGAAGTGGATACTTAGCATATATTTTACCAACGTTAACTAACTTTTTTAAAGAAGCTTCTACCATATTATTTATACCGTATGCACGAGCAAGCGGAAAAACCTATGATGAATATACTAATATAGCTCGTAAGGCCTTTGCTACTATTGATAAAAAAGTTGTAGGTATCCATGAATTTGATAATCCGAAAGAAGCTGTTCAGCAAGCAGAAGCTATTTTTACAGGGGGAGGTAATACGTTTGAGTTGGTAAATCAACTATATAAAAACGATATACTTTCTGATTTAACTACAGCGGTTGAAAACGGAACTCCGTATTTAGGTACCAGTGCAGGAAGTAATATTTGTGGAGTAACGATGATGAATACGAACGATATGCCTATTGTGTATCCACCAAGTTTTAAAACCTTAGGGTTTATTCCGTTTAATATCAATGCGCATTATTTAGATCCTAATCCAGACTCTACTCACATGGGCGAAACACGAGAAACACGTATTAAAGAGTATCATATATTTAATGAAACTCCTGTGTTAGGACTACGTGAAGGTAGTTGGTTAGAGGTTAACGGAGCAACTATTACGTTAAGAGGAGGTTATACCGCACGTTTCTTTCAACAAAACAAAGAAGCAGTAGAACTGGAGAGTGATAAAGAGATACGTCAGTATTTTTAGAAAAGAAGAAGTAAATCTGTTTTAAAAAGTAATAATAAAGGTGATTACAAGTTAATCCTTGCATAATCGAATCCTATGTGATTACAGTTATTATGTTGTTAGCATACGTTTTATCTTCAATTTTTATTTCACTATCAATCAAAGGTTTCAAAAAACCTTCTTTTTTTCTTCTTTGATAATCTTTCTCTCTAAATTTATCAAATTCTTTATCTTGTGGTAAAGCTCTGTTTTTATCCATATACCATATTATGAAATACCATAGATAATGAAAAGATTCAGGAGAGGTGGTGTTGTACTTTGTGGTTTTTTTATAAAGGTACTTATTTTCATCATATTTGTTTTTTAGATAAAATTTTGTTGTAGATGAAGATATATCGTCTTCTATACCATCTGATTTAGAGTGCGTGAAATAACCTTCCATTAACCTCAACTTAATTATTTTCTTTTTTTTAGAAAACCTTTTTGGTAGAATAATTACACTATTGAGTCTGTCAAATACTATTTCTTTTTTAGGAGGATACAAAGCAAAGCCTAAAAGAACTATATTGATTATAGTATACAATACCAACAAATAGTATAAAAAGACATCGAGTTTGTTAAAAGCTTCTTCAACTTTATTAAATAAACTAAAGAATATTATAAGAACTATAAAACATATTAATGTTTTAAGGTTAAATTCAAAAAAAGTATTGAGATACCATTTTTTTCGTCTTATTATAATCTTTTCGTCAGAGAATTCTATAATTTCATCCTTTATATTAGGTTTAATTTCTTCTATGAAATTTACGTGCGTAAGACGAATTATTTTTCCATATTGATAAAAATGAAACATTGTAGACCTGTGTTAATGTTTATTAAGGGGTGTGTATGGCTCGTTGCGGCTGAAAATCATAGCTGCTTTAAATGGTGTTATTTGTTGTTTTCTGATTAGGAGAAGCTACCTTTATAAGTTTTATACAATATTGGCAGTAGTTTTTACCAATTATCATTTGCGAAAAATGTACAATTGTAGATGTAGAAAGTATAAGTAAAATAGTTTCTTTAAAACTGCTTGGTATAGAATAGTACTCGTTAGGTAGTTGATAATAATAAAATAATTGTCTAGAAATAACTACTATTAAACTGATTATAAAAATAACAAGACCATGGTATTTGTAATTCTTAATTACATAAATTAAAAAAGGAAACAAAAAAGCTGAAAACATATATATTCTTCTTAAGAACAAAAAGTTAGCTCCTCCATTTTTTTGAGTAACAAACATACCAGAAACTAAATATTCTTCAGTAATTAAACCAGAAACAACAACTGCAAAGAGTATTAGCAGAAAGTTTATAATTGAACTTAATATGTAAAATTTTCTTTTATCACTCATTATAAATATAAGTTTAAGCTAACTCCATAGTTTTTTTAGTTTGTGCCAAAAACTTGAGTTATTTATAATTTTTTCTGGCTTTAAAGGGGCAGAAATATTCTTTTCTGGATGAAGGTAAAAGTTTAAAAACTCTTCTTTTTCAACAAAATACTGTCCAAATCCCCATGTTTGGTCAGTAGAAGATATAAGGGCAGAGGTTAATTCAGCAATAGAAGCACTAATAATAGCACCACAAATATTTATAACTTTGTCCTTTTCATCTGAACGATGTAAAAACCATGACTTGTTTGTTTTTTTTGCTTTTTCAAGTTTATCTTCTAAATTAAGAATAGTCTTGGTTTCATTCTTATACGTATTTAATTTCCACCAAGGGTTATCAGGGGAAGTTTCAGGGTCAAATATTACATCATAATCAGTTTTAATAACACCAGAAACTCCTTTAATAGAAAAGATGAGTAATTGATTTTTTTTCCATTTAAACATATCTGTTAAATCAACTTCATGATAGGATTCTTTATTTTCAGCTTCATCATAGTTTAGAATATGTATTTGAAGTTTAATTTTTTCTTTTAGTTGAATTATATTTAGAGAGGAGTTAATGTATTTTTCAGACAGGTTTATTATCTCTCCAAAAGTGACTTCGGTATTTTTAGTTGGTATTATTCCTATAGTAGAACTCATAGTATTTTTTAAATGCTTGGTTTATATAAACACTTATAGTGTTTTCATATACCCTAAAAAGGAAGTATAAACGTAATTATTGCAATTTTTAATTAGAGCTAGCTAATATAACAAAAAAGGGTAATTAAATAGTGGAGTAAGAGAAATATATCAACTGTTTTCTTACAAAAAAGACTGCTTTTTTAAGCAGTCTTTTTTGTTTATATAATAAATATAGTGTATTAACACTCTTCTTGTCTACGTTCGCAAGCTAATAAAGTGTTTTTTAAAAGCATAGCAATCGTCATAGGGCCTACACCACCAGGTACAGGTGTAATGTGCGATGCTTTTTCTGCTACTTCGTTAAAAGCAACATCACCAACTAATCTAAATCCTCTTTTCTTAGAAGGGTCGGCAACTCGTGTAATTCCTACATCAATAATTACTACATCGTCTTTTACCATATCACCTTTTAAAAACTCAGGAATACCAATAGCAGCCACAATAATATCAGCTCTTTTGGTAACTTCTTTTAAGTTTTTGGTTCTACTATGTGTTAGGGTAACGGTTGCGTTTCCTACTTTTCTTTTTTGTGATAGTAAAATACTCATTGGGCTTCCTACTATATGGCTACGACCAATAACTACTACATCTTTACCAGAGGTTTCAATATTATAACGATCTAACAATTCTAAAATTCCAAAAGGAGTAGCAGAGATATAGGTAGGTAAGTTTAACGCTAATTTACCAACATTCATTGGATGGAAACCATCTACATCTTTATCAGGATTAATAGCCATTAATACCTTTTGTTCATCAATATGGTCGGGTAGGGGTAATTGTACTATAAAACCATCAATATCATTATCAATATTTAAAATAGCAATTTCATTTAATAATTCTTCTTCAGTAGTTTCTTTAGGAAGACGAATTAAAGTAGATTCAAATCCTACACGTTCGCATGCTTTTACTTTTGCGTTTACATAAGTTAAACTAGCTCCGTCGCTACCAACGATTACGGCTGCTAAATGCGGTGTTTTTTTATCGTTTGCTTTTAATACTACTACTTCTAAAGCAATTTCTTCTTTAATGTCTGCTGATGTCTTTTTACCGTCTAGTAAAATCATTTTTGTGTGTTGTTGTGTGTTATTCAGTGTGTTGTTGTTAATCAAAAAAGAAAAAAGAGAAGTCGACAAAACTTCTCTTTTTATTTCATATTATTTCATGCCTTTCATCATTTGCATCATTTTTCTTCCGCCTCCGCCTTGCATCATTTTCATCATCTTACTCATCTGATTAAATTGTTTCATCAATTGGTTAACTTCTTGTACCGAAGTTCCGGAACCTTTTGCAATTCGTTTTTTACGACTCGCATTAATCGTGGAAGGACTAGTCCTTTCTGTTGGAGTCATAGAGTGTATAATAGCTTCAATACCTTTAAAAGCGTCATCATCAATGTCAACATCTTTCATTGCTTTTCCAGCACCAGGAATCATTCCTACTAAATCTTTCATGCTACCCATCTTTTTGATTTGTTGAATTTGACTTAAAAAGTCATCAAAACCAAACTGATCTTTAGCAATCTTCTTTTGTAATTTTCTAGCTTCTTCTTCGTCGTATTGTTCTTGGGCACGCTCAACTAACGAAACAACGTCTCCCATTCCTAAAATACGATCTGCCATACGACTTGGGTGGAATACATCAATCGCATCCATTTTTTCACCCGTACCTATAAATTTAATCGGTTTATTTACTACCGATTTAATAGATATAGCAGCACCACCTCGTGTATCACCATCTAACTTAGTTAGTATAACTCCGTCAAAATTCAACACATCGTTAAAGGCTTTTGCTGTATTTACAGCGTCTTGCCCTGTCATAGAATCCACTACAAATAATGTTTCTTGTGGATTTACTTCTTTATGGATGTTAGAAATCTCCGTCATCATTTCTTCATCAACAGCTAAACGACCCGCGGTATCGATAATCACCACGTTTTTACCGTTTGCTTTTGCATGCTTAATAGCATTTTGAGAAATTTCTACAGGATTCTGATTTCCTTCTTCAGCATATACTTCAACACCAATTTGTTCTCCAACAACGCGTAACTGATTGATTGCAGCAGGACGATATACATCACATCCTACTAACAAAACTTGTTTGCTTTTTTTAGTTTTAAGGTAGTTAGCTAATTTACCAGAGAAGGTTGTTTTACCCGAACCTTGTAAACCAGACATTAAAATAACAGTAGGTGAACCTCCTAAGTTAACACCAACGGTATCACCTCCCATTAATTCGGTTAACTCATCCTTAACCAATTTTACCATTAATTGCCCAGGATTTAACGTTGTTAATACGTCTTGACCTAAGGCTTTTTCTTTAACGGTTTTGGTAAAATTCTTTGCTATTTTAAAGTTAACATCGGCATCTAATAAAGCTCTACGAACTTCTTTTAGAGTTTCCGCAACGTTAACTTCGGTAATTTTTCCGTGTCCTTTCAGCGTGTGTAACGCTTTATCTAACTTTTCGCTTAAATTATTAAACATGTATCGGCTTCATTTTTTAGAGGCACAAATTTAGCTATTAGTTGTTAGTTTTTAGCAATTTGTTAGCAGATTTTTTCGCTTAAATAGTATAAAAGTGTGTAATTTTTTATAAGAAGTAAGGATAACAGCCTTTTTTTGTAGTTTTCTTATCGGTATTGATAGGGGAGGAAGCCTACAAATCTTCAGTAAAATGTTTGCGGCTTTTTTCTTCACTAAACTTTTCTTTGTTATAGTTTTTTGAAGCGTTTTTAGGGATGGATAAGGATTTCCAGTTTTCGTTCTGTAACATTTTACCTAAAAATACAATTTGGCCAATATGGTAAGGGTAATGACAAATTTGACGATTAATTGCTTCGGTTACTGTATGTCCTTGGTTTCTTATGTAGATAATTTTCTCTAAGTCGGCTTCTTTTAAAGAGTTGATAGTGTTTAAGAAACAGTTCCAACCTTTTTCCCAGTAAGCAATCATTTCTTCTTTGGTTTTAAAGGTGTTTACAAATTCATCGTCTCTATTTCTCCATAATTTTTCTCCATCTTCAGTAAAAAATTTTGTCCAACGTGATAACATATTACCAGCAATATGCTTAGCTATTACAGCAATAGAATTACTTTTTTGGTTGTATTGAAAAAAAAGCTCTTCTTGTGTAAGTTGATCAAAGGTTTTATCGCCTAAACTTTTGTAGTAGGCTATTTGTTTTTTTATACTATCTAAGTAAGAGGTTTGCATGGTGTATTTTTTTTTAAATTATTTTTTTGGAATAAACTCCAAAGCAACTCCATTAATACAGTGACGTTTACCTGTAGTTTCTTTAGGGCCATCGTTAAAAGAATGTCCTAGATGTCCGCCACAAATATTGCATTTTAACTCTGTTCGAGCATATCCTAGTTTATAATCTGTATCTAGTTCAACATTTCCTTTAATAGCTCTATCAAAAGATGGCCAACCACTACCTGAATCGTATTTGTGTTCCGATTTATATAGTGGAGTTTTACAGGCAGCACAAGCATAAACTCCTTTTTTCTTATTATAATTCAATGGACTTGAGTTAGGGCGTTCAGTACCTGCTTTTCTAAGTACAAAATATTGTTTTGGGGTTAATAACTGCTTCCACTCACTGTTAGTTTTGTTTACTGTATATTTTTTCTTGTTTTGAGCATTTGCAGTAGTACTAAATGTTACTATTAAAAGGAATAAAATAATTAATTTTCTCATGGTTCTTGAATTATAAAATCAACAATTTTGGAAGCTACTTTTGGATTACGAAGAATTCTGGTGTGTCCTAACCCTTCCGTAATTAAAAGTTTTCCATTCTGTAAGTTTTGACGTATAGCTATTGCACAACTTACATCAACATCGCCATCAAATGAATCATGAACTACCAGAGTAGGTATTTTTACACTTTTAGCCTTAACACTTGAAGAGTGTGTATCAATATCTCGTTGCCATTTTTTATCAAACAAATGCTTCATTTTACGAGCTATGATAGGTTTTACTTGTAAATTCTTAGTGAAGTTTAAAATAACATCTGATATTTTATCCGCAGCACCAACTGTTACCAGTTTGTTTACAGTGAAATCTTCAGAAAGAGCATTATATAAACATACTCCACCAAAAGAATGTCCTATAGCAGCGTCAAAAGGTCCGAATTGTTTGTTGAGTTCAGTAATGGTTTCTAAAAACTCAGGCATCTCAGTAGTTTTTCCTGTAGACTTTCCATGAGCGGGGCCATCAAACGAAATAACCATATAACCTTTTTCTAATAATTTATCAGCAATCATGTATAATTGAGTACTTCTTCCTGCCCAACCATGTACCCATAATACTTTCTTAGTAGAATATCCGTATGTTAGTACTTGAACATCTCTTGAAATGGATGGTATATTTATTGTTTTCTTTTGAGCACTCTCTAACATTACCTTTTCTCTTTTAGGAATAGGAAAATTAACAGGAGTTGTAAAAAGCCTAGCGCTAAATTTTGCAGCTTTACTTGTAGATATAAACTGTAAAGTTTTAACAGAAAGAATAACAGGTTTGGAAATTTTAATACTTGGTACAGCTGTTTTTGAATGCGTAAAATTCATGAATTAGTTTTTAAGATAAAGATAGAATTTGTAGCTTTAAAGACATAATATATTATCAAGTTTGTGACAAATAAGTTAATTTTGTGTCATAAAAGATACAACCAAGAATATAGAACTTTAAACTATTAAACAATGAAAAAAATTATAGCCCTAACATTTTTAGCTGCTTTTTTAGTAGAGTGCAGCACAGTGCCAATTACGGGAAGAAAAAGATTAAATTTTGTAAATGATGCTCAAATTTTACCAGCAAGTTTTGCACAATACAAAGGTTTTTTAGAAGAAAATAAACTATCTGCTAACAGCACCAAAACAAATCAAATTAAACGAGTAGGGAAAAATATTTCTACAGCTGTAGATCGTTTTATGAGAGCTAATGGTATGAAAACTGAAGCAGATGCTTATAGATGGGAGTTTAATTTAGTTGAAGATAAAACGGTAAATGCATGGTGTTTACCTGGAGGAAAGGTAGTTTTTTATACAGGAATTTTACCAATTTGTGCTAATGAAGATGGAATTGCAGCTGTTATGGGGCACGAGGTAGCTCACGCATTTGCAAAACATGGACAAGAACGTATGTCTACAGGTCAATTGCAACAATTAGGTGGTGTAGCTTTAGCTTTAGGTACTCAAAACAATAAAAATGCTGAAATGTGGAATATGGCATATGGATTAGGTACACAAGTAGGAGTAATGTTACCATTTAGTAGAAATCACGAAACTGAAGCTGATAAATTAGGATTGGTTTTTATGATTATGGCAGGATATAAAGGAGAAGAAGCAGCAGAAGTATGGGTACGAATGAGTCAACGTTCAGGAGGAGGAGCTCCACCAGAATTTATGAGTACACACCCGTCTAATCAAACTCGTATTCAGACTTTAAGAAATTTTTTACCAGAGGCTAAAAAATTAGCAGCAAAATACAACGCCCCTGCGAGTAAATAAGATTAATAAATTATAGTATATTGCAAACCGTTCATGTTAAATGAGCGGTTTTTTTATTAGAATTTATATGTACAAAATAGGAGATAAGAAGTTAATTAACGGATGGGCATTTTACGATTGGGCCAACTCAGTATATTCACTTGTAATTAGTACAGCAGTTTTTCCGTTGTATTACAGTGGGGTAACTGAAGGGAAAATTGTAAGTTTTTTAGGAATGGATTGGGAGCACCCAGATAGTTTATATAGTTATGCTTTATCATTTTCGTTTTTAGTAGTAGCTTTTATCTCTCCAATTTTATCGGGTATTGCAGATTATACGGGAAGTAAGAAAAAGTTTATGAAGTTTTTCTGTACACTAGGAGCGTTATCGGTAATGAGTTTGTATTTCTTTGAAGGAATAGATACGGTATGGATAGGAATTTTATTTACTGTTTTAGCAAGTATAGGTTTTTGGGCAAGTTTGGTATTTTACAATGCTTATTTACCCGAGGTAGCGCATCCAGAACAACAAGATAGAGCTAGTGCTAGAGGTTTTGTGTATGGGTATATTGGTTCTATTATTTTATTATTAATAAACTTGGCTATGATTATGTTTCCTGAAACTTTAGGTATTAGTGCAGGAATGGCATCTAGAATTTCTTTTGTTATGGTAGGTTTATGGTGGTTAGGATTTGCTCAAGTAACCTTTAAGCGTTTACCAGGGAATGTATATAATAAAAAACCTGAAAAAGATTATATATGGAAAGGTTATAAAGAATTACAAGTAGTGATTAAAGAGCTAATGAACTACCCAACTTTAAAACGCTTTTTAATTTCTTTCTTCTTGTTAAGTATTAGTGTACAAACTATTATTTTAATGGCGGCCATTTTTGGTTCTTCAGAGTTAGGATTGCCTCCTACGAGTTTGATTATTACTATTTTATTGGTGCAAATTGTTGCGATTATAGGAGCTATTTTATTTTCAAGACTTTCAGAAAAATGGGGAAACATTACTGCTCTAAAAGTAACTATTGCAGTATGGATGTTAGTATGTTTTTGTGCTTTTATGTTAGATAAATCTCAAGAACATGTAGCTATTTATTTCTATGGACTAGGAGGATTATTAGGATTTGTACAAGGAGCTATACAAACTTTAACACGTTCTACCTATTCTAAATTATTACCAGAAACGGAAGATCATGCTACGTATTTTAGTTTTTATGATGTTACCGAAAAAATAGCAATTGTTTTAGGGACAGCTGTATATGGAACACTAAATTGGATTACAGGTTCTATGCAGTGGAGTGTACTATGTTTAGCTATTTTCTTTTTAGCCTCGTTTATCATTTTAAGCACACTTAAAAAGACGAAATACGTTGAATAGCTAAAAAGGAACAGGAGAGGTAAAACTGACTTGTTTTTTTGAAGTAGGATGTACAAATGTGATTTTTTCAGCATGTAAGTACAACCTATCTGCTTTCTTTCCGTATAAATCATCACCTACAATAGGAGTGTTTAATCCTAAATTATGTGCAGCATGCACACGTAATTGATGTGTACGTCCTGTAATAGGATAAAAGTAGACCTTGGTTTTGTTGTCTAGAGTTTTTAGAGTTTCCCATTGAGTGAGTGCTTTTTTTCCGTGCTTATAACAAACAAGCTGTTTAGGGCGATCGTTTAGGTCTACTCTAAGCGGTAACTCAATAATTCCTTTTTTATATTTTAAAACACCTTCTAATAAAGCTACATAGCGTTTTTGCACAGTTTTGTTAATGAATTGTGCTTGTAAAGCTTTATGAGTTTCTTCATTTTTTGCTATTAAAAGTATTCCAGAAGTAGACATATCTAAACGATGTACAACTAATGGACCTGTAGCTTTTGGATATAATCTTTGTATACGGCTAAAAACAGAATCTTTAATTTCTTTTCCAGCGACTGATAGTAATTCATGTGGTTTGTTGATGACTAATAAATCAGCATCTTCATGAATAATTGTAATTTCTTTTTCTTTCTTTAATTGAGAAACTAACGGATTTTCGTCTACCGTTACTCCTTGTAGCATGTGCGTTAAAATGGGTTTGCATTTACCAGTACATGCAGGATAGTAATTTTGATGCTTTCTGATGGAAGTTTGCAAAGGTTTTCCCCACCAAAACTCAGCCATACAAATAGGCTTTAATTGGTGTTTATACGCATATTGAAGTAATTTAGGAGCACAACAATCACCTGTGCCTGCAGGAATATTTTGTGTTGAATCCTTAAAAACATCTAATAGGTTTTGAGTTTCTTCTTGATAGTTAAGAAAAGCATATTTTTTAAATATTTCTTGCTGAGTCCATGCAGAAAGATTTGCCCGTTGTTGTTTTAGCTCTTCAATTTGATGTTTTTTTGTATCGTATGTTTTTTTTAGTGGAGCTATTTTATCATTTAAATACACTTCGTATTCACGTAAGTAAAACTCTTCATTAATATTTAGTTGATTATTTTGTTGCCCTAATTCTTTTCTGAGTTTTCTACGTTGTTTTATTTTTAACTGTTCTTCTGTTAAGAATCTTTCGTGTAGTTGTTGTGTTTTTTTGTATACTTTTTTAGTTTCTATAAAATCAGTAGTATTTTCTAAGCTTACTATTTTATGAGTTAACTCATTAAGTTGTTCTTCTGTTTTAAGGTAGAATTCATTTGTATCTAACACATCAAATACTGGCGGAACAAAATGTTGGTGTTGTGTACTATCAGCTAATTTTCCTGAAAAAGCAGCTAGGTAACCTAAGGTTTCATCTTGTTGTTGTACAATCAAAACTCCAAACATTTTTCCAAGTACTTTTGTGCTTTCTGGATTCTTAATTCCGAAGTTGTGAGAAAAGTGGTTTTGGTTTGTTAAATACTCTTGTAATTCTTCAGCAGCTATTTGGGCTAGGGTATGAGGATGATAATTATAAGGATAATCGAATTTTTTAGGTAATTCAATGTTAGAAATATCTGAAGAAAAAGAAATGAGTTTTGTCATGTTAAAAAGAAAAAAGTGTTGCTTTCACAACACTTTAAAAGATTACTGTCTGTAAATCTTATCGTATAAGTCTTTGTAAATATCTTTTATTATTTTTCGTTTCATTTTCATAGTAGGAGTAAGGTGCCCACTATCAATAGACCATTCTTCTGGGGTTAATTCAAACTTTTTAATAGTTTCCCATTTCCCAAATTTTGTATTGGCATAATCTACTTCTTCCTGAATACGTTCTATTATTTTAGGATTACTTACTAAATCTTTATTGTCACCTAAAGTAACATTATGTCTTTGCGCCCATTCACGTACAAACTCGAAGTTTGGTTGAATAAAAGCTGATGCCATTTTTTCACCTTCACCAATAACCATTACTTGTTCTATAAAACGAGATTGTTTTAACTGACCTTCTAATAATGGTGGAATAATATATTTACCTCCAGAGGTTTTAAACATTTCTTTGGTACGCCCTGTAATTTTTAAGAATCCATCTTCACTTAATTCACCTTTATCACCTGTATGGAAATATCCATTTTGTAATGCTTCTGCAGTTTTTTCAGGATCTTTATAGTAGCCCATCATTATATTAGGACCTTTGGCTAAAATTTCTCCGGTATCAGCAATTTTAACCTCAACACCTTCAATAAGTCTACCAACGGTTCCTAACCTAAAACCACCATCACGCATATCATTTACAGCAATTACAGGAGAGGTCTCAGTAAGTCCATAACCTTCCATTACAGGCATTCCAGCCGCTGTAAAGACTCTAGTTAAACGTGGTTGTAATGCAGCAGAACCTGAAACCATTATTTTTAATTCTCCGCCTAAGGCAGCTTGCCATTTAGAGAAAATAAGTTTTTTAGCAATGCTTAGTTTCTTTTCATACCACCAGCCATTTGCTCCATATGGTTCATATTGTAAACCTAATTCTATAGCCCAAAAGAATAATTTCTTTTTTACTCCTGTTAATTCAGCTCCTTTAGCATAAATTTTATCGTAAATTTTTTCATACAGTCTTGGAACAGCAGTCATTACGTGTGGTTTGATTTCTTGAGCATTTTCACTCAACTTATCAATAGCCTCAGCAAAATAAATAGAAATACCACAGTATTGATATAAATACAAAATCATACGTTCGAAAATGTGACAAACAGGTAAGAAGCTTAGAGCTCTACCTTGACCGTATTCTAACGGAACACGTTTTTCACTGCTTAATACATTTGAAACTACATTTTTATGACTTAACATAACTCCTTTAGGACGTCCTGTTGTTCCAGAAGTATAAATTAAGGTGGCTAAATCGTCAGTTGAAATAGCATTTTTACGCTCTTCAACTTCATTTTGATTGCTTTTATCTTCACCTAAGGTTAAAATTTCTTGCCAGCTTTTTTCTCCTTGAATGTCATCAAAAGTAAAAATTCCTTTAAGCTTTGTGTTTCCTTTTATTTGGTTTAGCTTTTCTAAGATGGTTTCATCTGAAACAAAACAATAAGTCGCTTCAGAATGATTTAAGATATATTCGTAGTCTTCTTTAGAAATAGTTGGATAGATTGGAACGTTTTGAGCTCCTGTTTGTAATATTCCAATATCACAAATGTTCCATTCAGTTCTATTGTTAGTTGAAATTACAGCAACTTTATCATTAGGTTGTACTCCTAATCGTAATAAACCTCTACTTATAGCGTTGGCTTTTTCTATATATTCGTTTGTTGATATAGATTGCCATTCACCATTGTATTTAGTGATAAATGCTTTTTCTAAATTATATTTTTCTTGTTGATAATAAGGAAAGTCAAATAGACGAGTAATTTCAATCGACATATGTTCAAATTTTTGGGCTTTGCAAAGTATGAAAAATACCCCGATTGCACAAGTTGTAGTTTACTGGTTGATTTATTGAGGATTATATATTTTTTGACATAAATTATTGTATTTTTCTAAGATAACTTTTCGCCTCATTTTTAATGTTGGGGTTAAATGACCAGCATCTATGGTCCATTCTTCTGGAGTAATTTCAAAACGTTTTATCTGTTCCCATTTTCCAAATTTACGATTGCTATAATCTATTTCCTTTTGAATTCTTTTGATGAGTTTTTCATCCGAAGTAATATCCGTAATTGTATGATTATGTCTTTTTGCCCATCGATAAACAAAGTCAGAAGCAATTTGAATTAAAGCAGCTGGCATCTTTTCTCCTTCACCAATAACCATAACTTGCTCTATAAAGCGTGATTTTTTTAGTTCACTTTCTAATATAGCTGGTGCAATATACTTTCCTCCAGAGGTTTTGAATATTTCTTTTTTTCTATCGGTTATTTTTAAGAACCCATCATTATCAAGTTCACCGATATCACCAGTATGTAAATAATTATTTTTGATGGTTTCACTAGTTTTTTCAGGACTTTTATAATAACCCATCATCACATTGGGACCTTTAACCAAGATTTCTCCATCATCAGCAATTTTAACAGTGACATTTTCTATAACTTTTCCTACAGAGCCTAATCTAAAACCATTATTTCGTCTATCGTTAACAGAGACAGCAGGTGAAGTTTCGGTTAATCCATAACCTTCAAAAACGGGGATTCCTGCGGCTGTAAATATTTTTACTAGTCTAGTTTGTGTAGGAGCACTTCCTGCCAACATAAAATCTAACTGACCTCCTAAAGCTTCTTTCCATTTAGAAAAAATGAGTTTGCGTGCTATGGAGAGTTTGAACTCGTACCACCAACCATTTTCTTTATAAGGTTTGTATTGTTCACCAAGTTTTAATGCCCAAAAAAATAATCGTTTTTTAAAACCAGTTAAGTTACTTCCTTTATCAATGATTTTGTCAAAAACCTTTTCTAACAATCGAGGAACCACAGCCATAAAATGAGGTTTTATTTCGCGTAAATTCTCTCCAACTTTTTCTATGTTTTCTGCGAAATGAATTTCAAAGCCCATGTATTGACAATAGTACGAAGCCGCACGCTCGAAGATGTGGCAAATAGGAAGGTAGCTTATTACTCTTTTTTGATTTCCTTGTAAATCGATCCTTTTACCAACAGCAAAAACATTACTAACAATGTTATGATGTGAAAGCATAACCCCTTTTGGAGTTCCAGTAGTACCCGAGGTATAGATAATTGTAGCTAAGTCAGATGGTTTTATAGTTTCTTTTAACTCATCAACTTTGGTTTGAAGAGTTTTATCTTTACCAAGATTCAAAAAAGAATCCCATCCATAGTCTGCGTCTAATTCTTCAAAAGTAAATACTTTTTTAAGCTGTGTTTGTCTTTGAACTTTGATTACTTTTTGATAGAGTTCATCATCAGAAACAAAACAATAAATACTATCGGAATGATCTAAGATATAAGCATAATCTTTTTCTGAGAAAGTAGGATACAAGGGGACATTTACTGCACCAATTTGCATAACACCAATATCTAACAAGTGCCATTTAGGTTGGTTTGCAGAAGTAATCACCGCTATTTTATCTCCAGACTTAACTCCAAGGTTTAGTAAAGCCTTACTTACTGTATTGGCGTCTTCAATGTATTTTTGAGTTGAAATACTTTTCCATTCATTATTCTCTTTTGAAACTAAGCAATCTTGTTGCGGATAGTTTTGTAATTGGTGGTATGGAAAATCAAAAAGGCGCGTAACTTTTGAAGATATATGCATGTAGTTAGTTTTGATGATGCATAAATCTATGAAAATTAAAGAGATAAATAAAAAATAAAATTGCTCCTAATTGTAGAGTTTACCAACGGTGCTTTTATAGGTCTGACCAATGGGTACTTTATGTTCGTGGATAATGATACGGTTACCTTCTATAAACTTTATTTTATCAATAGCAACGATAAATGATTTATGTACTCTTAGAAAATTGTTTTTATCTAGCATAGTTTCGTAATGAGAAATCTTTTCATGGCTTACAATCATCTCATCTACTAAATATAGTTTTGTATAATTTCCATAGGCCTCTATAAACAATAAATCGTTTAAGTCTATTTGATGGTACTTTTTATCTCCTTTAATAAAAAGTCGGGTATTCGTTTGGTTTGTGTTTACTATTTCTTTGTGAATGTTTTTTGTTGAAGGTGTATAAGACACCTTATTTACTGCTTTAACTAACCGATCAAAACTGAAAGGCTTTAAAAGGTAATCTACAACATTTAACTCAAAGCCTTCAATAGCATATTCTTTATAAGCAGTTGTAATGATGGTTTTAGGAGGATTTGACAAGGTCTTTAAAAAATCTAAACCCTTTAATTTAGGCATGTTGATATCTAAAAACATAAAATCAACGAGATGTTCATTTAAAAACTGCATAGCTTCCATAGCATTGTAACAGCTTTTTTCTAATTGTACATGAGGTATCATACTGCAAAATTCAGTGATAATTTCATGTGCTAAAGGCTCATCATCAATAATTATATATTTAAGCATGCTTTGGGATTTTTAAAAGTGTTTTGTAAATGTTGTTTGTAACATCAATAGTTAGTTCATGTTGTTGCATGTACAACAAAGATAACCTTCGTTTTAGGTTTTGTAGACCAATACCTTTAGAATTAGTTATCTCATTAGGATCAAAATTGTTTTCTATTTCAAAGTAAATAAAAGTAGCATCTTCATATAAATTGATATGTATAAAAGCTTTTTCGGTAAGTGTTTCTATACCGTGTTTAAAAGCATTTTCAAGCAAAATAATGTATAGTAGTGGCGGAACATTTATATTAGTATTTATGTTGTGGTTAAAGATGATTTCTACTGACTTTCGGTAACGTATTTTATGTAACTCAATATAATTATGTAGGTATTCTATTTCATCTGAAATTTTTACGGTCTCTTTTTCTCCATCATAAATAGTGTAGCGCATCATATCAGACAGCTTTAAAATAACTTCAGGTGCTTGCGGTGAGTTTTTTACTGTTAACGCATATAAATTATTCAAGGTATTAAAGAAAAAATGTGGGTTTATCTGTGTTTTTAACAGTGATAATTCTGTTTTAGATTTTTCTTTTTTTAGCTCTTGTATCCATTTCCATTGTTCAAAAATCCAAAGAAAAAAGAAAATAGGAATGGGTAAGAAAAAAATATAGAAAGGAGTTTCTTGTTTTACTTTTAAATACGCTTCTAAATTTCCAGAAAACAATCGAAGATATAAAAAGTACAACAGTAAAGGAGTATATAGAAGAGCTATAAATTTCCAATACTTTTTGATAAAGTTTGGAACTAAAAAATAAGCTAACCCAAACCAAAATACCATCAATAATATGAAGGTAATAGGATTATCAGGAAGCTTCATAAAAGAATCAATAAGCACTGTAATAAAAAGTAGCACAAAAAGAGCAGCAATACCAATTACAGCTTTCTTTTTCTTTTTTAAGTATTGGTAATTATGTATGGGTAAGGCAATAATTAAAGCCCAAAAGAGTGTTATGACTATAACTTCACCTGGTTGGTCTCTCGGAATATTTATTAAATTGAGATAGTCTAATAAAATGAATATTGGGACTACAATTATAAATCCGATAAAAAAGGCTTTGTACTTCTTTAAAAAATCAATCATACCTCAAAATTACTCATGTAAAACTGTTCTCACAATTATATTGACAAACACTATTGTTTTTAATACCAATAAGTAGTTTTTTTAGTCGAACATAGGTTAGCAATTAAATGAGTACTATGTATGCTAAAAATACCAAGGTATATCATTTTTAATTTATACGGAAGGGAAGATACTAGAGATTTGTTGTAAGCAAAAAAACGAATCTCATATGAATACATTAACTATAACAAACCTTACCAAGACATATCCTAATGGAGTTAAAGCATTAAACGGAATAAACTTACATATTTCAAACGGAATGTTTGGCTTATTAGGTGCTAACGGAGCAGGAAAATCTTCTTTAATGCGTACCATAGCTTCTTTACAAGAGCCTTCTTCTGGAGAAATTGTATTTAATGACTATGATATTATTAATACCCCTCATGAAATAAGAAAAGATTTGGGTTATTTACCACAAGAGTTTGGTGTGTACCCTAAAATATCAGCTGAAAAATTGTTAGACCATTTAGCTATTTTGAAGGGAGTTACAAACAATACAACGCGTAAAAACCAAGTAACCTCTTTATTGCAGCAAGTAAATCTTTACCAGCACAGGAAGAAATCGGTACATACATTTTCAGGAGGAATGCGGCAGCGTTTTGGAATTGCTCAAGCTTTATTAGCAAATCCAAAACTAATTATTGTTGATGAACCAACAGCAGGATTAGACCCTGAGGAAAGCAATCGATTTTTAAACCTTTTAAGTGAAATAGGAGAGAACGTAATTGTTATTTTATCTACTCACATAGTAGAAGACGTTAGAAACTTATGTACTAAAATGGCAATTCTATCAGAAGGACAGATTATTTCTCAAGGAAATCCAAGAGAATTAGTAGCCGGTATACAAGATAGCATTTGGACTAAAATTATTGCTAAAAGTGATATTGAACATTACAAAAAGGCCTATGATGTTATTTCAACCAAATTAGTATCAGGAGAAACACAAATAAGAGTCTTCTCAGAAACCACTTTATCTAATGGATTTGAAAAAATCAATCCAAACTTAGAAGACTACTACTTCGCTACATTATTTCATCAAAAAAACGCCTAATCTATGTTTAAGAAATTATTACAATTTGAAATTTACTATCAGTTAAAACAAAGAGCTTTCCCGATATTTGCAGTCTTATTTTTAGGTTTAGGATATTTTACAGGAAGTCAAGGTTATGCACCTACATCGGTAAACTTTAATTCCGTTTATCAAGTGTATTTTCATACAGGCCTTTTTACATTAGGTAGTGTTTTTATTACCATGTTTTTTGCAGTAACAGCTATCATAAGAGATAAGCAGCACAACATGGAAAGCTTAATTTATAGTTCGTCTATTACAAAGCATCATTATTTTTGGAGTCGTTTTTTAGGGACTTTAATCTTTAGTGTCGTAGCTTTTTCTCCTTTTGTTATTGGGTATATTTTCGGGAATTATTTTTCTGGTTTAGATCCAGAAAGGTTAGGAGCTTTTAATTTATTGAATTATCTACAGCCATGGTTGTATTTAGTGTTACCTAATATTTTTATCTGTACTTCTTTAATATTCTCTGTAAGCACGCTTACCAAGAATAGTATTGCCACCTATGCAAGTGCTGTATTTATTTACATGTTATATTTTGTGAGTTCTATCTTTTTAAACTCACCATTATTAGCACAATCTGTTCCAGCATCACCAGAAATGATGTCTGTAGCAGCAATTGTAGACTCTTTTGGAGTAGCCGCTTTTTTTGAACAAACCCAATATTGGACCGCATATCAAAAAAACACACAGCTACTTTCTTTTTCAGGTTTGTTTTTATTGAATAGAATACTTTGGGTAGCGCTTTCTATAGGAATACTGTTACTAACGTATAGAAGTTTTTCTTTTAGAAAGATCACGAAAAAAGTAAAGAAAGAAAAAGCAATAAGCAATAAGGATAAACAACTCACACCTTATAAACCCATCGACGGAATATACGGTGTAAAAGCGCAAATAACATCATTGTTATCTCTAATACGATTAGAGCTAAAGAGCGTATTTAAAAGCTTGCCTTTTTTAGTAATTGTAGTGATGTGGTTAATTATTGTTTTTTCAGAGTTGTATGCAACTGTTGTTGAAGGAAGTGAATATGGAGTAAGTATATATCCTTTAACTAACCAATTAATAGAATTAATAACAAGTCCGCTAACACTTTTTGGACTCATACTACTAATTTTTTACGGATCTGAGATTGTATGGAGAGAGCATAGTGTCAATTTTAATTTAATTATTGGCGCTACTCCAGTAAAAAATTGGGTTCTTTTTACGGCTAAATTTATCAGCTTATCCCTGTTGCCTATGTTGTTAATTGTACTGGGAGTATTTATGTGCATAGCTTTTCAAATAAGTTTAGGTTTTACAAATATAAATTTAGGCATGTATGCATCAGTATTTTATTATTATGGTCTACAATTGGTTATATATGCTATGCTAGCCATATTTATAAACAGTATAGCTAAAAGTAAGTATATAGGAATGGGAGCTTTTGGTTTGTTAGTTATGGTAAGTATGAAAGCTAATCTTTTAGGATTAGAACACCCTTTAACAAGCATCGGTTTTATGCCTAGAGTAACTTTTGGAGATATGGATGTATATAGTAAAAACGCTAAGCTATTTAATCATTTAGGATTGTACTGGTTGAGTATAGGAGCGCTATTAATTTTATTAGCATTTAAGATATGGAATAGGGGTATGGTAAAAGGGTTTTCTTATAAATTAAAGCAGTTGAAACAAGAGTGTAATTTAACAGAGAAACTACTATTTTCAACCTTCTTTTTATTAGTTATTGGTACCGCAGGTTTAGTGTTTTACAATGCAAATGTTGTTTCAGATTATCAAACTGATGATGATAACTTAAATTTTAGTGAAAATTATGAACGTACCTATAAGAAATATGAAACGTTAGAAAAACTATATCCTATCTCACAAAAAACTGATGTAGCTATTTTTCCAGAAGAGAGAAAATATACGATCAAAGCAAATTACATTTTAAAAAATAAAAGCAATAAAGCGCTATCTCAATTATTTATAACTGAACGAATTCCTGTAAAACAGATCAATATAGAAAATGCTCGTTTGCTTACGAAAGACACAGTACATGGAGCGTATGTATTTGAGTTTAAAGAAAAACTCCAACCCAACGATTCAGTACTATATACGTTTGCTGTTGAAAAAGAGCTAAAAGGATATGAAGAAGATAAAAGTATTGTTCATAACGGAACATATATAACTTTTAGAAATTTCGAGCCTATTATAGGGTACGCTTCTGGGTATGAAATTACTGACAGAACAGAACGTAAAAAAAGAGGGTTGCCAATAAGAGAAGAAGAAGATAACTCAGACGCTCATATAGCACTTGAAGATATTGAAAATGAGAAAATACAGTTTGAAACTGTTGTGTCTACCAGTAAAGACCAAACAGCTATAAGTTCGGGGGATTTGATAAGAACATGGTCAGAGAATAATAGAAACTATTATCAGTACAAATCCAAAGGAAAAATTTTACCCATGGTAGCCTATTTTTCGGCAGAATATGCAACTAAAAAAACGATGTATAACGGAATTTCTATTGAGCAGTATTATGATGTTAACCACCACTTTAATATTGAAGAAATAGAAAATAGTACAAAAGAAACCTTAGCGTATTGTCAAGAAAATTTTGGAACCTATAATTTTAATCATGTTCGAATAACAGAAGTGCCTTCTCATTGGTCATTCGGAGGATTTGCACACCCAGGAGTGATTAGTATGGTAGAAGATCGTTTGTATTTGTCAGATGTTCACGAAGCAAATATGTTCAACTTAGTGTCAAAAAGAACAATTCATGAAGTAGCGCACCAGTGGTGGGGGCATACATTAACTGCTAAACCAGTTGCAGGAGGGGCTTTATTAGTAGAAGGGCTTGCTAAATATACAGAAGCTGTGGTACTAGAAAAAATGTACGGAAAAAGGGCTTTATACGAGTTAGCAGAAGCCGCTAGAAGAAGATACTTTTTAGGTAGAGCATTCGGTGGAACCCAAGAACCACCAATTTATAAAGTACTGGATGAAGGTTACATTTCTTACGGAAAAGCATACACCGTATTCATGGCATTAAAAGATTTGATAGGGGAGCAGCAAGTAAATAAAATACTAAAAACAATTACCGAGCGATACCGACTTGAAAATTCCCCCAAAGCACATACTATTGAATTATTAGAAGAAATATATAAGGTAACCTCTAAAGAAAATCACTATTTGATAAACGATTGGTTTAAAAAAGTAATCACCTACGATATAGCTGTAGAAAATAGTTCATACAAAGAATTAACCAATGGCACATACGAAGTTACAGCAACCATAAAAGCTAAACGAGTTGAAACGTTGAAGGACGGAAATATCAAAGAAATAGCGATTAACGAGCCTATTAAAATAGGAGTTTTTACAACGCATCCATCGCTTGTAAAGGACAATAATACTGTATTACACTATGAGTCTGAACAATTAAGTAAAGAACGTACTCAAGTTAGGTTTATAGTAAACAAAAAACCTAAGTATATTGCTATAGATCCTTACGGAACTAGAAGTGATGAAAATTTAAGAGACAATGTGTTTAGTTTCTAAGAATAGAAAATCGCCTCATTAATTGAGGCGATTTTTAATTAAAATTCTGTTTAAGCATTTAAAAAGCTCTTTAAATCTTCATAAGAATTAATTTTAGTTGCTTCTTTTTGTTTATCTATCACAGATACTATTTGTGGTGGAATATCAATCGTTACATTTAAAACATCTTCTACAACATCTAAAAATTTAACAGGGTGAGCAGTTTCTAAGAAAATACCGAACTCATTTTGTAATCCGTATTTTTTCAATCCTAAATAACCAACAGCTCCGTGCGGATCCGCAATATAGGTTGAGGTTTGATAGATGTTTTTCATAGTTTCACGAGTTTCATCATCAGAAAAAGAAAAAGAAGAGAAAGCTCCTTTTAAAGCTTCTAAATTATTGTTGAATAATTCCTGAATTCTAATAAAATTACTCGGATTCCCAACATCCATTGCATTAGAAATGGTTGCTTTTGAAGGTTTCGGGTTATAATTTCCACTTTGTAAGAAATTAGGTACAGTATCATTTACGTTGGTAGCAGCTATAAAATGTTTGATAGGTAAGCCTAATTTTTGCGCCATGATACCTGCACAAATGTTTCCAAAGTTCCCACTCGGAACCGAAAAGACAACTTCTTTATGTTGTTTATAAACTTGCTTATACGCAAAGAAAAAATAGAACATTTGTGGCAACCAACGAGCAATATTTATGGAGTTTGCTGAGGTTAACGTACGATTAATTTCCGCGTCTAAAAAAGCAGTCTTTACCATATCTTGACAATCATCAAAAACACCATCTACTTCCAAAGCTTTAATGTTTTGCCCTAAAGTTGTGAGTTGCTTTTCTTGAATATCGCTCACTTTTCCACTAGGGTAGAGAATAACAACATCTACACCTTTTACACCTAAAAAGCCATTAGCAACAGCACCACCAGTATCACCAGAAGTAGCTACCAAAACCGTAACTTGCTCATTGTTGTTACGGTTGAAATAGCCTAAACAACGTGCCATAAAACGAGCTCCAACGTCTTTAAAGGCCATCGTAGGCCCATGGAATAATTCTAAAGTACCAATGTTTTCTTCTATTGGTACTACAGGAAATTCAAAATTAATAGTTTCTTTAATGATTTGTTGTAAAACGTCTTTCGGAATTTCATCACCCACAAATTGTTGAATAGCTGCGTAAGCAATTTCTTCATTGGAATATTCACCAATATTATCAATAAACTTTTTTGGTAATGGCGTAATATTCTCAGGGAAGTAAAGCCCTCTATCTGGAGCTAATCCATTTACTACAGCTTCCTTAAAGGTAACGTTGGGTGATGTATGATTGAGACTATAATAGTTCATAATTTAGTATTTGTTTTTTCACTTCGACTACGCTCAGTGAGCACTTAATATTAGTTTGTTTCTAAAATTTTAATTCCTTCCGTATTAATTTTTGAAAGAATCATGTTGAAATCAATGTGTTTGTCTTGATAGGCTTTTTCAATGCTTTTATACACTTCTTGTGCATTTTTATCTCCTTTACATAATGCAAAAATAGTTGGTCCAGAGCCTGAAATACCAGCTCCTAAAGCACCTGCTTTTAAAGCTTCCTCTTTCACTAAATCAAAATAAGGAATTAGTGTTTTTCTAGCAGGTTCAACAATAATATCAGTTAATGAATCTGCAATCAATTGATAATCGTTGGAGTGCAATCCGCTAATTAATCCAGCTACATTTGCCCATTGCGTAACTGCATCTTTCAAAGGAACTTCTTTGGGCAATACTTCTCGGGCATCTTTGGTTTTTACTTCAACCTGAGGATGGATCGCCACGACCATTAATTCTGACGGTACTGGAATTTTAACAATACTTAGTGGTTCATAGCTTCGTACTAGCGTAAATCCACCATAAATAGCAGCAGAAACATTATCTGCAATAGGAGTACCACAAGTAGCTTCTTCGCCTAACATGGCGAATTGCGTTAATTCAAGAGGAGAGAAGATAGCTCCTAATAATTGATTTACACCAAACGCAGCACCAGCTGCACTCGCAGCACTACTCCCTAAACCGCTTCCAGGTGTATATCCTTTATGAATGGTGATGTCAATACCAAAATCAACAGGATGTTTTTTTAGCATAGCCAGCACAACCACTCCCGCAGCATTTACTTGTATATCTAATGGTAAATCTGCACCAGTTATTTGGGTGATTTTTACACCTTTGGTAGCTGTTTTTGTAAAAGTCATGGTATCACCAACAGTTTCGAGTGCTAAACCTAAAGCGTCGAATCCGCAGGAAACATTGGCGACGGTTGCTGGTGAGAATATTTTTAAATAGTTCATTTTTTTGCGATTAAAAACAAGTCGGTATCACCACCTTCTTGATATAGTTTGGTGTAATTTTCTAAAATTTTAAATTCTTCTGCTTCTAAAGCTTCAATCAAATACGCTGATTCATGATAATGGATAAACATCGAATTTTTTCCATCAGAACTAGAAGTCATACGAGAATCTTTTTCATAATTTCCGACCATGGTACTGATGTATAGTAACCCGTTAGGATTTAATAAACTCGAAGCCTCTTTAAGAAGTTTTAAAACATCCTTCTTAGGAAGATACGGAAAACAAAATCCGAAGACGATTACATCAAACCGTTGTTTTAAGCTACTAACTTCTCTACAATCCATCACTTTAAATGTAGCTTTCGGGTTGTTTAGTTTCGCTAAACTCACCATATTTTCAGCAGCGTCAATACCTAAAATAGTAAGTTTCGGATTATTGTCTAGAAGATATTTAGTAACTTTTCCAAAGCCACAAGCTACATCTAACACACTTTTATGAACGGGCTGTATATGTTTTAAAAGTAGTTCATAACTATGGTTATATACAGTATCATTTGCAAATTTATCTTGATATGCTTGCGCTACTTTATTATAAACATCAATAGTATTTTTATATCGATTTTCCATACACTACTTATTTCCAATTCGTATCACATCTGCAAAAATTCCAGAAGCAGTTACTTCAGCACCCGCACCCGCACCTTTTATTTGTAGCGGATTTACAGGGTATCTATCTGTAAAAAATAACACGATGTTGTCACTTCCTTCTAAATTATAAAAAGGATGGTCAAAAGGAATATGTTGGAGTCCCACACTCGCTTTTCCATCGTTAAATTCAGCGACATATTTTAAACGACAATTTTTATCAGCAGCTTCTTTATAGATTTGTTGAAATTGTGCCTCAAATTCAGTTAAAGAAGCATAAAAATTATCATTATTGGTTGTTTCTAGACTCTTTTTAGGTAAAAAAGCATTGTTTTCAATATCAGAAAGCTCTAATTCATAACCACTTTCACGTGCTAGAATTAATATTTTTCGAGCAACATCTACACCACTTAAATCAATTTTCGGATCTGGTTCTGTGTATCCTTGCTCTTGTGCTTGTTTTACGACATCATGGAAAGAAATATCTTCATTAAAATTATTGAAAACAAAATTCAATGATCCTGATAAAACAGCTTGTATTTTATGTACTCGATCACCAGAAGCTATTAAATTTTTAAGCGTGTCAATAACAGGTAAACCTGCACCTACGTTGGTTTCGAATAAAAAAGGGGCATTGTACTTTCGAGAAATACTTTTTAACTTTTTGTAGTTATTTAATTCGGAAGCACAGGCTATTTTATTACAAGTAACCACCGCAATATTATTCGCTAAATAGTGCTCGTATACCTCTGATACTTTTTGATTGGCAGTATTGTCGATAAACACTGAGTTGCGAAGGTTCAACGTTTTTACTTTTTGAAAAAAGTTATCTAAAGAACTTAATTCTCCGCCTTGTAATTGTTCTTTCCAAGAGTTTAAATTGATGCCATTATCATCAAAAATCATTTTTTTAGAATTAGAAATTCCAATAACTCGCACATTTAGTTTTAAATGCTCTTTTAAATATTTTTTTTGCTGATGGATTTGTGCTAAAAAACGGACCCCAACATTCCCCACACCAGTAACAAATAGGTTAAGTTGCTTCATTTTTTCCTCAAAAAACTGTTCGTGTAGGGTATTCAATGCTTTTTTAGCATCTGAACTATTGATAACAGCTGAAATGTTTTTCTCGGATGCACCTTGTGCAATAGCACGAATGTTCACGTTATTTTTGCCTAAAGAACTAAACATTTGTCCACTTAAACCTTGGTGGTTTTTCATGTTGTCACCTACCAAAGCGATAATAGCCAATCCTTGTTCTACAATAATTGGATCTATTTTATGACGCTCTATTTCAATAGCAAAGGCTTCATTAATTTTTTGAGCTGCTTTTAGAGCATCTTCATCATAAATTCCTACACAGATAGAATGTTCAGAAGATGCTTGTGTAATCATCACCACATTAATATTGTGAGCAGATAAAGTTTCAAATAAGCGTTTTGAAATGCCAGAAACACCTACCATGCCACTTCCTTCTAAAGTTAGCAGAGTAATATTTTCGATATGTGAAATTCCTTTTACAGGTTTTCCATTTTTAGTAATTTTAGAAATCAGCGTTCCCATATTTTCTGGTTCAAAAGTATTTTTAATTCGAATAGGAATCTCCTTTTCTAACACAGGCTGAATAGTAGGAGGGAAGATAACTTTCGCTCCAAAATGAGATAATTCCATAGCCTCTTGATAGGAAATATGTGATATAGGGAACGCTTGCTTTACCATATGCGGATTTGCAGTATACATACCACTAACATCTGTCCAAATTTGTAATTCTTCAGCACTTAAAGCAGCAGCATAAATAGCTGCGGAATAATCAGAACCTCCACGTCCTAAAGTAGTAGTTTTCCCTTCTTTTGTTTGGGCAATAAACCCTGGTAAAATAGTTACTTGATGTTTATTTTGATTAAAATATTCTTTGCAGTTGGCGTTTGTTAGCTCAAAATCTACTTGTGCTTTGTCAAAAGTATTTGAAGTGATAATCAATTCTCTACTATCTTTATAGACAGCGTCTAATTCATTGCTTGCTATGTTTGCAATGATATAAGAAGATAGTAGTTCCCCAAAACCGCTAATGGTAGCTAGTGCCTTTGGTGTAATTTCTTTCAATAAAAAGCACCCCTCAAGCAATGTTTTTAATTGCTCAAAAAGTGAATTGATATGGCTTTTAACTTCTTTCTGTCTACTGTTAGGTATTAATGCTTCAATTACTTCAATGTGTATTGATTCAACTTCGTTGAAGTTTTCGAGGTAATTAGCATTGCTTTGAGCAGCTTGTTCTGCTGATGCAATGAGTTTATTTGTAGTTTTTCCAAATGCTGAAACCACAACGAGGAGTTGGTCGTTTACCGAAGCATTGACAATTATTTGTACTACTTTTTCTATATTTTGACTGTTGGCTACCGATGAACCACCGAATTTTAAAATTTTCATTTTAAAAAGATAATGAATTAAAAATAAGATTTTTAGTGCTATTTATCTGTTTTCAAATCTTTTGAAAAAATAAATATATACGGAATGATGATATGTATAGAAATAACCCCTAAAGGGTTGTCGTAGTAATTGTAGTTGTTGTGCCAACAAAAGAAGCCGTAGTATTTACAGCTGGAATAGAGATAATATGTCTTTTGTTGTTAAACATTACCCCAAATGTATAAATTATTTTCAAATAACAATAAAAGATGTTCTTTTTTTATAAAACTGCTCAAATTAAAAACTCTTTTGATTCTTTATAAAACATGACTATATTGCAAAAGAATAAGAGGAATAAAATTGCTAAAAATTGCTGCTTATCCTGCCAAAAAAGGAGTATAATGGTAAGTTTATTCTGTATATGAACTAGTCGTAAAACATTTAAGAGAAACACTAACCAAAAATTAAAAAGATGCAAAAAATCATTACTGTAACTACACACACAAACATCATTGACAAAGACGATAAATTTACAGAAAAGGAATATCCGAAAATAAATGAATATTTGGAAGACGGTTATGTGGTCAAACAAGTTGTTCCAGTAGTAACTAATTCGGAAAGCAGTTATATGTATTCAATTACCTTTGTTTTGGAAAAATAAATTCAAAACTTAAGAACTGAATGAATATACTTAAAAACATTTTAACCATTATTGCGGAAATTGTAATACTAATTTTAGCAATAATCTGGTTTATTAGGACGAAGGAAGAAGAACCTGTAATAGTGATTATTGGTTCTTCTGTATTTCTAACAGTAAGTCTAATAACTAAACTAACAGATAGGAAATCAAGACCTAAAATAGTATTTCATCGCAAAAATGATTTTACTATGCGTGGACCTTTAGGCTACACACCTAACAACCCAAGAGTAATAAGGGTGGGAATTGATAAAGTCGAGCAATATTGGGAATTAACTTGGGTATATGATTTGGAAATTAGAAATAATTCTTCAGTTACGGCCTACAATTATAAAGTAGACTTTAAAAACAAACCGAACCGAACTGAAATAAAAGGTGCCGAAATTGGAAAAATACAACCTATAAAGCCTGACGACAAATTTGAGTTTAGTTTCCGACTTACACAAATGGTAACTGGAACGCATATTGACGCTGACAAATATTTAAAAGAGAACGCAGATAAAATCCTCAAGGATATGAAAATAATTGCCTCATATTCTAATGAACACGATAAATCTTTCACAACCGAATACGATTGGATTTCGGACAGCAATAAATTTAAGTGAGGAAAAACGTTTTACAACAACGTATCCTATAACTCATAGATAATTAGTTGCTTAATCCAAAGTTAAGGCATATTTGCAAGTCCGCCAAATTTTTTAATTTGGCTTATTGATAAAAAGGTGATAAGAAAATTAAAAAATTCGACTCGTGCTTAACCGAAAAGTTATCGCCAATTTGCACGCTACGAGCCATATACAAGACCGTTGTGCCTCATTATGACCCGTCCTGAATAAAGGCTACATAATTTTAAACATTATGTACAGAAATGACAAAGTAATTAGACGGTATTCAGAACCTTTTAAATTAAAAATAGAACCTAAAAAGAAAAATCTATAAAATTAAAACTATTGGAATTATGAAAGAAATCAATCTTGAATCTGACTTGAATCTGATTTGCGTGCGTGCAAAATCATTCCCACAAGGAATTGAGGATTCTTTTAAAACATTGGAAAGGAAAGTGCCAACTCGGAAAGGAAGGGAATGTTACGGAATTTATGAAGAAAATGAAAATGGAATAACTTATCGAGCGGGAATGCTAAAAAAAACCGACGATGAAGATGCCAAATATGGACTTGAAAATTATATCGTGAAAAAAGGTAAATATTTGGGAGTAACGATTAACAATTGGAAAAGCAACATTCCAAAAATTGGGCAAACCTTTGACAAAATGGTAGAGGACGAACGTGTAGAAAAAAACAGTCCGTCAATAGAAGTCTATAAAGGACTTAATGATGTGATTTGTATGGTAAAAATGAAAAGTTGAAACGGAAAAGCACCACAACAAAGAACTGAGGTAAAAAACAAGTAAATTTTCCAAAACTTTATATCCGTCTTTACTTTTGATAAATTCATTTGAATAAATCGTTTTACCTTCAACGGATTTTCTACCGATACAAAAATTCCTTTTTCTAATAAAAAATAGGCTAACCGTACATGATAATATCCTGTAGTTTCCATTATACAATGAGTTAAATCATTTGTGATTAACAACAGCTCTTTAAAGCCTGATGCATCATTTTTAAATTGACTCCAATTGCCTTGATAATCATACACATCTAAAACATCTTTACTAACATCGACTCCTAAAAATTGTTTATTTTTACTCATAAGAAAAAAGGATTGGAAAGAAAATACTACCAACAATTCAACAACTTGAAAACGAGATCTTGGTCTCATAGAACTGAACGAATTCGAAGTAGTAAAAGCGTAGGGATTATCAATGTTGACGAAATCTAGGTTTCAACGTATATCATAACCTTACTCTACGCTTTTTTCTTTCTGATTTATATTTCTAAATTTAATGAATTGCTAACTTAAGATGTATAACCGCAATTACGGCGGATTCGACTACCCTTTCAGGTACGCCCAGGGTAAACTGAATCCACTCAGAATTGCTAATGCCTATGCTAAACCGAAAAACAAAGTAAATTTAAATTGTAACGGACATAAGATAAAAAGTATTGAATAAATTTCAGACTTAATGAAAACAAGAAAACTTTGAGTGTTTTAGTAGAATTTATGAAGTCAACATTAATTATTTTGTTTTTTCTTTTTAATGTAGTGATAGATATAATGAAAAGGTAGTGATAAAAAAGCTCCAATAGTCGAAGCTACTCCTAAATACAATAACAAAATAATAAACTCACCTAAGCCTGTACAAAAACTACATTTACCAGAGATATATTTTTCATGCCATATAATTATAGCAATGATATCAAAGAAAACAATACCATATATGACATGTGTACAACCAAAATTATCACTTTTTTTATTCATGTTAATTTTTTTTCTCTTTTTCGGAATATGATTTATACTCAGGTAATTCTTTGTAATTTTTAGGTCGTATGGCATAAAAACCAGCAAAGGATTTATCAGGATAAGTTTGTCTTGGTAATTGTTCTATAAAAAATACTTCGTCGCTACCACCTAATTCTTTAGGTATTTGATATATATTCATATCAGCATTAAACCCCATAGCTCCATAACGCCTAAATTTTAAGACATCCCCTTGTGGTAAATGAAGTTCGAACATATAATAGCCTGAGGAAAAACTAATAGGGTTTAAACCTTTACTTTTTTGTTTATCCATTTCTACATATTCGACTAATTGTAGGGTTTTGTTATCTAGTAGGTTGTCAAAAACTTCAGGAATTTTTATCATACGAATTTCCTCAGGGGTTATTTTCGTAGGGTATTTTTCATAAACCTTGTCATCGAATGTTTCTGGGGTAAATAGTTTTTCATCATATGAAAACTTATTCCAATTACCATCTATTTTCATATAGTAGTTCCAAGAAGATTCATAAACATAGGATGCTTTATTATAGGATTCACTAAACTTTTTTAACCAGCTTTTCATATCCTTTTTTTCATCATACGTTATAGGGTTAAGGTAGTTTTTTTTGATATTATCTCCGTTTAGTAACCAATTCCTATAGTACTTACCTGTCCATAATGTAGCGTCTTGAAGCGTTCTATACCAATATTCTTTATCATCTAAAACATTTGCAAAAAAATCAACTTTCTGTCTTGAAATATCTTTTTCATTTTCTCCAAGTAAGCTAATTATTTTTTGCTTATTTTCTATTAATTTTTCTTTTACAACAAAATCCTTATCGTAGAGTTTAATTATTTCATAATTCTCGGTTCCTTGATGTTCGTGTAAATCTTTATATTCAATATATTGTTGCATCTCTTTTTTTACTTTTTCTTTTTTAATATAACTACAGTTTGTAAATATTACTGTAGTGATAATACTAATGCTTATGATCTTCTTCATCATATAATTTACTTTCATATTTTTCTTGTTTGTGTACATAAGCTTTAACAACATTGTTAATATAATCAGTATCTGCAATTGAAGAATCAATAAGGTTTTTGGTTAGTTTTGTTTTTACTTCTTTTTTTTCTTGTTCTCTTTTTTCTTCTTCAGATAACTTGTCTACGTTACCATCATACTCCATTCTATAGAATTTATCTTTTCCAGCATTCTTTATACGTTCAAATATAGAAGTATTTCCGTATTGGTCGTTAAAACTATCATTTTTGTCTTGCAGTAATTTTGTGTGTAAAATATGACCCACGGGAGCAAAGTGAGCGTACAAATCAGCACTTTGTAAAGGAGCATATTGCAGTAGCATATTTTGGTAAGTTACATAAGTCAAATTATATAAAATAATGGCATATTTTTCGTCGCTAGAATATCTCCATTTACGAGTTAAGTGTTTAGGTGTTTTAATAGAGGTTTTAAAATGTCCTTCAAATAAGTTACTAAGGCTAGTATTAATAGTTTTATTTTTATAAGTAGTAATTAGTTTGTTGTATAACGCTATTTTTTTATGATTAGTTTCTATAAACTTATAGGTTCCAATTAAAACATCACCAACTGCGTCTGCAGTAAACTTGTGTTTAGTATAATTTTGGTAGATTGATTTAGCTAGCTTAAAAGCATTCATAGCAACGCCCCAACGTATAGCTACTTTACTATAACCTTGCCAATGTACACCGTGCATTTGCTGTTTTACAGTAGGTGTATCTAATTCTTCTAAGGCATTATAATCGTAACGCTCTTCAGCTACATAAGGAGGCACTACAACATAACCACTTTTGGCTCCATATAAAGATAAATCAATAATTTTTTTACCTTGTAGTGTTTGATAATGTGGAGGAATAGTATCTTGTTTATGAAAATATTCAGCGCTGAATAAAGTTTTATCTTTTTTTGGATGACAGGCACTTTTAACTTCGGGTATATCTCCATCTATAGTAACTAAATCACCCCTGTCGTTTGGAAAGGTAAATTGTACAGCTCTACTTTTATAAGCATTCCAATCGTAACAGATGGCTTTTACATGTTCAAACAAACCTCGTTTGTTAAATACTTTTTTGTATTTAGGACTGTATAACTCAGATAAAGCGCTTAAAAATTTGTGTCCACTATCTTCATTTTTACCCATGAGTACAGCATTTTTATAAACCATATACTCTTGTGTCTTTTTCTTTATAAGGCTGTCATAGTTTTTTCCATATAACCCTTTAGGTTGATGCACTCCTAAAAAAATAGTATTTATAGCTACTTTATCCCATCCCATTTCATTAGCAAGTTTTATAATCCCTAGTTTTACACCAGCAGCCATACAAGCACCTTGACTATGACCAACAATAGTTACGGGTTTATAATGAGGTGAGTGGCTTTCTATTTCGGGTTTTTCTTCTTTTTTTGCATCAACTTTTTCTTTTTCAATAAGTCTCCAATTAGAACGAGCCCATTCATACCCCAAGGCAATACCATGGTCTACTCTATGTGCTCCGCTACTTCCTAGCCCATGTGAACCATTTATGTAGTGCACTCTACCTTCTGCATTAAAGTATTTAGAATAGGTTTCTGTAGCTTTATAATCGTTAGAAATATCATTCCAATAACCATAATACTTGCTCTCTGGAGTTTTAAAAATTAAAGTAGCAGGGTTTCTAAACTTTTCTTCAACTATTTTTCTAATTTTACTTTTATCCAGATCTTTTTCATGTTGTTCAGCAGTGTAATAATCGTCATGATCAATGCGATTTTTTTCGTTAGTGTTTTCACCTCTTAAAGTAAACCAACCAGGTTTGTCAGGATTTAAATCCATAACAGCGTTCCAATGTGATTCACTGTTGGTTACTATATCGCTTAAATAACCATTTATAAAAATAATTTCACCTTGCAGTTTTGGAAGTTTTTTTTCTTCAGTTTCTTGTTGTTCAGCAAGTTCTTTTATTTCTTGTTGATTGGCTTCAGCTTGTTTGAGCATTTTTGTGTTACCTGTAATTGCAGCCCCAATTCTGTCTTTAAAAGTAATTTCAGGAAAGGGAATTTCATCAATAGGCATTATCACTGTTGATTGTGGTTTACTACTACTAAGAAGAACATTATTTTCTCCAGAAGTAATAGTCCCTCCATGTGCAGTCATATCACCTATACATGCTGTAGGTTTACTATTGATAAGAATAGATGAGTTACCTGTAACTACAGTATCTATACCTACATTACAAGTAGATAAACTACCAAGGGTTGCAACAGGTTTACCATTGATTAAAACATTTTGTTCTCCTTTACTAATTGGCCCACCAACATGTGGTGTTGAGCCACTACACATAGGGCATTGATGATTACCACCTAGAGTTGCAACTGGTTTTTTTGACATAGCTTTTTATTATTTTTTTGACTAAAATAATAAAAAAAGTGTTAATAACCAGTGTTTTATATGTTACTCTTTGTGTTGATAGGTTTATTGAAGTAGTAAAAAAGAATAGGAATTTAAAGTTTACAACTTGTCTAGTTGGCTTAAAATAAGGTCACATCCTTTTTCAATTTCTTTGTCAGAAATGGTTAGAGGAGGGGTGATACGAATGGCTTTTCCTTCAAAAAGTAACCAGAATAAAATCAGACCTTTGTCTAAACAGTTTAAAATTACTTGTGAGGCAGCTTCAGGAGTATCTACTAATAAAGCTAGCATTAATCCTTTTCCTCTAATTTCTTTAACTTTCGGATGATTTTTAAACTTACTACGGATTAACGTTTCTTTTCGTAGGGCTTCTTTCATTAAGTTTGAAGCAATGATTTCTTGTACTGTAGCTAAACCAGCACTAGCAATAATGGGATGTCCACCAAACGTAGTAATATGTCCTAACTTTGGGTGCTCTTTTAAACAATCCATTATTTCAAAAGACGCAATAAAAGCTCCGATAGGCATTCCACCACCTAAACCTTTACCCGTGATAATAATATCTGGAGTAACGTTATAGTTTTCAAATCCCCAAAAGGTTCCCGTGCGTCCAACACCAGATTGGATTTCATCCAAAATCAATAGCGCTCCAACTTCTTCACATCGTTGTTTTACTTTTGTTAAGTAGTCGTTTTTAGGTTCAATAAAACCAGCACCTCCTTGAATGGTTTCTAAAATGACTCCTGCTGTTTTAGAAGTAATCTTTTCTAAGTCTTGTTCGTTGTTATACTCTATAAATTTACTTCCAGGAATTAAAGGTCTAAACGCTCGGTTTTGTTGTTCAGCTCCACAAACACTCATGGCTCCTTGTGTGTTTCCGTGATACGCATTTTTAGCGGCAACAATTTCGCTTCTGCCTGTAAAACGTTTAGCTAATTTTAAAGCACCTTCGGTAGCCTCAGTACCGGAGTTTACCAAATAAACAGATGATAGGTTGGGAGGTAAGGTGGCAGCCAAAGCTTTGCATAATTCTAATTGTGGCTTTTGTATAAACTCGCCATACACCATTACGTGTGTGTATTGATCTAGTTGACTTTTTATGGCTTCGTTAACCTTCGGATGATTGTGTCCTAAACTATTGGCAGAAACTCCAGCTACGAAATCTAACATAGCTTTTCCGTTGTTGTCGTAGATATAACTTCCTTTGGCATGCGAAATTTCAATGGCTAAAGGATGCGGAGTTGTTTGTCCTTGATATTTAAAAAAATCGTCTTTCACGTGAATTATTTTAATCTTTTAGGATTTAATTCTTCTTGCTTTTTCTTCTTAGTAGTTTCTTCGATAAATTTTTCTTTGGCTTCTTTAACTACTTTTGGCTGCTTTTTTGCTTTTGAAGTAGGAGTAGCTGTAGTATCTTTTATAAAAATATCTTCCACCGTTTTTGGCTGTTCATCTCCACGCCATATAAAACCTTTAAATTTTTTCTCTTCAGAAGGGAATTCAGAAGGGGGGTAGGTTTTGCCTTCTGATTTTTTAAAGTATGTAGTTTGAATAATTTCCCCGTCTTCTAAAATAAACTCAATATCACTCGCTATTTCTTTGGTTATAGTTTCTAATTCGTGTGTCTTTTCGTTGTTACTATAATATAAAGATTCTGCATTTCCTTTTACCAACATAGTTCTTAATTCACCTTTTTCAAACTTTCCGAAAATATTTCTTCCTTTAATTTGATTAAAATTTTCTTTATGTACAGAGTCTTGCTGAATCATAAAAGCATTTTGAAGGACTTTTAAAGAATCGAGCTTGTTGGTTTCTGTATTCGTAAGTAACTGAATACTGTCTCCTGTAATCTGACTGTTTTTAGACCATAAAATAGGGTTTTTAAACATTCTTGTTAAGCCAGTTTCTTGGCTTGTATGAATGGAATCACATTTACCTTGTAAATCGGACTTAAATATTTTTACATTATTAAAAATGCGTGCAATACGCTTTTCAGGTTTTCCTGTAAGTAAAATCTTATCACCGGCTACATACATAGAATCTTTGTCAAGCACAGAAATAGCAACAGCTCTATCAATAATAAATAAAGAATCTTTGTGTTCGTATAACTCAGCATAGTTTCCTTTAGTTACCATGTTTTGAACAGTGTCTACCACTTTAATATTATTGGTAGCAGAGGCAAACCCGTTACGTTTATCATAGTACAAGCTATCAGCAGAAACAGTTCGTTCTTTTAAGAAAAGTTTAGCTCGTTTTACGAAGTAAGAAATATCAGTATTTGTGTCGTAAAAACCTCTTTCGGAATACACTTTAGTACTATCCTTTAAATTGGTAATGGTGCTTGGTCCGTATAAATAAGCCAAGTTAGTATTTGTATAATAATCTAAATGGTCAGACTCTAAATGATTTTCTGGGTTAACAACTGTAACTTTAGATTTAGCAGTAAACTTTTTCTCTCTTAAAAGGTAAGTTCCTCTTTCACTTTTAAGGGTGTTTTTGGTGTCGCGTATTGTTCCGCTATTTGGATAATACAAAACTTGATTAACTCTATCAAAATGAAGCGTATCTGTTTTTAGCGTCATTTCTTTATCGTTTATTTCTACATTCCCCCAAGATTTTGCCTTTTTTGTATTTCCGTTATAAGTAGCAAAATCGCTATATTGAATAATACTATCTCCTTGTTCGATAATTACTTCACCAATAGCCTTAAATAAGTTTTTGTCCTTATAAAGTAGTGCTCTTTTACAATCTAAAGTGGCTCCTTCGTGAGACATTTTAACTTTACCTATTAATATGGTTGCACCGGGATACTTATTTTCATCTGCGGTTGCTTGTTCAGTAGAAAGTATTTTGATTTTTTTTGTTTGAGAAAAACTTACAACAGAGAATAATATAAAAATTAGTAGAAATAGTTTTTTCAAAATAATACGATTTAATGCACAAAAATAATGAAAAGAATATGCCAAAATCTTAATAAAGAAATAAAATTATCAAGATAAATAAAAGGCTGTCATTTAGTAAATGGTTAATTTTGTAGCAAATTAAAAAAATATAAAGATATGAGCGCTCACTTTGATTTATCAAAAGAAGAGATGAAGTCTTACGGATATAAAATTGTTGATATAATTGCTGAACATTGGGCTACATTGGAGCAAAAAAAGCCGGTAGCTAGTGCTTCTAGAAAAGAAATGGATAATATTTTTTTACAAGAAGCTCCAAACAGTGGTATGCCAGCTGATAAGGTGTTAGATTTTGTGATGGACAATGTAATACCTAATAGTACTGTTATTTCGCACCCCAAAGCGTATTCATTTGTACCTGGGCCTAGTAATTTTATCAGTACAATGGCTGATAGTTTAGCAACAGGGTTTAATATTTTTTCTGGTGGATGGATGGTTTCTCCTGCAGCAGCAGAGTTAGAAATTGTAACTATGAATTGGTTGTTAAAAATGTACAATTTTCCTGTTGAAAAAGGAGGAGGGATTTTTACCAGCGGTGGTTCTATGGCAAATCTAACAGCTTTGGTTACTGCTAGACGTTTAAAATGTGGAGATGATTTTTCTAAGGCTGTTATTTATTTATCTGATCAGGCACACTCCTCAAACATTAAAGCAATACGTGTTTTAGGGTTTAAAAAAGAGCAAATTCGAGTTTTACCTACCGACATTGAATTCAGAATTAGTATAAACAAGTTAAAAAATGCCATAGCAAAGGACAGGTTAGAAGGCCTGCAACCGTTTTGTTATATCGCATCAGCAGGTACCACAAACACGGGTACTGTAGATCCTCTTGATGAAATAGCAGATATATGTGAAGAAGAGAGTTTATGGTTTCATATTGATGGAGCCTATGGTGGAGCGGCTATTTTATCGAAAAAAGGAGCGAAAGCTTTACGTGGTATTGAACGTGCAGATTCATTAACAGTAGATCCTCATAAATGGTTTTATCAACCTTATGAAATAGGGTGTTTACTAGTAAAAGATGCTTCTTGGTTAAGTGGTACTTTTAGTGAAAAACCTGAATATTTACGTGATATTGAAGGAAACGAATCTGAAATTAACTTTTACGATTACGGTATCCAGCTGACAAGACGTTTTAGAGCATTGAAGTTTTACATGTCTATAAAAACTTATGGATTAGATGCTTTTAAGGAAGCTGTTACTTACAATATACAGTTAACTGATGATGTAGAAAAAATGCTGCGAAAAAGTAGAAATTGGGAAATTATTTCTCCTGCTACGTTGGCGGTCATAAATTTTAGATACAATCCTATCGGGTTGAATTTATCAGAAAAAGAGATTGATAAATTAAATCAGAAAATATCTCAAAAAATAATGGATTCTAGAGAAGCATTTTTAGTAACTACTATATTGAATAAACAAGTGGTGCTGAGAATGTGTTTAATAAATCCTAAAACCACAATGGAGCATATTAAAGAAACCTTAGAGTTGTGTCATCAATTTGGTGAAGAAATTTTAAAAGAAAATTAATTAAAAGGGAGCTATAAGCTCCCTTTTTTTGTTTTCATGATAAAAATCATATTTCATAAGCTTTTCTGTTAGTAGCTTTGTTTATATAAAAGATAAAAAAGTCTTTTATTTTAAAAAGAAGTAATAACTACATCAATAGAGAGAAATGAAACAAGTGAAAACAATTTCAATGATTTTAGCAGCTATGTTTTTAATGACAAGTTGTAAAAATGAAAAATCTGAAAGCTTAGCCATGAAAGATGCTTCAGATATAGTAATTAAAGGGACTATAGAAGCAGAATTAACAGCTCCACCTCATGTTCCAGTGCCTGTGGGTAACAGAACTGCTAAAAAGTTACTAGTAAACATGGAGATTCTTGAAAAAGAAGGAACTATGACAGATGGTGTAGAATATGTGTACTGGACGTTTGGTGGTTCAGTTCCAGGAAGTTTTATAAGAACTAGAGTAGGAGATGAAGTAGAATTTACGTTGTCAAACCACCCAGATAATAGATTACCTCATAATATTGACTTACACGCTGTAACTGGTCCTGGAGGAGGAGCAACTTCTTCATTTGTAGCTCCTGGTCATAAAAAAACATTTTCATTTAAAACTTTAAACCCAGGGTTGTATGTATATCACTGTGCTACCGCACCTGTAGGAATGCATATTGCTAACGGAATGTATGGTTTAATTTTAGTGGAACCAGAAGGTGGATTACCAAAAGTAGACAAAGAATACTATATTATGCAAGGTGATTTCTATACAAAAGGAGAGAATGGAGAACCTGGTTTACAGGCTTTCGATATGAGGAAAGCAGTAGATGAAGATGCTGATTATGTTGTATTTAATGGTAAGGTAGGAGCTTTAACTGGAGATAATGCAATTACGGCTAATGTTGGTGAAACAGTACGTTTATTTGTCGGTAATGGTGGTCCTAACTTAACGTCATCTTTCCACGTTATTGGTGAAATTTTTGATAATGTTCATATAGAAGGAGGAGATGTAATTAATAAGAACGTACAAACAACATCAATTCCAGCAGGAGGAGCAGCAATCGTTGATTTTAAAGTGGATGTTCCGGGTACGTTTATTTTAGTAGATCACGCTATTTTTAGAGCTTTTAACAAAGGAGCTTTAGGAATGTTAAAAGTAAAAGGTGAAGAAAATAAAAGATTGTATTCAGGAGTAAAACAAGAAGGTATTTATAACCCAGAAGGAGGTACAATTCAAGAAATGCCAAATGGTAAAGAAGATAAGGTTGTTGCTTCTAAACAAGAAAAAACATTAGCACAAAAAATAGCAGATGGTAAACAGATTTATACTAAAACATGTTTTGCTTGTCACCAAGCGAATGGAGAAGGAATTCCAAATGCATTTCCTCCTTTAGCAAAATCAGACTACTTAAATGCTGATGTTAAGAGAGCTATTGATATTGTTTTACATGGTAAAACAGGTGAAATAACTGTTAATGGTCAAAAATACAATAGTGTTATGACCAAACAAGCTTTAAACGATCAAGAAGTAGCAGATGTACTAACTTATGTTTACAATTCTTGGGGTAACAATAAAACAAATGTTAGTGTAAATACTGTACTAGAAGTAAAAAGTGCTCACTAAAAGCATAGTTAAACTCTAAATTAAAAGAAATGAAAACTATTTTAAGATTGACAATTTGTATCTTTTTCTTAGGCATTTCCAATATGAATTGTCAATCTAAAATGGTTCCTATTAAAGGAGGGAGTTATATTCCTTTGTACGGTAGAGATTCAGCAACAGTTACGATTCAAGATTTTTTAATGGATGTATACCCTGTAACTAATGAAGATTTTTTACAGTTTGTAAAAGAAAATCCAAAATGGAGAAAATCTAAAGTGATTAAACTTTTTGCAGATAAGAGTTACCTTATTAATTGGGAAAATGATACTGAAATAGGAGGTAAGCTTAAATTAAAATCACCAGTTACCAATGTTTCATGGTTCGCTGCCAAATGTTACTGTGAAAACAACGGAAAACGTTTGCCTACAGTTGATGAATGGGAATATGTAGCGATGTCTAATCAAAAACTAGCAGATGCAAGAACCTTAAAAACATACAATGAATACATTTTAGGATGGTATGAAAAACCTAGAACTTTTAATGATGTTATAGGGTCAACATTTAAAAATTATTGGGGAGTTTATGATATGCATGGTTTAGTTTGGGAATGGACGTCTGATTTTAATTCGGTACTGGTATCAGGAGAATCTAGAAAAGATGTTGATAATGATAGTAATTTATTCTGCGGTAGTGCAGCAATAGGATCGACAGATTTAATGAATTATGCAGCTTTTATGCGCTATGCTACTCGTGGAAGTTTAAAAGCTAGGTACACGATGCGAAACTTAGGTTTTAGATGTGTAAAAGATAAAAATATAGAACAATGAAAATAACAAAGTACATATTAGTGATCCTTTTTTCAATTACATTGTTTAGTTCTTGTAAAAAAGAAAAAAGCAAAACAAACTCCAATATAGCTTATGAATGCCCAATGCTTTGTGAAGGAGACAAGTTTTATAATGAAGAAGGAAGTTGTCCTGTTTGTAAAATGGATTTAACACAAAAGAATCAAAAAGAGGCTAAAGAGTTAGCTACTGATATTTCTGAAAGTTCTATATTCAATTTAACATCAGAATGGAAAACTGAAGAAAATAAAAGTATTCATTTAGAAGATTTAAGAGGGAAAACTTTGGTAATGGTCATGATTTATACTACGTGTAAGGCTGCTTGCCCCAGATTGGTTGCTGATATGCGTAATATTGAAGCTAAAATACCAAAGGAATATAATGATGACTTACTATACGTTTTAATTAGTATTGATCCTAAAAATGACACTCCAGAAAAACTAAAAGTTTTTGCAAAAGAAAATTATATGGATGATGAGCACTGGACTTTTTTACAAGGCACAGAAGAATCTGTTAGAGAGTTTGCAAATGTGTTGGCAGTAAAATACAAACAAATTTCTCCGTTAGATTTTTCACACTCAAATATAATAAGTGTATTTAATCCGGAAGGGGAGTTAGTGCATCAACAAGAAGGTTTAGGTGTAGATAACAAAGAAACAGTAGTAAGTATTTTGGAAACAGTAAAAAATTAAGATGCCATATGTTTCCTAAAAAAAACGTCTTTTAGAAATTTCTAAAAGACGCTTTTTATTATTTATTTTTTTCGAATTGAGCTTGTATAAACTCTTTTGATTTTCCTTTCGCTATAGAAGCTGTTTTCCATTTATCGTTTAAAATCATTTTACCCACATAAGCTATTTGACCAATATGATAAGGGTAATGTGCTATTTGCCTAGTAATGCTTTCAATCAATTTTACTTGTTTATTTCTAATAATAATAGGCTGCGTAAAATTGACCTCATTTAAAGAATTTAAAGCTGTAAAAAGGCTATTCCATCCTTTTTCCCATTTATCTATCAATTCTTTTTTAGACAAATTATGAGTTTCAAATTCAGCATCTCTATCTCTCCAATCTTTTTCTCCATCAGAAGTAAAAAAATCTGTCCAACGAGATAACATATTTTCTGAAATATGTACAATGATAGAAGCAATACTATTGCTCTCTTCATTATACTTCCAGTATAAGTCATTCTCTTCTAGTTGCTCAATCGTTTTATCAGCTACTTCTTTATACGATTTAAATTGAGTAGTGATATTCTCTAAATATTCTTTTATCATCATAAAAAAGGAGCTCAATTGAGCTCCTTTAAATTTTATCTATTAATTGTTTGCTTTCTATCAGGTCCTACAGAAACTATTTTTACAGGTACACCAGTTTCTTTTTCAATAAACGCAATGTAGTCTAATAAGTTTTTAGGTAAATCATCAGCAGAAGTCATTTTTGTTAAATCATCTTTCCAACCTTTGAATTCTGTATAGTTCACAGTTACATTTTCTGGCTCAATATTATAAGGGAAATGAGAAATCTCTTCTCCTTTATAATTATAAGAAGTACAAACTTTTAAAGTGTCAAAACCAGATAACACATCACCTTTCATCATCATTAACTGTGTAACACCGTTTACATCAACAGCATATTTTAAGGCAACTAAATCTAACCATCCACAACGACGAGCACGTCCTGTAGTAGCTCCAAACTCATGACCAACTTCTGCCATAGTAGCTCCGTCTTTGTCAAATAATTCAGTAGGGAAAGGTCCAGAACCTACACGAGTAGTGTATGCCTTAAAAATACCGAAAACCTCACCAATTCTATTAGGAGCAACTCCTAAACCAGTACATGCACCAGCAGCAGTTGTATTTGAAGAAGTAACGAAAGGATATGTTCCAAAATCGATATCTAGTAACGATCCTTGAGCTCCTTCAGCTAAAATTGTTTTACCTTCTTTAATAGCGTTGTTTAAAAACTCTTCAGAATCAATAAATTGTAATGTTTTTAATTTATCAATTCCTCTAGAAAATTCAGCTTCTAACTCGTCTAAATCGTAATCGATTTGAACATCAAAGTATGCTAACATACTTAAATGCTTTTCAGTTAAAGCTTTATACTTTTCTTTCCAGTTGTCTAATTCTAAATCACCAACACGCATTCCATTTCTACCGGTTTTGTCCATATAAGTAGGTCCAATTCCTTTTAATGTAGATCCGATTTTAGCTTTTCCTTTTGAAGTTTCAGATGCTGCATCTAATAATCGGTGCGTTGGTAAAATTAAGTGTGCTTTTCGAGAAATTAATAATTTAGAAGTATAATCAATGTTATGTGTATCTAAATTCTCTAATTCTTTTTGAAAGATAACAGGGTCAATAACCACTCCGTTACCTACTACGTTTAAAGCTGTTTTATGGAAAATTCCAGATGGGATAGTATGTAATACATGCTTGTTTCCGTCAAAAATTAGCGTGTGACCAGCATTTGGACCTCCTTGAAAACGTGCAATTATATCGTAGTTTTTCGTTAAAACGTCTACAATCTTACCTTTTCCCTCGTCTCCCCATTGTAGTCCGAGTAATAAATCTACTGCCATTTAGTGTGTTGTTAAGTGTGTTTTTATTTGTTGTTTCTTTTTGTTCCGTAGAAATAAAGTGAGTGGTTATGAATATCTATATCAAAAACATCTTCAATTGTTTTTTTGATAATTTGAATTCTAGGGTCGCAAAACTCTTTTACTTCTCCACTATCTGTAAGTATTACATGATCATGATTTTTATCGAAGTAACTTTTTTCGTAGCGCGCCATTGATTGTCCTTCAAATTGATGTTTACGAACTAAACCACAGTCTAATAATAAATCCATCGTATTGTAAAGTGTAGCTCTACTAACACGATAGTTCTTATTTTTCATTTTAATGTATAAAGATTCGATATCAAAATGCTCTTCAGCATCGTAAATCTCTTGTAAAATAGCGTAACGTTCAGGTGTTTTACGGTGTTTATTCTCTTCTAAAAAAGAAGTGAATACTTTTTTTACAATTTCTTGATTTTCGGCTGAATTACTCATTTATTTTTAAATTTTACGAAAGGACAAATTTACGTTTATTTCTTGATAAAATACAAGGATGTTAAAAACGAAATTTACAAAGTATTAACACGCTCAACTTTTTGAACGCCTTCCACTTGTTTCATGTTATTAATTAATTTATCTAGTTGAGTCTTGTTTTTTACACTTAACGATAGTTTTCCATCAAATACACCATTGTCTCCAGAAATATTAATACTATGAATAAACACATCCATACTATTAGAAATTATTTTAGTAATATTATTTACTATACCTTTATTATCCATACCTGAAAGGTGTAAAATAGCTGTAAACTCTTGCTTGGTAGAATCAATCCACTTCGCAGGCATAATTCTATAAGCATAGTTTGATTGTAACGAAATAGCATTCGGACAATCGTTTTTGTGTACCTTAATTCCTTCGTTAATAGTTACAAAACCAAAAACTTTATCACCAGGAATAGGAGAACAGCATTTTGCTAGAGTATAATCTAATGTTTGCTCTTCTTTACCAAAAACTAAGGCATCATATTTATTAGTAACCTCTTCTTTTTCGGATATTTCTTTTGAAGGAGAACGTCTAAAAGTACTCTTAATGAATCCCATAAGACGATTACTTCTTTGAGCGACAAACTCTTTAAGTTGCGTGTTGTCTATAGCACCATTACCTATTCGGTAAAATAAATCGAAACTAGTTTTTAATCCAAAATAACTGGCTAATTCATGAATAACTTTTTCGTTAGAGTTAATTTTTAAATGACGTAGTTTTCGTTGTAAAATAGCTTTTCCTTCTTCTGCTATTTTCTTTTCTTCAGCTTTTAAAGCTGATTTAATTTTAGCACGTGCTCTAGCTGTAATAACAAAGTCTAGCCAACGTACATTTGGTTTGTTGTTCGATGCAGTAAGTACTTCTACCTGATCTCCACTTTTTAACTCGTAACTTAATGGAACCAGTTTTCCGTTTACTTTTGCTCCACGACATTTTAATCCAACATCGGTATGTACAGAAAAAGCAAAATCTAATGCTGAAGCTCCTTTGGGAAGTGATTTTAAGTCTCCTTTTGGAGTAAACACATAAATTTCCTTAGCATAAAGATTCAGTTTGAAGTCTTCAACAAAATCGACAGCATCTAAACTATGGTTTTCTAAACTTTCTTTTAAACGATTTAACCATCCTTCTAAACCATTTTCTTTTACAGAGCCTTGCTTGTATTTAAAGTGGGCAGCATAACCTTTTTCAGCAATTTCGTCCATTCGTTCAGAACGAATTTGAACTTCTACCCATTTAGCTTGAGGGCCAATTACTGTTATATGTAATGCTTCATATCCTGTTGATTTTGGTTGTGAAATCCAATCTCTCAAACGAGCAGGATTGGGTTTGAAAAAGTCGGTAACGATGGAGTAAATTTTCCAAGCATCAAATTTTTCATCGCCAGAAGTTGGTTTGTAAATAATACGAATAGCAAACTTATCGTACACTTCATCGAAAGTTACGTTTTGCTTACGCATTTTTCTACGGATAGAAAAAATAGATTTAAAACGTCCTTTTATTTCATAATTAAACCCTTCGTTATTTAATGCTTCATTTAAAACACTAGTAAAGCTATCAATATATTTTTGTTGATCTTCTTTACTGTCTTTAATTTTAATTAAAATATCCTGATAAACATCGGGTTCGGTATATTTCAACCCTAGGTCTTCCAACTCAGTTTTTATGTTATACAGTCCTAAACGATGAGCTAAAGGTGCGTAGATATACAAGGTTTCCGATGCTATTTTCACCTGCTTGTGAGGAGGCATAGAATCCATAGTTTGCATATTGTGCAATCTATCAGCTATTTTAATCAGTATTACTCGAACATCATCATTCAGGGTGAGTAACATTTTTCTGAAATTCTCTGCTTGTATAGAAAAATCTTGGTCTTTTTTTAAATTAGAAATTTTAGTGAGTCCGCTAACAATACGAGCAATTTTTTCACCAAACAAACGTTCCATATCATCAATGGTATAATGGGTGTCTTCCACAACATCATGAAGTAGGGCAGCAGCAATAGAAGTGGCTCCCAAACCTATTTCATCTGCAACAATTTTTGCTACAGAAATAGGATGGTAAATATAAGGCTCACCTGATTTTCTACGTTGTTCAGAATGTGCTTCTACAGCAATATCAAAAGCCTTACGTATCAATTTTTTATCATCTTCTGATAGTGTTTGATATGTGCCTTTTAATAAGTTCTTATACCTATTTGCTATTTCTTTGTTTTCTTCTTCTATCGTTGCATTATAACTCATATAATAAAACTCTTTTACTCATTAGGTTTATAATAAAAGTAGTACAAAGAATTATATTGGGCAAGTTTTGTAAGAAAATGTTTATTGTAGACTTATTACTTTTACAAGCAATTAAAAAATACTAAAAAAAAGAAAGAATATTGAATACTCAAAAGATGAAAAAGTACTTATTAAAATGCCTATTGCTATTTGTTGTTTTTCAGGTGTATAGCTTTCAGGGAGTTGTTGAAGAGGAAAAGGTTTCTATAGTTTTATTAGAAAATGAGACAAAAGAAGAGCAAGAAGAAATTAAATTAACTTATCCTGATAGTTTTATTCCTCCAAAATATACTCAAAAAGAGGTTTATACAGTTAAAGATGTACCAAACCCTAAAAAGAATGGTGCTAATGGTTTTGTATCAGACCCCAATAATTATATAAATGAAATTGAAGAAAAGCAATTAAATTTAAAGCTTTGGGAGATTGAACAAAACACGACGGCGCAAGTGGTTGTTGTTATTCTTAAAAGTATAGGAAAAGAAGTTCCTAAAAATTTTGCCGTCAAATTATTTGAAGAGTGGGAAATAGGTGATAAAGAAACCGATAACGGATTACTCATTTTAACGGTAATAGATCAACGAAGAACAGAGTTTGAGGTTGGATATGGGTTAGAGCCTACTTTAACCGATATTGTTTGTCATAGAATAGGAACAGACGAGATTGTACCGTATTTTAAAGAAGGAGAATTTGGTAAAGGGTTGCTATCTGCTGTTTCTAGGGTTAGAGAAATAATAAATAAACCTGATGTTATTGATGAGATTTTTGGGCAAGACATTAATTATTATGAAGAAACTAAAACAAGTAAAAGCCCTTTTATTATTTACCTACTTTTTTATGGTACGTTTAGCCTATTTGTAGGAGGTTGGTTTGTTATAAAAGCAAGATCAATAGATACAGCTAAAGAAGATCTTTATGATAAGTACCAGGACATGAGTGATCTAGGGTTAGGTTGTCTACTCTTTCTGTTTCCGCTACCACTTTATTTTATCAATAAATATGTGAAAGCTAAACTTAAACTTTATAGGTTTTCTCCTCGTTTTAGTAAAAAGAACGGGAAGCAACTTTATTTAAAAAATGAATGGAGTGAAAACGATTTTTTAGAGAAGGCACAAATTCTTGAAGAAAAAATTCAGTCAAAAGAATATGATGTTTGGGTAACAGAAGACGAGAGTGATATTCTAATCCTAGAATATGAAGGTTCTAGTAGAAAGTATTCTAATTGTAAAAAATGTGGATATAAAACTTATGGGAGAATAAGTACAAAAGTTTTAGATAGAGCAACGTATCAGTCTAGTGGAAAGAAACAAGAAAATTATTTATGTAAAAATTGTAATTATCGGGAAAGTAAAACAATAATAATTCCTAGGCTAGAAAGAAGTAGTAGTTCTTCTTCTAGTTCTGGAGGATCTTCATGGTCTTCTTCGTCTTCATCTTCATCAAGTTTTGGAGGTGGTAGTTCTGGAGGTGGTGGAGCAGGAGTAAGCTGGTAAATAAAAAATAAACATCTAGGTTTTTTCCTGTAAATATATTTGTTGATATAGCATAACTTTGCAACATAATTCAGAGGAGACACAAAAAGAGCTAGTCCCCCTGAAATATCATTTAATTATGGTATTTGAACCTCCGGTCTTTCAATAAGTTCGGAGGTTTTTTTTATTCTTCAGGCAACCTTTTTTCAAATCCAGTAGTCTTTATATTTGTAAGGCTATAAAAACGTACCTATTGATTTGAAAATTATTTCATTACATAACGAAGAAGCTTCGCTTATAAAACAAGCAAAAAAACAAAGTAGAGAAGCTCAACAATTAATATTTGAGCAATACTCTCCAAAAATGTTAGGAGTTTGTAGACAGTATGTTAAAGATTTACATCATGCAGAAGATTTAATGTTACAAGGTTTTTTTAAAGTTTTTACTAACATTGAAAGATTTAAGGGAGAAGGAAGTTTTGAAGGTTGGATTCGTAGAATTATGGTGAATACTTGTATTAGTTATTTGCGAAAAAAGAATCCAATTCAAGTATCGGGTGAAGATTTTGTCTTTAATGAAGTAGCAACAGAAAGCCTTGAAAATACATCGGTAGAAGATATTCAAAAGTTAATAGATGAATTACCTGAAGGATATAAGTTAGTTTTTAATTTATATGCTATTGAAGGATATAAACATTCAGAGATTGCAGAAAAATTACAAATTTCTGAAAGTACCTCAAAATCACAATTATTTAAAGCACGTAAATGCTTACAAGCGAGTTACGAGAAAATTAATCAAGTAAGAAATGTCAAGCAATAATATAGATAAACATATAGCAGAAAAGCTAAAAAACAGAGAACTAAAACCATCTAATTCAGCATGGGAAAGGTTAGAGGCTCGTTTAGATAATCAAGAAGCTATAAAGAAAAAGAGCTGGTTTTTATATGTAGGATATGCAGCAGGCTTTGCTTTATTAGTAAGCTTTGGAGCATTCTACTTTACTGATTCAAACTCAAGAACACCAGTTAAAGAAGTAATTGTTGATACTCCAGTTGATACACTAAAATTTAATAATCAAGAGATTGAACAACTTATACGAAATACAGATGAAGCTGTGGTAAAAAATGAAGAAAACACACAAGAAAAAAGTCAGCTACAAAAAAAGGAAAAAATAATTATTGTAGCTAAGCAGTCTACATTTAATGAAGAAGAAATGATTTTTAAAAACATTCAAGATGAAAAGCTGTCTAAAGAAGAGGTTGTAGCAGAGGTGAATGAATTAATAGTATCAAAAAAGAAAGAATTTAATTCAAGAGTTAAAGTAAATAGTGATGATTTACTATTTGCAGTAACACATAGTACTGAAGAGGTTAAAGAATACTATGCAAAAAATAAAGTAAAGAGAGAAGATGTGTTAAAAACTATTGAAGACGAGCTGAAAAAGTCAAACTTAAAAATAGACCCCAACATCATTTTAGCAGAAGTTGAAAGAACAATTGATGATGAAGAATTTAAAGGAGACTTTATGCAAAAACTAAAATCAAAAATATCGGACATTGCTGTAGCAATTGTAGATAGAAACAAATAAAGCGCTTATTAATTATCGATAATTAACCATTCCAAAGTATTATCAGTTTAATTTAAAATTACAAAAATGAAAAGAATACTATTATTAGTGTTGTTTGTAACGACTATTGCCCAATCTCAAGAAAAAGTATTTGAAAAAGAAGTAAAGAAAATATCAATAAGTATTGATAGCATTACCAAGCAGCAAAAAGACTCTTTAAAGATTCGAGTAAAAGAGATTAACACAAAATTAGAAAAGAATAAAATAACATTTGATAAAGCTGCTATATTAAAAAAAGAAGCAGCAGCCTATCATGCAGCTCAAATAGAGAAAAAAGTTAGTTTTCAGGAACAAAAACTACAACAACTTGTACAAGACAAAATTGACGGTAAAATATTTAGCAATGAAGAAGAATCACGAGAGCAAACTTTTGAAATAGCAAAATTTAAGTTCAGACTAAACTTTTCTGACGATGAAGAAGATGAAGTTGAAAGAGAAAAGAAAAGAAGAAGAAAAAGAACCACAACACAATTTGTTTTTGCTTTAGGAGCAAATAATACATTAACAAATAATAAACTAAGCTCTTTAAAAGATTCAGATTATAAGTTTTGGCAATCGCATTTTTATGAGTTAGGTTTTACATGGAAAACACGGTTGTCAAAAGAACCTTCAAAAACATATTTTAAATACGGTTTCTCTTTTCTGTGGAACAACTTAAGAGCTAAAAACAATCAATATCATATAGTTAATGAAAATGAAACAAACTTAAGTATTCATCCAGAACAGCTTTCTGAAAGTAGGTTACGACATGTACAAATGACGTTTCCGATGCATTTAGAATTCGATTTTTCAAAAAATAAAAAATATTCTGATGGAGAAATTGTAGATAGAACACATCAAAGTTTTCAAGTTGGAGTAGGTGGTTTCTTTGGATTTAAGCTAGGAACTCGTCAGTATTTAGAATATAAAAATGCACAAGGAGTTACAGTTGAAGAAGTTCAGAAGAATAATTTTAATATGAATAAATATAACTACGGATTAAGTGCTTATGTTGCTTACCAAGGAATTGGGTTATATGCTAAATATGATTTAAATCCATTGTTTAAAAATACAGATACAAGAAATATTTCATTAGGTCTTCGATTTGATATTAATTAGTAAACTACATTGAGGCTAGCTTTTGAGGGGTATTTCCTTTTGGCGGTGCCAATAAAAAAGGAGAAGTTTAAACTTCTCCTTTTTTATTTTCTTCCCATTCTTTACGTAAATGCATTGAAAGTTTTCCGGTACCATCATGTTTCCATCCAGGAGGTTTAAAAAAGTACAGTAACCTTTTTCCTAACGTAGTTTTACTAGTAAAAACATCATTGAACATATTATACCATTCAATAAAAGCCACTTTAATTGGGTTATACGTATTTATATTTTTAACTAAACCGTACACTGGTTTTTCTATTTCAGGTTCAAAAGTTCCAAAAAGTTTATCCCAAATAATAAAGATTCCTGCATGATTTCTATCTAAATATTGAGGATTGGTTGCATGATGAACTCTATGATGACTTGGAGTATTAAAAATAGCTTCAAACCATTTAGGCATTTTGTCAATAAGCTCAGTATGAATCCAGTATTGATATAACAAACTAATACTCATTTGAGTTACAATCATTAATGGATGAAATCCTATGATGGCCAATGGTGCCCAAAATATGAACGTGTAAAAACTTCCTGACCAAGTTTGACGCAAAGCAGTACTTAAATTGTATTTTGTTGAAGAATGATGAACCACGTGGCTAGCCCAAAAGAGTCTACTTTCATGTGCAATTCTATGGTTCCAGTAGTACGCAAAGTCTTCAGCAAACAATAAAATAAACCAAGACCACCAAGTAAACGGAATAGTAAATAGGCGATATTGATAAAGAAATAAAAACGCTCCAAATATTAATCCTTTGGTAAATAACCCTATAAAAACATTCCCTAACCCCATAGTTATGGATGTAGCAGCATCTTTAAACTCATAATCTTCTAATTTTACTTTAACGGTTAATATTACTTCAATAATAACAGTTAAAATAAAAAAAGGAATAGCATAATGAACTAAATTAGGAATTTCAGGGATTTGCATAAAAAGAGTGTTTAGTCACAAACTTACACAAAATCATTAAATTATTTAAGTCGTAGAGTTTGTTTATGGATTAAAAAGCAGTATATTTGCAGGCTTAAAAATAAATTTTAAATAATTTAATTATGAATCATTACGAAACTGTTTTCATTTTGAATCCCGTTTTATCTGAAACTCAGATAAAGGAAGCAGTAAAAAAGTTTGAGGACTATTTACTTTCTAAAGGTGCAGAAATGATTTCTAAAGAAGATTGGGGCTTAAAAAAATTAGCTTATCCAATCGAAAAGAAAAAAAGTGGATTTTACCACTTATTTGAGTACAAAGTAGCAGGTGATGCAATTGCTGCGTTTGAATTAGAGTTTAGACGTGACGATAGCGTTATGCGTTATTTAACTGTAAGGTTAGATAAGCATGCTGCAGCTTGGGCTGAAAAGAGAAGAAACCGTGTTAAATCTGCAAAAAAGTAAGAAATGGCATCTATAGAACAACAAGCAAAAGGAAACAAGCAAGGAGAAGTACGTTACTTAACTCCGCTTGATATCGAAACTAAAAAGGAAGCTAAATACTGTCGTTTCAAGAAAAACGGTATTAAATACATCGATTACAAAGATGCAGACTTCTTAATGTATTTAGTAAACGAACAAGGTAAAATTTTACCAAGACGTTTAACAGGAACATCATTAAAATATCAACGTAAAGTGGCACAAGCTATTAAAAGAGCTCGTCACTTAGCTTTAATGCCTTACGTTGGAGATATGTTAAAATAATAAAGAAGTAGAAACATGGAATTGATATTAAAACAAGACGTAGAAAACTTAGGTTTTAAAGACGATGTTGTAACTGTTAAGAATGGTTATGGACGTAACTACCTAATACCTCATGGATATGCAATTTTAGCTACTTCTTCAGCTAAAAAAGTATTAGCAGAAAACTTAAAGCAACGTGCTTATAAAGAAGCTAAATTAATAGAAGATGCTAACAAAATAGCTGAAACTGTTAAAGGTTATGAAATCAAAATAGCTTCTAAAGTAGGTTCTGGAGATAAATTATTTGGATCAGTAAACAACATTGATGTTGCTGGAGCATTAGCTAAAGCAGGTACTGAAATAGATAAGAAGTTTATCAAAGTTACTGGAGGTAACGTAAAAAGATTAGGAAAATACAATGCTGCTGTACGTTTACACAGAGCTGTTGTAGTAGACATCGTATTTGAAGTAGTTGCTGAATAGTAACTAAATTGTTAAATACATGTTAATAAAGAATAAATCCGCTCGGTCGAGCGGATTTTTTTTATGCTTAAATTTGAGATGTAACATAAACAAAATCAGAACTATTATGAAGAAATTAATAATTTTTTCTTTTGTTTTTTTGAGTTTATCCATCTATTCCCAGGTAACCACATCAAAAATAAAAGGAACTGTAACAGACAATCAAGGTGAACCTTTGTTTGGTGCTAATATTGTCGTTTTGCATGAGCCAACAGGTACTATATCAGGAGCTGTAGCTCAAGATAATGGTAGATATACCGTACCTAATTTAAGAGTAGGAGGGCCTTATAAAGTAACCTTTAGTTATATAGGGTTTGAATCACAAGAGGTAACTAATGTCTATTTAACTTTAGGTAAAACAACTAATATTGACGGTGTTTTATCTGAGGATGGAGAGCAATTAGAAGAAGTTGTTATTTCTTCTTCAAGAAGTAAAGTTTTTAATAATGATAGAACTGGAGCACAAACTAGTGTTAGTTCAATTCAACTAAAAACATTACCAACTATTTCACGTTCGGCTGCAGATTTTACTCGTTTAGAACCAACAGCTAGTGGAAATTCTTTCGGAGGGAGAAACGACCAGTTCAACAACTTTTCGTTAGATGGATCTATTTTTAACAATCCTTTTGGTTTAGATTCTCCAACACCAGGAGGGCAAACAGGTTCTCAGCCAATTTCATTAGATGCAATTGAACAAATTTCAGTTTCTACAGCACCGTATGATGTAACTTTGTCAGGTTTTACAGGAGCTTCTGTAAATGCTGTAACCAAAAGTGGTACTAACGAATTTACAGGTACAATTTATGGTTTTTACAGAAATCAAGATATGACTGGAGGAGAAATTAAAGGTCAAAAAGTTGTAAAACCTAAGTTAAGCCAAAGTCAATATGGAGTTAGTCTAGGAGGTCCTTTAATTAAAGATAAGTTATTTTTCTTTGCGAATTTTGAAAAAGATGACAGAGAAGATTTAGGTACAGCAGGTTGGGTACCGAATACTGGTAGTGGAGCTATTAATGAATCTAGAGTATTAGAGTCTGATATGATAGCTGTCCGTGATGCGTTAGCAGCTTTAGGATATAATACAGGAGCTTATGAAGGATTTACGTATGGCTCCGAATCTACTAAAGGAATTTTTAAATTAGATTGGAACATTAACGATAAAAATAGATTGGCGTTAATTTATAACTTTTTAAGAGCTTCAAAAGAAACTCCAGCCCATCCAACAGCTTTAGGTAATAGGGGGCCAAGTTTTTCTACATTACAATTTGAAAATTCTGGGTACGAAATTAATAACAATCTAAACTCTTTTCAGCTAGAGCTAAACTCTAACTTATCAGAAACAACAACCAACAAGTTACAAATAGGGTATACGCATTTTGATGATTTTAGAAACCCTTTATCTGCACCTGCACCAGTAATTTCTATTGAAGATGATAGCGGTAGTAATTATATTATAGCTGGTCATGAGCCTTTTTCTATTCACAATACACTAGATCAACGAGTTTTTCAATTGACAAATAATATGAATTTTTTCAAAGGAGATCATACATATACAGTTGGTTTTTCATTTGAACAATTTGAATTTGAAAACTCATTTAATCTAGGGTCCTATGATAATTTCGGAACCTTTCCTTATAGAGGAACATTTAATATCCCAGGTTTTGGAGGACCATATCCTAATATGATTAATTTTTTAAATGATGCAGCTGATCCCAATGGTATTTTAGCGACTAATTTAGCTTATGCAAAAAGCAGATATGATGCTCAAAATGCAGCAGGAGTAGGAGTAGATGGCGGTTGGAAATTATCTGAGTTAAATGTAGGTCAGTTAGCTTTTTACGTACAAGATGAATGGGAAGTGAACGATAAGTTTAAGTTAACTTATGGTGTTCGTTTTGATAAGCCTTTGTATTTCAATACTTCTAGTTTGATTCAGAAATTTATAGACACTGATAATGGCGCAACAAGAGATACTTCAGTATTGTACTACAACCCTAATACAGGTGAAGAACAACAATTACTTTCAACCAAAATGCCTACGAATCAATGGTTAATTTCACCGAGAGTAGGTTTTAATTGGGATGTAAAAGGAGATAATACGATGCAGCTTCGTGGAGGTTCAGGTGTATTCACAGGACGTTTACCTTTTGTGTGGATTGGAAACCAGGTAAGTGGGGCAGATGATGGTTTTTTCCAATTGGTTGATCCAGATTTTAAATTTCCACAAGTATGGAGAACAAATTTAGGTTTAGATTGGAAGTTTGAAAATGGAATTATAGCGACTACTGACATTTCTTATACAAAGGATATCAATGGAGCACATGTACAAAACTGGGGATTAAGAGAGCCTAGTGCGACTTTAAATACGCCATTTGATACTAGAGAAATATATGACGGAAGTGATAAAGGAAATAATGCTTACGTATTTACAAACTCTGATAAAGGTCGTGTTTGGAATGCTTCTTTAAAGCTTCAAAAAACTTTTGATAATGGGTTGTATACAAGTGTAGCCTATAATTACTTAAATGCAAAAGACGTAAACTCTATTGAAGCAGAAATCACTGGAGATGCTTTTGCCTTTAACCCTGTGATAGGAAATGCAAACAATGATATGTTGTCATACTCTAAATATGGAGATACGCATAGAGTTATTGGTATACTTTCTAAAAAGTTTACTTATGGAGGAGATAAGTTTGCAACTACTATCTCAACTTTCTTTGAGTATGCACAAGGCGGAAGGTTTAATTATACTTATGGAGGAGATATTAATAATGATGGTTCAGCTGTAAACGATTTACTATATGTTCCTACAAGCTCAGAAGTAAATCAAATGCAATTTAGTGACCCTGCTCAAGCAGCAGCTTTTGAAAGTTACATACAGCAAGATGATTATTTAAATGGAATTAGAGGGCAGTACGTTGAGCGTTACGGAGCTTTAGCACCATGGAGAGGTAAATGGGATTTAAAAATATTACAAGACTTTAATTTTAATGTGTCTGATGAAAAACAAAATACAATACAGTTAAGCCTTGATATTTTAAATGTAGGAAATTTAATTAATTCTGATTGGGGAGTGGTTCAACAACCTAATAATTTACAACCTTTAGGTATTAGATTCCCTGATGTAGATCCTACGAACACAGATCCTGCTAATTATGTGCCGGATTATTCTAAAGCTCCTACATATACATTTAACACTAATCAAGAGCAAACATTTGGTTTCGATTCTAGTTTGCTTTCTCGTTGGCAAATGCAAATAGGTTTACGTTACATATTCTAAAAAAAATAATATCTAAAACTAATAAAAGCCGCTCATATTTTTGGGTGGTTTTTTAGCTTATTAATTACGTATGTTGTAATAAAGGGGGGTTTTCCTGTGAAAAATTTAAAATAAATAGGTGATATTTGTAGATGTAAATAAAGATAGGGGACTTTATTACAACGTTTTAAAATATAGTCTTTGAGGGGTTGATTATATTTTAAAAAAACTCTGGCCTTATTAGGTCAGAGTTTTTAAGTGTAGAATTATAATGTAATACTTTCTTGATTCTTTAGAAGATCTTCCATAGTTTCTCTCTTCCTAATTAAATAATCTTTTCCTTTATAAACCATAACTTCAGCTGGTCTATATCTTGAATTATAGTTAGAAGCCATAGAAAAACAATAAGCACCTGCGTTATGGAAACATAAAATATCATCTTCAGATATTTCACTTATTCTTCTATTAGACCCAAAGGTGTCATTTTCACAAATATATCCAACTATACTGTAAAATCGCTCTCTTCCTTTTGGATTAGTTAAGTTTTCTATATAATGATAAGAGTTATAAAACATTGGGCGTATTAAGTGATTTAAACCACTATCAATACCAGCAAAAACAGTTGAAGTTGTTTGCTTAATAACATTTACTTTTGCTAAAAAATACCCAGCTTCACTCACTAAAAACTTTCCAGGCTCAAACATAAGAGTAACTTCCTTTCCATAATTTTTACAAAATTCATTAAATCGCGTAGTTAATTTTTTACCCAATTCATTTATATCAGTTGAAATATCATCTTTTTTGTAAGGCACTTTAAACCCGCTTCCGAAATCAATAAAATCAATATTTTTAAATTGTCTAGCAACGTCAAATAAAATTTCTGTAGCTCTTATAAAAGTATCAATATCTAAAATATCCGAACCAGTATGCATATGAATTCCATTAATATGCATACCAGTATTTTCAACTACTCTTTTTATATGAGGAACTTGGTGAATTGAAATTCCAAATTTAGAGTCGATATGACCTACTGATATTTTACTGTTTCCACCTGCCATTACGTGTGGGTTAATTCGAATACAAACAGGAATTTTAGGGTGCTTTTGCCCGAATAATTCTAAAATAGATAGATTATCAATATTAATTTGTACTCCTAGTTTGGCAACTTCCTCTATTTCTTGTAAAGAAACACCATTAGGTGTGTATATAATTTCATGTGGTTCAAAACCTGCAAGTAAACCAAGTTTGACTTCTTGAATAGAAACTGTGTCTAATCCGCTGTTAAGCTTATTAAAAACCTTTAAGATATTAATGTTTGATAAAGCTTTAACGGCATAATTAATTTTTACATTTTTCACTTTAGAAAAAGCCGTTGTTATCTTTTTATACTGAGAAATAATTTTTTCTGTATCGTAAACATACAAAGGTGACTGATATTTATCAGCTAGCTTTAAAAGGTCTTGTCTATTCATTTACTTTAATATTTATCGGCAAAAGTATAGAGGAGAACTATTACAAAAAATAAAATGAAAGAAATTCACAAATTTGTATTTTTTTGTGAAATTAGGTGTTTTACGTCTAGGTAAAAGGGAATTTTCCTATAATATAATCTTTTAAAAAGAATCATATTTGCCACGAAATAAATTTAAGGGGGGTTATTTCAAACAGAATGGTATTTTTTAAGGGGTAAAATATCATAAAAAAAACTCTAGTGAAAGCTAGAGTTTTTGATTTTATAAAATGATGTAAGATTAATTAAATTTTACAGCTACTTTTTGAGCAATTCCTACAATTACCTCACTAGCTTTTACAATACTTTCAGCAGGAACATATTCGTAACGTCCATGGAAGTTATGTCCACCAGCAAAAATGTTAGGACAAGGTAAACCTTTATATGATAATTGAGAACCATCCGTACCACCACGTATAGGCTTAATTAATGGAGTAATTCCCATGTCTTTCATTACTTCTTCAGCAATATCAACAATATGCATTACAGGAGTTACCTTTTCTTTCATGTTAAAATACTGATCTTTGATATCAACAGTAATTAACTTTTGTCCACGCTTAGCGTTTAAAACTTCTGCTAAATCTAATATTGCTTTTTTACGGTTGTTAAACTGATCCATATCATGATCTCTAATAATATAGCTCAACGTAGTTTGTTCAACTTTACCTTCCATGTGGTGTAAGTGGAAAAAACCTTCATAACCAGTTGTTCTTTCAGGAACTTCATCTTCAGGTAAAGCATTGATAAACTCACTAGCAATAAGCATTGAGTTTATCATTTTTCCTTTTGCATATCCAGGGTGCACAATTTTACCGTTAATAGTAACCGTAGCACCAGCTGCATTAAAGTTTTCATATTCTAGTTCACCAATTTGGCTTCCGTCCATGGTATAAGCCCACTCAGCTCCAAACTTTTCTACATCAAATAGGTGTGCACCTTTACCAACTTCTTCATCAGGAGTAAAGCAAATACGGATTTTTCCATGTTTAATTTCTGGGTTTTGGATTAAGTATTCCATTGCAGAAACAATCTCTGTAACCCCAGCTTTATCATCAGCACCTAATAAAGTAGTACCGTCAGTAGTAATAATGGTTTGTCCTTTATATTGTAGTAAATCATCAAAATAATCAGGAGATAAAACGATGTTTTCTTCTTTATTTAATAAGATATCTTTTCCGTCGTAATTCTCATGAATTTGAGGTTTTACATTAGCTCCAGTAAAATCTGGACTAGTATCAACATGAGCAACAAAACCAATTGTTGGTACTTCGTAATCTAAATTACTAGGTAAGGTTGCCATTAAATAACAGTTCTCGTCTAATTCAACATCTTCCATTCCTATTTCCTTTAGTTCTTTTTCAAGAACCTTAGCTAAATCCCATTGTTTTTCAGTACTAGGAAATGCGGGGTTATTAGGATCACTTTCAGTATCAATAGTTACATACTTTACAAATCGGTCGATTATATGTTGTTTGTTCATCGTAGTATTTTTAAAAGCATCAAAAATAGCCATTTCAAATGTATTTTGTCAATTGAAATACAATGAAATTTTCAGGAACCTTTCTTTTTGAAATAGGCTATTAATAAATCGACAACATAACTGTAGGATTGAATTCCTTTTGATTGATTATTGGCTTTAAGGTAAGAGTTGTACCCTTTCTTTAAGTAAGGTTCAATAGGATTTTTAAACTGCTTCCAATGTAAATAAGTAGCCTTATAATCTTTATAAATACCTTTGTTTACAGTTTTAGCTATTTCTTTTCCTAATTCTTTATCTCTCTTATAAACTTGACCAATACAATAATTATAAGCCATACGATACCCAGAATACTTAAAATACAAGTCTTTATTAGCTATTGAGGCTAAAAAACTCACAAAATTAGCGTCGTTTTCAGCAGCCCAACCAATTTGGTGTGCCATTTCATGGCAGGTAGTTGCAGGGTAACCAGTTTTAGGAATCATATTATTTACTTGAGCTTCTCCAGTTATTGGATTTAAATATCCTGAAGTTCCATTATAAGACTGAAATAAACTTACCAATGAACTTTTAACTGAAGAAGCTTGGTAAGTCAGTTGAGGATAAATTTTAGATAATTCTAGGAATCCGTTAGGAGCCAAATTGTAAACTTCTCTCTGAGAATAGGGAACAATTATAGCTACTGAATCATTTTTTGTTATTTGTAAATGAACTTTGTTTAGTTCTGTTACAATCTGTTTAGTAGTTGAAATTAATTCTTCAGTTGTATAGGTAGATTGTTTCAGTCCAAGATTCTTAGCTAAAGGCTCTCTAAAATAATTCAATCCCCAAAAAGCATAAAAACAAAAATAAATAATGGATAGAATTGCGATAAATTTTACTAACTTAGGAAGGAAGTTTTGGAACCTTTTTTTGATTAAAAAATAGATAGATTTTAATAAAAGGTATAGTAAACCAAAACCAATTATGTCCCCAACAGAAAAAGGAATCCATCCTAAAATAACTCGAAAGAACTGTGAAATATATGGATAAATTCCATTGCTGTAATAAAACTCAACCCATTGTGGTTTTTGACTTATAAAAAGCACTAAAATTACCTGAATAGGTAAAAATAAAGCAACAAAAAAATATTTTTTTAGGTTATGCATGCCTTCAAAAATAAGAAAGTTGTAACGTTATCAACAAGTTAATAACAGTTTATTTACAAAAAATGTGCATAAAGAAAATTGAGCATAGTCTCTACAAATATCATCTTAAAAATTTACTTTTGCTGTTATGGAAAGAACCCAATCCCTCAAAGGAACAAAAATAGATAAAGCTAGAATTATAAGCTTAGAAAAAGGGAAATTACCACCGCAGGCTTTAGAGTTAGAGGAGGCTGTTTTAGGTGCTATGATGATTGATAAAAAAGGGATTGATGAAGTAATTGATATTCTACACCCTGATGCTTTTTATGATAAGAGACATCAAGAAATTTATGCGGCCATTTATGCGCTCTTTCAAAACTCAGAACCAATTGATTTACTTTCAGTATCAAATCAGTTAAAGAAAAATGGAAAATTAGATTTAGCAGGAGGAGATTTTTACTTAATTGGTTTAACTCAAAAAGTAGCCTCATCTGCACATATAGAATTTCACTCTAGAATTATTCTTGAAAAATTCATTCAACGTAAGCTAATTACTATCTCTTCAGAAATTATTGAAAATGCGTATGATGAAACAGTTGATGTTTTTGATTTATTAGATGACGCCGAAGGAAAACTATTTGAAGTAACACAAGGAAACCTTAAAAAAGGAGCAGAAAGAGCTGATTCGTTAGTACAACAATCGATTAATAAAATCCAAGAGATTTCTACCAAGGAAGGAATGAGTGGTTTGGCCACTGGGTTTACAAAACTAGATGCTTTAACATCAGGTTGGCAGCCTTCCGATTTAATTATCATTGCAGCTCGTCCTGGTATGGGTAAAACAGCCTTCGTAATATCGATGGCAAAGAACATGGCAATTGATTTTAATCATGCGGTAGCTGTATTTTCATTAGAGATGTCATCTGTACAGTTAATCACCCGTATGATTTCTTCTGAGACAGGATTGACATCAGAAAAATTACGTAAAGGAAACTTAGAACCACACGAATGGGAGCAATTGAATGTGAAAGTAAAAAAACTTTCAGACGCGCCTATTTTTATTGATGATACACCTGCACTATCTATTTTCGATTTACGTGCAAAAGCTCGTCGTTTAGTGTCACAACACGGAGTTAAAATATTAATTATTGATTACTTACAGTTAATGACAGCTGGGGGAGCAGGAGGTAACCGTGAACAAGAAATTTCGACGATTTCACGTAACTTAAAAGCACTAGGTAAAGAATTAAATGTACCTGTAATTGCACTTTCTCAGTTATCGCGTGCGGTTGAAACCCGTGGAGGAAGTAAACGTCCGTTACTATCCGATCTTCGTGAATCGGGAGCGATTGAGCAAGATGCCGATATTGTATCATTTATTTATCGTCCTGAATACTATGGAATGACTGAATGGGATGACGACGATCATTCACCATGTGAAGGGCAAGGAGAGTTTATCGTTGCAAAACACCGTAACGGTGGATTGGATAATATCCGTTTGAAGTTTACAGGACACTTAGCAAAATTCTCAGATTTAGAAGAAGGGTTTAGTAGTGAATTCCAATCAAGTATGAACTCAGGGTTTAATGATGAAGTAGCGTCTAGTAATTTTGCTTCACCAGAAGATGCTTTTGGATCAAGTGATGATGATGTTCCGTTTTAATCTTTAAATAAAACTTAAAATATAACTGAATACACAATTGCTAAAAAGTAATTGTGTATTTTAGTTTTTGATATGAAACAATTTCTCTACATACTAACATTTTTTCTTTTTTCCAACTCGCTATGGGCATCCTTTATTTATGTACCCATGAGTAATGAAAATCAAAAAAACCATTTAAAAGCTTATGGTATTGTGTATTATGCTTTAGAAAATGGGTTGAAGGCAAAATGGTTATTAAATTATGATGGAGGTGCTTTTTTAATTGAGAATAATGAAGCTGTTGAAAAAGAATGTAAAATACGAGGTGTATCGTATCAAATCATTTCAGATACTAAATCAGCATTAATTTTAGAAGAAATTTCATCACCATCTAAAAATCAAGAAGCAGTAACTTTAGAAAAAGCGCCCAAAATTGCGGTGTATTCACCGAAAGATAAAATGCCATGGGATGATGCGGTAACGATGGTATTAACTTATGCTGAAATTCCATTTGATATAATATATGATGAAGAGGTGTTGAATGATAAATTGCTGTTGTACGAGTGGCTGCATTTACATCATGAAGATTTTACAGGTCAATATGGTCGATTCTATGGAGCATTTAGAACTGCTCCTTGGTATATTCAACAGAAAAAAGATGCAGAAACCTTAGCAAAAAGGTTAGGGTATAATAAAGTATCTGAAGAAAAAGGAGCAGTGGCCAAAAAAATTAGAGATTATGTAGTTGGTGGTGGGTTTATGTTTGCCATGTGTTCTGCGACTGATAGTTTTGATATCGCATTAGCAGCCGATGGCGTGGATATATGTGAAGGAATGTTTGATGGAGATGCTTCAGAACCTAATTATCAATCGAAAATTAACTTTAATAAAACACTTGCGTTTAAAGATTTTGAATTGATTCGTAACCCTACTACCTATGAGTTTTCTTCAATAGATATGACTCGTAAGCGAAGAATAAGAAAAGAGGTAGACTATTTTGTGTTGAAAGAATTTTCGGCAAAATGGGATCAAGTTCCAACAATGCTTACCCAAAATCATACTATGTTAGTTAAAGGTTTTATGGGACAAACAACTTCTTTTGATCCTAACACAATAAAATCTACAGTCATTGTTTTAGGAGGCAATAAAACCAATGGAGAGGGACGCTATATTCACGGAACAAAAGGGAAAGGAATGTTTACTTTTTATGGTGGTCATGATCCTGAAGATTATCAGCATAGAGTAGGAGACCCTAAAACAGAGTTAGACTTACACCCAACCTCTCCTGGATATCGTTTAATATTAAACAATGTATTATTTCCTGCAGCTAAAAAGAAAAAACAAAAGACCTAATTTTTTTTAGATTTTTCTAACTCTTTAATAAAATATGACGGTTTTATACCAGTTAATTTATAGAAAGCGTTTGAAAAAGATTCTGCACTTTTAAAACCAACCTCTTTAGCAATAGCTTTTATGGTATACTTTCTCCATAAAGCATTGTTTTTAAGTTTTTCAATGGTGTATTCAACTCTGAGGTTATTGATGTAGTTAGAAAAAGAGTTTTTTTTATGTTGATTAATTATTTTAGATAGGTAACTCGTATTAGTATCTAACCTATCAGCTAATAATTGTAAGTTTATTTTTGAGTTTAAAAAATCTGCATTTTTTTCAAATGACTCAAGCCCATTTATAATGGTATTAATAGTTTCATTAGAAAGTTCGTGCTTATTGGTAGGTTGTGCTTCTTCTTTACTTGCAGGTTCCTTTTCATTAACTAATGCTATAAAACGCTTTTTTAAAGTTCTCTTTTTATTTATTTGATATACTATTAAGGTAAAGGATAGTACTAAAAGAGAAATATAAATTATTTTATTTCTTCTAGACTCTTGAACTTCTTTTTCTAACTTTTCTATAACTTGTTTCTTCTCTGATACTAGGTTGGGAATGTCGTATTCTTCAGTGAGTGTTTTATTTATTTTATTTTTTTCATTTAATTTAAAATCTTTTATTTCTAGTAACTTATTTATATATAGTAATTGTTTCTTTAAGTTTTTATTCTTTTTGTATTGGTTGATTAAATATTTATAGGTGTCTTCTAAATATTTACTCGGTATCTCTCTTACGTTAAATAAAGAGTCTGCTTTTAAATGATATTTTAAGGCATTTTTTTTATCCTTTAAAAAATTGTATTGAACTCCTATTTTAGCATAAACCCTAATCAAAATTCTATAGTTTTCATCACTAATGATGTATGGAATAGATTTTTTATACGAGGCAATTGATTCATTATAATTTTTCCTTCTATTTTCTATACTACCTAATATATAAAAAGAATATCCTAGACTCAAACTATCATTTATTTTTTCATATAAGCTTACAGCTTTATTATTATAAAAAAAGGCGGAATCAATTTTATTAAGTTTTTTGTATGCGGAAGCAATATTTAAAGGAAGGGTAGAGAAATCTTCATGGTTTAAGTATTTTTTTTGTTTAGCAAAAAGATAAGCTTTTTTATAGAGTGTTAATGCTTTTTCAACTTCTCCAACTGAACTTTTAATCATAGCAAGCTGAATAAAAAGTAGATGTTTTAGGCTATCATTTTTTCTTAAAGTTTGTTTACTTAACGTTAGTTCTTCTAAAGCTTTACTATTTATTCCTTCATGAAAATAAAATATTGATTTATGATAATATATAGCTGAGGGAAAATTTTTAGAAGGGTGTTTTTTAGTAATATTAATTAAAGAATCACAAAAATTTAAATAAATGTTTTTATCATTTAAAATATCAGCTAAAAAAAACTTTCCTTCTAACATGTTCATGGTATCATTTTCAATAACAGCTTTATTATGGATAGCCTTTGCATATTTAGCTGCTTTTAAAGTATCATGCTTATTTACATAAAATGAATCAACCAGTTCTTGAAACTTTTTTTGGGATAAAGTGTCTTTTTTTATTTGAATTTTAGAGAAAACCTCTAAACTAAATCCCACAATAAGGAATAAAAAAAATATTTTTTTCATAACAATTAATCAACTAGAATTCAAAAATACCAAAAAAAACGTGATTTTGTGTTTTGGGTTAAGTTATTGCAAATAAAGTCTTTACACTTTTATGGAAGTCGGTTTTTATAAAATCCGTGTATAAGTATTTGTGTATAAGGGAAACAAATAAGTTATTTGAGCCACGTAAATAAAGGGTTCAATAACGATTCATTTAGAACGGGAAAATTAAACGAAAAAGAAAACTTAATTTAGATGAACCCTTTTTCTTTCTTACTTAAATAAAAAAGTAATTGCTCATTTTTACATAATCAATTACATTTGTGGGCATAAAACAAAACAATAATGCCAACAACACAACAATTACAAGAGTTTACACAACAAGTTCGTAGAGACATCGTTCGCATGGTACATGCTGTAAATTCAGGACACCCAGGAGGTTCTTTAGGGTGTGCAGAATTTTTTACGTGTTTATACCAAGAAATCATGGATTATTCTACTGATTTTTCTATGGATGGTAAAAACGAAGATTTATTCTTTTTATCTAACGGACATATTTCACCAGTTTATTATAGTGTTTTAGCTCGTAGTGGATTTTTTCCAGTAGCAGAGTTAGATACTTTTAGAAAATTAGACTCTCGTTTACAAGGGCACCCAACCACACATGAGCATTTACCAGGAATACGTATTGCTTCAGGGTCGTTAGGTCAAGGTATGAGTGTTGCTATTGGTACAGCCCAAGCAAAAAAGTTAGACGGTGATAACAAAATTGTATATTCATTACATGGTGATGGAGAATTACAAGAAGGTCAAGTTTGGGAAGCTGTAATGTATGCAGCGGCTAAAAAAGTTGACAACTTAATTTCTACGGTAGACGTAAACGAAAAGCAAATTGATGGTTCTACGGATGAAGTTTTAGCTATGGGAAGCTTAAAAGCTAAATTTGAAGCTTTTGGTTGGGATGTTGTAGAAATTGCTGAAGGGAATAATATAGACGCTGTTTTAGCAGGAATGGCAGAAGCAAAGTCACGTACAGGAAACGGAAAGCCAGTTTGCGTATTATTACGTACCGAAATGGGGAACGGAGTTGATTTTATGATGCATACACATGCATGGCATGGTAAAGCACCAAACGATGAGCAATTAGAGGTTGCCTTAGCTCAAAATCCAGAAACCTTAGGAGATTATTAAGAAAAGTATAAACAATATTATAAGCGCCATTACGAACTAAGTAATGGCGCTTTTATTTTATGAAAATCTTTACAAAAAAAAGTAAGTAATACCGTAAATTTACGTCTGTAATCATATTCAAAAAATAATCAACAGATACAGATGAAAATAGGAATTGTATGTTATCCTACCTTTGGAGGAAGTGGAGTAGTAGCAACCGAATTAGGAATGGCATTAGCAGATAAAGGACATGAAGTACATTTTATAACTTACAATCAACCTGTTCGATTAGATTTCTTTTCTCACCGTTTACATTTTCATGAAGTTGTTTTAGAAGAATATCCATTATTTCAATATCAGCCTTATGAATTAGCTTTATCAAGTAAAATGGTAGAAGTAGTTCAGAAATATGAACTTGAAGTGTTACATGTACATTATGCTATCCCACATGCATACGCTGCCTATATGGCAAAAAAAATGCTTGAAGATAAGGGGATTGATGTAAAGGTTGTAACAACACTACATGGTACGGATATTACCTTAGTAGGAAGCCATCCAACTTATAAAACTGCTGTAGAGTTTAGTATAAACAAATCAGATGAAGTTACCGCAGTATCTAACAGTTTAAAAGAAGACACACTTCGATTATTTAATATTGAAAAAGATATTAAAGTAGTATACAATTTTATTGATGGAGAAAAGTATGATAAGGCACATGAAGGAGAGTGTAAAAGAGAAGCACTAGCACAACCAGAAGAGAGAATTTTAACGCATATAAGTAATTTTAGACCCGTAAAACGAACTGATGATGTAATTCGTATTTTTAATAAGGTTCAAAAAGAAATCCCTTCAAAATTATTAATGGTTGGTGATGGCCCTGAACGTTTAAAAGCTGAAAATTTAGCTAAAGAATTACAAATAGAAGATAAAGTACTATTTATGGGAAATAGTACAGAAGTAGCAAAAATATTATGCTATACCGATGTGTTTTTATTACCGTCTGAAACGGAAAGCTTTGGGTTAGCAGCCTTAGAAGCCATGGCAGCAAGTACACCTGTTATTTCTACTAATACAGGAGGGCTACCAGAAGTTAATATTAATGGTATAACAGGTTTTTTAAGTGAATTAGGCGATATTGATGGTATGGCTAACAATGCTATTGGTATTTTGAAAGATGATATAGTTTTGAATAAGTTTAAAGATAATGCTAAAGAACATATTAAGCTATTTTCACTAGATAACATTCTACCAGCTTATGAGAGACTCTATAAAAAATGTTATGTAAGCTAAAAATTGTACTATATTTTAAAAAGCTAATAAATAGAGAAAGATGATTAAAGAAAAGTACCAATGCTCTCTTGAAAAAATAAAAACCTTAGACACTAAAGTACCTATAAATTTAGTCCTTAGTGGAGGAGCAGAAAAAGGAGTAGCACACATTGCTTTATTAGAAAAACTGGAAGAGTTAAATATTAAAATTAATGCTATTTCGACTTGTAGTTCAGGTTCTTTAGTAGGATCTATGTATGCTTCTGGAATGAGGCCGCAAGAAATTTTAAACTTCTTTAAAACTACAGAAATATTTCAGTTCTCTTGGATAACAATAGCTAAACCAGGAATTTTTAATTCTTCTAATTATGCAAGATTAATAGAAGACAAAATTAAACCCACATTTGAAGAGTTAAAGATACCCTTAACAGTTTCCACAACTAATTTAAATAGAGGAACCACTCAGTATTTTCATGAAGGAGATTTGCTAAAACCAGTGTTAGCCTCATGTGCATTACCTGGCTTATTCAACCCTATAAGGATAGATGGTATGCTTTACTCTGATGGTGGAATTATAGATAACTTTCCAACCACACCATTTAAAGATTCAGAATACCCTATTATTGGAAGTTATGTGGTGTATCCTTCAGAAAAAACAAGCGAAGAACTAAATACTACCTTAAAAGTTTTAGCTCATACATCTAAACTACTGATGTTATCTTCTGAAGAGCATAAGTTTTTTAAAACATACGCTACTATTTGTTTTCCTTTAGGAGAATACAGTGGATTTAGCACAAAAGAAGTAGATGCTATTTATGAAACAGCTAAAAAATATATAAACGGAAGACTAAAATAAAGAAAGAGCTGTACAGCTCTTTCTTTATGAATTATAAAACTGTAAACTCTCTCTGATTAATTCATCAGAAGCCTTACTATTTATTTTAAAGTCTTCATAATTGTTAAGAAGTACAAAGTTAATTTCTCCTCCAACATTCTTTTTATCATGTTTCATCAACTTAAGAATTGGTTGATAATCTTCTTCAGTTAAAGTAACTTTACCATATATTTTAATAATAGCTTCTTTTATTTCAGATACTTTGTCTTTAGGAAAACTTAAAACTTTTGAAGATAAGTATGCCTCACAAACCATTCCAATAGCAATTGCTTCACCATGTGTTAAAGCTTCTTTTTTAGGGTTTTCTAAAAAATATGATTCTACTCCATGACCAATAGTATGTCCCCAGTTTAAAACCTTACGAACACCTTGTTCTTTAGGATCCTCTAAAACAACTTCATTTTTAATTTCTATCGAACGATGAATCAAATCAATAATATTAAGTTTATCGTTATCTTTAATTTCGTTAAATAATTGAATGTCATGTGTCATTCCATATTTAATGATTTCCGCAGTACCAGAACGAATTTCTCTAGTGGTAACTGTATGTAAATATTCAGGGTCAATAATAATTAACTCTGGATTTGCAAATACACCTATTTGATTTTTTAAAACTCCTAAATCAACACCTGTTTTACCTCCAACTGAGGCGTCTACCATACTCAATAAAGTAGTAGGAATATTCACAAAATCAATCCCACGTTTAAATGTAGAAGCAACAAAACCACCCAAATCAGTAATTACACCACCACCTAAAGTAATTAATAAACTTTTTCTGTCAGCACCCAATTCAGTCATTACATTCCATACCCCCATACAAGTTTCCATGTTTTTATGAATCTCACCAGCATCAATTTGAATAACCTCTATTGGTTTGTCTGTAGTAAATAACTGCATGAATCGAGGGTAACAACAATTTAAAGTATTGTCATCCACTAAAATAAAAACTGAAGAGTAGTTTTTACTAGAAATTAAAGAAGTTAGTTCATTATAGCCTTTTTCATTAAAATGAATAGGGTATGTTGCTGCGTTAATTGTGGTCATAATAACAAAAAAATATAAGGCGAAATTAAATAGAAAAAATTAAAATATATCAGTCTACTCAATTATATTTGTCTCAATAAATTAAAGATATAATATTACCTCGATAATGAGACTTTTTGACAATACAGAAACTGCTTTTAAATTAAAATCTGACTCAGAGTTAGAACGTGCATATTTTTTGTTTAAAATGATTCAGAGCCAACCAATGGTTCGAATAGGTACTGCGGTAACAAACTTTGCTTTAAAAGCACATTTACCAGTTGAAGGGTTAATTCGCTCAACAGTTTTCGATCATTTTTGTGGAGGTGTAAGTGAAGATGATTGCTTACCAAATATCGAAAAAATGTACGAGCAAGGTAACGTACATAGTATTTTAGATTATTCAGTAGAAGGTAAAGAAGATGAAGCACAGTTTGATGATGCTTTAAAAATGACTTTAAAAACGATTAATTTTGCTGAAGAAAAACAGTCTATTCCTTATGCTGTTTTTAAGCCAACAGGTTTTGGTCGTTTTGCTTTGTATCAAAAATTAACTGAAGGAAAAGAATTAACTTCTGAAGAAAAAATAGAGTGGGATAGGGTTGTAAAACGTTTTCATACTGTATGTAAAGCAGCAAAAACAAAAGACGTTCCGTTACTAATAGATGCAGAAGAAAGTTGGATGCAAGATGCGGCTGATGATTTAATTGAAGAGTTAATGGAAATCTATAATAAAGAAAAAGCCATTGTTTTCAATACATTACAAATGTATCGTCACGATCGTATGGAGTATCTTCGAAATTTACATCAAAGAGCACACCAAAAAGGATATCATATCGGAATGAAAGTTGTTCGTGGAGCTTATATGGAAAAAGAGCGAGAAAGAGCCAAAGAAAATAGTTATGAATCTCCTATTTGTGTAGATAAACAAGCAACGGATGATAATTATAACGAAGCTGTTCGTTATATGATGGATCATAAGAATATGGCAATTTTTGCTGGAACTCATAATGAAGAAAGTTCATACTTATTGATGGACTTGGCCAAAGAACACAATATTGCTGCTAACGACAAGCGTATGTGGTTTGGTCAATTATATGGAATGAGTGATCATATTAGCTTTAATTTAGCTAAAGAAGGGTATAATGTAGCGAAATATGTTCCTTTTGGACCTGTTCGTGATGTTATGCCATACTTAATACGCAGAGCAGAAGAAAATACTTCAGTTGCAGGACAAACTTCAAGAGAGTTAAACTTACTTAAAACTGAAAAAGCACGTAGAAAGCTTTAATGAATACAGTTGATGAAATAAAAGAAGCTATCTATAAAAATAAAAAAAGATTAGCTAAAGAGCTCCAAGAAAGTAGGGAGCTTCTCTTTCTTGTTAGAAAATCACTAACAACATCATTAACAGATGAAGAAAAGGCAAAAGTAAAAGAACAAACACTTGATATTTGCAAAGCAATACCTGCTTTTGCTGTATTTATGCTACCAGGAGGTGCATTACTTTTGCCTTTACTTATAAAATTAATTCCTGATATTTTACCAAGCGCTTTTAAAGCAGATGATGAGGAATTAGAAGATTCTAAACCAGAATAATATCTTCTAGCCCCAATATTTATATTTTTCTTCTAAAAAAGGTGGTAATTGAATCTACTTCAATCTCTTTTAAAACAAGAGAAAAGCACATAAAATGATGTTTTTATAAAGCTTCGAATGAAACATTACGAATTCATAAATAAAAATTCGTAATTCATAAATAATAAAACACTACTTTTGCAGCTTCAAAATAAGCACGAATGCAATCAATAAGAAACATTGCTATTATAGCACACGTTGACCATGGAAAGACAACCCTGGTAGACAAAATTATAGATCAAGCTAAAATTTTAGATGAGCGTAAAGAACGTACTGATTTATTATTAGATAACAACGACTTAGAACGTGAACGTGGTATTACCATTTTATCTAAAAATGTATCAGTAAACTATAAAGGAGTTAAAATTAATGTAATTGATACTCCTGGGCACGCCGACTTTGGTGGTGAAGTAGAACGTGTATTAAAAATGGCAGATGGAGTTTTATTATTGGTTGATGCTTTTGAAGGACCAATGCCTCAAACACGTTTCGTATTAGGTAAAGCTATCGAATTAGGATTAACTCCTATCGTAGTAGTAAATAAGGTAGACAAAGAAAACTGTACACCAGATTTAGTACATGAAAAAGTATTCGATTTAATGTTTGCTTTAGAAGCAAATGAAGATCAATTAGACTTTACAACTATTTATGGTTCAGCTAAAAATGGATGGATGAGTACTGATTGGCAAGATCCAAAAGAAGACATCATCGATTTATTAGATGCTGTTATCGAGACTATCCCTGAAGCACCTTACCGTGAAGGTTCTCCTCAAATGCAAATTACATCGTTAGATTATTCTTCTTTTAAAGGAAGAATTGCTATTGGACGTGTATATCGTGGAGACTTAGAAAAGAACAAAGAATATATGCTTTGTAAAGCTGATGGATCTACGAAAAAAGTACGTATCAAAGAATTACACGTTTTTGAAGGAATGGGTAAAGCAGAGACTGATAAAGTACGTAGTGGAGATATTTGTGCTATTACTGGTATTGATGATTTTGAAATTGGAGATACTATTGCAGATTTAGAAAACCCAGAAGCATTACCAAGAATTGAAGTAGATCAACCTACGATGAGTATGTTGTTTACTATTAACAATTCTCCTTTCTTTGGTAAAGAAGGTAAATATGTAACTTCTCGTCACTTACGTGATCGTTTATTCAAAGAGATGGAGAAAAACTTAGCGTTACGTGTTGATGAAACGGATACTGAAGATAAATTCAACGTTTTCGGACGTGGAGTATTACACTTATCAGTATTAATAGAAACAATGCGTCGTGAAGGATATGAATTACAAGTTGGACGTCCGCAAGTAATTTTAAAAGATATTGACGGAGTTAAGAGTGAACCATACGAAACATTATCTATTGATGTTCCTGAAGATGTATCTTCTAAAGCTATTAACTTAGTTTCTTTAAGAAAAGGTGACTTATTAGTAATGGAGCCTAAGGGAGATTTACAACATTTAGAGTTTACCATCCCATCAAGAGGACTGATAGGTTTACGTAATAAAATATTAACTGCAACTGCAGGTCAAGCAATTATAAACCATAGATTTAGCGAATACGGACCATATAAAGGAGAGTTTGCTGAGGAATTAAAAGGAGCTATCATTTCTTCTGAAACAGGAAAGGCTACTGCTTATGCAATTGACCGTTTACAAGATAGAGGACGTTTCTTTATCGATCCTAACCAAGAGATTTATAAAGGTCAGGTAGTTGGTGAAAATTCGAAGTCGGATGATATGGCTGTAAACCTAATTAAAGGAAAAAAATTAACCAACGTACGTTCTTCGGGTAATGATGACAGTGTTAAAATTGCCCCAAAAATTGATTTTTCTTTAGAAGAATGTATGGAGTATATTAGAGGTGATGAGTACTTAGAAGTTACTCCTGAAAGCTTACGTATGCGTAAAATTGATTTTAGATAACAGTATATTTCTAAAAGAAAACAGAAAACAAAAACCACCTAATTTTAGGTGGTTTTTTATTTTTATTAAAAAAAGCTTGCATAATTAAAAATAAAAAATGAATATTTGTGATAACAAACACAAAGACATGAGTTTTATTCAATTACATCATCATCATTTTCATATTTGCACTCAAGCGAACTGAAAATGTATTGAATAAAATCAAGATATATTTTAAACCCGTTTGAGTAAATCAAACGGGTTTTTTATTTCCAAGGCGCCAGGAAATAATCTTCTCTAAACGATTTACTCAAACCCATTCAAAACTAAAATGAGTAAATTAAAAATAGCCATACAAAAATCAGGAAGACTTAACCAAGACTCCTTACAAATCTTAAAAGATTGTGGAATTTCAATCGATAATGGTAAGGATCAGCTTAAAGCTTCAGCAAACAATTTTCCGTTAGAAATTTTCTATCTAAGAAACGGTGACATTCCTCAATATCTAAAAGATGGCGTAGTAGACGCAGCGATCATAGGAGAAAACTTGTTGATTGAAAAAGGAGAGAATATTCAATTCACAGAAAAATTAGGGTTCTCCAAGTGTAAAGTATCATTAGCAATTCCTAAAGGAGAAAACTATGACGGAATCACGTATTTTCAAGATAAAAAAATAGCTACATCATACCCTAGAACAGTTCAAAGATTCTTAACTAAAAATAAACTCAAAGCACAATTACATATTATAAATGGCTCTGTTGAAATAGCTCCCAATATAGGGTTAGCAGATGGAATTTGTGATATCGTTTCAAGCGGATCAACACTCTTCAAAAACAATTTAAAGGAAGTAGAAGTTTTATTGACTTCGGAAGCTGTTTTAGCAGTTTCTCCTGAAATTAAAAATCAACAACAAGAAATTCTAAACAGATTACAGTTCAGAATTCAGTCTGTTTTAAAAGCAAGACAATCAAGATATGTGCTACTAAACGCTCCGAATGAAAAATTAGAAACAATCATCAATATTTTACCAGGAATGCGAAGTCCAACAGTACTTCCTTTGGCTGAAGAAGGATGGAGTTCGGTGCATTCTGTACTCAATAAGAATCAATTTTGGGAAATTATTGATGAACTAAAAAACAATGGAGCAGAAGGGATTTTAGTTTGCCCAATAGAAAAAATGGTTGTTTAACAAGATTATACTAAGAAGATGAAAATTATAAAAAATCCAGCAATACAAACTTGGAATTCTCTTTGTAAAAGAGCTACAATTAGTGAAAACAGCTTACAAGAAACAGTACAAACAATATTAAATGATGTAAAACTTAATAATGACAAAGCTTTAAAAAAGTATACACAATTATTTGATGGAGTTTCTTTAACCACGCTAGAAGTTTCTAAAGAAGAATTAAAAGAAGCACAAAACTTAGTATCTAATGAGTTGAAATCAGCCATACAATTAGCAAAATCTAATATTGAAACATTTCACAACTCTCAAAAAGAAGCACCTAAAAAGATAACTACAACAAAAGGAGTTACTTGTTGGAGAAAAAGTGTCGCAATTGAAAAGGTTGGATTATACATTCCAGGAGGTTCTGCTCCTTTGTTTTCTACGATTTTAATGTTAGGAATTCCAGCAAAAATAGCTGGATGCAAAGAAATTGTACTATGCACACCAACCAATAAAGAAGGAAAAGTTAATCCGGCTATTTTATACACGGCATCTTTGGTAGGAGTAACTAAAATTTTCAAGGTAGGAGGAGCTCAAGCTATTGGAGCCATGGCATATGGAACGGAAACCATTCCTCAAGTATATAAAATTTTAGGGCCAGGGAATCAGTTTGTAACGAAAGCAAAAGAACTGGTACAACAACAAGGAATAGCTATTGATATGCCTGCAGGGCCTAGTGAAGTGCTTGTGATTGCAGATGAAACATCAAATCCTGTTTTTGTAGCGGCAGACTTATTATCACAAGCAGAACACGGAGCTGATAGTCAAGCAATTTTAGTAACGACCTCTGATAAAGTCGCACAAAATGTAGTAGGAGAAGTAAAAAAACAATTAGAAGAGTTACCTAGAAAAGAACTAGCTAAAAAAGCGATTGAAAATAGTTTTGCAGTAGTGTTAAAGTCTAAAGAAGAATGTGTTGATTTTAGTAATGAATATGCTCCAGAGCACTTAATTATAGCTTCAGGAAAAGCTTCTGAATATATTGAAGAAATTATAAATGCAAGTTCAGTATTCTTAGGGAATTATAGCTGTGAAAGTGCTGGTGACTATGCCAGTGGAACCAATCACACATTACCGACTAATGGATATGCTAAAAATTATAGTGGAGTTTCATTAGACAGTTTTGTAAAGAAAATTACCTTTCAAGAAGTAACCAAAGAAGGTATTGAGAATTTAGGTGGAGCTATAGAGCTTATGGCAACAGCAGAAGGCTTACAAGCACACAAAAATGCAATTACGGTAAGATTAAAAGAGATTAGCAATGTTTAGTTTAGAAAAGATAGTACGTCCAAACATTCAGCAATTAAAAGAGTATTCTTCGGCTAGAGACGAGTTTAAAGGAATTGCTGAAGTGTATTTAGATGCAAATGAGAATCCATTTGGTACCTTAAATCGTTATCCTGATCCACAACAAATAGCGATTAAAGAACGATTGTCAGAAATTAAAGGTGTTGATACAAATCAAATTTTTATAGGAAATGGAAGTGATGAAGTAATCGATTTAGCTTTTCGAATATTCTGTAACCCAGGAAAAGACAAAGCGCTGACTTTTACACCATCTTATGGAATGTATAGTGTTTCGGCAGCTATAAACGATGTTGAATTGATTGAATTAGCTTTGACCGAAGATTTTCAGATTGATGAAAATACTTTAAATAGTTATTTCGAAGATGAAAAACTAAAGCTAATTTTCATTTGCTCACCTAACAATCCTACGGGTAATTGTTTTAAAAAAGAAACAATTGAGTTTATTCTTAGTAAATTCAAAGGAATTGTAATTATTGATGAAGCATATATTGATTTCAGTACCAAAGAATCTTTTATAAGTGAATTGAAAAACTATCCTAACTTAATCGTAAGTCAAACCTTTAGTAAAGCTTGGGGATTGGCGAGTATTAGAGTTGGAACAGCGTATGCTAGTCAAGAAATTATAGATCTATATAATAAAGTAAAACCACCCTATAACGTAAGTACTTTAAATCAAGAAGCTGTACTTAATAAGCTAAATAATTTAGCACAGTTTGAAATTGAGAAAAATATAATTCTCAATGAGAAGGAAAAATTCGAGAAGCAGCTGCAAAAAGTGGGATTGGTAAAAAAGATATATCCATCAGAAGCTAATTTTATACTAATAGAGGTTACAAATGCTAATGAATTGTATAACTTGTTAGTAGATCAGAAAATTATCACTAGAAATCGAAATAACTTAGTAAGCAACTGCATACGGATTACAATAGGAAGCGAAAAAGAGAATAAAAAATTAATAGAAGCACTTCAACAATTAAGTGTTAGATCAAGTGAAGTGGAAAGCTCACTTTAAATTTTAAGAGGAAGATGAAAAAAATACTATTCATAGATAGAGACGGTACCTTAATAAAAGAACCAGCTGATGAACAAACAGATTCATTTGAGAAATTACAATTTTACCCGAAAGTTTTTCAAGGATTAAGTAAAATAGCCAAAGAACTAGATTTTGAGCTGGTATTGGTAACGAATCAAGATGGACTAGGAACAGAGGTATATCCAGAAAACACCTTTTGGCCTGTACATAACTTTGTAATGAACACATTGAAAGAAGAAGGAATTGTGTTTACCGAAGAGATTATTGACAGAACTTTTGCTAAAGACAATCAACCAACAAGAAAACCCAATACAGGATTACTTACCAAATACTTTTCCGAAGAGTATGATTTAAAAAACTCTTTTGTGATTGGTGATCGTTTAACTGATGTTGAACTCGCAAAAAACTTGGGAGCTCAAGGAATTTATATAAACGATGAAACGAGTTTAGGTACTGATGAAATTACTGTAAAAAGAGAGGAGTTAGATAATTTTATAGCTTTAGAAAGCAACGATTGGAATGCTATTTACGAGTTTTTAAAATTAGAAGATCGTTCAGCTTCTATTGAGCGAAACACAAACGAAACTCAAATAAAAATTGATGTAAACTTAGACGGAACAGGAAAGAGTACGATTGATACAGGTATTGCTTTTTTCGACCACATGTTAGATCAAATAGCACGTCACGGTCAAATGGATTTAAATATCCAAGTAACAGGTGATTTAGAAGTTGATGAACACCACACTATTGAAGATACTGCCATTGCGTTAGGAGAAGTATTTTATAAAGCCTTAAGAAACAAATTAGGCATAGAACGTTATGGTTTCTGTTTGCCTATGGATGATTGTTTAGCGCAAGTAGCCATTGATTTTGGAGGAAGAAATTGGTTGGTTTGGGAAGCTGATTTTAAAAGAGAAATGATAGGTAAAATGCCTACGGAAATGTTTTATCATTTCTTTAAATCGTTTACTGATGGAGCCAAATGTAATTTGAATATCAAAGCAGAAGGAACTAACGAACACCACAAAATAGAAGCTATTTTCAAAGCTTTTGCAAAAGCCATAAAAGTAGCTGTAAAAAGAGATGTAGACAAGATGATTTTACCTTCAACAAAAGGAGTATTATAACAAAGAACAATAATCAGTAATCAATGAACAATAACTAATAAATTGACAACTGATAACTGTTAAATGATAATTGAAGCATGATAGCCATTATAAAATACAATGCAGGAAACATACGCTCGGTACAAAATGCTATAACCCGATTAGGGTACGAAAGTATTATTACTGATAATCCAGATGAAATTAAGTTAGCTGATAAAGTAATATTTCCAGGAGTAGGTGAGGCAAGTTCAGCAATGCAATATTTAAAAGAAAGAAAACTAGATGAGTTAATTATTTCATTAAAACAACCTGTTTTAGGAATTTGTTTAGGACTACAATTGATGTGTACATCTTCTGAAGAAGGAAATACGCAATGTTTAGGGATTTTTGATTCTCAAACGAAACAATTTCCACCAAAAGAGAAAGTACCACACATGGGGTGGAATAATTTTTCTGAATTAAAATCTTCTGAATTGTTTACAAACATAGCTGTGGAAGATGATGTATACTATGTTCATGGGTATTATGCAGAAGTAAGTAATAATACATTAGCAATTTGTGATTATATAGTTCCATTTAGCTCAGTAATGCAAAAAAATAATTTTTATGCAATGCAGTTTCATCCAGAAAAATCAGCAGATGCAGGAGAACAGTTGTTAAAGAATTTTTTAAAGTTATAAACCAGATTAAAAATGAGAATTATACCAGCCATAGATATTATAGACGGTAAGTGTGTTCGCCTAACAAGAGGGGACTACGGCACCAAAAAAATGTACAATGAAAGTCCGTTAGAAGTAGCTAAAGAATTTGAAGCTAACGGAATCCAATATTTGCATTTAGTTGATTTAGATGGAGCAAAATCTAGTAGAATTATAAATAACAAAGTGTTAGAGCAAATTGCTACCAAAACCAATTTGAAAATCGATTTTGGAGGAGGTTTAAAGTCTGATGAAGATGCTCGTATAGCTTTTGAAAGTGGCGCAAACCAAATAACAGGAGGTAGTATTTCGGTAAAGAATCCAGATACATTTATTGGGTGGTTAACTAAATACGGAAAGGATAAAATAATATTGGGAGCAGATTGTAAAGACCGAAAAATAGCCACCAATGGTTGGTTAGAAACTTCAGAAGTTGATATTGTAGATTTTATAAAAGAATACCAAGAAATAGGTGTTACCAATACCATTTGTACCGATGTGGCTAAAGATGGGATGTTACAAGGAGCTTCTGTTGATTTATATTTAGAAATTTTAAGTAAAACCTCAGCAAACTTAATTGCTAGTGGAGGTGTAGCAAATATGAATGATTTACACCGATTAAAAGAAATTGGTTGTGAAGGAACCATTGTCGGTAAAGCTATTTACGAAGGAAATATCAGTTTAAAAGAATTACAAGAGTTTATAAGCTAAAGCATGTTAAAAAAAAGAATCATTCCTTGTTTGGATATAAAAAATGGACGGACTGTTAAAGGAGTTAATTTTATAGATATTAGAGATGCTGGGGATCCTGTTGAGTTAGCGAGGCAATACGTAAAACAAGGAGCTGATGAGCTAGTATTTTTAGACATCACAGCTACGTTAGAAAACAGAAAAACCTTAGTTGAATTGGTAAAAACAATCGCTCAAGAGATTAATATCCCGTTTACTGTTGGTGGGGGAATCAGTACTGTAGAAGATGCAGTAGCTTTGATTCAAGCAGGAGCAGATAAGGTGAGTATCAATTCTTCCGCAGTTAAAAATCCGCAATTAATTACCGATTTAAAAAATCGATTTGGGAGTCAGTTTGTAGTGGTTGCCATTGACACCAAAAATGTAAATGGAGAATATAAAGTGTTCACTAAAGGAGGAACTTTTGAAACAAAACTTGAAACTGTTTTTTGGGCAAAAAAAGTGAAAACATTGGGTGCTGGTGAAATTTTACTAACCTCAATGAATAGTGACGGTACCAAAAACGGGTTTGATATTGATGTAACCAACGCGGTGAGTAAAATGGTAAACATTCCTGTAATCGCTTCAGGAGGTGCAGGAAAAGTAGCGCACTTTGAAGAAGTCTTTACAAAAACAGAAGCTAGTGCTGGTTTAGCGGCTAGTATTTTCCACTTTGGTGAAATACCAATACCAACACTAAAAAATGAATTAAAATATAAAAACATACCAATACGATGAATATAGATTTTTTAAAAGGAAAAGGTTTAGTTCCTGTAGTAATTCAAAATAATATCACCTTACAAGTGTTAATGTTAGGGTATATGAATGAAGAAGCATTCACTAAAACACAAAATGAAGAGAAAGTTACTTTTTATAGTCGAAGTAAAAATAGGTTATGGACAAAAGGTGAAGAATCAGGGAACTTTTTATGGGTAAAAGATATTCAGGTAGATTGCGATAATGATACTTTGTTGATTAAAGTAACTCCAGAAGGTCCGACCTGTCACAAAGGAACAACTTCGTGCTTTGGAGAAGAAAGTTCTAAAGGCTTTTTGTATTCGTTAGAAAGTATTATTTCTGACAGAATAGATAATAATGTTGAAACATCATATACAAATAAACTTTACAAAAGAGGTATTAATAAAGTAGCCCAAAAAGTAGGAGAGGAGGCGGTAGAATTGGTTATTGAAGCGAAAGACAATAATGATAAACTATTTAAAAACGAGGCTGCCGATTTATTATATCACTATTTAATCTTACTAAAAGCTAAAGGTTTTACGTTAACCGATATTGAAAATGTTTTAAAAAACAGAAGCTAATATAAAATAGAGGGGAATCCCTCTATTTTATACTGTCATCACTAGTTTTTTTCCTTTAGTTTGATTATTTTCCATGAGTTGATGTGCTTTTTTAACAGTTTCAACACTTAAAGAGCCTACTGTTTTTATTGCTGTAGGACTGATAATATCTTTTTCAATTTTATTGAAAAGTTCCTTTAGCATTTTTCCATAGTATTCAAGATTTTCAGAATTCTCTTTCAGGGTAGGAGCGTAGTTAGCTACATTTATTATTTGGGTAGCCTTATCAAACAAAGTTTCTTTTGCTTTTACTGTAGCTAGAAAAGTTATATCTACATAAGTCCCGAAAATATCAATAAGTTCTGCACAAGTTTCAGACATATTTCCTCCCACTAAATCTATTATATATTCAAAACTACCAACTTTATTGCTCAGTACCTTTACTATATCTTGATTTTTATAATTGATAATATTATTACTATTTACTCCTAAGCTTTTTAAATGGTGTATACTTTCGTCATTCCCTGCTGTTGTATAAATATTCGTATTTCCATTAGCTATTAACAATTTAATAAGAACAGTACCAACCCCACCAGCACCACCTGATATAAAAATAGGTTTTTCTTTAGGTATAGCTAAGCGATTAAAGCATTGTAAGGCAGTCATACCTACCATTGGAATTGCAGTAGCTTCTGCAAAAGTTAATTGAGAAGGTGTTTTAGCAAGTAATTCTGCAGGAGCACTTATTAATTCAGCGTAAGTACCATTTGAACCCAAACTTCCAACATAAGCCGAAACTTTATCTCCTATGTCAAATGTATTTATGTTTTTTCCTAATTGCATAATTTCTCCAGAAAACTCTCTTCCTAAAATAGGTGATTTTAGTAGTTTACTTTCTGTAGAGCCTTGTCGCATTTGATAATCAATAGGATTAAACGTAGTTGCTTTTATTTTAACTAAAACCTCATTATCTTTTAATTTAGGATCATCTACTTCAACGAGTTCAAAGTTTTCAACTCCTCCAAAGTTTTTTAAAGTAATTGCTTTCAACTTTTTTTATGATTTAGGATTATTGATTTCATTTATTTTGTACCTATTATCTCCATCGTAACCCCAGAAACTAAAATAGCTTCTGTATTACTTATAGGAAGTAAATTTATTTTGTTATTATAGTCTGTAATAATTTCTTCAACAATATGTTTAAAAGGCTTATTGGTGTGATGTGGTAAAGTGTAAAAATCAACCAAATTTAAAGCATCATAATTAACTAATTTTTCAGCTTTGGATTTATCGTCCATTTTTTCTACAAACAGTATACTTTTAGATAAGATTATTGAACCTGCCGAAGCTCCTATATATGGTTTCCCTTTTTTTATTTCGTTTCGTATAATCTCATCGCTACCAGATGCCTTTAACTCCTGAAGTAAGTAAAATGTATTTCCTCCTGAAATATAAATAAATTCGTTCTTTTTAATTGTTTCCTCTATTTTGCTTTTTGAAGTATTAGAAATATCTAGTTCATCAATAATTACTCCAAGCTTTTCAAAAGCTTTTCTATCATTATCTACATAGCCAGTATATTCTTCTTTAACGCTTGCAGTTGGGATAAAAGTGATTGTTTTTCCTTTAGTACTTCCTACAAAAGATTCAAAATATTCAGAAACATCAATAAAAGAAGATGTTAGGAAAAGTTTTTTCATAGATTTAGTATTGTTTTTCTTGTAACTGTAATTCAAGTATTTCACCTGGTAATCCGTCAAAATCCTTAAACTCTTTTGATATAAATCCGTTATTAGTTAAAATTTTTCTTGAAGGAATGTTTTTAGGATCTATGATAGCATAAATTCGTTTTAAAGATTGTTGATTTTTACCTATTTTAATAAGTTTTTCTCCAACCAAACTGGCAATTCCTTTTCCCCAGTACTTAGGTAAAAGCATGTATCCAAGCTCAGCTTCTTCACTATTTATTTCTTGAATCTCTAATTTAGCTAACCCAATAAATTCATTTGTGTCTTCTCTTATTATTTTAAAATTTCCAAAATTTATGTCAAGCTTATTATTATCAATTAGTTTGTAAAAGTCTTTTTTAGCTTCCTCTAGTTCAATAGCTCTTTCTGTTATCATTTCCATTACTTTTTCATCATTTACCAACTGGAAATAGAATAAAAAATCAGGGTCATGAAATTTTTCTATTTTTATTTTCATGTACTTATACTCATTGTTTATTACATAGTTATGTGTAATTATTTATGTCAAAAAAATACTTTAGATCATCTGAATTTACTACGTTTTCTGTAAGAACTAATATAGTAAAAGGTTGCTATTATTTGCTGATTTATATGAAGTCTTTTAGTTATATAGTTAATTTGAAATACTAACTGCTCTTTTTAAATATTGATTGGTATGAAGTTGTTTCAGCATAAAATTAGCAACATCAGCTCGAGTTATTTTAAGACTTAAATTTTTATATGTACCATCAAATCCAACTTTATAGGCATTCGTTATGTTTCCATTAACAAAAGCACTAGGTCGAACTATTGTATAATCTAAATCACTTTTAATAATGTATTGTTCTTGCTGTTTATGGTCTTGAAAAGCTTTTTTTAGAAGTATTCCAAACATAATGTGTTTCCAAACAAAGTTTAAGTTTCCATAACTTTCTCCCATACCAAGTGTGGTTTGACAAATTAACCTTTGGATACCTGCTTTTTTCATCGCCTTTATAATATGCTTTGTTCCTATCGTTCTAATTGTTCCTACCTTACCATCACCTATTGCACAAAAGACAGCCTTATGATGCTTAATCGCTTTTTCTACATCATCTATATTGGTGATATTTCCTTGAACAAAAGTTAGTTTTTCTGAAGTTAGTGACTTCAGCTTTTCTGGGCTTCTTACAAATGCAGTAACTTCAAACCCTTTATTTAAAGCTTGTTTTACTAATTCTTGACCTATAGTACCCGTAGCACCAAATACAATTATTTTCATTCTCTTTGTTTTTATAATTAATAAAACAAAATTGCAAAGAGAAGATAGAATTAAATAGAATAAAAACGACAACCAGTTTTAGGGTTTGAATTTTTTTGGAGTTTTACCTGTAAATGCCTTAAAAACCCTTATAAAATGAGATTGATCTGAATAACCATTTTCATAAACTACATCTGTAAGTTTAGAAAAATCTTTTACTGTAAGTTGTTTTAAAGACGCTTGAAATTGGATGATTTTTGAAAATTGTTTTGGAGATAATCCTGTTTCTTTTAAAAACCGTCTTTCAAAAGTGCGAATATTTAATTCAATGTTTTCGGCAATAGTATTTATGTTTTCTTGCCCTTTACACTTCATGATTTGCTGAATGGCTTGTCTGATTTTAAAATCGAGATTTTCTTTCTTTTTCTCGAAATAAAAAAGTAATAAGTTAGATATTAAATCTATTCGATTTTCTACAGTTTTACTAGCTAAAAGTTGATTTGTGAATTCAGAAATATCATTCCCTTCTATATTTTCAAGATAATAACAATTATCGTTAATACTTTCTGGTATCACATCAAAAAACGTACGTAAAACAAAAGGGTATAATTGAAAAACAATAACTTGATAAGCGCCTACTATTTCAAGTTCTACTGGGTGAATAGTTTGCCCATATAGAAAAATATTGGGCATCGCTTTATTATGTGGATTAACTTTTAACCCGCCATCAGATTCATAAAATAAAAATCCAGGATAACCATCAGCAAAAAAGGGTAGGTGAGTTGTAATGTTTTTATCTAAAGATTTAAACACCAAAATATCTTTTACAAAAAGAGAGGTAGTTTTATCAGGGGTAATTTTCAACACACTTATTTTTTATTATAAAGCTATGTTTTTTTTATTGATTTATAATCAACATAAAACTATAAATTTTTTCTGTTTTTCCATTTATACTTTTCTTTATCAGCATCGTTCCATTGGGCTACTTTTGTAAGAATAACATCAATTTTAGTTTTATCAAGCCATTTTCCATTTACAAAAACACCTGAAATTGAACGTGTATTATTAATGTTTTCTAATGGATTTTTATCTAGTAAAATTAAATCAGCAAACTTTCCAGTTTCTACGGTTCCTATTTTATCATCAATTTCTAACCATTTAGCAGGTAACCTAGTTGCAGAAGTTAATGCTTCTTCAGTTGTTAATCCAGCTTCTACTAATAGTTCCAATTCATCGTGAAGAGAAAACCCCCAAATAATACCAGAAATACCGGCATCTGTTCCAGCAAGCATAGGTGCACCTTCTTCTTTAAAAGCTTTGACAATCTGTATATGAAAGTCTTTTTGTTTATTAAAGAATTCAATTAACTTGGGAGAAGATTCAGAAAAACGATTCGAGTTTAACCACTTACTCTGCATTAATGGATGCACATACTTTAAACTTTGTGAATTTTGAATACTTTCTGATGATTTAGCCTGTTTTAAAATCCAGACCATGTTAGATAAATTCGGAATTAACCAAGTATTATTTTTTTTAGCTAAGCGAGCAAATTCTTGCGCTTTTTCATAACTAAAATCATTAGTCTGTTTCGATAATTCTTCAGCATGTGCTATTAATCCGAAATGAGGTACAAATAAATCTTCAGCAGGTTTTCCTTCAAAGGCTGTAGGAATGTGGCCAACAACTTTCATATTCTGTTTTTCAGCTTCATCAATAACTGCTTTAAAAGTTTCTTCATTTAACCAGGTATAAACCTTTATGAATCTATAACCTAAACCTTTAGCGTTTCTAACCGATTGTCGCCCTTCTATAGGAGTCGTAGCTTTAATTTCATTGCCTTTGCCATCAATTACAGCAGCTATTGCCATACGAGGGCCAATAACACTTTTTTCCATTATTTTATCTCTTTGTGAAAAGTGTCCAAGTCTTCCACTTAATTCAAATACTGTGGTGACTCCATTGGCTACATATAGAGTCATTAAATTTTGAGTATTAAAATTTACTGTAGAACCTCTAGTTGGATATCCTTGTGAGAAACTCCCGTTACTGAGGGTATGTACATGCATATCAACAAGTCCAGGAATGAGCCATTTACCTTTTCCGTCAATTATTGTTGCCTCAGAAGGAGTAGCATCATTTATTGATTGTATGATGTTCTCATGAATTACAACAGTAGCATTTTCAATGACATTATTATTAGCAGTCATCGGAATTATATTTACGTTTTTTATAACGTATGTGTTATTGTCTTTTTTAGTTTCTGGTTTGTTGTTATTTGTGCAACTAAGTACAAATAAAGATACTGTTAAAAGTAATAAGGAGCTAATTTTTAGATATTTCATGCAGTTTGTTTTTGTTAAAGACGTATCATTAGCAAAAATGTTACAGTACAATATATAATAATAATAATAATAATAATAATAATAACGACTGAATTCCCTTTCTGAAATTCAGTCGTTATTATTATTATTATATATTGTAGGTGTTAGTTATTTTCTAGTTCTATAACTTTGTTTTTCATTTGAATATTATAGTCCCATTGATTTTCTTCATTTAGTAGAATTGCTTTTTTATAACTTTTTATAGCATTTAAGGTGTCTTTTTGTAACTCATAAGTCTCTGCCAAACTAGCAAAAGAAACCCACCAATTTGGATTAGTTTCAGTATTTAATTTGAAAATTTCAAGTGCTTTTTTAGTATTATTATCACTGTATATATAAGAATTACCTATACTGTTAATATTCCATTTTAAATTATCGAAGTTAGAATTTGGGTTTTCTTTTTTTAATTTTTTGAATGATTGAATAGCCTCATTAAATTGATGATGCATAACAAAATGCATAATGTCTTCTTCTAGTGTTAATTTTTTTGCTTTTAATTCAGGAATTACAATTCTAGCTATATCATTAATAATTATATTATAAGCTGGAATTTTGTACCCATTAGACAATAAAACAATTGTTGTTTTATTATCTGTAAATTTTCTAAATGCAGCTAAATTTCCACCCGAAAATCCGTAAGAATCCAGTCCGTTTACTTGAATGCTATTCCAACCATGTAAAAAATGGTCTTTTTGATTCGTAAAATTAAATGGCTTCCACATTTCGGATTTAGTCTTATTGTTTAAGAGTAGGTTTTTGTCAAATTTCCTGTTCCATTCAATAAACCTTTTAAGCGTGATGTTTAATCCGTTTCCTGAATGCCCTCTTTTACCACTGTTATTAGTATCTTCTTCAAATTCTTTTGTCTTTTCATTATAAAAATATCTCGTAGCGCGATTTGGAATATTTTCTAGCGAGTTAGAAGAAAATAAAACTCCATTTGTAGAATTATCAAACTGATTTTTAATAACATAATCATTAAAAGACATTCCTGTAATTTTTTCTATAATTTGAGCAAGTAACCAATAGTTTGTTTGATTATATTGAAACTGTTTTCCAATAGCAAAATTCATTTTGTCTTTGAATAGTTTTCCCATTAATTCCTCGTCGGTTAATGTACTTTTATACTTGATGATATCAGGTAAACCAGAAGAATGACTTAATAAGTTTTTAATTTTAACCTCTTGCCATGGTACTGGTAAATCATCTATATATTTTGAAATTTTGTCTTCTAAACTTAGCTGTTTGTTTTGTATAAGCTGAAATACTCCTGTAGAAGTGATAAGTTTTGTTGCTGAAAAAATTCTAAATAATATATTTTTATCAACTGGTTTGTTTTTCTCCAATGAAGATATTCCAAAATAATTTTCATAAACTATTTTATTATCCTCAACAACAGCTAAAGCTAATCCAGGAATATTATGTAATTCCATTGTTTTCGTTAAATAAGTATCTATTTCATTTTTAATGGTAACAGTATTGTTGTTTTTCTTTTGGTTAGAGCAAGAAGTATAAAGTAACAACAGTAAAAGGAAAAAAAGAGGTGTTAGTTTTTTCATAGTATTTGATTATTCGTTTTAATAGAGACGATAATTATTATTTAGTGTTGCAATTTTTTAATAATAATGATAGCTTTTTTATTTGTAATTAAACAATAACGTTTCCGTATTTTTGCAATATGAAAGAAGCCTTACATCAATTGTTTACCGAGTTTCAAAACAGCATACAAAAAAATGATTTTGTAAAATTAACTTTGAGTAAACCGATTCGTAAAAGTGATGAATTGTCAAATGTTTATGTTCGTCAAATAATGTTAAAAGGAGACGTTTGTTTTCAATTTTTATACCGATATAAGACAAACGATCAAACAAAAAACTATTCGTTTGAAGAGAGTATAGAAGAACTAACCGATTTACTTTCAGAAAAGTTTAGAGCGGCAACATTGTTTACGCTAGAGAATGATTTGTTGGTATTTATTTCTAAAAAGAAAAAAGTAAGTTATAAAACTACACAGCCTAGTTTTAAGAATAAATTACCAGAAGCACACGATAAACTTAAAGAGAAAAGAGCTGAAAATAGCGAATATTTATATCATTTAGGGGTAACCGATAAAGAAGGTAAAGTAATTCCTAAAATGGCAGATAAATACCGTCAAATCAATAAGTATTTAGAGATTATCGAAGCTCAAATACAATCGGTTAAATTACCTAAGCACATCAATATTGTAGATATGGGTTCTGGAAAAGGTTATTTAACTTTTGCTCTGTACGATTATTTGGTAAACCAAAAGGGGTATACTGCAAGTATAACAGGTATTGAGTTACGACAAAATTTAGTTGACTATTGTAATGATATTGCAAAAAAATGTGAATTTAAAGGATTACTTTTTGTAGCTCAACCTATACAAGAGTATGATAACAATAAAATTGACATTTTAATTGCTCTACACGCTTGTGATACAGCTACCGATGATGCTATTTACAAAGGTTTAGTATCTAAAGCAGAATTGATTGTTTGTGCCCCGTGTTGTCATAAACAAATTCGTCAACAAGTGAAAGGGAAAGAGCAGGAGAGTCCTTTATTAAAGTATGGGATTTTTAAAGAACGTCAGTTTGAAATGGTTACTGATACCATTCGTGCTTTAATTTTAGAGAAAAACAATTATACCACAAAGGTCTTTGAGTTTATCAGTAACGAACACACTCGTAAAAATGTGATGTTGATTGGCGCTAAATCATCAAAAAAAGTAGATAAAAAACGTATTGAAGCTAAAATTTCAGACTTAAAAGAAACTTATCAAATTGAACAGCACTATTTAGAAGGGTTACTATAATATTTTACAATGAGTACATCTGTTGGTAATGTGTTTAAAGATCTTCATTTAGAGAGTGAAGAGTTAGAAATAGTAGAAAATATTTTTTCTGAAGTAGTATATAAAAAAGGAGATACTATATTACATACTAATGAGAAAGTATATTACCAATATTATGTAGTAAAAGGTTGTTTACGAACATTTTTTATGGATGCTAAGGGAAAAGAACATACGATACAGTTTGCGATTAACGATTGGTGGATTAGTGATTATATAGGTTATTTTTCCGAGTCAGAATCTGTACTTTCTATAGAGTGTATTACAGATGCAATTGTGTTAAAAGTAGCCAAGAGTGATTTGGATAATATCTATGAAAAAGTACCCAAAATAGAACATTTTTTTAGAAAAAAATTAGAACGTTCAACGGTAAGATTTCAAAAAAGAATTTTAAATAATTTAGTATTGTCTGCCAAAGAAAGATATCATCTATTTTTACAAAGTTATCCAAACATAGAGCAGCAAATTAAAAACTATCACTTAGCATCGTACTTAGGAATAACAACTGAAAGTTTAAGTAGAATACGAAAAGAAAATTTTTAAATTCCTTTATTACCATACATCAATTTTCTTACAACTTTCATATGCTAATTTTGGGTTAACTTAAAAATAGAATAATATGAAAAAAGTAGTATTTGTACTTACTAGTCATGAAGAACTAGGAAATACAGGAGAAAAAACAGGATTTTGGATTGAAGAATTTGCAGCACCTTATTATTTATTAAAAGATAAAGGAGTGGAAGTAACTTTAGCATCTCCAAAAGGAGGACAACCACCAATTGATCCTAAGAGTAACGAACCAGATTTTCAAACACCAGCTACACATCGTTTTAATAAAGATGAAGAACTTCAATCTGTATTAGCCAACACAATACAATTAAGCGAAGTTAAAGAAGGTGACTATGACGCAATTTTTTACCCTGGTGGGCATGGACCTTTATGGGATTTAGCCGAAAATAAAGATTCTGTAGCTTTAATAGAAGCTTTTTATACAAACAATAAGCCAGTAGGAGCTGTTTGCCATGCACCTATTGTGTTAAAAGAAGCTAAATTAAATGGAGAACCTTTAGTTAAAGGTAAAAAAGTAACAGGTTTTTCTAATACAGAAGAAGATGCGGTACAATTAACTTCAATAGTACCATTTTTAGTGGAAGACGAGCTAAAAAATAATGAAGGAATCTATAGTAAAGCTGGAGACTGGCAAGAGTATGTAATTGAAGACGGAAACTTAATTACAGGCCAAAACCCAGCATCATCTGAATTGGTAGCCGAAAAAATATTAGCGAAATTATAATTACCAAAGAATAACTTTTTCAGAAAAATCGGTTGAAAATATTTTTAACCGATTTTTTATTTTTCAAGAACATCCAAAGAGGTTTTATTGTACTTTTAGCTTATTAGAATACAGATAAAATGAAAGAATCTAAAACGCTAATTATAGCTGCTTTTATTGCCATTTATGTCATTTGGGGATCAACCTATTTGCTAAATAAAATTGTTGTTACAGAGGTTTCTCCGTTGTTGTTAGCAGCTATTCGATTCTCTATATCGGGAGTGTTAATTATGCTAATTGCTAAGCTTTTAAAAAAATCAATTAAAGTAACTAAGAAACAGCTTTTAAACTCTGCGATAGCAGGTTTTCTTTTTTTAGTATATGGAAATGGAATGTTTGTTTGGGCATTAAAGTTTGTTGATAGCGGTTTTGGAGCTTTATTAGCTGCAACACAGCCTTTATTTGTTTTATTACTTCTACGTTTAATTGATGGAAAAAAAATGCAACGACAATCAATTATTGGAGTTATTTTGGGAATCATAGGAATGTATTTGTTGGTAAGTCAAAATGAAATAACTACTTCAAAAGATATGCTAATAGGGATTTTTATGATTTTTTCTTGTGTCTTAAGTTGGAGTTATGGTAGTGTTTTTGTAGCCAAAGCTACGCTTCCTAAAAACTTTTTTGTAAGTACAGGTTATCAAATGCTTTTTGCAGGAGTTTTCCTTTTTATAGGTTCAGTTTTATTAAAAGAAACTTGGTCTTCACCCATAGACTGGTCCCTTAAAGCACAAGGAGCTATGTTTTTATTAATTGCTTTTGGAAGTATTGTTGCTTTTACATCTTTTAATTATTTATTAAAAATTGTTCCAACAGAAAAAGTATCAACATCAGCGTATGTAAACCCTGTTGTAGCTTTATTTTTAGGATGGTATTTTTTAGATGAAACCTTAACAACACAATCTGTTATAGCATCTATAGTATTATTATCAGGAGTTTATTTTATTACATCAAGAAAACGAATATCAAAATTGAAAGTAACTTCCAAACCACAAAAAGTATAAGTAGCTATAGGTTTAACTTGTTTAATATTTAAAAGAGTAAATAATTTTTGATATTGCCACTAACTTTTTACTTTTGCTTAAATTTTAAAAAAATCAAAAAAACTATGAAAAAGACTAAGCTGGTTATAGCCTTGTTTATTTTATCTAAACTTTTAATTCAATGTATTAGTAATGAACCAGTTCCTGAAGTAGATACAGAACTAGAAGAGTTAAAAGAAATTAAATTGTCTATTAAACTACCAGATGATAATGAGACTTTAAATTTTAAAGACCTTGTTATAGAAAACGAAAAGACATTACCAATATCTATATTTAATGAAGGAAATTCTATCTTAGAAATTACAGAGGTGATCCTTCCTGAAGGATTTTCTGTGAATTTTGAAACTATTAAAATACCTCCAAGTGATTTTTTTGAATTAGATATACTTTTTAAACCTACTGAAGAAAAGAAATATTCAGGTAATATCACATTCACTAGTAATATAACTGAACCTTATAAAAATACAATTATTGAGGGCTTAGGAGTTAATGATATTTTTGAAGGTAATGTTGATTTTAAAACTCAGGATGAATTAATCGACTTTATAGATAAAGGATATAAAAATATTAATGGGAAACTTGGTATAGGAAGTCCTTACGATGGTGCAAATCACCCTGTAACAGATTTAAAATTATTGAAATCTTTAAATTCAGTTAAAAGATTAAGTGTCTGGGGAGCTCAAGTTACCTCTTTAGAAGGTTTAGAAAATATCAAAGGAATAGAGACAATTCAAATAGCTTTTAATAATAACTTAACAAGCTTAAATGGTTTTCCAAAAAATAATTCATCTGCTTTAATTAATATAGTACAAAACGAAAATTTAATGGACATAAAAGGTTTAGCCGGTATTGAAATTATAGATTGGTTAAGAGTTCATAGAAACCCTAAATTAGAAAGTTTAACAGGGCTTGAAAATTTGAAAGAAATTAAACGAGATTTAGAGATATCAGGAAATTATGTTATAACAAACTTAGATTCATTTTTAAATTTAGAAAGGGTTGGAGGTAATATTTCCATTCAGGAAAATAATGCATTATATAGTTATTGTGGGTTAGTTAATTTGATGAAATCAGGTGGGCTAGAAGGTACTTTTTACCTCCCTAAACGTAATAGATTTAATCCTTCATGGGTTGATGAATTAGATTGTGAAAGACAAGTACCTCTTAATGAATACCATGGAGTACAAACATGGATTGATGATCGTTATGATTTAGATTATTTTAAACAAAAAGGGTTTACAAAAATTAGTGGAGAAGTTTATATAAATGATAATGATATAACTACTTTAACCGCATTGAGTAATATAGAAGAAATAGAGCACCTATATATAGAAAGAACAAATCTAGAGAATTTGGAAGGATTAGATAATTTAAGAAAAGTAAAGTCTTTATATATTAAATATAATGATAAGCTTTCTAATTTTTGTTCTCTTAGTTCACTAACTATTGAAGGTAGCTCAAGAATAGAAAACAATTTATATAATCCTATAATTACTGATTTAGCAAACGAAAATTGTAAACAATAAAACTTAAGAGGTTTAGATTAAGTCAACCTAATGTTATCATGAACTAAGCACACCTGAAACTATGTTTCGAGTGTGTTTTTTTTATAGTTTATATGAAAAGTTTGAATTATTAATAGATTTTACCACCAAACCACAAAAAATTTAAAAAGCTCTCCGTTTGGTTTCTTTAGCCAACAAAGAGGAGCATTTTCTTCATTTAAAAATTGATGAAGTTTGATTTGAAAATCTTTGAGGCTTAACCAATCAACATTAGGGTGAGGGTTGACCAGCCAGTTATGTTTATTGGGTATGTAGAATTTACAATCGGAAAATTGTTTTAATTCTCTCGGATAGATATAAAACCCATAAATACAATTATTATTTAGTTGTTTGATTTTTTTTCCAAAGTCCTTTAAAGGAATAAATAATTGTGCTTTAAAATATACTTGTTGTATTATTTCATCTACACTCAATTTTAATTCATCTAGATAACTTTTAGTATAATTGGAATAGAGTAGTGGTAATTGTTTTTCATGAAGCTTGGTTAATTTTTGTATAAGAGAATCTCGTCGATTTGGTCCAATCCAATGTTCAATTTCAGAATTCCCAACAGAAGAGTCATATAAATAGAATTTATAGATGATTTCTAAATGAATTGGTTTCTTATCCTTTAACAATAAACAATCTAATTCTCCTACAGTAATTTTTTCTTTTTGAATTTGAATGTTCTCAGCAAGGATTGATACAGAACCTTGGCTTAACTCAAATGAAACAAAGCGCTCAACCAATTTACCTAAACGTAGTTTTTGTGTGATTTCTAGATTAAGAGAAGTTATTTGAGTAATTGAAGTAGGGTATTGCTCTAAATCAAAAACACCTTTTCCATACCATAGAAAAGGTGTTTTTAAAAATCCTTCGTATTGTAATTGTAAGTCTTTTTGTTTTTGATACATAAAAGAATTACTCCTTAATTCCTAGTTTATCTAATACCAATTTAGTGATATCAAAACGTTCATCAATGTATCCAAATTCGTTTCCGGTCGTAGTTAAAATTTGTGTATATCCGTTTGCCTTAGCCACTTCAGATATTACTTCACTTAACTTTTTATATAAAGGACGTAAACTTTGCTCTTTTTGTATTTGCATCATAGCAGATCCATTTTGACGAAACTTACCCATTTCTTGCTCAAGTGTTCTTAATTCTTGAACTCTGGTTTTTTTATCATCATCTGTCATTAGTTTTTCTTCAGCTTTGAAAGAATCAATCTTAGTTTTATATTCTGTAGCTTTTACTTGAAAACTAGAGTCTAGTTTTTTACCATAATTTTCTACTCGTTGTAAAACTCCTTTCATTTGTGGCATTTTACTAATGATTAATTCGCTATCAACAGTACCTACTTTAGTTTGAGCATTTGAAAATCCGATAAAAAATAAAGCAAGTATAAAAGTGATTTTTAGTTTCATGTATTTCTGTTTTTTGACAAATATAAAAAAGTGATTTTTGTGGTGTTCTTAAAAAGCGTTAAAGTTTACTTTCAATAGTTTTTATAATATCTTGAATATCTTCCTGAAAATCAAACCATAAAATATTGGTATCTTTTCTAAACCAAGTTCCTTGTCGCTTGGCAAATCTTCTTGAGTTTTTCTTAATTTCTTCTACAGCAAAATCTTTAGTGAAGCTATCTTCAAAATACTCAAACAATTCTCTGTATCCTACTGTTTGTAGTGCATTTAGATTTTTATGAGGGTGTAGTTTTTTAGCTTCTTCTATCAAACCTTTTTCAATCATAATATCTACACGACGATTAATACGGTCGTACATAATCTCTCTGTCTGCCGTTAATCCTATTTTGATGGATTTAAAATTACGAGGAGCTTTTGGCTTATTTTTAAAAGAACTATATGTTTTTTTGGTGCCAATGCAAATCTCTAAGGCACGTATTAATCGATGTGGATTATCAATAGCAATCGTATTATACGCTTCAACATCAAGTTCTTTTAATCTCTTTTGAAGATATTCTATTCCTTTATTCTCTAATTCGGTAGTTAAATCAATTCTTATTTGTGGGTCTACATCTGGAAAATAATCTAATCCTTTTAATACGGCATCAACATATAAACCACTCCCTCCAACCATTATTTGAATAGGATTTTTGGTGAATAATTCTTCTAGTTTAGCCAATGTGTCTTTTTCAAATTGTCCTACTGAATAGTCTTCAAAAACACTTCTATTTTGGATAAAATGATGTGGTGCTGATGCCAGCTCTTGAGGGGAAGGGACAGCTGTTCCGATAGTCATTTCCTTATAAAATTGACGAGAATCACACGAAATAATATCACATTCAAAATGTTGTGCTAGTTTAATACTTAGTACTGTTTTACCAATAGCCGTAGCTCCAACAATAGTAATTAACGTATTTTCTTGTGACATTTAGTTCAGTTTTGTTCCGCAATGATAGCAAAATTCTGCTTCATCTTTATGACCTTCATACGAGCAATTTGGACAAGATTGTGTGTTTAAGTGTACATTCTTTTTAGTCATTTCAGAGCTTACTATTCCAGTAGGAATTGCAATAATGGCATAACCAATAATTACGGTAATACTAGCAATAAACTGCCCTAAAGCGGTTTGGGGAGCGATATCTCCATAACCAACAGTTGTAAGTGTTACAATAGACCAATAAATACTTCTAGGAATACTTGTAAAACCGTTATCTGCCCCTTCAATAAAATACATTATTGAGCCTAAAATGATACAAATAATCAATACAAAATAAAGAAATACTCCAATTTTAGCTTTACTAGCATTTAATGCTTTTATCAATTGATTTGACTCTCCAATATATCTTGATACTTTTAAAATTCTAAAAACTCTTAATAAGCGTAACGCTCTCAAGGCTATTAAACTACTATGTGTTCCCACAAAAAAGAACGTTAGGTACATAGGAATAGTAGAGAGTAAATCTATGATACCATAAAAGCTAAAAATATATTTTGACGGTTTTTTTATTGAAATGATTCTAAGGATATATTCAATTGAAAAAAAGAAGGTAATAACCCATTCAGAGATGTATAAAAAATTATGATGCTTATTATCAAAACTGTCTATACTTTCAAGCATTACAAGTATAATACTTGCCAAAATTGCAAATAATAAGGTTATATCAAATAATCTACCAGCAGGAGTGTCTGCTTCATAGATTACTTCATGTAATTTATCTCTCCAATTAAGTGTTTTATTATCCAAAAGATCAGGTTTTTGAATGCTTTATAGCAATATTATAAATTATTTTCAACTTGTAATCGTACTATTTTAGACACTTTATTTTTTAGTAAATAGTTTTTAATTATTGTTTTTGCTAGCTCTTTGTTTTCAATAGGAGTTAGCATAGATTTTAGAATAGGTATTTGGTTTTCTTGAAAAGCAAGATTAGTATATGTATAACCTATGACTTCATTTTTTTCAATTAAAATTACAGCATGTTCTTCTAGTGTTCTACCTTTATCAATAATAAGCATATTATCGTGATTAAAATTTTTATCTGTAATTTTTCTTTTTCTTATAATATTGTATTTGGGTCTTAGTTTTTCAAGTTCTAAATGGTATTTTAAACGCGTAAAAAGCATATTTCCAGTCTCCTCATAAGAAACCTTGGTAACTCTTTTTGTTACTTTTAAAGCTTTTCTAGTTTCTTTTAAAAAAAGTTTGTTTGTTTCTTGTTTAACGTTTTTACCTCTGCCTATAAAAATGATGGTGCCTTCATGATTATGTACATAAAAAACACCTTCCTTCTCAGATAAACTATCTAATATTCTCTGAGTACGAAACTTTTCGTGTCTATTATCAAAATACTTTATAGATTGTTGAATAATTTTTTTCTCAACATCTTTATCTATCAATAGTTTAAATAGCTGTATAGTAGCTAATGCATCGCCTGTTGCTCTATGACGGTCAGACATTGGGATTCCCAAAAATTTACATAATTTTCCTAAACTATGAGACGGTGACTCAGGAATTAGTTTTTTACTTAAAGTAACTGTACATAGCGTGTTACGCTTGTATTTATACCCTAATCGGTCAAATTCTGTACGAAGAATACGATAATCAAAGTTAGCATTGTGTGCTACAATAAAGCAGTCTTGAGTTATCTCAACAATTCTTTTAGCCACTTCATAAAACTTAGGTGCGTTTCGTAGCATTTTATTATTAATTCCTGTAAGTTTTACAACAAACTCTTGAATTTCCCTTTCTGGATTAACTAAACTAATGAATTGATCTACAATTTGATGCCCATCATATTTATAAATGGCAATTTCTGTAATACCTTCTTCGTTATATTTTCCTCCAGTAGTTTCAATGTCTAAAATAGCGTACAAATCTCTCCCTTTTTTAAGCTGACTTATGTAAATCTAAGCAATATAATTTCTAACTCCAAAAATAGAGCTTCCTATTCGTACCATAGTACTACCATTTTTAATGGCTAATTTATAATCCCCACTCATTCCCATTGAAAGGATTGATAAATCTAAGTATTTTTCCTGATTCTTATTGAAGAAACTAGCTAATGATGAAAACTCATCTTGTAATTGCTCTTGGTTGTCTGTAAAGGTAGCCATCCCCATTAAGCCTACAATTTTTACATTTTCTAACTCTTTGAATTCATCTGAGGCTAAAATATCTTCAATATCAGTAAATGGTAAACCAAATTTGGTGTCTTCTTTAGCAATTCGAGCTTGTAACAAGCAATTGATAACTCTATTATGCTTTTTAGCTTGTTTGTTTATTTCTTTCAATGTTTTAAAGCTGTCTACCCCGTGAATTAAGTCAACAAAATGAGCCATGTACTTTACCTTATTACGCTGTAAATGGCCAATCATGTGCCATTTTATGTCTTTAGGTAATTCATCGTACTTAGTTACCATTTCTTGAATTTTATTTTCACCAAATACTCGTTGACCAGTATCGTAGGCTTCTTGTAAATCAGCAATAGGTTTGGTTTTAGAAACAGCAACTAATGTTACGTTTTCTGGTAGTGTTGATTTTATTTTTTGAAGATTTTCTTTAATTCCTGTAATCATAATAATTATGTGTCAGACATTTAACTAAAACTCATAAATAGTTAAAGCACTTCTTAATTTTGGTTCTATGTATGTGGTTTTTGGAGGCATCATTAAACCCGCATCAACAATAGTTTTTAGTTCTTGAATATTAGTAGGCAACATTCCAAAAGAAACTTTAAACTCTCCGCTATCTACCTTTGTTTTTAGTTCCAATCCGTCAGATTTATCTTGAGAATATACAATTTTAGAGGCATTTCTAATATCATCTATTCCTAAAATGGGCTCTAAAACGGTTGTGTATAAAATATAGGCATCTAATTCACTTAAACAATCGGTAAAATTATAAGCTGATTTACGTAAGTACAGTGCATAAAACTCCCCATTCAAATACATGCTAAAATGATGTTTTTCTTTAGGTTTGTACAACTCTTGTCCTCGGTTTTCAATTCTAAAATGAGTGTCTAATTCGATTAAAAGTTCTTCAGAAGTTAACCCGTTTAAGTCTCTAATAAACCTATTAAACTCGTAAATTTTTAATTGACTTTCAGGTAACAGATAACTCATAAAAAAGTTATAATCCTCCTTTCCTGTATGTTCAGGGTTGCTTTTAGCTAAACCTTGAGCTAATAAACAAGAAGATGTTGAGCGATGATGTCCATCAGCAATATATAGCGTATTAACCTCTTTAAAAGCTTTTGCTATCTGTTCCACATCATTTTTATCGTGTATAACCCATAAAAAATGTAAGTCTTTATCTGATGTTGAAAATTCGTACTCAGCTCTTTCTTTCTGATATTTTTCTATGATTGAATTAATCACATTATTATCAGGGTAGGTGAGTAGTACAGGTTCTGCATTAAAGCCTGTATTTTTTAGGTAATTTTCAAACAGTAATTCACGTTCTTTTAGAGTGTCTTCGTGCTTTTTAATTACTTCATTATTATAATCTTCAACAGAAGTAGCTGCAATTATTCCGCAGAAGTTATCATTAGGTGTTCTTTTTTGATAAATATAATAAGCAGGAGCTTCATCTTGTTTAAAAACCTCGTTTTCTTTGAATTCTAAGTAGCGATTATGTACCAATTTAAAACGCTGTTCTCCTGTTATATCTTGTTTGTGATATTTATAACCTGGGTTGATTACATGTAAAAAAGTATACGGATTAAAATCAAGTTTAGCCCCGATTTCCGCAGGGGTATAAATTTCGTACGATTTAGAAGATACTAAAGCAACTTTATCACGTGTCGCTCTAACAGCTTTAAATGGTTTTACAATAGCCATATATTATTCGCTTAGTAATTCGATGATTTTATTTGCTAATTCAACCCCAGTTCTATTTTGTGCTTCAATTGTAGAAGCTCCAATATGAGGTGTCATAGAAATTTCAGGATTCATTAATAATTGGATTTCAGGTCTTGGTTGGCTTTCAAAAACATCTAACCCTGCGTATTTAACCTTTCCGCTTTCAATAGCTTTGACTAAATCAACCTCATTTAAAACACTACCGTGAGACGTATTTATAATTCCAACACCGTCTTTCATTTTATCTAGTAAAGAAGTTTCTATAACGTATCCATCTTGTGCAGGAAGGTGTAATGTAATAAAATCTGATTTTGATAATAAACTATCTATAGTTTCTGTTTCTATATAGAAATCTACTGATTGTCCATCAAAAAAGGGAATTGTAATGGTTGCATTGTCTATTTCAGCATCGGTTGCTATTACTTCCATACCTAGAGCCAGAGCGGTTTTTGCTACTTCTTGTCCTACGGTATCAAAACCAATAATTCCTAATGTTTTACCTCTTAACTCAGTTCCTTGTGAATACTGCTTTTTTAATGCATTAAAACGCATATCTCCTTCTAAAGGCATTTCACGGTTTGATTGGTGTAAAAAACGAACCATTGTAAATAAATGTGCAAATACAAGCTCTGCAATTGAACTAGCAGAAGCATCTTCACTATTCACAACGTGAACTCCATTATCAATAGCATAATCAACATCAATATTATCCATTTCGGTTCCTAAACAAGCAATAAGTTTAATGCTTGGGCAAGCATCAATTAACTCTTGTCGTACTTGTGTAGTATTACCTACTGTAATAGCATCGATAGTATGGTCGTTTATATAGTTTTCTAATTGCTCTTGTGCAACTTTAGTGTTTATTACTTCAAAGCCTTTGTCTTCTAAAGCTTGTATTCCGCTAGCGGAAATTCCATCGGTCACTAATATCTTCATCGTTCTTTATATTAAAAATGCCATTATAAAAAATGACGTTGTATCTAACTTATTCTTTCTAATTCTTGCATTACATCTACTAAGGCCTGAACACTGTATAAAGGTAAGGCATTGTACATGCTTGCACGGTAACCACCAACACTTCTATGACCACTTAATCCATTGATATTGGCTTCTTGCCACATCTTATCAAACTTAGTTTGCAAGGTTTCATCAACTAAAGTAAATGTAGCGTTCATATGACTTCGGTCTTCTGTAGCAGCAACTCCTTTAAATAAAGGGTTTCTATCTATTTCACTATATAACAGTGCTGATTTTTTCTCATTCACCTTTTCAATGAATTCGATACCTCCTAAATCTTTTAACCATTCCAAAGTTAACATAGAAGTATATACTGCAAATACAGGAGGTGTATTAAACATACTTTCTTTGTCAATGATTAATTGGTAATTTAACATAGAAGGAATTTGACGTTCTACTTTTCCTAAAATTTCTTCTTTTATTACAACAAGGGTAGTTCCCGCTGGTCCCATATTTTTTTGAGCTCCCGCATAAATTAAATCAAATTTTGAAAAATCTAGTTGACGTGAAAAAATATCAGAACTCATATCACATACCATAGGAACTGAAGTTTCAGGAAAACTCTTCATTTGCGTTCCATAAATAGTATTATTACTAGTACAGTGAAAATAATCTACATCAGTAGGGATTTCGTATGCTTTAGGAATATAACTGAAGTTTTTATCTTTTGAAGAAGCAACTTCTACCAATTCGCCAAATAGTTTAGCTTCTTTAATTGCTTTGTCACTCCAAGTTCCTGTATTTAAGTAAGCTGCTTTCTTGTTTAATAGGTTATAAGCAACCATTAAAAATTGCATACTAGCTCCACCTTGTAAAAACAATGCTTTATAACCTTTATTTTCTAGTCCTAATAATTCTAATGCTAAATTTCTCGCTTTTTCAATTACATCAACAAAAGGTTTACTTCTGTGCGATATTTCGATTAAAGATAAATTATCATTATTAAAATTAATAACAGCGTCTGATGCTTTTTTTAGCACTTCTTCGGGTAAAATACAAGGTCCTGCACTAAAATTATGTTTTTTCATTTGTGTTGTTGTGTTTTGCTACACAAAGGTGCAAATTTATATAGAGACTCTTTTATACTTTAGATAAAAAATCTAGTGTGTTTACACCATCGGCATAGTCCCATAACTTTGGATGTTGTGTTTGTCCAAATTCTATTTCATTTTCGACAAAATCACTAGCTACAATACATTGAATTTGATCTCTATCTTCCCACAGTTTAATTTTTAAATCATCCACGCTATCATAGTATTCATAGAAAACAGAGGCAATAGGAGAGGCGTAGCTTTTATCTTCCTTAATCATTAAAAAACCGTTTTCTAGAATATCAAATTCACTCATTAAATACACCGCTTTGTTGTAATCGTAATTGTTGGCATATTTGGTGTTATTAATGATTTCATGTTGCTGATACATCCCGTTGAAAAAAGCATCAAAATTATAGCCTCTAGGGATGAATATTTTAGAAACAGAACGACAGCCTAAACCGAAGTAACGAAAAACATCTTCACTTAAATTCTTCATTTGTTCTTCTGACTCATTTCCAGTCAAAAGAGCTATGGAATTTCTATTTTTTCTGATAATACTTGGTTTATCTTTAAAATAGTACTCAAAATAACGTGCTGTATTGTTACTACCAGTAGCAATAACAGCATCGAAGCCAGTTAGTTTTTCTTCAGTAAACGTAATTTTTCCTTTTAGTTCAGGCTCAACATATTCTAAATATTTTGCTAAAAAAGGAAGTAAGTGCTTATCGTTAGAAGATTGTTTAACTAATACGAAGTGTCCCGAAATTAAAACTGATAAAAAATCATGAAAGCCAACTAAAGGAATATTTCCAGCCATGATAACAGCAACTAATTTAGGTTCATTTTTACCTAAATCTTCGTTAGCTATCCATTGTGTTAAATTATAAGAAGTGAGTGCCTTTGCCCAATTTTCTATAGAAAACAATAGGTTTTCTATAGTAAACCACGTGTTATTTTCTCCAGCTATTTTTAGTTGATGCTTAAACCCATCAAAAAACAACTCATTGTGTTCTATGTTTTCTTTTTTCTCTATTTTTTCTTGAGAAAACTGACTTAAAAATTCTCCTAGTTTATGAAAAGCGTTAATTCTACCTTTTATACTATCCATTTATTTGGTTCTAAATTAAATTGGAACTATTTTTGCAAGTGCAAAGTTACAAAACTGAAAGAGATTAATTATGGCAATTATAATAACTGATGAATGTATAAACTGCGGGGCTTGTGAACCTGAATGTCCAAACACAGCTATTTATGAAGGAGCAGATGATTGGAAATATGCTGATGGTACTGATTTAACTGGAAATGTAGTTTTACCAAACGGTAAGTCTGCAAATGCAGATGAAGACCAAGAGCCAATTTCGGATGAAATTTATTACATTGTTGTTGATAAGTGTACAGAATGTAAAGGTTTCCATGAAGAACCTCAGTGTGCTGCTGTTTGTCCTGTTGATTGTTGTGTTCCTGATGAAGACAATGTTGAAACAGAAGAAGAATTATTAGCAAAGCAACGTTTTATGCATAATGATTAATAGACTATAAACTTTAGAGTTAAGAAATAAAAAAAACCTGAGAATATTCTCAGGTTTTTTTGTTTTTATGAAAATTTATTAAAGTTTAAATCCTAGTCTAGTAAAAAAGTAAGCACCGTCTGATCCCATTTGAACTGAATCAGCTAAACCTCCTTGATCGGTCCACCCATCAAACTGTGGAGTAGGATAAACGTTGAAAATATTGTTTCCACCAATTGTAAGTGTAACTTTATCAGTGAAAGCATAACTTAGACTTAAATCGGTAGTAATAGATGATTTATATATATCATTTCCTGCTTTATATAAATTGGTATCTCCAGTACCATCTCCATCAGTATCAAAATTTAAAGCCTCGCTTTCATTGGCTGGAGAATATTCTACCCATTGAAAATCAAACAACTCAACTTCACTAAATTTTGTAAGACTTAAAGAAACATCAAATTTCTTATAGCCATATCCTAGGTTTAACCCAAATTTATGATCCGGTGCAGCAGCTTTTAAGTAAGCTTCTGAAAAAGGACTAAAGAAAGTAAATCTGTTTAAATTTCCATTCTTAATCTTTTCAATTTTAGTATCGTTAAAATTTCCTACTAACCCTACATCAATTCTATGGTCTTCAAAAGATTTTTTATAGTTTAAAACAACATCTAATCCTTGAGTTTTCGTATCAACACCATTAGCAAAAAATTGTGCTGCGTCTACACCTAAATTAAGTCCAGAAGCATCAAAATTATCAGTTAAAATAATACGATCATCAACAGTAATAGAATAGGCATCAATCGTTGCTGTAAATCCACCTATTTTGTAAGTAAATCCTAAACTAGCGTTAAAAGCAGTTTCTTCTTGTAATTGTTCAATACCAAAAGCTCTAGTTACCGTACTATTATTGGCAGATAATAATGATGGAAGTGATTCTCCGTTAACAATATTGGTGAACTTTAAATTATAATATAATTGAGCTAAGGACGGTGCTCTAAATCCAGAAGATACAGAACCTCTTAAGGTTAAGTTGTCACTAGCTTTAAACCTTGAAGCTAACTTAAAATTGAATGTGCTACCAAAATCACTGTAATCTTCAAAACGTACAGCAGCTCCAACTAAAAACTTTTCTGTAAAATTAAATTCTGAATCAAAATATATACCAACATTACTTCTAGATCGATCTACCTCATTGTCTGGCCCGTATCCAGGAAAGCCTTGTGAACCACCAGGTAGTTCATCTCCATTGCTGTCAACAGCTACTGGTTGAACGGCAGGGTTTGTTAATAAAACTCCATTATCATCATATAAACCATATGAAGCTTCTTCTCCAGCAGAGATGATGAAGTTTTCAGTTCGGTATTCTAAACCAAAAGCTAGGTTAACACCACTTAGTAAGTTTTCTAAGTATTTAGAAAAGTCTAAACCAGTTGTATTTTGTGATAAACTATGCCCTCCGGCATTAAAATCGATAGGAGAAGCGTCTTTCAATGATGCATTATTAGAATCTTTAATATAATAATGGAACTTATTTTCTCCATAAGTATTATTAAAATCAATTTCCCATCCATTTTCCAGTTTATGTTTTATTCCTGTTGACACTGAAATATCTGTAATATTTGAGGTAATTCTAGGAGTAAATCCATTTGGATGTATACTAGGAACACTTCTATTATCACCATCATCAAAGCTGTCTCTAGAAAAAGCATACGCATCAGTATCTCTATAATTTCTTCCTCCAAAAGCATATACTTCAGTGTTATCATTTATAGGTAAATTAGCATTTACCATAAAATTGAACCCGTCTATTCCTGCACTACCATAACCTTTACGCCAAGAAAACCCTGGTCTTAAAGTTCTTTCCTTAGATAATAGTTCGGTAGTAAAGTTTACAAAGCCTCCTTTATCATTCAGCTTTGCCCCGTAATTTAAGTCTAATTTAAAAGTTCCACCATCAAAACTTTTATCTTCTCCATCTAATCTGTTTTTACCTTCTACATTGTATAAAGTTTCACCTGTGGCTTCTGCCCATCCGCTTCCTATGGCTGTGCTATAGGCACCATAACCAATACTACCAGAAACACCATCGGTATTGTCTTTTAAAACAATATTAATAACTCCTGCAATGGCGTCAGAACCATACTGAGCTGAAGCTCCATCTCTTAAAACCTCAATTCTTTTAATTGCAGCAGAAGGAATTGCATTTAAATCCGTTCCAGAATTACCACGTCCTCTTGTCCCAAAAATATTGACTAAAGATGATTGATGACGTCTTTTACCATTAATTAAGACCAATGTTTGGTCTGGTCCTAAACCTCGTAAAGAAGCAGGAACAATATGGTCTGCTCCATCAGAACCTGATTGTTTAGTTGCATTAAATGAAGGAGCAGCATATTGTAGTATATCATTTACTTCTACTTTACCGTTTTTAGTTGCCAAATCCCCAACATCAATTATATCAACAGGTACAGGAGTGTCAATAGCTGTCCTTTTCGGATTTCTAGATCCTACTATAACAACTTCATCTAACTCTAAACCTTCTTTTAAAACAATACTCAAATTAGTTTTTCCATTAATAGAAACTTCTTGTGTTTCAAATCCTGAGAAACTAACTATTAAAGCTCCATTAGTATTAACACTAAGAGAGAACTCTCCGTTAAAATCTGTAGATGTCCCGTTAGAAGTCCCTTTTTCTATAACATTAGCTCCAGGTAAAGGGTCGTTGTTTATATCTTTTACTGTTCCTTTAATTAGTGTTTGAGCACTTAACATGTGAAGTCCCCAAAAAAATAGGTAAGTAATAAGAAGGGTCTGTTTTTTCATTTAAAAATATTTTTTAGTTAATTTCTTAAAAGTAGTAAAAATCCAATCTAAATCTTAAAAAAATGTTAAAAACATAAAAATATCAACTAAAAAACAAACTTAAATGAATCTTAAATAATTAGAAAATTTAGAAAGCAAAGCATTATATTTGCACTCGCAAAATTTCAATAAAACAATAGAATGAAAGCTGGAATTGTAGGATTACCAAACGTAGGGAAATCAACCTTATTTAACTGTTTATCTAATGCAAAAGCGCAAAGTGCAAACTTTCCGTTTTGTACCATTGAGCCAAACTTAGGTGTAGTGAATGTACCTGATACTCGTTTAGAGAAGCTAGAGGAGTTAGTAAACCCTGAAAGAGTTTTACCTGCAACTGTAGAGATTGTAGATATTGCTGGTTTAGTAAAAGGAGCTAGTAAAGGAGAAGGTTTAGGAAATCAATTCTTAGCTAATATTCGTGAAACAGATGCTATTTTACATGTATTACGTTGTTTTGATAACGATAATATTGTACACGTAGATGGTTCTGTAGATCCTATTCGAGATAAAGAAACTATTGATATTGAGCTTCAATTAAAAGACCTAGAAACTGTTCAAAAACGTTTAGAGCGTGTAAAAAGAACGGCTAAAACAGGTAATAAGGAGGCACAGGTAGAGTTAGAAATTTTATTGAAAGTTGAAACTACTTTGTTAGAAGGAAAATCTGTACGTTCTATTGAGTTTACAGAAAAAGAGGAGGAGTTTGTAAAACCATTACAGTTTATTACAGCAAAGCCTGTTTTATACGTTTGTAATGTTGATGAAAATTCAGCTGTTTCAGGAAATGCTTATGTAGATAAGGTAAATGAAGCAGTAGCACATGAAAACGCTGAAGTTATTGTATTGGCAGTGGGAACTGAGGCAGATATTACAGAGTTAGATGATTATGAAGAACGTCAAATGTTCTTAGCAGATATAGGACTAGAAGAAGCAGGAGTTTCTCGTTTAGTTCGTTCAGCTTATAAATTATTAGACCTGCAAACGTATTTTACGGCAGGAGTTAAAGAAGTGAGAGCTTGGACAATTCCTGTGGGTGCAACAGCACCACAAGCAGCAGGAGTTATTCATACAGACTTTGAAAAAGGATTTATACGTGCTGAAACAATTGGTTATGATGATTATGTTGCGTTTGGTAGCGAAGCTAAGGTAAAAGAAGCAGGTAAAATGAGAGTAGAAGGAAAAGAGTACGTGGTTAAAGATGGTGATATTATGCACTTTAGATTTAACGTGTAACTTTTTCAAAGAATAAAGCATAAACTCCACTAAAATTTAGTGGAGTTTTTTTGTACTTTAGAATTTCAAATTCGCTTACTATGCAACTAGAAAAACAAACATTTCAGTTTTTAAAAGACTTAAAAGAAAATAATAATCGTGAATGGTTTACTGAGTTTAAACCACGTTTTACTGAAGCTCAAAATAATGCGAAAGCTATTTATAAGAAGATTGAAGAAAACTTAAATAAGCATGATGAAATTGATAAGTTTAAGTTGTTTAGAATTTACAGAGATGTACGTTTTTCAAAAGATAAAACGCCTTATAAAACACATTTTGGAGGTTCTTTCCACAGAAAAAAACCAGAATTAAGAGGGGGCTATTATTTACATATTTCTCCTGGTGATAGTTTTGTTGCTGGTGGGTTTTGGGAACCAAACAAAGAAGATCTTTTACGTATTCGTAAAGAATTTGAGGTAGACGCTTCTGAAATTAGAGAAATTTTAAAAGAAAAGAACTACGTACAGCATTTTGGAGGTAAGTTAGAAGGAGATCAACTTAAAACTGCTCCTAAAGGATTTGACAAACAGCATCCTGATATTGATTTGATCCGTAAAAAAGGCTATATTGCTATTCAACGTTTTTCTGATAAAGAAGTTTTAGCTCCTGACTTTTTAACAAAAGTAGACGATGCTTTTAAAGCTTTACGTCCATTTTTTAATTATATGAGTGATGTGCTAACCACAAACTTAAATGGAGAAAGTATTTTAGATTAATTCAGGTGTAATCTAACTTCTCTTTTTAAATAAGCATAGGTAAGTACAGTAGATAAAACATCAGCTATAGGAAAAGACATCCAAACACCATTTACACCATAAAATTTAGGAAGTATATACACTAAAGGAATTAAAAAGATTCCTTGTTTTAAGAGTGTTAACAATAGCGCAGGTAAAGCTTTGCCTGCCGCTTGAAAGTATGCAGATCCAATTAATTGAGTAGTAATTACTGGAGTTGCTAAAAAAGCTATAATTAATGCATTAGGAGTAAGGTTTAATAACTTTTCATCTTCTGTAAAGACACCAACCAACTCATTAGGAAATAACATTATCATAGTAAAAATTAAGACAGCAATACCAGTACCATAAAGTATGGATGTTTTTATAGCTTCCTTAACTCTCTTTGTATTGTTAGCTCCATAATTGTATCCAGCAATAGGTAAAAAGCCTTGTGTTACTCCTAAAACAGGGAACAAAGCAAATAACATAACTCTATTAATAATACCATAGATTGCAATTGAAATTTCACCTCCGTACTTAAAAAGAGAATAATTTAAAATAATGGTCAAAATACTTATTGTTCCTTGTCTTACTACAGTTATTCCTCCTAAAGAAATAATCTCTTTTACAATAGAAAAATTCAATTTAAAATACTTTGGAATAATTTTTAATTCAGTTCTTTTTGAAATAAAAAACCATAAAATGAATAATCCACTTACTGCATATGAAATAGAAGTAGCTAAACCAGCTCCATACATTCCCAGATTCATAAACTTAATGAAAATAACATCTAAAAAAATATTAGCAATTGCAGGAAATAACATGGTGAGCATGGCATAATTAGGTTTCCCAACTGCTCTAACAACAGGATTACCCATCATAGCAAAAGCTAAAAACGGAACTCCCCAAACAATTACATTAAAATACTCAGTAGCGGGTGTTATAATGTTTCCATTGGCTCCAAAAAGCCTTAAAATAGGAGTGCTGAAAAACGTTCCTAACAATACAAATAAAATAGATAATGCAATAGTTAATGAAATTTGATTTCCAAAAACCTCAAATGCTTTATCATCTTTGTTAGCTCCTAATGCTCTAGAAATTATAGAGCTACCTCCAATTCCAACTCCCATACCTATTGATGATATTAAAAAAGCTATGGGTAATACTACGGTAATTGCTGCGATAGCGAGTACGCCAATCCATCTACCAACAAAAATGGTATCAACAATCATATTAATCGACATTACTAGAATTCCAATAGAAGCAGGGATAGCTTGTTTTAAAATAAGTTGACTGATACTTTTAGTACCTAAGTCGTTGGCGATTTTATTCATGTTGACTAAATTAGTGTGAATTATCCATCAAAAATAAAAACAGCGTTAGATTTAAGTAATAATTAACATCAATCCTGTAAGTTTGCTTTATGAATTTATTTGAACAAAAACATATCGTAACTCCAGAAGAGATAGATGAATATAACCATGTAAATAATGTAGTGTATGTACAATGGATGCAAAATATTTCTGATGCTCATTGGAAAGAACTTTCTAAAAATGTAAAAAACATCGACTATGTTTGGTTTGTTATTCGTCATGAAGTTGATTATAAAAATCAAGCCGTATTAGGGGACGAAGTTACGCTTAGAACATGGGTTGGTAAAACAGAAGGGATAAGATCTGTTCGTCATTTTGAAATGTACAGAGGTGAAACTTTATTAGTAAAATCTCAAACTACTTTTTGTTTGTTAGATGCTAATACCAAAAAACCTAAAAGAATTACGAAAGAAGTAACAAACTTATTGTTACCGTAAAAGAAACAATATCTTTGCACTTATAAATTTATAGAATGACAACATTTACCGCATTAGGAGTACGAAAAGAATATGTTAAGGGATTGAAAGAGTTAGGAATAACAACTCCTACTGAAGTACAAAATGAAGCAATACCTTATTTACTAGAGAATAATTCAGATTTTATAGGGTTAGCACAAACTGGAACAGGTAAAACAGCTGCTTATGGTCTACCTATTTTGCATAAAATAGATGCTTCAAAAGACAATGTTCAAGCGTTAATTTTATCACCTACAAGAGAACTGGTACAACAGATAAAGAAACAACTATTTAAGTTTACAAAATATGTTGATAATAAAATTTTTGTAGAAGCTGTTTACGGTGGTGAAAAGATTGAACGTCAAATCAACAATTTAAAGAGAACCACACATATTATTGTGGCAACTCCAGGACGTTTGATTGATTTAATAGAAAGAGGTGATGTAGATTTAAAAAATATTAAAACCTTAGTACTTGATGAGGCAGATGAAATGCTTAGTATGGGGTTTAAATTAGAGTTAAATCGTATTTTAAAATACACTTCAGGTACTCGTAAAACATGGTTGTTTTCAGCAACAATGCCTGATGAAATACGAAGTATTATAAAAAAATACATGAATGCTTCAGCAAAACAAGTTGAAGTAAACAAAAATGTATTGGTGAATGCCAATATTACGCATCAGTTTGTGAAAACAACTATTCCTGAAAAAACAGACATTATTGTTAAATTTTTAGAAAAAAGGCACACTGAAAGAGGTATTATTTTTTCAAGAACTAAAGCAGGTGCTCAAAAACTAACAAAAGAACTAAAAGAAGAAGGTTTTTCAGTAGAAGCTTTAGAAGGCGATATGCAACAAAAAGAACGTGATAAAGTAATGCGTGCTTTTAAAAACGAAAGCCTTCAAGTTTTAGTCTCAACAGATGTAGCAGCTAGAGGAATTGATGTTCAAAACTTAGCTTTTGTTATCCATCATCAATTACCAGAACAATTAGAATATTATACACACCGAAGTGGTAGAACTGCAAGAGCTGGGAAAAGAGGAATTTCATTAGCGTTAATTCTTCAAAATGAAAGAAATCGTTTAGCTGAAGTAGAAAGAACATTACAAATACAATTTTCTGAAATATCAATATAAATGGATGTAATTTACGCCATAGACATTGCCGGAACTTTTGCCTTTGCCATTAGTGGAGCATTGGTTGCTATTAGAAAAAAATTTGATGTTTTTGGAGTCATTATTATAGCTTTTGTTACCGCTGTAGGAGGTGGGATGACAAGAGATGTACTTATTAATGCACACCCTATAAATTGGATTGGAGATATTAATTATATCTGGACAATACTAATAGCTGTTGTGGTTACTTTTTTCTTTAGAAGTAAAATAGCTCCGTTACGACGTACCATGTTCTTGTTTGATACAATAGGTATTAGCGTATTTACACTTATAGGAGTTCAAAAAGGAATAAATTTTAACTTACATCCTTTTGTAGCATTGGTAATGGGGATGTCTTCTGCAGTAATGGGAGGAGTAATTAGAGATGTATTAACAAACGAAATTCCATTAATTTTTCATAAAGAAATATATGCATCTGCCTGTTTAGCAGGGGGAATTGTTTACTTACTCTTATATTCTTTAGAGGTGAATGAAGACTTTCTTTTCGTTATTTCAGCAGGTATAATTGTTGTTGTGAGAACAATTGCTGTACAATATAAGCTGGAGCTTCCTAGAATTAAAAAAGATATTTTTGGTAAATAAAAAGTATGGGGAAATTAGTTTTTGAAAATTTAAAAGAACTCTCTAACATAGAAGGAAAGCAATTGCCAATAGGAGAGTGGTATACTGTAACTCAACAAATGATCAATGATTTTGCAAACGCTACGCTTGATAAACAATGGATTCATATTGATGAGAAAAAAGCAGCTAAATATTCACCGACAAAAACAACAATAGCACACGGATTTATGTCTGTTTCTATGCTATCAGAGCTGATATCTAAACAATTTGAAGTAAAGAGCGTAACAATGGGGTTGAACTATGGACTGAATAAAGTTCGTTTCCCTAATCCAGTACCTGTAAACAGTGAGTTACGTTTAATTAGTTCTGTTAAACTTATAGAAGATTTTCAAAGTGGAAAAAAGCTGACTTTTGATTGTACAATAGAAATAAAAGGACAAGAAAAACCAGCTTGCGTTGCTGAGTTTATTTTTGTTTTATTTGAGTAAAAAATGCTGTCTCAAAAAAGACAGCATTTAATTATAAATTTGTTTTAGTATTACAAGAGCCAACCTTTGGCTATTGTCTTTTTTGAATACATCAATAAAAACACCCCTATAATAATCACCATTATAGGCATTACAACACTTCCTGGTCCATATACTTCAACAGCTTTACTCATAAATAAATTATACGACATTTGAGCAATGATAGCTATTAACGAAAGTAAAAACATAGGTCTTGCTAACTTTTTTCTCATTAGTAAAAAAGCACTACCTAGTAATCCAGCAAAAACAGCAATAGCAAAAGTAGCAGTAACCCAAGTAGGAACATTTTCATATAAAGCTCTTTCAGCTTCAGGTAAAGCAGCTTTAACTTCATCTGTCATATAAGCTTGACCAATGTAAGACATAACACCTAGTCCATTCCAAACTAAGGCGGCAACACCAATAATCCAAAAAAGTGTTGTGGGTTTGTTTGAATCTGTCATAAAAATAAGTTTTTAGTTAGTTATCGTATAAAACTACATATAAAAATATAAAAAAAGTAAAGGTTTATAAATAATTTAGGTCTTAAAAAATGCATGTTTAAATTCTAGTAGAAGGAAAAGTGTTTTAAGTTACTATTTTATGGTTGTTAGTCTATTTTTTTTGTGTTTTAAGTTTTATCTATTTAGTTTTTAAGTAAATAACTTAAAACTAAAACATATGACACCCTTCGCATTTGTAAGAAAAAAACTATTAATAGTTTTTTTCTTAATGACATCATTTGTGTTCGCCCAAGTAAATACAGGCGGAACTGCAACAACGGAAAACCATCAAAAACAAGTTATAGGATATATAACAAATTGGGATGCATGGAAAACAACATCGGCAGGAGTCCCCGGTCCTGGAGCTTTAACTCACTTAAACATTGACTACTCAAAATATACAATTTTGAATTACTCTTTTTTTGGTGTTGCCAATGACGGATCACTACACAGTGGTGATCATAGAAATAAACAAATTTATCAAGAAGGAACTGTGCAAGCTCCAAATGATATTTTTATGAAAGATATTTATAGTAGTTGGGATATGCATATTCTCTTTGGAGAAATCGATCCAATTCAACATGTAAATGAAGCTGCGAAGAAAAGAGCAGAAGCACAAGGTTTTCAAGTAACGCTGAACGGAAGTTCCTGGACGCAACCTACATGGGGTTTAAGTGGACAATTACCTATACCTTTACATAAAGAGAACGGTGCTCCTGGTTTAATTGAGTTAGCACATAAAAAAGGTGTAAAGGTAATGGCGTCTATTGGAGGATGGAGTATGTGTAAACATTTTCCAGAAATGGCTTCTGACCCTGTTAAAAGAGCCAGATTTATAGAAGACTGTAAAAAACTTATAGCTACTGGATTTGACGGTATAGATTTAGACTGGGAATATCCAGGACCTTATTCTGGTATGAATTTTACTGGATCGCAAGCTGATTTCGCAAATTTCGAAACACTCGTGCAAGAAATTAGAGCAGCCATTGGACCAGATAAGCTAATTACAGCAGCTATGTCTGCTGATCCAAGAAAGCTAGAAGGATTTAATTGGAGTAAGTTGTCTAATAATATGGACTATTTTAATATGATGACTTACGATATGAATGGTGGTTGGTCAAATAAAGCAGGACATAATGCACCCATATATCCATACTCAAATGCAGAGGTGTCTTTTTTTAATTGGCAATCAACGCTGCAAAAACTTGAAGAAAAAGGAGTACCGAAAAATAAAATCTGTTTTGGTGCTCCTTTTTATGGAAGAGGAGTAATAACTGAAGGTACTGCTGATTTGAATGTAAAAACAGTAAAAAGAGCAGTAACCATTCAACCAGATGGTCCAATACAAACAGCCTCAGATTATACAAACTGGAAGCAAGAAGTATATGATGGTACACCAAACTATTTTTTCATAAAACAAAAGGCACTAGCTCCTAATAGTGGGTGGACAAGAAAGTGGGATAATGAAGCAAAAGTACCATACTTAGTAAAAGGAAATTTCTTTTTAAGTTATGATGACGAAGAATCTATAGGTATTAAAGCACAGTTTATTAATGATAATCAACTTGGTGGTACTATCATTTGGACGGTTTATGGAGATTTAGAAATAAGCGGTACAGCTACCTCTTTTGGTACGAAACTAAAGCGATGGTCTAATGTAAAATCTCCTTTAGTAAACAAGATTAATGAGGTCTTTGCCAATGGAAACACAGGAGGAAATAAATTACCTGTAATTAACATTACTGCCCCTTCTAATAATGCAATTTATAATGAAGGTGATACTATTATCATCAAATCTGACGCTACAGATAGCGATGGAGTTATTGGTAAAGTGGAGTTCTTTAACGATAATATTAAGTTAGGAGAAGATACTACCTCACCTTACGAGTATACGTGGCAAAACGCTTCTGTAACAACTCACAAATTAACAGCTAAGGCAACAGATAATGATGGTGGTTCAACCATATCTTCAATAATATCAATTGTCGTAAATGGAGCTAATTCAAACAAACCTCCTACAGTTACTTTAGCCTCACCAGCAGATAATGCTGTTTTTGATGAAGGACAGACCATTGAGTTAATAGCTAATGCAAGTGATATAGATGGGATTATAAATAAAGTTGAGTTTTTTAATGGAACAACTAAATTGGGTGAAGATATAACAACCCCTTATAGTTATAGCATAGTTAATGCTTCAATAGGAACTTTTACCTTAATGGCTAAGGCTACTGATGATAAAGGATTAAGCAGTACTTCTTCTGTAAGAACAGTTAAGGTTACTGCAGATACAATTGACAACTGTAATGGTATTGCAGATTGGTCGGCAACAACAACTTATAATGGAGGAGAAAATGTAAAGTATAAAAATGTTAACTATCAAGCTAAATGGTGGACAAAAAATAATACTCCTGATACTCATACAGGTGATGGTCAGCCTTGGGAAAAAATAAAAGATTGTTCAGGAACTGGAGGCGGAGATAATATTGCACCAACAATAAATATAACTTCTCCTGTTAGTAATAGTACTCTTAAAGAAGGAAGTAATATTGAAATAACAGCCGACGCATTTGATGATGATGGAAGTGTAAGTAAAGTTGAGTTTTTTAATAGTAGTATAAAACTAGGAGAAGACACAACAAAACCTTATAACTTTACTATCTCAAATGCAGTAATAGGAACTTACTCTTTAACAGCTAAAGCTACTGATAATAAAAATGCATCAACAACTTCTGTAGCAGTGCAAATAAATATTGAAAAAGACAGTACAGGTGGTGATGGTCAAGGTTGTAATAATATACATAATTACATTGCAGGAACTTCATATAATCAAAATGAAGAAGTACAGAATGAAGGAAACAAATATAAATGTAATATCGCTGGCTGGTGCTCTTCGTCAGCAGCTTGGGCATATGCACCAGGAACAGGAACTTATTGGAAAGATGCGTGGTCTAAAGTAAGTAGTTGTGAAGTAACAGGAAGTAATCCTGAAGTTAGTATAACATCTCCTCAAAATGGTGCTATATATATTGTTGGGATTACTATTGAAGTAAAAGCAACTGCAACAGATGATGGAACTATAAGTAGAGTAGCGTTTTATAATGGTTCAACTAAATTAGGAGAAGATACCATAGCTCCATATACGTATACAATAACAAATGCACAAGCAGGAAGTTATTCTCTAACAGCAAAAGCTTTTGATAATGAGAACAATTCAACTACATCTTCTTTAGTGGTTATAACAGATGGTGTGAAACCTCCTATTTCAAATAAGATTCTAGTTGGTTATTGGCACAATTTTAACAATGGCTCTACAATACCTAAACTAAGAGATGTTTCAAGAGATTGGGATGTTATTTGCGTGGCGTTTGCAGAACCTAAAACAGGTAGTAAATCAGATATGAAATTTACTCCTTTTGAAATTTATAATGGGAATATAAATGAGTTTAAAAATGACATAAAAACCTTACAAGAAAGAGGACAGAAGGTGTTAATATCAATAGGAGGAGCTAACGCTCATGTAGAGTTAAATAACGATACTGAAAAGAATCAGTTTGTGAGTTCAATGACTAGTATTATTAAGACCTATGGATTTGATGGTTTGGATATTGACTTAGAAGGAAGTTCCTTGTCTTTAAATCTAGGTGATACAGACTTTAGGAACCCTACAACACCAAAAATCATTAACCTTATAGAAGGTACTAAAGCAGTAATTAATAATGTTGGAGCTAGTAAATTCACCTTAAGCATGGCACCAGAAACAGCTTATGTACAAGGTGCATATGGTAATTATTCTGGAGTATTTGGAGCTTATTTACCAGTAATACATGCCTTACGAAATCAAATGGATTATATTCATGTGCAACATTATAACACAGGTTCAATGTTTGGAAGAGACGGTAAGATATATCAGCCAGCTACTGCAGATTTTCATGTAGCTATGGCAGAAATGCTAATAACTGGATTTAAAGTTGCGCAAACTGGCTTAAATTTCCCTGGTTTAAGAGCAAATCAAGTAGCGATAGGTTTACCTGCTGAACCAAGAGCTGCTGGTAGTGGTTATACATCAGAGGCTGTTGTACAGCAAGCACTAGATTATTTAATAAAAGGAGTCTCATATCCTAATAGAACCTATACAACAAGTACTACATATCCAGAGTTTAGAGGTTTGATGACTTGGTCTATTAACTGGGATTTAGCAAATAACGCTGTTTTTTCTACTAGTCATAGAGCTTATTTAGATAATTTGGGGCTATCTGGTAAAGTAATAGAAAAAAATGAAGTTTTAACAAAAAACTTTGTAATAGCATACCCTAATCCTATTGTTAAAGATGTAATTACTTTTGAGTTTTTTACAAAAGAAGGTTTTGAGCAAGAAAATCTAGTTGATTATGAGTTGCAAATTTTTAATGCAACAGGGAAAAATATTTTAACAACTAAAATCAACTCAAAATCAACTCAAAAACCTTTAAATATTGAGTTTTTAGAAAGCGGTCTGTATTTTTATACATTCAAAAAAGGAACAAAAAAACATTTAGGAAAATTTATTAAAGCTAATTAAAAAATAGCTTATAATATCTAAATAAGAACTTCATATAACTTTCACATAGTTATGTGGAGTTTTCCTAAATAATAACATTCTTAAAATAATGTTAAAGATATATAATTAGTGTAACGACAGTAGAAAATAATCGTCATATAAGCATATAATTACTTAACAGTATTGTTTAGTGATTAGTTAGTTTTTAATAGTTGATTGAAAGGAAAGGCTCGAGATATTATCCCGAGCCTTTTTTAATATACTTTATTTTCTATGTACTTATTTTCTTTCTAAAAGCGCCATATAAAAACCATCGTAACCAGACTTATGCGATAGTACTTTTTCGTCTTTTACAAATTTGAAATCTTTTCCTGCATCAGAAGCTAAAAAGAATTCAACTTGTTGCTGATTCTCAGAAGGCAGTACAGAACATGTAGCGTACACCATTCTTCCTCCTGGTTTAACCATTTTGGAGTATTGTTGTAAAACTTCTTGTTGTGTACCACGAATTTTATCTAAAAACTCAGGTTGTAATTTCCATTTACTATCAGGATTTCTTCTAATTACTCCTAAACCAGAACATGGAGCATCTATTAAAACTCTATCAGCTTTGCCTTGTAATTTCTTTATTACTTTGGTAGAATCTATTACACGAGTATCAATATTATGAGCTCCATTTCTTCGAGCACGAACTTTTAGCTTCTTCAATTTACTCTCGTAAATATCCATTGCTATAATTTGTCCTTTATTTTTCATTAAAGAGGCAATGTGCAATGTTTTTCCTCCAGCACCAGCACAAGTATCTACTACTTTCATGCCTGGTTCAACATCTAAATAAGCTGCAACTAACTGAGAAGATGCATCTTGCACTTCAAAGAAACCTTTATGAAAAGCTTCAGTTTTAAATACATTAGCACGTTCTACTAAACGTAAGGCATCATCATAACCTTTGATAAATTCAGTATCAATTCCTTCTGTTTTTAAATCTTTTTGTAAATGCTCTTTTGTTACATTTAATGTATTTGTGCGTAAAATAACTTCGGCTTTTTTATTTAAAGCAGCGATTTCTTTTGTCCAAACTTCTTCTCCCAATTCTTGTACTCCAATTTCATCAATCCAATCAGGAATTGATTCTCTAAATTTTCTAATTTTAGATAACTCATCAAATTTACCTTTAATTCTTCTTGTAGGAGTAGGTTCTATTTGATTCCAATCAGGTAATTTAATTCCTCTTAAAACACACCAAACAACAAACAAACGCCATAAATCAGGACGTGCATATGGTACTTTTACATTCGCAATTTCAGCATATAAGCGTTGCCATCTAACAATATCATATATCGTTTCAGCAACAAACTTTCTATCGCGTGCGCCCCAACGTTTATCTCTCTTTAAAGCTTTCTCTACAGCTTTGTCAGCATATACACCTTCGTTAAATATATCACGTAAACTATCAATAACAGCATACGTTAAATTTCTATGTAATCTCATTTGATGAATTTAGAGTGCAAAGATAGTTGATTTTAATGGCTTTTTGTATTTTCGTTCTTAATGAATTTAAATAAGCCCGTAACATATATAAAAGGAATTAGTGTTGCCAGAGCAGAGTTATTATTTACCGAACTAGGTATTAAAACCTGTAATGATTTATTACATCTTTTTCCCTTTAGATATATCGATAAAACCCAGTTTTATACGATTAATCAGCTGCAACAGAACTCCGCTGAAGTACAAATTGTTGGTAAAATTACGGGAGTAAAAACTGTGAAGCAAAAAAGAGGAAGTAGGTTAGTAGCCACTTTTTCTGACGCTACAGGTACCATGGAATTAGTTTGGTTTAAAGGAGCAAAGTGGATAAAAGATAGTTTAAAAATAAGTGTTCCGTATGTTATTTACGGAAAACTGAATTGGTATAATGGTACTCCTAATATGCCACATCCAGAAATGGAAACGGTAAAAGAATATAAAAGCAAGCTACAAATGGCTATGCAACCAGTATATCCATCTACCGAAAAACTAAGTACAAAAGGTATTAGTAATAAGGTAATGCGTACTATGATGCAGAATCTGTTTCAACAAGCGTATAATGATATTGAAGAAACTTTTCCTTCTTATTTTATTGAAGAGCACCAGTTTTTAGGTAAAAAAGACTCGTTATTAAATATCCATTTTCCGAAGAATCAAGAATTGTTAGCTAAAGCACAATACAGATTAAAATTTGAGGAGTTATTCTTTATTCAATTACAACTATTACAGAGAAAACTCATCCGAAAATCAAAATTAAAAGGATTTGTTTTTGAACAAGTAGGAGAGGAGTTTACTAGTTTTTATAATAATCATTTACCTTTCGATTTAACGAATGCTCAAAAAAGAGTATTAAAAGAAATTCGTAAAGATGTAGGCTCTGGAGCACATATGAATCGATTATTACAAGGTGATGTAGGTTCTGGAAAAACGATTGTAGCGTTACTAACGATGCTTTTGGCTATCGATAACGGTTATCAGGCCACAATTATGGCTCCAACGGAAATTCTAGCAACACAGCATTATAATGGGATTGTAGAACTCTTAGAAAACACTAATATTAAGGTTGAACTACTTACAGGCTCTACCAAAACAAAAAAACGTAAAGAAATACATGAAAACTTGGAGAATGGTTCATTACATATTTTAATAGGAACACATGCTATTTTAGAAGATAAAGTACAGTTTGAAAATCTCGGGATTGCTATTATTGATGAGCAACATCGTTTTGGAGTAGCACAACGAAGAAAGTTATGGGAAAAAAGTCCTTCTGATGGAAGAGCTATTCCTCCTCATATTTTAGTGATGACCGCAACACCAATACCAAGAACATTGGCAATGTCCGTTTATGGTGATTTAGATATTTCTGTTATTGATGAATTGCCTCCTGGACGTAAGGAAATCAAAACAGTACATCGTTATGACAGTAATCGTTTAGGTGTTTTTAAATTTTTAAAAGATGAAATAACTAAAGGACGACAAGCCTATGTGGTTTATCCGTTAATTCAAGAGTCGGAAGCGATGGACTACAAAGATTTGATGGATGGATATGAAAGTATTTCGCGTGAATTTCCTTCTCCAAAATACCAAATAAGCATTGTTCATGGACAAATGAAACCAGCCGATAAAGATTATGAAATGGAACGATTTGCTAAAGGGGAAACTCAAATTATGGTGGCTACCACTGTGATTGAAGTAGGAGTAAACGTGCCCAATGCTTCGGTAATGGTGATTGAAAGTGCAGAACGTTTTGGATTGAGTCAATTACACCAGTTAAGAGGTAGAGTAGGGCGTGGAGCTGAACAAAGCTATTGTATTTTATTATCGAGTTATAAATTGTCTTCTGATGGAAAAACTCGTTTACAAACAATGGTTGAAACTACAGACGGATTTAAAATTGCTGAAGTAGACTTGAAACTTCGTGGTCCAGGAAATATTATGGGAACACAGCAAAGTGGTGTTTTAAACCTTAAAATAGCGGATGTTGTTAAAGACAGCCCGATATTACATGTAGCACGTAAAGTTGCGATAGACTTACTTCAAGAAGACCCTAACTTATCAGAAATAAAAAATTCCAGCTTGTTAAAAGCTTATGAAAAGCTTAAAAAAACAAGTGGAATTTGGAGTAATATAAGTTAGAATTAAGTACTAGTTAGTACTTAATTCTTCTTCGTTATCGTCACTTTCACTTTTATTAAACCTTAATATTAGGTATCCTATTATTGCTGAAACAAGAGAACCTAATAGTACACCAATTTTAGCAGACCCTAAGAACTCAGGACTTTTAGCAAATGCTAAACTCGCAATGAATATTGCCATAGTAAATCCTATTCCTGCTAAGAATGATACCCCAACAATATGTCGGCCGTTTATATCTTTAGGAACCTCTATTATTTTAAGTTTTTTAACTGTAGTAATAATTGTTGTGATTCCAATACTATTTCCTAAAATTAAACATAAAGCTATGTTTATTATTAAGGCAGTATCTAAGTGTGCATCGCCATCTATTAAAACACCTGCATTTGCTAGTGCAAAAATTGGGATTATAGCATACGCTACTAAATCGTGTAGCTTATGCTCTAAAAGCTGAAGAGGTGATTGGTAGTCTTCTATCCAGTGATCCAAGTTATCTATTTCAGCAACTTGCTCTTTTGATAATATTGGCTTAGGTGCAACCTTAGCCTTTTTAATATTATCCATTATTTTTGATAAATTAGCGATAAACTCAGGAGTGTGTACTTTTTGTCTGATAGGAACTGCAAAAGCCATTAAAATTCCCGCAACTGTTGGGTGTATTCCTGATTTAAGGAATAAAACCCAAATTACAGCACCAAATAAAAAGGTTACATACTTAGAGTAAAAACCTCTATGAGCTATAAAGTATAAGAATGCTAACAGAGCTATAGCGATTGATATTAAAGTAATATCTATACTACTACTGTAAAACAAAGCAATTACTAAAACAGCTCCTATATCATCAACAATTGCAAAAGCAGTTAAAAACACTTTTAAACTAAGCGGTACTCTTTTACCTAAAGTGTTTAAAACAGCTAAAGAAAAGGCAATGTCTGTAGCCATTGGAACTCCCCACCCGTGTGCTGTATCAGCACTTTTATTTAAAAAAAAGAAAAATAAAATAGGGAATAACATACCTCCAAGAGCCCCGAAAAGTGGAAAAGCTAGTTTTTTGGTAGTATTTAGTTCACCTATTAAAAACTCTCTTTTTATCTCTAATCCAATTAAAAAGAAGAATACTGCCATTAACCCATCATTAATCCAAAGTATTAATGGTTTATATAATTCAAGATGTTCAGACTTAAAACCTATTTTATATTCCCATAAAGCATTATAACTATCTTTAAAAGGGGAATTTGCCCAAATAAGGGCTAATAAAGTAGCTGCCAACAATAAAATACCACTAGCACTTTCAGTTTTTATAAAGTTTTGAAGTGGAGATATAATTCTCTTTTTGATCATGTTTATATATATAGATTGTGACTTGCTTTTTTAAGAATAAAAAAGCAAGGATATTAATTTTTTTGTTTTTAGATAGCGAAGATAATTCATCAAACTTTAACGAAAAGTTAAATTTTTAAAACTTTTTAACACTTAAGAAGGAAAAACGATATGAAATTCCCAAATTTAATTGAGTACTACTTAATTTTCCTCCTCTTGCTTTTACATAACCCGCTCCTAATCTTAAATTTAGGTTATTAGTAAGTTTTTGATTAACTCCAACACTAGGTTTAACAATTAATCCTTGTCCTGTACTAATACCTCCGCCACCGGCTGCACCTCCTAAAATTTGTGCAAAAAGAGAGGTTTTTCCTTCAAAGAAGTCATTTGTTTGAACTCCTAATCCCACAATTCCTTCTGCATAAGCTCCTGCATCACCAAAGTTAGCAAAAGATGTTTGACCTGTCGCATATAAATACTTGCTTAAGAAAAAATTTAGCTGTAATGATATTTGATGCATGTTTTGATCAAATCCACCATCTCTAGCAGCATTCAAATATAAATCTTGTTTAATAATTGCGTCAAACCCTTTAAACTTTCCTTCTGAAAAATCTCTTTCATCTGATAAAACTCCATCTCTATCCACATAATACTTTAATCCTAAACCAAAAGTTGAAGAAACGAAATGAGAATCAGGACTCATCAAGTATCCTTTATTGATTGATGCATACACATTATCAAATAATTTTTGTTCTAAAGAAATATCTGGGTAGATTAAAAAACCTCCTTTGGTATCTACTCCACCACCGCCTCCGGCACCTACTCCAAATTTAGCTAAAATATTTGTACGATTTTTATTCATTGACAAATGATAACCTCCACCTAAGAAAACATCCATGTAACCTGCCTTAATTCCGTGATAAGCACCATCAGCTTTAACGAAAAAGAAAAAATCATCTGTAAGATAAGAATTTAATTCAAATCCTGCTAAGCGTATTGTATTTCCTTTATAAGAACCTTTAGTTACTTTAGCATTATTTAGGTGAACTAGTAATGAGATTCTATTACTTAAGGCGTTCCAAGAAGTGTTTTTTAAATCTTCTACAGAAAAAGTACTTTCTCTATCTTCAAATCTTGATACCTCAAAAGAAAGAGGAATTTGTACAGCTACATTAAATTGGCTGCTGTTGATAGTACCCCCATCAAAAAAATCAACATAACTATATCCTGCAGTAGCAGAAAAATGTTTAAAGTCATATCCTAAATTAAGATGAGGAAGTATAAATGCTCCTCCGCCATCAGGGGCAGATGCACCACCACCGCCACCAAAATGAAGTCCAGCATCAATAAAAAGTTTATCGGTTATTTTTTGTTGAATTCCAGCGTTTACTCCTAAAGTAAAAAAACCTCCTCTAATACCTCCTACAGCTCCATATAAACCAACTCCTGCATAACTCCAATCATTTAGCTTTAAATTGTAATGGAGCCCCGTATAGTCCATATTTTCTTCACCTTCAGGCATTTTAATTGACAAGAAATCAATTTGAGCAAAACCAAACTGTGTTTTTCTTTCAGGAATGGTATTTGTTTGTGCGTAAAAAAAATGAACACTCATTAGTAAACTTACTATGAGTGCTCTTTTAAAAATAATGTTAAGCATTAAATGTTATTTAATTATGTATTTTTTGGCGTTCTCCGTTTATATATGAGGCTACGAAAGCATCACTAAATCCAATTTTAATTAATTCTTTTTGTAATTCTTTAGCTTCTTCTAAAGTAGTGAATAAACCTAAAGAGTATTTAAAGTAACCATCATTAGTTGTAACTGTTGATGGAATAACTTCTGATGACAATAAAGGATATTTGTTGTCTGAAAGTACTCCTATTTGTACTGAATATATTGTTTTTCCAGTTGTGTTTTCTTTTACTTCATCTGCTAATGTTTCAGTATTTATATCAGAAGACATGTTGTTGTCAGATTCCTCATCATTTCTGGCAGCTCTAGCTTCAGCTCTATTTATACTATCTAATACTCTGTATGCTTCTTTCTTTTTTACAGCTTCTATATCTACGTTATTAATAGCACTACTACCTCCATTTGCGTAAAAATAATACGCAGCCCCTAAAGCAAGGCCTAAGAGAAGTCCTAAGAAAATAGGCAGAGTTTTCGAGCTCTTTTTTACCGCAGCTAATTCTTCTTGAGTGCTATTTAATTCGCTTTCTGCTTCTTCTCTTTTTAATTTAGCGTTGTCTAAGTCTTCTTGCATTAACTTAAACTTATCTTCTTCTATAAAAGGCATAAGTATGTGGATTGATTAGTAATTATTAAAAGCACTAAAATACAAATCTTTTTTAATTCATAAGTTTTAAACAGAATAATAGGCTTTAAAGGCATTTATTTCTTGCAAAAAAATATTATTTATGAGGTGTAGAATAGATTGTCATTTTATTATTTCTACTAAAACCGATAAGGAAAATTCCAAATTCTTTTGCGAAATCTACTGCTAAAGAAGAACAAGCAGAAACTGCTATTATTATCGGGATTTTAGCTAAGAAAGCTTTAGAGACTATTTCATAAGAAACTCTTCCACTAACTAACATATAATTAGCTTCTTTTAGCTTGTTTTGATTGATTAAATCACCAACACATTTATCTACAGCATTATGACGACCAATGTCTTCTTTAATAGTCAATAGTTTTTCATTTGTGTTAAAAACAGCACAAGCATGACTACCTCCTGTAGATTTGAATATAGATTGTTTGTTGTTCATTTTTAAAAACATACGACTCGTAGATTCAACCATATCTTTAACATTTTTGTTGGAGTTGTTTTTTAAGGTTTCTCCTTTAACTTTTAAATCTTTCAGTTCCTTTTTTCCACAGATTCCACATGAAGAAACTGATAAAAGAGTACGTTTATTCAGGTATCCTTTTCCTAATTTTTCTTTTAGAATTCCCATGTTTATAACTGTAGAAAAGTCTTTCTCAGTTTTGATGATCTCTACTTTTATACCATCTTTTTTTTTGTAGATATCTTCTGCATACAATAAACCTCTAGCTAATTCTTCATCATTACCAGGAGTTCTCATAACTACAGTATATGGCTCTTTATTAATGTTTATTTGTAAAGGGGCTTCTATTACAAGAGTATCATCAAACTTCTCTAAAGAGTTATTAGAGAGTTTAATTGATTGGTAGCTTTGTGTTTGTTTCATGATGAAAACAAATGTATGTAAAAAAGTAAATAAAAAGAAAAGCCTTGATATTAAGAATCAAGGCTTTTAGTATGTTTTATCGCCCCTAAACAATAAAACATACTTTTCGATAGGGGCTTCTATCAATTAGGTAAACGATAAATTGTAAATAATAGTATAAGTGCTAATAAATTTTTGAACAGTCAATGACTATTAATTCACTGTTTAAGTTTGTAGTAAAAAACAGATAAGTACTTCCTCCATCTTTTAATTTTGTTTCTTTTCTAATCTGAGCCACAGTTTTAGGAAAATTACGTGTTGTAATGTTTGCCTTGGCTTCTGTTATTTGCTTTTTTATTCTTTTTTTATTGTAAGCAAATACATTGTTAATTTTAAAAATTCTTCCAGGGAAATCTTCAATTAAATTTTCTGAAGTATAAAGATGAGAATGTTGATGTAGTTTACCTAATTTTTGTTGACTTGCTACTTCGTTAAAACCTCCGGATTTTAAAATAGCAGCATTGGGTTCATAAAGAAATTTTAGTGGGGATAAATATTCGAAATCAGTATTATTGTTTAGGAAAAAATAAAAATCTTGATGATTGTTTTTGAGTGAGTTACAAGCAACTACCTTGATTAATTGTTTAAATTCTTTTTCAAGTAAAAAAAGCAACTCTTTTACTTCATTATTAACTGCTATAACATGAACTTCTTTTACAAATTTCAATTCATTAATGGTTGATGTTATATCTAAAATAGGTGAATTTTTAATAAGAATTGTATTCGACTTTTCAAATAAAAAGTCTAAGTTTTCAGGTACGTTTGGTAAACAATCACTCAATAAAAAAACTTTTCCTTTTTTTTCGTTTCTCCGAGAAGGGTCAATATAAATACAATCGAATTTTTCAGAAGTTTTTTTTAAGTATTCTATCCCGTTTGTAGCTACAGTTTTAATATTAGGCACCTCCATTTGCTCATAGTTGTACGAAACAATTTCTGATAGTTCTTCATTTATTTCACAGTGTATAACCTTTTTAAATCGTTTAGAAAAAGCATAACAATCAACACCAAACCCTCCGGTAATATCAATCATTGAGTCTCCATTTACTAACTTAGACTTGTATTCTGCTGTTATTTCAGAAGAGGTTTGTTCAATGCTTAGTTTAGGTGGATAATAGATGTTTTTTGTTTTAAACCAGGTAGGTAATTTTTTCTCAGATTTTTGTTTTGCTACAATTTGATTAGCCAGTTCTTGTACTGAAATATCTTTAAAAGGACTTCCTTTAAAAATAAATAGCTCTAAATTAACTTTTAAGTTATTATCAATATAACTCTGAACCTCAGTATGTAAAATATTTTTATTCAAAAAAGAAGTGATTTTTAGAATGCTTTTTACTACAATAATACTAATAATTTAACAGTTATAAAGCTCTGCTAATCGTAGATTTTTACTACGTTTGTTTACTTATTGTCAATTTAAAGTTAACAAATAATTTATTATGAAAAAAAGTATTTTAATGCTTGCTATGATTTTAGCAACAGCGAGTGCAAGTGCTCAATTTTATGTTTCTGCTAGTGGTGGTTATTCAATATCTAGTGCAGGAGTACGTTTTGGAACAGAAACTACTACATCAGGAGTAGAGAATACCTACGGTAGTTATGGTGAAGGTATGCATACTCAATTAAGAGGTGGATATTTTTTCAATGATACCTTTGGAGTTGAAGCTGCTTTTGGTTATTTACATGGAGCAGATCAAACTATTAGAAAAGTAACAGTACCAGGAAATGATGTTGATGTAATTGCTAGAGCTAGAGCTTATGGAGCTTCAGCATCTTTAGTTTACAAGTTTACTAACAATATTTATGGTCGTTTCGGAGCTTTAATAAAAGTTGGAGGAGAAACTGAAGCTAAAGGGTATATTAAGCAAGATATTTCTGGGCAACCAACTCCTAATGGCGGAAATTTCCCTGATGGAACATACAATGAAACTACTTTTACTCAAGATTACAAAGGTCGTTTACCATTAGGTTTTATAGGTGCTATTGGTTATAAACATGAGCTTTCTAATAAAGTTTCTTTATTTGCTGAATTAGAATATATGGGAATTAGTGTAACTAGAGATAAAGCTATTTTTAAAGAGTTTAATTCAGAAGTTGTTACTCCTGATGGAAATAGAATGACTGTAGCAACTATTAATAATTTACCTGATGGTTACTCTAAAGAAGTTTTATATGTTGATGAGTTAACTATTGCTGAATATCAAGAGGCACAAGGAAACCCTTATGCTCGCAAGCAATTATCTGAAAAAGTACCATACTCTTCTTTTGGTATTAACTTTGGAATCTCTTATAGCTTCGGGAAATAATATTTTCGAATTACATAAAAATTAAAAGAGCAGCAATTTTGCTGCTCTTTTTTATTGTTTATAAGTTATAGGAAAACTAATTATAAGCTTTTACATCACCCATATCTAATATTCCAACAGGCATTTCATGCTTTGTAGGTAATATTGCTCCAGACTCAGTTGTTATCCAATCATTCCAAGTAGCTTCCATTCCTCCAGTAGGAATTATAGAAACCCACATTTTATAGCTTACAGGCATTCCTTTGTCATTTAAAAGCCATAAATAGGAATCACCAGGAGTAGAACCCCCAGAAGTATAAGTAATTAATAAGGCCTCTTTTCCTTCATGTATTACTATTCTTCGTTCAATTCCGCTTTCAAAAACTTTGTAAGGGGCTATTAACCAAAAACTATCATTATTAAAATAATCTATTGCTTTTTGAAGTATTTCTTTATTTCCTACTTTTTCTCCATCAACTAAAACAATACTTTTTTCTGGTTCCTTAGTGTATAGTGTTATTTTATTAACATCCCAAGATACTTCTACAATATCTTCTTTCTTATCCCACTTATAAAAATGTTTCCCTCTAAAGCTCCACTCTATAAACCGTGTATTTTTATAAGCTTCATAATTTAATGCTTTAAGCATTTTGGTGGCTAAAGCATCTGCTTTAGGTCCTTGTTCTCCTTTAGGTAAACTTTCATTACTTGTAAAATACACTACGGTAAGTGCAATAGCTCCGATAAGTAATAATGCTCCTATTACCTTAAATAACTTTTTCATTTTTGTTGATTAATTGTTTAATTTCTTTAGCTAATTCATCTGCTGCTGCAGGATAAGTCCTAAACCAAAGTTCAGGCTCTATCAGTTCTAATTCAGCGATAGCTAATTTACCATTATTATCGGTAAAAACATCTACTCGTGCATAGATAGGAAGTTCTACACAGGCTTTAACAGCGTTTTCAGCGAATAGAATTTCTTCTTTCGTAGGTATATAGTTATGAACTGAACCTCCAAAATCATCTTGTACTCTAAAGTCTCCTGGCTTTGCTACTTTTAAAACTGCATGTGTAAATTTACCATTCATAACCATCAATGAAACTTCTCCTTTTTCAACAATTTTATACTGAAAAGGCTGTATAATCATTGCTTCATTGGCTATTAATTCTGAAAATACGGTTTCGTATTCAGTAATATTTTCTGAATTAATTTTATAAGTGTGTCTCGCTGCTCCAGAAATGCAAGGTTTTAAAACAAACTCTGTTAAGTTATACTTTTTAGAAAGTTCTTTTAATGTGGATTGAGTCTCTTTTTCTATAAAGTAGGATTCGCAAATATGTACCCCATTTTGTTGTAAATCTTGTAGATAGTGCTTATCAATATTCCAACGGATAATTTTTTCTGAGTTTAACAATGTTGTTTGATTGCTAACAGTATTTAACCATTTTGAAAATTCAGGAAATCGATCAAAGTAATCCCATGTGCTTCTAAATAAAACATACTTTGTTGTAGACCAATCAAAAGTGGCATCATCCCATGAGAGACGAACTACTTTTAAACCCTGGTTTTTTAGCGCTACTTTCACATAATTATCTTCATCTAATACATTTTGAATATAGTTATCAAGCTTTTGAGGATTTACATACCTTTTATCTGTAAGGATAATAACATCGTATTTTTTCATATAAGCAATGTAATGTTATTTTTAAAGTTATAAAATACTTATTTATGCAAGTTGTAATACTCTATTACGTGATTTGGAATCTGAATATCTTCTCTTAAATTTTTATCGAAAATAGGAGGGAGAGCTATCTGTTTTAGAGGCATTAAGCCTGCCCAAATAGGTAAATCATAATCTTCTGGTTCGTCATTAACACCTACATCTCTCACTTTTGCTGAGGCAGTTTCAATGGTCATTTCTACTACTAGAGTTCGTTCTAACTCTTCCAATTTCATAGGTCTAACTCCATCCCAACGTCCTTTCATCATATGTTCCATGAAACAATATAAAGCGGTTTCTTTTTCTTTAGGATTTTCTATTTTTTTTACTGAACCAAATAATGTAGCTGAGCGATAATTTACTGAATGATGTAACCCTGAACGAGCCAACACTAAAGCATCTAAATGCATCACGGTCATGCTCATTTGTCCAACCTCTAAAAGTGATAATAACATTCTGTTAGCTTGTGAACTATGTAGATAAATTTTATCATTTTTTCTTCCGTAAGCCATAGGTAAGGAAATAGCTTTCCCTTCATATGTAAAGCTTACAAAACCAATAAATCCTGCATCTAAAATAGTGTTGATTTTATCAACGTTGTAAACTGCTCTTTTTTGTCCTCTTTTAACTCTATTAAGTTTTGACTTTTGGTATTCATTCATAACTTATCTGTTTTCGGGTAAAACATCTATAAATTTTAAACGCTTTTCTTTTGCTTTATCAATATCCTTAGGGTCATAAACCCTTTTTAAAGATGCTGGATTTTTAGCTATGTATTTTTTTGGCCTGATTGGTCTAGGAACAAAGTTTCCTGTGCATGTTGGACAGACATTTTCGAACAGGTTTATAGCACAATCTTTACAATAAGTACATTCAAAAGTACAAATCATTGCTTCAGTAGAAGTATTGGGTAAATCTTTACCACAATGTTCACAATTTGGTCTAATCTCTAACATTTATAAATTATTTTTTGATTTAATATATTTAGCTAAATCTTTTTCTGTTCCTATTTCACTGTTTTCCAAATGTTCAGCTATTCGTCCTATTTCTGCTTCTTTTCTATTTTGACTTAATTTTTGTTGCCCTTGTAACTCAGTTACTTCTAATTCAAAAGCAGTAATTCCTCTTAACATGCCTTTTTTATAGTTCTCAGGTAAATTATTCCATTGTTTTTGATAATCTTTCTCATAGAAGTTTATCATTTCTTTAATAGCTTCTAATTTCTGAACCTCATTATGAAGAATATTTGCTTTACCATAAGCATGCACAGAAATATAGTCCCAAGTAGGAACGTTTTTCTTTTTCTCATAATGAGAAGGTGAAATATAAGCGTGTGGTTCAGTGAAAATAACCAGTGAAATATTGTTTTCTATATAGTTTACTTGTTCGTTAGCTGCTCCAAAATGACCTGAAAGAACTAATTTATTTGAATTTTCTTTGATAACAAAAGGTAATTGAGTTGCAATTGGAACATTACCTTTATTAGTCACAATTGTTGCGAAGCTATACTTTTTCATAAAAGCAATTTTCTCCTTTTTATCATCAAACTTAAACATTGGAGGTATGTGCATTTTTATTATTGTTTTTATGTTATTGGAATTGTAAATAACGTTCTTTAATAATATCCATATGCCAAGCATTATGACCTAATAAAATAAAAGCACAAGCTCTTGCCGAAGTAGGAGAGTTGTTAGCTATTCCTATATTGCATAAGTTTTCATTAGAAATACTACTTAATAAGTTAATTGAATATAAACGTGTTGTTTTAAATTCTTCTAATAAAGCTTCTATTGTTTTCTTATCTGCTCCAGAAGGTTTTATATAAATATCTTGATCAAAACCTTCAATTGGAGTCATATCCTTTCTGGCAATTCGTAACATACGATACATAAAAATGCGCTCAGCATCAATTATATGTTGTAGCACTTCTTTAATACTCCATTTTTTTGGTTGATAGCGGTATTCTAACTTGTCTTTTGAAATTGAGGAGAAAAATTTTATAACGGTTTCTTTATCTTCTTCAAAACCTTTTTTTAAACTCGTATTATCTGGTACTTTAGATAAATACTTGGCGTAAAATTCATTAAATTCTGTTGGTTGTAGTTCTTGTTTTTTCATTGTTTAAATTATTAACTATTCAAATGTATTATATTTATGGTCTATTTTATTAATCCAGATTTTAAATAATTAGTAGTCCAGATGTTTCCTTATAAAACTTCATTAAAACTGAGTAAGGGTCTTAAAGAACCTTTATACTTACAGTTAGCAAATCAATTCATTCTACTAATTAGAGAAGGAAAGCTTATACCTGGAACAAAACTAGTAGGTTCTAGAACTTTGGCTCACTTACTAAAGGTACATAGAAAAACTGTAGTTGCTTGTTATGAAGAGTTGTTACTACAAGGATGGGTAGAGAGTATTCCTAAAAAAGGAACCTTTGTAAATAAGAATTTACCTTTTATTCAAAAAATTACATTAACGGATGCAACTAAAGCTTCTAAAAGACAAATTTCAGGGTTCAGTTTTTATGAAAATGAAAATCTATTAAAGAAAAATGCAGAGAAAAGAGAAGGGGTTATGTATATTAATGATGGTACATCAGATACAAGACTCACCCCAACAGAAGAAATTGCTAGGATTTATAGGAAAATAGCTTCCAAAAAGAATATTTATACTTCTTTAGATTATAATTCTGCTCACGGAAACATAAAATTACGAGAAGTATTAGCGATGTATTTAAATAATTCTCGTGGTTTAAAAATAACCAAAGAAAACATTTTAATTACTCGAGGTAGTCAAATGGGAATGTGGTTATCTTCTCAATTACTCTTAAAAGAAAACGATATTGTAGTTGTTGGAGAAACAAACTATTCTTCTGCTGATATAACTTTTCAATATCAAAAAGCACAAATTAAAAGAGTTTCAGTTGATGAGAATGGTCTTGTAATTGATCAAATTGAAAAATTATGTAAAAAACAACCTATAAAGGCAGTTTATGTTACCTCACACCATCATCATCCTACAACTGTTACTTTATCTGCTGAAAGGAGAATTCACTTATTAAATCTAGCTCGAAAATACAATTTTGCAATTATTGAAGATGATTATGACTATGATTTTAATTACAATCATGCCCCTATTTTACCACTGGCTAGTCACAATACTTCTGAAAATGTAATTTATATAGGTTCGGTTTGTAAAACTGTAGCTCCTGTTTTTAGGGTTGGGTATTTAGTAGCTTCTGAAGATTTTGTAAATGAAACAGCTAAACTAAGAGGTTATATTGATAGGCAAGGTGATGCTTTACTTGAGCTAACTTTTGCAGAATTTATTAAATCTGGAGATTTAGATAGGCACATACGTAAATTAATGAAGATATATTTACAACGTCGGGACTTGTTCTGTAAGCTATTAAAAGAAGAGTTAGGATATTATTTTCAGTTTAATATTCCTAAAGGAGGAATGGCTATTTGGGTTTATTTAAACAAAGAATATTCTTGGTATGAAGTTTCAAAAGAAGCTAGAAAATATCAACTTGAAATAGGAGAGTGGCAGCGTTATGATTTGGCAAATAAAAAACATAATGCAATCCGAATTGGTTTTGCTAGTTATAATGAAGAAGAAATAAAATTATTAGTTAACAAGCTGAAACAAACATTTAAGAACATAAAAAAAAGTGCCTATTAAGCACTTTTAAAACATATCTTTTACTAAATCATTCATACTGTCATATTCTTTGAATAAGAATCCGAAAAAGTCTTTTCCTTTCTTTTTTTCAGATTTTAATTCCCCTTCAGAAAATCTGAACTTACGAAACTCCTTTAAGGTTTGGTTAAGGTGTTTTTTTAAGGGTTTATCTATATGTAAATGATTTGTGTTTTTCACAGTTATATTTTTATAAAGCGTTATTTAACTCTACTTTATACTTGTTTAATAAAGCTTTTGTAATACCTAGGTTAGCTTCTTTTGAATCTACAGCTAAGTAAACAAAATAAGTACCACTAGGGGCAATATTGATAATATGTACTTGACTAGATAAAGTAATTGTAATGTCTTGAATTTCTTCGTTTAACCCTAATGCATCGATAGCTTTTAATTTAGCTTTAACAACCCCTAAATTGTAAGCTGATGCTAAATTTGGATCAAAATCTGGATTCACTGTAAAAGAATCATACGACTCTCCAGAACCAACATCAGTTATTGAAACAGCAATAAACCCTGGAACATTACTCTTTAAATTTTCGATAAAATCATTTAAAATTTCTTTCATTGTAAAATAGTTATTATGATAATTAATAAAAAAGACTAGGTATTTTATTGAAGGGTTACTTTTTTAAGGGTTAGTTTTATCATGGCAGCTTTAGAAACATCATCTGCTAATAAGCAAACAATATGATTGCTGTCATATTTATTAATAACTACTAATCCTTCTTTTGAAGTTAAAACTAATTGGTCAAGGCTTTCAGAATCTAAAGTATCTTGAAAAAATTCATGAGTCATTGTAACGATGACGTTTGCCATTGCTGCAATGTTGTTTTCTTTAGAAATATTGTAAGAATCAATTACTTGTCCCTCAGAATTAAAAACAAGTCCTTTGTCTGCTTCAGACTCTTCTATTAATGTTTGTAAGCTTACTTCCCCCATTTAAGTTTAAACACTTTGTAATATTAATTGTTTTTGTTTTGTTTCCCCTCTTTGTTTAAGACACTGTTTTTTAGAGAGAGTCACAAAAATACTACCTTATTTTTTTATTTTTTTTTACGGCTATTGCTTTGTGATTTTTTTAACAATTTTATGAGCGTAAGAAACAATAGGTTAGTGATTAAAATAGGGTAAATAAAGAAGAAGGAAAGGAGAATAGTTTTTTTATAGAAGTAAATAAAAGATATTCTATAAACAAAGAAGACTAGATTAAAATCTAGTCTTCTTATGGTTAATTATCTTTTGGTTTTTGCTTTTTGAACTTAACTAAATCGAGAACATTCTCAAACCTAGGTTCAAAAAAGAAATCATAAACAACGTTTTTTAAGTCATTAACATTATTTATGTTAGGAGCTCCGTTATAATCAATAGCTGATTCATTTAACAAAACTTTCGTTTTGTATTCATTTTGAAAAAAGCTTATATATTTTTGAAACTCGCTATCGATACTTATTTTTTTTACATCGATAGCTTTATAAGACTTCATTTAGTTCTTTTTTATATTTTTTCAGCATTGTTCTTGTAAGAGCTAAATTAGCTCTATTAGAATCAACCGCTAGGTAAATAAAATACTCTCCACTAGGAGATATATCAACAACATGAATATGATTATCAAGTTTAAAATGAATATCATTAATGTTTTCTTTTAGACCTAAAATGTCTATAGCTTTTCGCTTGGCATTTATAATTTCTACATTATAAGCACATGCTAAAGCAGGGTCAAAATTTGAATCAGCAGAATCGGAAGCTAAAGATTCGCCTGAGGCTATTTCAGCTACACTAATTGCAATATACCCAGGTATATTTTCTTTTACATTTTGAACTAAGTTGGTTAGGATTTTTTCCATAAATTTCGGGGGGGGTTAAGGTTAAGTAATAATTGTTAAATATTAATTGTATTTGTCTCTTTTTTAAACATTAAGTTTAAAAGACCTATGTTCGTGTTTTTATCAGCTAAAAAGCAAAGTACATACTCTTTATATTTAAACAACAAGAGTGCTTCTTTATCAGACTTTAAAATCATTTCATTTAACTCTGTTTTAAAAAAAAGGTTAAAAAAACTGCTAGACATATTAAAGATAACAGCATCAAATGCTGCTATTTTGTCCTTTATTTCTACCAAATCATTGTCATGAGGATGGAAGTCTACAATTTTTCCTTCATTATCTATTAAATAAATAGCTCTTGTTTTAGTTTCTATAAGTAATTTTTGTAAATCCAATTTCTATATAACTTTTACAGCTAATATAAACTTTTTTATTATTGAAAAAAAACTTTAAATATTAATTATCTCAATAAAACATGAATTATTTGTTAAATAAATAAGTAAATAAATATTTTTTAACTCATGTATTAAAAATAACATAAATACAACAAAAGAAAAAAAATTTATTTTACGTGATATTAAAGGTTGGTTTAGGAGTAAAATCTTTAAAAAAACAAGATTCAGGTGTAAAAGCATGCTTCTTTAACTTTATAATACAAAATGATAAAGAAGAAAAGAGGTTCTTTTTTCAAAAGGTTTTTTAGTATAGAGTAATTTGATAGATAAAAATTATAAAGAAGCTTTAATCATTCGATCATTACCAAACAAGTCTTTACGAATCTCAATTTTTGTAAAACCTTTACTTTTTAACATATCAACAGTTTCTTTACCTAGATATTGATTAATTTCAAAGAAAAGTAGTCCGGTTTTAGTTAAACTATTTTTAGCTAAATCGGCTATTTTTTTATAGAAAAGTAGCGGGTTGTCATCTTCAACAAACAAAGCCAAGTGTGGTTCGTTTTCTAATACATTATTCTTTATTTCAATTTTTTCTAATTCACGTACATAGGGAGGGTTAGAAACAATAATATCAAACTTACCGCTTAACTCTTTGGTTTTTAAAACATCTTGAAGCACAAAAGAAACTTCAACATCATTTAATTCTGCATTTTTTTTAGCAACAGTCAAAGCCTTTTCAGAAACATCAATAGCGCTTATATTTACATCAGAGAGCTGTTTCTTTAGGCTAATAGGAATACAACCAGTACCAGTACCAATATCTAGGATAGACAACAAGCTTTGAGATTCCCCAACTTCTTTAATTATCCATTCAACCAATTCTTCGGTTTCAGGACGTGGAATTAGTGTACTCTTATTTACATTAAAAGGAAGTCCGAAAAATTCCGTTTTGCCTAATATATATTGAATAGGTTCTTCTTTTTTTAATCGAGCCAAAGCTTCATCTAACAACGTCTTTTTATCAGAAGGAACTTCAAAAGTAGGTTGAAGTGTGAAGTCTATACGTTGAAAAGCTAAATATTCTTCTATCAATAGAAAGAAAAAAGTATTAATTTCTGTCTGAGGAAAAATAGAGCTTAATTGTTCTAAAAAGTAAGATTTGTATTGTTTTAATAGCATTTCTATAAAATAATTTTATAAATCTTTTAGCATCCACACATTACAAGAATAATGGCCTGTGTTCCCTAATGGTTCTTCTAAATCTATGAAACCGTTTTTTCGATATAGTGTTGTTGCAGCTTTCATATAAGGTAAGGTTTCCAAGTAACACTGCTTAAAGCCTTTTTCTTTTGCTTTATTCAAACAAAAGTTGATTAGTTTACTTCCTAAACCTTTACCTCTTGCGATAGGTAAAAAATACATTTTTTGAAATTCACAAACACTTCCTTCAAAATTATCTAATTGAGCAAAGCCTGCACCACCTACTACGATACTATTATATTCAACAACAAAATACCCTGCTTTTTCTTTTTGGTAGCTCTCATACATTTTATCTGTAGCTTTATCTTCGTAAGCAGTGCCTACTTTAGGAGCGCCAAGTTCGATTAATACTTCACGAATAACCTTAGCCATTTCGGCATTATCTTGTGGTTTTATTTCTCTAATAATAAAATCAGATGGAGTCATAGGAATATAGTACTTTTGCAAGAGCAAAGTACCCAAAAAAACACGAGTTTTCATGAAGAAATTCATTTATTTTTTACCTTTTTTATTACTAATAATTAGTTGCTCGGTAAAACAAAAACCAATCTTTTTAAAAGTTGATGATATAAAGCTTTTATCAGCTTCTACTGATACTATAAGAGTTGGTGCTAACGCTTATTTTGAAAACCCAAACGATATAGGTGGTAAAATTTCTACTGATGAGATTAAAGTATTAATTGATCAAGTAGAGGTAGCACAAGTTTCTTCTGAAGAATTTAAAGTCCCTGCCCGTAAAGAATTTTATATTCCGTTAAAGGTTGTAATTCCTTCAAAAAGAGTATTTGAAAATAATAAAAATGGGATTTTAGGAGGAATTTTAAACTCATTGATAAATCAACGTCTAAAAGTTCATTTTAAAGGAGATTTGAAATATAAAGTTTTAGGATTTTCACATGTATATCCAATTGATAAAGTAGAAGATATTAAAATTAAATTTTAACGCTGTGAATCACGAAAAGTATATACAACGTTGTTTAGAGTTAGCAAAAAATGGAATAGGAACTACAAGGCCTAATCCTTCTGTTGGAGCAGTAATTGTGTATGAAAATAAAATAATAGGTGAAGGTTTTACATCACCTTATGGTGGGCCACATGCAGAAGTGAATGCTATTAACTCGGTTCAGAACCAAGATTTATTAAAAGAAGCAACTATATATGTCACGTTAGAACCATGTTCGCACCATGGAAAAACCCCACCCTGTGCCGATTTAATTATAGATAAAGAAATACCTAATATCGTAATAGGCTGCCTAGATACTAATAACTTGGTGGCAGGAAAAGGTATAGAGCGACTTAAAAAAGCTGGTAGAAATGTGACTGTTGGTGTTTGTGAAGAGGACTGCAAAGAGCATCATAAACGCTTTTTTACTGTTCAAAACAAAAAGAGACCCTATATTATTTTAAAATGGGCAGAAACTAAAGACGGATTTATAGCTCCTTTAACCAAAGATGAACAAAAACCAGTATGGATTTCCAATAAATATTCTCAGCAACTAGTACACAAATGGCGTAGTGAAGAACATGCTATTTTGGTGGGAACTAATACAGTGATAGCAGACAATCCGTCATTAACTGTTCGTAGCTGGAAAGGTAACAACCCTGTAAGAGTTGTTATTGATAAAAACTTGCGAATTCCGTCAGAGGCAACTGTTTTTGATGAAAACGTACAAACAATAATTATAACAGAAGTAGAGAAGGAGATAAGTGTCATTTCGAACGATAGTGAGAAATCTCAAAAACTCATTTACGAACAAATCGATTTTTCTTCTCAAGTAGCAAAACAAATCTGTGAGGTATTACATAAACATCAAATACAATCGGTAATTATTGAAGGTGGAGCGCAAACATTACAAACATTTATCGATGCAAATTTATGGGATGAAGCTAAAGTGTTTATTGGTGATGTAAGCTTTGGAGAAGGAGTGAAGCGTCCAATTTTTGACGCTAAGCTATCTTCCGAAGAAAAAACAGATAACGATATATTAAGAATATATAGAAATGATTAAAAACATCATTTTTGATTTTGGTGATGTATTCATCAATTTAGACAAAGAAGCAACTTATAAAGAACTTGCAAAATTAGGAGTTACTGAAATTTCTGAAGAAATGATGCAACAATATTATCAGTATGAAATGGGATTAATTTCTACCGATGAGTTTGTGTCTTTTTTCCATGATAAATTCAATATTTCAAAAGAAGATTTAATTCGTTCTTGGAACGCCATTTTATTAGATTTCCCTAAACACCGGTTGAGTTTTTTGAAAAAATTAGCCACTAGTAATCAATACAGATTGTTTTTATTGAGTAATACAAACGATTTGCATATTTCTTGGATTCAAAATGAATGGGGTAAGGAGTTGTATAGTGAGTTCAAGGACTGTTTTGAGCAATTTTACTTATCGCATGAAGTCAACTTTAGAAAACCAAATGCAAATATCTTTGAGTTTGTATTACAAAAGAACGACTTACAACCTTCTGAAACTTTCTTCATAGATGACACCAAAGAAAATACCGATACTGCGCAACAGTTGGGTATCCATGTATGGAATAACTGTCCAAAAACAGAGGATGTAGTTGATTTACTAAAACGAAAAGAGTTTGCATCGTGATATACTTAATTTTTAGCATTCTTATTTCCAGTTTACTATTTGTTATTTTTAAACTTTTTGATGTTTGTAAAGTAAATACTTTACAGGCCATTGTTTTAAACTATGCCGTAGCGTTGTCTTTTGGCTTTGTCCATACAGAAGTTTCTATACCAGTCACTGAGATACCAGGTCAACCTTGGTTTTTAGGAGCTTTTGTGCTAGGTTTTTTATTCATAGCTGTATTTAACGTTATGGGAGTCACCGCGCAAAAAAATGGATTATCTGTAGCATCAGTGGCGGGAAAAATGTCGGTAGTAATACCTGTAGTTATCGGAATCTTCTTATATAATGAGAGTATAGGTTTTGTAAAGATTATTGGAATAATTTTAGCATTAGTAGCTGTATACTTATCGTCTGCTAAAAGTGATACTTCTCCTGTGAAGTTTAAGAATTTATTGTTTCCGCTATTGCTTTTTTTAGGTTCAGGGAGTATTGATACATTATTAAAATACACAGAGACCACATATGTTCCCAAAGAAGCTGTACCAATGTTTTTATCAACTATTTTTGGCTGTGCGTTGCTTTTTGGTCTTTTTATTTTTATAGCTCAATTACTAAATAAAAAAGGACGTTTTGAATGGAAAACACTACTTGGAGGAATTGCTTTAGGGATTTCTAACTATTATTCTATGGAGTATCTATTAAAAGCATTACAAACAAAAGGGCTCGAAAGTTCTACAGTTTTTACTATTAATAATGTATCAATAGTGATACTAACCACAGTGTTTGCTCTTGCGTTTTTTAAAGAAAAGTTGGTTAAGAAAAATTGGATTGGTATTGGGCTTGCCATAATTAGTATTTTATTAGTAGTTTCGGCGTAATGAATGAAGAAATAAAAGACACTTATAAAACGATTACAAAACCTTCGGAAGAAACCTTGTTTAAAGACCGAAACAGCAAGTTTTTCGGTTATGCTTTTCCTGTTTTTTCTGAAGAGGATATTAAAGAACGGTTAGAAGAGCTCCGTAAACAACATCATACGGCACGTCATCATTGTTATGCGTGGCAATTAGGAACCGAAAAGATTCGTTTTCGTGCGAATGACGATGGGGAACCCAGTAACTCAGCTGGTCAGCCAATTTACGGACAAATACAATCTTTTAATGTAACTAATATCTTAATTGTTTCAGTACGTTATTTCGGAGGAACTAAACTTGGAGTAGGAGGGTTGATTAATGCTTATCGGACTTCCGCTCAGCTAGCTTTAGAAGCTTCTGAAATTATTGAGAAAACCATAGATATTCATTACAAGTTAAAGTTTGGATACGATATGATGAATAAAGTGCAACGTATTATTAAAGAACGAAACCTGGATATTATCAATCAAAAATTAGAATTAGACTGCGAATACACTATTTCGGTACGAAAAAAAGAAGCACAAATGATTTTCGATATTTTTGATAATCTATTCAAGGTCAAGATTAAAGAGATTGAATAATTTTATTTATTAAAAATTAAAATATTTTATAAAGAAATGGAAAAATTTAATCCAAATAAAGTAGAAAAAAAAATTACTAGAACTGATTTTGAAAAAGTAAAAACAAAAAATTTTATATCTAGCATAATATATTTTTTTTTATTAATTGCTTGTGGTTTTGTTGTTTTTTTTATGGAAAAGAAATTAGGTCTTTTCCAAGTTGTTTTTTCTTTCTTATTTGTATTAATTTTTTATTCTATTGCTGATAAGATTTATTACAATAATCCTAGTAAAGATTTTAAAGAAAAGACAAAAATAATTACACAGGTTAAAGTGCTAAATAAAAGGGTTAATTTTAAAACAAGTTCTGATCAAAGTTCAACAGAATACACAGAATATATTATAGAATTTGAAAAGCCTAGTGATATCAGTCATTATTATTTAAGTTATGAGAATTACAGTAAAATAAGGATAGGAGATGTTATAAATTTAGAGTATAGCAAACATTCTAACATTATTTTAAAAATGACTTGGAAAAATGACTTGGAAAAATGACTTGGAAAAATGAAAGTATTGAAAATAAAAATTACTTTTATGAAAAATAAGTGTTTATCCGTAGATTAATAATCTATTTTTTAAGTTAACGCATTTTACAATTTGATTTTAAGTATATTAAAATTACTTTTATCTCAGATTTAACTTAAAAAATATGAAAATGAAAAAACTAGCCTTCGTTGTATGCCTTTTCATGTCTTTTCAACTTTTTTCGCAAGCGGAAATGAAACTTACGAAAGAAAATATTTGTAGAGGCACTGCTATTAGTGTAGTGGCGAATGTAAAACCTTTTTTAGAAAATGGTATTCCTAAATCAGAGGTTTTACAAATGGGTAAAGAATTGGTAAAAGAAGTAATTAAAGATGCTCCTGCTAAAGCATACGATTTATTAAAAGCTAAAAAATCTCGAGACGAAGTTATAGAAATTCTTTACAAAGACTTTATGAAGTTAGACGAAAAAACAATGCTAAAGTTTTTGTTAAAACCAGATAATGATGTTTTTGACGACGAGGAAGACGATTATTAATATACTTAACCTAAGAAAAGAATTTCGCTATTGTATAAATATAATAAAAAAACATGATAAAGCTAAAGATAATAAATTTTCCATCTCCTAATGAAAAAGAAAATATTGGAAAAATTTTTCTCCTTATAATTTTTATAAGTTTATTCGTATCATTTTTTTTTGAAAATAGAATTTTATCTATATTTCTTTTTTGTTTTTTCACCTTATATCTATTTATTTTTAATTTAACTACAAATAAAAAATTTGAAATTCATCATAAAATTAGCACAACTAAAGAGTTTCTTAAATTAGATAAAAGAGGACTAAACATAGAAGAAGAATTTATAGAGTGGGAGAAACTAAAGGGTGTTAAAATTTCTATTAAAGTTCATAAAGGAATGAATAATAATAGAGGAAACATACAACATTACCACGGATATGAATTCAACTTCTTTGAATATGAGTTATATGGTGAAAAATATAAACATAAATTTTATATAGAAGATAGAAACTCCCTAAAACAAATAAAAAAAGACATAAAAGAATTAATCTTACCTAAATTATATTCTTTGAAAAATATAAAACGAGAAAATATACTAATTGGAGAGCTTGAATACAAACAACTTCAAGAGTTCAAAAAGAAATATGATATCAATAGGATAAATGATGATATTTATTTTAATTAATAAGTTTGGAGGAATGTGAACTTTAAATGAAAGATATTTTATAATAATTATGAAAAGTTAAAAGAAACCTAACCAATATCAAAAACTCTCATAACCCTCTAAAAACCAAAACATTTTAGGTTACTTCAAGAATTATTCGTAAATTTGCACGCCTTTTTACGAGTACAGATTTAAAAAGGGCAGAAAAAAACATTTATTAAGTTTAATTTCTCTTGGCGTTAGTATCGTTAAAAATCTGGTTAACAAAAAGATACAAATATTTATTTCAGACATGTCTGAAGAAACAAAAAAAACAGCAGAAGCTGTAAATCCAGCAGAATTTTTAGCAACCTTTAACTGGCACAAATACGAAGAAGGTATTGATGAAGTTGATGAGTCTAAATTACAAGAATTTGAAAAAGCCTTAGAAGGTACTGTAGGGTTCGTAAACGAACGCGATGTTATTGAAGGTGAAGTAGTACGTATTACTGATCGTGATGCTATTATCGACATCAACTCTAAATCTGAAGGTGTAATTTCGTTAAACGAATTCCGTTACAACCCAAGTTTAGCTGTTGGAGACAAAGTAGAAGTATTAGTTGACAAAAGAGAAGATTCTTCTGGTCAATTAGTATTATCTCACAAAAAAGCACGTGTAATCAAAGCTTGGGATCGTGTTAACAACGCACATGAAACTGGTGAAATCGTTAACGGTTTTGTTAAGTGTAGAACTCGTGGAGGTATGATCGTTGATGTATTTGGTATTGAAGCATTCTTACCAGGTTCTCAAATTGATGTGAAGCCTATCCGTGACTACGATCAATATGTAGAGAAAACTATGGAATTCAAAGTTGTGAAAATCAACCACGAATTTAAGAACGTAGTAGTATCTCATAAAGCGTTAATCGAAGCTGATTTAGAAGATCAAAAACGTGAAATTATCGGTCAATTAGAAAAAGGACAAGTACTAGAAGGTGTTGTTAAAAACATTACTTCTTATGGTGTATTTGTTGACTTAGGAGGTGTTGACGGATTAGTTCACATCACTGATTTATCTTGGTCTCGTATCAACCACCCGAATGAAGTTGTTGAATTAGATCAAAAATTAAACGTTGTAATCTTAGACTTTGATGATAACAAGTCAAGAATTCAATTAGGTTTAAAACAATTATCTGCTCACCCATGGGAAGCTTTAAATTCTGAATTAAAAGTTGGAGATAAAGTAAAAGGTAAAGTAGTTGTTTTAGCTGATTATGGTGCATTTGTAGAGGTTGAAGAAGGAGTAGAAGGATTAATCCACGTATCTGAAATGTCATGGTCAACACACTTACGTTCTGCGCAAGATTTCGTAAAAGTTGGTGATGAAGTAGAGGCTCAAATCTTAACATTAGACCGCGAAGAGCGTAAAATGTCTTTAGGTATGAAGCAATTACACCCAGATCCATGGACTGATATCACTACTAAATACCCAGTAGGTTCTAAACACACTGGTACTGTACGTAACTACACTAACTTTGGTGTATTTGTAGAGTTAGAAGAAGGTATCGACGGATTAGTATATATTTCTGATTTATCTTGGACTAAGAAAATTAAGCACCCATCAGATTTCGTAACTGTAGGTGATCAATTAGAAGTACAAGTATTAGAATTAGACGTAGAGAACCGTAAATTAAACTTAGGTCATAAGCAAACTCAAGATAACCCTTGGGATGCTCATGAAGCTACGTATGCAATCGGATCTCTTCATGAAGGTACTATCAAAGAGAAAAATGATAAAGGTGCAACTGTAGTATTTGCTGATGGTGTTGAAGCTTTCGCTCCAACTCGTTTCTTAGAAAAAGAAGACGGAGGTAAATTAGCTAAAGGTGACGAAACTAAGTTCCAAGTAACTGAGTTTAGTAAAGAGTACCGTAGAATCGTTGTTTCTCACACTTCTATCTTTAGAGAAGAAGAACAAAAGAACATCAAAGCTGCTGCTGCTAAAGCTCAAGAAGTAGAAAAAACTACTTTAGGAGATATCGGTGGATTAGCTGAGTTAAAGAAGAAAATGGAAGGAAAATAATCCTAACAATTTCTTAAAAATTATAAACCGTTAAACTTTAAAGTTTAACGGTTTTTTTAGTTCCTTATGTAACAAATGTTACAGTTAAAGCTCTCTCTTTTTAAAGGATACTTTCTTAAATAGCTTTATATTTGCTCATCAATTAAAATTAATATGACACTTATTAAATCTATATCAGGTATTAGAGGTACTATAGGCGGAAATACAGGTGATAATTTAACACCTATAGATGCTGTAAAATTCGCAGCAGCTTATGGTACATTTATAAAAAAGAAAAACTCAGAAAAAGAAAAAATAACGATAGTTATAGGTAGAGATGCTCGTATATCGGGTAAAATGATAAGTAACTTGGTAGCAAATACCTTAGTTGGATTAGGAATTGATGTAATCGATTTAGGTTTATCAACTACACCAACTGTTGAAGTAGCTGTTCCTCTTGAAAAAGCCGATGGAGGTATTATTTTAACTGCATCACATAACCCGAAGCAATGGAATGCTTTAAAGCTTTTAAATGGAAAAGGAGAGTTTTTAAATGGTGAAGATGGAACAGAAATTTTAAAGATAGCTGAAAATGATGCTACTATTGAGTTTGCTCAAGTTGACGATTTAGGGCTATACAAAAAAAAGAAAGACTATATAAAAAAGCACATTAAAGAGGTTTTAAAACTTAATTTGGTAGACGTAGAAGCTATAAAAAAAGCCAACTTTAAAGTAGTTGTTGATGGTGTAAATTCTACAGGAGGTATAGCAATACCTGCTTTGTTAGAAGAGTTAGGCGTAAACTGTGTAGAATTATACTGTGAGCCAAATGGACACTTTCCGCACAATCCAGAACCTTTAAAAGAACACTTAACCGATATTTCTGAATTAGTAGTTAAAGAAAAGGCTGATTTGGGTATTGTAGTAGATCCAGATGTAGACCGTTTAGCGTTAATTTCTGAAGATGGATCTATGTTCGGAGAAGAATACACCTTAGTAGCTTGTGCCGATTATGTATTAGGTCAATTAGGTGGCGGTAATACAGTTTCTAACTTATCTTCTTCAAGAGCTTTACGTGATGTTACTGAAAAACATGGAGGAAGATACACAGCTAGTGCAGTAGGAGAGGTGAACGTAGTACAAATGATGAAAGATACCGATACAGTGATTGGAGGAGAAGGTAACGGAGGAATTATTTATCCTGAATCTCATTATGGACGCGATTCATTAGTTGGAGTAGCTTTATTCTTATCACATTTAGCACATAAAAAAACATCTTGTAAAGAGTTAAGAGATTCATATCCTAGCTATTTTATGAGTAAAAATAAAATCCAATTAACACCACAAATTGATGTTGATAAGATTTTAGAAACTATGGCTAGTAACTATAAAAACGAAGATGTAAATACTATTGACGGAGTAAAAATTGATTTTGCTGAGGAATGGATACATTTACGTAAATCGAATACTGAGCCTATTATCAGAATTTATACAGAAAGTACTAGTCAAGATAATGCAGATGCTTTGGCTAAAAGATTTATCACTGAAATACAACAAGTAATAAATATCTAAGCAGGTATATCAATACTTTAATAACAAAGTGTTATAAATACGTTAATATTATAACTATTTTAGGCTAACTAGTAGTATACTGCTAATTTTACGCAACATAACAAACAACTAGAAATTTCAACTATGGATTTAGAACAGTATTTTGATAAGTTCAGAAAAAATATTGTAGGTATAAATCAAACTTTTCAAACACCTTATGGCGAAAAGAAAATGATTTATACAGATTGGACTGCAAGTGGAAGACTATATCGACCAATAGAAGAGCAGCTTTTAAATAAGTTTGGTCCTTTTGTAGCCAATACTCATACAGAAACTTCAACTTCTGGAGCAGCTATGACTTTAGCTTATCATGAAGCACGAAATATTATCAAACGTCACGTAAATGCATCTTCAAACGATGTGTTAATTACGGAAGGATCTGGTATGACAGGTGTTGTAAATAAATTTCAACGTATTTTAGGATTAAAAATAAATGAAAATTTAAAAGAAAATACGCAGGTTCCAGAAGAAAAAAGACCTATCGTTTTTGTAAGCCATATGGAACACCACTCAAACCAAACTTCTTGGATTGAAACTATAGCAGATGTGGAAGTAGTTCCTTGTAATGATGAAGGTTTAGTATGTTTGGATAAGTTTGAAGAAACCATAAAAAAATATTTAGATAGACCAATTAAAATTGCTTCTATAGTCGCAGGATCTAATGTAACAGGAATAAAAACAGATTATCATAAAGTAGCCTCATTAATTCATCGTTATGGAGGTTTATGCTTTGTTGATTTTGCTTGTTCTGCACCTTATGTTGATATTGATATGCATCCAGAAAACGAAGATGAGTATTTAGATGCTATTTTCTTTTCTCCACACAAATTTTTAGGAGGTCCTGGAAGCTCTGGAGTATTGATTTTTAATAAAAAGTTGTATAAAAACATGGTTCCTGATAACCCGGGAGGAGGTACAGTTAGCTATACAAACCCTTGGGGACAACACGATTATTTTGATGATGTAGAAACTCGTGAAGATGGAGGTACACCAGCTTTTTTACAAACAATTAAAATCGCTTTGTGTATTCAGGTTAAAGACCAAATGAGTACAGATAAAATAAAAGAACGAGAGGACGAAATCAACCCTATAATCTTTAATTGTTTAGAAAATTTAGAAGGTGTTAAAATTTTAGCTCCTAACCATAAAGATCGTTTGAGTATTTTTTCTTTCTATTTTGAAAAATATCACTTTAACTTGGTTGTAAAGTTATTAAACGACCGTTTTGGTATTCAAACTAGAGGAGGTTGTTCATGCGCTGGAACCTATGGCCATTTCCTATTAAATGTAGATCAAATAAGATCAAACGAAATAAAAGGACAAATTTTAGAAGGCTGTAATACAGAAAAACCAGGTTGGGTACGTTTATCAGTACACCCAACAATTACAAATGAAGAAGTACAATTTATTTGTGACTCGTTACAAGCATTAGCTAATAATATTGAAGAATGGTCTAAAGACTATATGTACGACATTACTAAAAATGATTATGTACACAAAACTATTGAGCCTGTTGAAAAACAGTTAGTAATTGATTGGTTTTCGTTATAAAGTAATTATGACACACTTAAGCAGCTCTTTTTTAGAAGACAACTATTTAAACATTAAAGAAGACTCTATATCTGGAAGGTGGGTGACACTAACTGATATAGAGCCTTTATATTTAGGCTTACAAAATTCTGAAATTCAAACAAAAACTATTGGAGAATCGGAAGAGGGAAGAGCCATTTATCAATTAAAATTAGGAAAAGGAGAAAAAAGAATTCTCATTTGGAGCCAAATGCACGGAAACGAAAGTACTGGTACCAAAGCTGTATTTGACTTTTTAAACTTTATTCAACGTTTTCCTACCCACGAAATAACTCAATCTATTTTAGCTAATTGTAGCATTACTATTGTACCAATGTTAAACCCAGACGGGGCACAAGCGTATACTCGTGTAAATGCTAACGATGTAGATTTAAACAGAGATGCTGTGAAGCTACAAGCAAAAGAAAGTAAACTTTTGCGTAGCGTTCTAGAAGAGGTAAATCCTGAGTTTTGTTTCAATCTTCATGATCAAAGAACCATTTTTGGTGTTGAAGGGACAGAAAACCCTGCAACAATTTCTTTTTTAGCCCCTTCAGAAGAAGAAACAAGAACAATTACTGAAGGAAGAAAAGAAACCATGAATGTAATTGTAGCAATGAATAATTTATTACAAGAAATTATACCAAATCATATTGGTCGTTATACAGATGAATTTTACCCAACTGCTACAGGTGATAATTTTCAAAAGTTAGGACACAATACTATACTTATTGAAGCTGGTCATTTTGCAAATGATTACGACAGAGAAGAAGTTAGGAAATACAACTTTTATGCGCTAATACAGGGAATTTATCACATTTCTTTAGCAAAAAGCTTCAATAATTTCGAAAAATATTTAGCTATTCCTAACAATATCAAGAACTTCTATGACGTGATTTATCGATCAAAAAATAATGAAAAAGATGTCGCATATCAGTATGTAGAAAGTATAGAAAATGATAAATTTGCACTCGTTTTAACAAAAGAAAAAGAAGGGGATTTATCTATGTATTTAGCCCATAAAGAATTCATAAAAAATAGTTAAAAATTCTTTTTCTTTCAAATAAAACTTATTTTTTTTAGAAAAAAATCATATTTTAGCAATATTACTTGAAGAAAACAAAAAGAATGAAGAAGTTCATACTAGATGAGATTGATCATCAAATTTTAGACATTTTAATTGAAAATGCTCGTACACCATTTACAGACATCGCAAAAAAACTGTTAGTATCGGCAGGTACTATACATGTACGTGTAAAGAAAATGGAAGACGAAGGAATTATTCAAGGGTCTACATTAACCTTGAATTATGAAAAAATGGGGTATTCGTTTATTGCTCATGTTGGGATTTTTTTAGAGAAAACATCTATGACACAACATGTTCTTGATAACTTACGCCTAATTCCAAATGTAACAGTTGCATACGTAACTGCAGGGAAATATAATATTTTCTGTAAAGTACGCGCTAAAAACACTAATGATGCTAAAGATATTATTTATAGAATAGATGATGTTCATGGTGTAAATAGAACGGAAACAATGATTGCTCTTGAAGAGAGTATCAATGATAAAAAACGCTTAATGCACGCTATTTTTAAAGATATTTAAAAACTATTTTTATAAAATGTAAAAGGGTAGCAAAATTTTGCTACCCTTTTTATTGTTTAACTAATTAAACTTTTTAGAATATAAGTTTTTTGTTAGTTTATTTTAAATTTTCAAATTCTTCCTTAGAAATCTCACCAGAGTTAATTTTTCTTAACTCTTCCATTTTTGATAAGATGAAGTTATGTAAACCTTCATCAATATCAGCTGGTTTCTTTAAGTCCTGACGTAAAGCTCCTGGCAAGACATAGTTATCATAGTAGTAAAAGAAGTTGTAATCAAAACTACTTACAGTTAAGTCATAATCTCCTAGTAAATATCCTAAACGAAAAGCTGAACGACGTTGCGCAGGTGTACCATGGTGTCCAGGGCTAGTTGTATTATAGTCACCAATAGAAGCAGCAAAGTTATATGCTGGTGCTGCTTGTGTCCAAGTAGCGTTATATCCATTTGGTTTTTTAATATAATAACCTGCAAAACCATCAGCTTCTAATTCAGTTGCTCTAGCAGTGCTTTCTGACCTTGAAGGTAAGTTGTTTTGGTATTGTAACTGATGCCCAATTTCGTGAGCTTGAACCATAGCACAAGAAATTCTTCCTCCTTGGCTTAAGGCCATATTATATAATTCTTCTCCAAAAATAACATAACCAGCACCATAAGAAATAGCATTTGCTGTTCCAGAACCTTTAGCAAAATGTAACGGAACAGTACTAATGTTAAATACATCAGCTATTTTAACGTTTTGGTTATTTAAGAAGTTTGTTTCTGATTGGTTTACGATAGTTGAACCAATGTAAGCGTTTTGTCCCCAGTTACCATCAATATAACTACATACTTCATGAGAATGGGTGTCAAATAATTTAGCATTTGGATTATCAACAGGGTTAGTGTCGTTATCACTACAGCTTACCATTAGTACGGCTGCTGTTGCTGCTAATATGAAGGGTTTTAAATTTTTCATTTTTCTTTGATTTAAATCATATAAAAAGTTAATTAATTAAACAATCAATAACCTAAGCGTTAAAATGATAAAAATATTGCCCTTTGTTTAAATAAAAACAAAAATCACATAGCTATTAATTTTAGATTTTAAAATATTATCAACTGATAATCAGTAGAGTAGAAGAGGTGTCCTTTTATAGACTCCAGTTAAAATTTTCAAAAACCACATACCAATCTTTAGGATAATCTGCTTCTATTGATAATTTTTCATTTGAATAAGGATGAGTAAACTCCAAAGAATGAGCGTGTAAAAAAAGATTTTCACAATTAAAATTATCAATAAACATTGTATTATGGTTCTTATCACCATATTTTGGATCTCCAATTAGCGGGTGACTAATTTTGTTCATATGGATTCGTAACTGATGTAATCTTCCTGTTTTAGGCAGTAACTTAACCAAACTATATCTTGATGTATCGTAAGGTTTTACAGGAATGTCTACTATTGCTGTTTTTACAGTAAACAAATGTGTTTCAGCATCTTTATGCACATTGGCATCTCTTCCTTTAACAGGAGAATCTATTACTTTAGTTTCTGGAGCATGACCTCTAACAATTCCGTAATACATTTTTTGTATTTCGTTCTTGGTAAATAATTCTTGAAACTTAGCTACAAACCCTGTTTCTTTAGCTAGTAATATAATTCCTGATGTTTTTCTATCAAGTCGGTGAACAGGATACATTTTTTGATTGAACTGTTGCTGAATTAGTTGCAACAAAGAATCTTCATCTGACACGTTTCTTGAATGGTGTGCGTGATGCACTACTACATTATTAGGTTTTGATACACAAAGAATATAATCGTCTTCGTAAAGTACATCTAACTTCATTATGCTATTCGTTTATGGGTTTTAACTTAGTAAAGTTTAATAAGAGTAAAGATAATAGTCCACATATAAAAAAGCCTATAAAAAGTGGTAGAGTAGTGGTATCAACATACTTTCCTATTAAAGTAGCAATTGGTACAGCCATAATAGTCGATACAAAACCGTTAATTGCTGCCCCAATTCCTGCAATATGCCCAACAGGTTGCATTGCTAACGCACGAAGGTTCCCAAATAAAAATCCGATTGAGAAAAACTGTAGAGCAAAGAATATTAATAATATTGCAATACTTGGATTTTCTTTTTGATAAAATAATACGATATAAATAACTGGAACTATTGAAAAAATAATTAAAAAGAATGACACGAGTTTGTGCATTCCAAATCTCATAACAAAAGAACCATTTAAGAAAGTAGCAAAACCAACAGAAGTAGCTAACCCAGCAAATATGTAAGGAAACTCATCTACTAATAAGTACTGCTCTTGAAAAATTTGTTGTGAAGCACTTAAGTAAACCATAAAAGATCCTGTAATAAAACCAGAAATTAAGGTGAAAATAGTAGCTTGTTTGTATTTTACAAACTCTTTTAATCCATCAGAAAATAAGCCAAAAGAAAATTTAACTCTGTTTTCTTTTTTTAGTGTTTCTGGTTGACGTTTCCATAACCAGAACATCACTAAAACTCCAAATATTAATTGGCTATAAAATATAGATTTCCAACCGTAAGCATCTAACATTAATTTGCCTATAGCTGGAGCTACAACAGGAACTAGAATAAATATTACTACTATAAACGACATGATTTTAGCCATATAGTTTCCACTAAAACTATCACGAACCATGGCAATACTTATAGTTCTTGGAGCAGAAAGTCCAATTCCTTGTAAAATTCTTCCAAAAACCATCATTTCAATGCTTGTAGCACTAACACAGACAAAACTAGCGATAACAAAAAGCATAAAACCTCCATAAATAACAGTTTTTCTTCCTAAACTATCAGAAACTGGTCCTGAAATTAACTGACCAAAACCTAAACCTAAAAAAATCATGGTTATTAGTAACTGACTGTCATGTGATTCTTTTTGAACACGAATACTAATTCCAATTTGTTCTAAGGCTGGGAGTAATGCATCTATTGATAAAGCGACTAATGACATTAAAGAAGCCATTAAAGCAATGAACTCTAACTTTGATTGATTATTTTTTTGCATTAGGCAAAAATACTGCCTTTATTTTGTTTTGAAGAGTGGATTAAAGTTAAAAAAAAAGGCTGTTTTTTAACAGCCTTAAACAAACAATATCATAACTTTATAAGTCTAATAAAAAAGACGCTGTCAAGAATAAAATTGTAGTAAAACAAAAAAAATGTAAAAGTGAAGGGGCCTTTTATTCTAAAACAGCGTCGTATACTATATACATCTTACAGTTTATAAAACAGCTATAACTTAAATAACCCTACTTTTTTTGTTAAAAATTTTTAAATTTTAATTTTTTCTAACAAAAACATTAGCTTTTTCACTTTATCATTTTTCTGAATAGCTAGTCTTTTCCCTTTAAACTTAAGTACTGTATTAGGAAAATCCCTTGTTAATTTTTCTTTTGTTGAAAAATCAACTTTCTCCAATTCTTGTTTAATTTTTTCAACTTCTTCAGCTTTTATAGAAAACTCATGAAGTCCTAACTTAGAAACATTTTTAAATCCTTCGTATATAACTTTACCATCTTTAAAAACATACATATCAAAAACAGGGCACTTACCTAAGCATTGTGTTTTACCATAGTATAAAAAAGCATCTTCCTTTTTGATATTTTTTGAACTAGAACATTTTACGAATGCCATAGCCATTAGTATTAAAAAAATATATCTCATAATTTCTTTTAAAAATAGTACTCTTAAAAGTTTTATGTTTTAAGAGTACCAAGTTGTTAAATTTAATACCTTCTGCACTTTGTTTTATGTGGATTTCCAAAAGAGTTGGCTTGTTTCCAGGCTCCTGGCTGTGGTAATTCAAATGTTACAGCATCTCCTTTTTTTCTAAGAGATAAATTTTTTCTTATATGATTTCTGAAGTTAACTAACTCATCTCTGTTATACATTAAAAGTATTTTTTTCTCAGCAATAGTTTTACCTTCTGGTTTTTCTTTTAATGTAGTGAAAGTGGCAAAAACTTCAGCAATATCTTCACCTGGGTTAGTTGAAGCGTATTGAGTTACATATCTTTCTTGATACTTTTGATAAAACTCTTCTTGTGCTGAAGCATCTTTTTTTGCTTCTTCATATTCGCTCCAAATGTCATTCCAGTAGTTAGAATGCAATTCGTTTATGTAAGATTTTTCAAAAGCACATCCTTCACCAGGAAAGTAATTCTTACAGTTTTCTTGAGCTACAGCTGCGTCTAATTGTGTGTTATTTAAAGTTAGGACATGCCCAAATTCATGAATTATAGTGTAAGCTAATTCACCTCCAGCGTTAAAACCTCCTTCATAAGCGTAGTTAATGGCAATTCCCATTTGCCAGTCAGACAAATCTCTTTTAATTTCAATAACAAAACCAGCACTTCCTGTAACTTCGCCATTATAAATTAAGAATTCACTCATTTTTTTAAGTTGCTCAAAAGGAACAATTTTTTTAACTAAACTCCATATTTCTTGATGTTTAGCAACATCTTTTTGATACTCTAAATCTTTACCTGTTACTTTGTAATCCAGGGTTTTGGTAATATTATCTCCAGTTACTTTGTACAACGTAATTTCACCTTCACTTCCTACAGTTTCACCACCAGTATCTTCTGAATCTCCATTTGAATCTGGAGTTGGGTCTGAAGCTTCAGTAGGAGGTACTACTATTTCTTCATCGTTGCTACATGATAAGTTTACCGTGAAAATTGATAAAACAACCAAAACAGGGATAATTATTCTTTTGATATTTCTCATACTTATAAATTTTTTAATAATTGTTAAATCTCTTTTCCGCGGATATACAAGTTAAACAGAAGTATTAAAAAATACCCTACTAAATTTATTTACTAGACTATCTAAATAATAACCTTTTTAATGATGAAAACTCAATAGTAGCAAGGGGTAAATGAAATGTAAAATTTATTAGTGTTTGAGGTTTTAAAATATACTATTTAACATAATATTAATTATAGTACAAATATATAGTAATTTCTGTATAGCCGTTTTTTTAGGCTATTTACACATAATTTTAGATATAGTGCCTTTAGGTCTATATCGTCAACAATTATGTTAAAAGAAATTACGGCTAATTAGCTTAAGAGTTTATTTGATAGCTATAATTCTCTATTATGTAAAATATCCCATAAGGTTTTAGTATTCCAAAAGAAAATTTAGAACTTGGGTCATTAAACATTCGTGCCTTTTAGATTCATTTAAAAATCGCGTATTCAATATATATTCTAGTTACTATTTAATCTCATTTAATTGTAACTATTGATATTATGTAAAATAGAATTTCAAACTATAGAACTTTCAAAAGAACTTTCAAAAGCTTTCCAAAACGTTTTATGACTTTGAAGCAAGATAATCTTCCCATATAATTTCATCCAAATCATCTATTTGACTTTCTATAAATTCAACACCATCTTTCGTTAATTTTCCAACAATTTGGAAAGGTCCCCAAGATTCTAATTTCATTAGTTTAGCAGGAACTAGATGTGAATTTTGATATTTGATTTTAAAATTATTATTATCTAAATCTTTTATTTCAAAATGGTTCTTAAGCATTGGTATATTTTCTTCATATTTATTAGATGTCGTTAACATTCCACCTAGAAAATGTCTTTCATCTTTTCCTGAATAAAAAATAATATAATGCAAACCAGCATCAAATTCGCGATTTTTTGCTTCTAGTATATCTCCTCTTTCTAACATTTGTTTTGTTCTATTAAATCTTTTTTTCTTGACTTTAGTTTTTATGATAGAAATATGACAAAATAAGGTTTAGATATATGCCTTTACACACATTCCACCTCTCTCCTATCGTCGTTTGGTAAAACGACTACAAATACTACATTAAAAATTATTTACATTTTTCTGTTTTTTTTCTTTCTCCACAAAATGTACAATATAATAATGAAAACTGGTAAAACAATAAATACAATTACTTCAATGGGGTCTGAAAAATCCATAGGTTTATTGTCATCAGGATTTTGTGTCCCTATGGGCAATTGCATATATAATAATTTATAAATAGTAAGCATCCTTTTTCTTTTAACAGATTAAACTACTTAAAGTTAGTAAATTAAATTTGTATCTACAATTGTTAACTAAAGACTATAGATTTATATAATTATTTCATTAATTTAATTGTATTACTTGGTATAAGTAACTCAAAAAAAGAAAATAAAAATGTCTCATTTACGTGACATTCTATATCTTTGTCTCATAATTGAGACATTATGAATGCAACCAAAACTAAAATTATAGCTGCTGCAATAAAAACATTCAGTAAAGACCCTAACGCATCAATGGAAGAAATAGCTGAATCTATCAATTTAAGCAGAAGAACACTTCATAGATATTTTAGCGGAAAATCAGAACTTATTGAAGAAATAATTGAGTATGCTAGTAGTCTTTGTTTACAAAAAACGAAAGAATCAATACAATCTTCTTCTGACCCAAAGACTCAACTCTATACAATGTTTCTGTGCGATATTAAAAGTGGATATCAATTTCGTTTTTTATATAGCTACAGAGAAAGTTACAAAGGAATAGAAAACGAATCTTCAGACTTTAAAGAAATGATGCAAACTTTTAGAGAGCTGTTAATTAAACTAAAAACTAATAATTCATTCAACTCAAAGCTTACCATAGATTGGATTGAGAGCCTCTATTTCTCTACAATTGATGCCGCTATAAATCTAATTCTTGAAGATGAATCAAGAACACAAGAAATTACTGAAATGGCTTGGATTTCTTATTTCAATGCTGTTAGTCAATCAAAAAAAATAAAAACAAATTAAAAAAATAAAAGATATGAATTATGAAGTCATAATTATTGGAGGTGGTCCTGCAGGAATGAGCGCTGCCTTGGTTTTAGGTAGAAGTAGAATAAAAACATTGGTGTTAAATACCGAAAACCCCAGAAATAATATAACAACACATTCACACGGATTTTTAACTCAAGATGGTATGCATCCCTCTGAAATATTCAAGATAGCTAAACAGCAGTTAACAAAGTACACATCTGTAGATTATAAAAAGGAAAAAGCGATATCGGTAAAGGGTGAAAACAGTAATTTTTCGGTTGAAACAAAACGCGATATATATTCAGCTAAAAGAGTTATTGTCGCAACAGGACATAAAGATAACATTGCAGAAGTTGGTATTGAAGGTTTAACAGAAGTCTATGGAAAATCTGTTTACCCCTGCCCTTTTTGCGATGGTTTTGAAATGGCTGGTAAAAAATTGGCAGTATTTGGAGATGCTGTAATGGGGCCAATGTTTTCAAAAACAATATCGCATTGGTCAAAAAATGTTATGGTTTTTACAAACGGTGAAAAAGTTGAGGATGAAGAATTACTATCTAACCTTACTAAAAATGGAATACAGATAGTTGAGGAAAAAATTAAAAAGCTGATATCAACTGAAGGTCAACTTACAGGTGTTGAACTTATTGATGATACAGTTATTCAAAGAGAAGGAGGTTTTTTACCAGATACGAAATCTACAGAGAGTACTGACTTCGTTAAAAAAATGAATATTTCAACTGAAATCGGTCATTTTGGAATGGAACTTTATAAAGTAGATGACAATAAAGAAACAGAAGTCAAAGGATTTTATATTATTGGTGACGCCAGAACTGGATGGAGCGGAGTTGCGTCTTCAGTTGCGGAAGGTAGTGAAGTTGCTGCTGCCATTACACATCAAATAATTGAGGAAAATTGGCAGTAATAATTAATTTATGAGTTAAAGAAGGTCTGGTAAACAGACCTTCTTTTGTGAATAATTCATTATTAAAATTTGGGTCTTAGCTCCTCTATAATTTGTGCGCTTACCCAGAATACATCTACATTTTCATAGTCTTTTGAGCCCATGTTCCTATTGAAGAAAAGGTATTTACCATCTGGTGTTACACTGGCAACCGCTTCCCAAGTTTCTGTATTAATTTTATCTCCTAAATTAATAACCTCTCCCCATGAACCATCTTGTTGTTTAAAGCTAATATAAATGTCGGAATCACCATATCCTCCTTCACGCTTGCCATCAAATATAAGATAGGACTCATCTGGTGCAATAAAGGGGTGAAAGCTTTTTCCGCTATTAATCTTCTTGCTAAGTAATTTTGGTTCTTCATACTTTCCATCCACAAATCGTGAATATCGAATATCTCCTGTAAAATCTGACTTAAACTCATCAAAAAAATAAGTTCCTTTAGCAGAAGCTGTAAGACGCATAATTGGTAAATCTTTAAAAGGAAAACCAAGGCTTTTTACTTCTGACCAGTCGCCAGATTCTGTACGTTCCTTATAACACTTGCCCAAATGCATGGTCTTACCATCTGGTGCGATAAAGGGAGTTCCTACCCTAGGAGATATAACTGACTCTTGACATTGATTATTTTTATGTTGAATTACAACAAATTCTTGTTCTTCTTCCTCACCTTCTCTGATAAAATAGAATTCTTTCAGGTCGGGTGTAAAGACACCACTAACCTCCCATCCTTCTGTGGTAACAATACCGGGAGCAAAAGGTCTAGGTGTTAAACCTGGTGGTTTCTGACCTAGGTAAGAACTTTCTGTAGTTGATTGATTACTATTTTTTGAGTTTTGTTTTTTAGTATTGCAAGCATTAAAGAATGGTATTAATACAAGCGTCATTATAAAATACAATGGTTTATTCATTGTGTAATTTTTTTAATTGTTAGCAAAAAATAGCACTACATAAATACAATTATTCGTATAATACATTGGTTAACACAATGTTAAAATCCCTGTTTTTACTATCGCTTCTAATAACGTAAGGGTATTAAATGCTTTATCTGTAATCAGCTGTTTTTCAATCGACTGAAATATTAATACTGTTTAAAACACTATTATTTTCTCTTAAAAATTCGTAAATTTATAAGGAACACTCAATTTACTTATCAAATAAGTACAATTAGGATAACAATAGTAAAAGCATTGTGTAAGGTATAGCCCTTTTCTTAAAGCATATAGTAACACATAACACTAAGAGTCATGAGTAGATTTATTATCCTTTTCAGCATTTTAGGCATATTATTACTTGCTGGAATCCGTATAATTTTTGAATATAAAAGAGCCCTTAAATTTAGGTTTGGAAAATACATTAAAACCTTAAACCCTGGGTTTAGATGGATTATTCCGTTTATAGAAACTATTCAAATTGTTGATATAAGAGTTATTACTTTTAATATAGATTCTCAAGAAGTTATGACCGAAGATAATGTGCCTTGTAGCATAGATGGAGTTGTCTTCTTTAAGATTTATGATCCTGAACGTGCGGTTTTAGAGGTCGAAGAATACAAATTTGCTATTACACAACTGGCACAAGCAGCACTTAGGGATGTTTGTGGTAAAGTTGAATTGGATACCATACTTTCAAAGCGAGAAGAGATGGGAAGGAATATTAAGGAAATTGTAGAGCTAGAAACTAAAGAATGGGGTATTGAAATAAACGATGTTAAAATAAAAGATATTCAATTACCTGAAAACATGCGTCGTATGATGGCAAATCAAGCTGAAGCGGAACGTTCTAGAAGAGCACGTATTATTCTTGCTTTGGCAGAAGAACAGGCTGCGAGAAAACTTCTTGAGGCTGGTAAACTTATAGATCAATCGCCTTCGGCTATTAAACTGCGTTTATACCAAACACTGTCTAATATTGCAGCGGAGAAAAACTCGACAATCCTATTCCCTTTTCCAGAAGAAGTATTACCTACTAAAAAAAAGAAGTCTAAATAGATTGGTTATTAGAGCTAGGTTACACTTGTCGTTAGCTAACTTTTATAATCATAAATAAAAAGCGAGAACTTGTATAATTAAGTTCTCGCTTTTTAGAGTTTAAATCTAATATAATCAGCCATATACTACTTATTGGTAACAAATATTTCTTTCAATTGCTTAATTACATTTCCGTTTCCAGTGACTGTAATTTCTCCAATTTTATCGGCTATTTTCTCCACATACTCCATTTCTTTTAACTTAAACAACATTTCGTTATCTTCCATTAATTTAGCAGTATTTAATAAGCTTCTTGTTGAAGCTGTTTCTTCTCTTCTAGTAATAATATTGGCTTGTGCTTTCTTTTGTGCTACCAATACCTGATTCATGATTTCTTTCATTTCTCCTGGTAAAATAACATCTCTAATTCCACAACCTTGTATTACTACACCTAAATTTTCAGCATTTTCTTTCGTTTCTTCAAAAACTGCTTTTGACACATCTTCTTTGTTTGCTAATAATTCATCTAATGTATAGTGTCCTACATATTTTCTTAATGCCAATTGCATGTTTACATACAATTGTTTTTCATATTCTTTATTAGCCAATAATGCTTTTTCAATATCAGTTACTTTATATTGCGTATAAAAATTAACTCTAACATTTGCTTTGTCTTTGGTTAACAATTCCTGACCTGAAACTTCTAATTGCAATTGTCTGGTATCTACTTTCGCTATTTTAATAGTTGTTTCATTTTTCCAAAACCTATACGTCCCTCCTACCAATGTTTTTTGATAGGTGTCATTCACTAACAACACAGCTTTTTCGTAGGCAGCAACTTCAAAAGTTCTAACATATTTGCTCACTTCATAATTATTGAATAAAGATGTATCTACTTTTTCAGTAATCTCAATCTTGCTTATATCTATTTTTTGAAAGGTTCTAGTAATAAATCCTTTCCAGAAAACATGTCTTCCAGCATTTAAAACTCTTTGAAAGTTGTTGTTTTCGTACATAAAAACTAACTCGTTGTCTTGTACTTCAACAGCTTCTAACATTTCTGCTAAAGTTTCGTCTTGTAACAATACTTCTAAAGCTACTGATGTATAAAAATCTTTTGTTAAATCGTATACTGCCACTGTTTGATTAAACCCTAACCAATGTGTACCTGCTTTGATTACTTTTATGTAATCTTCTTTTTTAAATACTAATCCTACTTTTCCTTGATTAATTGTTATTCTTTTCATAATCTTTTTATCTTTAATTGTTTATACGTTGTTTTCTCACCATGTAGAAATTTGTTTGTTTTTGTAAAAAGTATTGAATGTTAATGCTTATAAGCCCACGGAAATAATAAGATTGCATAGCCTTTGTATTGTTGTTTACTACATGGGGTATACTAATTAATAGTATAACTGACATACTAAAGTTCAACACATTGTTTATGTAATAATTATTATTTCAAAGTACGTTTATAAGTGTTTATTTAAAAACTCATTAAACATTCAACACTTTTGGTTCATCAGTTTTACAAGGTGATGAGCTTCCTGATGACTTTTACTCAAGTCGTGAGGTCGGACTCGAACCGACATGCCGTTAGGCTTACCATAATTACTAGAACCGAAATCCAGTGCGTTTGACCACTCCGCCATATCCTTTCGGATAGTGGGATTCGAACCCACGAATTTTAAATATCTATTGTTCTATCCGCTGAACTACATAACTTTCGTTATGGCAGGATTCGAACCTGCGTACATAGAATGAGATTATTTTTTGGTAAATAATCAAAACCTTCAAGACTAGTTGCATATACAATTCTAATACAAATACTGTAAGAATGTATACAATGGTGCTATACAGAAACACGCAACAAGACTTGCTTGATATTTTTATCTATTTATGTAAATGAACTTTTATAATCACCTCATTACACTGCTCGTTATAATGAGGCTTTTCTTAGCAATTTTTCCAGCTCTTCAAATATCTTTTTCATAATTACACTGCAAATATTACGTTGTGCTGCGCAATGTTTTTGCGTACTGAAAATTATTTTTGTTTTTTCTTACTTTTTTTCTTCTTTTTCTTAGGAAGCTTATCCTTTACTCTTTCTGTATGCTCTCTTACGGTTCGCATATAGTCTTCGTTATAGGTGTGTTTTTTAGCAACCTTTAAAGTCTGCAATGATTTTTTATACGCTTGTTTTTGTTCATATAGTTGAGCTTTTCCAATGTATAGAATTGCTTTATCGGATCCTTTTACCGTTAATGCGAAATCAATGAATCGCTCAACTTCCTCATAATCTTCATTCCATAATAACACATTGATGTAATGCGGATATACATTAAAAGCATACATATTTTCTGCTAAAGCCTCTGTATAATACAATTTTGCTTTTTCAAAATCACCTAAATGTTCTGCATAAATACGTCCCATTAAGCACAACGCTACTACATTTTTTTCTTCATAGGCCAAAGCATACGTTAATGCCTCCATTGTTTCTTCTAATTCATAAGGAAAAGCATCTAATGCTTTAAATATGTAATTGTTTGCTAATGTTTTCATCTTATTATAATTGTTTACGCAAATCGCTTTTTAATTGATTACGTGTCGTTTTAAATCTTTTTTTGTTGTTTTTAACTTTAAAATCAGTTCCTACAAATACTTTTACTGGATTTCCTCTTTCTAAGTCTAAATGGTTTTCCCATTCTTGTTTTATGGTGTTTTGTAATTGATTTATATTATGATTTGCTATCAAGGTTTTTAAACGTTGTACAGCTATTTTTTTATTTTGATACTGTGAACGACTTTCTGAAACCAATACTTGAATTCCTGTTGTGCTATGTTTTGCTCGTACAGCAGAACTTACTTTGTTTACATGCTGTCCACCAGGTCCAGAACTTCTAATTGCCTGAAACTCGATGTCTTTTTCTTGTATGGTTAACTCATTGTTATATTCCAATTCAAAACAACCAATAAACCAGTTTTTACGTTTGTGGTATTTTCTAAAGGTTGATTTTCCTATCCATTGAATAGTGCCCATCCAATCTTTTAAAAATAAAGACAGGTTATTTCCTTTTAATTGAACACTTACTGATTGTATGGTTCCATTCTCTATTCCATTTTCTTTATGAATAATGTCATACATTATCTTATGTTCTACTACAGCTTTTATAAATGCTTTCAGCACTTTTGCTACTACCCAGCAGCATTCTGAAGGTCCACGACCCGCTGTAAATTGTATTATTTTTATGTCCATTTTAATTTTCTATTCATATCATTACGAGTAAAACGAAGTAATCTGTTAATGAATAGGCAGATTACTTCATTATCTCATTTTGTTTCCTTCATCGTAATGACAATTGTTATTTTACTTATCCATTCGTACAATTTTCGGGGTAAAGGTTCCTAATACTTCTACTAATTCTTGCTGATTAGCCATTACCTTTTTGATATTTTTATACGCCATAGGAGCTTCATCTACTCCTCCTCCAATGAGCGTAACTTCATTCATTTTTAACTGATGCTTAATATCACTTTTGGTAAATTTCTCTTTACACTTTCTTCTTGAATGTTTTCTTCCTGCTCCGTGTGATGCCGATTGTAAACTCTCTTGGTTTCCTAAACCTCTAACAATGTATCCTGGTACAGTCATAGATCCCGGAATTATACCTAATGCTCCTTTATTAGCGGGTGTTGCTCCTTTTCTATGTACAATACGCTCAATTCCATTTACTTGTTCTTTCCACGCAAAATTGTGATGATTTTCAACCATAGTTAATGGTTTTACACCTAATAATTTTGCTATTCGTTTATGAATGTTATCATGGCATGCTTTTGCATAATCACCTGCTAAATTCATTGCTAACCAATATTCTTGTCCGTCATGCGTATTTAAATCTAACCATGCTAAATGTTGTACGTTTTTAGGTAACGGACATTGTTTACTGGCTAAGTAGGTATAGTGTTTTGCGATGTTTGCTCCCAATCCACGTGATCCACTATGCGTTAACAATCCCACATATTCTCCTACAGGTACATTAAATTTATTGTGCTCATCTGTTATGGTTACCTTTCCGAACTCCACAAAGTGGTTTCCACCTCCCGAGGTTCCTAATTGATTATATGCTTTTACTTTTAACCGTTTTAGTAAAGGTATATCTTGAAACTCAATACGCTCAAAAATTTCATGATCTTGCTTTTTATCATGTGTTTCATACATTCCAAACTTGGTATGTTCTTTCAATGTATTTTCTAATTGATGCTGCTTACCCTTTAAATAAGAAGCTTTCATCGGAAAAATACTCAATGCCATTCTACAGCCAATATCTACTCCTACTCCATACGGAATTACTGCATTTTCTGTAGCAAGCACGCCACCTATGGGTAATCCGTACCCTGAATGTGCATCTGGCATTAAAGCTCCTTGTACTGCTATAGGTAATTTTAAAGCATCGTATAACTGAAACTTAGCTTGTTCATCAATTTCATTTTCTCCATAAATTGAAAACGGAGCTCTTGTATTTCTTAACTGATGCATTTTAATTTCAACAGGCTTAGTTAAACCTTCAGCAACTTTACCCCAAATAGCATTTCCTTGATATTTTTCTGGATAAAGCAGTACTTGTTTCGCTTCTTCTAAAATGCGTTCTTTCTTTTCTTTTTTTCTATATCGGTTAATTTGCCCTAAGGCAATATTTATACTATTGTTTTTTGGAAAGCCTAATTTGATTAGATCTTTTCCTTTTAGTTTATTTCCCATGTTGAGACATTATAAGGTTGGGCACCAATTTTCTAATTAGTGCTTTGTATCAATATTTTTCTCTTTGCTTCGGAAATTGAAAACTATACGGAAATGTGCAGCATAAAAAAATCCGAAACGTTATTGAGGCTTCGGATTTTTCATCTATAAATTCTTGTTATCTCTATGTATGAAGAAAATCGCGAAGCATGTGTACAAAAGAACCTGGTTCTTTTATTGTACTTATGTTTAATTGATATTTGAACATGTTTACTTCGTTTTTAAAAATTATTATTTTGTTGTTTAGTATGTTTATACTTTAACTGTTCTCGGTATAAAAATTACTGGTGCAAAGATGTGAGCCTTTTTTGAATTACACAAGTTTAAAGCGGCTTTATTTTACTGAAAATCAAATACTTATATTAAAAAACAGATATAAGTGTCCTGTCCGAATTTCTTCAGATTATTAACTCCCTGGTTGTTAGTTATGTAGCATTTTACATGTTGATTTCAAAGACTTGAAATTTTTTATAAAAAAAGCGTCCAAATTATATAATTTGGACGCTTTTAGTGATTTTATACTACAATAACCTTATTGATAACTCCATAAAAATCGCTTTTGAGCGTCCGATATTTGTATGAATTGCATTAGCATAGGTTAAAATTTCGTTTTATTAATTTATAAAATATGTGAGAAGCTTCATTCTCTTTTTTTCTTTCTTAAAATGCCTATGGCATTGGTAATATTTCTACTACTATTCCATATACATTCTTAGTCCATCCGTTTATCCTTCCATGATTGTTTCCTATTTGCAAACCTCTTTTATTGTTTTTTCCTTTTACAAGGTGCGTAAAACAGTTTCCACGAACTTTGCAATAAACAATATCGCCAACCTTACAATCTTCCCAGTTTATTGGTTTTAGTTTTACAGGTTGTTTAGATTTTAAAATAGGTAACATGGAATTACCTGGCTCTTTTGAAATAATGGTTTCTCCATTATTTAATTTTTGAATTTTCCAATTCATTAGTATTGTATTTTATAAATTATGTAAAACACTATTGCCTTACATATCTCATAAAATTTCTAAGCCATTTCAATGAACTGCCGCAAATATGATATTTTTAATTGATTTTACCTATTAGATTGATTTTAAATTAAATGTTTCTATTTTAATTAACTCTTTACTTTATTACCAAAGTGGTTTCAAAGAAACCTTTCTGATATCTATTCCTATAAAACGAGATGTCCAACAGTCAGCAACTAAAACTCCTATTTCGGAATTACACTTTGGACAAACTTGGTTTAATGTACTGAACTCACTTGGTCCACAACAGCCTTGAAACCTTATTGATTCTTTATGGTCTTTAAGCAAAATACTCTTTGTATTAATTAAATAATCTATAGGTATTTCAAAATTATAACCAACCTTTGAGGCTTCTATATATTTACCATTAGGTAACAATTCTGATTCATCAACAAATTTAATCTCATCAAATTTTGATTCTTTTAGAGTATTGATAGTTAAAAGGTTATTACAATTTTTACAGTATAGTTTCATAATTTATCTTTTATTTCTATTTTTTATTTTCCAAGGAGCGTTCTTTTGCCAATCTCCTGCCATAATACATCCATAAGGCAACACTTCATCTATCACTTCACCTAAACCAAATTCTTCCATTTGGTTACGCACTGTTTCAGCATTTTTATATGCTGATGGTAACTCAGTAATATCTATTTCGTTAGAAAAGAAACGTATATCTAAGCCTTTGGTTTCTTCTTTAAGTATTTCTTCAACGGTTCCTTTTTTACTTTTTCTATGCTGTGTCCTACTCATATTCCTTCCTGCTCCATGTGGTGCAAATCCTAGATTCCTTTTGGTTGTTTTACCTTTTACAATTAACACTGGTTCACTCATATTTAACGGAATCAATCTTGGCCCCGTAATATCTGGCATAAACTTAGGGTCTAATGGTGTTGCTCCTTTCGCATGATAAAACAAATCCCCTTCTTTAAATACAAAATTATGCTCATTCCAAAATCTATTTTCTTTTTCAACTCCTAACTTCTCTAAAGTTGCATCATGTAATACTTCATGGTTCTTTTTAGTCCACTTTCTTATAATTTGCAATGCTTTCCAATAATTTTTCCCTTCTTCTGTATCAAATGGAATCCATGCATTTTGCTTTAAACTTTGTGGTGATAATTCTTTTCTAAATTGTTCAGCAATATACATTCCTCTTTTATATAAATTCGCTCCAAACCCTCTACTTCCATGATGGGTTACCATCATGGTATTTCCTGTTTTTTTAGAAGTGCCAATAAATAAAAAGTGGTTTCCATCTCCTTGCGTCCCTAAATGACTTCTAGCTACTGAAATACATTTTTGGTTATTTAAAAATGGATTTGCTTCTATTTCAGTTAATAAATCCATAGGAAAACGAAACTGTGTACTTCTATCTCTTCCTCCAGAACCAAAATGTGTAATACTATGAGCAACATCTAATACTTCTTTAGGGTTTACTCTTCCTAAGTCTGTTAGCATTACTGAACAACAAATATCAGCACTATGCATTCCTGGATGAATGGCATTCTTAGCAACCACTACACCTCCTACTGGAATGGTTCCTGTTGATCCCGTTGGACAAGCATCAGGCATAATAGCACCATTTACCAATGTTGGTGTTTTCATTAATACTTCCATAGAACCAATTACTGAATTCACATTTGTTTCTTCTAGCTCATTTTCTGCTTTAATATTTATATTAAAGTTCGCTGGTTTTTCTAACAAAGGTATTTGAGGCGCTGGTCTATACTGTTCTAAATATTCCAGTATTTCTACTTCAGTTAACTCATTAGAATTGATATATTCCATCGCTTCAGGAAACCATTTTCCTGATTTAAATCCCATTTCAATTAGCTTTTTTCCATTAATTTTCATCACTTTAAATTTTAATTATTGTTCACATAGCAATTTTCCCTCTTAAACGACCTCTTTTTCTTAATCACACTGCAAATATTTTACTTTATTACGCAATCTTTTTGCGTACCAAAAAAGAATTTGTCATTTTTACTAAAAAATTATAAAATGGCTTCTAATAAAAACGCCCTAATTCGATACAAAACAATTGATCAATGTCTTCGAAATACAATGCGTACTTGGACTTTGAATGATTTAATTGATGCTTGTTCTGATGTTTTGTACGAATACGAAGGAAAAGATATTTATGTGAGTAAAAGAACCGTTCAGTTAGATATTCAATTGATGCGTAGTGATAAATTAGGGTATAATGCTCCGATTGAAGTCTATCAACGTAAATATTACCGTTATGCTGAAGAAGGATATTCTATTATGAATATTCCTGTGACTGAAAATGATGTGAAGGTAATGAATGACGCTATTCAAGTATTACGTCAGTTTAAAGACTTTTCTTTATTCAAAGAAATGGATGGAGTGCTACAACGTTTAGAAGATTCAGTATACTCTTCTCAAAAAAACAATAGAGCTATTATTCATTTAGATAAAAACGAACAGCTAAAAGGCTTGTCTTTTATAGATCCTTTATACAATGCTATACAGGAAAAAAAAGTATTAAAGATAAATTATCAGTCTTTTAAAGCAGAAAAAGCTAGCACAATAACCTTGCATCCACAATTATTAAAGGAGTTTAATAATAGGTGGTTTTTATTGGCACTCGTTAAAGGTAAAGAAACAACTTTAGCTTTAGATCGTATAAATTCTGTAGAGGAAGTTGAAAACACAACATATATAGATAAAGCTATTAATGGAGATATTTATTATAAAGATGTTGTTGGTGTAACAGTTTCAAACACTAAACCACAGCGTATTGCTTTTTGGGTAGATAAATCAAATACTCCTTATGTTATCACAAAACCTTTTCATAAATCTCAAAGGTTAATAAAACATACAGATGACGGGGCTATCTTCAATATTTTAGTAATTCCTAATTATGAATTGGAACGTTTAATTTTGGGATTTGGTAATAGCATAGAAGTTTTGAAACCTGAAAAACTTAGAAAAAGAATGATTCAGAAACTTGAAGACTCTCTAAATAGATACGCTATTAAAAAGTAGATGTAGTTTTTATTCTTTTAACACAACAAAAAAGCGGACTTTTAATCCGCTTATATTATTTAGTATTGTTAATTACCTGAAGGACAACCACCTGGTAAATGACAGCACCAATCGGTACTAGAATCTGCACTGAACTCACATTCTGTAATACCTCCACCTCCGTTAATAGCTTTTTGTTCTGTTTTGTTTAGGGAAGTACCTAAATTTGTGATCTTTTTTAACATTATATAAAGTTTTAAGTTCTTCAAATTTAAATAACTACAAATAATAAGAAGAGTTAAAAACCATAATAGAGTTACGGTAAAACCATAATTTTTTATTTATAGAGCTTAGCCATGAACAGATTTACAATCCTTTTCGGCATTTTAGGTATATTCTTACTTGCTGGAATCCGTATAATTTTTGAGTATAAGCGGGCTATTAAATTTAGATTTGGTAAATACATTAAAACTTTAAACCCTGGTTTTAGATGGATTATTCTATTGAAACCATTCAGATTGTTGATATTCGGGTGATTACTTTTAATATAGATTCTCAAGAAGTAATGACCGAAGATAATGTGGCTTGTAGTATAGCAGCGGAGAAAAACTCAACAATACTATTCCCGTTCCCAGAAGAAATGATGCCCAATCAAGAAAAGAAGTCTAAATAGAATTCTTAATAACTAATAAAATAAACACCTATACCCACCCGTCTTGATATTTAAATAGGTACTAGTCATCATATAGTTTCAATATAAGATATATTTCCATTAAACCACTTCTTTATGGTTGTCATAGCTGTACCATCCATATTAGAAAGTGATAAAATAACTAAATTATCTTTCGCTCTTGAACAACAAACATATAATAGATTTTTACTTCGGTTAAATCTGTTTTTATTTACTGTACTATTTGAAAATACATCATTAAATTTATACTGATTCCATGAACTATCATCAATTACAACAAGTACATTTTCAAATTCGGTACCTTTAACACTATGCTTTGTTGAAAAAGGAGTTAATTCTTCTATGTAATTATAGAATGGAATAAACTCATTATATTTCAATTTCATTAAAGATTCATAAAAATTCTTTTTAACTTCATTTCCTTCATCCTCTAATTTATCTATAAACTCTATCATTTTAATTGGTTTAACTAATAAATTATTATCAAAGACGAAATTAAAAACTTCTTCAATTGATTTATTTTTTCTCAACTCAATTAAATTTTTAACTAAATCATTTATGATTTTTTTGTCATCATGTTTATTAATTTTGTAACCTGAAATACCGAGAAGTTTAATAAACTCTCCATATTTTTTATTTTCAAAAAACTCTATTAGCTTTTCTATTTTATTCAAAATAAAACTTGCAAAAATATCTTCTTTATTTAAAAGTCTATCTCTTCCCCATCTCCCTAATATTTGATATGTAGATAAAAGACTTTCATATTCTAACTTATTAGCTATTCCACGATGGGTTAGCATCAATATTTTAGTTTTTAAAACACCATCTTTACCTCTTTCAAATTCCCACCCCTTATTTTTTAAAAAACTAATTGTTTTTTCATAATTTTTAGGGTTATTTAGGTCGTTATTACAACTTAGAAAGGAAACACTTCCTTTTTTGTTATTACCAGCAGCATTTTGAATTAATTCTGGTCTAATAGCATTTAGCAAATCAATTACTTTTTGAGAACACCTATAATTATCTTTCTTTGTAACATTTATTATTTTTTTGTCTTCAATTTTACCTATTCCTTGGTTATAAATTTTTTGCATTGAATCTCCAAAAAATCCTAAAGTAATGTTTCCTATATTCTTAGTTAATAAATCATCAACTAATAATTTTACCGTTTTTTCTTCAGTATCTTGATACTCATCAATGAATATATAAGGGAATTTATTTGTTACTATTTTTCCTATCTTTGGATATTTATTAAATATTCTAGATGAGAATTTTATAACATCTTCATGTGTGATTCTTCCTTCTTCAAATTTTCTACCGTATTGACTATATTCAATAGTCTTTGTTTTTAATAAATTTTTGAGGTCGTCAATTGGATTTCTGCTTTCTTCATCATTATACTTCAAAACCTCTATTTTTAACTCTTTTTGATAACTTTTGATAACATGCCATAAAAATTCATGGATTGTTGATGCTAAAACTAAAGGATGATTATCAATTCGCTCATTAATCTCATCTACTGCTACATTTGTGTAGGTTATGCAAGCTATGCCCTTGTTTGTTTCAAATAAAGATTTTGACTGTGTGTCAATTAGATACTTTATGCTTTCTATCAATGTTCTTGTCTTACCAGAACCAGCACCAGCTTCTAATAGAAAGCTTTTTTTATTATCTAATAATTGTTTGATTTGTCCTAATACTTCCATTATTTTGCTAAAATTTCATCTTTTTCTAACCATGTAAGCCCTTGGTTAATATATTTGGGAACATTCCAGTTTTCCATCATCATTATATCAAAAGCAAAGTCTGTTTTATTTTTAGATATTTTTTTAGCAATCTCGTATGCATTTTTATAAATTTCTTCTTTACTCTTGCCTTTAAATCTTTTGCCTATTATTTCTCCAGAAGCATTAGTTAATTCTTTAGCATTTGCAAGTATAAAAGCATCTTCAAAACTTCTACCACACTCTTCCTTTTTATTACCTTTTTCAGGTATTTGATATGTGACTCTTATTCTTTTATTATTAGTATATTTATGTTCTTCTTTCAAACTTATCAATTCATCAAGCAGCTCTTTTTTTGGAAGCCATTTCTTTAGAATAGCATTACTCGTTTTATCTCCTTCATTTACTTTACATGCCTTTTTACCTTTTTTCTTTTTACTATTAATAGAATCAATGTCTGTTATTATTAACGTTTTTATATTTAAGAACTCCAAAAATTCTTTAAATCTATGTGCATAAGCTCCACCTACTTCAATTACTGAAAGATATTGTGAATTTAATTTTTTAAACTTTTCGCTTATGATTTCAGATAACAATAATCTTTCAACTGTACCTTCTACCATAATTACCTTATCTGCAAAAAACATATCACAATTTTTCAAAACTAAATACTGTTTTAAAAACTTAATAGTTTCTGGTTTTTCATCTTTTATTTCATTTTTAAAATCAGATAAATTTTTAATTTTCAACCCATTAGAAGTGTTGTCAAAATACCTTATCCCTTCGAATGAACCTTTTTCTACTACATGAGAAGAGTGGGTTGTTATAATAACTTGCACATTCCAGTCATGTTTTTCTTTAATAAAATCATTTATATTTTTTATAAAAACTTGTTGCATTTGAGGGTGAAGATGTGCTTCTGGTTCTTCAATAAAAATCAATTGAAAATTGGGTCTAGGTTCTCTTTTATCATAAGCTTCATAAAAACTTATAAATTGAAGAATCATATATATCAAATTACTATAACCTAAGCCATTATATGATTCTGGCAAAATACTTGCATCTTGATTATAAAATAATTGAGTATTACCTTTTAGAATACTTTCAGCATTAAATAATGATTTTATAATTAGTTTTTGAAGTGTTACTCCGTCTTCAATTCCAAACTTCTCTAAATCTTTAAAGACTCCTTTAAACAGCTTTTTATAGTTTTTATCTAATTCATTTGAAAATTTATTTAATAAACCTTCAATAGTTTTAACATCTTCTTTAAACTGCTCTTTATTTAATCTATAATAATTTTCAAACCCTTTTGATAATCTCTTATTTTTATCTTTAGTTTGGTCATCAAGGTTTCTTTGGGCATATATAAATTGAGTTATAAACACATTTTCTATAAGGGATTTCCGTTCAATTTCTCTGTAATTATCTATATCATCTTTGTCTATTGAATAAAATTTGATAGTATAATAATTCTTTATATTTTGCTTTACATACTCTAAAAAATCATTATTAAAATCTGCACTATTCTTTATAAATTGTTCTATAAAAGCTTCTTTTTCATTTATACTAAAGAGACATTTTATATAGGCATCCTTTCTTTCTTCATCTAAATCCATTATGAATTCAGATAATGAACCTAATTTACCATCATCTTTTTCATCATAAACAATATAAATTCCTAATTCAATAGAAGGTAATAAATTCTTATATAACTTTTCTAATTTATCTTTTTCTTCACCCTCATCTAAGATTAGATATTCATTGTATTTCTTAATTGCCTCATTAAATTTTATATGTGAACTAATTGAAAAATCTTCAAAAATAAATGTAGAATTCTCATAGTTAAAGAAATTGTTAAAAACCTCTATAACAGAAGTTTTACCACTATTATTCCTTCCAACAATTAAAGATATTTTATCATCAAGTGAAATTTTAATATCTTCAAGTAATCTAAAATTTTTTATCTCTACATTTTTTATTTTCATTCTTTATGGTATATAATTTTCCTTCAAGTGTTGTATGAAGAAGTATTTAGAAATATCGTTTAAGCAATTAATTAAGGAGAGTTTAAATATAATAAAACTTTACAAGGATTGTATTACGGATTTCCATAGTTATCAATGAATTATGTACGACTTTTACTGCTAACCAACTTTATCGCAAAAAAATGTTCCACTAAAATTTCTAAAACTTTAATGGAACATGTTTAAAAAAAGTCAACAAAAACTATTGTTTTTAGTTATCAGTTCTTTTTATTTAAAACAATTTCTTTGCTATCTACGGTTTCAAATAAATCATGAAGAAGGTACTGTAACGAGCTAGGAGTTACTTCTTTTAAGTAGTGTAATAAATCCTTAGTTGTAGCATATCTGTTCGTCGTTGTTTTTATTTTTCCGTTGTAGGTATTCCAATCTTCAATAAATCGTTGTAACGCCAAATTCACCTTATCCTCTCCAATCTTATCTTGTAATATGTACATTGCCAAAGCACCTTTGTTGTAATACACATAGTCTTGATTTCCTACCAATGCTAAAGAAGGTTCTGGCATTTTAATTTTCTTTCGTTTTCTATGATACGCTTCATCTTGATAGGTTAAAAACTGCGTTACTTTTTCCTTCGGATAATTGTTTTTTAAAACCATTAAGGCTCCATATTGTGCTAAGGTTTCTAAAATCATATGCTTTCCTTGTACATTGGCTGCTTCTACTTGCATTCCCCACCATTGATGCGCTACTTCATGCGCTGTTACATAAAAAGCCATGTCTACATCTTTTTTGTCGTCAATATCCAACACAAAACCAATTGCTTCAGAAAACGGAATCGTACCTGGAAAAGATTGTGCAAATTCTGCATACCTAGGAAACTCCATAATACGTAATTGCTTATACTGATACGGACTGAAATGAGTACTAAAATAATCGAGCGACTTTTTCATAGAATGTATCATTCTATCTAGGTTATAATCATGTTTTTTGTGATAGTAAATTTCCAAATCGACTGTTTTGTCTTTAGAAATCCACTTATCCTTTAAAGTAACATATCTTGCGGAAACAACGCTATAAAAATTAATCATTGGCTGGTTCATTTTATAATGAAAATAGTTACGTTTTCCTTCTTTCCATTGTTTAATTAGGTTCCCTGGAACCACCGCTGTTTGATCTGAAGCTGTACCTATAATCATTTCGAAATATATTCCGTCAGAATCACTTCCTGAACGTGCATTTACAAGTTCATGAGTATCTTCCCTCCTAACCTTATTCAATCTTGGTTTTAGCTGAAATTTTGCTCGTTCGTCGGTATCTCGAAGTTCATACTTTCTATTGTAGCCTATTGTGGGAAATTCCTCATTGTTAAAAAACGTTCCGTTGTGCACAATATGAGTTTTTATATTTTCATCGGTAAATCCTTTTGGTTTATAGGTTTGTTTGAAACTCATCTGTATAGAATCGTTAGGTTGTAACTCTTTAGATAAGGTGTAAACAGTATATTCAAATGGATTATACTCTGTCTTTTCTGTCGTAATTCCTTCAAAACTTAGAGAGTCTAGCTGTACATGAGATGCGATTAGTTTTTGAATGTGAATTTCATTGATAGGTTTATCAAACGTATTTTTCAACATATAATAACCTTCAACTTCATAAGCTCTCCTATTAGGATATAGTTCTACTTTTAAATTTACTGATGTAATCTTTGGTTGTGGAAGGTATTCAAAAGGTTTTAATGTCTTTTCATACTGAACTCTAAACGCTATTTCTTCAGCATTTGTCCAATAATCATTAAGAATATTTGTGTTGTAAAATATATAACTTCCTATACCTATAAAAAACATACTTATAATCATTACGTATCGTATCAAAGGCTTAGTTATACGGATTTTTAAGGCTTTTACACGTTTTATAAGGGTCGTTCCCGAACCTCTTGTTATTAATAGTGAACTTATAAGTAACAGTAGACTACCAAACAGAAACCAATATGTTTTAATCCATAAATAAGGTTGTAAAAAGTGTCCGTAACCATTCATTTCAGAATATGTGCCTAAAGTTTTTCCTCCAAACTTGTATAAGCTATGCTGAAATCCTAAATATTCTGAAGCAATATTTGCGATGAAGAACAGGAGTACTAAAAAGATACCCACAAATTTATTATTACTGATGGCTTGGAAGAAAAAAGCTACAAATGTGTACAGAATTAAAAAAGGTAATATTTCTACAAAGAATCCGAAAAAATATACATCAAGCTCAAATTGATAGTATCCGTTAGCTACCTGAAAGAGGATTCCTGTTACAATCAAACTCAACATCAATACTATGTAAATAACAATAAGAGCAATAAACTTACTGGTTAAAGCAATTGCATCAGAAATAGAAGTAGCATCATATATTAAATTCAACTTCACAGCACGTTCTTTCCAAATAAGTTCCCCTGAATAAAATATGAGAATGATGATGAAAAAGTACATCGACATTTCTTGTAGTTCTTCTACTATAAAATAGGTTGTAGGGTAACTATCTACATCGTATACTGTTCCTAAATTCACAGAATTAATTAAAATGATGACGATTCCACAAATAGCAATTGTCCAAAATGATGTTTCTTTTAATAGTGATTTGACATAAAATTGAGAAAGCTTTAGCAATTGTATACACTGTGTTTTAAAATTATAGTTGATATTTATTTTAGGAATCTGATAAGCTGTTTTGTGATGTTTTTTAAGCTTCTTTTGTGTTTTTACACTTTTATGTTTTGGCACTTTGGTTACTAAACTAAATGAAAATTTACGGTAACCTATTAGTAAGACAACTATCCCTAACACACTCCAAAACAACTTATTGTACAACACCACCCCGTTAAATGGTATATTTAACACACTACTTTCTACAGCTGATAAATCCTTAGCTACCTGTGTTAATGTTGTTAATGAAAAAGGATCTAAAACTGCTTGTAAAAACTCGTTTGTTACCGCTTTGGTTAGTAAAAAGACCACAAATAAAATAATACCTTGTGTGTAAACAACTAACAATTTTCTACTCAACATTCCTGATACAAAAAATAGGCAAGCTCCAAAGAACAGTATGGGTAAAACAATAATTGTAAACGATCGTATATAAGTAGCAGCGTTAAACGGCAGCATATCTTTATGCCAAGGCATATACTCACCCACCATCATACCAAATAGTATTCCGCTAAAGATGATTAACAATACAGTAAAAGAACCTACAAATCGTCCTAATAAATAATCGCGCTTTTTAATAGGATTTGTAAACAGCAATGCTTCTATATTATACTGATAATCGCGAAGTATGGGAACTCCCATAATCATAGATGCCATAATCATAAAAATCCCCGTAATGGCTCCCATGGTTTTAGCAATTATTAATGGACTGTTTTTTTTCATCAACCCTATTTCTACTCCTTGAAAAACAAAATCAACACCAACCATTGAAAACAAAAAGAGAAATACAAAAAACACATACGTTTCTGGGCGTTTAGCTCTATATTTTAGTTCAAATTTGAATATTTCGTACCACATAATTTTACTTGTATTAATAGTTATTAATTTGTGAGAAATACACATCTTCTAATCCAGCAGGTACAGAGGTAAACCCATTTTTAGGGTCAGATTCGCTCAAAATATTTATGATAGGTTTTCCGAGGAATAATTTTTCATTAATAACAGTGTACTCTTGTTTATACTGATCTAACTCTTGCTTTTTAATTGTTTTTTGATACACTTTGCCTTCTAGGTTTTCTATAAGCTTTAAAGGACTCCCTTTTAACACCACTTGCCCTTGATTGATAATAGCCATGTTGGTACATAATTCTTTAATATCATCCACAATATGTGTTGATAAAATGACTATTGTGTTTTCACCAACTTCACTTAATAAATTATAAAACCTATTGCGTTCAGTAGGATCTAATCCTGCAGTAGGTTCATCAACTATCAGTAGTTTAGGACTGTTAAGTAAGGCTTGGGCAATACCAAAACGTTGTTTCATTCCTCCTGAATATCCTCCAAGATTTCGTTTTCTTACTTCATAAAGGTTTGTTTTATGTAAAAGAGTATCCACTAGTTCTTTACGCTCACTTTTATTAGTCATACCTTTTAAAACAGCGAAATGATTGAGCAGTGCTTCCGCGGATATTTTGGGGTATACACCAAATTGTTGTGGTAAATAGCCTAGTACTTGTCGTAATTCATCTTTCTGCTTTATAATGTTTATTTTTCCCAGAAAAATAGCTCCGTTATCTGCTTCTTGTAAGGTAGCAATGGTTCTCATCAGAGTTGATTTTCCAGCTCCATTAGGTCCTAATAACCCAAACATTCCTTTAGGAATATCTAACGATACATTTTGTAGTGCTTTGACACCATTTGCATAGGTTTTACTTAAATTTTTAATAGTTAAACTGTTCATTTTTTTGAGTGTTTAATTGATATTGAACAAACCTACCCATACAGCTTCGACTATTAAAAGTTATGTGATGAACCTACAGTGTAATGTGATACAAATAGTACTCTGAGACTATAAAAGTATTTTGTCACAGTTAGTCACATTCTCATCCCTATAAAAGATACGTTTATCAACTAATTTGTGAGGCGTTTTTTATTTGACTAATATTGACTTATGAATTTTAAAATTACAGATAGAAAGAAGACTATTATAAAACGTATTTATAGAATAGCACTTGTTTTAACAGGTATAATCATTGTGCTTTTTAATGATACTTTTGGTAAGCAAGAAGGCTTTGCTGAATTCATTACATTATACTTTCTAGCTATACTTGTAAGTATTCTTTATTGGGTATTTAAACAAATAAAATTGATTATTCGATTGAAAAATGAAAAAACGAAGACTGAACTGATGCATTTAAAAAGTCAGGTAAACCCTCATTTCTTTTTTAATATGCTTAATAACCTTTATGGTTTAGTAGATAAAGATGCTAAAAAAGCGCAAGAGCTTATCTTAAAACTTTCTGACATGATGCGTTATAGTGTGTATGATGGTGAAAAAGACACGGTTTTACTTTCTGAAGAGATTAGGTATCTACAAAACTATATAGAGCTTCATAAAATGCGCTATCATAAAACTATTGACATTCAATTCAATATTGATGTTGCAGATAACGATTATAAAGTGATGCCTTTGCTTTTTATTATTCTTTTAGAGAATTCTTTTAAGCATGGTGTAGAAAATTTAAGAAACAATGCGTATGTCTACTTAAATTTAACGGCTCACAATAATGCTATATATTTTGAAATTGAGAATAATTTTGATGCTTCGGAAGAAAATCAAGATAAAGGTATTGGTTTACAAAACTTAAAAAGAAGATTAGAATTAGTGTATCCTAAAAATCATACACTTACTACTTCTAAAACTGATGGTATTTATTACGCTAAATTGAATATTAAAAACTTATGATAAAGTACATCATTGTAGACGATGAACATATTGCTCACGATATTATTAAGGGCTATTGCGATTTATTACCAACTATGGAACTTCAAAAACATTGTTACGATGCTATTGAAGCTTTAGAATATTTAAATAAACACCAGGTAGATTTAATTTTCCTTGATTTAAACATGCCAAAACTAAAAGGCTTTGAGTTTTTAAAAACATTGGCTTCTCCTCCTAAAGTAATCGTTACCACAGCCTACAAAGAGTTTGCGCTTGAAGGTTATGAACTTAACATAGTTGATTACTTACTTAAGCCTTTTGGTTTTGAACGCTTTTTAAAAGCTGTAAACAAAGTTATTGGCACCCCACAAAAAACTCAAGTACAAAATACCTCTGAAAATAGTACTGAAACACCGAGCAGTATTTTTCTTCGTAGCAATAAAAAATACATTCAAGTTACGATTGACACTATTCAATATATTGAAGCTGCAGGGAACTATACCAAGGTAATTACCACTAATGATACCATTACTATAAGAGAAAAAATATCTAATGTATTATTACTACTACCAGAAAATGATTTTTTACAAGTGCATAAATCATTTGCAGTAACCAAAAGATATATTAGTAGTATAGAAGGTAATAGAATTTTTATAGGAGATCATAGTATTCCTATTGGAAAAATGTACAGAATGAATATCGATAAGTTATTGAGTTAAAACTTAAAGGAAGTTTTATTCCGTTTTATTTGCCCTATTAGTCCCCTACACTCTTCGTTTTTTACAAGATAAATTAGTTTTAAAATCTCTTAACAAAACTTTAACGACTATAAAAATAGTTTTATTACTATAATTATAGTTGTAGTTATGAAATAATACTATATTTGCCCTATGAATGAACTAACAAAAGCCGAAGAACAAGTAATGCAATATGTATGGAAGCTAAACAAAGCCTTCCTTAAAGATATTGTAGAACAGTTTCCAGAACCTAAACCTGCTTATACAACTATATCAACCGTAGTACGTGTTTTGGTGAAAAAAGAATTTTTAAAATTTGACACTTTTGGTAAGGTGAGACAATACTATCCTGCTATAACTAAAGAAAACTACTTTAAAAAACATTTTAGAAATGTTATTGGAAGCTTTTTTAGTGGTTCGAAAAGTAAATTTGCTTTGTTTTTTACAGAAAATGAAGACTTTGACCTTACCGAGCTAGAGGAAATTAAAAGTCTTATCGAAAACAAAATAGAAACATTAAAAGAAGAGAATGACTAATTTTTTAATTTATCTAGTTCAAAGTAGCCTTGTATTTTCTTGTTTATACCTGCTCTATATCATGGTGGGTAGTCGAGTAACTTTTCACCAGATTAACCGTTTTTTATTGCTCTTAATACCTGTTGTAGCTTTGTTAGCTCCCTTATCCTACTTGCTAACATTTGAAATTCCATCAACTATAATTAAAATTCCTCAGTTCAATGAATTTGTAGGAAATAGCGAAACTGTATTAATGGACACGGTTGAAGAAACAAGTACACAAACATATGATTTTAAAACCATCATTTTCGGTTTATATTTGTTAGGTAGCTCATTGGTATTCTTTCGAATGTTACATTCACTTTGGTTATTATTTCAGTTAAAAAAGCAATCAGAAGTTACAACAGTTAACAACAAGCTTCAACTCATACATACCAATGATACCAGTACTTTTTCTTTTTTTAATTGGATCTTCATTTCTAAAGATGTTCACCCTACAGAAAGTGCGTTAATAATAGCACACGAAAAAGCACATGTACGTTTAAAACACTCTATAGATCTGCTACTTGCTGAAACCTATGTTGCTTTTTTTTGGTTCAATCCACTAGTGTATATGTATCGAAAATCGCTAAAATCTATACATGAATACCAAGCAGATAGTTGGGTATTAAACGGAAACACTAAAACATCTAACTACTTACAAGTTCTTTTACAAAATATTGAAAAAGAAACCGCAACTTCAAATAGCCTATACAGCTATTTTAATCAACCAGTAATCAAAAAGCGAATAGATATGATCACAAAGAAGCCTACGGCTAAGGTGTACAAATTCACCTACTCAGTATTCATTATGGGTGCTGCAAGTCTTTGTTTGGCATTTACGAAGCCAAACACAACTGAAAAACTCTTACCTAGTGCAACACCTCAATTAACTAAGGAGTTTGTTCTTGACCCTCCCACTCTTTTTCCTGTGCAAGGAAAAAGTAAAAAAGACATCAGCAGTTCATACGGAAAGAGACGAAATCCGTTTAAAAAAGGTAAAAAGATGATGCATAATGGCATTGATATTAAAGCTCCAATAGGAACACCTATTATTGCTTCTGCAGATGGAGTTATTGCCAAAGCAACTGACCAAGATAAATGGGGGAATTTAATTGTAATTAAGCATAGCGATGGATACCAAACATGGTATGCACACCTACAAAAATTCAACGTTACAAAAAATCAATCCGTTAAAAAAGGAGATATTATTGGTTATGTTGGGAACACAGGGGCATCTTTAGGATCACACTTACATTATGAAGTACATTATAAAGAGCTGCATGTAGATCCTATAAACTTCATTAAAGAATAATTTACAACAAAATAAAAACTGCTTAAGGGTTTCCTTAAGCAGTTTTATATTAAAAATCTTTCTTAAAAGAATGATTAACAAATATAATCCATAGTTGTAGGTCGATAACAGCAAACCTTTACTCCATCTTGATAGATATAAGAACCATCTCCTCCACATTCTTTAGGAAAAGGAAAAGGTACTGCATTTCCTCCTTTAATGTTTTTTAACGTTGTTTTTGTTAACTCTTGTGATCCTTCTACGTTTAAAATTACTTTTTTCATTATAAAGTTTTTTTGGGGTTATAAATATTATTCTGCCCTCCGAAAATAATCTTAAAAAAATAATTTACTCTAAAAAAAACCATACTTTTAGTAGGGGAAAACCATACTTTTATCCTTCTTCATTACCTTCCATAAGGGTTTCTAACCTTCTGTCTGGTGTTAACCAAATAAGAGCTACAACAATATAACATATTATAGCAATCCATGTATACACATAAGCTAAAGGTATAGCTACAAGATATAGAATTAAAGACGTATACTCTTTTAGTCCGTTGGTACATAACTGAGATAATACATGATTATCATCGTGGTATTTAATTAACACTCTTTCTAAGATAAAATAAGCTATGGCACTCATAAGTAAAACAAAGCCATAAGTAGCTACAGGTAAAGCTTCATAGTAATGTTCGTGTTCCCCTATCCAACTTGTAGTAAAAGGAATTAAAGATAACCAAAACAATAAGTGTAAATTTGCCCATAAAATTTTGCCATTTACTTTTTCTGTAACCTGCATTAAATGATGGTGGTTATTCCAATAAATTCCTAAGTAAATAAAACTTAATAAATAACTTATAAATACAGGAGCTACTGATAGTAATCCTTTAAATGTCGTATCCTCTGGTGCTTTCATTTCTAATACCATAATGGTAATTACAATAGCCAAAACACCATCGCTAAATGCTTCTAATCTGCCTGTTTTCATATAATTATTTGTTGATTACACTATAGTTATCCACCAAAACGTCTTTGCTCTGGTAATGGAATTCGTTCAGTTTCATTTGGTACAGACGGAAATTTATTATTCTTCCAGTCTTCTTTTGCTTTTGCTATAAGATTTTTATCAGAAGCTACAAAATTCCACTCAATAAAACGCTCTTCTGAAAAAGGTTCGCCACCAAAAACATATACAGTAGAATTAGCAGCAATTTCAAAACTACATAAGGTACTGTCTTTTGCTACTAATAACTGTTTGGTTTCATAAGTATGTCCGTCACTAGTAATACTCCCTTCTAAGATATACAAAGCACTTTCTCCAAATAAATATTCCCCAATAGAAATGTTTTTTGTCTTTTCTGATTTTATTTCTATAAAGTATAACGGGCTATACACTGGAACTGGTGATTGTTTTCCAAATGCTTTTCCTGCTATAAGTTTAAATTGTACTCCATCATCTTCCCAATTAGGAATTTCATCTCCAGAAACATGAGCAAAAGAAGGTTTACATTGCTCATCGCTTAAAGGTAAAGCTACCCATATTTGTAGTCCATGAAGTTTTTTAGTTGAATTTCTTAAGCGCTCGGGAGTTCTTTCAGTATGTACAACTCCTTTTCCTGCGGTCATCCAATTAACTGCTCCTGGAGTAATCTCTATTTCAGTTCCTAAGCTATCACGATGCACAATAGCTCCCTCAAACAAAAATGTAAGTGTTGATATGCCTATATGAGGATGCATGGCAACATCTAAATTATCTTTTTCTTTCATTTTTACTGGTCCCATATGATCGATAAAGATAAACGGACCTACCATTCGCTTTTGTCGAAACGGTAACAAGCGTCCTACTAAAAAATTACCAATATTCGCTGCTCGTTCTTCAATTATTAGTTTCGTATTAGACATAAGTAACTCTATCTATTTCTTATTGTTTTATAGTCTCTATATATACTTTTTTAAAGATACTATTATTAATATAAATAAGTGATTTTTAATCAAATACAAGATTTTTATTCATAATAAAACTTTGAAACCATTCCTTTTTTTAGTATATTATACTGAATAACAACATTTTAACACTATAAAACCATGAACAGAAAAGCCTTTATTCAAAAATCGTTAGCAGCAATGCTCATCGCATTACCTGCTTACTCGTTTGTTGGGTGTTCCTCGGATTCTGATAATGATCCTAGCCCAACTCCTGACCCAAATCCAACCCCATCAGGTAATTGTATAGATAATGGAACTAATAGTAACATTAGTGCCAATCATGGACACAATCTAACAGTTTCTAAAGCAGATGTACAAGCAGGTACAGCAAAAACATACTCTATACAAGGGAGTTCCCCACACGATCACACAGTAACATTAACAGCTACTAACTTTTCTTCTTTGCAAAGTAACAATTCTATTACCGTTGGATCTACTGCTGGTGATGGCCATACTCACTCAGTTACTGTATCTTGTGCATAAAACAATACTAAAAATAAAAAAACAACTTTTAATAAAAGTTGTTTTTTTATTAATCTTCCAAATATCCAAACTTTCCTGTATTGAAGTCTTGAAATGCTTCTATTAACTCTTGTTTTGTATTCATTACAAACGGACCGTGTGCGGTAATTGGTTCATTTAAAGGCTCTCCACTTAATACTAAAATTATCACGTCTTCTAAAGCTTCTAAAGTAAAAGTATCTCCATCATTTTTGAATAATGCAAAATGATCTTCTAAAACATCTGTGGAGTCATTAACTTTAACACTACCTTCAACTGATAATATAGCTGTAGTATAGTTTTCTGGAAAGGTTAATTGTGTTTTTACTCCTTTTTTCAACTTTACATTAAACATATTAATAGGTGAAAATGTTGAAGCAGGCCCTTTATTTCCTCGGTATTCTCCTGCTATTACTTCTACTTCACCTCCTCCATCTGGTAATAAGATCTTAGCCATTTCGGTATTAGCTATTGCCTGATATTTTGGTGGACTCATTTTATCCTTAGCAGGAAGGTTTACCCACAGTTGTACCATCTGAAACTCACCACCTGTTTTACTCCACTCAGTTTCATGGAATTCTTTGTGTAAAACACCAGATGCTGCAGTCATCCATTGTACGTCACCTTCTCCTATAATACCTCCACCACCTGCACTATCTCCATGTTCAACACGTCCTTTATATGCTATGGTTACCGTTTCAAATCCTCTATGAGGATGTACTCCAACTCCTTTTGGTTTATCTGTAGGAGGAAAATTGTATTTAGAATTATAATCTAACATGATAAACGGATCCATACGTTGCATTGTAGAGGTTCCTGGTATAAAATTATGAACTCTAAATCCGTCTCCTACAAAATGTGGGGTTCCTGGTTTTACTACTTTTTCTATACTTTTTGTTTTCATTTTAAATTCCTTTTTAATTAATGTAAACTATTAGCTAATTCAATATCAAATGAATTATCTAAATAACTACGTTGTAACTCTGGTTTATTTTTAGACCAATATCCGTTTTTAACGTTTTCAGAAAGTGTAGATTCATTACTAAATTCAACTAAAATTGCATTAGGAAATAGCACAGTAATAATCTTTTGTAATTTCTTTTTATCTATCTCATTTGTTTCTTTTGAAATAGCTAAAACGTTATATGCTTGCTGGTATAATTTTTCTATGGCTGTTTCGACATTAGGAACAGTTGAAACTTGCCAATTTAAAATTTTAGGCACTGTTGTATTTTCGGTTACAACTAATGTTTTTAAATATCTCATAATATACCCTTTTTTTACCCATTAAATGGGATTAACTACGATGGTTAACATCGAAATAAATTGAATTTGTTTTATGTGAAATATTTAGTGAGTTGACCTCTACTTTTTATTTCACTGTAAAATTACGGCAACAAAAAAAGGTATGCATTGACCTATGGTAAGAAGCGATTCTAGATTTATGATTTAAGATTACTTTATATCGTAAATCTTCAATTTGAAATCAATTATTTGGTTTGAAGTTTTCTTCAGCAAGTGCTTTACGAACGCGACTCAAGCTTTCAGGAGTAACTCCTAAATAGGATGCTATCATCCATTGTGGAACACGCAGCATAATGTCTGGATACATCTGTACAAAATCTAAATATCGTCTTTTAGCTGAAGCTCCTAATAACTGGCTAATACGTTTGTATAGTTGACGGATATGTTTTTGTAATAATTGTTCATTTTTTCTTCTAAAATCAACATTTATTTTTGATACTTCATTGATAAAGTCTTCGTCTAACATTACAACTAATGTTTCCTCCACTGCATCAATGTAATATGTTGAAGGTTGTTGAAAATAAACACTTCCTCTATCACTTACAATCCAATTTTCAGTAGCAAACTGTAAAATATTCTCTTTTCCCTCTTCATTTAAGGCATATAAGCGTAACAAACCTTTTTCTACAAAAAAGAAATGTGAACACACATCTCCTTCTTTTAATAAAAAATCACTTTTAGAAACGTTTTTTAAAGAAATAAATGGCTGTACTTGAAGGTAATCAGTTTCTGATAATCCTCCTTTTTCAATAAGATACTTTTTAAAATTAGGTAGCTCCATGCATTATTGTAATGAGCTACTAAAAATACAGTATTATATACAATATTTTACTTTTATTCTGAAGTTTTAACTACTTTACCTCTATATCTAATTGAGCTTTTCTGCGTACTATTTACATAAATGGTACTCGATAAGCTAGGATATACTCTAACTATAACATTGTAGTTTTCAGTTTTTGTGTTTTTATCTTTTATTTCAAAACTTATTTTGTAGCTATTCTCTTTATCCTCAGACACAACTAAATTTTCAGGAATACCTTCAAACTCAATTCCAATATCTGTACCACCATAAGAACCTCCCATTTGCCGCTCACCAAAAAAAGGTAAATACGCCGCAACAGTATCTTTTTTCATTCTAAAAAAGTTACTATTTCCCACTAAATTAATGCTTCCAGCACTACTCCCTGCTGGTAACATTCCTGCATTAGCTATTTGTGCCATTGAATTTGTAACCATGGGTTCTGCCCACTCTGCTTCTATTTCAAAAGTCTTACTTTCTACAAGAGCATTTAAGTTATCTATTTCTGCCTGTGTTACGTTTTTTGATGAAGCACAACTAAACAGCACAAAAATCATACTAATAAAAAAAACAAACCTTTTCATATCTTACTGTTTTTAAACCTTCTACAAGTTACTCAAATCTCATGAAACTTTCAAGAAAATAAGACTATTTAACGTTTGTTTTACTCTTTATCAGGTACTGAAAACAACTCTGGTTTTGCTCCTTTTATATCTCTATAAAAATCATAAAAATGATTCATATCAGCACTCATATCATCTGTTAAGTAATAAGGAGATGCTATAATAATTTGCTTGTTTTCAAAATCGAAAGCAAACATTGCTATAGGTACATTAGCTCCTTTAGCTATATAATAAAACCCTGTTTTCCATTCTGCTACTCTTGCACGAGTTCCTTCTGGTGATAATGCTAAACGGAATTCATCATGCTCATTAAAAACTGCTACAATGGCATCAACTTTATTTGTGCTCTTACTTCTATCAACAGGAGCACCGCCTAAGGCTCTAAAAATAAATCCAAAAGGTGGTTTGAATAACGATGCTTTTCCTATAAAGTTGATTTTTACACCAATAGTATTCCTTGCCAAAATAGCAATAGGAAAGTCTTTCCAGCTGGTATGTGGAGCTCCAATAACAACATATTTTTTTAAGTCTCTTGGAAAATCTCCAACTACCTTCCAGCCTAAAACTTTGTGAAATATAAATTTAGATATCATTTACTAGGTATAAAGGTCAATGATACGGTTTTCCTCACAAAAATCAAATAAATTTAACCTATCTTGTCCTATATTTGTTCACTTAATAAACTTTTATTTATCCAAATGAATACCACTCTTTTACTTATTTTAATTGCTACTAGTACCTTACTAATTGGGTTTGTTATTGGAAACCTACTCTCTAAATTGAAGTTTAAACAACAAACATCTGATTTAGAAAAAGAGATTGTAACACTTCAGAATCATCAAACTAATTTTGAAATTCAGAAAAAAGAAAAAGAAGACTCATTTTCTCAGCAAAAAGAAGACTTTTTAAAGCGATTAGATGAAAAAACTAAAGAGAATAGTGAATTACGTCGAGAAAAAGAATTTACTGCTCTTGAATTAGCTAGAAAGAATGAAGAATTAAAAAACGTTCAGTTAAAACTAAATGAAAATAAAGAGGAAGTAGAGAAACTACAGGATAAATTTACCAAAGAGTTTGAAAACTTAGCCAACAAGATTTTAGATGAAAAATCGAACAAATTTACGGAACAAAACAAAAAGAACATCAAGGATATTTTAAATCCACTTCAAGAAAAAATACAAACTTTTGAAAAGAAAGTTGAGGACACTCAAAAAGAGAGTATTTCAATGCATTCAGCTTTAAAAGAGCAATTGTTAGGCTTAAAAGAGTTAAATACTCAAATGAGTAAAGAAACCTTAAACCTTACCAAGGCTTTAAAAGGTGATAGTAAAACGCAAGGAAATTGGGGAGAACTGGTACTTGAACGCGTTTTAGAAAAATCTGGTTTAGAAAAAGACAGAGAGTATTTTGTGCAACAATCTTTTACCAACGATGAAGGTAAACGTATTATGCCTGATGTGGTGATTCACTTACCAGACAACAAAAAAATGGTAGTCGATTCAAAAGTATCATTAACTGCATATGAACAATATGTAAATAGCGAAGATGATCTTGAAAAAGAACGTTTTGTAAAAGAACACGTAAACTCTTTAAAAAGACATGTTGAACAACTTTCAGAAAAAAAATATGAAGACATTTATAAAATAGAATCTCCTGATTTTGTATTGTTATTTGTACCTATTGAACCTGCTTTTGCAGTAGCTTTAAATGAGGATAATACCTTATACAACAAAGCTTTTGAGAGAAACATCGTTATTGTTACTCCTACTACGCTTCTTGCAACCTTACGTACTATTGATACGATGTGGAATAACGAAAAACAGCAGCGTAATGCTTTAGAAATTGCACGTCAAGCAGGTGCTTTATATGATAAATTTCAAGGATTACTGACGGATCTAGTTAATATTGGTAAGAAAATAGACGGAACTAAAGCCGATTACGCCGCAGCTATGAATAAATTAGTAGAAGGTCGTGGAAACTTAATTACTAGTGTAGAAAAACTGAAGAAAATGGGAGCTAAAGCTAAAAAAGCACTTCCTGAAAAAATTCTTGAACGAGCTCAAGATAATGACGAATAAAAAAAGGTCGCTCTAAAACATTTTAGAGCGACCTTTTTATTTATACTTATTTGAAGACATAGTCTTCTACATAATAAATAAACGTCTATTATGCATTAAGTCATATACCTTCTCTCCTACTGTTTCTAATACTTCTTCTTTCTCCGCATTCATTAATGCCTCGTCAATCAAGTCTACGATTACTTCCATATCGTCTTCTTTTAAACCACGTGTAGTAACTGCAGCTGTACCTACACGGATACCTGAAGTTACAAATGGTGATTCAGTATCAAAAGGAACCATGTTTTTATTTACTGTAATATCTGCTTTACCTAAAGCATCTTCAGCAGCTTTTCCTGTAATCTTTTTATTACGTAAATCAATTAACATACAATGGTTATCTGTACCTCCAGAAATAATTTCATATCCTTTTGCTACAAATGCTTTCGCCATTGCCTGTGCATTTTCTTTTACTTGAATTTGGTATTCTAAGAATTCATCTGTTAACGCTTCTCCAAAAGCAATTGCTTTTGCAGCAATAACGTGCTCTAATGGTCCACCTTGATTTCCTGGGAATACCGCAGAATTAATCAACGTAGACATTTTCTTTAATTTTCCTGATTTTAATTTTAATCCGAATGGGTTTTCAAAATCTTTTCCAATCATAATCATTCCTCCACGAGGTCCACGTAACGTTTTGTGAGTTGTGGTAGTAACAATATGACAATGTGGTAATGGATCAGATAAAATTCCTTTCGCTATTAATCCTGCTGGGTGTGAAATATCAGCCATTAAAATAGCACCAACGCTGTCAGCTATTTCTCTAAACTTTTTAAAATCAATATCACGTGAATACGCTGAAGCCCCTGCAATAATTAATTTAGGCTTATGTTCTTTTGCTTGTTGTTCTAAATGATTGTAATCAATATGTCCAGTTTCTTTAACTACTCCATAAAATACTGGATTGTATAGTTTTCCTGAAAAGTTTACTGGCGAACCATGTGTTAAGTGACCTCCGTGAGATAAATCAAATCCTAAAATAGTGTCACCTGGTTTTAAACAAGCTGCAAAAACTGCTGTGTTTGCCTGACTTCCAGAATGAGGTTGTACGTTTACATACTCAGCTCCAAATAATTCTTTAGCTCTATCAATGGCAATTTGCTCCACGACATCTACTACTTCACACCCTCCATAATAACGTTTACCGGGGTATCCTTCAGCATATTTATTTGTTAAAACTGATCCTTGAGCTTCCATTACCTGGTCGCTTACAAAATTTTCAGAAGCAATCAACTCTAAACCGTGTAATTGACGTTCTTTTTCTTCTTGAATTAAATCAAATATTTGATGATCTTTTCGCATGTTGTGTGTTGTTACATAAAGTAGCCAAAAGTACTAATTTTATTCTTCAAATTTTATCGATTTTGCAAGAAGTATCTACAAAAATACTTTAGCATTTTTTTTACTCATCTTTTTGGGGTAAATTGAAAAAAATATGTAGGTTTGATGAAAATATAACAAAAACAATAAATGGAAATAACTGCTAATAACCCGAATAGAAAGTCTTGGTTAACTGTAGCTGAAAACTCAGATTTTCCTATTCAAAACATACCTTTTGGGGTTTTTCTTACAAAAGATGATATTATAACGATTGGTACTAGAATCGGTGATTATGCGATTGATTTAGGTGCCTTACATCAATTAGGATATTTTGATGGGATTCCGTTAACAGACGATATTTTCTTACAAGACACCTTAAATGATTTTATTGCTGACGGACGCAAAACTTGGCGTTTAGTTCGTAATAGAATCGCTGATATTTTTGATGTAAAAAACAGTAAGCTACGAGATAATGCTGAGCACAAAGACAAAATAATCTTTAGAATGGATGAAGTTGAAATGCAACTTCCTGTTTCTGTAGGAGATTATACAGATTTTTACGCAAGTAAAGAACATGCAACCAATGTAGGAAGCTTATTTAGAGATCCTGAAAATGCTTTATTACCAAACTGGTTACAAATTCCTATTGGTTACCACGGAAGAAGTTCTTCAATTATACCATCTGGAACTCCTATTCGTCGTCCTATTGGGCAACAACGCCCTAACGAAGGAGAAACTAAACCAAATTTTGGACCTTCAAAATTATTAGATTTTGAATTAGAAATGGCATTCATTACTACCGTTGCTAATGATTTAGGTGATAGAATTCCTATAGAAGAAGCAGAAGAATACATCTTCGGATTGGTATTATTTAATGACTGGTCTGCTCGTGATATTCAAGCATGGGAATATGTTCCTTTAGGACCTTTCTTAGGGAAGAGTTTTGCTTCAACAATTTCTCCTTGGATTGTAACTTTAGATGCTTTAGAACCTTTTAGAGTTGATAACCCAGAACAAGTATATGAACCATTACCTTATTTGAAAAAAGAAGGTAATGATAGTTACGACATCAATCTACAAATGGCTATTCAACCTGAAGGTAAGGAAGAAACTGTAGTTTGTAACTCTAACTTTAAATATATGTACTGGACAATGGTACAACAATTAACGCATCATACTGTAAACGGATGTCCTATTAATGCAGGTGACATGATGGGTAGTGGTACTATTTCTGGACCTACACAAGATAGTTTTGGATCAATGTTAGAATTGACTTGGAGAGGTCAAAATCCTATTAAAATGAACGATGGTAGCGAGCGTAAATTTATTAATGATAACGATACCGTTATTATGCGTGGTTACTCTAAGAATGATAAAGTTAGAATTGGTTTTGGTGAATGTTCAGGTAAGGTATTACCTGCTAAATAAACACTTTAATCAAAAAATAATTATAAAAAAAAATCCAGTTCAATTGAACTGGATTTTTTTTTATAATTTAATTTCTATTTTATTCTTCTTCTGGTGGTGGATGACCGTGAATTTGTTCATAAACTTCATCAAAATTACTTCGTAAATAACTGTTTAATTTTTTACGATAATCATCTTGTAACCAGTCAATAAAATTATGTGTGCTTTTTGATATACATTTTGAATACCTATAAATTCTATCATCAATATCTCCTCCTAATTTTTTAGCTAAAATCAACGCATCAAAAACATCTTCGCTGTTTTCAACACACATTTCAGCATGATGCTCTATTGATTTTTCTAATACTCTTTTTGATGACTCTCCTCCTTGTATAGTATCTCTATATACTTTTTTAACATCAAAGTATAAGTCTTTAGAATTTGCAAACTCAGCTTTTACATCCGCTGGTAGTTCATATTTAAATTCATTTTCTATTTCTTCATCAGATAATAAGTTATCTAAATAGAAATTTGGTGCTCTAAACATTTTTTGCCAATCTAAATCAGCTCCCCAAGGTCCAAAACGATGGAAATTGTTTCCTAAATCAATTACATTAAATTCTGATTTTCCTGGTAAAATACGAGAACCACGACCAATCATCTGATAGTACAACGTTAAAGACTTCGTAGCTCTATTTAATATAATAGATCCTACTGTAGGCTCATCAAATCCTGTTGTTAAAATACTAACCGAAGTAATAATTGCATTGGGTGTTTTATGAAACCACTTTAAAATAAAATCACGTTCTTTTTTAGTATTCGTGTTATCTAAATGGGCAATTGGATATCCTGCTCTTTTAAAGGTATCATACACATGTAATGATGTATTAATACCATTATTAAAAATTAAAGTTTTAGTTCCTTTTGCTCGTTCTTCATAAGCTTGTAGAAGCTTAGAAAGCATATCGGTATTTGTATATAAATCTTCTGATGATTTTACTGTATAATCTCCATTTGCTCCTACTTCTAACGAAGTTAACCCTACATTGTAAGAGTAAATATTTGCTTTCGCTAAGTATTCATTTTGAATTAAGGCTCCAATACTTTCCCCATCAATAAGTTCGTCATAATTATCCTTCATAGGAAGCTTAATGTTTGAACTTAAAGGAGTTGCTGTTACCCCTAGTATAAAAGATCTATCAAAAAACTTAAATAGTTTAGTAAATGAGTTATAGTGAGCCTCATCAATAATTACTAAACCAACGTCTGAAATATCTAACATATCGTCATTTAAACGATTGTTTAGGGTTTCAACCATGGCCACAAAGCAATCAAACTCATCTTGGTCCTCTAAACTTGCTTTACTATCAATAATTTTATTTACTACACCAAACTCTTTAAGCATTTTTGCTGTTTGCTTACATAGTTCTATTCGGTGAGTCATTATCAATACTTTCTTTTGATAATGTTTTAAGTATTGACGTGTAATTTCGGAGAAAATAACTGTTTTTCCTCCTCCTGTAGGTAGTTGATAAAGTAAATGGTAATTTTCGGGAGCATTCTCAAAACTTTTGAAAATTTTGTACAATGCTTCTTTTTGATAATCGTATAGATTTTTTCCTTTCTTTGGTTGTGAAGTCGCTGTTTCGTTACTCAAATCTCTATAATTTTGAAATATGCAAAAATACGAGGTATTTAAGGAAATCCCATTAAAAATGGCATCTTTTTTAGATTTTTTTCAAATCAATACGAGCAATATCATAATGAGAAGCATGTGAAATCACTTCTTCTTTTTTAATTACCAACAACTGAGGAGATTGATGTAAAACCTGAAAAGTGTATCCTATTTCATTAGAAATGTCTCTATAACTAAGTAGGTCAAGATAATACACTTTAAAGTCTTTTAGCTCTTCATCAAAACTGTTTACAAAACGCTTAATTACCATACTGCTAATGCCACATCTTGTTGAATGCTTAAAAATAGCTACTGGTTCTTTTTTCGATAATTCTTTTATCTCTTTTATTTGCTCTAATGAAGTTAATGGAATCCAATTGATAAACGATTCCTCTTCTCCTTTATTTGTCTCTTTTCTTCCAAAAATAGTACTTAATACTCCCATAAAATCCTTACTTTAATAACATATTTATTCTTAATCACCACAATACCAGTCAAAAAGTCATAAAAAAACTCATTTTAAAAGACAAAATGTCTTTTTCTTCTTTAAAAAATCAATTGGTACTGATTTTGACTTTTATTGAGAAAAATAAAAACGATATGAATTTTAACAATTATACAATAAAATCACAAGAAACCATACAGCAAGCACAACAATTAGCGCAAAGTTATGGTCACAACCTTATAGAAAATGAACACATTTTCAAAGCCTTACTTTTAGTCGATGAAAATGTACTTCCTTTCATACTAAAGAAGTTAAACATTAATATTGATGTTATACAACAGGTGTTAGATAAGCAACTAGAAAGCTTTCCTAAAGTTACAGGTGCTGACTTAATGCTTTCTCGCGAAGCTAACAAAACGTTAAATGAAGCTTCAATCATTGCTAAAAAAATGAACGATGAATACGTTTCTATTGAACATTTAATTCTAGCTATTTTTAAATCTAAAAGTCAAATAGCACAAGTATTAAAAGATCAAGGTGTTTCTGAAAAAAGCTTGAAAGTAGCCATTGAGGAGTTACGCAAAGGAAATCGTGTTACGTCACAAAGCGCTGAAGAAACTTACAATTCTTTAAATAAATATGCTAAAAACTTAAATAAATTAGCACAAGACGGAAAACTAGACCCAGTTATTGGTCGTGATGAAGAGATTAGACGTTTATTACAAATTTTATCTCGTCGAACAAAGAACAACCCTATTCTAGTTGGTGAACCCGGTACAGGTAAAACAGCTATTGCAGAAGGTTTAGCACACCGAATTATTCGTGGTGATGTTCCTGAAAACCTAAAAGAAAAACAAATTTTCTCTTTAGATATGGGAGCGTTAATTGCTGGAGCAAAATACAAAGGTGAGTTCGAAGAACGTTTAAAGTCTGTAATAAAAGAAGTTACAAAGTCTGAAGGAGATATCGTGCTTTTTATTGATGAGATTCACACCTTAGTAGGTGCTGGTGGTGGCCAAGGTGCAATGGATGCTGCTAATATCTTGAAACCTGCTTTAGCTCGTGGTGAATTGAGAGCTATTGGTGCAACGACACTAGATGAATATCAAAAATATTTTGAAAAAGATAAAGCTTTAGAACGTCGTTTTCAAAAAGTAATGGTAGACGAACCTGATACAGAAAGTGCTATTTCTATTTTACGTGGTATTAAAGATAAATATGAAACACACCACAAAGTTCGTATAAAAGACGAAGCTATTATAGGGGCTGTAGAATTATCACAACGTTATATCACCAATCGATTTTTACCAGATAAGGCTATTGATTTAATGGACGAAGCTGCTTCTAAACTACGTATGGAAATCAATTCAAAACCAGAAGAATTAGATGTACTGGATCGTAAAATCATGCAGTTAGAGATTGAAATTGAAGCGATTAAGCGTGAAAATGATGAAACTAAATTAAAATTTTTAAATGCCGATTTAGCCAATTTAAAGGAAGATCGCAATGAAATTAATGCTAAATGGCAATCAGAAAAAAGCATTGTAGATACCGTTCAGAGTTTAAAAACTGATATTGAAAACTATAAACTTGAAGCTGAGAAAGCAGAACGTAATGGTGATTATGGTAAAGTAGCTGAGTTACGTTATGGTAAAATAAAAGATGCACAAGAAGAACTTGATAAACAACAAGAAATCTTAGCGAATCAAAGTGAGAATGCATTAATTAAAGAGGAAGTTACTTATGATGATATTGCTGAAGTTGTAGCTAAATGGACGGGAGTTCCTGTAACTAAAATGTTACAATCAGAGCGTGAAAAGTTATTAAAATTAGAAGGTGAATTACATAACCGTGTAGTTGGCCAAGAAGAAGCTATTGAAGCAGTTTCTGATGCGGTTCGTCGTTCTAGATCAGGATTACAAAACCCAAATAAACCTATTGGTTCGTTCTTGTTCTTAGGAACAACTGGGGTTGGTAAAACAGAATTAGCGAAAGCTTTAGCTGAATATTTATTTGACGATGAAAATGCGATGACTCGTATTGATATGAGTGAATATCAAGAGCGTCATTCCGTAAGCAGGTTGGTTGGAGCACCTCCGGGATACGTAGGTTATGATGAAGGTGGGCAATTAACAGAAGCTGTTCGTAGAAAACCATATTCAGTTGTGTTATTAGACGAGATTGAAAAAGCGCACCCTGATACCTTTAATGTCTTACTACAGGTATTAGATGAAGGTAGATTAACTGACAATAAAGGTCGTGTTGCTGATTTTAAAAACACCATTATTATTATGACCTCTAATATGGGGAGTCATATTATCCAAGAAAAATTTGATAATATGAAAGGTGATATTCATACAACTATGGATTTAGCAAAAACAGAAGTTTTAGGGCTGTTAAAACAATCGGTAAGACCTGAGTTTTTAAACAGAATTGATGATATTATTTTGTTTACTCCACTATCCGAAGAGAATATTAAAGAAATTGTAAAACTACAATTGAATAGTGTTAAAAAGATGATTGCGAAACAAAACATAATTTTTGATGCTACTGATGAAGCTATTGCTTATTTAGTTATAAAGGGATATCAACCAGAATTTGGTGCACGTCCTGTAAAGCGAGTGATTCAAAAAGAGGTTTTAAATCAATTATCTAAAGAAATTTTATCAGGACAAGTAACCACTGATAGTATTATTTTACTAGACGCTTTTGATAATGAATTGGTATTTAGAAATCAATCTGATTTAATAGAAAGTTAACTATTTATTTTATAGTTAGTTTATAGAGAGCGGTGTTTAAAAAAGCATCGCTTTTTATTTTTAATTATATTGGCTCTTCAAAACAATTACTTATCGTGAAAAAATATCTTTTAGGTTGTATTCTTGCTTTTAGCACATTAATTTCTTGCTCACAAAAAGAAGTTAACTCTACCTATTATTTAATTCGTCATGCTGAAAAAGATAGAACAGGTCAAACAAATAAAAACCCGAACTTAAACGTAACTGGACAACAGCGAGCTGAAAAATGGAAAAATTATTTTGAAGACATTCATTTAGATGCTATATATTCTACTAATTACAATAGAACAATACAAACTGCGACACCAGTAGCAAAAAGTAAAAAATTAGAAATCACCATTTATGATCCAAATAAGATGTACGATGATGATTTTAAGAAAAACACAAAAGGAAAATCTGTTTTAATAGTTGGTCATAGTAACACTACTCCTTCTTTTGCTAACAAAATTTTAAATCTAAAAAAATACGAGCAAATGGATGAAAATGATAACTCTAGTGTATTTGTTATTTCGGTTAAAATATCTTCTGATAAGAAAGAAATATCCTCTAAAATGTTAAAAATTGATTAGTTTAATTTAATATCATTTAAAACAATTTCTGATAGTTTTTTCAACGCTCCGTTTTCATATAATTCATCAATAGTATAAAAATCAATATCCTTATTTAAAGGCTTATAATTGTTATAGTCTACAAAACGGATTCCGTTTACTATTTTTTCCTCTTTTACATCTCTAAAACGTACTCCTCCTCCATTTGTATGATATTTATACGCTAAATAATCTACCTGAAAACTATCTTTTGCAAACCAATATATAAACACATCATCAAAATCTTCTCCTCCGCCCTCTTCTGCAAAAGTGACTCTAATTTTATAATACTCCTTTCCTTTTATAGTAACAGGCTCTAATAATTTTTTTTGAACTGCTTTATCATTTAACCCAAAAGGTAAGACAGAAAAATAATGAACCGAATTCACAGAATTGCTATAGCGATTTTTATCTTTTTCTGTTAGTTCAACTAAGCTATCATTTACAAAGCGTCTGAAATTCTCATTCGATAACACATCTTGTATTGTTGCTGAGTCATTTTTTATAGTTCTAACTAATTCAAAAGTACCATTACTTCTAGTTGCTTTATAATAATTTTTTCTAAAGTTAAAGGAAATTGTAGCGTTTCCTATTTCATTTAATTTAGAATACTCTATTGACTTATCTATTATTTGTTGGGCAGTAAATTTTGGCTTGCATGAAACAACTAGTAATAGTAGTGAAATGTATAAATATCGCATAAAATTTGTTTGTTTTGATCGTTAAATCGTAAACAAATTTACAGGTATTCTTTAATTTTAATTGTTAAGTTTAACACAAAAAAAATAGAGCTACAATTATGTAGCTCTATAAAAGATAATGAAATTTATTTTTTAAAACCTCATACCTACACCAAAACCAATAAGTAATGGATTAATATCTACTTCAGCTGGCACTGTTGCTACACCTGCATTTACAGATACATCGGTACTTAATCCAATATACTTAGCATCTACGTTTAAAAACCAAGTGTCATCCAGGTCATAGTCAAAACCAAGTTGAAGTGCATATCCAAAACTATTTTCATAATCTACATCTACCACAGTACCTGGGTCAGCATTATAAAAAATAGTATAATTCACACCGGCTCCTACATAAGGTTTAAAATCACTTATATTAAAATGGTATTGTAGCGTTAATGTTGGAGGTAACAACCAAACATCTCCTAAATTAACATTTCCTAAGGCTGTATTTACCGCTTTTACATCATGGTTAGTTGTTCCTAAAATTAATTCAGCTGCAATATTTTCAGTAAAATAGTAGGTAAAATCAAGCTCAGGAATAAAGTTTTCACCTATTTCAACATCACCTCCAATAGTACCAATTGTTGCCGATTCGTTTGGTAAAACAGTTACCCATCTAAAACGCGCTTGCCATTTTTTAAAATCATCTTTTTTAGAAGTCTCCTGTGCATTTACATTACTAAAAAACAACGTTCCTAATACAATACTTAATATAATTTTTTTCATGATTATAAGTTTAAATTTTAAGCAAAATTACATTCCACTCTTCCCTAAAAACATGACTTTAATCATAGCTTAACAATTTTATTTAACAACTTAAAATTATAGTTATATTTGTGTTCTATTTATGCAAAAAAAGATTAACATACAGAATAAAAAGGCTCGTTTTGAATACGAGATACTTGATAGATACACAGCAGGAATTCAACTTACTGGTACTGAAATAAAATCAATACGACAAAGCAAAGCTCGAATTACCGAAAGTTTTTGTGAGTTTAATGATAAAGGAGAGCTTTTTGTAGTGAACATGTACATTGAAGAATATGCCTTTGGACATCATTACAACCATAACCCTAAAAGTGAACGCCGTTTATTGCTAAATAAGCGTGAATTAAAAAAACTTGAAAGAGAAGTTGAAGCTAAAGGTAGTACAATTGTTCCTTTACGTTTATTCATTAATGAAAATGGTTGGGCTAAATTAGATATTGCTCTTGCGAAAGGAAAGAAAACCCATGATAAGAGACAAAATATTAAAGACCGTGATAGTAAACGTGATTTAGCCAGGATTAAAAAGGCTTATAATTAATGAATGATACTTTTTTTAATATCATACAGTGGAAGAAGATTTTATATTTTATTTTTATTTTATTCTTATTTAAGTTTTCTTTCTTACACGGCTATGGCTTTAAAACTACCCTTTCTTTTCTTGATTTAGGACTATTATCTATTTCTAGCGCTTTTTTATTAGCGTCTGGTTACCTAACAAGTTTTTTCTTCAGAAGTCCACAAAAAAAAACTAGATTCCCTTTACAAAAAGTAAAAGAAGCATCTTTTTACTTAATGTTTATAGGTATTATAGTAGGCTTATCTCTATCTATAAAAGTAAATAAACCATGGTATGGGCTTATATTTATTGTTTGCCCTGTTATTGTATATCTATATTCTAAAAATAACACTCAAAAAACTTTTTTTAGTAACATTGTTACCTCTTTCCTAAAACCTTTTGCTTTACTTACACTATGGTGGTTTGATTTTCCTCTTAATTTATCTATAGAGCAATGGGAACTTTTTTACGACCTACAATTAATAACTATTGGTTACGTAATTGTCTCTTTTTTAAGTAATATCGTTATTGAAATAATTATTGATATTATTAACGTAAATCAAGACAACTTAAACAAACAAAACACTTTACCTGTTTTACTAGGCAGGAAAAGAGCTAAAAATATAGCTTTGATGCTCTCTATAATAGGTTGTTTTTTTGTGTTTTCTATAGCAATTGCTTTTATTAAAAATAAGTTCATTTTTTCAACCATTATGTTATTAGGAACAATTCCTGAGCTATACTTTATTTACCGTTTAATGATAGCTTCTGAAACTAAAGATTACCAAATATTGCATAAAATTAGCTACTTAAACTTCTTTTTTGCCCTCTTAAGTGTTCCTACCATAGCTTACTATATTAAATATGTTATCAACTAAATTATCAAAATACTCTATTATCCTTGCTTCAAATTCTCCTAGAAGACAAGAATTAATAAAAAGCTTAGATATTCCTTTTTCTATCAAAACAAAGGAAGTAGAAGAAATCTACCCAAAAGAGCTAAACCATGTAGAAATAACTGACTATTTAGCCGATCTTAAGGCTACCCCTTTTAAAAAAGGTTTAAAAGAAAATGAGTTATTAATAACATCGGACACTATCGTATGGATACATAACAAAGCTTTAGGAAAACCTAAAGACTACGAGGAAGCATTTCAAATGCTCAAGGAATTATCAAATACCACACACGAAGTTATTACCTCTATATGTATTACTAGTAAATCATTTCAGAAAACCGTGAATGATACTACTATTGTTAGCTTTAAAGAATTATTAGACGAAGAAATTGATTATTACATAAACACTTATAAGCCTTTTGACAAAGCTGGAGCCTATGGTATTCAAGAATGGATTGGTAAAATAGGAATTATAAAAATTGAAGGAAGTTATTTTAATGTGATGGGATTTCCTGTTCATAAACTTTACAAAGAATTATCAAAATTGTAGCTTTACATCTATATAAAAGATTATTTTTGACGCGTATTTACACAACACAAACTGATGAAAAAATATACTTACACAGAAAAAAAAGATACCCGATCTGGGTTTGGTGATGGTTTAACAGAATTAGGACAAACAAATCCTAATGTTGTAGCTTTATGTGCAGATTTAACTGGTTCATTAAAAATGAATGAATTTGCCAAAAATCATCCTGAGCGTTTTTATCAAGTAGGAATTGCTGAAGCAAACATGATAGGAATTGCAGCTGGATTAGCTATTGGAGAAAAAATTCCTTTTACAGGTACATTCGCTAACTTTTCAACTGGTAGAGTTTATGACCAAATTCGTCAATCAGTTGCTTATTCTGATAAAAATGTAAAGATTTGTGCTTCTCACGCAGGATTAACTTTAGGTGAAGATGGAGCAACACACCAAATTTTAGAAGATATTGGATTAATGAAGATGTTGCCAGGAATGACTGTTATAAACACTTGTGATTACAGCCAAACAAAAGCTGCAACTTTAGCAATAGCTGAACATAAAGGACCTGTATATTTACGTTTTGGTCGTCCAAAAGTGCCGGTATTTATGACTGATCAACCTTTTGAAATAGGTAAAGCTATTCAACTTACCGAGGGTAACGATGTAACTATTGTTGCTACTGGTCATTTAGTATGGGAAGCTTTACAAGCCGCTGAGCAATTAGAAGCTAAAGGTATTTCTGCTGAAGTAATAAACATTCATACTATTAAACCATTAGATGAAGAAGCTATTTTAAAATCTGTTACTAAAACAGGTTGTGTAGTTACTGCGGAAGAGCATAACAAATATGGAGGTTTAGGAGAAAGTGTTGCTCGTTGTTTAGCAACTAACACCCCTACTCCACAAGAATTTGTTGCGGTAAATGATAGTTTTGGTGAATCTGCTACTCCAGATCAATTAATGAAAAAGTATGGTTTAAATGACGAAGCTATAGTAAAAGCAGTCGAGAAAGTTATTTCTAGAAAATAAAAAACATAAACAACTAAACAATAAATACATCACTTTTAAGGTTTAAAGTGATGTATTTTTTTATGTAAAAAACAAATATTTAACCCAATAATAATAGTATAAAATTAATAACAAATGAAAAAAGTAATTTTTATCTTATGCCTTCTAGTTGGAGGTTCACAATTAGCGCAAAGTCAAATACAAGGTGGTATTAAAGGTGGTATTAACTACAATTCAGACTCTTTTTCTGATGTAAAAGACGATGTCTTTAATGGAGCCAAAAGTAAAACAGGTTTTCATGCTGGTGCTTGGTTACGCATAAAATTACCTGCTACCGGTTTATATATTAGACCTGAATTGGTATATACACAACTAAGCAACGAAGTTTCTTATGAGCCTGCTGGTTTTACTGCTAAAACAACTACTTATGAAATACAAAAAATAGATATCCCTGTTTTATTAGGTTTAAATTTTTTAAAAATAGGACATGTATTTGCAGGACCTTCTTTTCAGTATATTTTAGATTCTGATTTTGATATTGAGGACCTTAAACAAGTAGATTCTGATGGGTTTTCTGTAGGACTACAATTAGGTGCTGGTGTAGAACTTGGTAAATTAGGTTTAGATGTACGTTGGGAAAGAGCTTTATCTGACACAGAAGCTGAGTTTGTAGATTCTAATGTAGGAAATGTAAATTTCGATACCCGCGTTAATCAAATTATTGTAGGCTTGTCATACAGGTTCTAAAACATTTTAAAGTTTAGATATAAAAAAACCGAAGTTTATTAAACTTCGGTTTTTTTATATGTATTTTTTAAACTCTAAAAAATATCTCTATTTAAGTAATCAGGTACGTTAGGCTTATTAGGATCACTAAAATCATTTGCTGGATTTCCATCTCCATTTTTATCCTCATCTTTAGATAAAACTCCATCCCCATCATCATCGGTATCTAAATAATTAGGAATATTATCTTTATCTGTGTCATCATTTCTAGGATCTCCATCACCATCTGGATCTTCGTTAATGGAAGCTACCCCATCTTGATCGTCATCAGTATCTAGAACTAAATCCCATAACTCAATATAAAAAAGTAATATAGAATTAGGTGCTATAGTAGTTGTTCCTCTATTGGCATAAGCTAATCCAGATGGTATAAACAAAATTCCTTTCCCTCCATTTTCATAGTTAATAGGTCCGCCATTAGTTACATTATTTCCTCCTTTAAAATGAACAAAACTATAAGTCCAACCTCTAATAACATTATTTAAAGAAAACCAAGCAGTGTTTTTATCAAAATCAGGACTTAAACTATCTTTTCTAACTATTCTTTGTCCTCTATATTTAGCATAAACAGAATCCATTACTGTAGGAAAACCTTTATCTTCATCAGGGTCACCAATACTATTTACATAATAATATAATTTATAATTTATATCATTTTCAGTTACTTCCTTAGTTACTAGTTTATCATCATCAAATAATGGAGTTTCCCCATTAGTAATAGGCTTCACCGAGTCTAAGGCTTCATTATAATAATTATTTTTTAAAAACACAACCAACGAGTCGTTATCAATTATAGCCTGTGCTTCATGGTCAAAATTATCAACAGGTGAGTTGCTATCACTTCCACAAGCATACAAAAGAGTACCTACTATGGCAGTGTAAAGTAGATGTTTAAATTTTATCATTTAATTCTGAAATTTTAACGCGCAATTTACCATTTTTATACCTTTGTAAAAAATGAAACGATAAAAATTAACTTTTTATATGAGAATTGACAAATATTTGTGGTGTATTCGCTTATTTAAAACCCGTAGTATTGCCACAGATGCTTGTAAAAAGGGACATGTTAAAATAGAGGGAACTAATCTTAAACCTTCTAAAGAAATATTTGGTAATGAAGAAATAACTATTCGAAAAAACCAAATTAACTATAAAATAAAAGTTTTAGACATTCCTCCTAGTCGTGTAGGTGCTAAATTAGTTGATTTATACAGAAAAGATGTAACTCCTAAAGAAGAGTTTGAAAAGACAGAATTACTAAAGTACTCCAAAGATTACTATCGTAAAAAAGGAACGGGACGCCCTACTAAAAAAGATCGTCGTGATATTGACGATTATTATGATGATTCTAATAAAAATGATGTTAATTTGTAATCCTAAAGTAAGTTTAAACCAGCAAACAAAAATGACTGACACGAACAATATTATTTTAAATAATACTCAAGTTGAACAAAAAATTCGTCGAATAGCCTTTCAAATCTATGAAAGTAATAGTAACGAAACAGAAATTATTATTGCTGGTATTGCTGATAATGGATATTTTTTAGCAGAGAAAATTTCTACTGTCTTAAGTGAAGTTTCTCCCATAAAAATAACTTTATGTAAGGTTTCAATCGATAAGAAAAACCCTATCACCCCAATCACTACTTCTATTAACAGTAAAGAATACCAGAATAAAGCATTAGTTTTAGTAGATGATGTTTTAAATTCAGGAACTACCTTAATATATGGAGTAAAGCACTTTTTAGAAGTTCCTTTAAAACGATTTAAAACTGCTGTGTTAGTTAACAGAAACCATAAAAAGTATCCTGTAAAAGCTGATTTTAAAGGAATATCTTTATCTACGTCTATTAAAGAACATGTAGTTGTAGAGTTTAAAACAAATGAAACAATAGCTTACTTAACCTAATAATTCTTGTAACTCTTCTATAGTGTCATCAATACTTTTATTGTCTACGGTTAATGTATAAGTAGCCTGATTATAATAATAACTTCTTTCAAACAAGTGCTTAGCAACAAATTCTGCTAATTCCTCTTTATTTAAACGGGCTACTAATGGACGTTGACTTTTTTCGTTTCTTAGTCTGTCTACAATTGTATTTATACTTGTTTTTAAGTATACCGACTTCACATCTTTAAAGCTTAATAATACATCCATATTTCCTGCGTAACACGGTGTACCTCCTCCTAGAGATATTATAAAATCTTCTTCTTTTTCTAAAAGTTCTTTTAAAAATACATGTTCCTGTTTTCTAAAATAAATTTCTCCTTTCAATTCAAAGATTTCAGAAACCGTTTTTCCTTCCTTTTTTTCTATATATTCATCTAAATCAATAAACGGAATATGTTTTTTTTCTGCCAAAAATCGTCCAATTGTCGATTTACCGCTAGCCATATACCCTAATAATATAATTTTCATAAACTAGTAATTAAGCAGTTACAAATATGAGTAAAAAATATTACAAAAAAGCTTTTTAGATTTAAAGAACAGTTGTATATTTGCAACCGCTTTCACAAAGAAGCAATGACCGGGTAGCTCAGTTGGTAGAGCATCTCCCTTTTAAGGAGAGGGTCCTGGGTTCGAGCCCCAGCCCGGTCACAAAAAGTTAAGCATATGCTTAACTTTTTTAGTTTATGCACGTATGGCGGAATTGGTAGACGCGCAGGCTTGAGGGGCTTGTTTCCAACGGAAGTGCAGGTTCGACTCCTGTTACGTGCACCATAAAAAAGCACAATACTTTTAAGTATTGTGCTTTTTTATTTCTACAGAGTTTTCCATCAAAAAACTCTAACAAGACTCTCTATAATTAGTATTCAAATCTAGACTATTTAATTTATTAAAATATAAGGAATAAAATAGCCCATAAATATTAGAATATCATAGAAAACCAAATCCATATAATATCAATTTCATATAAAAAAAACAAGGAGGCTAAAAAGCCTCCTTGCATTAAATTTTGTACTGAATTATTTAGTTTAAAATATATGTGTCATAATCTAAATAACAAGTATCTCCTTGAACTATTGTTCTTACACCATTCCATGTTTTATTATGAAAACCATCTCCTACTGTATAATTATCTACATACGGATTATGCCTTGTATAATCTTCCCATTTTTTTGAACTAAGATTATATTCATACTCATTATAAGCCTTTACTCCATCTCTATAAACATAACATCCAGAATCACATTCCCCTATTACAGAAACTATCCTAAAACGTTCACCAGCTTTTGCTTTTACCATAAAATCAATTACTTTTCCATCAGCTACACTTCTTTTTTGGTTAAATTTATAATAATCTAATCCTACATGATCTTCAATTCCGTATCCCCAGTAAATTTTATTCCCTGTTAAATACCAAGTTCCTAATTCTTGATCATACTTTTCTACATAAAATCTACCAAAAAGCTCTCCTCCACTGGTTCCATGATCGGTTCCATATAATGCTACATCTGTTGGATCTACTCTTATTTTATCATAATACACTAAATCACATTCTTTGATAGTATACTCTAAATTTGAACTTACTTTAAAAGGTCTGTTATCATATGTATAATTTACTTTATAAGAAATCGGATATCCTGGATTATCAACTGACACCTCTGCTCCTTCTTTCAGAAAATCAACAACTCTATCTAAATTATTAGCCATAGCTGCTAAAGATGATGCTATTCCAGAAGTAGCATTTCCTCCCAATTGCTTTACTTTAACAGTAGACTCACTAAAAATTGATTTATATCGTGCTTCTAATTCAGCATTTACTTCTGTTCCTACTGATTTATAAGCAAAATTTAATGCTGCTTCAACTTCTTTAGCACTACTACTAGATTCATAAATTAACGTATATAGTTTACCATAAGTTACTGATTCTATATAAGAAGACGGGTTTTGTTGATCTTCACTTACCTCTAAATAATCTGTAACATAAGGTTTTAACCTCTCTGGGGAAACATTATTATTTAACCATCCATTCCCTCCTATAATACCTTCTTTAGGAGACACTGAAGCTGTAAAAAAACGTTGCTTCAAAGTAACTGCATACCTAGTTTTCTGGGTAGAGAAATCTACTCCAAAACTACCGGACACATTAACACTAGGTCCAGAATATCCTGCATTTAAAGAAAGTTGAAATTGTTTTTCATCATGAATTCTTTGAATACTAATATCAAAACTAGCAGGGAAATTAGCTTTACTCTTATAGTAAGCATTTAAAATAGAATTTAAATTATCTTGAACTTTTCCTGGTGTTGGCTCTTCAATTGTTCTTGATGTAGAAGCAGATGTTCCTGACAACACATTCACTCTAACCTCTACAGGGTTTCTATCTTCACCAAAAATAGGTATAGACACTGGAGCTCCTTCTTGTATAGATCTTGCAGCCACCAAATTACCAGGCCATAATAAAGAACTATTAGCATCTAGAATAAAAAAATCTGAATCTGTTTGAGTAAATGACACTTCTTTATCAACACAATTCTCTTCTACAGCTACTCCTTTAGCTTTAGAAGAAGTGTTGTTATACAGTTCACTAATATTTAAATTATGAATACCATCAGGTGTATCTGACGTTATAAATTGAGCTATTTGCTCTTTACTAGAATTTATTTCAGAATTATGTAATAAATCGTCGTTTTGACATGAAATAATTGAAAAAAGGGTTAATCCAAGTATTTTTAGATTTTTCATTTATTTATTTTTTAAATTTAACATTGTACTAATTAAGACCTCGAGGAGTAATTAAACAACTTCAAATACATTTCCCCTACTTTTTTATTTGTTTATTTTAATTTTCCTATACACTATTGTTATTTATTTACATTTTCACCAAGTAAATACACACTTCTTTAGATAGTGGTTAATTTCACAAATTATTAACGCGTACAAAACCTATTATTCTTATTTTCGCTCTATGCAAAAACAATTATTATTCCTAGTAGCAATAGCACTTAGTATGTCTATTCAGGCGCAAGACAAACTAAAAGGGCAAATAATAGACTCTGAATCTAAAAAACCTTTAAGTGCAGCTCATATCTTAAACCTTAATACCGTTGTTGGTACCATAACAAATGAAAAAGGTCACTTTGACCTTGTATCACAAGCAAACGACACTATATTAGTTTCTTATTTAGGGTATTCATCAATAAAACTAAAAATTACAAATGATCTTTTAAAAGGTAATGAAGTTGTAATTTCTTTAGAAGAAAAACCCGAGGAAGTAAAAGAAGTTGTAATTAAATCAACTGAATTAATAGGGGTTTTAGAAGTTGATGTAAAACAAGTTCCAAAAGATCGTTTTACAAGAATACATATTAACGGATTACCACAAACATATGAAGTTGGAAGACCTCAAAAAATATCTTCTCCTATAGCTAAACTGTTAAATCCCGTTGATTTAGTATATAACCTCTTCGGCAAAAAACCTAAACAATTAAAAAAACTTAAAAAGCTTAAAAAAGAAGATGACTTACGTAAAATGTTAGCAGGTAAATTCGATCGTGAGGTAATGATGGAATATTTAGAAATGGATAGAGCAGAGCTAAATAAATTATTATCAGACTGTAACTATTCAGAATACTTTATAAAAAAAGCTAGTGATTTACAACTCATAGAAGCCGTTTTAAACTGCTACGAGAACTATAAAACAGTAAAAAAAGGAAAAATAGAAAGAAATAGAATCCCTGATAAAAATTAATTTTTTTGTTAAAAAAATAGGGTAAGTGATATTTTATCTGTTATATTGTTTATAGATTAACAAATAATTACTTTAAACAATGAGAAAATTCATATTACTATCCTTTATATTTACAATTCTTTTAAGTTGCAGTAAAGATGATAAAATGATACCTAAAGATGGGGATGAACCAGTAGATGAAGTTAAACTAAACAATAAAGAAAATAACTTTGTGTGGAAAGCCATGAACTCATGGTACAATTGGCAAGAAGATGTTCCTAATTTAGCAGATAATAAAGATGATAACACTAATGATTATTACACTTACTTAAACTCATACAGTACTCCTAGTTCTTTATTTGAAAGTCTTAAACATGCAAACGATGACTTTTCCTGGTTTATAGAGGACTATGTTGCACAGCAGCAGCAATTTCAAGGAACATCAAAAACTTTTGGTTTTAGACCTAAACTAGTTCAAGTTGGTACTACTGATTATGTTGTGATGTATATTCAACATGTTTCAAAAAATTCTCCTGCTGATATTGCTGGTTTTAAAAGAGGTGATATTATAAATGCTATTAACGGAACTGTAATGACCATAACCAACTATAAAAGTGTTTTTAATGGTTATTATGAAGAAAATGCAGAGTTTTATTTTACGGAGAAAGATGGAAAAACTCTTAAAGAAAAGAAAGCAATAACACAAGCTGTAGTATCTGATAACCCAGTACATCTAACTAAAGTTTTTGACAACGTTAACGGCAAAAAAGTTGGTTATCTACTTTACAACGGATTCAGGTCCTCTTATAACGATGAGCTAAATGCTGCTTTTGCTGAATTGAAATCTGCAGGTGTTCAAGAATTAATATTGGATTTAAGAATTAATGGTGGTGGTTCTGTACAAACCTCTGCTTACTTAGCGAGTATGATACATGAAGAAGCAGGTAAAGATAAGTTCGCTGAGTTAAAATTTAACAACAAACACCCTCAACAGGACTCTCCTTATTATTTTAGCAATACGTTAAATATTTATGGAACTGATGGAAAAAAAACTAGTGAAGAAACTATCAATAGATTATCTGGTATTAATAAGTTATATGTTTTAACTTCAAATGGTACAGCCTCAGCTAGTGAAATGATTATAAATGGGTTACGCCCTTTTATTGAAGTTAAATTAGTTGGAACTAAAACAGTTGGCAAAAATGAAGGTTCTATTACGTTATACGACTCTCCTACAACTGATTATACTTTTCATGACGGTAAAGGTGTTAATACTTCTCATAAAATGGCTATGCAACCAATTGTTTTTCAAATTTATAATAAGCTTGGTCAAAATGATTATGGTGATGGATTTGAGCCTAATATTTTAATTGAAGAATGGAAACATTGGGATAACATCTTACCTTTTGGTGATGAAAATGAAATTGTACTTAAAACAGCTCTAGATGATATAAGAGGAGTATCTGCTAAGTCCCCTTATGAGGTAAAAAGCTTTGAGCATATTGATATAGAAATCTCTACTAATAAGTTTGAACAAGAAATGTATATTGATAGCCATTACTTTAACAAATAAAAAAAACTATATTAAAAGCAGCAAAAATTTTGCTGCTTTTTTTATGCTTATATTTCATGCAAAAGAACTAAATTTACACCTTTCAAAAACACACACAAACACAACTAATAATGATTCATTTCTTTGGAAACGTAAGCAGTAAAGTATTTGCTGTTCAAACAACAAAAGAATTATCTACAGAAACAATTTCTAAATTAACTTGGTTATTTGGCAACCAACCGAAAATAAATGCGGCGTCTCTTGACGCCTTTTTTGTTGGCCCAAGAGCAGCAATGATTACTCCATGGAGTACCAACGCTGTAGAAATCACTCAAAATATGGGGATTTCTGATATCGTTAGAATAGAAGAATTTGATGCGGTAGCTAATGATTTTTCCGATTTTGACCCCATGATTTCACAAAAGTTCAATGGGTTGCATCAAGAAACATTCACCATTGATATTCAGCCAGAACCTATTTTAGAAATTGATGACATCGCAGCTTATAACGAGCAAGAAGGTTTAGCCTTAAACGATGAAGAAATTACCTATTTAGAAGAAGTTGCTACTAAAATTGGTAGAAAACTAACAGACTCTGAAGTATTTGGATTCTCTCAGGTAAATTCAGAACATTGTCGTCATAAGATTTTCAACGGAACCTTTGTTATAGATGGAGAGGAAATGCCTACTTCTTTATTCAAATTAATTAAAGAAACATCTAAGCAAAATCCAAACGATATTGTTTCTGCTTATAAAGACAATGTAGCTTTTGTTAAAGGTCCAAAAGTAGAGCAATTCGCTCCGAAAAGTGCTGACAAACCTGATTACTACCAAACAAAAGAATTTGAATCTGTAATTTCATTAAAAGCTGAAACACACAATTTTCCTACCACTGTAGAGCCTTTTAATGGTGCTGCTACTGGTTCAGGAGGTGAAATTCGTGATAGATTAGCTGGTGGAAAAGGTTCATTACCTTTAGCAGGAACTGCTGTATACATGACTTCATACTCTCGTTTAGAAGAGAATCGTCCTTGGGAAAAAGGAATGAATGAGCGTAAATGGTTATACCAAACTCCAATGGATATCTTAATCAAAGCTTCTAACGGAGCCTCTGATTTTGGCAATAAATTTGGGCAACCTTTAATCTGTGGTTCAGTTTTAACTTTTGAACACGAAGAAGATGCTCGCAAACTTGGTTTCGATAAAGTAATTATGCAAGCTGGTGGTATTGGATATGGTAAAAAAGAGCAAGCTTTAAAAGATACTCCACAAAAAGGAGATAAAATAGTAATTCTTGGTGGTGAAAACTATCGTATTGGTATGGGAGGAGCTGCGGTTTCTTCTGCTGATACCGGAGAATTCTCAAGTGGAATTGAATTAAATGCAATTCAGCGTTCAAACCCTGAAATGCAAAAACGTGCAGCCAATGCCGTTCGTGGTATGGTAGAAAGTGATGAAAACTTTATTGTTTCTATTCACGATCACGGAGCTGGTGGACACTTAAACTGTTTATCCGAATTAGTTGAAGATACTGGAGGAAAAATAGATTTAGATAAATTACCAGTAGGTGACCCTACTCTATCAGATAAAGAAATTATCGGTAACGAATCACAAGAACGTATGGGATTGGTAATTGCTGAAAAGCATATCGAAACCCTCAATAAAATAGCTGAACGTGAGCGTTCACCAATGTACACGGTTGGTGATGTTACTGGAGATCATCGTTTTACTTTTGAATCTAAAACCAGTGGTAACAAACCAATGGACTTAGCTTTAGAAGATATGTTTGGTAGTTCTCCAAAAACAATCATGACTGATAAAACAGTTGATAGAAACTACACTGACGTAAATTATTCAAAAGAAAACTTCACCAATTATTTAGAACAAGTGTTGCAATTAGAAGCAGTTGCTTGTAAAGATTGGTTAACCAATAAAGTTGACCGTTGTGTTGGTGGAAAAGTAGCGAAACAACAATGTGTTGGTTCTTTACAAATTCCATTAAACAATGTAGGTGTAATGGCATTGGACTATAAAGGAAAAGAAGGTATTGCTACTACGATTGGCCACTCTCCTATTTCTGGGTTAATTGATCCAGAAGCCGGAAGTAAAAACTCAATTGCAGAAGCTTTAACGAATATTGTTTGGGCTCCTTTAAAAGATGGATTACAATCAGTTTCATTATCAGCAAACTGGATGTGGCCTTGTAAAAATGAAGGTGAAGACGCTCGTTTATACAAAGCTGTAAAAGCTATTTCTGAGTTCTCTATTGATTTAGGAATCAATGTTCCAACAGGAAAAGATTCATTATCAATGAAACAGAAATACCCAAATGAAGAAGTTATTTCTCCAGGAACTGTAGTAATTTCTGCAGCGGCTAACTGTAATGATATTACTAAAGTTGTAGAACCAGTTTTACAACCGAACAAAGGAAGTATCTACTATATCAACTTATCGCAAGATGATTTTAAATTAGGAGGAAGTTCGTTTGCTCAAGTAGTAAACAAAATAGGAAACTCCGCTCCTACCATTAATAATAATGAGTTCTTTAAATCTGCATTTAATGTAGTACAAAACTTAATTAAAGAAGGAAAAATCGTTGCAGGTCATGATGTTGCCTCTGGAGGATTGATTACTACTTTATTAGAATTGTGTTTTGCTGATGTAAACATAGGTGCAAACTTAGATTTATCAAGCATAAATGAAGCAGATAGTATTCAATTATTATTTGCTGAAAACTCAGGAATTGTATTCCAAGCAGTTGATAATTCAGTAGAGCAAATTTTAACTGATAACAATATTGAATTCTTTACTATCGGTTCTGTAACAGAATCTGATCGATTAAATATTAAAAATGGTTCTGATGTTTTTGCTTTATCTATTTCTGAATTAAGAGATACATGGTATAAAACATCATATTTATTAGATCAAAAGCAAACTGCAAACGATTTAGCTAAAGATCGTTTTGATAATTATAAAAATCAACCATTAAAATATACATTCCCAACTCACTTTACAGGAAAATTAGCTGATACCGTTGGAAATGTAACTAACAGACCAAAATCTGCAATCATTCGTGAAAAAGGTTCGAACTCTGAACGTGAAATGGCGAATGCTATGTATTTAGCTGGATTTGATGTTAAAGATGTTCACATGACTGATTTAATTTCAGGTCGTGAAACTTTAGAAGATATTCAGTTTATAGGTGCTGTTGGAGGTTTTTCAAACTCTGATGTATTAGGATCTGCTAAAGGATGGGCTGGTGCATTTTTATATAATGAAAAAGCAAATGCTGCTTTAAAAAATTTCTTCAATAGAGAAGATACACTTTCTGTAGGAATTTGTAACGGTTGTCAATTGTTTATGGAATTAGAGTTGATTACACCAGAGCATAATAAACATGGTAAGCTGCTTCACAATGAATCAAAAAAGCATGAAAGTTCGTTTACATCTGTAAAAGTTCAAGAAAATAATTCAATAATGTTATCTAGTTTAGCTGGAACTGAATTAGGGGTTTGGATTTCTCATGGAGAAGGAAAATTCAATTTACCAGAAACTGAAAACAATTATAATATTGTTGCGAAGTATGGTTATGAAGGATATCCTAATAATCCAAATGGATCAGATTATAACACAGCAATGATGTGCGACAAAACTGGTCGTCATTTAGTAACAATGCCACATATTGAACGTTCAACTTTCCAATGGAATTGGGCTTATTACCCACAAGACAGACAAGATGAAGTTTCTCCTTGGTTAGAAGCTTTTGTAAACGCAAGAAAATGGATAGAGAATAAAAAGTAAGTATAAATACTATTTTATCGTATAATATAAAGCACTCTGTAAACAGGGTGCTTTCTTTTTTTTACAAAAGTGAACAAACGATTCGTTAATTTACATTTGTTAATGAGTTGTTTTTAATTACAATTGTAATAAACTTCTTGAATTATAACTATTACAACACTATTTTATACATATAGAAGTATAATTAGCTCTTTTTAATTATCAAGCTTATAAGCTAAATAGTTTTAGAGTGATTATATAAGCTGAATGCTATTTTTACACTGATTTTAAAGGATTTAAATAAAACTATGAAAAGAAGTCTACTATTTATAGGTATAAAGCATTATTATTTATTTTAAAAGCATAAAACAAGCTATTAATAAGCCAAGAAAGGTATTATAATGATTATTGTTAGGTTAATTTACATTACTAAACACCCTAAAGACCTGTATTTTAGCAATTACAATTGTAATTACGCAAATCTACTTACTATATAATATTTTTCTATACTTAACACATAAATAACTGTATTTAAGCAAGTTACGTGCTATTACTTAAAGTACTTTATGGTGTTTATTTTGGTGAAGTTGAAAAAAAATGTGTTTTTTCTTGTTTACAATTATAAAACACTATATATTTACAAACGTAAACAACCCCTAATGTTTACATAAGTAAACAAATGATAGAAAGACTAAAACTAATATTAGATTATTACAATTTATCGGCGTCAAGTTTTGCAGATAAAATTGATGTACCAAGGTCTAGCATTTCTCACCTATTATCAGGAAGAAATAAACCGAGTCTAGATTTTATTATAAAAGTTGAAACGGCTTTTGATGAAGTTGACCTTAATTGGTTAGTATATGGTAAAGGCTATTTTCCAAAAAATACAGAAAATCACAAAAAAGAGATAAAAATAGAGAAAAGTGAAGCTCCTTCTCTGTTTAATGAAAATCCTGTATTTGACCAAGAATCCGGAAAAAAATCAAATACGCAATTCTCAGAGAACACTTCAAAACAAAAAGAATCTGCCGCTTTTAGAGAAATTAAAAACATTTTGGTTTTATATGACGATGGAACCTTTGAAGATTACAAAAAAAGATAATAGTATAAATGATTCCCTAACAATCCCCTAAGAATTTAATGTGCTATAAAATTAAAATAACCCCTCGGTATTTGTTTCCCCTAACAAACCGTTTGGATTTTATAAATCATTAATAACTAAACTCCCCTAAGACTTATTTCCCCTTTGAGTTGAGTTTAGAAATTTGTCCCCCAAGGCAAACCCCTCGTGCTTGCCCCCTTACAAGCAAACTAAACCCCTTAAATAAAAAAAGGCCTGTATTATAAAAAATAATACAGGCTTTTTTGTTTATAAAATATGTAAGATTTTATGTCAACATTCCTCCATCAACAGATAAAGTTTGTCCAGTAATATATGAACTCATATCTGATGCTAGAAAAACACAAGCGTTTGCAATATCTTGTGGTGAACCTCCTCTTTTTAAAGGAATTTCATTCCTCCATCCTTCAACAACTTTTTCATCTAATTTTGCTGTCATCTCAGTCTCAATAAATCCTGGAGCAACAACATTACTACGAATATTACGAGAACCTAGCTCTAAAGCAACAGATTTTGAAAATCCTAAAATTCCTGCTTTTGATGCTGCATAATTTGCTTGACCTGCATTTCCTTTTAATCCAACAACGGAACTCATATTAATAATAGAGCCCGCTCGTTGTTTCATCATAGGACGAATTACTGCTTTTGTTAAATTAAAAACAGATTTTAAATTTACTTCAATAACTTTATCAAAATCATCTTCAGAAATACGCATTAATAAATTGTCTTTAGTAATACCTGCATTGTTCACCAACACGTCAATTGTTCCGAATTCTTCTAAAACATTTTTTGCTAATTCTTGGGCTGCATCAAATTCAGCTGCATTTGATTGATAACCTTTTGCTTTTACTCCCAATGCTTTCAACTCATTTTCTAATGCAGTTGCTGCTTCAACAGAAGAGTTAAAAGTAAATGCAACATTACATCCTTGATTTGCAAACTCTAACGCAATTCCTCTACCAATTCCTCTAGTCGCACCAGTAATAATTGCTGTTTTATTTTCTAAAAGTTTCATTTATTAGTTGTTTTAATAAGTCAAATATAAAAATAAATTCCCGTTAAAAACGGGAATTTATTTTTATATGTATATGTTTATTATGCTAAAACCTTAGCTACCATTTCTCCAATTTTAGCAGGAGACTCTACAACGTGTACTCCATTTTCAGCTAAAATCTTCATTTTTGCTTGTGCAGTATCATCAGCTCCACCTACAATTGCCCCGGCATGTCCCATTGTTCTACCTGCTGGTGCAGTTTGTCCAGCAATAAAACCAACAACTGGTTTACGGTTACCATCAGCTTTAATCCAACGAGCAGCTTCTGCCTCTAAGTTTCCTCCAATTTCACCAATCATAACGATTGCTTCAGTTTCATCATCATTCATTAATAACTCAACAGCTTCTTTGGTAGTAGTTCCAATAATTGGATCTCCACCAATACCAATAGCAGTAGTAATTCCGTATCCTTGTTTTACAACTTGATCAGCAGCTTCATATGTTAAAGTCCCTGATTTAGAAACGATACCTACTTTACCTTTCTTGAAGATAAATCCTGGCATAATTCCAACTTTTGCCTCTTCTGGAGTAATTACACCTGGACAGTTAGGACCTACTAAAGTACAATCTAACTGATCAATATATGCTTTTACTTTTACCATGTCTGCAGTAGGAATTCCTTCAGTAATACAGATAATTACTTTAATTCCAGCTTCAGCAGCTTCCATAATAGCGTCAGCAGCAAATGCTGGTGGCACAAAAATAATTGAAGTATCAGCTCCTGCCTTTTTTACAGCTTCATCAACTGTGTTAAAAACTGGTTTACCTAAATGCTCCTGACCTCCTTTACCTGGTGTTACTCCTCCTACTACGTTGGTACCGTAATCAATCATTTGGCCTGCGTGGAAAGTTCCTTCACTACCAGTAAAACCTTGAACTATAATTTTTGAATCTTTATTTACTAAAACACTCATTGGTTTGTTTTTATTTTATTTTAAGCTTCACAAAAATAACTTTTTGTAATCGATTTGTAAAACTTTTATTTCTTTTTTTGTTCTTTTAAAAATTGTTTTATTTCAGCTAATTCTTTTAACTTCTCTCTCGACTCTGAAATTGGAGTTCCGAAATATGATTTACCTCCTGATACCGATTTTGTTACTCCTGTTTGGCCAAGTATAACCGCTCCTTTACCAATAGTAATTCCGCTATTTGTTCCTACTTGCCCCCAAATAGTAACTTCATCTTCAATAATAACACAGCCTGCAATTCCTGTTTGTGATGCTATTAAACATTTTTCACCAATAGCCGTATCATGTCCAACATGAACTTGGTTATCAATTTTTGTTCCTTTACCTATGGTGGTATCTCCTGTTACACCTTTATCAATGGTACATGAAGCTCCTAAATCTACATTATCTTCAAGAACAACTCTTCCTCCTGATAGTAATTTATCAAAACCTTCCGGTCTGTTTTTATAATAAAATGCATCTGCACCTAAAACAGTATTTGCATGTATGGTTACATTATTTCCAATAACTGTATTACTATAAATTGTTACGTTTGGGTGAATTAAACAGTCTTCTCCAATTACTACATTGTCTCCTATAAAAACGTTAGGTTGTATAATTGTGTTTTGACCTATAATTGCTGATTCAGCAATACTACTTTTTGAAGCTATAAAAGGGTTAAAATATTTCGTTATTTTATTGAAGTCTCTAAAAGGGTCATCAGAAATCAATAATGATTTCCCTTTTGGGCAATCTACTTTTTTGTTTATTAATACTGTAGTCGCTGCTGAGTTTAATGCTTTATCGTAATATTTTGGATGATCAACAAAAACAATATCTCCTATTTCAACAACATGAATTTCATTAATCCCTGTAATAGGAAAACTTTTCTCTCCAACAAATTCAATATTTAATAGCTCTGCTATTTGCCCTAATGTTTGAGGTTGTTTAAATTTCATCTTTAAAAAGAAATTCCCGCTAAAGCGGGAATATTAAGTTTATTCTTTGATACGCTCTGTATAAGCTCCTTTTTCTGTATCTATTTTAATCTTGTCTCCTTCATTTATAAATAAAGGTACATTGATTCTTGCTCCTGTTTCCACAGTAGCTGGTTTTGTAGCATTTGTTGCTGTATTACCTTTTACACCTGGCTCAGTATGAGTTACTTCTAAAATAACATGTGATGGCATTTCTACTGATAATGGCATATTATCTTCTGTATTAATTAAGATAGTAACCACTTCTCCTTCTTTCATTAAATCTGGTGCATCTAATGTTGATTTTTGAAGTGTTATTTGATTATAATCTTCTGTATTCATGAAGTGATACGTGTCTCCTTCTGGATATAAATACTGAAATTTATGTGTTTCTACACGTACATCTTCTATTTTATGACCTGCTGAAAAAGTATTGTCTATCACTTTACCTGAAGTTACACTTTTAAGTTTTGTACGAACGAAAGCTGGTCCTTTACCTGGTTTTACATGTAAAAACTCAATGATTTTAAATATATCGTGATTATATTTTATACATAATCCTTTTTTAATATCTGATGTTGATGCCATTTATTTGATCTTTATGTTGCTGCTCTTATAAGTGCAATTTGAATAATTAATTTGTTTTAAAATATCCTTTCATTATTCCACGATGCGAATCTTTGATAAACTGAATGATTTCATCTCTCTCTGAAGTAGCTTCCATTTCAGCTTCAATAATATCTATTGCTTGGGAATTATTATAGTTTTTTTGAAATAAAATACGGTAAATATCTTGAACTTCTCTAATTTTTTCAGTTGTAAAACCTCTTCTTCTTAATCCTACTGAATTAATTCCCACATATGATAAAGGTTCTCTTGCTGCCTTTACAAAAGGAGGTACATCTTTACGAACTAACGATCCTCCAGTTACAAAAGCATGATTACCAACTGAGGCAAATTGATGTACAGCTACCATACCTGCAAGTACTACATTATCTCCTACAGTTACGTGACCTGCTAAAGTTGAATTATTTGAAAAAATACAATTATCTCCCACTCTACAATCGTGTGCAATGTGACAATACGCCATTATTAAGCAATTATCTCCAATAACAGTTTTCATTCTGTCTGAAGTTCCTCTATTAATGGTAACACATTCTCGTATAGTAACATTATCTCCTATTTCTACAATTGTATCCTCATCATTATACTTTAAATCTTGAGGAATTGCTGAAATAACAGCTCCTGAAAAAATTCGACAATTTTTACCGATGCGCGCACCTTCCATAATAGTTACATTAGAACCTATCCATGTTCCTGAGCCTATTTCTACATTCGCATGAATCGTTGTAAAAGGTTCTATAACTACATTACGAGCTATTTTTGCTTGGGGGTGTACGTACGCAAGTGGTTGATTCATATTATTTTACTTTACTTTTGAAATTTGTGCCATTAACTCTGCTTCACACACTAACTTTCCATTAGCATAAGCGTAAGATTGCATATGACAAATACCTCTACGGATTGGCGCAATTAATTCTGCTTTAAAAATTAAAGTATCACCTGGTAATACTTTTTGCTTAAATTTAACATTATCCATCTTCATGAAATATGTTAAGTAGTTTTCAGGATCTGGAACTGTGTTTAATACTAAAACTCCTCCACACTGTGCCATTGCCTCTACTTGAAGAACTCCGGGCATTACTGGTGCTCCAGGAAAATGTCCTACGAAAAAATTCTCGTTCATAGTAACATTCTTCATTCCAACCACATGTTTATCAGATAGTTCAATAATCCTATCAATTAATAAAAACGGCGGTCTGTGAGGTAATATATCCATTATTTTATGGATGTCCATTAATGGTGGTTGATTCAAATCATAAGAAGGAACATTATTTCTTTTTTCCTTTTTTATAATTTTAGCTAACTTCTTCGCAAATGCAGTATTTACTGAATGTCCTGGCTTGTTTGCAATTACTTTCCCTTTGATACGAGTACCTGTTAAAGCTAAGTCTCCAACCACGTCTAACAATTTATGACGCGCAGCTTCATTAGCCCAGTGTAATGTTAAATTATCTAATACTCCGTTAGGTTTTACAGTAATGTTATCTTTATTAAAGGCCTTTTTAAGCTTTTCCATTGTACTCTCAGACAATTCCTTGTCTACATAAACAATAGCGTTGTTTAAGTCTCCTCCTTTAATTAAATCATTTTCCAATAACATTTCAATTTCATGTAAAAAACTAAATGTTCTTGCTGCTGATATTTCTTCTTTAAAATCAGAAATTTTATTTAATGTAGCATTTTGAGTTCCTAGAATTTTAGTTCCAAAGTCTACCATGGTAGTTACTTGGTACTCTTCTGATGGCATTAAAATAATTTCACTTCCTGTTACTTCATCTTTATATGAGATAATTTCTTTTACCACATACTCTTCTATTTCTGCTTCTTGTTCAATAATTTCAGCCTTCTCTAAAGCTTCTATAAAAAACTTAGAAGACCCGTCCATTATTGGAGGCTCAGAAGCGTTAATTTCTATCAATAAGTTATCAATATCTAAACCAACAGCTGCTGCTAAAACGTGTTCAGAAGTTTGTATTTGAACTCCGTTTTTTTCAAGATTTGTTCCTCTTTGCGTATTTGTTACATAATCCGCTTTCGCTTCTATTATTGGTTCTCCTTCTAAATCAACTCGCTTAAAAGCAAATCCGTGATTTTCTGGTGCTGGTTTAAAAACCATTGTTACCTCATTACCAGTGTGTAGTCCAACGCCTGATAATGTAACTTCTTTTTGTATTGTTTTTTGTTTCTTACTCATTTTTTATTTTTTGAGCCTTCAACTCTTTTTCTATTTTATGTAGTGTAGATGCTAATTTTGGTAAGTTCTTAAAGTGTACGTAAGACTTACTATAGTCTGAATAACCAAAAGCTGGAGACCCTTGTACAACTTCTTCATCTTTTAAACTTTTTCCTATTCCTGATTGAGCTTGGATTTTTACATTGTTTCCAATAGTTATATGGCCTACAATACCTACTTGACCTCCAATCATACAGTTCTTTCCTATTTTGGTAGACCCTGCAATTCCTGTTTGGGAAGCTATCACTGTATTTTTACCTATTTCAACATTATGAGCTATTTGAATTTGGTTATCCAATTTTACTCCTTTACGGATTATTGTTGATCCTAGAGTAGCTCTATCAATAGTTGAATTAGATCCTACATCAACATTATCTTCTATAATAACGTTTCCTATTTGTGGTATTGCTTTATATTCTCCATTTTCATTTGGTGCGAAACCAAAACCATCTGCTCCTATTACTGTTCCTGAATGAATTTTACAATTCTTTCCTATTACAGTTTCTGAATATATCTTTACTCCTGCAAAAACAACTGTATTATCTCCAATTGTTACATTATCTCCAATGTAAGAATTAGGGTATATTTTTACATTGTTACCTAATACCACATTCTCTCCAATATAGGCATAAGCTCCAATATACTCATTATCACCTATGGTTACTGAATCAGCTATAAAGTGAGGGTTTTCTCTCCCTACTTTATTGTTCTTTACCTCATTATAAAACTCTAAGAGTTTTGAAAATGATTTATATGCATCTTCAACCTTTATCAAAGTTGTTTCTATTTCCTTTTCAAGAACAAAACTCTTATTTACAATAGCTACTGATGCTTGGGTTGTATATATATATGAGTTATACTTAGGATTAGATAAAAAGGTTAATGAACCTGTTGTACCTTCTTCTATCTTAGAAAGTGTAGATACTTCAGCTTCTGGATTTCCTTCAATCTCTCCTTCTAAAATATCGGCTATTTGTTTTGCTGTAAATTTCATTATCTGCAAAAGTAATTATTTTTGTTCAAATACCTCTTGATTAGAGTTTGTTTCTAAGTATTCCTCTACTTTATTTTCTTTGGGTAACATAGGTAATATTTCACTACAGGCTTTGTTAATGCTTTAAGGTTTAACTGGTCAGATGCTTTTGCAATATCTTTTAACTTACCTTTTTTTGTGTAAATTTTTATAGGCTTCTTTGTATTATATGCTTGATGTTTGATTTCATTTGAAAAAACAAAATACTCAAGTTCTTTTTCGCTTAACTCTACAAGCTTTCTAAGCTTTCCACGCCTCTTTTCAATATATTCCTCAGTAAATGGTTTTTCTTGAATTTCAATCTTTAACAAGCTTCTGTCTATAATTTTTGTTGCTAATGTAGATAACACGAAATCCTCATGATTTTTCCATTCTTTTATTGCTGATAAAACATCGTAATCATCTAACTCGGAAAATATCTGTAATGTTTTATTTGAAAAATTTTCTTTGTTTATTGGATTGTATAAAAAGTAATTAAGCGCTCTACTAGAAGGAAGCTCTACTCCTTTTGTTGCTAGCTCCTTTGCTCTTTTTAATATACTTACCAAAAGGTTTTCTGCAACCAACCCCGTTTTATGTAAATACACTTGCCAATACATTAAGCGTCGTGCTATAACAAATTTTTCTACCGAATAAATTCCTTTTTGTTCAATAACTAATTCGTTATCCACTACATTCATCATTGCTATTAAACGATCTGATGAAATGTTTCCTTCCGCTACTCCAGTAAAAAAACTATCTCTTTTTAAATAGTCTAATCGGTCAATATCCAATTGACTTGATATTAATTGGCATAAAAATTTACGCGGGTATTTCCCTTCAAATACTTGAATAGCTAAACTTAACTTTCCTTCAAATTCATCATTCAATGCTTTCATAAATTTCAATGAAATTTCTTCATGAGTAATTTCATTTACAATACTATGTTCTAATGCATGTGAATATGCTCCATGACCTATATCGTGTAATAAAATAGCTATATACAAAGCATTTGCTTCCTCTTCTGAAATTTCAACATTTTTCATTTGTAACACATGTACTGCTTTTTGCATTAAATGCATACAACCTATTGCGTGATGAAAACGTGTATGGTTAGCTCCAGGATATACTAAATTTGATAACCCCATCTGTGTTACTCTACGTAACCTTTGAAAGTATGGGTGCTCGATAATATCAAAAATTAGTGAGTTTGGTATAGAGATAAACCCATAAATAGGGTCATTAATTATCTTTAATTTGTTGGTTTTTGATTTCTTCAAAATGTATAAATCCTTGAATTTTAAACAAAAAAATCATAATTTATCTACAAAACCAAATTAACCAGCGTTTAATTAACGTATTTTTAGCTTTTAAAAACACAACAAAACTACTTTCGGTCGTTATTTAAGTAGAAAACAAGTTGAAAATTATGATGAGAAACATACACATTCTATGGGTAGATGATGAAATAGACCTATTGAAACCACATATATTATTTTTAGAGAAAAAAGATTATAAAGTTACTACATGCACCAATGGTACTGACGCCATTGATTTGGTCAGTGAAAATAATTTTGATATTGTTTTTTTAGACGAAAACATGCCTGGTATTACCGGCTTAGAAACGCTTTCTGAAATCAAACAAAAGAACACAAATCTTCCTGTAGTAATGATTACCAAAAGCGAGGAAGAATATTTGATGGAAGAAGCTATTGGCTCTAAAATTGCAGATTACTTAATCAAGCCTGTAAATCCTAATCAGATATTATTGAGTTTAAAAAAGAATTTAGACCACTCTCGTTTAGTTTCAGAAAAAACAACATCTAGCTACCAACAAGAGTTTAGAAAAATTTCTATGGATTTAGCTATGGTTAATTCTTATGAAGAATGGGCGGAGCTTTATAAAAAATTAGTTCATTGGGAACTTGAGTTGGAAGACATTAATGATACTGGAATGTTAGAAATTTTAGAATCTCAAAAATCTGAAGCTAACTCACAATTTTTTAAGTTCATTAAAAAAAACTACCAACGTTGGCTAACAGGAGACGATAAACCTACTTTTTCACATACTTTATTTAAAGATTATGTGGTCCCGAACTTATCAAAAGACCAAGGTGTTTTATGGGTCATAATTGACAATCTTCGTTACGATCAATACAGAGTTTTAGAGCCTTTCATTAATAATTATTTCAAAAAGGAAGAAGAATATTCTTACTACAGCATTTTACCCACAGCAACTCAATACGCACGTAATGCTATATTTTCTGGGTTAATGCCTTCTGAAATGGAAAAAAGACATCCAAATTATTGGAAAAATGATACTGATGAAGGAGGTAAAAACTTATTTGAGGCTGATTTTTTAGATGAGCAAATAAAACGCTTGGGACTAAATATTACACACGAATATTATAAAATAGTTTCTTTAAAAAGTGGAAAAGATTTAGCAGATAATTATAACGGAACACGACAAAATGATCTTACCGCAGTAGTTTATAATTTTGTTGATATGCTTTCACATGCTAAAACAGAAATGGAAGTTATTAAAGAACTTGCTGGTGATGATAAAGCATACCGTTCTCTAACAGTAAGTTGGTTTAAAAACTCTCCGCTCTACGATATTATTCAAAAAGCACAAAAATTAGGACAAAAACTTATAATTACAACCGATCATGGTACGATAAACTGTAAACATCCTACAAAAGTTATTGGTGATAAAAACATCAGCTCAAACTTACGCTATAAAACTGGTAGAAGTTTAAGTTATGAAGATAAAGATGTATATGCGGTTAAAAATCCAAGAGATATATTTTTACCAACGGTAGCTATTAATAGTCCTTTTATTTTCACTAAAGAAGATTTGTTTTTTGCGTACCCAAACAATTATAATCATTTTGTTAAGTATTATAAAAATACGTATCAACATGGTGGTGTTTCACTAGAAGAAGTAATTATTCCTTGTGCTGTTTATAATCCAAAGTAGTTTTTAACTTATTTTAATAAATTGTGTAGAAATGAAAATCAAGTTTATACTATTTTTAGCTTTTTTTGTTTGTTTTTACTCTTTACGAGCTCAAAAAAATAAACTTTCTATAGCTGCTTTGGAACTAACAAAAAATAAGGTTACTTATGACCCAAGTTACTTTTCTATACCTTATCCCAAAGGAGATATTCCAAAAGACAAAGGGGTTTGTACAGATGTTATTATTCGTTCTTACCGTAAATTAGGAATAGACCTACAGCAAGAGGTTCATGAAGATATGGAAGCTAATTTTTCATTGTACCCTAAAATATGGGGACTTAAAAGAACTGATACTAACATAGATCATAGAAGAGTACCTAATTTAATGACCTTTTTTAAAAGAAAAGGAACAGTTAAAAAATTCACTTTAAACCCCAATAATTATTTACCTGGAGATATTGTTTGCTGGAGTTTAGGAGGAGGTTTAACTCATATAGGTATAATTTCTTCTAAAAAATCACCAGCCAACAATAAACGATATTTAATTGTTCATAACATTGGAGCAGGTCAAGTTTTAGAAGATTGTCTATTCAATTTTAAAATTATTGGTCATTACAGATATAAGAACAAATAAACTATAGTAATTAATAATCTTCTTTCCTATTTTTGCTACTTATGAACAGAAATTATTCTCTAAACGAATTAACAGCAATAGCTGAAGAGATTATTGCTACTGCCCAGCATAAAATATTACTTTTTTATGGAGAAATGGGAGTTGGTAAAACAACTTTAATTAAAGAAATATGCAAAGTTTTGGGCATAGAAGACATTGCCCACTCTCCAACCTTCTCATTGGTTAATGAGTACAAAACTACCTCAAACAAAACAGTCTATCATTTTGATTTTTATCGTATTGAAAACGAAGAAGAAGCATATGATATGGGTATTGAAGATTATTTATACAACGATAACTGGTGTTTAGTTGAATGGCCTGAAAATGTTAAAAATTTACTACCTTTAGATACTGTTTCAATATCAATTAGCTTGCTAAAAAATGGGCAACGAAACATTCAATTAAAAACTAACTAAATTTAGATGGGTTCTATTTCACCTTTTACCAAAGAGCAGTTAATGCCACAAACCGAAATGCTTGAAATTAAAAAGCGAAAAGGAGAATTATTTATAGGTTTACCAAAAGAAACTCATTTTGAAGAAAAACGAATTAGTTTATCTCCTGATGCTGTTGCGGCTCTTATAGCTCATGGTCATAGAATTGTGATTGAAACTGGTGCTGGTGAAGGGGCTAATTATAGCGATAAAGAATATTCTGACGCTGGTGCAAAAATATCATACGATGTAAAAGAAGCTTTTTCTTGTAATATTGTACTAAAAGTAGAACCACCATCTTTAGAGGAAATTCAGATGTTAAATCCTCAAACGGTTTTAATTTCTGCCTTACAATTAAAAACACAAGACAAAAAGTATTTTGAAGCGCTCGCTAAAAAACGAGTAACTGCAATTGCTTTTGATTATATTAAAGATGAACATGGCGTATTTCCTATTGTAAAGTCGTTAAGTGAAATTGCTGGAATTGCCTCTATGCATATTGCTGCCGAACTTATGACAGCTTCTAACGGAGGTAACGGTTTATTATTAGGTAACATTGGAGGCGTCCCTCCTACTGATGTTGTTATTTTAGGTGCTGGAACTGTTGGAGAATTTGCTGCTAAAGCGGCGGTAGGCTTAGGTGCTCGTGTAAAAGTATTTGATAATTCAATTACAAAACTTCGTAACTTACAGTCGTGTGTACATGCTCCTATTTATACATCAACTATTCAACCTAAAACATTACAAAAAGCTTTAATGCGTTGCGATGTTGCCATTGGAGCTCTTAGAGGAAAAGATCGTTCTCCTGTAGTTGTTACTGAAGAAATGATTGAACAGATGAAAGACGGTGCTGTTATTGTTGATGTAAGTATTGACAGAGGTGGTTGTTTTGAAACCTCACAAGTAACTACACATAGCAAACCTACTTTTGCAAATCATGGGGTAATTCATTACTGTGTTCCTAATATTCCTTCTAGATATTCTAGAACAGCATCTGTATCTATTAGTAATATCTTTACACCTTATTTATTAGAAATTGCAGAAGAAGGAGGTTTTGAAAATGCAGCTCGGTTTGATAAAAGTTTACGTAACGGAATGTATTTCTACCACGGAATTTTAACCAATAAAACTGTAGCAGACTGGTTTGACCTTCCTTACAGAGATATTAATTTATTGATTTTGTAATTTGATTTTACTTACTTTTGCATTTCAATTTTAAATTATGCATTTGTTAAAACGTTTTGGGTATTATTTAATAGGAATTGCCTTAGGGAGTTTAGTGGTACTTTTTATTTGGAAAGGTAAAGATGTTTCTTTCGATTACGGAATGGACGCTCGTACTTTAAAAACCATTAGAATAAAAAAACGTTTGTTTTCTGATAATGCTCAACAAATATTAGCTACTTCAAAAATTGACACAGCTACTATTTCTACTATTTTAAACCATGGAGATGTTGATTTTGGAAAAAGTAAACCTCGTTTAAAACCTTGTGCTGAATACTTTATCACTGGAAAAGACAGCTTAAATCACATTGATTTATATATTACACGTTGTGACTCAACTGCTACAATTAATAAAATTACGATTAACTAGCAGTTTTTATACTTATCATACAAACCTACTCTATTTAATATCATCGGAATAATTTTTTCGAGTCGTTTTACTTTGGTTACTTCCCTTTTTGCCTCGGAAATATAATCAAAAAATTCCCTTTGTTTACTCAAGGTAAACTCATTAAAAGTTTCTTTTAACCTATCATTTTTGTCTAATGCTAACTGTAACTCTTTAGGAATAATTAAAGGTTTCGTATTCCTTTTAAGCTTTAGTTCTTTTCCTTCCTCAGAATTTTTAATAGCTTCTAATACATATTGCTTAACCAATTCTGTATCAATTTCATTTAATTCCTTAAACCTCCATTGACGCATTGCTAGGGTTTTTCCTTCTTGAGCATTTACTAATACTTTTTCTTTATCAATTAAAAAACTCCCTTGAAAAAACCACAAACCACAATAGTTTTTAAAAGCTGATAAGCCTACAATATTTTTTCCTTTATACACATAAACAGGAGATCCCCATTTAATAGTTTCTTCAAGAGGAAGTTCTAGAAAAACAGAACGCAAGAGATTTAACTCTTGCGCCCAATTACTTTTATCTTGTATGTATTGTGTTATTTTGGAATTCATTATGCTATATTCTTCTAAAGATACCATCCAACTTACACTATACTCTTATCTCGTAACATTCCAAACTATTCCTCCCAAAATAGTACTTGCTTTCATACAATAGAGTTTTTTAGTTAGCTATTTCACTGGTAAATTTAATACGCATTAATCGCAATTCATCATCATCATAATCTCCATCAAACTCATCTAAGGCTTCTTGAATTTTATCAGTCTCAGCTTCCATAAAATAATCATGAATTTCTTCTTGTTGATCTTCATCTAACAAATCATCAACTGCATAATCAATATTTAGTTTAGTTCCCGAAAAAACAATAGCCTCCATTTCTTTTATCAACTCAGACATTTCTAAACCTTTTGATTTTGCAATATCATCTAAAGGTAATTTTCTATCTGTATTCTGAATGATATAAAGTTTTAATCCAGAATTAACTCCTGTGCTCTTAACTATTAAATCATCCGGACGCATAATTTCGTTATCTTCTACATACTTTGTAATAAGTGCAACGAAATCTTTACCGTATTTTTTTGCCTTACCTTCTCCAACACCATGGACTTTTGCCAGTTCATCTAGTGTTACTGGATATTTAAGTGCCATATCATCAAGTGATGGATCTTGAAAAACTGCAAACGGTGGAACTCCAATACGTTTTCCTACTTTTTTTCTTAGGTCTTTCAACATTGTTACTAACTTATCGTCTACTCCACCTACTGATTTTTCGTTGGTTATAATTGTACCATCATCCGCTGTTTTATAAACATGATTTTCTGTCATCATAAATGATGACGGATTCTTTATAAACTCTTTACCTTCTTTAGTTAGCTTTAAAACACCATACTGTTCTATTTCTTTCTTAATTAAATCTGCCACTAATACTTGACGAATTAAAGCCATCCAATAATGGTTATCCTTACCTTTACCAACACCAAAAAAAGGTTGAATATTTGTTTTATGAGAGTTTAACAATGCATTTTCTTTACCAATTATTGTGTTTACAATTTCTTTTGGCTTATACATTTCACTAGTATCTCTTATAACAGAAAGTAAGGTTACAACTTCATCTTTAGCTTCATGCTTTTTCTTAGGGTTTCGCATATTGTCATCCATTTCGGCACCATCACCATTGACACTATCAAACTCCTCTCCAAAGTAATGCAGTAAGTATTTACGCCTGTTCATTGAAGTTTCTGCATACCCAACTACTTCTTGTAAGAGTGCATGCCCTACTTCTTGCTCCGCTACAGGCTTATTTGCCATAAATTTTTCAAGCTTCTCAATATCTTTATACGAGTAGAATGTTAAACAATACCCTTCTCCTCCATCACGACCAGCTCTACCTGTTTCTTGATAATAACTCTCTAAACTTTTAGGAATATCATGATGTATTACAAAACGAACATCTGGCTTGTCAATACCCATACCAAAGGCAATTGTAGCTACTACAACATCACAATCTTCCATTAAAAACATATCTTGATGTCTTACACGCGTTTTAGCATCTAAACCTGCATGATAAGGAACTGCATTGATTCCGTTTACTTGTAAAACTTGTGCTATTTCTTCTACTTTCTTACGACTCAAGCAGTATATAATCCCTGATTTCCCTAGTCGCTGTTTTATAAAGCGAATAATATCTTTTTCTACATCTTTTGTTTTTGGTCTAACTTCGTAGAATAGGTTTGCTCTGTTAAAAGATGCTTTAAACACGTTTGCATCAGTCATTCCTAGAGTTTTAAGAATATCCTCTTGTACTTTTTCTGTTGCAGTTGCTGTTAAACCAATAATTGGCACATTATCAATTTGTTTAATAATGTTTCGTAAATTCCTGTATTCAGGTCTAAAATCGTGTCCCCATTCAGAAATACAATGCGCTTCATCAATTGCAACAAACGATATTTTTTGCCTTCTTAAAAACTCAGCATATTCTTCTTTAATCAAAGATTCAGGAGCTACATACAATAATTTTGTAATTCCTGCTTCAATATCTGATTTTACTTGGGCAATCTCCGACTTGTTTAAGGAAGAATTTAATACATGGGCTATTCCATGATTTTCAGAAATTCCTCTAATGGCATCTACTTGGTTTTTCATTAAGGCAATTAATGGTGACACCACAATTGCTGTACCTTCCTTCATTAAGGCAGGTAATTGATAACATAGCGATTTACCACCACCAGTAGGCATTATAACAAATGTGTTTTTATTTTCTAAAACACTGTTAACTACATCTTCTTGTAGCCCTTTAAACTGGTTAAATCCGAAGATTTTTTTTAATGATCCATATAAATCCGTCTGCTCTTTATTCATCTTCTAATATCAAAAATTAAAAACGAGAACTAATTTACAAAAATTCCCAACAATATATAACGTAAACTTTCTTTTTATTAAAAAAGATTTTCTTCTCAAATATTCCTATTTTTACACTTTAAAAATATACTTAAAACTTTTTTAACTTGAAAGACGCAAACGCTATTCTCTCAACAGCAAAAGAAACTATCCTTTTAGAAAGTAATGTTATTGCTAATTTAGCAAATTTATTAAATAGCTCGTTTACGGACGCAGTTAATTTCATATTTAATTCTAAAGGTCGTGTTATTTTTTCTAAAAATAGAAATGTCTCTAAAATAGATGAGCTTACTGCTGCTGATATTATGAGTACTTCTCCAAAAACAATTGATGTAGATGCTATGGCTGTTGAAGCTTTAGATACCTTAGAAAATAACAATATCACACAAATTTTAGTTACTGATACAAATAACAATTATGTAGGTGTAGTACATTTACACGACTTAATTAAAGAAGGAATATTTTAAGATGGCAGAAAAAGAAATGTCTTTTTTAGACCATCTTGAAGAGCTAAGATGGCATTTAGTAAGAAGTTTTGCAGCAATTTTTATTGTTGCAATTATAATTTTTGCAAACATTAATTTTGTTTTTAATGAGATACTTTTAGCTCATTTAAAACCTGATTTTGCAACTTATCAATTCTTTTGTAAAGTATTTTCTTCTATAGGAATTGACAGTAGCTTTTGTGCAATTAAATTTAAACAAACTCTACAAGCTTTAAATCCTACTCAACAATTAATGACAGGGATTTGGTCTTCTTTAATTTTAGGATTTGTAGTTGCCTTTCCTTATATTTTATGGGAATTTTGGAGATTTATAGCTCCTGGGTTACACGAAAGTGAAAAGAAAAAATCAAAAGGATTTATTTTTACTTCTTCTTTCTTATTCTTTTTAGGAATCTTATTTAGCTATTACGTTATTTTACCTATGTCTGTATATTTCTTTTACAATTTTGAAATATCAGATGCTATTCAAAACAACTTTAAGCTGGAGGCTTACATTAGTCTTATAACAAATACATTACTAGGTGTTGCTATATTTTTTGAGCTTCCTGTTGTAATTTTCTTCCTAACAAAAATAGGGTTAATTACCCCAGAGTTTTTAAGAAAGTATCGCAAACACGCATTAGTGGTGGTATTGGTATTATCTGCAATTATTACCCCGCCAGATGTGGCTAGTCAGGTAATTGTATCTGTACCTATCATGATTTTATATGAAATGAGTATTTATGTTTCAAAATTTGTCTTAAAACAACAACAAAAGAATGTCACAAAAAGTCCAAGAGTTTAACGACTACCGTGCTAAAATGAACGAAAAAATTTTAGCATCAGATAATAAAGTAATCAAACGTATTTTTAACTTAGACACTAATGCTTTTACAGAAGGGCATTTACCTGTTAAAACTAAAGAATTACTAGGTTTGGTAGCATCTGCAGTGCTACGTTGCGATGATTGTATTGCTTATCATTTAAAAACAGCATACGAAAATGGAGTAACCAAAGAAGAAATGATGGAAACTATGAGTATTGCTACATTAGTTGGTGGAACTATTTTAATTCCTCATTTACGAAGAGCTGTAGAGTTTTGGGAAGCTTTAGAAAAAGACGCTTAATTTATACTTATATTGATTTAAGAAGTTTTTAAGAAACAGTTTTGTTACTTTTATACTTTAAACAATTCCATTTTTCAACAATAATAAATGAAGTTAAGAGCAGACAACATACAAAAGATATACGGTAGTAGAAAAGTAGTAAAGGGAATATCTCTGGAAGTTGAACAAGGTGAAATTATTGGGTTACTTGGTCCTAATGGAGCTGGTAAAACTACTTCTTTCTATATGATTGTAGGTATGATTAAACCTAATGATGGTCATATTTTTTTAGATAACGAAGAAATTACTACAGATGCTATGTATAAACGTTCTCAAAAAGGAATTGGTTATTTAGCACAAGAAGCTTCTGTTTTTAGAAAATTATCTGTAGAGGATAATATTATGTCTGTTCTTGAATTTACAGATAGAACTAAAACCGAAAGAAAACAACGTTTAGAAGAGTTAATTGATGAGTTTAGTTTGGGACACGTGCGTAAAAACCGTGGTGATTTATTATCAGGTGGTGAACGTCGTAGAACAGAAATTGCACGTTGTTTAGCTTCTGATCCTAAATTCATTTTATTAGATGAGCCTTTTGCAGGAGTTGATCCTATTGCGGTGGAAGATATTCAAGGAATTGTGGCACAACTAAAAAATAAAAATATTGGTATTTTAATTACCGATCACGACGTACAAGCAACTTTAGCTATTACTGATAGGACATACTTAATGTACAATGGAGGTATTTTAAAAGAAGGAACTCCTGAAGAGCTGGCTGAAGATGAAACTGTTCGTAGGGTATATCTTGGAAAGGATTTTGAGCTTAAAAAGAAGAAATTTGATAATAATCAAGCTGTAACACAAAATCATTTCATAATTGAGAACGCAAAAGAAGAAGATCTTTTCTCCTCTTTTTCTAAAGTTTATCATAACCAAAACTTAAAAGATGGTTTTAAGCTGTATAGAAAAAAAGGGAATACTAATTCTTTTCTTGTTATACCTGCGGATAATATGAGCTTCATCGATTTCTGTAATTTATGCATTGATATAGAGAATTTAAGTGTAAAAGGGAATATCAAAGTGTCTGATCATAGCTACAAAAAAATAGCTAATTATAATGATTGGTGTAACTTTGAAATAGGTTCAGATAAAGTTACATTAACCAATAGAAATAACGAAAGCTGGGATATCTACAAAAAAGGAGATTTTACGAAAAATAAACTTATGGATAAAGTCTTTACTGAAGATAAAATATCTTTAGAAAATTATCATTTCATAAGTAACATTTTTGAACCTCAAAAAAACACCTAAAAAATAATTTTCAAAATCAAAACAAAAAAACACGTTGATTCACAACGTGTTTTTTTGTTTCATTTAAGATATAACCTTATTTTTTTGAATTCTATTTTGAAGAAAGTTTTTTATCTGAGTTATTTACAATGGATAATACCACATATGAAAGAATAATCATTGGAATGGCAACAATTTTTAAAGTGATAATTAATATAATTGATAAAACTAAAAACACGTACTTAATCACGTTATCTTTAAAATGAAAGTTTTTAAATTTTAAAGAAAATAACGGAATTTCAGCATTCATTAAATATGTAAATAATACTGTAATTAATATTAAAAAATATTGATTCTCAATTAAACCTATTAAAAACGATTCTTTATCAAACTGAGCAATTAAAGGTAGAGAAATCACAAACAAACTCATTGCTGGTGTAGGAACTCCTATAAAACTATCCGACTGGCGTTCATCAATATTAAATTTTGCTAAGCGGTATCCAGCACCCAATGTTAGTAACAACCCTAAATATGGTAAATTACTTCCTGTTGCACCATATTCGTCTACTCCAAAATATCCAACAGCATCAACATCTAAAGCATTTACTAGCATCTGCATCATTACGATTCCTGGTACTACCCCACTCGTTACCATATCTGCCAAACTATCTAACTGTTTTCCTAATTCACCTTGTACTTTTAACATACGAGCAGCAAATCCATCAAAAAAATCAAAAAGAATCCCTAGCATTACTAAAATTGCTGTTGCAAAAAAATCACCTTTAATAGCAAAAACAGTAGCAATAGTACCACATAACAAATTTCCTAAAGTCAGTAAGTTGGGTATATATTTTTTGATATTCATAGTATTCTTAATTTATAGCGAAAATAAGAAATCATTTAATCAGTTTTACATTTAAGTCTTTTTTTATCATATTTGTTAAAAACCGCTAGTACGAAAAACATGCCTATAATTACCAAAACATTTTTCCCCAGTTTACCCTTTAGAAGTGCACATTTTAATACGGTATATCGTCCTTTGTTTATGAAAGACACAATTAATTACCATCGAAAAAGAGTTACTACTTGGGATGCTGATTTTATTGATTTAGACTTTTCTTTCATAGGTTCTAAGACTTTGGTTTTACTAATTCATGGATTAGAAGGTAGTTCAGAGTCAAATTATATGATTACGACATCTAACCATTTAAACAGTATAGGCTTTGATACAGTTTGTATGAATTTAAGAGGATGTAGCGGAGAGGATAATTTACTTTTAGAAACTTATCATAGTGGAAAAACAGATGATGTTGATTTTGTTATTAAACATTTAACTAATAATTATAACTACGAGAACATTATAATTATTGGCTTTAGTTTAGGAGGAAACTTAACTTTAAAATACTTAGGAGAATATAGCGACATACCTTCAGAAGTAAAAGGAGGTGTCGCTGTTTCTGTTCCAGTAGATTTAACTTCTTCTCAAGCAGAACTAAATAAACTAAAAAACAAAATTTATCTCAGTGAGTTTTTACGCACTATGAAATTGAAACTGCTACAAAAAGCAGAAAAGTTTCCTGATTTTAAACTGAATAAGGAATTACTATTCAAGGCAAGTAAATTCAGACATTTAGAAAAACAGTACACTGTGCCTGTTTTTGATTTTAAGAGTTCGGAAGATTATTGGCAAAAAGCAAGTGCCAAACCTTTCATTCCTGAAATAAAAGCCCCTACATTACTTATAAATGCCTTAGATGATAGTTTTTTATCGCAAGAATGTTATCCTGTAAAAGAAGCAAAAGAAATGAAGAATTTTCATTTACTAACTCCTAATTATGGTGGTCATGTTGGATTTATGTCTTCTTTTTCTAACACAGAAAACAGATGGTTAGAACAACAAATAGCTCAATTTATTCGAGAGACTATCGGAATAACACACTAAAACAATAACATTAAAAAGCTTTAGTTATGTTAATTGTATTTATGATATTTGTAAAACACCAATACATATCTTGTTAGAATTTATGATGATAAAAAAATATACTTTTTTTCTTTTAGCCTTACTTAGTATAAACACTGTTTTTTCTCAAAAAGTAAACTCATTAGGGTTATCTAAGTTCTCTCAAATAAGTATTATCACTTCAGGTCCTGGAGAAGAATTATACGAAAAATTTGGTCATACTGCTATTAGGGTAAAAGATCCTGTTTTACAATTAGATTTACTTTACAATTATGGTATTTTTGATTTTGATGACCCCAACTTTTACGTAAACTTTACGAAAGGTTTTATGAAATATAAATTGGCTCGTTACCCATTTCATCTATCATTAAAAAGCGCACAACAAGATGAACGTTGGGTTAAAGAGCAAATTTTAAATTTAACACAGCAACAAAAAAATGAGTTTTTTCAATTTTTAGAAACAAATGTGCTGCCCAAAAACGCAAGCTATTTTTACGACCCTTATTTTGATAATTGTGCTACCAGACCTCGTGATATTATTCAGAAAATTACAGGTGATAATTTAGTTTTCAAGGATGATTTTGTTACAGAAAATTTATCATTAAGGCAGTTAATGAATAAAGAAATTAACCCTAATACATGGGGTAGTTTAGGAATCAATATTGCTTTAGGGAATAGGTTAGATAAAGTAGCCCCCCCAATAGAATACCTATACTTACCTGATTATGTTTTTGAAGCTTTAAAGTCGTCAAAAATAATGAAAAATGGTAAAGAAGAAGACTTAATACAAAAGACAACTATTTTATTAGACTTTAAAGAAAAACAATCAAAAAGTGATACTTTTAGTCCGTTTTTAGCATTTTTTTTGTTTTCTTTATTTGGATTATTCATCACTTATAAAGACTTTCTAAACTCTAAAAGAACCAAGTGGTTAGACTTTATATTGTTTTTTACAACAGGAATTTTAGGTTTTTTGATTGTTTTCCTATGGTTTTTTACCAATCATTCGACCGCTCCTAATAACTTTAATTTTTTATGGGCTTTTGCTCCTAATCTACTTATCTCTTTTATCTTATTAAAAAATAGCCTACCAAAATGGGTCAATGTCTATGTCAAGGTTTTACTAGTACTTTTAATACTTACACCTTTTATTTGGCTTACTAAAGTACAGCTATACACATACCCTATAATTCCCTTATTTATATTATTGGGAGTTCGCTATTGGTATTTACAGAAAACTTTGAATCGCTAGTTCATATCCTTGTAAACCAAATCCAAAAATAACTCCTTTAGCGTTCGGGGCTATATAACTAACATGGCGAAATTCTTCTCTAGCGTGTATATTTGAAATATGCACTTCAACCACAGGGCTTTCTATACCTTTTACAGCGTCACCAATACCAACAGAAGTATGGGTGTAAGCTGCTGCATTTAGAATGATACCATCATAATCAAAACCCACTTCATGCAATTTATCTATTATTTCTCCTTCGATATTCGACTGAAAATATTCTAAATTTGCATTAGTATAATTATTCTTTAGTTCCTTAAAAAAATCTTCAAAAGAATTTGATCCGTAAATTTCAGGCTCTCTTTTCCCTAACAAGTTTAAATTAGGTCCGTTGATTATAACTATTTTTTTCATCCTTAATATTTATAAGGTAAAAATACTCTTTTTAACTTTTAAGCATAAAAAAAGGAAGCAAATTTGCTTCCTTTTTCTTCTTATTGTAAAATTTCTTACTATAAAGAGAAAGAATAAGTTCCTCCAATTCCAATTGTAGCTGGAGTAGAATTACCGAAATCAGTGTCTAATACAACACTTGTATAATCTACATGTAAGTTAATTTTTTCAGTTACTTGGTAACCAACGATTGGTCTAAAGTAAAAACCACTTTCAATACCAGAAGGTCTAACTCCAATACCGTACCCTAAGTCAGCTCCTACTGAAAATTTATCAGCAAAACTATAACGACCTGCTACAGATACTGGAATAAAAGCAGCATCAGCTCCATCTTGTTGAAAATGTAAGTAAGACACAGATGGTCCTACTTTAAAACCTTCAGCAACATCAAATAAATAATTAGCTTCAATTGCTCCTGTTACATTAGCTTCTTCAGCATCACCAACAGGTAATCCAATAGTACCACCAACGTTTAATTGTCCTTCTTGTGCGTTAACAGCTAAACCGAAAGCCATCATAGCAACTACTAAAAATTTTTTCATAATTTTTGTTTTATAAGTTTTGTTTTGAGCCGGCAAAGATACATTTAATTAAGAATCTAGTTGCTCTTTTTTTTTAAAAAAAGTCTTACAAATGTATTTAAAACCCTAAACTACTAATAACAAACCACTTATATTTAAAATAAAAAAAAAGGAAGCAAATTTGCTTCCTTTTTTTATTTCACTTTTTTGTTTATTCTTAGAAATACAAAGCAAAACCTATAAGCCCTTGAAAAACACCATCTTGATTATCTAAACCTACATTATATCTAACAGCTGGTTTCAAGCTTACGTTTTCTCCTAAAAACCATGCATAACCTGCTTGTAAACCTAACCACTTTAGTTCACTACCTGTGTTTCCTGTGAAATCTACACTTACAGGGAATTGGCTCCCAATATAATATTCAGCACCTATTTTATATACAAATGCATCAGATGAACCATTGTCTCCGTAACCCATTCCTGCTTTTATAGCTAAATCGTCTGCCACAAAATAACCTCCATCTAAACCTAAACTCCATTGCGTATTTCCATTCGAAGTAGCCAAAGAAAAAGAAGTGTTTCCTGTAGTTGCTGAACCTGTGTTCGCTTCAATAACCCACTTTCCTTTAACTGTTTGTCCGTTAGTTTCTTGTGAATTCGCAGTAAAACCTGCAGCTACCATAGCAATTACTACTAATAATTTTTTCATAATTTTTAAATTTATAATTTTAAGTTTGTGCTGCAAAAATAATTTTATTTTTACATCTATCAATATGCTTTTTTAAAAAGAATAGCTATTTTTTTATAATGAACTGGAACCAAGCAATATCCGATTATATCAATTTTTTAAAAATTGAAAGAGGACTTTCGAAAAACTCTATTGATAGCTATCAAAGGGATATAAAAAAACTTGTTTTGTTTCTAGATACATTAGATTCAGCACCTTCTCCAATTCATATAAATTCTGAAATACTACAAAACTTCATTTATGAAACAAGTAAAGTAATCAATGCTCGTACTCAAGCACGATTGATTTCTGGATTACGTAGTTTTTTTGGCTATTTAATTTTTGAAGATTATCGACAAGATAATCCAACCGATTTAATTGAAAGCCCAAATATTATAAGGAAACTCCCTGACACCTTAGAAAAAGAAGATATAGATAAATTAATTGCTGCTATCGATTTAAGTCATCCACAAGGAGAGCGCAACAAAACTATTATTGAAACAATTTATAGTTGTGGTCTTCGTGTAAGTGAGTTAATCAACCTACAACTATCTGATTTATTTTTTGAAGAAGGTTATATACAAATACTGGGTAAAGGAAATAAATACCGTTTTGTACCTATACATATTACCACGATTCGCAGACTTAACTTTTATATTAGTGAAATTAGATCTCAAGTAACACCTAAAAAGGAGGATGAAGATACCGTTTTCTTAAACAGAAGAGGAAAACGATTAACACGACAAATGATATTTATTATTTTAAAAGAATTGGCTCAGAAAATAAATCTAAAAAAAAGTATTGGTCCACATACATTAAGACACTCCTTTGCTACATATTTACTAAAAAATGGAGCAGATTTACGTGTTATTCAACAATTATTAGGACATGAAAGTATTACTACAACAGAAATATACGTGCATTTAGATAATAGCTACCTTAAAGAAGTGGTTGAATTACATCACCCTAGAAGTAATTTGAATTTAAAAGAATAAGAAAATAAACGAAACTATCGGGTACAAAAAAAGGCAAGCTACCTACATCACACCGCTACAACCTAATACCCTTGCTGCGTTCCCGCCCTGGGGGATTCAAAGGGAGCTGGTTGTGTAGGACTTGCCGATGCAAATTTACAACCATTTTTTCGTAAAAAACAACAAAATTTGCATAAAAATTTTGTAACATTTCTAAGTTTTTGAATACTAATAATTTGTTGTCTATATTTTTTGCTTTTAGCAGTAAAAAATAAACATAACAGTAAAAAGAATATATTTGTATCACTAACTAAATTCACAAAATGGAAAATCAAGCAAACAGTAAAAACATTATTTTAAACTACGGATTATATTTAGGAGGAGCTTCTATTTTAATAGCTCTTATAAAATATGCTTTAGGAATGCAGTATATACAAGAATTTATTTCAGGTATTGCAGGTTTTATAGCTCTTGTAGCTTTTATTATTCTTGGTATTAGAAAATATAAATCTAATAATAATGAACTTATTTCATTTGGTAAAGCATTAAAAGTTGGATTAGGTATTACATTAATAGCTACATTAGTTATTATAACTTATTATGCCATTTTTGCTTTTGTAATAGAACCTAACTTTATGAATAATACTATAGAGATGCAAAAAGTTATTTGGGCAGATAGTTTTGGAATGACTCCAGAGCAAATTGAAGAAAGTGAAAACCAATCAAGAAAATTCTTCTTCCTTTCTTTATTCGGTGGCGTATTTATAATGAATATGTTCTTAGGCGGAGTAACTTCTCTCATTGCAGGTGCTGTTATGAAAAAAACAGAAGAAGAACAATATTAATATAGTTTTAAATAGATAAATGTTTTACGTATAACGAATACTTTGTAACTTTACCTTCTTTAAACACTGAACAAAATATATGGATATATCGGTAGTAATACCACTTCTTAACGAAGAGGAATCTTTACCAGAATTATACGATTGGATTGCAAAAGTTATGCAATCCAATCAGTTTTTATATGAACTTATCTTTATTGATGATGGCAGTACTGATAATTCATGGAAAATAATAGAGGAGTTATCACAAAGGCATCAAGAAGTAAAAGGTTTACGATTTCAAAGGAATTATGGTAAATCTCAAGCTTTAGACGCTGGTTTTGGATTAACTCAAGGAAGAGTAGTTATTACCATGGATGCGGATTTACAAGATAGTCCTGATGAAATTCCTGAACTTTATAAATTAATTATTGAAGAGAACTTCGATTTAATATCTGGTTGGAAAAGGAAACGTTACGATAATGTTGTAACCAAAAATATTCCCTCAAAATTATTCAACTGGGCAGCTCGCAAAACTTCAGGCTTAAAGTTACACGACTTTAACTGTGGATTAAAAGCTTATAAAAATGAAGTTGTTAAAGCAGTTAAAGTTAGTGGTGAAATGCATCGCTATATTCCTGTGTTAGCAAAAAATGAAGGGTTCAACCGTATTGATGAAAAGGTAGTACAACACCAAGCTCGTAAATATGGAGTAACTAAATTTGGAATGGATCGTTTTGTTAACGGGTTTTTAGACCTAATCACCATTTCATTTCTTTCAAAATTTGGAAAAAGACCAATGCACTTTTTTGGCTTATGGGGAACGCTAATGTTTATCTTTGGTTTTTTCTCAGCTTTCTTTATAGGAGCTATGAAAATTTACCAGCTTTCTACAGGAGTAAAAGCCATACTAGTAACTAGTAATCCGTGGTTTTACATTGCCTTAACCTCAATGATTTTAGGTACTTTACTTTTTTTGGCTGGCTTTTTAGGTGAGCTAATCATCAAAAGTAATCCGCAACAAAAACACTATATAATCAAAGAAAAACTGAACTTTTAAACCCGTATCTTTGTACGTTTTTTAATTTGATCCATGAAAGAGATTTTAAACAAAGCCAAACAATGGCTATCTGATACATTTGATTCAGAAACACAACAAGAAATTCAGCAGTTAATTGATACTAATGCTGACGATTTAGCCGATCGTTTTTATAAAAATTTAGAATTCGGAACAGGTGGAATGCGCGGAATTGTAGGTGCAGGAACCAACCGAATTAATAAGTACACTTTAGGTAAAGCTACTCAAGGTTTAAGTAATTACTTACACAAAGTACACTCTAATAAGGAATTGAAAGTAGCTATAGGATATGATTGTCGTCACGACAGCAAGTGGTTAGCCAAAATTGTTGCTAATGTATTATCTGCAAACAACATAAAGGTTTATCTGTTTGAAGATATACGCCCTACTCCTGAGCTTTCATTTGCTGTAAATTATTTAGATTGTGATGCAGGAATTGTACTAACTGCTTCTCACAATCCACCTGAATACAACGGTTATAAAGTGTATTGGAATGATGGTGGACAAATTGTTCCTCCACAGGATCAAGGAATTATAGATGAAGTAAATTCACTGGCTTTTGCAGAAATTAATTTTAATGTGAAAGATGAATTAATTACTTCTATTGGAAATGAAGTTGACGAAGCTTTTTGGAAAGCTTCCTTAAAAAATGGAACTTTTGATGTAAAAGAGCGTGAAAATTTAAAAATTGTATTTACTTCATTACACGGAACTTCTATTAAATTAATTCCTGAAGTTTTAAAACGCGCTGGTTATACGCAAGTTCATATTGTTGAAGAGCAAGCTATTCCAGACGGTGATTTCCCTACAGTTAAATCTCCAAACCCAGAAGAACCAGCTGCTCTTAAAATGGCTGTTGATTTAGCGAATAAAATTGATGCAGATATTGTGTTAGGAACCGACCCTGATTCAGATAGAATTGGAATTGCTGTTCGTGACACTGAAGGAAATATAAAATTACTAAATGGAAATCAAACCATGAGTATGATGACCGACTTTTTAATTAATGACTGGAAAAAACAAGGTAAATTAAACGGAAATCAATTTGTAGGTTCTACAATTGTTTCTACCAATTTAGTAAATGAAATTGCCAATTCTTACGGAGTTGAAACTAAAGTTGGGTTAACTGGTTTTAAATGGATAGCTAAAATGATTAAAGACTACCCTGAACTTAATTTTATTGGCGGTGGTGAAGAAAGTTTTGGGTATATGGTTGGTGATTTTGTTCGTGATAAGGATGCGGTTACTTCTGCCTTATTAGCTTGTGAAATAGCCGCTGATGCGAAAGCTAATAGCAGTTCTTTCTATAAAGAATTGTTGAATTTATACACACGTCATCACCTTTATAAAGAACATTTAATTTCTTTAGTTAAAAAAGGAATGGATGGTGCGCAACAAATCAAACAAATGATGGTTGATTTACGTTCCAATCCGCTAACAGAAATTGATGGCTCTAAAGTTGAGTACTTGTATGATTATCAATCTTCAATAAGAAGAAATTTACTAACTGGAGAAGAAACAACAATCGATATTCCTAAATCAAATGTATTGATTTATCATACCGAAGATGGAACCAAAATTGCTGCGCGACCAAGTGGTACTGAACCTAAAATTAAATTTTACTTTAGTATTAAAAGTAAATTAAGTGATCTTTCAAATGCTAAGAAAGTAGAAAAAAAGCTAGACAACAAAATTCAACGTATTATTAAAGAACTTAACTTATAATGCAAAATTTCAAACGAATATTAAAATACACATACCCTTATAAAAAGCATGCCTTTTTAAACATCTTATTCAATATACTTTATGCTATATTTAATGTTTTATCAGTCCTTGCATTTATTCCTGTACTAGGTATATTATTTAATAGTACTGAAAAAGTTAGTGCTCCACCAAAATATAATGGGTTTACAAGTGTATCAAATTACATTCAAGGCAGTTTAAATTATAAGGTTTCTCAATTAATTGAAAACGGAGGAGTTGAGGATGCATTATTATTAGTCAGTGGTCTAACATTATTCTTATTCTTTTTTAAAAATTTATTTAGATATTTAGCTTCATATTTTATTGTTTTCTTACAAATGGAGACAGTTCGTGACTTAAGAAATGTGTTGTTTGAAAAATACATTAGTTTACCCTTATCTTTCTTTTCTGAAAAACACAAAGGAGATGCTATTTCAAGAATAACTGCTGATATTAATGAAATTCAAGCCTCATATTTATCTTCTTTGGAAGCTTTAGTACGTGAACCTTTAACTATAATCCTTACGTTAATATCTATGTTTTTAATTAGCGTAAAGCTTACACTTTTTGTCTTTATTTTATTACCAGTTTCAGGATTAATCATCTCTACTGTTAGTAAAAAGCTAAAAGCAACCTCACTATTATTACAAAGAGAAAATGGGAATTTTCTTTCTATTATTGAAGAAAGTCTCTCTGGTTTAAAAATTATTAAAAGTTTTACTGCCGAAAATTCTTTTATAAAGAAATACAATAAAACAGTAAACGATTTATACAGACTTACCACATCTGTCTGGCAAAGAAAATTAATAGCTTCTCCATTAAGTGAATTTTTAGGTACACTCACTATTGTTGCTATTTTATGGTTTGGAGGTCGCTTAGTACTCACTAATAATAGTGAATTACAACCACAACAATTTTTCGCTTATATTGGTTTATTTTACCTTATTCTAAACCCTGCCAAAGCTATTTCTACAGCCTTTTATGCTATTCAAAAAGGAAATGCTTCGGCAGAAAGAATTCTAGAAATTTTAGATACTGAAAACGCTATCAAAGACACAAAAAGTGCACAAGTAAAAACATCTTTTGAAACAGAAATTGAATTTAAAAATATTTCTTTTAAATATGAAGACGAATATGTTTTAAAAAATTTTTCTCTTAAGGTTCCTAAAGGACAAATGGTTGCTCTAGTTGGACAGTCTGGTAGTGGAAAGTCTACTCTGGCCAACTTATTAACCCGTTTTTATGATGTAAATGAAGGGGAAATATTATTTGACGAAATAAACATAAAAAACATTCAAAAACACTCTTTGCGTCAATTAATGGGGATGGTAACCCAAGACTCTATCTTATTTAATGATACTATAAAGAATAACATTACTTTGGGAATTGAAAATAAAGCTGATAAAGAAACTATAGAGGCTGCTAAAATTGCCAATGCTCATGAGTTCATAAAAGACTTACCTAATGGTTATGATACCAATATTGGGGATAGCGGAAATAAACTTTCAGGTGGACAAAAACAACGTTTAAGTATTGCACGTGCAGTTCTTAAAAATCCACCAATTATGATTTTAGACGAAGCTACTTCTGCTTTAGATACTGAATCAGAAAAACTAGTACAAGACGCTTTAGAAAAAATGATGCAAAACAGAACCTCTGTTGTGATTGCGCATCGTTTATCTACCATTCAAAAAGCAGATATGATTGTAGTCATGAAAAAAGGAAAAATTGTAGAACAGGGAACTCACGAAGAATTAATATCTAAAAGTGGAACTTACAAAAAGCTTGTAGAAATGCAATCTTTAGGGTAACAAATAAAAAAGAGAGGCAAATGCTTCTCTTTTTTATTATGATGTGTCTATTTTATTTACTCACTTATTTTCAACCCTAATTGTACTCCTTTTTCTAACATAAATTGATAAGAAGCATCATGTTCATTTGGAATCTTACCATCTAAAATTGCTTCTTTTATAGCTTCTTTTATCTGACCAATTTCTCTACACGGTTGTAAATTAAAAGTTTTCATAATTTCTTCCCCTGTAATTGGTGGCTGAAAATTACGTACTCTATCACGTTCTTCTACTTCTTTAATTTTATCTCTAACGATTTCAAAGTTCTTATGATAACGTTTAAATTTCTTCGGATTTTTTGTTGTGATATCAGCTTCACATAAAGTCATTAATGATTCTACATCATCACCAGCGTCAAAAATTAAACGTCTTACCGCTGAATCAGTTACTTCACTTGCTAAAACAATTGGGCGAGAGCTCAGTAATACCATTTTTTGAACAAACTTCATCTTATTGTTCAATGGCATTTTTAAGCGCTTAAATAATTTGTACACCATTTTAGCCCCCACAAATTCATGTGAATGAAAAGTCCATCCTATTTTTTTATGGTAACGTTTAGTCGGTGCTTTACCTATATCATGCAACAGTGCTGCCCAACGAAGCCATACATCATCAGTATTTTTAGCAATATTATCGACTACTTCTAACGTATGGTAAAAATTATCTTTGTGTTTTTGCCCTTCTACCTCTTCTACTCCTTTTAAAGCTATCAATTCAGGTAGAAATCTTTCTAACAGTCCTGTTTTTTCAAGTAGTAAAAAACCAATTGATGGAACTGGGGCCTCTAATATTTTATTCAACTCAACCACAATACGCTCACGAGTAATAATATCAATTCTCGTTGTATTTTTTGTGATTGCGTTTAACGATTTCTCTTCTATTTCGAAATTTAATTGTGTTGCAAATCTAATAGCACGCATCATACGCAACGGATCGTCAGAATATGTAATATCTGGACCTAACGGCGTTCTTATAATTTTAGACTCTAAATCAGCTATTCCTCCAAAAGGATCTAATAGCAAGCCAAAATTATCTTCATTCAAACTCAATGCTAATGCATTGATAGTAAAATCACGTCTGTTTTGATCGTCTTGTAACGTTCCTTCAGAAACTTTAGGGTTTCTACTATCTTCTGAATACGATTCTTTACGAGCACCTACAAACTCTATTTCAACGTCTTTATAACGCAGCATAGCTGTTCCGTAGGTTTTAAACACCTGAACTTTTGGTTTATTTGGTAATAAATTCGCCACTTTTTGAGCTAATTCTATTCCACTACCTACCGCTACAACATCGATATCTTTTGCCGTTCCTCGTTGTAAAATAAAATCACGGACAAAGCCACCAATTACGTAACTTTCTAGTTGTAATTCTTTAGCTGCTTTGGATATATATTGAAATATTTCGGCGGAAATCGCTTCCTTAAAATATTGTTCTTGCATACAATTATTCTCTAATCACAATAACATTGTTTCCTTCAATTTTTAATATGGTTGAAGACTTTTCTGTTACTTTATCTTGATGCAAATTTACCACATAATCTACATTCTTTAAAATTGCTTGGCTTATTTCTGAAAATGATTTTGGTGTGGGCTCTTCACTAACGTTTGCTGATGTTGAAACAATAGGTTTCCCTAATTCGTTAATCAACTGAATACAAAACTCATCTTGTGGTATTCGTATCGCAATTGTATTATCTAAAGCAATAGTATTTAATGCTAACCCTTTAGGATTATTATAAATAATAGTAGTTGGTTTTTCTGCTTTATTTAAAATTTGAATTGCTTTTTCGGGTATATATTCAACATACTCTTGTAGCATTTCAATAGAGGCTACTAAAATGATTAAGCTTTTAGACTCTTCTCTATTCTTTAATTCATAGATTTTTTTTACCGCTTCTTCATTTGTAGCGTCACATCCTAGTCCCCAAACAGTATCGGTTGGATATAGAATAGTTTTCCCAGATTTTAGGTTATGTATAACTTCATCCATAATTTTATAACTATTCACCTAGTCTATACTTGTCTTCTAACCAATTTAAAAAGAAATTTCGTTTATCCGTTGGACACTGATCTAAACTTTGCAAGTTTAAAAATAACTTATTTGGATTATTTGCTGTTACTTTTAGCTTAAACTTAGACCACAAAAAAGACTTGTCTTTATGTATGTAAATCAACTGATAATCTTTCTTTAAAACACAGGTTTTATTTTTAATTTCAATATGGTTTGCCAATCCTTGTGGAGTAAACTGAGCTACGTTTCTAAACTTATACTTCACATTGTTAATCTCCGCTTCTCTATTTTTTTCAAAAAAGGATTGAAATGTTGATTTTCTAAGCGGTGCTGGTATATGTTGAAATCTAAAAAAACGCTTTTCAAACCCCACTACTTCTGCAGCTTTTTGTTGTGCCCTTTTATGTTTAGGTTTTGTTTTACTCTCTTCAGAATAATGAAATACCTTTTTATGAAGTTTTTCTTCTTCAAACTTTAACCATTTACCTCTTATTAGAGGTTTTTCGTCAATAAAAAAATCCGTAATCTTTGTTTCTTTTAGCAAGAACATATCATCGTTAAAGTAGAGAAAATGTTCTGCTAAACCTGGTATATTATACAATTTAGTTTCTATAGGTCGATTAGAAAAAACAGGTAGATACAGACTATCTACTTTGAAGATGTCTTTATGATCAACTATAAACACATTTTCATAAGCTCCTTCCTTTTTGTTTTTTATAAAATTGGGGATTTGGTTATCTGTTACAATATAAATGTTTCGTACAAATTTAGCATATTTTAGTATTGAATTTACCGAATATTTTATTTCTTCAACTTGATCTAAACGAGTTCTAAACTCTTTATTAGCAGTTACTCCCTTATTTTTTAGATAAGGAAGCATTTTTTGTTGATGTTGTTCATCTTTTCCATCAACCCAGGTAATAACAGCATCTACAGCAAAACTCATGTTACTTTTATCTTTCAGTTATAATTAAGCTACTTTTTTCAGCTAATTCAATTCCATTACCAACAGTTACAACGTCAATCTCTTTATCTACCCCTCGTTTTAAAATAAAAACACCAATTACATAACTTTCTTGTTGTTACTCTTTAGATGCTTTAGATATATATTGAAATATTCCTACGAAAATTACTCTCTTAAACATTGTTCTTGTATACAATTTGGTCTCAAATCATTACGACTTCTAACTCTTCTATTCAAACATAACTAAAGAGTTTTATGTCATTTTCTTTGCTTGCAAATTTACCATAATATAACACTACCTAAAAATGGATTTAAGTATTTCTTAAAATCCTCTCTCGGAAAAGCTATAAAATATGTACTTTTACGGTCTATTTTATTTGATTAAAGAATCGAAAAATTTATGTTAAACTTAAATAATCAATCTGTTTTAATTACTGGAGGAACAGGATCTTTTGGTAAAATGTTTACTAAACTTATTTTAAGCAGGTTTCCAAATGTAAAACGTCTTGTTATTTTATCTAGAGACGAACAAAAACACTTTCAAATGGCTCAAGAATTCCCTGAGTCGAAATATCCTCAAATTCGTTACTTTATAGGTGATGTAAGAGATGTAAAACGACTTGAAAGCGCCTTTGAAGGTATTGATGTAGTAATTCATGCAGCCGCTATGAAACATGTCCATTTAGCAGAGTACAACCCGATGGAGTGTGTTAAAACTAATATTAATGGAGCCGAAAATGTTATTGATGCTGCTTTAATATCTGGCGTTAAAAATGTAGTTGCTTTGTCTACTGATAAAGCTGCTGCCCCTATTAACTTGTATGGAGCTACAAAATTAGCTTCAGATAAATTGTTTATAGCCGCAAATAATATAAAAGGAAAGAGAAATATTAAATTCTCTGTTGTAAGATACGGAAACGTTATGGGGTCAAATGGTTCTGTTATGCCTTTCTTCTTAAATAAGAAAAAAAATGGTGAAGCATTTTTACCTATAACTGATGCAAATATGACTCGTTTCAATATTTCTTTAGAAGATGGCTGTGAAATGGTTTTTTATGCAATAGAAAAAGCTTGGGGAGGAGAAGTGTTCGTTCCTAAAATATCTTCATATAAGATTACTGATGTAGCAACAGCTATTGCTCCTGGATTAGAACAAAAAATAGTTGGAATTAGACCTGGGGAAAAAGTACATGAAGAAATGATTACATCTTCAGATTCTTATAATACTGTAGATTTAGGTAAATATTATGCTATTTTACCACAACAATCTCCCTATTCTACTTACACCAAAGAAGAGTATAAAAAAGCATTTAATGCAATTGATGTGCCCAAAGGGTTTTCGTATGATTCTAGTAATAATGAAAATTGGGAAACTATAGATAGCTTGAGAGAATTAGTAAAAAAACATGTAGACCCTAACTTTGAAGTGTAATGAAGGATTTTAAAATTCCGTACGGAAGACAAAATATTCAACAAGATGATATAGATGCTGTCGTAAAAACTTTACAGGCTGACTTCTTAACTCAAGGACCAAAAGTTAAAGAGTTTGAGGATAAGTTTGCTAAGTATGTAGGAGCTAAATATGCTTTAGCTGTTAATAATGCTACTTCTGGTTTACATTTATCAGTCTTAGCAATGAACCTTAAAAAAGGAGAAAGAGTTATTACAACTCCTATTACTTTTGCCGCTTCTGCTAACTGTGTACGTTATGCTCAAGGTGAAGTTTGGTTTGCCGATATTGATTCAGATACTTACCTATTATCAATCGAAAGTACTCGTAAACTTATAGAAAGTAAACCTAAAGGTTTTTTTAAAGGTATTATTCCTGTTGATTTTGCTGGTCTACCCGTGAATTTAGAAGAGTTTAGAAAGTTAGCTGACGAACATGATTTATGGATTATAGAAGATGCTTGTCATGCACCAGGTGGATACTTTACAGATTCAAAAAACAGCAAACAGTACTGTGGTAATGGTAATTATGCTGATATAGGTGTTTTCTCTTTTCATCCAGTTAAGCATATTGCTTGCGGTGAAGGCGGAATGTTAACTACGAACTCTGAAGAAATTTATAACAAACTATCTCTATTAAGAACTCATGGAATTACAAAAGAAAACATGAGTGAGAATCATGGTGGATGGTTTTATGAAATGCAAGAACTTGGCTTTAATTACAGGTTAACAGACTTTCAATCTGCGCTAGGTATTACACAATTAACAAAAAACAATTATGGAGTAATTCGTCGAAACGAAATTGCTCAAACATATAAAAACGCATTTCAGGGAAAAATTAAATTTCAAAGTTTACCTAAAGGTAGTTATAATGCTCATCATTTATTTGTAATTGAAGTTGATAACAGAAAAGAATTATATGACTTTTTAAAATCGCACAATATTTTTGCGCAAATACACTACATTCCCGTACACACCTTACCATACTATAAAAATATAGGGTATTCTGAAGCTGAATTAACTAATGCTGAAAAATATTATTCTAGATGTATTAGTTTACCTATGTTCCCTAGCTTAACTAAAGAAGAATTACAGTTTGTAATTGATAAAGTTTTAGAATTTATTAATGACTAGAATAGCTATTATACCAGCAAGAGGGGGCAGTAAAAGAATACCTAAAAAAAATATAAAAACTTTTTTAGGAAAACCAATTATTGCCTATTCAATAGAAGCTGCAATAAAAAGTGATTTATTTAATCAAGTAATCGTTTCTACTGATAATATAGAAATTGCAGAAATAGCTCAACAATATGGAGCTACAGTTCCATTTATTAGAAGTAAAAAAAACTCTGATGATTTTGCTACCACTTTTGATGTTATTAAAGAGGTTTTAAATTGGTATCATGAACAAAATATATCTATTGAATTAGCATGTTGTTTATATGCTACTGCACCATTTATTAACAGTGAATTACTTCACAAAGCTAAAGAAAAGCTAATCTCTAATCAGTTTGATACTGTTTTCCCTGCAATCCGTTTTAGTTTTCCTATTCAAAGAGCTATAAAGATGGTTGACGGGAATGGAAAATTTAATTTATTTCAGCCTGAGTACCTTTCTTCTAGGTCTCAAGATTTAGAGCCAGCTTTTCATGATGCTGGACAATTCTATTTCTTTAAACCTACTGTTATTTTAGAAAATAAAAAACTATGGACAGATAACTCTGGGATTATTGAAATAGATGAACTTTTAGCTCAAGATATAGATAATGAAACAGACTGGAAATTAGCAGAATTAAAATATAAACTTGCTTTTGGAGATTAAAAACACATATACAGTATTAAAAAAACAATCCTTTTCTAAAGGAGACTATTCAATAGTACCTATTCGCTTCAACGATAAGTTACAAATAATGCAATGGAGAAATGAACAAATGTATCATTTACGTCAAGCAAAAGTACTAACAGAAAAAGATCAAGAATTATATTTTAACAATGTTGTTTCCAAATTATTTAATCAAGAACAACCTTCTCAAATTTTATTTTCCTATTTAAAAGGAAATCAATGTATCGGCTATGGAGGTCTAGTTCATCTTAATTGGATTGATAAGAATGCTGAAATCTCTTTTATTATGGATACCTCTTTAGAATATAAATCTTTTAATTTTCATTGGAAAACATATTTAGGACTTATAGAAAAAATAGCTTTTGAAGAACTAAGTTTACATAAAATTTTCACCTATGCCTTTGATTTAAGGCCACATTTATATGTAGCTCTTGAAGAAAGTGGTTATACCAAAGAAGCTGTTCTAAAAGAACATTGCTTCTACAATAATGAATTTAAAGATGTTGTAATTCATTCAAAAACAAATAAGTTAATTAATGTCAGAGAAGCCAATCTAAACGATATTAACCTATTATTTGACTGGGCTAATGACGAGTTAACCCGTAAAAATTCTTTTAATTCACATGAAATTAGTTTCAAAGAACATGAACAATGGTTTACATCCAAATTTAAAAACAGTAATTCTCTTTTTTTTATCGGAATGATTAATAACAAGTCTATTGGACTTGTTCGTTATGAAATTGGTGAAGAAAATACTATTGTAAGCATTAGCATAGATAAAAACTTCAGAGGAAAAAAACTAGCTCCTTCTTTACTTAAAGAATCTAGCAAAAGTTATTTCAAAAAAAGTAAAAAACCTATTTTGGCATATATCAAAAAAGAAAATATTGCCTCAGTAAAATCTTTCGAAAAAGCAGGTTACACCTTTTATTTGGAAGAAAAAGCAAACAATATAGATAGTTATATTTATAAACTAGAATCATTATGATACCATCAGATAAATGTTTTATAATAGCTGAATTGTCAGCTAATCACAATGGAAGTAAAGAAGTCGCTATTGAAACCATTAAAGCAGCAAAAAGAGCTGGTGCTGATGCTATAAAGTTTCAAACCTATACGGCAGATACGATAACGCTTAATTCTAAAAAAGATGATTTTAAATTAAGCCAAGGTACTATTTGGGACGGTATGTATTTATATGACTTATATCAACAAGCATATACACCCTGGGAGTGGTTTAAAGATTTATACGAAGTAGCTAGAAAAGAAGGTTTAGTAGTATTTTCTTCTCCTTTTGATAAAACTGCTGTCGATTTATTAGAATCTTTAGACAATCCAATCTATAAAATTGCTTCATTTGAAATTACTGATATTCCACTAATTGAATATTGTGCTAAAACAATGAAACCAATTATAATTTCTACAGGAATAGCCACTGATGAAGACATTCAACTAGCTGTTGATACTTGTAGAAAAGTTGGAAACAACGACATAACTTTATTAAAATGCACCTCTTCTTACCCAGCCCCAATAGAAGAAGCTAATTTGGTAATGATTAACGACTTAAAAGAACGTTATAACGTTAATTCAGGACTCTCTGACCATACCATGGGAACCGTAGCCCCTGTTGTTGCAGTTACTTTAGGTGCTTCAGTTATTGAAAAACATTTTATTTTAAACAAAGAAATTGGCGGACCTGATGCTTCTTTTTCTTTAGATGAAACTGAATTCACACAAATGGTAAATGCTGTTAGAGCTGCTGAAAAAGCTATAGGGAATATCAGCTATGAGTTAACTGACAAAATGAAAAGTGGAAGAGAATTTTCTCGCTCATTATACATTACTAGTAATGTAAAAAAAGGTGATATTCTTACTAAAGACAATATACGCTCGGTAAGACCCGGTTTTGGGCTGCATCCTAAATATTACAATGAAATTTTAGGTAAAAAATTTAATAATGACTTTGACAAGGGAACAGCTTTAAGTAAAAATTGTTTTGAATAAACTAAGCTCTTAAAGTTTTTATTGAGCCATCTTTCATTTTAAAAGTAATGAAAGATGGTTTTATGTTTATTGATAAAATAATTTTGCGTAATATATATTATCACTTCTAATAATCTAACCTGATATAGTTAATATATTTTTCTTGATACTTATAAACATCAACTACATCTTTCTTCTTATTTTTAAAAATTTTAGTATCATCAAAATTAAAAAAATCTATTACAGATTCTTTATATATACCTTTCAAAGTAATTAAAGCAGTACTAATAGTACCAATGATGTGCGTTGGATATTCATTATTCAACAAGAAATCTAACTCTATGTTAAATTTATTTTTACGAATTTTAAAACTAAGTTCTTTCTCAAAAAGTTTTAAATCCTTACTAGCTTCTCTTGTATGAGGAATATATACAACTTCTTTATCTCTGTAAAACTCTGAAATTCTTTTTAAAGTAGTAAAATAATCTTCAAAAAGTAAAATTTTACTATTTACAACAGCTGTTCCTATAAGATAAACCTTATTATTTTCCTTCTTTTTAGAATCTTTTTTTAATGAATGTAACCAAGTAAAATTATTCTGGACATATTCATGATTTTCGTAATTCGGTAAATTATAAAACGTGAAGAAATTAACGTCAGTTACGTTCTCGTCAATTTTTATTTTATTTGAAGCATAAATTTTTTGAATTAAATCATATTTAAACCCTACTTTATTTTTTCCTTTAAATAATGAAAATCGTTTAGTTAAATCTCCTGTATTTTTATATTCTTTTGCAATAGCAATAGTTGCAGCTCCATCATCTAATATATATAATTTCTCATAATTTAAATTATTAACAAAGTAAGAGGCAATTGGAAACGCACGAGTAAATAAATATTTATACTTTTCTTTCTTTAGTTTCTTTACTAACTTAAGCCAAGAAACACCGTAAGAAGTCTTTTTTTTAGTTCTTATAATATTATTCCAACCTCCCGATTTTTCGATTAAAAAACTTATAGTACTATCTTGCCTTCTATCAGACTTAATAATTAATAAAGTATCGACTATACCAAATTGTTTCCGTGCCTCAATTGCTCCTAACATTTCAAGCGACGTTCTAATAAAAAAAATAGATTTCATTTTTATGAACTAGATTTCATTTTCTAAATGTCGGTTAATTTTATTTCTTAAAACTTCATCTGAACTATCAACCCAAGTTATTACCGCATCTATTTGCATAAAATACTCTTTTTCTTAAACCGCTACATCATACTCTCTAAGAGCATCGTTTAACGACGTTTTCTTATTCGTACTTTCTTTACGTTTACCAATAATTAAAGCACAAGGTACTTGGTATTCGCCAGCAGCAAACTTCTTAGTGTAACTTCCTGGAATTACTACCGAACGAGCAGGAACTACCCCTTTTGTTTCAACAGGTTCATCTCCTGTTACATCAATAATTTTAGTGCTCATTGTTAATACTACATTCGCTCCTAAAACAGCTTCCTTCTCTACTCTCACTCCTTCAACAACAATACAACGAGAACCAATAAAAGCTCCGTCTTCAATAATAACTGGTGCTGCTTGTAAAGGCTCTAAAACCCCTCCAATTCCTACTCCACCAGATAAGTGTACGTTTTTACCAATTTGTGCACAAGAACCTACAGTTGCCCAAGTATCTACCATCGTTCCTTCATCTACATAAGCTCCGATGTTTACATAACTAGGCATTAAAATAGTTCCTGCCGAGATATAGGCTCCATGACGTGCTACAGCATTTGGTACCACACGAATCCCTTTTGCTTCATATCCTCTCTTTAATGGAATTTTATCGTGATATTCAAAAATACCAGCTTCTAAGGTTTCCATTTTTTGAATAGGAAAATACAACACTACTGCTTTCTTTACCCACTCATTTACCTGCCATCCATTATCTGTTGGTTCAGCAACACGTAAATCTCCAGCGTCTAATAAATCTACTACTTTTCTAATAGCATTAATCGTAGTTTCTTCCTTAAGTAAATCGCGGTTATCCCACGCTTTTTCTATAATTGATTGTAATTCTGTCATTTTGATTTTAAATTTTAAGCAAAAATAAAATTGCTTTAAAAATATACCGCGAAGATACATTTTTTAAACAGATATTCCTTCCTTGTTTAATTTAGCTACCTTTGCAAAAAACTTTTTTAATGGGCAGAATATTAGCCATAGATTTTGGAAAAAAAAGAACTGGAATTGCTGTAACTGATGAACTTCAAATTATTGCATCGGGATTAACAACTGTTGATACCTCTGAACTTATCACATTTTTAAAAGAGTATACTCAAAAAGAAAATGTTGAACTTTTTTTAGTTGGAAAACCAAAGCAGATGGATAATTCTGATAGTGAAAGTGAAGTACTCATAACTCCTTTTCTTCAAAAGCTTGAAAAAGCTATTCCTTCTATCCCCATAAAACGTGTAGATGAACGTTTTACCTCTAAAATGGCTTTTCAAACAATGATTGATAGTGGTTTGAAGAAAAAACAACGTCAAAATAAAGCTTTAGTAGACGAAATAAGTGCTACAATCATCTTACAGTCGTATTTATACAACAAATAATTTTCTACCAAAAGCATTCTTTGTATTTTTGCATTCCTTAAAATTAAAAAGTAAATGATTTTACCCATTGTAGCATACGGAGATCCCGTTTTACGTAAAGTAGGAAAAGAAATCGATAAAGATTATCCGCAGTTAGACAAATTAATTGCTGATATGAGAGAAACTATGTACAATGCTAACGGACTTGGTTTAGCAGCTCCTCAGATAGGAAAAGACATCCGTTTATTTGTTATTGATGCTTCTCCTTTTGCAGAAGATGACGATATAAGTGAAGAAGAAAAAGAAGTTTTCAAAAACTTTAATCACGTATTTATCAATGCTAAAATTATTGAAGAAGAAGGTGACGAATGGGCTTTTAACGAAGGATGTTTAAGTATTCCAACCATTAACGAAGATGTTTTTCGTCAAGAAAAAGTTACTATTGAATACCAAGATGAAAATTTTGAAAAACACACAGAAACGTTAAGCGGATTACCTGCACGTGTTTTTCAACATGAATATGACCATATTGAAGGAATTTTGTTTACCGATAAACTTTCTTCTTTAAAAAAGAGATTAATTAAAAAGAAATTAGACAATATTTCTAAAGGGAAAGTAAACGCTGGATATCGCATGCGTTTTCCTAATGCTAAAAGATAATAGTTATACACTAAAAAAACATTAAGACATGGAATTTAACAAAATTATAGCTGTAACAGGTAAGCCAGGTTTGTATGAAATCTTATCACAAACTAAAACAGGAGTTATCGTAAAATCTATTGTTGACGGTAAACGTTTTCCTATTACTGCTACTCATAACGTAAGCTTATTAGAAAATATCGCTATTTACACGTACGAAGAAGAAGTGCCTTTAGCACAAGTACTTAAAAATATTGCTGATAAAGAAGATGGTAAAGAAGCTATTTCTCATAAAGAGAGCGCTAATAAATTAACTACTTATTTTAGCGAAGTATTACCTGGATTTGATGAAGAACGTGTGTACGCTTCAAACATTAAAAAAGTAATTCAGTGGTACAACATCTTAGCGAAAGGTGATTTTGACTTTAGCACGTTAGTTGAAACTGAAGAAACAACTACAGAAGAAGCTTAAATCGTGAATACTCGTAAGCAACAGTTAGCCGCCTTTAATCGTTTGTTAGATATTATGGATGATCTTCGTGAGAAGTGCCCATGGGATAAAAAACAAACCTTAGAAAGCTTACGTCATTTAACTATTGAAGAAACGTACGAGCTTGCTGATGCGATTTTAGACAACGATTTAAACGAAATAAAAAAAGAATTAGGCGATGTGCTTTTGCACATCGTCTTTTATGCTAAAATAGGAAGCGAAAAACAAGCTTTCGATATTGCAGACGTTGCCAATTCAATCTCAGATAAACTTATTGACCGCCATCCACATATTTATGGTGATGTAGTGGTTGAAAATGAAGAAGACGTTAAGAAAAACTGGGAAAAACTCAAACTAAAAGAAGGTAAAAAATCGGTTTTAGAAGGAGTTCCTAAAAGTTTACCTGCAGTGGTAAAAGCCAATCGTATTCAAGATAAGGTTGCAGGTGTTGGTTTTGATTGGGAAGAACCGCATCAAGTATGGGAAAAAGTTCAAGAAGAGCTCTCTGAATTGAACGATGAAATCAAAAACAACAATCAAGAGCAAATAGAAAAAGAGTTTGGAGACGTTTTGTTCTCCATGATTAACTACGCGCGTTTTATTGGAGTAAATCCTGAAAATGCACTGGAAAAAACCAACAAAAAATTCATCAATCGTTTTCAGTATTTAGAAGAAGCTGCCAAAAAAGAAGGCAAGCAACTTTCTGACATGACCCTCGCTGAAATGGATGTGCATTGGGAGGATTCTAAAGAGTTTTTTAAGTAATCTAATTTATACGTCATTCCGACCGAGAGAGAGGAATCTCTCCCAAGGAAGTTCCAAATACTCTTTAGAAACACAAACACTCTATTATAAGGTTTAACTACGCTGAGCCTTGAGATTTCTCAGTCGTACCTCCTTCGAAAGGACAACTTTTATACCGTCATTGCGAATCTTTCGACTGTCGTTCAAGACAGGCTAAAGCGAAGCAATCTTCCTATTTAAAAACACTAACATCCCTTTGAGTAACTAACTCTCTACTAAAAGATAGCCACGTCGTTATCACTCCTCGCTATGACGTTTACTTATATTTCCTTATTTTTACTCTATGAACATTATTATCATCACCGGAGGAAGTAAAGGAATCGGTAAAGCATTAGCCGAAAAATACGCACAAGAAAACTACAGAGTATACTCACTATCCAGAAGCATTGTCGATTTAGAAAATGTGGTACAGCTTTCTGTGGATTTATCTGATACCAAAGCCACACACAACACGTTTAAAATGTTATTAGATGAAATTCAGAAATTGGAGGTTTCATCGATTACCTTGGTCAATAACGCGGGAAGACTCGGTACCATAGCGAACTTAGAAAATATTCCTTCGGAAGATATTGCACAAAGTATTCAACTCAATACCACTACTCCACTGATTTTATCTAGTTTGTTTATCAAAGCCACACAACCGTTAACCTGTAAAAAACAGATTATTAGTATTTCTTCTGGAGCAGCCGTAAAACCGTATGAAGGTTGGAGTATTTACTGTACGTCTAAAGCTGCGATTGATATGATGACCAAAACTATTGCTGCGGAACAAAATGAGCTTGAACATGGAGTAAAATGCAATGCTATTTACCCTGGTGTGGTAGATACCAACATGCAAACTGATATTAGAAGTACCAATGAAAAAGATTTTAAAAACGTACAACGTTTTATCGATTTAAAAGAAAACGACCAGTTGTACACTCCTGAGTACGTTGCAGAAACCATTTTTACCATAGACACCCAAAACAAACTACAAAATGGGGATATTGTGGATATTCGGAATTTTTAAAATATAATTTGATTATAAATTACTTTCTAGTAACTTGTCTGTTATTGAATATAAATCATTAAAATGAATTCATATTCTCAAACGAGTTGCAACAAGTTTTAGAAAATTATGGACGAAAAAGAAAAAATCCTGAATAAATTAAACGAATTATCATCTTATTCTAATTTTCTAAAACTTGTGTTATTTCTTACAGACAAGAATTTAAATTGTAATTTTAAAGAATTAGAAACTAGAGATTTGAAAGTGATACTGAATGAATATGAGATTTCATTCCTTTTAGGTCTTTGGTTAAAGAACAGAAACAAAGTCCTAAACAAAAACTTAACCATTGAAAAGCATGCAAAAATTATCCATCAACTCATGGATGATTATCACATGACTTTTTTATCTTTTTTTCCAAAACTTGACCCTAAAAAAACTGATTATCAAATTGATTTTTTAAATAGTCCTGAAGCTATAAAAGAAACAATATACTATGCTGGTTCAGGTGCATATGATTATCAATATTTTAATTTTTATGAGAAGAAATACAAACTCGATGAAAACTGGATATTGGAAAATAAAGGATTTAAATTAAAAGAGGCTAAAGAGCTTTTTAATTATATTAAAACATTACTGAACTATAAACTCAATACGGAAAAATTCAGAAGAGATATTTCTAAATTTTACACTATTTCTGCAAATAACTATGTGTTCAAAAAGAATCCAAATTTTATAAAAATATTAGATAGTATATCTATAAAAGACGATGAAGTTTTGAATCAAAACTTTAATGAATTTGGAGATTTTAATACTTTTAGAATTAGACCTGTATTAAAAAACGGAAATAATTACACAATTCCAATCCCTTATTTATTAGCAGAAACGATTTATGACAGTCCATTTTATTGGATGAATAATGACAAAAAATATTCGTCTATCGCTCTTAAAAACAGAGGAGATTCAGCAGAAAAAATTGTCAAAGAAATTTTAGAGAGAAAAATTAATAAGACAAGCATACACACAGAACTTGAAGTTAAACAAAAAAAAACAGAAACATTAACCGACATTGATGTTTGCATTATTGAAAATAATAAAATGCTAATCTTTCAAGTAAAAGCTAAAAGATTAACTCAGCTTTCCAAAGAAGGTAACATTAAACAGTTTCATAAAGATTTTAAACTTGCTATTCAAGATGCCAATAATCAAGCTTTGATACCCTATGAATACATATTAAAAAATAATTGCTTTTTACTATCAAAAGAAAGTGGAAAAAAGATTGATTATGGAAAAATTGAAGAAATATATCATGCTTGTATAGTTCTTGATAATTATGCTTCTATAACAGCTCATACAAGATTATTCTTCCACCAAGAAAACACTATTCCAGTCGCAATGAGTATCTTTGATTTAGAAGTCATCTTAGATTACATTAATGATTTTGATAATTTATTTGATTATCTAAAAAAAAGAACAATTAATTCAAAATATTTCTTTGCCGATAATGAATTAACGTATTTTGGAATGTACTTAAAAAATGATTTAAAAAAGTTTCCGAATTCAGATTTTGTTGGAATTGATAACGATTTTGCTCAAAAGTTTGATAAAGATTATTATCCTAAACTCTTAAATAGAAATGAACCTAACTTTATTGAATTAATTAAAAACATTGGTAGAAATGATTTTTGTTTTTGTGGTAGTGGAATTAAATTTAAAAAATGTTGTTTATAAGCTAGTTACCAACAAAGTATATGGTAATTTGCTGCGGTTTCCTCCTACTAACAAATTTTCTTAATCCAATATCAATTTAAATTCTAATAAGCATCCACATCCACAATAAAACGAATCGGTCTAAAATCTTTTACCGCTTCAAAGGTGTTTTTAATTTTTTGTAGCTGCTCTTTTGTTTTTCCTAAGGATTGCTTTGGCGGAATTTTAATCACTAAATTTTTAATATACTGGTTTCGAATACGAGAAACCGCCGGAGCTGTAGGCCCCAATACATTTTCATGAAACACATTCTGTAAAGCTTTTGCTAACCAATTGATACCGTTATCAACACGCGTGTAATCTTTGTGTTTTAGGGTAATTTTTATCAAGCGATAGTATGGCGGGTAATGAAACTGCCAACGATCTTGCAATTGCTCTTTATACATTTCTGTATAGCTATTGGTAGATACTTGCTGTAAAATCTGATGATACGGGTTGTAGGTTTGTATGGCCACATTTCCTTGTTTTTTAGTACGTCCTGCCCTACCCGATACTTGTACCATCAACTGAAAAGCACGCTCATGAGCTCTAAAATCAGGGAAGTTGAGCATAGAATCCGCATTTAAGATTCCTACCAACGATACGTTTTCAAAATCCAATCCTTTAGAAAGCATTTGTGTTCCTACCAAAACATCAATCTCTTGTGCTTCAAAAGCTCCTATTACTTTTTGATATCCATATTTACCACGCGTGGTATCTAAATCCATTCGTCCAATGTTATGATTTGGAAATAGCTCTTTTAACTCGAGTTCTATTTGCTCCGTTCCAAAACCTTTGGTGTCTAAAGTAACACTTCCACAAGCACCACAACTATTTGGCATCGAACGTTGGTAATGACAATAATGACATTTGAGTTCTTTACGGAATTTATGATAGGTTAAACTCACATCACAATTCGGACATTGAGGAGATACTCCACAGGTAGTACATTCTACCACTGGCGAAAATCCGCGTCGGTTTTGAAATAAAATAACCTGCTCTTTTTCCTCTAACGCTTCCGTAATCATTTTTAGCAATCGATCAGAAAAATGACCTTTCATTTCCTTTTTTCGATGCTTTTCTTTAATGTCTATCAGCTCGATTTTAGGCAACTGAATATTTCCAAAACGACGGGTTAATTCAACAAATCCGTATTTAGATTGTGTAGCATTGTAATAACTTTCTATCGATGGTGTTGCTGAACCCAACAATACTTTAGCTTGGTGTAAATGACCTAATACTACCGAGGCATCACGTGCGTTGTAACGTGGTGACGGTTCAAATTGTTTGTAGGAAGTTTCGTGCTCTTCATCCACCACAATCAGTCCTAAATTTGAAAATGGCAAAAACAACGAAGAACGTGCGCCTAAAATAATTTGCGCCTTCGGTTTATTTTCTAATACATTATTCCACACTTCTACGCGTTCGTTCATCGAGTATTTAGAATGGAATACCGAAATGAAATTCCCAAAATAGTTTTGTAAACGGGTAATAATTTGGGTTGTTAAAGCAATTTCAGGTAGTAAAAACAATACCTGTTTTCCTTCAGCAATCACTTCTTTAATTAGTTTTACATAAATTTCTGTTTTACCAGAACCTGTAACACCGTGTAATAAGCTTACTTGTTGCGTTTCAAAAGAAGTTTTTATTTGATTGAAGGCTTCCTGCTGAAATTCATTGAGTTCTTTTATCTGATTTGTTTCTCCTTGATAATTGATTCGGTCGGTTTGAATATGATAAATATCAAAGATGTCTTTATCAACCAATGCTTTTATAACTGCAGAAGAAGCTCCCGATTGCTCTTCTAAATCTTTTGCTTTTATCGGCTTTTTAGAAGCCGCTAACTGAAAATAGGTTAAGACGGCTTCTCGTTGCTTTTTAGCTCTGGAAAGTTCTTCTAAAAGTGTTTGTAAACCTTCTTGCGAGTTGTAATTAGCATGCAAACGCACATATTTAACTAATTTCGGCTTATAGGTTTCGTAAATTTCCTCTTTTATATAAATAGCACTTTTCTCAATCAACCCATTGATGATTGGCAATACAGTTTTCTTACCTAAAATATCAGCAACTTGATGAATCGTTAATTGTGAATGATGTTGTAATGCTTCAAAAATTAAAAACTCTTCATCGGTTAAAATAGTTTCCTCAGTGAATTCATCGTTTTTATAGACAATCGTTTCACTTTCTAGCAAGAATGCTGATGGTAAGGCTGCTCTGTATACATCACCTAACGAACACATATAATAGCTCGAAATCCACTGCCAATGTTGTAGTTGCTGTTCCGTTATAATAGGAGTATCATCTAATATTTGATGAATGTCTTTGGCTTCGTATACTTCGGGTGCAGTTTGGTGAATGTTAAACACCAACGCGGTATAGATTTTACTTTTTCCAAAAGGAACCGCTACACGCATTCCTTTTTTTAAGAAAGCGGCTTCTGCTTCGGTTACCAAATAGGTAAACGTTTTTTGCAACGGAATGGGTAATATGACGTCGATGAAATGGATAGAAACTTATTTTACAATGAAATCAAAACTACACAAAAATCAGTAGACTATAAACACTAAAATCTGTGTATTTATAACTTCATTAGAATAGAAAAACAACGATAACCTCTAAAGAATTGAGTTAATTAATTACTTATCATTTCTAAATACAATTTTTCTACTTTCTCTCTTGCCCACGGTGTTGTTCTTAAAAACTTTAAGCTTGATTTATAGGTTGGGTTCTTTTTAAAGGCATTTATATTCAACATCTCTCCCATTTCTTCCCAACCATATTCTAGGTATAGTTCTTCTAACATGGTGGCTAATTTTATTCCGTGAAGCGGATTGTTTGGCTGTTCTTGACTCATGCTACAAAGGTAAATATTCTATTGTAGTAATTCGTCTAACAAAATTCTAATTTTATCACTATTCCAATCTGCTGGTCCTTTTTTATCTACAACAATAGTTCCTTCTTTGTTAAGAATAAACGTAGCTGGAATTGAGTTACTCACCAATTGGTCAGGTACTTTTGATAAAATATTATACGTTGGTAAATCATAGCCTTTATCTTTATAAAAAGCATCAATAGTTGTCCAATCTTCGTTACTTATAAAAACAAATTCAACCTTGTCTTTATAATCATCGTATAGTTTTTGAATACTTGGCATTTCGGCAATACAAGGTGGACACCACGTTGCCCAAAAATTTATAAAAACTACTTTATCCTTTGTTTCATTAAAATCTATATTGGTTGTGTTTAAGCCTTTAAGATTCCAGTCATAATCATTTAATGTTTCTCTTTTTTCTTCAGTAATCGTTGAAGGAGAAAACGAAACTAATCTAATAAAATACACTTTAGTTGGCGGATACAATAACAAACCAATAATTACTACAAATACAATGTTTGAAATCGTTTTTCTATTTAGTTTCATTAAAATTATTTTTAGCTAAATTGTCGTTTTAATCACTAGAGCATTACAAGTAATTATCTTTTCCTCTTAATCTTTCTCAAATCTACCATTCTTTGCTAAGACAAAGAAAACATTAACAAACATTTGGGTACTATACTATTATAATATTACACAGATTCGCCCGTATTGTTTGCTATTTTTTCAATACTTTAGCATCACTTTTTTTAAACAAACAATACACAATAATGAAAAATACAGCTTTATCACATGTACATGAGGCTTTAGGAGCAAAAATGGTTCCTTTTGCAGGTTATAACATGCCTGTACAATACGAAGGGGTTACTATTGAACACGAAACTGTTAGAAAAGGAGTTGGTGTTTTTGATGTAAGTCATATGGGAGAATTCTTTTTAAAAGGAGAAAACGCATTAGCTTTAATTCAAAAAATATCTTCTAATGACGCTTCTAAATTAGTTCCTGGAAAAGCGCAGTATAGCTGTATGCCTAATGCTGATGGAGGAATTGTAGATGATTTAATTATTTATATGATTGCTGAAAATGAGTATATGTTAGTAGTAAATGCTTCTAATATTGAAAAAGATTGGAACTGGATTTCTCAACATAACGACTTAAAAGTTGAGATGGAGAACCGTTCTGAAGAGTGGTCATTATTAGCTATTCAAGGACCTAAAGCTGCCGAGGCTATGCAATCGTTAACCTCAGTAGATTTATCTACTATTAAGTTTTATACATTTCAAATTACCGATTTTGCAGGAATTCCGAATGTAGTAGTTTCTGCTACTGGGTATACTGGTTCTGGTGGTTTCGAAGTATATGTAAAAAATGAAGATGCTGAACAACTTTGGAACAACGTTTTTGAAGCTGGAAAAGATTGGGGAATTAAGCCTATTGGTTTGGCTGCTCGTGATACTTTACGTTTAGAGATGGGGTACTGTTTATACGGTAACGATATTGATGATACTACCTCTCCTTTAGAAGCTGGTTTAGGCTGGATTACAAAGTTTACTAAAGACTTTGTAAATGCTGAAGCTTTAAAAGCTCAAAAAGAAGCTGGTGTTACTCGTAAACTAGTAGCTTTTGAATTAACTGATCGTGGTGTACCTCGTCATGATTACGAAATTGTAGATGCTGATGGGAATAAGATTGGTCGTGTTACCTCTGGTACTATGAGTCCTTCTTTAGGAAAAGGAATTGGATTAGGATATGTTACTAAAGAAAACTCTAAAGTTGATAGTGATATTTTTATACAAGTTCGTAAGAAGCAAATTCCTGCTAAAGTGGTTAAACTACCTTTCTACAAAGGATAAACCAAAAATATTTATTACAGAATAAAAAAAGCAGCTTTTTCAAGCTGCTTTTTACCCCTTATTTAAAATAATTTAATTTTCCCCAAAAAATTAAATTAAGTACTCCTTATTTCTTTGAGCACTTCAAATATCTAGAACTAAAGTGCCTTTTTAGCTTTAACTTCCATAAATGATACCTTTTTAGATATAAGTGTATTATTTCATGCCCTAAAAGTAAAAAAGCAGCTCTTAAAAGAACTGCTTTATAACTATTAGTCAATAGTTTAAATATTCTTAGTCTTTCTTCTCATCATCTTTTGATGCTTTGTTCCATATTTTAATTTCATCTTCAACAGTTACACCTTCTAAAACTTCAATATTTACTCCATCAGAAACTCCTAATTTTAATTCTCTTTTTTCAAACTCATCATCACCCTTTTTTATCTCTACATATGGTTCTTCTGTTTTCTTATCAAAACGTAACAATGATTCTTTAATAGACAAAACACTATCTTTTTTCTCTAAAACTATGTCTGCATTGGCACTATAACCTGCTCTTACAAAATAGTTTTCATCAAGTTTAACATCTGCCTTAATTTTAAATTGTACAGCTCCGTTTTCTTCTGTTCCTTTTGGAGCTATAAAGTTTAATATTGCAGGGAACTTTTTGTTTTCAATAGCTCCTAATGAAACTTCTATGTTTGAACCTTTTATTAATTTTCCTACTTCAGATTCATCAACTTGCCCTTCAAAAATCATTTTTTCCATATCCGCAATTGTTGCGATGGTAGTACCTTCATTAAAGTTATTTGATTGAATAACTTGGTATCCTTTTTTTACAGGAATTTCTACAACCATACCAGATGTTGTTGCTCTAATATTAGTATTTGCTCCTGCTGAACCTACTGATCCCTTCTTAATGATTTGGTAATCATTTTGAGCATTTCTTAAATCATTTTTTGCTTGATTGTATGACAATTGTGATGTTTCAAACTCTTGACTAGAAATTACACCTTTATCAAACAAGTTTTTATTTCTATCGTATTGCGTTTTAGCATTGTTTAATTGAATTTGTACTGAGTTTATTGTTCCTCTAGCACTTTGTAACGATTGTTCGTTTGGTACTACTCTTACTGTTGCTAATAAGTCTCCTGCTTTTACTATTTGCCCTTCTTCAACAACAATTTTATCTATAATTCCTGCAATTTGAGGTTTAATCTCTACTTCTTCTAAAGGAACAACTTTTCCTGTAGCTACTGCTTTTTTTACGATGGTTGTTTTAAATGGTTTCTCTGTTTCATAGGTTACCACACTTTTTTGATTTTTCTTCCCTAACCAAATTAGGATGACTACAAATAATAGTGCTACTATTCCTAAGATAATTTTTGCTCTTTTGCTCATGATTAATTGATTATTTCTTTTTTTATTCTTCTCTTAATGCTTCTATTGGTTTTACTACTGTTGCCATATATGCTGGTATTAATCCTATTAAAGTTCCTAAAATTACTAGGATTGAAAAAGCCAACATTACTATGGGTATATTTACGGTTGGATTTACTAATGTTGGATCGTCTCCACTTCCTACTGTAAAATCTAATAGAAACAGTACGAGTCCTCCAAAAATAATTCCTAACATTCCTGCTACAGTGGTTAAGAAAACAGACTCTAATACTATTTGTCTTCTTATACTTCTTGGTGTTGCGCCTAAAGCTCTTCTAATCCCAATCTCTTTAGTACGTTCTTTTACGGTAATTAATAAGATGTTACCAATCGCAAAAACTCCTGCTATTAAGGTTGCAATACCTACAAACCATGTTAAAAACTGCATTCCTGTTAAAAACCCCATTAGTTTATCTATTTGGTCTCCTAAGTTTACGCTACCAAAGGCTCTGTTATCTTCTGGGTGTACTTTGTGCAAACTTTTTAAGGTTAACAAAATATCTTTTTCCATTTGTTTGATGTCAACTCCTTCGTTGGCCGTAATCATCATCCAGTCTACCTTGTTAGAAGTATTATATACCTTTTGAAAAGTTGTAAACGGAATGTATGCTGTATCTCCATCAATATCTATAGTATTTGAAGGTTTATAAACCCCTATAACCTTATAGTTTACATTACTAATTTTAACATACTGCCCAATGGGTATCTCTTTTTTATCAAACAACTGTTTGTACATATCTTCAGAAATAACACAAACTTTTGAGTTGTTCTTTATGTCATTTTGATTCAAAAATCTTCCGTAGATTAAATCTTTCTTTTGCACTCGATCTAAAACGGGATAGTCTCCACTAACCTGAAAATCGCCTGATTTAAAATCTTTAACAACAGTACCGTTAGTTTGATTTCTAGGTGCTAATAGCTTTATTTCATTACTATATTCTTTTTCAAGAACTTCAATATCCTTAAACGTTAGGTCAAACCTTCTTCCTTTTTGAAATCCTTTGAAAGGCATATCTGTTCTCTGTGTCCATAAAAAAACACTATTGGTAGCAAAATCTCCAAAAATTCTTTTAAAGTTATTCTCCATACCACGAGCAGCTCCTAATAAAACTACTAATATGAAAATTCCCCATAGTACACCTACAATGGTGATACCTGTTCTTAATTTATTTTTACGAATACTTCCGTAAATTTCTTGCCAAGTGTCTGAATCAAATAAAAACTTCATAATTAGTCTGCTCTTAGTGCTACAATTGGTTTAATTTGTGCTGCCTTTTTTGCTGGTAAATACCCTGCAATTAATCCTGATAAGATTAAAATAATGGTAGCTCCTATTACAATTCCTGGACTTACACTTGGATCTTTTATAAAGTATTTTTCTAAACTATCTCCAATAGCACTTAATATATAGGTTCCTAAACTTAAACCTAAATACCCTGCTATTGTTGTTATTAAAATAGATTCTTGAATAACCATACCAATAATTGAGGAAGGTTTAGCTCCTAGTGCTTTACGGATTCCAAATTCTTTGGTACGTTCTTTTATTACAAAAATCATAATATTACTAATACCAATAATTCCTGCAATTAAAGTTCCTGAGCCTACAAATATGACAATGAAATACAATGCAAACATAAATTGGTTAATTCCTTTGTTTGCTTCTGCCATATTTCTAACTGATAAAGCACTTTGGTCATCTGGATGAATATCTAACTTCTTACGTAAATCTCTTTCTAGTCGATTACCGAATGTAATAGCTTGATCTAAATTTAATTTTGGATCGTATCCTATATTAATTTGACTGATATAATCATTGTTTCCATATAATTTCTGTGCCGTTGTTACGGGCATATAAGTCAATCTTTCTTCATTATCTCCACCCTTATCAGAAAATATTCCGACTACTTTATACGAAATCCCATCAACATTTACTCTTTTTCCTAAAGCTGGTTTTTCTCCAAATAAGTCTTGCTTTACAAGTCTACCAATTACAATTACTTTAGATTTATTTTTTAAGTCTAATTCGTTAATATACCTTCCTTCATCAATAATTGTTTTTTCTAAAAATTGATGATCTGGGTGTACAGCTCGTAATTGATAACTATTTTGGTTGTTCTTATAAGCAATATTTACACTTTTATATATTCTTGCTGTTAAGTGTTGAATTTTGTTTTCGTATTCATCTTTAACATAATCAAAATCTTTATTTTTTAACTGAATTCTTCTTCCTGTTTGTAATCCTTTATAGGGTTTAGATGTTTTCCATACTCTTACAAACATAGCATTGGTTGCATCGTCTACAAAAGCCGATTTAAACTGATTTTGTAAACCTGATACAATTCCGAATAATAGCGTAAATAGTAAAATAGCGAAAGCTACGGTGAATCCTGATAAAACAGAACGCAGCTTATTTTTACCAATACTTTGAAATATTTCTCTCCAGCGATCTAAATCAAACATAATTAAATTGCTTTTGCTTTATTCGTTGCTGCTTCTGTTAACTCATCACTAATTATAACACCATCTTTTAAACGAACAATTCTATTAGTTTGTGCTGCTACTTCTTCTTCGTGTGTAATTACAAAAACCGTCATTCCTTCATCGTTAATTTCTTTTAGTAAATCCATTACCGAATCTGTTGTAGTTGAGTCTAACGCTCCTGTTGGTTCATCCGCTAATACAACTTTTGGTTTTGTTACTAACGCTCTTGCAATTGCTACACGTTGTTTTTGACCTCCAGAAAGCTCATTTGGTAAATGATCTGCCCATTCCTTTAACCCTACTTTTTCAAGATATTCTAAAGCTGTTTCTAATCGTTCTTTTCTAGAAATCCCTTTATAGTATAACGGTAATGCTACATTTTCTAAGGCTGATTTGTAAGAAATTAAGTTAAAAGATTGGAAAACGAATCCTAAAAATTTATTACGTAATACAGCTGCTTTCTTTTCATTTAGGTCTTCAATTAGCTGTCCGTTTAAGTAATACTTTCCTTCATCATGTGTATCTAATAAACCTACAATATTTAATAATGTAGATTTCCCTGATCCTGAAGACCCCATAATAGATACAAACTCGCCTTCTTTTATATGTAAGTCTAACCCTTTTAAAACGTGAAGTGAGTCTTTTCCTATAGGGTAAGATTTGTGAAGATTTTCTATTCGAATCATAGTGTTAGTTAATTTTTAAATAAAAATAAATACTAATTTATCTAATCTACTAATAAATTATTGTTAAATCATTATTTACTTTCTTACAAGACGCTTAATTTTGATTTATGTTACAAGTTAACACTTAATTTTTCTCAAAAAATTAAATATGAACAATTTACCTAGTAATAAAAAAGTGATTTTATTTGATGGTGTCTGTAATTTTTGCAACGATAGTGTGCTAAAAGTTATAAAGTATGACACTAAAAATATGTTTGTTTTTACTTCACTTCAATCGGATATAGGAAAAGAAATTACACAGTATTTAGGGGTAGATACCTCTAAAATTGATTCTATTATATTATATGAACCAAATGTGGCTTATGATATTAAATCATCAGCGGCTTTAAAAATTATGAATGGTTTTGGTGGAGTTTGGAAGTTAACTCAAGTTTTTTGGATTCTACCTGAAGGGCTTAGAAATATTGTATACGATTATATTGCTAAAAATCGTTATAAATGGTTTGGTAAAAAAGAAGCGTGCATGATTCCTTCTAAAGAAATACAAGAAAAATTTTTATAAAAAAAAGCTCACCAAGTGGTGAGCTTATTCATAGCAATATTTCCCTGTCTATTGGGGGACCGACTTAATTAAAATAAATTTTTGAAGCTCCTAAAGCTACTTCTTTAGTATCTTTTTTAGTCTTTCCTGATAAGTCATAAACATCTAATTTACTATTACCCAAAAAATTAGCATCTAATACAAAAACTTCATTGTCTCTTACAGCTAAGCCATAAAGGATAGCTGAATCTGTAGCTAAAAACTCGGTAGTTGGTAAAGAATTAGCGTTCACATCCGTTTTATAGATGTCATTTCCTAAACTATAGTAAATATCATTTCCCTCTAAAACCATTTGAGATGGATGCTCGCCTTCATTAAAAGTTAATTCTGATTCAACCTCATTATTGCTTGTGTTTATAAAAGAAATAGCTGCCAGTGTATGTCCTACTACATCCCCATTCGCATCATAAATAGTTTTTCCTTGAGATAAAACGACTAACTTACCTGAACTATCTATATACAACTCATCTGGTCTATCTTTAACAGTCACCTCTTTTACCACTGATTTCGTAGCTATATCAATTACAACTACTTTATTATTTGTTCCAAATGCTCCTAAATGAGAAACATATAATTTTCCATTTTTAGCAATAATTCTTTCTGGTCCTAAAGCTACGTCTACTTTTCCTTCTACTTCTAAAGAGTTTAAGTCTACAATTGCAACAAAATCATCACTATCATTATCTGTAGCTCCCCAGTTAGTTACATAACCTTTATTTCCTACTACGGTCATATACCTTGGTTTTGATAAACCTGTTGTAATGGTTCCTGCTTTATCAAAAGTATATCTATCTACTACTGTTACTGTATTTTGATTATCTGTTACGATGTAAGCTCTATCATTATCAAATGCTATTGATTGAACATATTCTCCAAACTCTGCATTATTTACTTTTTTATAAATTGTGTTTTCTACTGTAGTTAAATCATTCGAAACGAAAGAAACAGAACCAGAAATTGATCTATTTCCTTCACCACTTATTAAAATTCCGTTTTCATAATCCCCTTTAGGTAAACTTGGACTTCTATCATCACTACATGATGTAAAAAGAATACTCCCTAAGAATAATACTCCTAATAGTTTAGTTATTTTCATTTGTTAAAATTTATAATTGATATTTATGTTAAAATTTCTTTGTGGCATAGGCCTCCTTGGCATAACCATGTATTTTTCTCCTAATAGATTATTTACTTTGACTCCTAATAACAGCTGATTTCGTTTCTTTTGGTATACCTTATATTCTGCTCCTACATTAACTATAAAAAAATTAGGAACTATAAAATCATTAGAGTTATCTTCGGTCGTATATACTTCTCCATTATAAAGTGACTGAGTAAATAGGTTAACTTTTTTACGACTTATCGATAAGTTACTATTCAATAAATGTTTAGGCACAAAAGTTAAATACTTATCTGTTTCACTATCTTTAGCTAAAGCATAAGAATAGTTAGAGGATATATTAAATCTATACTCTCCAAAAACAACTTCATAACTTAAACTAGCTTCTATACCTTTATTCTGAGTTTCATTTAAATTGATGGGAACCCAAACCCCAGGTCTGCTTGAATCACCAGAAGGTGTCCAGACTATCTTGTCTTCTGTATTAATTAAATAAGCTCCTAGATCAAAGTTTAAACCTTTACTTGAATACCCTAATCCTACTTCTCCCTGAACAGAAGTTTCTGGAATCAAATTTTCATTTCCTTGACCTGGCCAAAATAAATCGTTATATGTTGGTACTCTATAGTTTTTCGATCCGTTGACTCTTACATACCATTTTGAAATAGGAGTTACTTTTATTCCTGCAGCATAAACTAACGGAACCTTATAATCTGAATTAAAATCTTTCCTTAACTTAACATTAAAGGAAACATTTTTATGTATATCTTGTCTATAAACAAAGTACTGAGAAAACTGTCTTCTATTTTTTTCTTTGATAACGTCAGTACTACCAAAAGTAGATTCATACTCTGAATAAGAAGATATATCTGCTTTAATTTTTGGAAGTTTATAATTTATGTTATAGGACATTATAAATCTTCTCGATTTTCCGTAGTTGAAGTTTTCAGAAAGCTTATTAGAGAAATATTGATATTTCTGTGTTAGATATGCTAATTTGATTTCTTGTCTTATCTTCCCTTTTTCTATACCATATACCAGTAAATTTCTTTGATTAGAATCAATATATTTTTCTCTTGCTGATGTCGGGTTAGGCAATGTTCCTGAGAAAAGACGTTCTCCAGAAAAGCTTGTGCTATAAAATTTTAATTCAGATTGATTGTTAAGCTTATGCCCAAAACCTAAGTTAATTCCATAGTTTTCATAAGCTCCATTGGTATTTTTGTATTCAGAATCGAATAATTCAAAATCGTTTTCTGAAGAATTTCTAGAAACTCCCACACCTATACTATACTTTGAATTGGAGATTTTTGACTTAAAAATTGAATTGAATGTATTGTAACTTCCTCCTGTTAATACAAATTGATTTTTTACATTAAACTCTTCTGTGTAATTTAAAACATCATTTAAATGCACAGTCCCTCCTATTGCACCTGAACCATATTCTATACTTCCTCCTCCTTTTCTTACATCAATAGCGTCATTTAGACTTACTGTTAAAGAATTAAAGCCTGTTTGTCCATTGTTTATAGAGTTAATATTTATTCCATTCCATACAACAGCTGTATTGGAAGCACTTGTGCCTCTAAAGCTTACAGAACTTGTTCCTCCTTTTCCGTACTCCTTTAAATAAATTGATGAATTATATCTTATTAAATCAGTAAAAGACTCAATATTTCGTGTCAACACAGAATCTGAAAGACTAACCACATGTTGACCTATAGAGTTTTCTTTTAATTTTTTTGTAGCGTCGATGAATACTTCATCCAATCGATAAGAAATTGTATCGTTTTGCCCTACCAGAACAACCACATAAAAAAAAGAAAAAAATGTAATTACTTTTTTAGCCATATTCTACCAAACTTTTATCCCGAAAGTTTTAATTAAATTATAATAATTGGCAGGTCTCCTGGCTTGCATCTTGTAACATACCTTCCCATTTAAAAAACAGTGGTAAGAGTGATTGTTACAAGCTTAATAGCTTACAGTTGCGGGAACAGCTTCGGTTTTGCACCGAATTCCCTTTTAATTCTCTTTAATAGATGATTAAAGAAAAACCAAAAATCACGGCAAATGTATAGTATTCTTATAAATTAGCAACCATCAAGTCATGATAATTTGCGAATTTTGTTTTTAAGTTCTCTGGTAGTGTATAATAATCTGGATGAATCATTTTAGCTAAACATTCCACTCCTTCTACTAAAGTCCCTGCAGACGATTGTGTAAACATAGCAAAGTCAGCAATATAAACTTGTTCGTTTTTTACAGCTCTTAAAGACTTCCATTCTTCTCTTTCTTCTAAAAACTTCATATCTTCAAGAGTTCTGTCAATTCCGTATCCACAAGGAGCAATAATTAACACCTCAGGATCGTATTTTACGATTTTATCCCAAGAAATTACAATACTATCTCCTGATGGATGTGACAATAAATCAATACCTCCAGCATATCCTATCTGATGAGGAATCCAGTGTCCGCAATTAAATAACGGATCAATCCACTCTAATAACATCACACTTTTCGACTGGATTTTATGTTCACGTTGCACATCAACAATATCATAAACACGCTTTTTCAATCCATTCACATACTTCTCTCCTACCTTTTCTTTTTTCATCGCTTTTGCAATGGTTAATGCATTATCAAAAACGTCTTCTAAAGAGTTTGGTGTTATAGAAATTAACTCTGGAATCTTCGGTAATTTATACGCTGATTTTGCCACAGATTCTGTGTCTATCTGGCAAACATCACAAACATCTTGTGTAAAAACAATATCGGGTGCTATACTTTCCAAAACAGGCTCGTCAACATAGTATAAAGTTTTCCCTTCTGCCTTTGTTTTTGAAAAAATAGCTGTTATTTCTTTACTTGTTAAGACTTTTCCTTCTAGCTTATATCGAACAGCGACCTCTTTTTCTTGTAAAGCTACTTCAGGACATTCAAAAGTAATTCCGTTTAAATAATCTTGTAAGCCCATATCATAAATCATTTGAGTTACTGCTGGCATAAAAGAAGATACTGTCATAATTCATTGTTTTAGTTCAGCAAAAATAAACAGTTATCTATTTTAATTTGCTTTTTATTAAAAATCTTTCCAATCTTTGTGTCAACATAAAATACGATTTCATGATACATTATATCTCAGGAGGTGAACGTTCAGGTAAAAGTAGCTATGCTCAAAAGCTAGCCGAATCTTTATCCGACACCCCTATTTACCTAGCCACTTCTCGTATTTGGGATGAAGATTTTCAGCAGCGAGTTGATAGGCATGTTTCTGATAGAGATGAACGCTGGACAACGGTTGAGGAAGAAAAATGGTTAAGTAAAGTAATTTCTGAAAAACAAACTGTGGTTATTGATTGTGTTACACTTTGGTTAACCAACTTCTATGTAGATACGAAATATGATATTGAAAAAGCGCTAGAAATCGCCAAAGAAGAAATCAACAAGTTAGTTGAAATTGACGCCAATATTATCATCATTTCTAATGAAATTGGCATGGGATTACATGCCAATTCTGAATCTGGAAGAAAGTTTACACAACTACAAGGTTGGACAAATCAACACGTAGCAAAACTAGCAGACAAGGCTACTTTTATGGTATCTGGACTCCCTTTAACTTTAAAATAACACATGACAACAACAATAACTCCCCTATCAAAAGATTTACAGAACGAACTCCAAGAAGAAATCAACTACAAAACCAAGCCTATTGGTGCTTTGGGTGATTTAGAAAAAATCGCCATGCAAATTGGTTTGATTCAAAATACGACCACACCTGTGCTATCAAAACCTACAATTATGGTTTTTGCAGGAGATCACGGAATTGCTACTACTGGTAAAGTAAGTCCGTATCCTCAAGAAGTTACGCAACAAATGGTATTCAACTTTTTGCAAGGAGGTGCCGCTATTAATGTGTTTTGTAAACAAAATAATATTCATTTAAACATTGTAGATGCTGGTGTAAATGCTGATTTTGAAGCACATCCACAACTTACCAATGCCAAAATAGCGAAAGGAACGCAAGATTATAGTACTACCAAAGCTATGACCTCTGAGCAATGCCTAGAAGCTTTAGAAAAAGGAAGACAATTGGTAAGAAAGGTATATAGTGAAGGGGGCAATGTTATTGGTTTTGGTGAAATGGGTATTAGCAATACTTCATCTGGGGCTTTGTTAATGAGTTACTTTACCAATACACCTATTGAAAACTGTGTTGGTAGAGGTACTGGAGTGGATGACAAAGGGCTACAAACAAAAATCGACACATTACGTGAAGTATATAACTTACATATTGATGCTATTTCAACACCTATGGAAGCATTGACTGCTTTTGGCGGATTTGAAATTGTAATGATGTGTGGAGCCATGTTAGAAGCCGCTTCTTTAAAAATGACCTTACTAATTGATGGTTTTATTGTTACTGCTGCCCTATTAGCGGCTCATGCAATGGAATCTGATATTCTAGACTATTGTATTTTTTGTCATAATTCAGGAGAGCAAGGACATCAAAAAATGTTAGAGTTCTTAAATGCTGAACCGCTTTTAAATTTAGGCTTACGTTTAGGTGAAGGAACAGGTTGTGCAGTTGCATTTCCTATTATTCAATCGAGTGTAAACTTTTTAAACGAAATGGCCACTTTTAAAAGTGCCAATGTTAGCGAAGCCTAGTTATGATAAAAAGACAAATCCATTATTTTTTAACTGCTGTATTGTTTTTTACACGAATTCCGTGTCCTAAATGGGTGAATCACTCGCCTGAAATACTCAACAAAAGCAGTCGTTATTTTTCTTTAGTAGGAATTGTAGTTGGAAGTATTGCAGCACTAGCCTACTTCACTTTTTCTTATATTTTTCCTACGGATATTGCTATTGTTATCAGCATGATTAGTTCTATTTGGATTACAGGAGCTTTTCATGAAGATGGGTTTGCCGATGTATGTGATGGTTTTGGTGGTGGATGGACCAAAGAAAAGATTTTAACCATTATGAAAGATTCCAGACTTGGAACTTTTGGAGTGAGTGGCTTGGTGTTTATTCTAGCTATAAAGTTTTTAGCTCTATATCATTTACAAAACCTATCCGTTAATTTAATTCTAGTAATTATCTCAGGCCATAGTATGAGCCGATTTATTGCAACTGTATTATTGTATACACATGAATACGTGAGAGATATTGACAGCTCTAAAATAAAACCAACCACCAAACAAATGAGTAGTAAATCGCTACTCATATCTGCTATTTTCGGAGTAGTTCCCTTATTTTTCTTTCAAAAACCAATGATGTTTTTAGTCTTGCTTCCATTACTTGTTACCTATTTATATATGGGACATTTCTTTAAAAAATGGATTGGTGGTCAAACAGGAGATTGCGCGGGTGCTTTGCAACAAGTAGCTGAAATTGTTTTTTATCTAAGCCTACTCGCCTTATGGAAGTTATTTTAGTACGACATACCACACCTGATATTGCCAAAGGTATATGCTATGGTCAAGCAGATATAGAGGTTACGACTACTTTTGAAGAAGAAGTGAGCGGTATTCTAAAAAAAGTTCCTGTTAACGATACTGATGTAACGTATTACAGCAGTCCTTTACAACGTTGTAAACTTTTAGCTGAAAAACTTTCGTCCACTGTAATTTTTGACAACCGATTGAAAGAACTTGATTTTGGTGATTGGGAGCTACAAAAATGGAACGATATTGATAAAAAAGAACTCGATATTTGGATGAACGATTTTGTGAAAATGCCTGCTAAAAACGGAGAATCTTATATCGATTTACACAACAGAACCACCAATTTTTTAACCGAATTAACAACCAAAAATCATCAAAAAGTTGTACTTGTTACCCATGCGGGAGTAATGAGAAGTCTTTGGGCTTATACAAACAATATTCCGTTGGAAAAATCATTTGAACTTAAACTGAACTACGGGGATACCCTTACTTTCCACTTATAAAAACCTATTACTATGAAACGTTATTTACTTATTTTTTCTTTATTACTTCTGTTTGTACAATGTAAGCAAGAAACTAAAAAAACTACTGAAAAGAAAACCACACAAAGCTCTGTAAAATACGCTAAGGGGTTTGATATCATATCTGAAAACGGTCAAAAAAAATTAGTGATAAAAAAAGCTTTTCAAAGCGCTCACGAATATTTTTCTTACACACTTACCAACAAAACCAACCTTTCTAAAAATGAAATTAAAGTTCCTATCGAAAAAATGGTCGTTACGAGTACTACTCATATTCCGATGTTGGAACTTTTGAATGCTGAAAATACTATTGTTGGTTTTCCGCACACCAAATATGTTTCTTCAAAAAAGACAAGAAATAGAATTGACGAAGGTAACATTGTTGAATTAGGCTTGGAGCAAGACATGAACACTGAAAAGTTGATTGATATTGAGCCTGAATTAGTTGTTGGTTTTGCTTTACATCCAAACACAAAATTGTATCAAAACATCAAAAAAACGGGAATTCCTGTCATTTTTAATGGAGATTGGCTGGAAGAAACTCCTTTAGGAAGAGCTGAATGGATTAAGTTTTTCGGAGCTTTATACGGAAAAGAAAAGGAAGCAGATAGTATTTTCACCAACATAGAAACAGAATACTTAAAAGCGAAAGAAATTGCTAAAAACAGTGCTAAACAACCTACTATTTTATCTGGGAGCATGTTTAAAGATGTTTGGAATGTTCCTGCGGGTGAAAGCTTTATTGCAACATTTTACAACGATGCGAACTTAAACTACTTATGGAAAGACACCAAAGGAACGGGTAGCTTACCACTAAGTTTTGAAAGTGTATTGGAAAAAGGGCAACACGCTGATTTTTGGTTTAACTGTGGCTTGTATGCTACCAAAGAACAGTTAACTACTGCAAATATTCACTACAAAGAGTTTGATGCATTTAACAATAATAAGATATTTTCTATCGGACACAACAAAGGTGAAACTGGTGGTTTGATTTACTTTGAACTCTCTCCTGTACGACCAGATTTGGTGTTAAAAGATTTGATTAAAATTACGCATCCTAATTTGTTACCAGAATACGAATTGACTTTTTATAAGGAAGTGGAGTAAGTTTTTGAATTACGATTGATGAATTGTCTAAAAAAGATTTAGTTTATATTTATTATCGATTGTAAACTATAAAACTTGTTAATAGTTAATATGAATCATTAAAATAAGCTTCTAATACCTATAAAATGACATTAGAAATACTAACCAAGGCTATTAAAGACTACAGAACAGAAGGAATTGAACTAATGGAACGACTGGGAAGGAAGTTTGGTTATGAAATTTCTATTAAAGAGCAATATGAAGAACTTATTTGGAAAGGGAATTCAAAAGTTCCTAGAAAAGGGCTACTTTCACAAAGGGTTAATTATGCTTTTCATGGTGGAGAATGTCATTTTCATAAAAAAAAGACTCAACAAAATATTGAAGTTATACTCACCAACCCTCCAAAATTTGGAAAAATTGATGCTTGGTTTTTAAAATCATTTTTAGATAGTACCAAAGAATATTCAGAGCTGACTAAGAATATAGATTGGAAAGATTTGAAGTTAATGGTAAACGAGTTATATAAAACTGGTAAAATAGAAGAAATAAAATAAATGTAAATAAAGATAGGAAACTCAAAAGATAACTGTTCTCTTTACCCTACCTCACAATCGTTCTAAACGTTAAACTCACCCGAGGTCGGTGGACTTTTTTTGTAGGTGGTAACCGATGTAGCCAATGGGTTTGGGTTTCGTCTTTCATCACCAATAACGAACCGTGTTCTAAAACTTTATAAACTGTTTCTTTAGTTTGTTTGTGTTTAAAACCAAAACGTCGTTCTGCTCCAAAACTTAACGAAGCAATTGCTCCGTTCTTTTTTAAGTCTTTTTCTCCATCACTATGCCACGCCATTCCTTCTGAACCATCATGGTATAAATTCAGTAAACAAGAGTTATACGTTTCACCAGTTTCCTTTTCAACTAATTCTTTTAATGCTATTAATTCTTCTGTAAATGGTAAGGCTGTTTTGGTAATGTTTGAATACGAATATTCAAAAGGTTGTTCGGCATACCAAGCTACTTTTCGTTTGGTTACCATGCGTTTTCCAAAAATAATAGCTTCGTCATTGCGCCACTCAATAGAGTTAAATAAATCCTCGTAATAATGGTCTGCCTCCTCTTTTGATAGAATAATTCCGTAATAGTTTACTCTTCCATCTTTCGGAAGTAAGTTTTTAGGTACATCATCAAATTGTGAGAATAAATCCATCGTTATAAAAATAAAAATCTCCTGTTAAAAACAGGAGATTGTAATCTAATATGAATTACTATACTATTTTAATATTGTTGCTCTTCTGTATCATCACCACAATTACCAAAATAATCACCATGAGCTAAATGCGCTTTTAAAGCTTTTTTACTAATAGTTATCGAATGAACGTTACTAGGATTTCCTGGTGGTACATGGCAAATAGTAACTTTTGAGTCTTTACCCTTTGATTCTTTACTCTTTAAAGTAGTTTGATTTGCTAACAAAGGGATTAAAATAAAACTAAAAATTAATGTTGTAATTTTCATATTTAATAAAATTTAGGGATTAATCCCTCAAATATAGAAAAAAGTAACTAATCAACAACAAAACTAGTTTCTAAACTTATTTCGTGTGATAATATGTTTGAGTTTCTGTTTTAAATCAGTCCCTGTATCGTACACCATTTGCTCATTAGAAGGAAATTCTACCGATGTTTCATCAAGTAAATCTATAAACGATTTATCCAACGCTCTTCTGTCTCCATCATAATCAGCATAAATGTGTTCAAAAACAAACTCGCTTTGTATAGGAAAACGTTGTAATAATTGATTCGCTCTGTTATCAATATACTTTACAACACCTGTAACTTTACTACTCTTAAATTGTGTAAACTGATAAAAGTTACAACGTATTCTTTTAAACTTATCTACTTTTATTTTGTTTCCTAAACTGTCCTTTACATAATTACCGTTATTATCTCTTAAGTACTTAAACCCATCTTTTATGCGTCGTTCTTTAATAACTTCCTTTTCATGTACCTGTTCAGGAGAAACTATAATATCTCTAAAATCTAACTCTAAATCAAAGTCATATCTAATACTTCTGTCTCTTTTAGCATGATACTGTGTCCATAAATCATTCAATCCATACGTATCAATCGCTAGTAAGTCTCTTTCTAATCTTCTAGGAATTATTTGATCTGTCCTATTTCTAACAGAAACATGTACATAATCTATTCCTTTTGCGTGTGCTTCTTCTATTAAGTTTCTTGTATCTCTATAGTTAGGGCTAATTTTATCTAAGTGTCTTAACTCATCAAAAGCTCTTCTGTAGTTAATTTTATTTCGGTCTCCTTCATTTAACAAGGCTACACCATTCTCGTACAAGTAACCAGCATAGTTTTCTTTTGCTGCAAGAATTCTATCAGTATAACTAACAAATTTAAACTTGGCGTTTCTTCCTGAAGATAAAATTCGTAATGGCAATAATGGTTTTATGCGCTCTTGTCTACTATTAAGACGTTGATACAGCGTATAAATTGCTTCGAAGTTTTCAGGATTTCGTTCTTTCTCTAAAAAAGAAATTCTATCCAAATCTCTATTCGTAGCTTTTCTAAAAGCTTCTTGAAGCATCAGTACATGCGGCTGATTTTTTTCTTTGGTTTTGTTCTTGGCTAATTTTTCAATAGATAATGAAATTGCCTTGTCATAATTACCAGAATTAAGCGCTTTTTCTGTAGTTTTTACACTACTACAAGACGCTAATACTAGTACCGATAAAATAAGTAGTAAAGTAGTTTTTCTCATAAAGTTTAAGTTTCGCAAGAAAATTCAATTATTGTGCCAAAACTAAGTATTCTTTTTAACTTAAACTTTATGAAATCACACTATTTATTCAAGTAGCTTCGCCATTGCTATTTGAATGACTTTAAGGTGCTTTTCTTTGTTTGATGGTTTGTTTGATTTTTGCATTTGAACCATTTGACGTAATAAATTAACTCCTACCTGATCGAAATTATACTGCTTGTATTGAAGTCCTTTGGCAACAATATCTTCTGATAAATTTTTAATAGCCTCTGTATTATTACTTTTTCCAATCTTATCGAATGCTTTTTTATATAATGATTGAATCTTCTTGTTCGGGCTTAAGAACATTCCAGACATTACATTACTCGCAATAAAGCTTAACTCATCATCATCATTTTCTTCTAAATAAATACGCGTTAACGGTGTTGCGATAATCTTTTTTACTTCTAATGGTAATGTTTTTGATTTTTGAATAGCCAATTGCTTATCAATATAGTATATTCCAACTAACGACTTTCCTAAAACTGAATACGACTTACTCTCTAATCCTTTTTCAAACACCATTTTTAATGCAGGATCTGTTAACTTTCCTAAAGTTTCAATCGCAGCTGCTTGCACCAACGTTTTCTTATCGTTTTGAGCTATTCTCATAATCTTATCAATTACATTCTTTTTTGAATTTTTATTAATAAGGTTAATATTTTCTAAGGCTAAAATTCTGATTTTATAAAAGTTATTATTCAAAGCATCTGCTACAGCGTTAAACGCTTTTTTATCATCTTGATGTTTAGCTACTTCTAACAAGGCTTCTCTTTTATGCACATAGTTTTTAGCATACTTTAATTGATGAATATAATCGCTCAGCACTTTATTTTCGTTAATGTCGCACAACAACACTCCATCAGCATTTACTTGGATTAAATCTGGATGGTTATCATATGGAAATGTAACAGAAGTATCTCTGTTTTCTACGAAAATACTATAACGGTGACGTTCACTTCCTTCAAAAACATCTATAGAGAATGGAAATTTAAAATCGTTTGGTTGTGTTTGAAGTATATTTACGGTTACTGTTTTTCTTAGCTTGTTATAATCGTACGAAATAGACAACTTAGGATGTCCACCATTAAAATACCATTGATTAAAAAACCAGTTTAAATCTTTTCCGCTTATTTTTTCAAATGCCAAACGCAATTGATGTGCTTCTCCTGTACTGTATTTATTATCGGTTAAATAGGTATTCAATCCAGCATAAAAAGCTTCATCTCCTAAATAATTTCGTAGCATGTGTAAAATCGCTCCTCCTTTATTGTAACTCACCGCATCAAACATATCTTCTTTATCGTTGTAGTTAAAACGAACTAAGTGTTTCTCATAGTTTTGTCCGTTTTTATAACCTTCAATATCTTCAAACAAATGCGCCTCTGCCTCATCTTTTCCATATTTATGCTCTAACCACAAATACTCGCTATAATTAGCAAAACTCTCGTTTACAGTTAAGTTACTCCAACTTTCGGCCGTTACTAAATCGCCAAACCAGTGATGAAACGCTTCGTGTGCAATCGTATTTTCTTGCACGTTCTCATCTATTAATTGTCCCGTCGTTTGATATGCTCTTTCTCCATGAATTACTGCTGTAGTATTTTCCATCGCGCCACTTACATAGTCACGACCTACAATTTGTGCATATTTATTCCACGGATACTCAACTCCTGTAATTTTTGAAAAGAATGCCAGCATTTCTGGAGTATTTCCAAAAATCTCTTTTGCATATGGAGCATATTCCTTTTCTACATAATAATCAACAGGAATATCCTTGTATTTGTCTTTAACAATTTCATACTCTCCTACTCCCATAAAAAATAAATACGGAGCATGTTTTTGAGTAAAATTCCAATAATCAGTACGAGTTCCATTAGCATTGGTCGTTTCTTTTTCTAACTTTCCGTTAGAAAGTGTTACATATTGCTGTGGAACGGTTATGTAAATTTCTTGTGATGTTTTTTGATTTGGTGAATCTATTGTTGGAAACCAACAACTACTTGCTTCTGTTTCACCTTGAGTCCAAATTTGAGTAGGTTTATTTTTATCTAATCCTGTTGGGTTGATAAAATACAATCCTTTAGCTGAAGTTATCGCAGCGCTTCCTTTTTGCTTTACTTTTTCAGGACGTGCGGTATATTTAATGTAAAGTGTAAACTCTTCGTTTCGTTTATATTTACGAGGTAAATCGATAATCAATTCATAATCGTCGTAATTAAAATCTAATGGTTGGTTATTCATCGTTATCTTATGAATCACCATTGCTTTGGCATCTAATGTAACCTTATCCGTTTCATAAAAATGAGGTGTTAAAGTTACCCACTCTTCTCCGTTCATTTCTTTTTCTTGAAAGTTAAAATCTACTTTTAACTTCGTATGAATTAAGTTTAGAACTTTATCTTTTTCTGCTCTATATACTTTATCTGATTGGGAAAATAAGCTTGCTGTAAAGAAAACAGCGATAAAAACAAGGAGTTTATTAAATTTCATGTGTTTTTGTTTAAAGTTCAAAAATATGAAATTCTATTGGGAGGCTTGTTAATGAGCCGTTAAAAAGAAAAAGCCATCAGATAATCTGATGGCTTCTCTATATTTTAAATACTAATTTTTATTCTGTTTCTTCTGAAGAACGATGCTTTTCGTCAAAAATCATTTTAAATTGCTTTAAATCTAGATTTCCTGCATCCATCTTAGCTTTTTGCACCATTTCCATAATCTTCCCAACATTCATGTTTTCTCCTAAAATTCGTGCAACTCCCACTCCCATTTCTTTTCCGTAACCAAAAGCTACAATTTCATCGATAGCATCTGCTTCTCCTGAATAATAAATTGCTGCATTAGCTCCATCTTTTTTAAATTTCATTAACTGTTTATAGCCTGATTTTTTAAAGATAGATTTCAATTTCTCCTTTTCTGTTTCATAACCTGCTTCATCTAAATTCTTATAAGGAACACCTGTAATGTTAATCTTTTTTATGCTTTCATACGCTTTTTTATCTTCTTCAGATGCTTTATCCATGCTTAATTGTAACACACTAGCTGGTACATCAAACGTAATAAAGCCTTCCTTTTCTTGGCTCTCTACCAAATAGCTTTGTAAAGATTCTGTTTTACAAGAAACAGCAACAAAGGCTATTAGTAACATTGAATATATAAGTAGTTTTTTCATTATTGTTAGTTTTTGATTAAAAGCAGCGCTAACTCGTTAACGCTGCCTTGTTTTTTATTTATTTTTCTTCCCGTCTTTAGAGAATGTTTCTGCTAGTTTTGACATTTTATTGATATCAATATTACCTGTTAACGAAACAATTACAGACTCTGGTGAACCACCATTAGAGTTTTTGTCTTTTACAAACATTAGCACTTCACTTACAAAATCTTTGTTTTTAGTAGACTTCACATAGATTTTAACACGAGAATCTTTGTCTTTTACACGCATTAACTCTATTAAATTACTCTTTTTAATGGCAGATTTTACCATGCTTTCCATTTGAGCAGATACTTTTGCACTTTCAGTTGAAAATACCTTTAATTCTTGTAAGTCTTGAATCATTTTAAAAACTTCCATCGCTTCATTGTCTTCAGATTCTACCTTAAATTTAGATAAAATTTCAAAAGCATCTTTATTTACTACCACTGATGATACCTCATCAAGGTCTTCTAATTTATCGAACATTGACTGTCCGAAACTTACATTAGCTATAAATACGAATGCGAATAATAATATTACTTTTTTCATGATTTTCTTGGTTTATAAGTACTTGGTTTTACTTTCTTAATTAATTTACTGTGTTTATTACTTTGTTTACTGTTTCTTCATAGGTTCCTAAATGTTCAATAGCATCATTTCCTTTTTTTAGGTTGTTTGAAACTGCATATAATGCATCGTTTCCTTTGTTTAAATTGACTGAAACTAGTTGCAATGCTTCTTTAATTTGTGCAAACTGTTTACGTTGTTGATGCTTTTTGTATTCTTCATTACCTATGAATACACTAAATAGTAAGACTACTGACGCTGCTACTGATAACCATTTCCAGTTCTTCTTAGTTTTCTCAGGTTTTAACTGAATGGTTTTGGTAAAGGTTTCGTCTTTACTTTGTTTAAAATAACCAAACATCATACTATACTCTTGCAAATGCGGTGCCACGTCGTTTGATGTAAAATACTCTTGTAACGTTTGCTCTTCTTGCAATGTTGTTTCTGCGTCTAGATATTTATCTAATAATTTTTCTATGTTAGCTAACTCCATAGTTGTGTTGTTTTATTAATTCTTGTCTTATTACTTTTCTAGCTCTTGATAATGCTACTCTTACAGCTGTCGGTTTCATATCAACCATTTTACATATTTCATCAAAATCATATTGTTCAATATCTCTTAATTGTATGATTATTTTTTGCTGCTCTGGTAACTTCTCTATAAGCTCATGTACTCGGTTTACACTGTCGTTATGTTCTACTCTCTTCTCTAAAGGAGTATCTTTCTCTTTATAATTACTATGAACCAATGTTAAATTACTTGCTTGTTTAGACTTTAATCTGTCATAACAGTAATTCTTCGTCATGGTCATTGCAAATGCCTCTACATTTTTATAATTAGAGAGCTTTTCTCTATTTCTCCACAATTTAAAGTACAGCTCTTGTGTAGCGTCTTCAGCTTCTTCAGTAGAAACCAACAATCTTTTCGCTAAGCGAAAGACTTTGTCTTTAAATGGTAATACAACTTTTAAAAAGTCCGATTGGTTCATGGTTTGGTTAATTAGTTCTGTAAGCCTATTAAAACAATTGCGTCTTATTTAACAGGTTTACATATCTACGACGACGCAGTTTTAAGTTTGTTACATCAATACTAAAAAAAATAATATTATTCAGTAAATTGCGTTGTTGTTACAACTAATATACTCTTATGAAATTACTTAAAGCATCCCTAATCATCTTTTTTTCAATACTACTTATTTCGTGCAGTGAAAAAGACGATGCCCCGAAAAATATTGAGGTACAAAATTTTGTTTGGAAAGGTTTAAACGCCTACTACTTATGGCAAGATTTGGTTCCTGGTTTAGCCGACAGACGTTTTAGTAATGATAGTGAGTTGTACAGTTACTTATCAGGGTATGACGATCCTGCTAATTTATTTTACAATTTATTATACATGCCTAATGAATATCCTAAAGACCCTAATAGAACATATTCTTGGATTGTAGACGACTATATTGCTTTAGAAGAAGCTTTTGCTGGTACACGCTTAACAAGTGGTATGAAACTAGAAGGAGCTAACTATGCAAATGGTTCTGGAGGTTATTATATATATGTATACGATGTTGTAACTGGTTCTGATGCCGATGCACAAGGAGTTACTCGTGGTATGATTATTACCGAGATTAACGGAACAACTATAACCAGAGATAATGTAAATGATTTATTAGACAATGATACATTTACTATTCATTTAGCTGATTATAATGGCGGAAATCCAGTTAGTAACGGAACAACTATTACAGTTACGAAATCTCAAGTAACAGAAAATCCTGTAAAAGTTACCAATGTAATTACTAATGGTAGCCATACCATAGGCTATTTAATATATAATCAATTCTCTAAAAACTTTGATGGAGAATTAAATGCTGAGTTTGCCAAGTTTCAATCAGCTGGTCTTACCGACTTAATCATCGATTTACGTTATAATGGTGGTGGATCTGTACAAACTGCAACTTATTTAGGAAGTATGATTACAGGACAGTTTCCTGGCGATTTGTTTGCTAAACAAGTATGGAACCATAAAGTGATGGAAGTAACAAATCCTGATTTATTGATTAATAACTTTACAGATCAAATTTTAAATAAAGACCAACAAGGAAATGTGGTGCTAGATGAAGCTATTAATAGCTTAAACCTAACTACTGTATATTTTATAGTATCTGGTGATTCTGCCTCAGCTTCTGAATTGGTTATCAACTCGCTTAAACCTTATATTGATGTAAAGCTAGTAGGAACACAAACTTACGGAAAACATGTAGGTTCTATAACCTTATACGATTCTGATGATTATACCCGTAATGGTGACAACTTAAAGAGCCACACTTGGGCAATGCAACCTATTGTATTAGAAATTCAAAATGTAGATGGTGAAAATGCTCCTGAAGGATTTATTCCTGAAGTTATTATAGACGAAGATCCAGGTAATTTAGGGATTTTAGGAGATCCTAACGAGCCTTTATTACAAAGAACCATTCAATACATTACAACTGGAGCAAAAGGAGTACCTACCATGAAAAAAGGAGTTCAATTCTCTCCATCCTGGAATTCAAACATGATGCGCCCTGATTATAACAGTATGTATGTGGAGTTGAAATAGAGAACTAAACGATATAAAATAAAATCCAGCTGAGTAAGCTGGATTTTTTTTATTACAACAAACTCATTTGTTGATTATTCTCTTCATTAGGAATCTTTAAGTCAACTCCTAACTCCTTGTTTAGCTTTTTTATAAAATACCCTGCTAATAATGGTGATTCTACTTCTAAATTTTGATGTATAAAAAAGTGAATATTTTCTAAGCCTAAATCGTTCCATTCTTTTAAACGAACCACCCAATCATCCAAACGCGCATAATCAGACGGGTGATTTGCTCCAACATAACGAACAAAAGCTTCGTTGTTCGTTAAACGCATATGCATCATATCTCTTCTACCTGCTGTGTCTACTAACACATTGGTTATATTATGTTCTTCAAACAACTGTGTAAACTCACCAAACACAACCTCATCTTCAAACCAATCTGGGTGACGAACTTCAATTGCTAATGGTATACCTTTAGGCCAACTCACCACAAAGTTTTGGAGTCTTTCAAAGTTTTTATTTCCAAAATTAGCGTGTAACTGTAAAAAGATGGTGCCTAACTTCTCTTGTAAATGCGAGGCATTATCTAAATAAACATTTACCGCATCTTGTACACCCTGTAAACGCTTCCAGTGGCTTATCTCCTGCCCTAGCTTGGGAAAGAATTTAAAGTTTTTAGGAGTTTTAGCTTTCCACTTTTCAAACTGTTCTGCAGGAAACTGTCGGTAAAAAGTAGCATTGAGCTCTATTGAGTTAAACTGCTTTGAATAATATTCCAGTTCATCTTTAGTACCTCTTGGATAAAACCCTTTTAAATCTGCTTTATTCCATTTTGCACAGCCCACATACACATTAGGCGTACTACTCTTTTCAAAGGAGCTTAATAGTTCTATTGTTTTAGGGTGTGTTTCAGGTAATGTAAAATCTATTAACTCTGGTTGTGCTACTTTTCCAAACTTCATACTTCACTATTTTCTATTCCTTCCTCTATTTCTTGATTATCTACCATCTCTGGTCTAAACTCTGTCATTCTATCATCATTCAGCTTTTTCGCATACTTATAACCGGATTTCCACCATTTTTTCATTTTCTCCTTATCAAAAACTAATGAATTGGTTGTTAATACCGTTGGTGTATAATATAAATTTAACTTCACATTGTGTTGTTTTGCAGATAATTTACCTATAGTAATATTATGTCGTTCAACATTCTCAAGCATAAAATCAAAGGTATCCATCATCAGCGAAAAAGGGTTTTTAGCAGGCAATCGATTCATTTGTGTTACCTCCGTAGCTAAAATAATTGCATCTACCTCTGTAGCTCCTCTTGCTATAGCCTCTCGAATAGGTATTAAACTTCCAAAACCACCATCAGCATACTGACAATGATCTTTTTCTAACAAACTCATAAAAGGCACATAATTACACGAGCCCCAAATCCAATCACAAAAATCTTCATATTCACATTCTAAGATAGACTTGTACTCAATTTGATTTGCTGTTAAGTTAGATACCGTTACTACTACTTCTTTATTCAGCCTTCTAATTTCATCGTACATATCTTTGGTGATATTATTCTTAATAAGCTTTCGTAAGTTCTTACTCTCACCAAACGTTTTACGACCATTTAAAAAGTTCCAAAAAGTATTTCTATGTCGTATAGAAACCACTTTTTCTCCATGTACCGATCTTATTCTAAACGGACTATTACTAAAAATAGCTTTTTGATCTACTGAAGTATACAACTCTTTCAATTCATCAACCATTCCTAAAGCCAAATGCGAAACCATTAAACTACCAGTTGATGTTCCTAAAAACATATCATAATCTTTATCTTTACTTTTCATTAAGTACTGCGCAACACCACCTGCAAAGGCTCCTTTACTTCCTCCTCCTGAAATTACTAAGGCTTTTTTCATTGATTTAAGTTTGGTTTTCCTATTTTTAGTTCTGTAAAAATATCAAAAATATGAAACCAACATGTTTAAAGTAAACTTTCTCTTCAGCTTTACTAATTATTTTAAATACCAAAGGTTACAAACAACTAAAACAAACACATGAAACGATTATCTTTTCTTTTATTACTTTCTTTTATTATGCTTTCCTGTAAAAAAGAAAAAAAGCCATCAAGAACTTTTAACACTATTAAAATAACCGAATTTAAACAAGATAGCACAAGTATTAGAGCTATGCTAGCCATTAGTAACGATGAGTTGATTTTTGCAGGTTCTAAAGGAGATATTACAACTACAAAAGACGGTGGTAGAACATGGCAAACACAAAGTTTAAAGTATAATGATACTATTATACCACACTTTAGAAGCATTGCCAAAAATGGTGAAAATATATTTGCCTTATCGGTAGCAAACCCAGCACTATTATATAAAGGAAAGGAAAACAATTATGAGTTAGTATATACTGAGGAACATAAAAAAGTATTTTACGATAGTATGAAATTCTTTGCCGATGGAAAGCATGGTATTGCTGTTGGTGATCCTACAGAAGATTGTCCTTCTATCATCCTTACTTCTGATGGAGGAAATACTTGGACAAAACTACCTTGCTCTCAACTACCTACTTTTGAAGAAGGAGAAGCTTTCTTTGCTGCTAGTAATACCAATATTGCTATTGTTAACAATACCGTATGGATAGGTTCTGGAGGAACTAAAGCACGTATTTTAAAATCTACCGACTTTGGAAACACTTGGGAGATTTTTGATACTCCAATTGTACAAGGTGATGGACCACAAGGAATTTATTCTATCGACTTTCATGATGAAAATAACGGAATTGCTATCGGAGGAAACTATTCGAAGCCAGAAGATAATAACGCTAACAAAGCAATTACTATAGATGGTGGTAAAACATGGGAACTTGTAGCTAATAACATGAACCCTAATTATAAAAGCTGTGTACAGTATGTACCGAATACGAACGGTAAAGAAGTTTTTGCAGTTGGAAAAACTGGAATATCATTTTCTAACGATGGTGGACATACTTGGAAACAAATAAGCAAGGAAAGCTACTATGCTATACAGTTTATTGATAGTAATACAGCCTGGTTATCTGGTCATGAAAAGATTGGAAAGCTAGTTCTTAATTAATTCTTAATGTTTTGTTAAAAGGAATTCTTTTCCTTTTTAACTATCTATTTTTATAAGCTAATCAACTCAATATTAAATGAAAAAAATACTATTCTTACTCTTATCCCTGTGTATTAGTAGCTCTTTTGCACAAGAGTACTTTCCTACCAACACAGGAGTAAAGTCATCCAAAAACAACGTGTATGCATTCACCAATGCTACCATTTATGTTACTCCTACACAAGTAGTAAAAAAAGGAACACTACTTATTAAAGACGGAAAAGTTGTTTCTGTAGGCAAATCGGTTAACATACCTAAGGAAGCACAAGTAATTAACCTAGACGGAAAATCTATGTATCCTTCGTTTGTAGATGCCTATTCAACCTTTGGTATCGCAAAACCTAAACGTGAAAGTGGTAAAGGAAAAGGTCCACAATACGATGCTAACCGAAAAGGATATTATTGGAACGACCATATTCGTCCTGATGTAGATGCTTCAACCGAATTTAATTTTGACGCTAAAAAAGCTAAAGAATTATTGTCTTTAGGTTTTGGTGCTGTAAATACACATCTAGAAGATGGTATTATGCAAGGTAACGGGGTTTTAGTTGCCTTAAACCCTAATAATTCTGATGCTTACAGAATATTAGACAAAAAATCAGGAAACTACTTATCGTTTTCTAAAAGTGCTAAAACACGTCAAAGCTACCCTACTTCACGCATGGGAGCCATGGCACTATTACGTCAAACTTATTTAGATGCTGATTGGTATGCTAGCGGAAATGCAAAAAATACCGATTTAGCTTTAGAAGCTTTAAATAACAAAAAAGAGTTACCTCAAATATTTAATGCTGGTGGATATTTAGACAATATGCGTGCTGATAAAATTGGTGATGAGTTTGGAATTCAATATACCATTGTAGGTGGAGGAAATGAATACGAAAGAATCAACGATATTAAAGCAACCAATGCTACATATATTCTTCCTATTAATTTTAGAAAAGCATACGATGTATCAAACCCTTTCCTAGCAGATAAAATTGCCTTAAGCGATATGCGTTCTTGGAATCAAGAGCCTGCAAATCCTTCAATTTTAGCAAAAAACAACATTCCTTTTGCTTTAACTACCTATAAATTAAAGAAAGTAAAAGAGTTTAATAGCAACCTTCAAAAAGCTATTAAATACGGATTAGATAAAACTACAGCTCTAGAAGCGTTGACAACAGTACCTGCTAAAATTTTAAAAAACGATAAAATTGGTAACTTAAAAACAGGAAGCTATGCTAACTTCTTAATTACTTCTGGTGATATTTTTGACAAAGAGACAACATTGTATGAAAACTGGGTACAAGGTGATAAAAACACCATAAACTCAATCGACATTAAAGATATTACAGGTAAATACACATTAACAGTTAATGGTAAATCGTACGATATGACCATTACAGGTAAAGGAGCTAAACAAACAGTTGCTTTAAAAAGTGGTGATAAAAAAGTAAATAGTAAATCATCTTTTAGTAACGATTGGTTGCATGTAACCTTTCAAGATGGTGACGATTATACTCGCTTAACAGCATTTGTAAAAAACAAACAACAAATTACAGGTACAGCTACTGACAATAACGGAAACGAAAGTTCTTGGAACGCTACTTATACAGGAAAAGCTGATGCTAAAAAGAAAGACAACAAGAAAAAAGATAGTACTCCTGAAGTTGTTGCTATTTCATATCCAAACATCGGGTTAGGTAATTCTACAACAACACAAAAAGAAACTATTTTAATTAAAAATGCTACAGTTTGGACTTCTGAAAACAACGAAATACTAAACAATACCGACGTATTGATTAAAAATGGAAAAATAGCTGAAGTTGGCACAAACTTATCTTCAAGAGGTGCTAAAGTTATTGACGGAACTGGTAAGTATGTAACAGCAGGTATTATTGATGAACACTCACATATTGCAGCTTCTGCTATTAACGAAGCTGGTCATAACTCATCTGCAGAAGTAACTATTGAAGATGTTATCAACCCTAACGATGTAAATATTTACAGAAATATTGCGGGTGGGGTTACATCTATTCAAATATTACACGGTTCAGCAAATCCTATTGGTGGACGTTCAGCAATTATCAAACTAAAATGGGGAGAAAATGCTGACGGAATGTTATACAACAATACTCCTAAGTTTATCAAATTTGCCTTAGGTGAAAACGTAAAACAATCTAACTGGGGAGATTTAAACACCATTCGTTTTCCTCAAACCCGTATGGGAGTTGAACAAGTATATATTGACTACTTCCAGAGAGCGAAAGAATACGATGCTAAAAAGAAAAGCGGACAACCATATCGTAAGGATATTGAGTTAGAAACCTTAGCAGAAATTATTAATAAAGAACGTTTTATTTCTTGTCACTCATACGTACAATCAGAAATTAATATGTTAATGAAGGTTGCAGAACAATTCAACTTTAACATTAATACGTTTACCCACATTTTAGAAGGATATAAAGTAGCTGATAAAATGAAAGAACACGGAGTTGGTGGTTCTACTTTTGCTGACTGGTGGGCATATAAATACGAAGTTAACGACGCGATTCCTTACAACGCTGCTATTATGCACAACCAAGGTGTTACGGTTGCTATTAATTCTGATGATGCTGAAATGTCTCGTAGACTGAATCAAGAAGCAGCAAAATTGATTAAATATGGAGGTTTAAGCGAACAAGAAGCTTGGGCTACAGTAACTATCAATCCTGCAAAACTATTACACTTAAACGACCGTACAGGAAGTATTAAAGTAGGTAAAGATGCCGATGTAGTTGTATGGAGCGGAAATCCACTTTCAGTATATTCTAAAGCAGAAAAAACAATTATTGACGGAGCTGTTTATTTTGATATTGAAAAAGACTTAGAAAAGCGTAAAGCTATTAAAGCAGAGCGTGCTAAGTTAATTAACATGATGTTACAAGAGAAGATTAAGGGAGGTAAAACACAAGCTCCTAAAAAGAAAACTCAGAAATTATTTCACTGTGATACAGAATAATCCTCACAGAGAAATTTAGTAAGATTAACTACTGTTTGTTTTAACAAACTACAAGTACAAACTAATAGTAACAAAAATTTAAAACGTGAAAATTAAATATATATATAACATATTATGCTTCTTATTTATAGGAAACATAATGGCGCAACAAACACCAGCACCCAAGCAAACTGAAGCTTATAGTATTGAAGGTGCCACAGCACACTTAGGAAACGGAAAAGTGATTGAGAACTCTTTAATCATGTTTTCAAACGGTAAAATTAAGTTTGTAGGAAGTGCTAATATGAGAATTGCCCGTATGGGAACTGTTATTAATGCCAAAGGAAAACACGTATATCCAGGATTCATTGCAGCAAACACCTCTTTAGGTTTAGCTGAAATTGATGCTGTTCGTGCAACGAGAGATTTTGATGAGGTAGGTTCTATGCTACCACACATTCGTAGTATTATTGCTTATAATGCAGAAAGTAAAGTGGTAGAAACCATGCGTCCTAACGGAGTATTAATGGCGCAAATTACCCCACGTGGTGGTGTTATTTCTGGTACCTCTTCGGTAGTACAATTAGATGCTTGGAACTGGGAAGATGCTGCTATTAAAACCGATGATGGTGTTCACATGAACTGGCCTCAGGTATTCTCGAGAGGTCGTTGGTGGATGGGTGAAGATCCAGGATTAAAACCTAACAAAAACTATCAAAAAAGCATTGATAAACTTAAAGAGTTTTTCGCCAATACAAAAAGCTACCTAGCAGGTAACAAAACACCTAAAAACTTACCATACGAAGCTTTACAAGGAGTTTTAAACGGTACGCAAAGAATGTTTGTACACGTATCAGGTGAAAAAGGAATTACTGATGCTGTAAATAGTTGTAAAGAATTAGGCGTTAAAAACATCGTTATTGTTCGCGGACAAGAGGCTGAAAAAGTTGCTGACTTATTAAAAGCAAACAATGTACCTGTTATTTTAGAACGTGCACACCGTTTGCCTAATGGTGAAGATGCAGATTATGACAGACCATTTAGAGCGGCTAAGATATTAACCGATGCTGGTATTTTAGTTGGGTTGGGTATGGAAGGAGATATGGAACGTATGAGTACACGTAATTTACCTTTTTATGCAGGAACTTATGCTGCTTACGGATTAGGTAAAGAAAAAGCTTTACAATTAATTACCCAAAACAATGCTAAAATCTTAGACGTTGATGACAACGTAGGAACTTTAGAAGCTGGTAAAGACGCTACCCTATTTATTTCTGAAGGTGATGCCTTAGATATGCGTACCAATATTTTAACAGCTGCTTTTATTCAAGGTAGAAAAATTAGCCTAGAATCGCATCAAACAAAATTATGGAAGCGTTATGCTAATAAATATAAAAACCAATAGAATGTCTTTCTAAACTAAGAGATAGCCACGTCATTATCATTCCTCGCTATGACTACAATCTTAACGTCATTCCGAGGATTATTGAAATTAAAATACATTTTAATTGAGAATACCTAAACGTAGTTTATAACGAAGGAATCTCTTCAATTTTATAAACTATTAAACATCATTCCGTAAAAAGAATGATGTTTTTTTATGCACTGATAGTAAACTACCTCGGAGCTAGCTCACGAGACATTTATAGAAAAAAAGTTCTTGATTTTCGAAGCAAGCCTCGGGGTATTAAACTCTTTGGCGGTGCCAATAAGCATGCGCTACTGTATGGTAACTTCATACACCACTGTATTATAACACCATACAGTAGTGTCGGGTGACTTCATACACTACTGTATGAAGCTTAATACAAATTAGTATACCCCATATTTTAGTTTTGTTTGAAGGTTCAAACAGTAGCATCTGGTGTTAAACAACAGTAGTGTTTGGTGTTGGGCAACAGTACTGTTGTTTACCTAACAACAGCTATAGCTAGTAATTATTCTTTTAGTAAGATGGTATTTTATTATAAAACAGAATAGTACTTTTGTATTTAGATATCATAGCAGATGAAACAGATTAGTAGTACACAAAACGCCTATATAAAAGAGCTTTTAAAGCTTCAAGAAAAATCTAGAGAACGAAAGAAGAAAGGACTATTTTTAGTAGAAGGACAACGTGAAATTTCGTTAGTTGTTAAAGGAGGTTATGAAATAGACACCCTGCTGTTTGTTGCTGATATGTTTACCGAAGAAAGTGTAAACAAAATTCTAAATAAGGCTGCTAATTGTATAGAAATAACAAAAGAAGTATACCAAAAGCTAGCCTATCGTGATACTACCGAGGGTATTATTGCTGTAGTAAAAGCTAAAAACTTCGATTTAGACGCTATTGAATTCAACACCACTAACCCACTCGTTTTGGTTATGGAAGGTATTGAAAAACCAGGGAATATTGGTGCTATGTTACGTACTGCCGATGCTGCAAATGTAGATGCTGTTTTTATTGCCAACCCTAAAACGGATTTATTCAATCCTAATATCATACGTTCTAGTGTGGGGTGTGTATTTACCAATCAGATAGCTACAGGCACTTCTGAAGACATTATAGCATACTTACAGGAGCATAACATTCATATTTACAGTGCTACCCTACAAAACTCAAACGAGTACCATAAAAACGACTATACTAAGGCTACTGCTTTGGTAGTGGGTACAGAAGCTACAGGATTAACGCAAATTTGGCGAGACGAAGCTACCCAAAATATCAACATCCCTATGCAAGGAGAAATAGATTCTATGAATGTATCGGTTGCCGCAGCTATCTTAACTTTTGAAGCCAAACGTCAACGTAATTTTGTACAATAAGCTTACTTATCAATATTAAAAAACATCTTTTTAACCGTACATTTTTGTGCGGTTTTTTATTTTGTTTTATCTTGGCTAACGCTAATAAAAAAGAATAAAATTGCTGTAGACTTCCGCTTACCACCTGTAATACTCCGGATAAAAGTAGTTTTAGTTCTCTTATAACCAGTTAAACATACAGAAATAATGAAATATTTTATTTGGGATGAGGACGATAATCCGTTAACAGCCGAAGTTCAGAGTTTAGATAGTGAATATTTTAAAACGTACATCATACCAAATCTAAAACCTGCGAAAGAAATTGATTATGTAGAAGGGTTCTCTGCGATTTTACATACTGCTGCAAGATGGAGCTATATTTTATTTAAAAACAAATGTTATTGGTTAATAGAATGGAGTCCTGGCTTAATTGTTCTCGAATTACAGAATAAAGAAATTATTAATTTTACTGTATTACGTTCGCAAATTCCAAATTTTGGAGGAAGAGAACCTTTAGAGATTGACAATGAAGATGGAGATGATGAAGATTCTGAAAATCATCAATACAATCTAATTTTTGATGCTTGGGATGCTCAGTTTGACAAACAACATCAGGAATGGAATAACTTTAAACCCGCAAATCAAGACGAATTAGAAATATTTAGGAATTGTTTGACGTACGTTAATAAACTTGGAGACATAAGTCAATCAAGATTTGAGAATGATTATAAAAATTACCTGAAAATGGCAAAGCAAAATATTGAGAAGCTGGCTGGAATTGGAATTTTGACTAAATAAAACATTGCCTAACACCGTGTATAATTAATTGCGGCGGATTCATAACTTATTTATGAAAAATAAAAAACAAGCTATTTTAAACCCTACATTATTGTACGGTTTTTTATTTTGTTTTATCTTGGCTACGCTTAATAAAGAGAATAAAAATTGCTAAAAACTTCCGCTTATACTTATAACCTTTAATACTCCGGATAAAAGTAGTTTTAGTTCTCTTATAACGAGTTAGCTGTAATAACTTGACAACATGACACAGATTGAAAGAAATAAACGAACAGAACATCAATTTAACGCATTCATTGACTATTATTTGAGTTTTCCAAATTATTTAGGAAGTTATAAGAGAAGTTTTGACATTTTAATAAAAGACGTACTGGTTACAGACTTTCACGTGGACTATATTGCTTACCCAATCCTATTTCTTGCGAGGCATTGTATGGAGTTAGGGCTAAAAACAAATATCCGATACTTCGCAAAATATTCAGAAAAGGATGATTATGTAAAGGCTGGAACTCATGACCTCGAAAATTTATTTAGGGCATTCAAAATGCATGTTGACAAAACATTTGAAACTTTAAAAACGAAGTATGGAATTGAGGTTGAAAGGGACGACAAAAAATCCTTCAAAGAGTTGTGTGAGGAAGTGGAAAAACTAAACAATACGTTTCATCTGCTAGACAAAAACTCTGACGCTTTTAGATATCCAATAGATAAAAAACAAAATCCATCTTTTAAAAAAGGAGAGCGGATTAACGTCATAGATATCGCTGAACTGCTCGAAAAAAGTATGACATTATTTGTTCATACGGCTGACGTTTTTGCAAAATACACTGATTACGCAGACGAAATTGAAAACTACTATGAAGGATTAATGAGAGAGCAATATGAACAAAATATACCGTATTGATAAAATTACTATCGCTAACAATGACTCCTATGAAAAGTAATTGCTTGTTCTCCCCTATTTCTGAAAATCCTATCGAATTTTCAGTTTGGTGTATACTTGCAAAGTTAAGTGCTAACCCGCGCAACTACTCATAGCCGAGACCGTTGTGAGCAATTAAAACAAACAGACGAACAATAAATGAAAAACTTATTAATAATTGGAATTTTACTATTCTCAACTTCGATTTTCGGACAAGAGGAACTTGACCCTGATAAATATTATGCGGAATCTAAAACTGTATTTATCGAATCAAAAGTTTATCAAAAACAAAGAGAATTGCAAATATTTATTCCTGACGAGTATGTCTGGAAAAAAGAAAAAGAATTCAAGGTTCTATACCTTTTCGATGCTCAAAACACACGAATTTTTAATTACATAAGCGGAAACGTCCAACTTCTATCAATGAATACGATAGAACCAGTAATAATAGTAGGAGTTGTAACCGAAGACAGATGGGATGAGTTTTTACCAAGAAACAATCACGAAGAAACATTGGAAAGATACGAACCACCAATGGGACACGCTGACAAATTAATTGAGCACGTCCAAACAGAAATAGAACCATATCTAAAAAAAAATTATCGAGTGCAAGACTATCGTTTGGCAATCGGTCATTCTTTAGGAGCGACCTTTATAACCTACGCCTCGATGAAAACTGACAATCTGTTCGATTACAATATACTTTTGAGTCCTAACTATAACTACGACAAAAAACAGTTTGTGGAGAGATTTAAAGAGTTTTTAAAAACAGATTTAACTAAAAACAAGGAATTCTACTTTGTAAATGGATATGGAGACAAATATGAAAAAGAATTTGACGAACCTTTACAAGAAGTAATTAAGACTTTAGAAAGTTCTGACAATGAAAAAATAAAATGGAACTATAAAAAATTGGACATTGATAATCACGGACTAATTTGGCTCGGAGTTTATAATGGACTACTGAACTGGAAAAAATAACTGCTCACAACAAAGAACTGAGGTAAAAAACAAGTAAATTTTACAAAACTTTATATCAAAGTACTTTTATAGTTCATATCATACGGTAAACCACTTTTTACAATAGCAAAAGCTTGTTTTAGTAACTTATTAC
>NZ_JBNXUE010000005.1:0-342703 GCF_050566205.1 Tenacibaculum sp. SDUM215027
CAAAGTTTAAATGGTGTGGCTCCTAATATTTTTAACCAAAAATGTCAACGAATTAGTTAACCTTTACAGAAATGACAGTCATCGAGGAAAAGATTATTTCGTGCCTCACAATGACGATAGTCTAGAAGCAGGTTACTCCTTCCCCACTCTTCATAATTACGATAAAAACACTTCGGAAATCCGCATTTTTTTCTGCATATATCACCTTTTAAATCTTTATTCAAATAGATAGTTTTGTATACATAAAATCATGAATTATGGAAGAAGAAGTTTTTAAAGCCTTGTTAACGGATACTAAATTTAATAGAATAGACAATTTTATTCAAAAAATAATTGATACCAACAAACATACCAATGCTACTTATGAAACAGTAAGAGAATCTATTATAAAGTTGGTTTTATACCGTTTTATTAAAATAGATCCTACTTCAAGTCAAGATTGTATTCTAAAAGAGCCTAATTTTTATCAAGCCCTAGAGTTAGGTAGTGTGAGCTCTTGGTTAGAAAAACGACGTACTTACGAATACTCTTAATAAGGTTCCTTACTCTTTAAAATAAAGACAACACCTAACTATCACTTCGAGTGACACTTACAAAATGTAGTGAAGGGAATTTGTATTGAGAAGTATTCTGTAATAACAAGGTTCTCGATACTACTTTATTACACAAAATCACTCGAACTGACATCTCAACTTCTTTATGAATGAAACACAGTAAAGTGACGTGATTTCATAAATGGGAGTTAGTTACTCATAACCCTAAGATTTCTCTATCGCTCATAAAATCGCTTCTTCGAAATGACAGTAATAAAACTGTCCTTAGAAAACAAGCCAAAAATTACACCGCAAGAAACGTCAAAAATGAAAAGCTGTTTGAATGAAATGAGTTCTTTTCATTTAGTTTCGAGGATGATAATTTTCGAGTGGAGATTTCGAAAGACTAGATTTTTTGGTTCTTTTTCATCAATGGAAAAAGAACAATACTACGACAAACAAAACAGTCATTTCGAACCGAGCAGTAGCGAAGTGTGAGAAACCCCATGAATAATAGTTACTCATAAACATATACTTTCATTTTGTCTTGATACAAAACGAAACAAAAAATCAAGACGTATTTTTCCTTTTTTGAATTCTACGTTGTATTCCGTATTCGAATCCAGACCGTAAACTCTTTGGACTCTCTTGTACTCCATAGCCTCGGATTCCAGCAAAATAAAAATAGGTCGAGTTTTATTTATTACACTTCTTTATCACCTTTACAATGACGGTAAAAACCGTCCTTAGAAAACAAATCGACAATTAACAACTAACTGTCACTTCGAGTGAAATTCACGAAACGAAGTGAAGGGAATTTTATATCGAGAGGTATTGGATTGTAACAAGGTTCTCGATACTATTTTGTTCCACTACGTTGCACAAAATCACTCGAACTGACATTTCAACGTTATTATGAATGAAATATAATGGAGTGACGTAATCCCACAAACCTAAAGCCGTCATTTCGACTAGAAGGAGAAATCTCATTCATCATAGTTACTCTTAATCCTGAGATTTCTCAGTCGTAACCTCCATCGAAATGACGGTAGTCAAGAAACAAATTACTTCGTCCTTTCCTCCTCGCAATGACAGGAATTAAAAAACAGATTGCCCTCTCCTACTCTTTTAATAAAAGTATGAGAACACCTTACTTTTTTTACGGTTTTTCAAAAGATTAAGAAACACTAATAGGCTATTTTTAAAAAACTTAAAACAACTAATTATGTTACAAAACATTTTAAACTTAGGATTAACATTAACAAAGAAAGAACAGAAGCTTGTTAAAGGAGGTGCATTACCTACTTGTAGTGTATGCTTTGACTTTTGTAGATCGCAAAATTTTCAGACTAAAGAAGAATTTAGTGCTTGTTTTTATGATTGTAAACAAGAACTTTGTTAAACTCAAAAGCGGACCTTAGTCCGCTTTTTTTTTTATTTACTCTCTTTTAAAAGTTATCTTATAAGTTATTTATGTTCTTGTATGGCAGTACTAAGTTTGATAATTGTATTAGTGGTAAATTAGCGCCTTCTACCTCAGAAAACACAGACAAATCAAATGAAAAATAAGCATCTGTTGTTGCTGGTTTTTTGTTTTCGTACCATTTTTCTAATGCTTTTGCTAACTGACATACAAAAGGTGTAGTAGAAGTAATTTCTCCAGAACATCCTTCATTTGGTATTGTATAATCTTTAGGAATATCAAAAGAGAAAGGCGTATATAGTAATATTGGTAATTGAACCGGAGGTAGATCACTTCCTTCTTTTTCTTGTAAATAATAATTCCAATATCCTGTTATTTTAATTGTTTGTTGTTGTAACTCATCGTACGTAAAGAACGTTTTAAAGAATGTTGCCAAATGCTCTGATAAGGATACGGTGCTTCCTTTTTCATCTATTATTTTAGCAATATTAATTTCTGTATTATTACTAAGCAGCGGTATTAATTTATTAGAAAATCTAATTAAAGGAGTTCTATAAATAAACTCAGGGTTTGTAGGGTTATCTTCTACTAATCCTTCATTTCTAATTACCGCTATTCCTGCCCAAGTATTTTGGAACTGTAATACATTTAATCCGTTTACCTCAACCGTTCTATTTGGTATTTCAAAAGAACAAGGGTATCCTAAGTATTTCTTTGTTTTAGCTTTAGGATCTTTTACGTACCAATACGAGTTTTCAATAGGCGTTCCAGATTCATCCGTTGCTTGTACTCTTGTATAATTTTTTATGTTGATTAATGGTGCGTTAGGTATCTCAGCCAAACTGAATTTATTCAAAAATAACTGCTTGTCTATTTCAGACATATTTTCAGGCAGTACTATACTTACTACTAAACGCTTACACTCTTTTCCTCCTTGGCAATCGCAGGTAGTAGTAAAATACGAATCTTCATTTTGCTGTATAATAAAATTATATACACTTGTAGGCTCTTGAGTTTTTACTAGAGAAGAATTATTAGAAGCTGCTATATTATTATTGTTATTATTATGTTCACTCCAAGCTACTGCCAAATTATTAGTTATCTGCACCATGGCTTTCATTGCAGAAAATGCTTTGTTAAGGTTTGAATCAGTTTCATCTGATGTAGGAGATATAAGAGTTAAATACTTAGTCATATCATTTAACACCGACGACCATACACTCACCATTTGTGCCATATCGTTAAATAGGTTTCGAGAACTAGCTTTGCGTAGGCTTTTATTGTTTTTACTATCAAAAATATTAAACCTAATATCTGAATAAATTTGATCTTGAGCTGCCTGATCTTCAGAATAGGTATAGGTAAAATTCCATTCTGATGCTTTTTCAAGAGTCTCTTTCGTTGTATTACCTGCTACTGACACTGCTTTACCTTCTTGAGTTGTTAGCGTTGGTGGTTTTGGGTAATTACGAAGAACTATAGGAATATCTACTGTACCTAAAGATTGTTGTAACGGAGAATTATCAAAATTAGGTTCTACTGTTTCAGCTAAATTAACAGGTACTATAAATGTTAACCATTTTGAAGCTTGATAGCCTTTTACATCTGGCACATCTGTAATATCAAATTCAACATGGGTAATTTGATAATCCATACCTAAAGCTACTGAGGTAAATTCTTTGGAATTTTTAGTAGAAAAGATGAAAGATATATCTGATGTTTTTTCTCCGTCTTCGTAATCTAACTGTATTTTAGCATTTGAAATTGAATATAGTTTACTATCTCCTTCTGCATTATTAACAATACTTGGAGTACCATACAAGCGAGGAGCTATTTGATTTGCTTCTTTTCTTGCTATTCCAGACTCTGCTGTAACTTGCATTTGTACTACTGTATTAACAGAATAGGTGTTTCCTAACTGAATGAGTAATTGTTGTTTGAACTTTTCTTGAGCATTTAATTTTCTTGCTTCATTTACTTCTGGTGCTGTAAGAATTGGCTCTACCTTAGTTGAAATGGTTTCTGCTAATAATGATTTAGCTTTGGTTATAGCTTCAAGGAAAGATGTAGCATCTGTTTCTAAACCTTTTAAAACTTCTTCTTCTTCTTTCTGTTTTAATTGGTCTACCAAAAATGCTGGTACTGCATATTCTGAGCTTAAGAAAAGGTCAATTGCATCCAAACATTGTTTTCCCCAGATATCCATATCAACATCTGTAAAATTCTTTACTGTACCTTTTTCACAATCTAGTCCTTTACCTGTAACATAAGAGCATATTTGAACATCTTTTTTAGATACTAAACTGGTAGAAATTGGTAACGGTGCATAGAAAGATGCATTTAATAAACTATACGTATAGATCTTTATTTTATATAAACTGAATTCCTCATTGGTCAGAACTCCCTGCAATGCTTCATCAAAACTAGCCTTACTCATATATATGGTTCCTACTAATGGAGTAAGTTTATCTACTACAGAATTAGGAACTCCTGATTTTGGTAGTTTCGAAATTGAATTGTTTGTAAGCTCATAAGATCCTGCTGGCTCAACATTCCAATAAATACCGTTACCAGGTTTTAGACCCATTCTTACAATGTAAATAGATTCATTCTTCTGGCTTCCAACCAACTCTTTATCTATACCTGTAGTTACTTTAAGTACGTATTCATTTTCTTGATAAAAAGTCTTTTCTAAATTAACGGCAAAATCTGTTAGTGAATGATTTTGTGTTTTTTCTCCAGCACTATTTTCCTCTCCAAGAGTTGGAACATACGTATTAGGTTGAACCAAGGTACTAGTTGAAGTAACCGATGGGCTATCTTTAAAATCGTTATTAACAAAAGAAAGGTCTCTTTCCATACGTAATGCTACTGTTAACTCAAAAATAGAAGCTGTTTCTAAATTTTCAATAGCCACTGGTTGTTTTATTGAACTCATTGTTGGAGCCGTAGGAACCGTTTTACAGTACGCTACTGCATATAAATAAGCGTAAATTTCTTTTACAAAATTATTAATTGGTTCTAAACTTACATCAGTTTCAACCCCTGGAAGTAGTGAAGTACTTAAGGTTAGGGTTACTGTATTCTGATCTTTTTTATAAGGATTAAATTGATTTATTTGATAATATATATTGGTATATACAGCTAAGTCATGTAATGCATTTTTTTGATAATCTGGCGCATCTGGATCATTAGGATCAGACACACAAGGTTTACCATCTGTATTTTGATATCTTGTAATATCAAAAGAGAAATTTAATAACAACTCTCTGTCTGTATCATTTTCTAATTTTACATCATAGGTAATAAACAAACTTGGCCACTGTGAGAAACCTTTTAATTCATCAAGGTATCCTACTTGCACTGGTGGATTATTAAGAGGTGATTTTGTGTTTAGCGTTGGATTGTTAAATGGTGTTACGGTTTCATTACCATAATAATCTACCCAATCAAAATGTATTTGTAATGTGTTTCCTATACCTCTATAAGGGTTATCTTCTTTTTGAGGGAATCCTTCTGGGTAAGAATTATTAGGGTTATCTATTGCATACTGTGCTATAGGGATTACTTGATTATAGTTCCAAACAGAGTTCGCATTTTCTTTATTTTCTTCATCTGTATTTGCAGGACCAGAAGGTAAGCCAACAATACTTTTGTTAAAATATCTGTTAGCTACTATTTGATAGTTTAATAAATTATATAGATTATTTAAATAGGTTTCTGCATAACCAGCACTACTTGGGTTATCTGGTGGAGTACCTGGGTTTGTACGACTTAACTCAAACCCTGCTGTACCTTGTTGAATTGATGATACTTTATGTACTACCTGATCAACTATTGTAAAGGTTGTGCTTACCGCAAAAACAGCAGCATCTTTAATTATAAAAGATAGTGTATCAACATCTATAAAGTAATAACTAGCAATGCTTTGTAATGTATTACCTGGAGTACCCTCGCCTCTTGTTATCTGGTAAGTAACTGTAGGAATTTCTATTAATTCCCATACAGTTAAATCATCCCAATTATCAATATCTGGATTAAGATTTTTTACATCATTTGAATCAACCTTAAAATACTCTGCTATGGCTGTTAAATTATTAGATGGTGTATCTGACGGAAGACCAACTTCATATTGCAACCCGTTTAAAATAATTGGTTTTGCTGATGTATTAAGTTTTACATCTATTTCATTAAGTTTAGCTAACTCGCTAATTAATATATTGTATTGAGAGGAAATACTTTGTAGCGTTTCATTTGCTAAAGTTGTTGTATAACTTAAATCTCGTTGAGCTTTTGACTCTGCATAAACGATAGAAGATGAAGTATCTATTTTATCTCCTGTTATAGCACAGTTCATAAAATCTTTAAGAATATTATTGTATGAATTACTATAAGTAACCAGTAATGAAATTGTTCCGTTTCCTGAACTGTCAAAAATAGTATCAGGGAAACCTGTATTTCCTTCAATTTCATTGTATAATAAATAATATCCTCCAGATCTTGTAATACTACACTCCCATAATAGTTTTACAAAATCATATAATGAATTTAAAACTCCGTTAGGTTTTTCAGATTCTTCTACTTCAAGACCTTTCTGTAATGATTTTAATTGTACGGGATTTGTTTCTGTTGATAAATTAGATTGAACAATAAACGTTTTCATATTTAGGTTTCCAACAGAAAGTAATCCATCACTTCCTTCATATAACCACTGTATATCTTCAATTACCCCTTGATTATTATTAGAAGAATTAGGGTTTAAAACTCTTAATAATCTTTCTAAAATCTGTGTTCCTGACTCATTTGCTCCTATTAACTCATAAGTAAATGCACTTGTACCCGGAGCAGTATCATCTGCTTGTTTTTTAATATCTATTTCTAATAGTGTAGACCAACCATAATACTCAGAGTTTTTATAGTCCATAACTCCTGTTGCAGCATTATACGTTCCTATTTGAATATCCATTGCTGTACCAGCTCGTTTTGGCAACGCTATTTGCTGTAATAAACCTGATGGGAAATTCCATATTAAAGGAGAGACTTCTGTTTGGCTTCCTAAATTACCATAAGGTAGGTTTACCTCTCCTGAAGTACTCCATTGTGTTACGGTTTGGAATGTATATTGAACTGGAGTTAAATTATACGGTGTCATAGCTGCCAGTTTTAAAATATCTGGCTCAATACCTGTTTGCTCAGCATAATTAACCACTGTTGAAATTTGCGATATATCTTCTGCAGTTAATTTTATTGGTAATGTTGCTTTTTTAGGGTCTCCAGAAGGAACTTCTCCATTAAACTGTAACCAATTTAATGTAGTATTAATTAAGTTGATCGTAAATCCTTCTTTAACATCGCTTGGAACTTCAAACTGTTGTCCTGTTAATTGGTATAAAGCACAATCATCACCTGTACATGGAGAGTTTGCATTGAGTGTTAATCCTGGTAAGGTAGTTGGTAACCTCATTCCATGAAGTTGGTATCGAGATACCATACCCGATAATTGTGTATATGAATGGTTTGCTTTAAAATAATCTAATATACTTTGTACGTCTAAACATCCTAATTCTGGAATATTTACTGTACTGTAATTATCTGAATTATAGAATAAATCATTTAATTGTTGGTTATGATAGTTTGTTCCTAAAACTTCTGGAGTTGTACTATATTTTTGAGCTATTTTACCTAGCGTTTCTGCATCGTCAGGATTGGTAAAAGTTATTGTTGTGTGTACAAAAGGTTGAACTAACAATACTCCTAGCGGCTGTACTTGTAATGATTGAATTTGTGTACCATTAGCAAGATCATTTACCGTTACCTTATTAGTAGGAGTACTTAGTTTTTTTGCTATACCTGTTAGGGTATCTCCAGGCACAATAGTATAAGTAACACTATTATAAACAAATGAATTACCTACTATAAACAGTCCTGGTACAGATTGATTTTGTAGTAATAAATCTGAAACTGAAATATTATTAAATACGGTACTAGCTATTCCTGCAAAGGTATCTTCACTTTTTGCTGTATAGTTTGTAGCTGCTACAGTTAAGTTTGCTTCTGTAGTTAGAAGTGTATTTTTTTGAAAGCTTGAATCATTGGCTAAATCTGCTACTGTAGTTTGTAATCCTCTAGCTATATCGTTAATAGTATCTGTAGGTTTTACTGTATAAGTCTTAGAGTCATACGTAATTTCTTGAACTTGTAATACTCCCGGAATGGTTGCATTTTGTGTAATCAGCAACGCTATTTCTAAGGCGTATTTAGCTCCAATAGAAACAAAATTATCACCATCAAGAATAGTGTACATTACTCCTGTAATCTGAACATCAACTCCTCCTTTTAAAGGGTGAGATTGGTTCGCTTTAGAAATATCACTTATCTTAACAGTATTTGTTACTCCATTAGAAGTACTAATATTATTTGCCCAGTTTGCCATGGCATTTAGGCTATTACCTTTAGATAATGGATAAGTATAGTTTTTTAATGCGTCTTCTGCATATCCTATAAGTTGTTTTCCTATAAGTACAAAGTAGTCTTCAAAAACAAATGTTGATAATGAATGTTCTACTGCTGCACTTTTTCTCAAGGCTGTATTAACATTTTCTTCAGATACTTTTACTGCGAGTTCATTAAACCATTTTTTAACTTCAGATAGATATTCATCCGTTGCCATATTATAGGTACTGAAATTCACATCAACTCCTGCGTCTGGAACAGATAGTTCTAAATCGAAAAACATCGGAAATACAGCTACTGTTTCAAGTTTTGAGCTTTCTGTTACATTTTGAATGTTTACAGCCTCAAAAGTATCTTCAAGGAATGATAATAATTTATCTGTAGGAATTGGTAATGGCGTATTTTCGTTTGATAATAGTGCTAATAAGACCTGTAAATCGGTTTCTGATACTGCTAATCCATTAGTTGTAGTTCTTGTACTTTCTGTTGCTGTTTCTTCTGCATAGTTTTGTATTAACCATCTAAAAAAATCTTGACTTAAATACTCAAATGAAGAAGTAACTGTGCCATCAGGGTTTTCAGCATCAGGGGCATCAATCCATAGTGTAGTAACATACTGAGCTTTCTGATTTTTTAAATCGCCATTTTCCGATCCAGCTACTGTTAGGTGTGGAATTAAATAAATATTAAGTGTAGGTGCTTTCTCTTTTGCACTTACTACTAATTTAGAGTTGTAATGTATTGGTTTTATAGGCAACTCAATTAATCTACTTGATTTTTCTGCATATACTAGATAGTTACCATCAACAGATTCTGAAAGTTGTCTGTTCCATGGAGCCATACTTGTTTGATCTGTACCGATTGTAAGATCTGTTCGTATTTCTGCTTTGAAACTAAAGTTAATTTTAATAGAAAATAATCCTAAATTTATTTTTGCTGAAACTCTTACATCTACTGAAGCTACAATAGCCAAAGGCATTTTGTTGTATGCTTCTAAAATTGCTTGTGCATATACTTTTACTGTAATATTTACAGATGCCGAAATAATTCCAAAATCTAAAGAACCATACAATTTACCTATTAACCCAAGGGTACCTTGCAACCAATAGTAATAAGAAGTTTCTACTTCTGTTTTATTGTTTTCTTGAAGTGCTCCTTGATATGGATGGTATGTAGCTATAACTCCTTCTAAAATACCAAAAATTGTAACACTAAATCCAGCTTTTAGTACCCCATAGTTAATACTATAACCAACACCTACCTGTAAGCCTATTCCAAAAACAATTACCGGATTAAAATTACCATAATTTGTTTGTGGTACTTTTTTGGTTGTAGCACTACTTAATTTCCCAAAATAAAAACCTCCTGACCCCATTGCTGGAATTCCTGGTGGTACAATAGCTTGTATAGTAAAGGATCTTGAAAAATCAAGTTTATACGGAAATCCTATATCTACCATAAAATCACCATTGGTATAAATGGCCAAGGCAATAGAAGGAAGTGTGATATTGACTGCACCGAACTGTAAGTATCTTAATGCATCTGGTAGTGTAAGCGCTATTTGATATACTCCTACTCCATCTGAGATTTTTTTATACATAATCTCAAAATCCAAGCCTGCAAAAATTTTGGCTTTATCACCTGCCATGGCAATTCGTAAACCGTATAAATTAGGATCGTTGAATACGGCTTGCATTTCTAATGTCCATACCGGTTTTTCTTTGGTACCAACATTAAGGATTCCAAAATCGGTTCCTATTAACCAATTTGAATTTTCATTAAATGAAAGTAAAGAGTTTCCTGAACCAGGACCAATAGGTACTTTGCCTTTTTCTGGAGTATCAAATGCTTTTTCCATAGCATCTGTAACTTCTTTAATAGATTGGTATTGAGCTGCATTATTTAACTCAACATGTTGTCCCATTGCTAATAAGCGTAACTCAAAATACTGTGTTCCTTGACCAGGAACTTCTGGCATATCTTTTACATCTTGTCCTTTTTCTTTGTTAAAGACATTACTGTCGTTAATTGCTGGTACTACTGAACTACCATCAAATGCTATTTGAACACCTTGTGCATTTTTTGTTAGCTTAATACCGTTGATTGTAATGAATACTAAATCAAGACTTTTTGGTAATTTATAATCTACTACTACCTCTTTGGTATCTAAATTATAAGTAACCTTAAATCCGTCTAAACTTATTTTATTGAGTATATCCCAAGGAGCATCTAATTCAAAGTTAGGATCGAACAACATCTTCATAAATGAGGTAAGTAACGACCCTACACTCCAGTTTTTAATCTCAAAAATGATAGTTCTACTTTCTCCCGCAACATTATATTTAGCAATGAATCCTTCCCATTCAATCATTAATAATTGGTCATCACCATCAAAATTATAACCAATCTTAACTTCTGCATTAAAGTATTCAAGTAAAACACTTCCCATTACACCACCAGAGTATTGCTTTCCTGCTGCTTTGGTTGCATCAAACTTTAAGGCTAACGCTGCAGCAATATCAATTCTCTGATTAATTATAGGAAAAGTGAACTTCCACTCTATGCTCGTTTTAACTTCATAAGAACCTTTTTCCTCTCCATTTGGAATATCTGCGGTTAAATCAAAACTAGTAATAGACAAATCTGCTGGTAAAAAACTAGTAGGTAACTCAAAGCCTACTTTTTTAAACAATCCATCCACCAATTGCCCTAAGTTTAACTTGTCACCTGCAGGCATGTTTATACTTAAATCCCACCCACCATCTTCTGTTGAAGAATTATAATTTACTGCTGATTGCAATCTTAAATCTCCTATAGAGAAAAGACCACTAATAGCAGCTGTATATACATTTGAACCTGTTCCTGTTACTGGAGAAGTAGAGGTAAGTTGTAATGCTGCATCAGTTAATGATATATTGGTAATAAGGTTCATTTCAATATCTCCTGATGCAAAAAATGCATAGTATTTACTATTAATATCCATATCAATACCAAACCCTGTAAATACTACACTTACCAAACTTTCTGGTATTTTTATAAAACCGCCTGTTATGGCTGCTAATAAATCATTAATTGAAACGGTTCCATCAAAAGCTGCTGATAAAGTAAGATCAGAAGTAATTTCTACATCAAAACCTCCTTTGAATATGGTTGGAAAAAAATTTACTCTTGAAGTAAAAAATAGTGTTTGAGCATTTGTAGTTCCAGGTCCAATAATTAACCAATTTACATCAAACTCTTCAATACTGAAATTATCAAATAATACCCAAGGTTTTGTAGAACCTACTGTTGTTGAAACACTATTGAATTTTAATCCATTACTAAAATCAATTACTGCTGTAAACCCTTTAAATCCGATAGCGTTGAGAAACTGTTGTAACACAGGAGGAATATTACTAAACCAATTATTCCCAGCCATCAACGAAAATAAATCGAGAGGAGTCACCGCTGTATCTGGTTCTGAATTAACAGAAATAACAAAAGAAGAAGTTTCAGGTGTTACAGAAGTATTAAAATCCAAGAGAATTTGGTCTCCTATATGTAACTTTAATTGAAAAAAAAGGAAAGGAGTTTGCACTACTGATTCATCGGTATCTTCATCCATCAAGATTAATTCGTTACCATTCAACAACAAACTTTCGTTATTATCTTCTAAAAATGAATCTATTACAAAACCAATTGATGGATTACTTACTTCAAGAAATAAAAAAGATATTGGTTGTGCTTTTATTGGTGCTGCTAAATTTATATTAGGAAAAAGGTAGGTTTCCTCATTAACCTCAGAAGGGTCTAGTTTACCATAAAGAGGTATTTTAGTTGTAACCGACCAAGAGGTCAAAAACTTAGTGGTTTCAGCTAACCAGTCTGATAATGTTATAAAGGACGTAAAGTTTTGTCCTTGTATCAAGGAAATTATATTTTTTTGCCAGGTATATTCTGTAATTTCTTTAGTACTGAAAACAAATGTAGGTGTTGTGTACGGTAATCCATCAAAAACACCTCCTGTCATATATTTCCAACTAGTATCAAACTTCCAGTCACTTAAATCTATTTGTATTATAAATTGCACATTACCATCAGTATCTGCATTTATCATCAAAGTTACTTCCGTATTTGTTTTATCTACATTAAGTACAGTTGCACTTGCTTCTGATATGGTTAATGTATCTCCCTCAGGATCTGGTATTGTAGTTTCAGAAGTATCTATCAATAAAAAGGTTCCTTCTGGTAATTGATATCCTTTGGACAACAATTCGTCCAAGTCTTCAGGAGGAGTCAGTTGAGAATTTATAAATGTTGCTGAATTAATAGTAATATTACCATTATTGGCAGCTGCCTGATCTCTAAAAGTTATTGCTAAGTTTGAAAGGCTCATAATACAATTGTTCTATGCTGTTATATATCTATAATTAAAGCCATATGGTCACTAGTACTTCTAATCTTACCATAATTATCCCATCCTCTGAAATAACTTAAAGCTCCTATATTTCCTGGAGTATATCCTCCTACACCATTAGGTCCATTGGGAGGTAACGGCAACGCTACTGGAGCCCCTGCATTAACTATACCAACAGGTATTTGAACCATTCCAGTTGTATAAGCATAATGACCAGCTGGAACTCCCACAGGCGGATTAGGATCTAGGTTATAGGGGGTTCCCGTAACCCTATTAACAATAGTCATATTAGCCGCAGGTCCACCAGCACCTAAACCACCATATCGTGTTAAAATGTTATCTATACTACTAGTATTTCTACCTCTAAATTCTGTAACTGCATATCCATAAGCAGGATATCCATTAGTGTCCCAAGGAGTCGCCCCTCTCTTACCTCCTTGTTTCATATGGGTAGAAACGTATCCTTGAGCTGGATAAGTTGCAGGAGCAGGAGATGGATTAATATGTCTTGTGTATCCTAACCCTACTAAGTTATTATATGCTGTAGCTACATTAGGTGCATCATTAATATCTACGTTAAAATCGCCTACAACGACTGCAACTTCATTAGCTCCTAGATTAATTATTTCATCTATTTGAGATATCGTATTTGTACCATTAGCAGCTGCTGGGTTATGAGGCGGTGCATGATATGCAAATAATTTTATGGTCCTATTATTAGCTGCATCCCAAAATGTAGTTAAAAAAGGGGGTCTATAATCTGCCGCTGGAAAATTAAGTAATGGCCCTAAACCTCCTCCTAATGGGGGTACCCCTCTAAACTGCCATTGCCCTGCTAACCTATTAGAATTAACTCCAGGGTTTATAGGAGATAACTGTGGAACTAACGTTGCTGGCAAACAATTATCCCATGGATTAGCATAAGTTACTAGGTTTCCTGCGCCAATATTAGCTACAGAATCAGAAGCATTACCTCCTCCTTGCCAACCCCATGGCCCACTAAAATTAAGGTTATTTGAGTTATAGTATACAGATATCCCTTCTGTCCTATTCATTCCCCCCAAAATCAGTGGAGGAACTAATTTCCATTGATTTCCAAAATATACACGAAGTAAGTTCAATAATTCAAGAGCCCCATCTCTTCCTCCTGCTGTTATCAGACTACCTTCTCCATTTCCTGCTCCTGTAGATGTTTCTACCACAACAAATATATCTGGAATATTAAGAAAAAAAGTATTTAAAATATGCCATAGTCTCTGACCTGAAGCTACATTTCTAGATAGTGTACTTCCTGTTTGCCTTGCCATACTTGGATTATTAATCTTATTAATTCCAAACTGTTCTATGTTCCAATAGAGTACTCTTGCCATGATCTATGATTTAGTTTTGTTATATGCTGCGTACCACCCTAAACTTTTGGCAGTAGCTCCTGGGTTTGGGTTTCCAAAAAGTAAAAAATTGGTACTTCCTCCTGGTGGAAGTTTGAGAATTCCTAAAAACTTTAGTGCTATTTTACTCAATGTCATTAAATATGATTGCTGAGCTTCTACATATTCTAATTTTAAAGTATCGATAGATAATTTTAATACTCCTTGTAGACTAAGAAGTTTAGCATTACTGCTGGTTCCTGGGAGTTTTATTCCCACAAATGCCTTATAGGCAGTATCGGTAGCTTTATTTCCTGGACTCCATGCTATTAGCAAACTAGCATTAAAATCTAACGACGCTGCTAATTCACCAGGAGTACCCATATTTAAGGTCATTTCTAGTCCATACCAATCTTCTGAAAGCCCGGTAGTATTAATTCCAGGTAAACTTAAATTAAGATACCCTAAACTAGAAGGCTTAGTATCCTTATCTCCACTGACAAGGTTATTGATTTGTAGTGCAAAATTAGGGTATAAGCTTAGTTGCCTAGTTGTACTAAGGCCTGAGTTAAATACTATTTTTGAAGCATCAAAAGCGTAATCTACCACAGTAGGTGTACTGATATCAAATGCCATATCAATAAATAAATTACTGTAACTCAACCCATCTATGATATCTGTATCTGTACCATCACCATTTCCAAAAGAAAAAGCGTCCATAACAATTGTTTTTTCTTCAGTTTCATTTGTTGCAGGAGTGGTTGTTTGCATTACTGCATAGTTTAAATATCCCCACATTGCAAAACTAGATTCTATATGGGTAGCTTTAGGATTAGTCGTTAATGTATTAAACTGAATTTTGGTGATTTCTACATTTTTAAGAAGATTACTATCAAAGTAGAATAAATTATCATCAGTATTTTCAAATACATATACTGGTGTACCGTCATGATCTTGATATGTGCCATCTAGCACTACCGTATTTAGAGTTTTAGAACCATATTTATTATTCGTACCTATTACAGTATCAGAAAATAAATTGTTCATTGTTAATTGTACTTTACTCTGAAAGAATTTAATAGCGGTATTTTCAAAAAGAACTTGTAATTGAAGTACTTTAAAATCGTAAGTAGCTCCTGCTAAAGGCGGTACAGGTTTATTAATATTTAGCCCTTGTAATAGTTGTTGTTGATAAGCTGTATCTAAATAGTTGATGAATCCAAAAAGAGAGCTATTTTTTTCCATTTGAACCTGACCTTCAGCATTTACCTTATTAACTTCTATTCCAAAATGATGTGCATTAAACCTAGTTAGATTAATACCAGATATTAACCCTTTTAATTGTTGAGGAAATTCTTGTAAATCAATATCTGCTTTGAGCACCAAAATTCCATTCCAATCTTTATTATTTACGATATTATGGAACTTTTCATAGAGAATTGCCTGATTACTTTCTGGGTGTTCTAACCCATATTGATAAGCTTTTTCTGCTTCTGCTATATAATCCTGTACCCATGAAGATATTGCAACTAACTGCTGATATGCATTCGCTGGGTTCTCTACTCCTTCAGTATTAAAAGTGTTAGGTTGTGTCCAAGTCTTTGGGTCTTTAACTCTGTCTATTAACCTGCCTTTACAAAATTTAAAAATGACTACATTATTATAGTCGGCATAAGTGTTTGTTGTTCCTACATTAATATCAAATGGCCAATCTTCAATTGACATTTTGTTATTAAATATAGCCTCTGCTGTAGTTTGCCCTCCTTGTTCTCCACTTTTAGAAAATAATGTTCCTAAATGGTTATTTTGAGTGACTACTAAAAATTGTTGATTAGTTAGAAAAGCACTTTGTAATTTAGTAGATAAATTAATAAAACTCATTTGATATTGAGCAGGATCAGACGATTCTTGATTTTCTGGATATAAATACTCAGGTGTAGCGTTTTGATGAATATCATTTTGCCCTAAGTTAAGCATGCTCCAAGCTCCATTGTTCTTTACATGAGCTATTAATCCTTGTGGAGTTGTAGAACTTACATAATTACTATCTCCATCACTTAATAATTTTACTCTTTTGGTTGCACTTTTTGAGACTCTTTGTGTTGTTAATTGTTTTGTAATAAGAGTTTTTCGTTCTTTACTAAGTACTTCGGACTCGAAAGTTGTTAAGTTATCGTTTCCTAGTTTTTGAGAATCTGCTTCTACTGCTAGGTAAGGAACAATAGGTATATAAAAATCTTGTTGAGGCATATCTATACTAGGTTCATAAAACCCTAACAAATTAGATTTACCTACATTACCCTCACTTACTCCATGATCTTTGGCAAATAAGGAAGCCCCTTCAGGTTGAGAAACATATTGAACATTTTCTGCTACCTCTGATATAATATTATACCATCCTGTAAAGTATTTATTTTCTAAAGTTGGATTGTTTGTTCCTGGGTTTACCAGTGATAATTCTTGGGCAGGAAAATTTGGTGCATAAGCTGGTTGTTTACTTTTAAATCGTAATACATCTCCTATAGGAATTTTATCTTTAACTGAGTATGGTGTAAAGGAAATAACTTCTGTTCCTGATAATCCTGGTAAAAAATCAAATTGGCCATTTTCATCTACTTGATCTGATTGTGGATCCATAAAAAAGTCTCCTTCAGGCTGTAAATAAAATCGTTCATTTTCATCAATATCTCTGGGAGAAATAAGTAATAAAGAACTATTAGGTAATGGAGTTAAATTATTAGAAGGGTTTGTGTTTTCAGTTAAATTGACTTTTGGCCATAAAGTAATAGGGTAACCCGTATTTATTGAAAAAAAGCTAGGTAAATAGCAAGGTGTTGATTTTCCTGAACTACTATTAAAAATACTTCCTGTAAACGCAAAATAAGTATTTAATCCTTTTTTATTTCCTATATCTAAAGGGGCTATCGATGCTTGAGTCATTGCATACTCTACATCTGATTGCGGTTTAAAAATAGGATAACTATATTTTACAAGGCTACTATCAGCTGGCTCTGTATGATAGTAACATGTTTCTAAGTAAAAGGCTTTAAAATCGCTTTCTAAATTAAAACCTAGCGGAAAACTAAATGCTCCGCAATTGTATTTGGTAAATGATATGGATATATCTTTATTAAGCAGCGTATCACTTCCAAATTCTTTACTGTTAAAAGATATATTAGGACTATTTAAATCGTAACTTAATTGTATTTGTGTAGCTGCACCTTCTGGAATGAAAGATACTTCTGTATTATTTCTAATTGATAATGTTGCAAAACTATTTCCCATGGTGTAATTAAAAGTTTGGCTAACCTTTATTACATTCTGAGAATTCACATAATAGTTAATTGCAATGACATTTTCATTGGTTGGTTTTGAATTTACATCTAACAACCATGCAGTAGTAATATTATTTGAAAAGTTTTCTCTATACTTTTGTAAGTACTCCTTAACTTCATCTATATAATTGATAATATTATTGTTATCAGGAGCATTTTCAGCAAAGAGAAAATAAACCGAAAGAGTTTTCGCTTTTGATAAAGTAAGTGTAGATTCCTTATAGGTTGAGTCTTCTGGTAGTACTACAGCCGACCACTCATTTAACTCTGGAGTTACATTAATATACAATAACGGATCTCCAGAATCCACATTACTAAATAAAGTACCCTCAGTATCTTGTAGAGTTGAACCCATAGCATTAGAATAATATGTGTGAAAAATAACTTGGTAGTGCAATAAAGTATGAGTATCAAAACTGAGGAATGAAAAATCCCCCTCAAAAAAGTATTGTGATACACTGTAAACTAATCATCCTTAGGACATAAAATAGATACAATTACTATTACATCGTAAGGTGATAAATTGGATACAATCAGTTGACTCCCTTTAAAATCAGCGACAGCTATAAGCTGTTCTCTAATCTTTAAAATATGGATACCATTAAACGAGGTACTATCATTAAATTTTACATTATTAGTATCTCCTGTGTTAACAACAGTTGCTTGCTGAGCCTTACTTATATTATTAATATAACAAATACACTGAGACCCATTATTGGTATCTAATACAGCATATTCATTTTTTAAAAGCACAATTGTATCCAGTTTGGATTTTGTTATGCCTTGAGAAAATGCTGCGTTACTCGCAAATACAAAAAAAGCAAGGATTGTATATAAAATATACAATCCTTTTTTTTTATTAACCTTGTGTAGTTTGCGCCTGAATTTCTGCAGTTGCATCATTCTGAGCATTCGTGTTGTTAGTAATAGTAACAATCTTTCCTGCAAAATCACCTTGTGCCTTAATAATATAAGAAGGCGTGTTAGGTGGAATCTCATAAAAGTTATTCAATGTTGACTGACTTTCACCGTTTACTTGAACAATAATCCCGCTTGTAGGAGCTCCTGTAATCCCTAATGATAGAGTGTTAGCTCTGCTTGGATTAGAAACAGTTAAAGTAGAAGTAGAACCATTTGCTGTATTCCAAGTTGCATATTGACCTGAATCTATAGCTGCTGAACCTTGTTGGTTAATTACTGGGTTTTGTGTTGTCGTAGTTGACATAATTTAAAAGTTTAATTAGTTAGTGGTAACGAAGTTAAACTCTTATATGCCTTTTTTTATAAAAAAAACTACAAACGTAATAATAGAAAGCATTAATGGCTTTAATTCTGACACAAGTGTTTTTAAACAAAAACATATTATCTTTTCATCACTTACTAAAACATAAAACCCTAAAAACAAGAATACTAAATATTTTTTTTTATCATAACCGATTAATACTAATTTTGTTGTTTATTAAAACTTTTCCTGAACTATACTAGATTTAGCTAATTTCTATAAGTCTTTTTTAAGCAATATTTTATATTCCTAGAATTAAGATTACTTCGTACCTCTTAATAATAGTTGTAATAAACAGGTTCTTATTATTTATAAAACACTCTTACTTCTTCTGTGTTAATTTTTAATTGAGAACTATTGGCTTTTACTCTTATTAAATGCATTCCTTTTGAAAGACTCTGAGGGATTCTTAACCTCCATAGATGATGACTCTTTGTCGTTGGTTTTGGCATTTTAGATAGTTTTTGCCCCTTATATCTTCCTAACTCTTGAAGTAAATAGAATCTTTTTAATTCTGGTGCTACTCCACTATAATTCTCCATAGGCAACCACGTTTTACCATCAAAAGATACTTGAACATTTGTAGCATTGTCCCCTGCAAAAACATTCGCATATACATAAGGCTCATTTAAAACATTCATTTCTGTATCCCATTCTTTCTTCTCTGGCACCCAAATTTGGATCTGCTTTTCTATTGGCATCCCAGAAACCTTATATCTAAGATGGTAATCTTTGTCTTCTGTTTCTAAAAACCAATATCCTTTTAGAGTGCCATCATACATCATAGCGAAAGGAATTCCATTTATATCATGTGCTCCTTGCCACCAAGCTCCGCAAACAGCTCCTCCTACTAATTGATGTACTGCTGATTTATGTTTTCTTTCAAAATAAGTATGATATTGTGTATGCGTATGTCCTGCTGCTACAAATACCTCATCAAAAGGTTTCATTAATGCTATAAACTCTTCCTTATTACTTGTATACTCTAGGGGAATGTGTGTAAAAATTTTTATCGAGTTATATTTTGTTGCAAACTTTTTAGTGATGTGTGATACAAATGTTAATTGATCTTCATCGAGTTTTCCTATGTACTCTCGTTTATTTACTGGAAAATTATTATTGAGCACTAAAAACAAATTGTCTCCATATTCAAAGGCATAATATGAAGGACCAAATGAGGCTTCAAAAGTTTTGTCTCTATTAGAAAATTCTTGTTCTCTAAAATTTAAATCGTGATTTCCTATTACATAAAATACAGGCACTCCAATCAGCCCTAAAGTTTCTGATAGTGGCTTAAATATTTCTAGATTATCAAATGAAAGATCTCCTAAAGGAATAATAATATCAGGACGTTTCCTCACTAATTCTTCTGTAACTAATTTACTAACATGATGGATATCATCAATTACATCGGATTGAAGGTCTCCTAAGAGTGCTATGGTAACATTCTCTTTTTCTTTGTTAGTATATAGCGGAAAATCAAACGATTTATTTTCTGTTGTTTCTTCAAACAAATAATAAAACTTCAGATTATTTTGTGGGGTTCGTGATGAAATGTACCCCTTTGGTTTAATAACAAATATTGGATTATTTTGTAATGGTTTTATTTTATAAACTCCTTTAGAGTTGGTTGCCACAACATCTTTTCCGTTACTTATAAGTATACCTTTAAACAGTTGCTCTCCTTTATCGTAAACGCTATTTTGATTTTGGTCGTGATATACCCTTCCTGAAATTTTATGAGATTGTGTAAATGCTACTTGTGAAATAAGTATTAATAAACCGAAAAGAAACCTTGCTTTATTCATTCTTTTTAATTTTTAATATTTCAAGAATTTTACCTAGAAGTTCACTGTTTTCATAAACTCCTTGTAATTTATCTGATTGCGGACCATAGGCAAATAAAGGAACCATTGCTCCTGTATGATCATGCGTAGTAAAATCGCCTTCAATCATGTGGTTCTTCATATCTCCTTGCGGAATCGAAAACCCTGAAGTTTCATGATCTGCCGTAACAATTACCAAGGTATTTTTGTTAGCATCAGCAAATTTTATCGCTTCTGTTACCGCTTTATCAAAATCAATTCCTTCTGCTATAATACCTTCTGTATCATTAAAATGTCCATAACTATCTATCTGAGCTCCTTCTACTACTAATAAAAACGGTTCTTTCTTCGACTTAAAAAAAGATAAACTACGCTGCGTTGCTTCTGCTAAAAAATTACCTCTTCCTTGCTTAATTCCTGGCATCCCTCCTTCTGCAGCAAAAACCCCTACTCTTTCTTCATCGGTAGTAATTTCTACTATTGATTTTTTTATACTAAAAGGCATTTCTTTTTTATTTGAAAAATGCTTAGCGCCTCCTCCTATAAATAATGAAATCTTACTATCTACAAGGTCGGTAGCTATTTGTTTCATATGCGACCTGTCTTTTTGATGTGCATAAAAAGCTGAAGGTGTTGCTCCTGTAATTTCATCAGTAGTAACTAAACCTATTTTATAGTTATGTTCAACCAATAGTTCGCTAATGTTTTTTACTGGTTTTCCGTCAGGTCCTACTCCAATCGCTCTATTATATGTTTTAGTTCCTGTTGCTATAGCTGTACCTCCTGCGGCAGAATCTGTTGTAAAATCATCTGATGATTGTGTTTTTAAAAAACCTAAGCTTCTTAATTGTGTTAATGTTAAATCTCCTCCATTAGCTAAGGCTGCTGCTGAAATTTGTGATACACCATTTCCGTCTCCAATCAATAAAACGATGTTTTCTATTTTTTTATTTTTTTGATCATAGGTAAAAGTAGGCTTATAAACTTTTGAGGTTTCTTTATTAAAACTTACTCTTTTTGGTAAGCTATTAAGATATTTAGTAGCTTCAAAAGGCTTATCTGTATTTATAAAATCAACTTTTAGGTCGGTAAAAACTTTCCAAGCGGACTCAGAATCTGGTGCTCCCCAAAAACGGAAAGGTCTGTTTAAATTGTGTGCTGTTTCAATTACTTTCTTCACTTTATCAAACTCATCAGCAACCATTCTTCCTTTACCATTCCACACAGAATATTTTTTATAGTCTACACTTATCAATCCTACCTTTCCCCATGCTTCTTTGTTTAAAATATTGGTTAACTTTTGATGGTCGAATTGTATATAATCTGGATAGTCTACATAGTCTTTAACTTGTGGTTTTCCGCCTGAGATTACAAACTGTATGTTGTTGTTTTTGGTAAGATCTGGGTATCCTTTTAAAGTTTTTACTAAACGATTTAGTGTACTATAGGCTTCTGACTTTACATCTATTAACAATTGTATTTTATGTGTAAGTTGAAGATCGTTTTTTAACGCTGTTCGTAAAGGGTCTAAATAAAGTGACTCTATAGTATGCTTTTTAATAATCTCGGCTGTTTCATGTGCTACAAATAGGGTATTATTTTTTAATATTACATCTATTTCTAAAGAATGAACTCCTGCTGCGTAGGCTTTCCAAAAAGGAATTGATTGTTTATAATCGTTGTGAGAATGTACTTTATAAGTAGAGCTTGATGTTTGTGCTTGTATAGCTCCTACCCCTAACATTAGGTATAAAAATATCTTTTGAATAAATTTCATTTTATGCATTTATAAAAAAGATGCCGCCGTAACGACATCTTTTTGTTAAACTTAAATTAAACTAAAAAAATGACTAAAATTACCATCCAGTATTTTGCTTTATTCCTGAAGAGATAATTACTTCGTTAGGAATAGGCCATACATGCATATATGTTGGGTCAAAATTTCTTGCTTGCCAAATTTGCTCTACAGTGTAGTCTGAGTCTGGGTTTGATCTATCTGTGTGGATTCTGCCATATAAAGGTTTACTATATACTTCAGCAGCATCCCCCCAACGTACTAAATCGTAATGTCTGTTAGCAAACTCGCCTGCAAACTCAACACGTCTTTCGTGTTTTATATCTTCTAATGTTGCATTGCTAAGAGGTGGTAATCCTGCTCTTTCTCTTACTCTGTTTAAATCTGCATCTCCATTTCCTCCTTGTTGAATTAATGCTTCCGATTTCATTAACAGTATTTCTGCATAACGCAGTATTGGAGTATTATATAGTGTTGTTGGTGAGTTACCATTGGAATTTATATAAGTTCCTACTGGATTTTCAAATGTATACTCATACATGTATTTGTTGAACTGAAACCCTGATAGTGAGTTTTCTGATTGGTATCTTTTTGTTTCTCCAAAAAATTCAAATTCGTCTCCAAATTTTAAGACAGTTACTTCTCTTCTTACATCGTTAGGTTCAAATTCGTTATACAGGCTTTCTGTTGGTGTATAATATCCCCAACCATTATATTGCCCCCAGCCTTTATTTTCTAACATTACACCTGGTAAAATACTTCCGCCTTCAACACCTGAATTAGCAGACCAAATGTATTCACTTGTCCAGTTATTAAGATGACTATGTAACAATCTGAAATCTTTTTTAGGATTATCTGTATCAATAAGTGCTCTTCCCGATCCTGAGTTTGTTACTGCATCACAGTAGGTTACCACATCAGTATATTTAGAACTGTCATATTGTGCCCAATACAAATAGGTTTTTGCAATATACGCTAAGGCTGCATCTTTATGTGCACGTCCGTAATCACCTTCTCCCATTTCAGTAAAAAGAGGTAATAAGTTTGCTGCTTTTTTTAAGTCTTTAACAATAAATTCATAATTTTCTATGACGCTTTTTGGTCGTTTATAACTCCCTGCTTCATCGTCCATATTATCTTCGGTAACAATAGGGACACCTCCATTTTTATCATTATCTCCATAGGTATGTGCTAACCAGAAATAATGAAATCCTCTCATAAAATAAGCTTCTCCTACAATTCTGTTTTTTTGTTCTTTACTAATGTTCATTGCTGGAACATTTTTAAGTATATCGTTAGCTCTTCTTATTATTTTATAACTTTGAGGATACATCCAAGAGGTATAACCTTCATCTCCTGTTATATTAAAATTTTTCACATTATCTGCTGTAGCATTTAGTCGCCCTGTTACCATATCATCTGATGCATTGATGTACCAAAAGAACCCTCTTCCAAACATATCATCATCTTTCATATAATAATATAAACTGTTTACTGCTTCCAGAGCATCTTGTTCTGTTTTCCAAAAGTTTTCATACGAAGTACTTCCTAATGGTTCTAGATTTGTGAAATCATCTGAACAGGAAACAAATCCTATTTGAATACTTACGATGTATGCAATTAGTTTTATATATGTATTTTTCATCTTCTTTTTTTTTATTTTGTTATAATGACAATGATATTCCTGCTGAGATAGTTCTTGATGAAGGGTATCTTCCTACATCTAACCCTTTACCTCCTACTTCAGGATCCATTCCATTATAGTTTGTGATTGTAAATAGGTTTTCTCCTGAGACATATACTCTTAATGATGACTGACTTAATACAGAACTCATTTTACTTGTTGGCACTGTATAGCCAAGTGTTACGTTTTTAAGTCGTAAGTAAGAAGCGTCTTCTAAATACCAACTTGAAGCCGTTCCGTAAGTTTGGTTATTGTCTTGTGTTGATAATCTTGGAATATTTGTGTTTGTATTTTGAGGAGTCCAAGCATTTAACGCTCCATTATCTAAATTATACCCTTGTTGTGAAGCATTGAAAGCTGTAAACTTATACGCATTGAACACCTTAACTCCACCTACCCCTTGAAAGTTCATGTTCAAATCAAATCCTTTATAATCTAAGTTTAACCCTAAATTATAGGTTACTTCTGGTAAATAACTATCCATAAAAGCACGGTCGTTATTATCTATTTTACCATCGTTGTTAGTGTCTTGAAATTTAAAATCTCCCGGTACTGCGTTGGGCTGTATTAATTGCCCATCTTTACTATGTGCATTGATTTCTTCTTGTGATTGGAAAATTCCTAAGTAAGGCACTAAATAAGTAGCGTATAATTCTTTTCCTACTACAGATCTGTATGGATATAATGTACTTCTAACATTATCTGAATGTGCTATATAATCAATTCCACTACTGTTATACCCATTAAGGTTCTTTAATTCATTATCAAGAAAACTAGCGTTTGCACTAATACTATAATTTAAATCTCCTACATAATCTTTATACGAAACTGCAAATTCATATCCTGTGTTTTTAACTTCTCCTCCATTTACATCAGCAGCCGACGTTCCTTGGTGAATATCTTCTAGTCCAGGAATAATCATTCCCTTTGTGGTTTTCTCAAAATAATCGGCAACAATAGAAAGTCGATTGTTGAATAAATTCATGTCAATTCCAAAGTCTAAAGATTCTGAAATTTCCCATTTAAGGTTAGGGTTTGATTGTCTTCCTACATACGTACCTTTATCGTCTAAAGAACCATCTGCTCCTAAAATAACATTTGTGGTGTTTAAAGGAACATCAAAAGAGTAATACCCTACAGAGTTGATATTTCCTATTTGTCCCCAAGATGCTCTTACTTTTAAATTATTGATAGCTTCAATATTAAAGAAATCTTCTCCTGATATTTTCCATGCTGCTGAAGCTGATGGAAAATAGTCTGCTTGATTTTCTTTTGCTAAACGTGAGGTTTCATCTCTACGGATACTTCCTGATAAGAAATACTTACCTTTATAGTTATATAGTACCCTTCCTATTGCAGAAGTTAAAGCGTCTTCGTACACGTCTGTTTCTGGAGTTCTAATTACTGATGCATTAGACATGAATTGATTGAAAGGTTCTTCACTACTAAACCCTTCTCCCTGCTGAAAATAGTATTCATAATCGGTAAACTGTGATGAGTAAACAGCAGTAAGATCTAAGTTATGGTCTCCAAAACTCTTTTTATAACTTAACTGATTATCCCATACCCAACGCTTAGTATCTGAGTTACTCTGATATAAATAATTGTTTAAATTCGTTCTTCCTAACTCAGGAATTTTTGGAGAAAACTTTTTATATTTCGTATCTGTAGTACTATAACTATAACTCGTTTTAAATTTTAATCCGTCCGTAATATCATAGTTAAGATATACATTCGCATTTAAGTAGTTAACTGGATTACTAATATCTGGACGTAACAACAAAGCTACAGGATTGTACACATCTCCATAAGCACCTGCATAATTTGATAAATTTTCTGGTACTACTCCGCTAAAGTTTCCGTTTGCATCGCGTATTGGTGCTGCTGATGGCATATACAATGCATTTACAATACTACCTGAGTAAGAACTTGTTGAGTTTGTACCTACAGATTCACTTCTTGAATAATACACGTTTTCACCAACTGTAATATTATCTGTAAGATGTATGTCTGTTTTTACTCTAAAAGAAAAACGCTCTGAATAGGTATTTAATAATAATCCTTCTTTTTTATGATATCCAAAAGATGTCATATAATTCATCTTATCGGTAGCACCACTTATATTCATATTGGTGTTGTACATAGCTCCTGACCTAAAAATAGCATCCATCCAGTTGGTACGTGTTACTTGACCCCATGGATTTTGTTCTGCATCGTGAGCAGATTGCCTTGGAGCACCTGCATTATCTGCCGCCATATTATATACATCTGCTTGTTGCTTTGCATTTAAAGGCGTAGGTAATTTAGCTGCTGATTGCACACCGCTGTAAAAGTCAAAACTAATTCTTGGTTTTCCTTTTTTTCCTTTTTTAGTTTCAATCACAATAACTCCAGAAGCTGCTTGTGCTCCATAAATGGCAGCAGCTGCTGCATCTTTTAGTATTGACACCGATGCAATATCATTTGGATTAATCGATGGACCATAATAAGGCACACCATCTACAACCGTTAGTGGCTCTTCATTTGCAAAAGAACCATACCCTCTAATAACCACTCTACCATCTTCAGATGGATCTCCTCCTTGTTGCAAAACTGTTACCCCAGATACGCTTCCTTGAAGAAAATCATTTAACGTAGATACTGGTCTACTAGACATTGACTCAATATTTTCTACGGTTGAAATCGCTGAAGTAAGATCTCCTTTTTTTGCACTACCATAACCAATTAGTACTACCTCATCTAAAACGTTCGACTCTTCATTAAGCGCTATTGAATATTCTTGGTTTCCTGAAAAAGGAAACTCAGTTTTTTGAAACCCTATAAAAGAAACGATTAGAGTTCCTTTCCCTTTATTTACACTTAACGTAAACTTACCATCAAAATCAGTTGCTGTTCCATTCTCACTTTGCTCTTTAATAAGAACAGTTGCTCCGGGAATGGGTTCACCGTCTGTTTTAGACACAACGGTACCTTTTAAAATAGTTTGTGCTACCGTTCCGGAGACTACTCCGAAACACAATAACAACATAAATAAATAGTATTTTTTCATTTGATAATTTAGGTTTTGATTCTGAGACGAATCTATTTCAAGATGCTTTTTAAAAGGGGTCAAATGGTTTCAAAAAGGAGTACTTATATTTCAAAAAGCCTCATAAAAACACCTTAATTCTTACACTTTTGTTTCAGTAACCTTCTGCTAACATTAGCCTAATCTGAAGCTAACTTTTATGCTACTACTTTTTGTTCTTTGTAAGCTTTAGGACTCATATTAAAATGCTTTTTAAATTGCCTGCTAAAGTATTTTGGATTGGCAAAACCGCACTCAAAACTAATTTCTGAAATGTTTAATACATTTTTACCTAATAGGTGTTGTGCTTTTTGAAGTCTTAGGCTAATTAACACTTCTGAAGGAGATTGTTTGAGTATTTCTTTAAAAACACGATAGCATTTTACTTTAGATGTTTCTAATTTCTCTTGAAGACTTTCGATATTAAAAGTATGATCATGCAAGCACTCATGCATATAAGTAAGTGCTTTTTTTATTAACTTTTCGTTTGGTGAAAGTAATTGCCCCTCTTTATGATTCTCTATCCATTCTACATTCGTTTTTGTATCAAATAGAGTTTTTCTACTACTTAAAAGGTTGTCTAATTTTGCTTGTAAAAAATCTTTACTTACAGGAAGTTGAATAGTACTATCTATTCCTAATTTAGTAACTTCTTCCATTTGGAAATACCCTATCTCTTCAGAAACATATAGTATAGGGCAATGGGATATTTTTTTATTTTCTCTGCGTTTTTCTAGAAATTGTAGTACCTCTTTATTTAGTTTTACATCATAAAATATTATAGAGTCTATATTCAAACTTGAAAGTGCTGAAAAGATCTTGTTTATATTACTTTCAAATATTAAATGATATTCTTCCGCTCTTAATAAAGATTGTAATATTCCATAATTCATCTCATTACTTAGCACCAATACTTTATGTTTATCTTTTGGAAGTTCATCTATCATTCCTAAATGATTCCATTGTATCATTGAAGCTTTTTCTAATGTTGTTTTATAAAATGGTACTTCGACTTTTATTGAAACAACTCCTTCTTTTGAGTTATTTACATCTATTCTTCCGTTTAGCTGTAATAGTAGTTCTTTTGCTGCATTATAGTAAGGACTATATCGTTTTAAACTCTCAATATTATCAGATAAAACTCTGCTATCTGAATCTACTTTTAATATTAGTTTACTATCTTTTACTGTATAAATTACTTGTATACTACTACCTTGATTACTATACTTTATAAAATCATTAAAAACATATTTAAACAAAAGTTTAAAATGTAGTAAATCTATGGTTACCCACTCATCTTTTACAGGGGTTTGATAGCTAAGTTTTATTCTTGATTGTACTAACTTTCGTTCTAAGTTCTTTGTTAAACTATGTAAGAAAGCATTAATTTTTATTACTGATTTTTCTGTAGTTTTTATATGGCTTACTTGCTCTAAAAAATCCCATTCCATTAATACATCTACCATAGCTTGTGTTTGACCAACTAGTTTTGTTTGTATTTCCTTTGGTACGCTATTATGTTGACTATATTGCTGTATTTGCATTAATGGTTTTTTAAATTCTGCCAATACAAACGTCTTAAATTTATCTATTTCAAAGTCTTCATTTTTTAATTTATGATGTAAAGCCAGTACTTCTTCCTTTTGTTTAAAAATTTCACGATTTTGGTCTTCGAGCTTTACATTAGCTTTTACCAGGTCTTTTTTCTGCCTATCAATTACAGTAGTTCGTTCATTAATTTTTTGTCTAAGTTTTTCTTTATAAATCTTATCCTTACGAACCTTATATCCAAAACCAAGAACGATAATCATTACTCCTGCTGATGCCAACATCCAAACAAACCAAGAGGTTTTGTAAAATGGTGGAGTAATTATTATATGAATAGAAAATGTATCTGCTTCAGCATTACTTAGACTATTTTTCACTTCCAAGGTATATTCTCCAGAGGGTACGTTTTTATACAGAATAGGGCTCTTTTTTAATACCTTCCAACCCTTATTTAAGCCTTTTAATTTGTATAAAATTGAGTTGTTATTATTTTTTCGATATGAAACTGGAGTTATATGTAAACTGACATTATTTTCTGAAAATGTTTTTTCTATTGTATTACCGTTGTTTTCAACTCCATCTATTTCAAGAACTAATTGAGGTATATTTTTATTAAATTCTATTAGTTCAGGTGCAAAATAGTTGACTCCATTAATTCCTCCAAAGTACAGTACTCCCTTGTCATCTTGATAATAAGATCCTTCTGAAAATTCTGGTGCCTGCCATCCTTCTTCTGGGTTTAATACATTTACTTTATAATCTTCTTTATTAATTGAAGTAAGGCCTTTTGTTGTGCTTACCCATATATGTTCTCCTTTAGGAATTATACTATAAACCATATGACTAGGCAAACCTTCTTTTTCTGAGATTGTTTTTACTACTCCTTTTTGGTTATCATAAACTGTTACTCCTCCCAAAGTTGCTATCCAATACAATCCTGTTCTCTCATCTTTATCAATGCTATACACACTATTACCTGTTAAACCTTCTTCTGTAGTAATGTAACGCTTACTTCCATCATTAATATTGAATAGAACCACCCCATAGTTTTCGGTCGCTAAAACCAGTTCGGTATCGCTTACAAGAATATCTCGAATATGGTATGGTTTTAAAGACTCACTTCCTGTGAAATCTTCAAACTTATTTTCTTTTATATTAAATACTGCTACCCCACCCCAACAAGCAAACCATATTTTGTTACGCTCTGTTTCTGTCATTGCATAAACCCTATTTGCTGCCAATAATGGGTATTTATTCGTACTATAATAAGAAGTTTCTGTTTTTTTAACATGAATAAGTCCTGCATAGGTACCAACCCAAATAGAACCATCTGTTGCCGTATATAAACTACGTATTCTTTCCCAATCTTTATTTTCTTTTGCTCTTTCTAAGCGTTTCTTTACAAAGCATTTATCTGACTTACTATATTTATACAATCCTTTGGTGTAGTAGCCTAACCAAAGATCATTCTCATCATCCTTAGTTATCGCTCTTACAGTTTCTCCTGGCAAATGTTTGTAATCTATAGGGTGAGGTGCAATAGTGTTTATGTATTCAGACCCAACATAAGCCATACTTAATCCTCCATCTTTATGTCCCAACCATATATTCCCGAAATCATCTTCATATATTTTTTCTATTTCATTTCCTGTAAAACTGTAAGGGTTATATAAATCGTAGGTATAGTGCTCTATTTTTGTTTCGTGAATATTTACCTGATTATTTCTTATTACATAAAGCCCACTTTTTCTTGTAGCATACCATATATTTCCTTTTCTGTCTTGATAAGATTCATTAATAATTACTTCAGGAAATTTATTGAGTAATAATTGATCATTAATTAGTTGTTTGTTTGTTTTTACTTGTGCTTTGTTTACGTTTAAGAAACTCGTTCCATCAAACTCTAAATATTGTCCACTTTTAGTTTCTACTACAAGATTATTTTTCTTTGATAACTTTAGGTTAACGGGAGTTTCAGAAAAATAAAAGTTTTGAAAGACTGATTGATTTATGAACCTACTTACGGTATTATTATCTGTTAAACACCAAATAGTTTTAGATCCATCTCTTTGTAGGCTATAAATTACATTTCCTGCAAGAGAAGTTGAGTCGTTACTTATATGTTTGAAAATTTTAAAATCTTTACCATCATAACGATTAAGTCCATCCCAAGTAGCAACCCATAATCGCCCTTTATTATCACTTATAATATCATTTACTGAGTTATTAGAGAGCCCGTCTTCTGTAGTTAACGTTTTAAATTTTAAAGATTGACCAAGACTAGTAGTAACAATTAAAAAAAAGAAAAAAAATAACCTCATACCTAACAATTTCATCTTTTATAACTGACAAAATTACTTTAGTAGAAACACAAATTAACAATAGTAAAATTAAGTTTTGATTACCCAAATGTTAAGTCCTGAACTACCTCATTATAAAAATCACTATGCTAATTGTAGGTTATGCAGATAATGAATTTAACACCTTTTATTATCTAATTATAAAATAAGGGAAAACCATACTTATTTTATGTTTTTTAACACGTCACACCTTTGATAACTTCTTATATTTAAAGAAATTACAAAACAAACACTATGTTAAAAAACATTTCAAAATTAGGTTCTAAATTACCTAAGAACAAACAGAGAAATATTTTAGGTGGAAAAAGTGCTACAATTGGTTCAGGTCTTTCTAAATTATGTTCAGAAGGTCAGTTTGCTTGCCTATGTAATTTCCATTTTATTGGTTGCTATTCAAGTACAGGTTTATGTGAAAACTCATGTAAACATCATTTTTAGCCCTCTCTAAACAACAAAAAAGCTTTACTAGTTTTATAGTAAGGATTTTAAATAATAAATTAGAGATTGTATATTCCTGCCCCTAGAGAAGCTGCTACTTGCCTTATGCCTATTAGTGGTGAATGCTGTGGCTTATGGGATTAAGACTAAACTATAAAAGCTGTTTAAAAACAGCTTTTATAGTTTTCTACAATTAAAACAAGTATATTCTTCATATAAAGTCTTCTTTCTATCTAAAAAAACCTTGGTTGTCTATATGTATTTTCTCTTGAATTAAAATCGAACAATAATAAAAACTCATGTGATCCTGAACTAAATTCACCTAGATTAGATACTGTGTAATCATATGCATAACCTAATCGTAGGTCTTTTCGGATTTTAAAATTAATTATAGCACTCCATGAATCATCTATACGATGAGCGACTCCAAACTCAACTTTATTATTCCATAATAAATTTAACGATAAATCTAATGACAAGGGGGATGAATCTGCATACTTAACTAATACTGAAGGTTTTAATTGAAAGTCGTTTTTTAAATCTATCACATATCCTGCTGTTAAAAAACCATGCATTTTTTCTGATGCCTTGGTTATTTTTCCATTTGATCTTTCAAAATGTAACGTTTCTAATAGGTTAGGTATAGAGGCTCCCACATAAAAATTTTCTTTGTAATAAAATGCTCCCACACCAAAATTCGGATGGGTTTTGTTACTATTCTGACTAAATTGGGGATCATTGGATTCTACTTGATTTAACGTTAATAATCCGATCTGTTGAAAAGTTGCTCCTGCTTTTAATCCAAAAGCTAGTTTAGCATTTTCTGATGTGTTAATCGTAAAAGAAAAATCAGCATAAGCATGTGTTTCACTTACTGGACCTATTTTATCATGAATTAAAGATAAACCTAGCCCTATTTTTCTACTTACTGGACTATGTATAAATCCACTAAATGTTTTTGGGGCTCCACTAACACCTACCCATTGAGATCTCGCCAATAATCCTAAACTTATTTTTTCTTTACTACCTGCATAGGCTGGATTAATTATTGACATATTATAAATATACTGAGTGTACTGAGGATCTTGTTGAGCGAACATTTTAATGCTTGTACTTACCAATATCACTAACAGTATTAAATATATTTTCTTTTTCATATAGTTATTTATTTAAATACAACCAGCCTTGATATGGTTTTGTTACCCCATCATTAAAATCTACTACATACCAATAAGTAGCGGCTGGCATTTCCTTTGTATCTCCTGTTAATGTTAATTTACCATACGATTTCCCATCCCACCAAGTCGGATTCAACTCATTATTATTACTATAGTCATAAACTACATTACCATACCTATTGTATATTTTTATTTTAAATTTAGGATATGCTTCCGCCAAACCTGGTATTACAAACTCATCGTTAACACCATCACCATCTGGAGAGAAAGAATTTGAGGCAGAAAAGTCTATAACAGGATCGATAATTCCTCTTTTCTTTTCACATGCTAATGTAAAAACACCATAACCTGAAACTTTCGCGGTTATACTTTTACTCGATAAATCTATACTTATATTTTCTCTTTCTTTAATCCATTCTTCTCCATTCCATCGTACAATCATTATTTTGCTTGGGTCTGAATAAATAACTTCTGGTGTGGTTACGTTACTCCATATTAAGGTTAGTTCTACCAACTCTTCATTAGATTTATTTTTAATTTCCCAAAACTCATTCATATCTATTAAACCAATATCTTCTTCTTTTTTATTAAAATCTATATTTGCTTTTTCCCAATTAAAACAGACATAAAAATTTGTAATTGGATCTGAAGGTGGTGAAATAGTTACAACTCTAGGAACAAAAGTTTGCGATTTATAGTCTCCAACTGGAAAAGTAAAGCCTTCATTCCCTCTTTTTTGAACTTTATTATTCACATAACTTTTACTACTAACACCTATATTTGTAGCCCCATTTAAATAAGTTACTATACCTTTTTCTTCTGCTTCTAAAATTCCATTTTCAAAAAATGTAGTTCCTACAATTTCTATTTCTTTATCTAAATTAAAAGCTAAATCAGTAGTTTCATTATCAAACTCCACAAACATAAAACTAGACGTTCCTCCTCCAGTTATGAACTGTTTATCATTACCTACAAAACTTGTATAACCTGTTTCTTTATTGTTAGAAAACTTGAACTTTCCATTATTTGTGAAATTTTTAAACAAGTACAAGTCACCATCATTTGTAATTGCCCCATAATCTTTTATTTGTATATCGTCATGGATACTTACTAATGTATTTTCAGAAATATAAAGAGTTCCAATGTTTATCGTTTGAGCTTTCACTGCTATAACAAAACACACAATTATTGATGAGAGTATGTTTTTTTTCATAATTATTAATTTTTAAATAGTATTTATAATTATAAAGAAGTACTATTAATTTTATACCAATAATAGTCTGTCCCGTCAAAACCGCATTGTATTGTTATGGAAGTGTTCGTTCCTAATAAAGATATTCCTCCTGAACTTAATCCAGATCCTTTTATAGTACCTCCACCAGTGATATTTAAATTTAAAGCTACCGAAAGACCAATTAACAACCCATTTCCTGCTCTATTTACAATTATTAACTTATTTCCTAAGTTACTGCTATTGGGGGTTGGTATTGTTATATCATCCCCTAACCCAAGATTTATTAACCCGGTTTGCTGAATTATTACCGTTCCATCTGTATTATCAATAGTTGTGCTTGAAGTTGGGTTTTTAACAACTCTTATATTATTCAACCTAGCTAAAGAGGCGTTAATATTTGCAATATTTGTTTGGTTAGTCGTTGCTAAAGTATTGTTCCCTGTAACATCTCCTGCAAGAGTAGAAGCTCCAATATCAACAGATCCACCATTAACCAAACTAACTGTATTACCACTCAAGCTCAAATCTTGTGTATCTGAATCAACAATAACCCAAGTTATTCCATCACTAGTTTTATATAATATTCCTGAAGCTGTATCAGTATAAACCTGACCTGCAACACCTGTAACTGTACCGTTAGGATCTCCTGTGCCAGATAAAGCACCATCTTGTCCAGCTGTTCCTGTATCTCCTTTTAACGAAGTAATAAAATCAGCTTCGGTTCCACTGTTTCCTGCATCTAACCAAATTTGATACGCTGACTTTCCATCTGTACCGTCTGATCCATTAGTTCCTGTTGCTCCTGTATCTCCTTTTAAGGATGTGATAAAGTCAGCTTCGGTTCCACTATTTCCTGAATCTAACCAAGTTTGATAGGCAGATTTCCCATCTGTACCGTCTGCTCCATTGGTTCCTGTGGCTCCTGTATCTCCTTTTAATGAGGTGATAAAATCAGCTTCCGTTCCACTGTTTCCTGAATCTAACCAAGTTTGGTAAGCAGATTTTCCATCTGTACCGTCTGATCCATTGGTTCCTGTGGCTCCCGTGTCTCCTTTTAAAGAAGTAATAAAGTCAGCTTCCGTTCCACTATTTCCTGCGTCTAACCAAGTTTGATAAGCTGATTTTCCATCTGTACCGTCTGCTCCACTGGTTCCTGTTGCTCCTGTGTCTCCTTTTAACGAAGTAATAAAATCAGCTTCGGTTCCACTATTTCCTGCATCTAACCAAGTTTGGTACGCTGATTTCCCATCTGTACCGTCTGCCCCACTAGTTCCAGTTGCTCCTGTGTCTCCTTTTAACGAAGTAATAAAATCAGCTTCGGTTCCACTGTTTCCTGCATCTAACCAAGTTTGATACGCTGATTTCCCATCTGTACCGTCTGCTCCACTGGTTCCTGTTGCTCCTGTGTCTCCTTTTAAGGATGTGATAAAATCAGCTTCGGTTCCACTATTTCCTGCATCTAACCAAGCTTGATACGCTGATTTCCCATCTGTACCGTCTGTACCACTAGTTCCAGTTGCTCCTGTGTCTCCTTTTAAGGATGTGATAAAATCAGCTTCGGTTCCACTATTTCCTGCATCTAACCAAGTTTGATACGCTGATTTCCCATCTGTTCCGTCTGTACCACTAGTTCCAGTTGCTCCTGTGTCTCCTTTTAACGAAGTGATAAAATCAGCTTCGGTTCCACTATTTCCTGCATCTAACCAAGTTTGGTACGCAGATTTCCCATCTGTACCGTCTGCCCCACTAGTTCCAGTTGCTCCTGTGTCTCCTTTTAACGAAGTAATAAAATCAGCTTCGGTTCCACTGTTTCCTGCATCTAACCAAGTTTGATACGCTGATTTCCCATCTGTACCGTCTGCTCCACTGGTTCCTGTTGCTCCTGTGTCTCCTTTTAACGAAGTAATAAAATCAGCTTCGGTTCCACTATTTCCTGCATCTAACCAAGTTTGGTACGCAGATTCCCCATCTGTACCGTCTGTACCACTAGTTCCTGTGGCTCCTGTGTCTCCTTTTAAGGATGTGATAAAGTCAGCTTCGGTTCCACTGTTTCCTGCATCCAACCAAATTTGGTACGCTGATTTCCCATCTGTACCGTCTGCTCCACTGGTTCCTGTTGCTCCCGTGTCTCCTTTTAAAGATGTGATAAAATCAGCTTCGGTTCCACTGTTTCCTGCATCCAACCAAGTTTGATACGTTGACTTTCCATCTGTACCGTCTGCCCCACTAGTTCCAGTTGCTCCTGTGTCTCCTTTTAAGGAAGTAATAAAATCAGCTTCCGTTCCACTGTTTCCGGCATCTAACCAAGTTTGGTACGCAGATTCCCCATCTGTACCGTCTGATCCATTAGTTCCTGTGGCTCCTGTGTCTCCTTTTAAGGATGTGATAAAGTCAGCTTCGGTTCCACTGTTTCCTGCATCCAACCAAATTTGGTACGCTGATTTCCCATCTGTACCGTCTGCTCCATTAGTTCCTGTTGCTCCTGTGTCTCCTTTTAACGAAGTAATAAAGTCAGCTTCGGTTCCACTGTTTCCGGCATCTAACCAAGTTTGATACGCTGATTTTCCATCTGTCCCGTCTGATCCATTAGTTCCTGTGGCTCCTGTGTCTCCTTTTAACGAAGTGATAAAATCAGCTTCGGTTCCACTGTTTCCGGCATCTAACCAAGTTTGATACGCAGATTCCCCATCTGTACCGTCTGATCCATTGGTTCCTGTGGCTCCCGTGTCTCCTTTTAAAGAAGTAATAAAGTCAGCTTCGGTTCCACTATTTCCTGCGTCTAACCAAGTTTGATAAGCTGATTTTCCATCTGTCCCGTCTGATCCATTGGTTCCTGTTGCTCCTGTGTCTCCTTTTAAGGATGTAATAAAATCAGCTTCGGTTCCACTGTTTCCAGCATCTAACCAAGTTTGGTAAGCAGACTTTCCATCTGTACCGTCTGATCCATTGGCTCCTGTGTCTCCTTTTAAGGATGTGATGAAATCAGCTTCCGTTCCACTGTTTCCTGAATCTAACCAAGTTTGATAAGCTGATTTTCCATCTGTACCGTCTGACCCATTAGTTCCTGTTGCTCCTTTTAACGAAGTAATAAAGTCAGCTTCCGTTCCACTATTTCCTGAATCTAACCAAGTTTGGTACGCTGATTTCCCATCTGTACCGTCTGTACCACTAGCTCCTGTGGCTCCTGTGTCTCCTTTTAACGAAGTAATAAAATCAACTTCGGTTCCACTGTTTCCGGCATCTAACCAAGTTTGATAAGCAGATTTTCCATCTGTGCCGTCTGATCCATTGGTTCCTGTGGCTCCTGTGTCTCCTTTTAAGGATGTGATAAAATCAGCTTCGGTTCCACTGTTTCCTGCATCTAACCAAGTTTGGTACGCAGATTTCCCATCTGTACCACTAGCTCCTGTGGCTCCTTTTAACGAAGTGATAAAATCAGCTTCGGTTCCACTATTTCCTGCATCCAACCAAGTTTGGTACGCAGATTTCCCATCTGTTCCGTCTGATCCATTAGTTCCTGTGGCTCCTGTGTCTCCTTTTAAGGATGTGATAAAGTCAGCTTCGGTTCCACTATTTCCTGCATCCAACCAAGTTTGGTACGCAGATTCCCCATCTGTACCGTCTGCCCCACTAGTTCCAGTTGCTCCTGTGTCTCCTTTTAACGAAGTAATAAAATCAGCTTCGGTTCCACTGTTTCCTGCATCTAACCAAGTTTGATACGCTGATTTCCCATCTGTACCGTCTGTACCACTAGCTCCTGTGGCTCCTGTGTCTCCTTTTAACGAAGTGATAAAATCGGCTTCGGTTCCACTATTTCCTGCATCTAACCAAATTTGATACGCTGACTTCCCATCTGTACCGTCTGATCCATTAATTCCTGTGGCTCCTGTGTCTCCTTTTAAGGATGTGATAAAATCAGCTTCGGTTCCACTGTTTCCGGCATCTAACCAAGTTTGATACGCAGATTCTCCATCTGTACCGTCTGTACCACTAGCTCCTGTGTCTCCTTTTAAGGATGTGATGAAATCAGCTTCGGTTCCACTATTTCCTGCATCTAACCAAGTTTGGTACGCTGATTTCCCATCTGTACCGTCTGCCCCACTAGTTCCAGTTGCTCCTGTGTCTCCTTTTAACGAAGTAATAAAATCAGCTTCGGTTCCACTGTTTCCTGCATCTAACCAAGTTTGATACGCTGATTTCCCATCTGTACCGTCTGATCCATTAGTTCCTGTTGCTCCTTTTAAAGACGTGATAAAATCAGCTTCGGTTCCACTATTTCCTGCATCCAACCAAGTTTGGTAAGCAGATTTTCCATCGACTCCAGATGACACAACTGACTCCCATGAACTTCCGTCTGAACTATAAACCGCCCCAGAGTTAGTATCTACATATAATACGCCTGTGACAGGATCTATAGAATTACTAACGGGTGACCCTATTCCTGTTAATAATTTATTTTCTCCTAAAAGAGATGATAAATCAACTGACTTTGAACCTCCATTTTCCAGCTCTATAGTTAAAGTATTAGAACTGTTTAAAAAAAAACTTGTTATTTGTTGATTATCTGCTTGTGTGGCAATAAGGTTTGAGACTGTAGTTATATCGACTAGCTTTTCCCACAGTACTCCATTCCAGTAATAAAATCCTTTTCCTGAAATTTTATTCGTATTATAAACTAATAAACTTTCATTAATTGTAGCATCACTTACTGGTGAAGCTGTACTTAAATTATCAATATTCAATCTGGGTATTAATAAGCCTTTTGTATTTGACTTAATCTCTAATTGGGCAGATAGGTTAGGTGTTAAGGTTCCTATTCCTACTTGTGCTGTAGTTGTTACACTTAAAATTAAGAGTACGAGGGTAGCTACTTTTTTCATTATTTTCTTTGTTTGGGTGGGACTTCTTTGCAATCATGTATTACATTTAATTAAGCTTTATTAATAAATTAATTCTAATGTTTTTTCGAGTAAGTATAGGTGTTATATCAGCACTGTCTTCATAGCTAAAGGCGATAGATTTGAAGAAACACCTAAACAAACTGATTTACAACACACTAACCTCTTACAATTTACTAAAAAAAAATGATTTTTACGAGTGCTAATTTTAATTCATCTCAATTACTAGGTAAAATCCCCTAAGAACAACTCTTTTTATGAATGAAAATAATTCGAGCTATACAGTTATTTAAAGTTGTTTGATATTTAAATAAGATACTATTAAACAACAAAAAAGCCTCATTAATCTTTTGACTAATAAGGCTTAATTGTGTATTTACAATTTCTAAATTTTCTATTTTATTTAAAAGCTTTTGTTTTTTACTATCCAAATGATATGGAATAGTAAATAAACCAGTGGAAAACTCCTTTCTTTTTTATTTAATATTATATTCCTTAATACATAAAAAAGAATTCTTATTTTGAAACTACTTATATTTTTAAATAGCTTTTTATTGTTGTAATAAAGATTTATTGCATAAAAAACTACAATGTTTCTAACCACTGTAGTTTTCTCTAAAAAAATGTTTTTATTTTTTAACTAAACTGTTCAATTAATATATTACTACAGTCTCTATTAACTACAAATAGCTACTCCACGATTTTTGCCCTTCCTGCATTTCTTTTTCAGGGTATTGTTTGTTGTACTTTTTATATTGACTTCCAAAAAAAACAGGCACATTTTCAGCAGGAGTTGTATCAAAATCGTTGATAATAGTTGTTCCTAAAGTGTATAATTGTCTTAAGTTAGGCATATCTTTAACAAACTTAATAGACGTTAAATTTTTACAGTCTAAAAGTTTTAAAACCTCTAATTCTTTCAATTCACCAATTGGATTAAAATTTTGTAGTTTCCAACAAATATCAAATTCTAAAAATTTTAACTTTTGTAAAGTTGTAATATCTGAAATGTCTGTTAAACTCCTAACACCTCCGAAAGACACACACTTTAATTTGGTTAAAGTTTCAATTCCTTTTAAAGATTTAATTTTTGCTGTTTTAAAACTTAAAGTTTTTAAATTGGTTAATGAACTTAATTTAGTTAAATCTTTTTCATCAAATTCTGTAATTGATAAATGTTCTAAATTTTGAAGCTTATCAAAATTAGTTATCATCTTTTTATTCCACCATAATGATAAGGTTTCTAACTCTTTTAATTTTTCAAAATCCACAGGATACATGGTATGTAAATGCAGGTACTTCAAACTTGTCATATCATACAAAAAATCATAAGAAACTCCTTCTCCATAAGGAGAAAGATTAAGCCCCTCTATATCTTCAAAGTATTTTAAAAATTCATTAAAAAAATTCTTTCTATTAATTTCTCTACAAACCCTTATACTATCAATACCTCCTTTATCATATTCTTCTCTTGCTAATTTTAAGTCAGAAGTCTCTCTTAAGTCTAACCTTTTATATTTTCCATTAAATAAATTGACAATGTTCATATTAAAATAAATTAAAATGTTGAAGGTAAATTATATTTTTTTATCACCTTCTCAGCTGCTTCATAAAATTCTTTTTCTCCTAATGGAGTACCTAATTTATACCTACCACCAACAGGGTTAACTTTATTTAGTAAATATTTTCCTTTTCTTGAAATTTCTCCTCCATATTTCTCTAAAATAATGTATTGTTCATACAGCTCTCGTTCAAGCTTTGTAGAGCCTTTCATTTTATGAATTATAGAGTCGCTCTCTACAACGTTATGAAATAATTTACCTCGTTTAGGATTAAAGTGCTGAATGAAACGCTCTTTGAATTTGAATCATGATTAATCAATAGGTCTATTTTTATTTAATAGTTTAATATATTCATCATAGGAAAGTCCGTTTATTGAATCTTGCTTTAATTTAATGAGTATGGGTATCTTTAAATTATCGAACATGATTTTTTTAGGAATACACCCTTTATTTGCAGCGTATATGTATGATTTTTCATCATTTTTTTTAGGTTTAAAATTGTAAAAAGTAAAGTTTCCATCAAAATCAGAACCTGCATAAATTTTGGTAGAATCATTATAATACAATAATAAAATTGCTGAAGTATACTCCTTTGGTTGTGGAACTGGAAGTATCTTACCTGATAATAATTTTATCTTTCTATTTTGTTGTTTCTCTGTAGTTGATATAACCTTGATTGGAGCTACTTTAGTAGAGCAAGAAAATAAGAATAAAATAATAATGTATATATACCTTTTCATTTAGTTATGACTCTAAGTTGAACACCCAATTATTATGAGAAACGAGCTAAAAAAGGAATATATAAATAACCTACTCTATTGATTAATTAAAACCCCTTTTTTATAATATTCTCTATGCGTTTCATTACCTTTTTCATCATAAAATATCCAATAGCCATTTTTTTTTCCTTTCAAATATTGACCTTCTTCCTTTAATTTCTCTGTTCTGAAGCAGTAATTTTTATAGTACCCTGTTCCACTACGAAAAGTAGTTTTATATTTAGTTTTCTTGTTCTGGGTATAGATGATATAATTTCCGTCCAAAAGACCTTTAATGTTATAATTGACTATTTTTAAAGTATCATTATCTATTAAATAAACCCATTTTTTAAAAAACTTTCCTTTTTTTATATAGCCTCTCTTGTCCATGTCTCCACTTTTCGTAACAATATCATCGCTTATACCACAGTTATTTATATTGATTGAATAAAAACCATCTTCTAGAATATCCTTACTTTGTTTGTCATAAAAACTATTATCTATTTTTTCAATTTCCCACCAAAAATATAACTTCACAATATCTTTTGCTTCTTCATTAGAAACAGAAACAATAGAAGGTTTAGTGTGTTTTTGAGAAATACACGATACAAGAAGAAAACTTAAAATAATAATTAATCCCTTCATTTTTTATTTAATATTATATTCCTTAATACATAAAAAAGAATTCTTATTTTGAAACTACTTATATTTTTAAATAGCTTTTTATTGTTGTAATAAAGATTTATTGCATAAAAAACTACAATGTTTCTAACCACTGTAGTTTTCTCTAAAAAAATGTTTTTATTTTTTAACTAAACTGTTCAATTAATATATTACTACAGTCTCTATTAACTACAAATAGCTACTCCACGATTTTTGCCCTTCCTGCATTTCTTTTTCAGGGTATTGTTTGTTGTACTTTTTATATTGACTTCCAAAAAAAACAGGCACATTTTCAGCAGGAGTTGTATCAAAATCGTTGATAATTGTTGTCCCTAAAGTGTATAATTGCTTTAGCTTAGGCATATTTTTAACAAACTTAATAGATGCTAAATTTTTACAGTCTAAAAGTTTTAAAACCTCTAATTCTTTCAATTCACCAATTGGATTAAAGTTTTGTAGTTTCCAGCAAATATCAAATTCTAAATATTTTAACTTTTGTAAAGTTGTAATATCTGAAATGTCTGTTAAACTCCTAACACCTCCGAAAGACACACACTTTAATTTGGTTAAAGTTTCAATCCCTTTTAAAGATTTTATTTTTGCTGTTTTAAAACTTAAAGTTTTTAAATTGGTTAATGAACTTAATTTGGTTAAGTCTTTTTCATCGTAATCTGAAATGGTTAAGTGTTCTAAATTATTATTTAAAGCTTCAATATTTATGATTTTCTTTTTTGAATATACATAAATGTGTAATTGTTTTAATGTTTTTGGAAGTTTTTCACAGTCTAAAATAAAGTCAACGTCTTTATATAAGGGAATAACCAAACCTTTCAGATTAGGTAATTTATAAACAAAAGAGTTTTTCACACCATACTGCATCCCTATATCTAAAAACTCCGTGTTTCTAAAAATCTCAATAAACTTATCAACAAACTTTTGATTATGTTTACCAAAAAGTCTCACTGTATATTTGTTCTTTAAAAAATCAGGGTTGATATTAACCAAACTAGAATCTGGTTCAACCATTAAATATGGAGCGTCTTTAAAACCTGATAAATACATATTATTTAAAAATTAGGAGAGTTAAAAGTTGTTGGTAAATTATATTTCTTTGCAATAACGGTAGCTTTTTCCATAAAATCATCTAATTCTTTGGTGTTTTTTAAATCAAATCTTCCTCCAACTGGATTTACTTTATTTAATAATTTTGCTAAAGGGTTCTTGTCTGGGTTTATTTGCCCTCCATATTTCTTTAAAATAATATACTGCTCATACATTTCTCGTTCAAGCTTTGTAGAGCCTTTCATTTTATGAATTACAGAACCACTTTCTACAACATTGTGAAATAACTTACCTCTTTTTGGGTTAAAGTGTTGAGTAAAACGTTGAAATACATTACCAGATTGTCCTACATAACCTTTAATATCATCACCATTTTTAACAATCAAGTCGTATACCCCTTTTGCTTCATCGGCTTTTGTTATCTTTTTTAAAGCTTTTGCTTTTTTTACAATTTTTGCTGCTGTTGCAGTAGTTCCAAAAAAAGGAATCATTGCTGCAAAACTTAAGGCAGCATCAGCATAGTTTCCTCTAGCAAGTGATATAACTCCATTAATACAATCTGCTACCTCTCCAACAGCAGGAATCATACCCACAATATCTAAAGCAGTTTGTGTTGCATCCATCCATTTATCCCAAGTGGTTGGTTTCCCTTCTTTTTCTCCATCATATTCATTAATGGTCTCCCATTGTAGGGGCTGAGAGCTTGGTATAATTGAATTATTCCTAAATTCGGGATTATCTACATATTGTTTATCTGGTAATTTTAATTCTCCAAAGTCTACATCTGGAAAAGCTACTTTAGCCTCTGCTAAAGTTCCTTCAAAAGTTCCATTAGAGTTTTTATAATACCAAACCTCTTCGCCTCTCGAAGTTACTTCTTGCTTAAACTGACTAACTACAATTGTCCCTCTTTCAGTTACCGTTGCAGCTGTATTATACTTAATCTGAGCAATACTTTCACCTACATTAACAAACTCATGTTTTACTTGCATTAATGAAGTTCCTTCTTCATTAACTTTAACAATGTTTGTCCCCTTTTTTTGGTCTTTTATTTCTCTATCAATATCCTGAACAGGAATAATAGTTTCTTTTTCTACTTTACCTTTATAAATAACTTGAAATTTATTTTCGCTCATTTTATTCTAATTCTTCGTTATCCTCAGATATTACAAATACAGGTATTTTATCTGTATCTGATTTTATTTTATAACCTTCTATCGTATTATTTTTAATCCTCTCGTTATTATAGGTAAAGTCTATAACCTTATCATTTAATTTTAAATCCACGATTTCCCCAACCATATTTTTACTTTCCAAAACCAAATAGGCTTTTTCTCCATAAGTTAGTTTTATACCTTTTTTATAGTCTTTATCTGTATAATAAAAGTCAATTATTTGAGATTTCTTTGTTGATTTATTATTCTCTTTCGATTTATAAGGAGTTTCTTTTATAGGGAGTATAAAACTTTCTTGCCAAGGTTTTATATAGCGAGTAGGACTTTTTCTTCTCCAATCTGAACTATTATTAAAAAAACGATAATCTTGCATGGCAGGAGAGATGGTTAGAGTAACATACATACCTTTTTGGTTGTCAAAAACCTCATAGTAGTTGATAAGTGCTCCATCTTGAAAGTTGTATTGGAATAGTTCTACTCCATCAAAATCATCTTCGTAAAAGACTACTTTCCCATCTCTTAATTGATAAAGATTAAAAGGATAACGTATTTTTTTATTGTCATTTCTATTGGCTATAATCCATTCAATAAAGGTGTCATCATACATTTGTGATTCATAGGTAACTGTAAAACCCCTCCCATTAAGGCAGATGTGGGTTTACCATTCCAATCAGTTAGTCGATTATAGTTTAAACTACTAGAAAGTAACTCTCTTTCTTCACCACAAACAAAGAGTTTGGCTTTTATATTCATTGATATTTTTTTGGAGGTAATACAATTTTTTGAGTTTAAAGATATAAAACATTATTAAAAATAGATAATTAGCTTTATAATTTTTGAGCTATTATAACTAATTATCTCATTTGAGCAGTAATAGTGATATTTTAAAACTTAAACTTCTCTACAATTTTCGTAAATATACTACTCTAGTATGTTAGTAAAAAAATGGTACACCAGAACAAAAAGTGGTACACCAAAATGTACACCTTAAAAGATGCTATTTGATTAATAAGTTATTGTAATTAAATAATGAAGAAAGTCCTTATAATAACTGCAACCCCATACAAAACCTACAAAAACAAAAAAGCCTCACTAATTAAAGTGAAGCTTATTGTGAGCCCGATAGGATTCGAACCTATGACCGCCTCCTTAGAAGGGAGGTGCTCTATCCAGCTGAGCTACGAGCCCGTAGTTTTAATGTTTCTACGAAAACAGTGTCGGGGTGGCAGGATTCGAACCTGCGACCTCCTGCTCCCAAAGCAGGCGCGATGACCGGGCTACGCTACACCCCGATTGGGTCATCTGCAATTTTTTGCGGAGAGACCGGGATTCGAACCCGGGCATCCCGAAGGATGACAGCTTAGCAGGCTGCTGCATTACCACTCTGCCACCTCTCCTTTAATTCTTGTCGAAACGCGAACTAAAAATTGCGAGTGCAAATGTATAACTATATATACGTTTCTACAAACTTTTTTAATAAAAAAATTACCTATTCTGGATACTCAACTCGTAAGTGATAGATATTCATCAACTTATTCTTAATAATTTTTTTAATTTTTTCTATTTCTCTAAAAGTAATATCAGAATTTATGAACTGATTATCGTTTTTTTGCTTGTCTACGATACGATCAATTAAATTATCTATAGATTGTGCTGTTGGGTTTTTTAAACTTTTTGAAGCTGCCTCAGCTGCATCACACATCATTAAAATAGCAGTTTCTTTTGAAAATGGAATCGGTCCTTGATATTGAAACTTTTTTATGTCTACATCTGGATTCTCTTCTTGTTCTTTTTTATAAAAGTAATAAGTGACACTTGTTCCATGGTGTGTACGGATAAAGTCTATTATTCTATCGGGTAGTTTATTTTTTTTTGCTAGTTCAATTCCGTTAATTACATGGTCTAAAATTATGCGTGCACTATCTTCTGGTAACAAATCGTTATGAGGATTTACTCCTGTGGATTGATTTTCGGTAAAATACATCGGATTTACCATTTTACCTATATCATGATACAATGCTCCTGTTCGTACTAACATAGAGTTAGCCCCTATTTCATTCGCTGCTGCTTCTGCCAAATTAGCTACCTGCATAGAGTGTTGGAATGTTCCTGGTGCTTTTTCATTTAAATCTCTTAATAGCTTTGAATTCGTATTAGAAAGCTCTAATAAGGTTACATCAGAAACTAACCCGAAAAGTTTTTCATAAAAATAAATGAAAAACACTGCTAAGAATGATAATAATCCGTTGGCAGCAAATAACCCAAAGTACATCCAATTTATTTTGTCTGCATTTCCTTCTTTTAAAATAGAAAAAGCTAAATAAGTTACCATGTAAATTAGCGTAATTTGTCCTATCGACATAAACAAACTCGCTCGTTTATATAATTCTGAAACAGTTAAAATAGTTACAATTCCTGCAATGATATGTAAATAAATAAACTCAAAACTATTAGGTACAATAAACCCTAATAATAACACTGTAAGTACATGTGTAAACAGCCCTAATCGAGCATCAAAAAAAGCTTTTAGCACTATTGGCAAAATACTTAGCGGAACAACATACAAATAATCTGAATTGTACTTTACCACCATGGTTTGCACAAAAATCATTAAAAAAACATTAAAGAAAATAAACGTTACTTTATTGTTATCGTTAAATATTTCAAATCGATATCTTTCAAGAAATAGCAATAACATTAGTAGTGCTAAAGCCACTAAAATTGTATACCCAAAAACTATCCAGTTGTAATTAGACTTTGTCCAAATCCTTGAGCTTGAAGCTACTTCATACGACTTTAAAACGTTGTATTTTTTACCTTCTACAATATCACCTTTTAAAATAATTAATTCGCCTTTTGATACTTTCCCCTTTGCATAAGAAATACGTTCTAAACGTTCATCTAATTCCTTTTCACTGTATTTATAATCATAAGTTACATTAGGTCGTAAATTACTAGACAAGTAGTTTATAAGTAAACGCTGTTTGTAATGCTGAAGATCTTCTGTATTGGTTCGTAGAAAACTTAAAACATCTTTAGATTGCACTAACCTTGAAAACGGAACATCATCAATAGAATTCCCTTTTCGTAACACCACTACATCTCCTCTACTTGCTTTATTATTACTTGCGTCGTCTAAAAAACCATACAAGTATATTTTATCAATAAGCTTCTCTCCTTTTTTAATTAAATCTCTAATCCCACTAGTTGATAAAGAATCAAGGTTTGTAACTTCATTAGTAAATGAACGTAACACCTCTGCTTTTATCGATGTATCAACTACAAAATATTTTTTTGAACCACTTTCAAGCTCCTTTTTTTCTTCGGCTATTTCTTCAAAAGTTTTTTGAATAGCAAAATCAAAAGGAGCATATAAGTTATCATATTGCCAAGGTTTTCCTTGCGGAAAATCGTACTTAAACTGTCCTCCTTTAGGAAATAAATACACTATGGCAGTAACTGTAATTAGAAACAACAATACTTTGTAAATTATCGTGTTATTCTTATACAGTCTATTGATTAAATCGTTCATTTTTGATGTTTATAAAATGTAAATATAACCTTTCTCTATAATTTGAGTACTTATTATAAAATGGTTATTTTCGCAAAACAAATCTTAATACAATTCATCCAATACATGAAAACAACAGTAGTAAAATAATTATTAAGCAATCAACAGCTTTATTATTTTGGTCACTTTATAGTTATTGGGATAAATAAAAATTAACAAATAGTAGCACATGAAAGAAGTAGTAATAGTATCGGTTGCAAGAACTCCAATTGGTAGTTTTTTAGGAACTTTATCAACTACGCCAGCACCAAAATTAGGTGCCGTAGCAATAAAAGGAGCTTTAGATAAAATTAACTTAAAACCAGAAATGGTTGAAGAGGTTTTTATAGGAAATGTAGTTTCAGCTGGTTTAGGACAGGCACCTGCACGTCAAGCTGCAATTTTTGCTGGAATTCCTGATACTGTACCATGTACTACTGTAAATAAAGTATGTTCTTCAGGAATGAAATCTATCATGTTAGCGGCTCAAACAATTGCTTTAGGAGATGCTGAAATTGTAGTTGCTGGAGGTATGGAAAATATGAGTATGATTCCTCATTACCAACACGCTAGAACAGGTTCTAAATTTGGACCTATCAAAATGGAAGATGGAATGCAGAAAGATGGATTGGTAGATGCTTACGAACAAGTTGCCATGGGTGTTTGTGCTGATGAATGTGCTACAGAATATGGGTTTTCAAGAGAAGATCAAGATACTTTTGCTATTGAATCATATAACCGCTCTGCGAAGGCATGGAGCGAAGGTAAATTTGCTGACGAAATAGTACCTGTAGAAATACCTCAACGTCGTGGTGAGCCAATTATTTTTTCTCAAGATGAAGAATATAAAAACGTGAAAATGGAAAAGATCCCTGCTTTACGTCCTGCATTTACAAAAGATGGAACCGTTACTGCTGCCAATGCTTCTACCATTAATGATGGTGGAGCTGCGTTAGTATTAATGTCTGCTGAAAAGGCTGCTGAATTAGGATTAACTCCATTAGCAAAAATTAAAGGGTATGCAGATGCTGCAAATGCACCTAAATGGTTTACTACTGCTCCTGCAAAAGCGTTACCAAAAGCCCTAGCTAAAGCTGGAGTCTCTATTAATGATGTTGATTATTTTGAGTTAAACGAAGCTTTTTCTGTGGTTGGATTAGCCAATATGAAAATTTTAGGATTATCGGCTGATAAAGTAAATGTAAATGGTGGAGCTGTTTCTTTAGGACATCCTTTAGGAGTTTCTGGAGCAAGAATTATAATTGCCTTAACTTCTATTTTAAAACAAAACAATGCTAAAATTGGTGCTGCTGGAATTTGTAACGGTGGTGGTGGTGCTAGTGCAATGGTAATTGAAAGAGTTTAATATTTTAAAGCCCCTACTAGCAGATGTCCTTTGGAATTTGTAATTTAAGTATTGTTCCTCTTCGATTAGAACCTTCTGATGCTTCAGAAATGGTAAATCAAGTTGTTTTTGGTGAACACTTTGAAGTTTTAGAGAAGACTAAAAAGTGGAGTAAAATTCGTTTAGCTTTTGATAATTATGAAGGCTACATCGATAATAAACAATACGAAGAAATTTCAGAAGAAATACATATACTATTATCAAAAGAAAAGAAGCACTATGCTGGTGAGTTAATTGATTTTATTACAGATAATAAGAGTAATTTAACTACTATTCCTATGGGAGCTCGTCTTCCTTTATTTAAGAAGAATAAAATCAGTATTAACAATACTTCTTTTTTATACGAGGGCAAAGTCTGTAATAGTAAATTAGCTAAATCTGCTATTGTAGAAACTGCTTTTTTATTTTTAAACGTACCTTATTTATGGGGAGGTAAATCTCCTTTTGGAATAGACTGTTCAGGGTTTACACAAACTGTATATAAGTTATGTGGGCACAATCTTTTACGCGACGCTAAGCAACAAGCTACACAAGGTGAAGTACTTAGTTTTATTGAAGAAAGTGAGCCTGGTGATTTGGCCTTTTTTGATAATGATGAAGGTATCATTACTCACGTAGGTATTATTATGAATGATTATAATATTATTCATGCACACGGAAAAGTCCGTATAGATAAGTTAGACCATAGTGGAATTTATAATGTTGATACGCAGCAACACACTCATAAACTTAGAGTTATTAAACGTTTAGTTGATTAGTCTATTTAACTTTATAACATAAAAAAACCGAAACTTTTAAAGTTTCGGTTTTTTCATGCTTGAAGAATTTCTTATTTCATTGATTGATATAAATCTCTGTATTCAGAAGCTTTATCACTCATTTCTAAAACTTCATATAAATTCATTAAAGTTTTAACTGTTTCTGCATTTCTGTTTAAACTATCAGCTTTTTCTAAAAAAGGAATAGCTTCTTTATAAACTTCTTTCTGCTTTGCCGCTAACTCGTCATACTTTTTAAAGTTTGATAAGTTTTTATTCATCTCTTCTACAATAACTTTTTCTTTACTTAAAACTATTACTGCTAAGTTCATGTAAGCATCAGCGTAATCTGGTTTTAATTCAATTGCTTTGCTATAATACTTCTTAGCGTCATCTACTCTTCCTTCATTGAAGTTTACAACACCTAAGTTATAGTATAAGGTCGGATTTTCTGGATCTAACGCTACTGCTTCATTCATTAACTCTCCAAATTTATCCATCTTCCCCATATCAACATATAACTGAGCTTCATTTAAAATTAAGTTTAAATCTTTAGGATTAGAAGCACGAGCATCTTTAAAAGCTGCGATAGCTTCATCTGTTTTCCCTTGTTCTTTTAAAATTAAAGCTACATTTTTAACTATTGTTGCCGATTTCGATTCAGAAGTTTTAGCCTCAGGTTTTACGTAACCTCCTGACTTCACCATTAAATCTCTTCTGGCTTTATCATTACCAAAACTTTCTACTTTACCTGTAGCTTTATCTGTAGCTACATATTGTTTTTCAACACCTGTATACCCTATTTTTTGTAACTCTCTATAGTATTCAATTGCCTTATCATAGTCTTTAGCCTGAGTAGCCGAAACTGCTGCATTGTATGCAAAAGAAGTATCAGCAGGACTTAATACATATGTTAAATAAAATTCTTCAGCTGCATTTTTGTAATCTTTCTTATTATTATATAAATCAACCGCTTTTTTTGAAACTTCTTGAATCAATTGGTTTAATACAGGCTTAGCTTCATCAGTATATTTATTCTCTTCCATTGCTAATAAAGCATTTAGAGCCTCACCTGCATTTCTGTAATCTTTTGTAGCTGCTAACGCTTTTCCTTTTAAAAAGTAAAACTTAGACTTATACTTATCTTCACCGTTCATCATTAAAGAACCCTCAATAGCGTTAAGGGTACTTAATGCTGTAGTAAAATCTTGTTTTTTTATAGCCTTCTCAGCAGCTTTAAGTTCTGATTTTTGAGCGATTGCCCCTAACGACATTAATCCTAAAGAAAGGGCTAAGATTTGTTTTTTCATTTTTGTTATGATTTATTTATTGTTGTTCTTGACTTTCATTCGTTTCATTTTCAATTTCCGTGCCATCTTCTTCTTCGTCTTTTTCGTGCATAACTTTTGCTACTGCAGCAATATCATCATTATCTTTAATATTGATTAACTTAACACCCTGAGTTGCTCTACCCATAACTCTTAAATCTTCTACAGCCATTCGGATAGTTAAACCTGATTTATTAATAATCATTAAGTCGTTAGTGTTATCAACATTTTTAATGGCAACTAAATTACCAGTTTTTTCTGATATATTCAATGTTTTAACTCCTTTACCTCCACGGTTTGTTATACGATAATCTTCTAATTTCGAACGTTTTCCATATCCTTTCTCTGAAACTACTAAGATATTACTTTCCATATCATTTACAGCTACCATACCAATTACCTCATCTTTCTCGTGTGATAATGTAATACCACGAACCCCAGATGCAGTTCTTCCCATTGGGCGTGTTTTAGCTTCTTCGAAACGAATTGATTTTCCTGACTTAAGCGCTAACATTACTTGACTATCTCCAGTAGTTAATTTCGCTTCTAACAGCTCATCTCCTTCTTTAATAGTAATAGCATTAATACCATTAGCTCTTGGACGAGAATATTGCTCTAAAGGTGTTTTCTTTACCTGACCACGTTTTGTGGCCATAATAACAAAATGATTATTGATGTAATCTTCATCTTTTAAATCTCCTGTTACTAAGAATGCTTTTACTTTATCGTCTTGCTCAATATTTATTAAGTTCTGAATCGCTCTTCCTTTCGTGTTCTTTCCTCCTTCTGGAACTTCATATACACGCATCCAGAATACTTTTCCTTTCTGAGTAAAGAATAACATGTATTGGTGGTTAGTACCTACAAATAAATGCTCTAGAAAATCTTCGTTACGAGTAGTTGCTCCTTTTTGCCCACGTCCTCCTCTATTTTGAACCTTGTATTCATCTAAGTTTGTACGCTTAACATATCCTGCATGCGATATAGTTACTACTACTTTAGAGTTAGGAATCATATCTTCAATACGCATATCTCCTCCAGCGTATTCAATTACTGAACGACGATCATCCCCATACTTCTCTTTAATATAAAGTAATTCTTCTTTAATTATATCATAACGTCTTGGCTCATTTGCAAGAATATCTTTTAAATCCTCAATAGTTTTAATGATTTCCTCATACTCAGCACGTAATTTATCTTGCTCTAGTCCTGTTAACTGACGTAAACGCATCTCTACAATTGCACGTGCTTGAATTTCTGACAGTTCAAAACGTTCAATTAATTTTTCACGAGCTTCATCAGCATTTGAAGAACCTCTAATAATTGCAATCACCTCATCAATATTATCTGAAGCGATAATTAATCCTTCTAAAATATGTGCTCGAGCTTCTGCTTTCTTTAATTCAAATTCTGTTCTACGAACAACAACTTCATGCCTATGTTCTACAAAATAATGAATTAGTTCCTTTAAGTTTAATTGCTCTGGACGACCTTTAACTAGTGCAATATTATTTACACTAAACGATGTTTGTAATTGTGTGTACTTAAATAATTTATTTAAAACAATATTAGGAATTGCATCACGCTTTAATACATAAACGATACGCATTCCTTTACGGTCAGATTCATCACGAATACTAGCAATACCTTCTAATTTCTTATCATTTACCAAGTCAGCAGTTTTCTTAATCATTTCTGCTTTGTTTACTTGATAAGGGATCTCAGTTACAACGATACACTCACGACCTTTTACTTCTTCAATAGTAGCTTTAGCACGCATTACAATACGTCCACGACCTGTATGAAAAGCGTCTCTTACACCATCATATCCGTAGATAATCCCTCCAGTTGGAAAATCAGGTGCTTTAATGTGTTGCATTAACTCATCAATTTCAATATCACGATTATCTATATACGCAATAGTACCATTAATAACTTCTGTTAAGTTATGTGGCGCCATATTAGTTGCCATACCTACTGCAATACCTGATGCTCCATTTACTAATAAGTTAGGAACTCGTGTTGGTAATACGGTTGGCTCGTGCAACGTATCATCAAAGTTTAGTTTATGATCTACTGTATCTTTTTCAATATCAGATAACATTTCTTCTGATATTTTTTGCATACGTACCTCAGTATAACGCATTGCTGCTGGACTATCACCATCTACAGAACCAAAGTTCCCTTGTCCATCAACCATCATATAACGTACACTCCAGTCTTGTGCCATACGCACCATAGAATCGTACACCGAAGTATCTCCGTGTGGGTGATACTTACCTAATACCTCTCCTACAATTCTTGCAGACTTTTTATATGCTCCAGTAGCTTTAATTCCTAATTCATGCATACCAAACAAAACTCTTCTATGTACTGGTTTTAAACCATCTCTTACATCTGGTAATGCTCTGGATACTATCACCGACATTGAATAATCGATGTATGCGGACTTCATTTGCTCTTCAATGTTGATAGGGATCAACTTTTCGCCATCTGCCATATATTTTCTTTTAAAATATTAGTATTTATTTTCGTCAAAAAAGTGAATTTTACACTTGATAAAACTCACTTTTAAAATGCTTTCTAGTTCTCTGCATTTTCTAAAACATTGCAAGATACTACAACCCTCAGTTTTACACAAAAAATATACAAACTGTTTTATGGTTATTTATTAACAATTTTGTAAGGTTATTAAACATTAAAACACCTTATTTTGCTCGTCAGAATGTCAGTAAAAAACTATTGGCACCTTTTTTGTAATTTTTAAGAAAAAAACTTACTAACTTTACAGAGACAGAAAATAAATTTATGGACGATAATTTTTCACCACAGGTTAGAGATGTGATTACTTTCAGTAAAGAGGAAGCCTTACGACTAGGACATGACTTTATTGGAACTGAACATCTTTTGTTAGGTTTGATTAGGAAAGGGGATGGAAAAGCCATTGAAATATTAACAACTTTTGATGTTGATTTAGATTTAGTGCGCAATAAACTAGAAAAGTTAAATCCTACAACTCCATCTATAGCAAGCCCTCAAAAGAAGAGTTTACATCTTACCAGACAAGCAGAAAAAGCTATAAAAACAACGTTTTTAGAAGCTAAATTATACCAAAGTAACTCAATAGACACCGCACACTTATTGCTGTGTATTTTGCGTAACGAGAACGACCCTACCACAAAGCTACTTCAAAAGTATGATGTAGATTATGAACAGGCCAAAAACTTGTACAAAGAACTACATGTAGATGATGATACTTTTATTTCACCAATAGGTGAAACACCGTCTGATGATGAATTTGCTGACGAAAAGTCAAATCCTTACGGGCAACAGTCTCAAAAAGGAAAGCAAGTTAAAAAATCTAAAACTCCTGTTTTAGATAACTTCGGACGTGATTTAACAGCTTTAGCAATAGCAGGAAAACTAGACCCTGTTGTAGGACGTTTGAAAGAAATTGAGCGTGTTTCTCAAATTTTAAGTAGACGAAAAAAGAACAATCCAATGCTTATTGGTGAACCAGGTGTTGGTAAATCTGCCATTGCTGAAGGATTAGCTTTACGTATTATTGACAGAAAAGTATCTCGAATTTTATTTGACAAACGTATTGTTTCTTTAGACCTAGCTAGTTTAGTTGCTGGTACAAAATACAGAGGTCAGTTTGAAGAGCGTATGAAAGCGTTAATGAATGAACTTGAAAAGAATGATGATATTATTCTTTTCATTGATGAAATTCACACAATTGTTGGTGCTGGTGGCGCTACAGGTTCTTTAGATGCTTCCAATATGTTAAAGCCTGCTTTAGCTAGAGGAGAAATTCAATGTATTGGTGCCACAACTCTGGATGAATACAGAACTAATATTGAAAAAGACGGTGCATTAGAGCGTCGTTTTCAAAAGATAATTGTAGACCCTACCACGGTTGAAGAAACCATTCAAATTTTACACAATATTAAAGGCAAATACGAATCACATCATCATGTAACTTTTACTGATGAAGCTATTAATGCCTGTGTAAAATTAACTAATCGTTATATGACTGATCGTTTTTTACCAGACAAAGCTATTGACGCCTTAGATGAAGCGGGATCAAGAATTCATATTACAAATATTGTTGTTCCTCAACAAATTTTAGAATTAGAAGCTAAATTAGAAGAAATTAGAGGACGTAAAACCAAAGCGGTAAGCGGACAAAAGTATGAAGAAGCTGCAAAGCTTCGTGATGATGAAAAAAATATAGAAACAGCTTTAGAATCTGCACAACAACAATGGGAAGAAGATTCTAAACTACATAGAGAAACAGTTACTGAAGACAATGTAGCTGAAGTAGTATCAATGATGACAGGAATTCCTGTAAATCGTGTTGCTGAAGCAGAAAGTAGTCGTTTAGCAGAATTACCTCAATTAATAAAAGGTAAAGTAATTGGTCAAGATGAAGCTGTTACCAAAGTTGTTAAAGCTATACAGCGTAACCGTGTTGGATTAAAAGATCCTAACAAACCAATTGGGTCTTTTATCTTCTTAGGTTCAACTGGTGTTGGTAAAACACAGTTAGCTAAAGTACTAGCACGTGAGTTGTTTGACTCTGACGATTCTTTAATTAGAATTGATATGAGTGAATACATGGAGAAATTTGCCATTTCTCGTTTAATTGGAGCACCTCCAGGATATGTTGGTTATGAAGAAGGTGGACAATTAACAGAAAAAGTACGTCGTAAGCCTTACTCTGTAATCTTATTAGATGAGATTGAAAAAGCGCACCCTGATGTGTTTAACATGCTGTTACAAGTATTAGATGACGGACATATAACAGATAGTTTAGGTCGTAAAATAGATTTTAGAAACACCATTATTATTATGACTTCAAATATTGGAGTTCGTAAACTGAAAGATTTTGGTGGTGGTGTTGGTTTCGGAACTGCTTCTAAAAAAGAGCAAGAAGATGCACACGCTAAAAGTATTATTGAAGGTGCTTTAAAGAAATCGTTCGCTCCTGAATTCTTAAACCGTATTGACGATGTTGTAATATTTAATTCATTAGAGCGTGAAGACATCCATAAGATTATTGATATTGAATTAGACAAATTACTAAGACGTATTGATGATTTAGGTTACAAACTAAACTTAAGCGAAAAAGCCAAAGATTATATTGCCGATAAAGGTTTTGATAAACAATATGGTGCTCGTCCATTAAAAAGAGCCATTCAGAAATACATTGAAGATGCATTAGCTGAAGAAATTGTAAATTCAAAACTTGATGAAGGTGATACCATCTTCATGGACTTAGATGAGAAAGATAAAAAACTCATTATAAAAATAGAAAAAGGTGAAAAACCAAAAGAGACTCGTACCGAAATAGACGAAGACCAATAAAACAAAAATCCCGAGCAAAACGCTTGGGATTTTTATTACACCATAACCTTTAAGAATAAAAACAAACTACTCACACCTTCTTATAAACTAGATAAACATAACTTATGCCACATTTCGTAATTGATTGTTCAAAAAACATTATAAAAACCAAAACACCAGCAGAAATTATTCAGAAAGTATATGACACAGCAGAATCAACTGATCTGTTTGAAAAAAGAGATATAAAAGTAAGAATTAACCCTTTTGAGTATTATTTGACAGGAAATACTAATGATGATTTTATTCACATTTTTGCAAATATTATGGAAGGACGTTCTGCCTCTCAAAAAAAGAATCTTTCTGAAAGAATTATTACTGAATTGAAGTTAATGTTTCCTCAAGTTCCTATTATTTCAATCAATATTAGAGATTTTGAAAAAGCAACTTATTGCAATAAGTCGATGGTATAATCTTAAATAAAAACATTCCTTATTCCTATCTTTGTAAACCTAATAACTATGCTAAAAACACTATGACACTCACTATTAAAAACATGGTTTGCAATCGCTGTATTATGGTAATTCAAAATGAATTAGACAAATTAGGTGTGAGTGTAAAAAACATTAAATTAGGTGAAGTTACACTTGAAAAAGAGCTTACTTCCGAAGAAAGAGAACATTTAAACAAAACCTTACTTAGCTTAGGCTTTGAGATTATTGACGATAAAAAAAGTCGCATTATTGAAAAGATTAAAAACCTAATCATCAATTTAGTACACCATCAAGACAGTGAAACAAAAATCAATTTATCTGAATTATTAAGCAACGAACTACATCACGATTACAACTACCTATCTAACCTTTTTTCTGAAGTAGAAGGCACTACTATAGAAAAGTATTTTATTGCTCAAAAAATAGAAAAAGTAAAAGAGCTATTGGTTTACGATGAATTATCGTTGAGTGAAATTGCTTTCCGTTTACACTATTCAAGCGTAGCGTACTTAAGCAATCAGTTTAAAAAAGTAACAGGATTAACCCCGAGTCACTTCAAAAAAATCTGTAAAGACAAACGCACACCGTTAGACGAGGTGTAAATCTTATAAATCAATTACAAAATTCCACAATAAATTTTCTTTAACTTAATGCCAACTTTGTATTGTACAATTAATACAGTAAAAAAATGGCAACAAATAACAATAAAGAAATCATTTACCTACCTCTAGAAGGTGTGGAAAGTGAACACTGTGCTTTAATCGTTGAAAAAGGGCTAGCACATGTTGAGGGAATTGAAACCCACAAAGTAGAACTAAACAACCAAAGAGCTGCTATTACAGTTAGTAACGAAGAAGTTCTTGCTAATGCTGTTACTACTATAAAAGATTTGGGGTACGGTGTTACTACTGTTAAAAAAGTTTTTCCAGTATTGGGCATGACTTGCGCCTCTTGTGCAGGAAGTGCTGAAAGTATTGTTAGCTTTGAACCAGGCGTAGTAAATGCTTCAGTAAATTTTGCTAGCGGAAACTTAACGGTAGAATACCTTCCTAATATGACCAATGCTACAAAACTGCAAAAAGCAGTACAAGGTGCGGGTTATGATTTGTTAATTGAAGACGAAACCAAACAGCAAGAAACCTTAGAAGCAATTCACGAAAAGAAATTCAACCAATTAAAAACTAAAACCATTTGGTCGGTAATACTCTCGTTACCAGTGGTTATTATTGGTATGTTTTTTATGAGTATGCCTTATGCAAACCCTATAATGTGGGCCTTCTCTACTCCCGTATTATTATGGTTTGGAAAAGACTTTTTTATCAATGCATGGAAGCAAGCCAAACATCGTTCTGCAAATATGGATACCCTAGTAGCCTTAAGTACGGGTATTGCTTATATATTTAGTGTATTTAACATGTTATTTCCTAAGTTTTGGGAATCGAGAGGATTAGAGGCACATGTATATTTTGAGGCTGCTTCAGTTATTATTGCATTTATTCTTTTAGGAAAATTATTGGAAGAAAAAGCCAAAGGAAACACCTCATCTGCCATTAAAAAATTGATGGGTTTACAACCTAAAACCGTTATTGTGATACAACCTGACAGAACGGAAAAGCAAACTGCTATCGAAGAAGTGAACGTAGATGATACTATTCTTGTAAAACCAGGAGAAAAAATTGCGGTAGATGGTATGGTTACTACAGGAAGCTCGTATGTAGATGAAAGCATGTTAAGTGGTGAACCTGTTCCAGTACTAAAAGAAGAAAATGAAAAAGTATTTGCAGGAACCATTAATCAGAAAGGAAGTTTTCAATTTAAAGCTGTTAAAGTTGGAAAAGAAACCATGCTTGCTCAGATTATTAAAATGGTGCAAGATGCACAAGGTAGTAAGGCTCCTGTACAAAAATTAGTTGATAAAATCGCCAGTATTTTCGTACCTGTAGTTATGAGTATTGCTGTTATTACATTTATTATATGGTTTGTTTTAGGTGGAGATAATGGAGTTGTTCAAGGGTTATTAGCTGGTATTACGGTACTGGTTATTGCATGTCCTTGTGCTTTAGGTCTTGCTACTCCTACCGCTATTATGGTGGGCGTGGGTAAAGGTGCCGAAAACGGTATTTTAATTAAAGATGCTGAAAGCCTTGAATCTGCTAAAAAAGTAAATGCTATTATTTTAGACAAAACAGGAACTATTACCGAAGGAAAACCAGAGGTAACTGGTATATCTTGGTTACAGAATAATGATACTGCTAAGAACATTCTTTTAAGTATTGAGAAAAAATCTGAACATCCATTAGCAGAAGCTGTTGTAAAGTTTTTAGGAGATACTGCCACTACCCCACTAACAAATTTCGACAGTATTACAGGTAAGGGTGCTAAGGCAGATTATAATGAGGAAACCTTTTTTGTGGGTAATAAAAAGTTATTGGCTGAAAACAAGATTACCATAGCAGACGAACTTTTAAAACAGGTGGACGAATGGAGCAAACAGGCTAAAACAGTTATTTGGTTTGCTAATAGTAAAGAAGCACTTTCTGTACTTGCTATTTCAGACAAAATAAAAGAGACCTCAGTACAAGCTATTAAGGAGCTACAAGCTATGGATATTGAATTATACATGCTTACGGGTGACAACGAAGCTACCGCAAAATCAATCGCTGAAGAAACAGGTATTCAACATTACAAAACTGAAGTATTACCACAACACAAAGCTGATTTTGTAAAAGAGTTACAGCAACAAGGAAAAACTGTTGCCATGGTAGGTGATGGTATTAACGACAGTACTGCCCTAGCTACTGCCGATGTAAGTATTGCCATGGGAAAAGGTAGTGATATTGCAATGGATGTTGCTAAAATGACCATTATATCATCTGACCTAAGTAAAATACCACAAGCCATAAAACTTTCAAAACAAACGGTAGCTACCATTAAACAAAACCTGTTTTGGGCATTTATTTATAACCTTATTGGTATTCCTATTGCAGCGGGTATTTTATACCCATTTAATGGTTTCTTACTAAACCCTATGATTGCTGGTGCAGCTATGGCTATGAGTAGTGTTAGTGTGGTTAGCAATAGCTTACGTTTAAAATGGAAAAAATAACAAGTGTTTCGGCACTTGCAAGTGTTGGAACATTTTAAATCTCACTTAATGAGTAAATCTGTAAATCTCACAAATCAATCTTAAAATTGTACAACAACAAACACCCCTGTTGTGCTGAAATTTGCAGTATTCAATAACAAATAAATTTTTAATATAATGGAAAGTAATAAAGAGTTAAAATTCAAAACAAACCTTAACTGCGGAGGATGTGTATCAAAAGTACAAACTGATTTAGACAATGCTGAAGGTGTTTGTCATTGGAATGTAGATACTAATTTTGATGATAAAATTCTTACCGTAAGTTCTAAAGGAATTACTGCGGATGAAGTAATTGCTATTGTAAAAAGTAAAGGTTTTAAAGCTGAGCCTTTAGTATAAAAACAATTACACAATTCTCACTTACGGTACAAATTGAAACAAACAAGAACAACTGTGCTTTTGTAAGCTGTTAAGTTAACTGTTTATAAAACTTTACACTTTAATACACCTCTCTTTGGGGTGTACTTATTTTTTTAAATGACTTCTTTATACACCACAGCACCTAACAAACATTTTTCTACACAATACGAATATTTTACCTTTTTACTTGTTTGAAGTTACTCCCCTTACGGAGGGAGTGTCGACCCGATAAAAAAGTTACACTTTATCATCTTATTTTTTTATCTTTGGGAGTATTAATAAAATTGCTAAAAACTTACATATACTTACTATATTAAGGACAAGATGTTCATATATTTATGAACTCCCTACAAACTAAAAAACTATGTTACAAAACAGTATAGCTGTTAATAACCGACACAGAAGGTTTAAAAATATTATGAAAATATTGATTTTCATTTTAACCATTACAATACTATCGTCTTGTGAAAAAAATTACTTTGAAAAAAAATACGATAAATCCTCTAGTGAGGAAAATTTAAAAGAGCTTTCAAATCTAATTATTGAAACTGATTTTAAAATACTGAAGAATTATATAACAGAATGTGAAAAAAAAATATTTATTTAGACGATAACACTTATCAAGAATTAATTCTTAAAGCTAAAAAAAATCATACACAAAAACTTGAGATTAAAAAGGAAAAAGAAAAATTAATAGAACAGACAAAGTTACTGTGCTCAAAAGAATGGACAGAAAAAGAAATGGCACTCTTAATAAGAATTTCTGACAAAACTGAAGAAAGTATAAAAAAAGCAAAAGAGAAATAAATTTTGGCTTTTTAGGGATTAAAGGAGTCGAAATAGAATACAATATAGAAACAAATATATACGGTACATTTCTTAAGGGTATACTTGGTGGTAGTTTTAAAAATACTTACACTGGAGAAAATAGAAGGTTTGAAAAATATTATCCAAACGGCACTTTTAGTAGTTATCTTAAAAAAGATAGTTTAAATACTACTTATATAGGTGATTGGAAATTTACCCAAGTAAATAAGCTTTCTAAAAGTATTGGTTCAGGAACTTCTGGTATGTACAAAAAACGATACATCTCCTCTACTATTGTTCTTTTAAATAAAAAAACATTTTTATTCTATGAAGATTTTAACCAACCAATTATCACATCTATTGAAATGGAGCATAAAAACACAAACTAAAATAACAAAATTACTATACTTAACAGTGTGTATAAAACATAGCTAATAAGTACTAAAGATTATTGTTTTTTCACGAAGATTGTCAGTTAAAAAAAATTGCCCTTGAAAGATAAAATTAAAACAAAATGTAAAAATTCGGCTCAGGGTTAAACCGAAAACTAGCCTCTTTTTACGCACTACGTTTCATACACTAACCGTTGGTAATAATTGCCTGCGGCACGTAGAAACCGTGTTTTAACAAACACTCCTTTTCTACTAATTATTACCAACGCTCTAGGTTAATTGCTCCTCTAACAACTATATTGTGTATCTTTAGCCTTCTTCGTGAACTACACACGAAACTATAAACAACAAAATGTATAACGAATGAAGCACAATTATGGCTCCTCATGAGGCTGTGCCTCACACGCCATACACCTAGAGCGCAACTAATTAACATGAAAAAATATATAATTTTAAGTTTAATCACACTCTGCTTTTCTTGTCAAAATCGTCCTGACCGAGATAAAAATATTATCGATTTGGAAAATTTTGATTTAAATTTTAATGTAGAAGAGTTTTATTCAAAATACATTGAAGAGATTAAGCAAACGTATTATATACAAGATATTGAATATGATGATTCTATTGTGGGTACTTGGTACAGAATGATTGGCCTCTTAAAAAATCCTCCTTATGCATATTATGAGGATAAAAATTTTAATATGATTGACATTATTAAAAGTGATGTTAACAAAAATGAATTTATGGCACTTTTAGCTAGTAATTATAAAATCCCCGCAGCAGACTTCAACAAATTATTAAAAACCCTAACCAATAAGTATGAAAAACCTCAAATCTGTGATCTTTTAATCTATAAAGGCCATACATATACTTGGATATTAAATGATAGATTAATTGTTTACTCATACAATGAATATGGAAAACCTAGTATAGTAAATGAAACCTTTTATATTATAAATAAAAAATATATTCCCGTTTTGAAAAAACACTCATATTCAGGAGAATGGTACTTTCTGAATCCATACAACAGCTGTAACGAACTGAGGTGAAAAACAAGTAAGTTTTACAAATTTTATATCGAAGTACTTTTATAGTTTGTATCACACTATAAACCACTTTTTACAATAGCAAAAGCTTGTTTTAATAATTTATTACATCCCGCTATTAAATCAAATAATCAGAAAAATGAAAAAGATGGATAATTATACTGAAAAAGAACTTTTAGACAAAATAGAAAATTTTAGACCAGAAAATGATGATTTTACTCCTTTGGAAAATCTTTTTAATGAATTTTATGATAAGTTCTTAAAAACAAATACATCAAATAAAGTTATAGTTACCTTATTTAAGGTATTAGAAAGATTCAGTGAGGTAAGTGAGCCTAATGTATTTTGGAATATCATGTATTCACTAGAAGACATGGATGGTTTTGAACAAGAATATGTAAATTCTTTAAAAAGGAAAACTTCTGATATAACGATTATGAACCTAAACGCACTTTTTAATTCTAATATTACTTATGTAGGAAATGAAAAAATGGAAGACCTTTTAGATCACATTATAAACAACCCAAATACATCGAGTTCTACAGTAAAGTATATAAAAGAAGAGTTTGTTAAAATAGAAAAGAAAGAGGAAAAGGTTAGAAATGAGATTGAATTGAAGAAAAAGACGTCAGACAAAAACATTAAAGAAAAGAGTAAAAAATGGTGGAAATTCTAGACGTAAAAACTACCTAAAGCATTGGCTATAATTAATACAGGTTTTAGTGTTAAAATTTAATATACTTTTAGAAAGTTATAATAAAAAAATGGAAAAACTAACTTCATTTCGCAGCTTTAAATTACTATCAATACCACAATTCGTAGAGTATATAATTTATATAATTTTGGTAATTTTGATTGTTTTTATTTTTAAAAGCGTAAAAAAAACAGACGAACAAAAAGGTTTTATAATCTCAATTTATAAAGCACTTATACTAGGCCTTTTCGGAAACGCTTTACTTGGAATAATTTATTCTTGCTTTTTTGCTTTGTATTTTATTATTATTTCTCCAAAATATGAGGCAAAAGTAACAAGTACTATTACACATATTACAGAACATAGAGTTGGAAAAAGAATAAGAGTACAATACCCTATTTTTGAATTGACAGACAGTAGAGGTAATATCTTTCGAGAAGAAGGTAATGAAGGAGTATTAGGAGAACCAATAATTGGTGAAAAAGCAACTATTGCCTACCAAGACGGAAAACTTATCACTATATCAATATTTTCTATCTTTATTTATATAGTTATTTTATTGATTTCTATTTTTGTAATGTGTGTTTTGTTATATTGGATCTTTCTTGTTTTCTAAAAAATATGGGAGGTAATCAACATAATTTAATGTTTCTAATTTAAAAATCTTTATCAAACGAAAAAAAATGAACTGAAAAACAGAATCCTATATTTGAATAAATTATTGTAAAAAAATAACGAACACACAATTATGACTATAAGTAATAGCTTGTTTCATTTACTTCTGAAAATCCTTGCAGGTTTTCAGTTTGGTGTGTACCAATTAACTTAAGTGCTAACCAGCGTAATTACTCATAGACGGGATCATTGTAAAACATTAAAAACGAACATATGAATATTAAATTAACAAACAATTACAACTCTTTAGAAAAAATTAATGAGTTTCTTAAAACTAAAACACAACTAGAAGTTTCTATCGTACAAGACCAATGGGCAACCGATGGAGAGCTAATAATAACTACTAAAAAAAAATGTATTCTTGTAAAAAAAAGTGCAACAGCTGGAGCTAAAATTAATCTTTTAGAATCTAATAAAATAGTGATTAATCCAGTTCCTCCCAGCAATTTTATAAATAACATGACGCAAAGAGGTTTGTTAGCAGTTATTGTAGGTGCCATAATTTCTGGAGGACAGAATAAAATTGCTCAAGAAGTAGAAAATCATTTATTAGAAATTCAAGACAAATAAAAAATCATTATGAAAAATTTAATTTACATCCCTTTATTATTACTATTATTATCTTGTAACAATGGAAAACAGAGTTATGAAGACACAACATCTCTAGTAGAACTTAAAAAAGAATTAATTTCAAAATTTGGAAAAAATGCTTATTATACGCAGATAGGTATTTCTAACAATGACTATGGCTCTACTGTAGGAGTTTCACAAACAGATGAACCATCGTCGTTAAAGATGACAGAATGGGATTATTCTAATGGAAATTGGAATCAAATTTCAGATGTTACTTTAGAACTTTCATCTGGTGCAAAAGCAGAGGATTTTATGTTTCAAGTGAATAAAATTATTGATTTTGATATTATGGGAAAAATAGTTGAAGAATCAAAAAATAAAATAATTGAAGAAAAAGGAATAAATGAGGTTAGAGTTGAGAATATTATTATAAAAGCACCTAATAATGGAGATTTTAGTAGTATGAAATATTTCATAACAATATCTCCAAAAGATGGTGGGACAGACTTTAATTTTTGGTACAAAATGGACGGAACTTTAGCCAAATTTGACTACTAATAAAAGTGTTTTACAACAATAGTAATTACATTACGCACCTTACAGTCAATTGCAAAGGCTAAAACCACAACAGCACAAGCAGAAACAAGCTAGCTGTTAAGTTATTAACTATTTATAAAACTTTACACTTTAATACACCTCTCTTTTGGGGTGTATTTGTTTTTTAAAATGGTTTCTTTATACACCACAGCACCTAACAAACATTTTTCTACACAATACGAATATTTTACCTTTTTACTTGTTTGAAGTTGCTCCCCTTAGGCAGTGAGCATCATTCCCCTTAGGCTTGGGGTGTCGACCCGATAAAAAAGTTGCACTTTTTTATCTTACTTTTTTTATATTTGAGAGTGTTAATGAAATTGCTATATATTCCATTTATTTTACTTTGCAAGGTGTGTATTGGTAATTTTATTATATATAAACTAGTTAACTGTAATTAAAGAAAACCCAAAATGGAAATCAAAACCTTAGTTGGAGTCGACAATAAAGTAATCTTGAATGCTTTTAACGACTCATTTTCTGACTATTTCGTTCCATTAAAACTAACAAAAAAACAATTAATTTCAAAAATGTTAGCTGATAAAACTGACCTTAACCTATCAGTTGGAGTTTTTGAAAAGAAAAAACTGATTGCATTCATTTTACACGGATTTGATATAATTAATAATGAAAAAATAGTGTATAATGGAGGGACAGGAGTTATTCCTGAAAAAAGAGGTTTCGGACTAACAAAGCAAATGTATCTTTTCATTTTACCAATTCTAATTGAAAAAAGAATAAATAAACTAATACTTGAAGTAATTACTAAGAATACTCAAGCTATTAAATCTTATAAAAAATCTGGATTTAAAATGAGAAGAGAACTATTTTGTTACAAAGGAGAAATTGAACCCTTAAAAACAAATAACTACTTAAAGATCAAGAAACTAGAAAGATATAACTGGAAATTAATGGAATCATTTTGGGATATTTATCCTACTTGGCAAAATTCAAGGAAGGCTATAGGTAAATCAAATCATAACAATATTTCACTAGGAGCGTATATTGAAGATAAGTTAGTTGGTTATATTGTTCATAATCCAGCTAACAGAAGAGTACAACAAATTGCTGTGAGTAAAAATTTCAGAAAGGAAAGAATAGCCTCTACTCTATTTTTAAAATTAAAAGAAACATATGGAAATTATTTTTCAATCATTAATGTAGACAAAAGCTCTAAAGGGGTAAACGATTTTTTCAAAAAAATAGGACTTGAAAATAACCTTGAACAATTAGAAATGGAATTAGATTTGAATAAAAACTACAGCTAACAAAGAGCTGAGGTAAAAAACAAGTAATTTTTATACTTTTTTAAACCAAAGTATTTTTATAATTTGCATCATAAGGCAAACCACTTTTTACTATTGCTAAAGCTTGTTTTAATAACTTATTACACACCGCTATTAAAGCTACTTTTTTACTCTTCCCTTTTTAGCTAAACTACTGTTATAAATGATTGCTTGCTATCATTTGGTTTAAAACAACTGAAGATGGAGGAGTATATAAAGTGAAATGGAAAAACGAAACGGAATTTGAACTAAAAGAAATTAAGTCGTAGCAAAACATTGAATACAAATGAAAAAGCTTACAATAATTTTAATTCTAACTTTTATTACAGTTGTTTCCTGTAAACAGAGTAAACAAAAGAAACAACAAGTAACTCTTGAAAAGTTTGAGTTTACTGAGATTATAAAAGAAGATTACGAACTTTATAAACCAACTAAAGAAGTTAAGGCAGTTTTAATTTTGTTTGGAGGTTATCCAGAAGTTGCTAAAGACATTAAAAGAGAGTTTAAAATTCTTGATATTGCTAGAAAAAATAATATTGCAGTTATACTTTCTAACCTTAATCAGAAATTATGGCTTGAAGAAAACGAAAAACAACAACTCGCCAAAAGTTTACAAACTATAATTACAGAAAACCAATTGCCAACTGATAATATCTTTATTGGAGGCTTTTCAAGCGGTGGAGTTGTTAGTCTTTTAATAAGCAATTATATTGTTGGGATGAAACAGTTCTATATTGACCCAAAAGGAGTATTTATTGTGGATTCTCCTATAGACTTAGCTGCTTTATATGAATCTTTAGAAAAAAATATAGAACGAAACTTTTCAGAACCCGCAATTCTAGAAAGCACTTGGCTATTAGAAACATTAGGTGATAATTTTGGTAATCCTAAAGACCATATTAAAAAATACGAGGAAAAAGCGGTATTTACCTCTAGTACAGACAATATTTCCAATATAAAGAAACTAAAAAACACTAAGATTAGACTTTACACAGAACCTGATACTTTATGGTGGAAAAAGAATAGAGTGGGCGATAATGAGCAAATGAATGCTTTCTATATCAAAAAATTATATGAGAGTCTAAAAACTAAAGGTTTTAATAATGTTAAATATATACCAACAACAAACAAAGGATATAGAGCTAATGGTGAACGACATCCTCACAGTTGGGCTATTGTAGACAAAAAAGACCTAATAACCTGGATATTGACAAAATAAGTACTGATAATAAATAGTTGCTTATTCTAGTCTATTTCTTAACAACGTAACTACTCATAAACAAAATCGTTCAGCAACCTTAAAAAACTATGAAAAAAACATTAATTATAATTGCATTTTTTTTCTCAACTAATTTAATCTTTGGACAAAACTCAATTGTTTCTAGTAAGCAATTAAGTCAACAAGAAGTTGACTCTGTTTTTACTGATAGCTTAAAAAGTAAACTGCAAATTGAATATTCTATTTACAGAGTTTACGAATACAATGATAAAGAAGGAAAGCACTTTATTGTAATGACTCAAAATAAGGTTAATTGTAAAGAAAAGAGAGAATGCCATGACTCAATAAGAGCTTATTGTTTTTCATTTAAAAATGAAGCTTTTATTTTAAAATGGACTTTTAAAGATTTTATACTTCCAAATTCATATGAATATTCAATTTCTCATTGGACAAAATACTTTCAAATAGACGATTATAATAAAGATGGTATTGCTGACCCAATAATTATTTATGGAACTTTTGGAATAAATGAAACAGGTGATGGAAGAATAAAAATATTGACCTATTACAAGAACAATAAAAAAGCGATAAGACACCAGAATGGAGTACTTGATTATGAAAGAAACACACAAGTAGACAAAAAGTTTTACGAATTACCAGTAGAAATTCAAAATCGAGTAAAGATTATTATGAAAAACATAATTAAAAATGATCATGGAATTTTCCCATATAATTGGATAAATGACATGAAAAATAAAAAATTAAAGTTTAACGAGAATTAAAAACTGACTACGAACATTGATAATAAATAGTTGTTTCTTCTAACTTCTTAATAACGTTAACATTCATAGTCAATTTGAGTACACAATAGAAAATGATAACCTTTTTTAAACAAAAAAACAAGTCTTTCCACTTAACAATTAAAATTGATAGTGATAAGCTTTTTATCAATGAAAAAGTTATTGATTTCCCTATAAATGCAAATGAGCTTGAAGAATACCTTGGAAAACCATCAGGAACTAATGGAAATGAAATTTACTGGAAACATTTAGGCATAAGTACAAATCCGCATAAAAATGGTCGAACAAATCACCTGTCGCTACATACAGCTTATAACCCAATGGAATCTAAATCCAAAACTGAGCAAAAACCTTTTTTTATAGGTAAGATAATTGTAGATGATGTTGAGATTAATAAAAAACGTTTTGAAAATATCACAATGCGAAAATATGAAGTTAAACACTTTACATACACAGGTAAAAAAAGTCCTTGCCTAATTAGCATTTCATACAATCAGGTTTTTGGCAAAGGTTTTGTTAAACCAAAACTAACGAAAGATAAATACACCTTTAAGAAATTAAACGAAGAACTAATTGAATTCAGTGATTTTGGTTTTAAACTATCTATTATTCAAGAATTGATGTACAATAAAGAACTCTTAAAGCCTAAATTTGATTTATATGAGTTTGTAGAATGGTACGAGAAAAGAAAAATTGATATAAAAAAAGAAGGTTACGCTCCTATTCCTGAAGTAACTCAATACTTTAAAGATATACAAATTCCTAAAAAGTATGCATCAAGAATAACTGAGATCAATCAAAACGATGGAGATATTTATATGCAACTTTTGGCATTTGGAGAAGGTTGGGAAAATTACTGGGATATAGAAACCACAAAAGATGCAAAACAATTTCCTAACTTGAAAAAAGCTGTATTATGTTATGCAAAAGATAATGTTATTGATGAGTTGAACAATATAGGAATTCAAGCTCAATGGATATAAAAAAATTCGCTGTAATAATATATAACCACAATTACTTTAGATTCCACTACCACTCTACTTCATTCATATCAGGATTAGGTGAATCTACTCAAAAATGTTAACGTCAGTGCTTAATTGAAAAAATATACATATTAACCTATATATAAATAACGGCTATATAATAAGGTTGTTATGATTAATTAAAAAAAGAAATAAATGAAACAAAGTTTAACATACTATATTACTTTACTAGTTATTAAGCTAAAAGGAGTGAAAAAAAGTTTTAGTAAAGTTCCAATTGACTTTAAAAAAATTAGAAAAGAAGATGTCCATTATCCAAAAGGCAAATTCTTTAAACAAAATCAATTACGTAGTTTTAAGGTTTCAGATTCCTTAATTACTGAAATAGGAGTAAATAAAAAATTCGACAATCTCTTAATATTTATTCATGGAGGTGCCTTTATTTCTGGTCCAGCACAACATCATTGGGATACTTTAAAAGAGATAGCTAAACAAACAAATTATAAGATTTGGATGTGCAATTATCCTAAAGCACCTAAAAATAAAATAACAAAAATATCAGAGAACATAGACCTTATATACAAAACAGCTTTAGAAAGCTATCCGTCAAATAAAATTTCTTTTATTGGAGATTCTGCAGGAGGAACTTTAGTAACAAGTTTAATCCAACGTTTGATAAAAAGGAATATTGAATTACCCAATAAAATAATCCTTGTGTCACCTGTTATGGATGCAAGTATGTCTAATATTGAAATTGAAAAAGTAGATCATATTGACCCAATGCTTTCTAAAAATGGAGTATTAAGTGCTAAAAAAATGTGTGCTGAAAATAACGACTTGAAAAATGCAATGATTTCGCCATTATATGGAAGTTTTAAAAATTTTCCTCAAACAATTCTATTTCTTGCTGAAAATGATATTACTTATCCAGATCAAAAATTAGCAATCAAAAAGTTTACTGAAGCTAAAGTTAATCTTGAAATAATCGAAGGAAAGAATATGCCACATATTTGGCCTTTCCTACCAGTAATGAAAGAGGCTAAAAAAGCCTTAAGAAAAATAATTAAAGTGCTAAATAACTAACCGCAACACATTTGTAGGTTATAAAAATGACAATTAAAGTATCAAGACATACAAAACATTTAAGTAATGGAGAAGAATTTATTACTTATAATGTTTCGCCTGAACTAATTGAATTTCAATTAGCATTAAATGCGATAGCACATTGGGAAAACTTAAAGAGCCTAGTTGAATTTGCTATATCTAGGCACGGATATGGAAATACTGACAGTATGTGCGGTATCACTTATGAATCAGATTTAGATGATTATGATAGAGAAATTGAGAATGTTTTAATTCCTATTGGTCAAATTCAGGCCTATTCAGACCACTTTGAGGTTAAAGAAAAAAATATAACTGAAGTAGAATATTTAATGATACTTAAATCATTTTTTGAAGCTAACTATGAATTTGAGTTTGCGAAAACAATAAACAATGAAATTCAAAAGAAAAAAACTACCTATAACAAAACTTAAATTGCATGGAAATATAGTTTATCCAAAACCTTGGCATTCATATTAACAAACGAACTAAAAAATAATGATTAAAAAAATAGTGTATTTATTGCAACAAGTTTAGACGGATATATCGCTGACAAAAATGGTGAAATTGATTGGTTACATTCCATTCCTAATCCCGATAATGATGATATGGGTTACATGGAATTTAATAAAGAAATTGATGCTCTTGTTATGGGGCGAAAAACATTTGAAACTGTTCTTCGATTTGACTTTGACTGGCCTTATAACAAACCTGTCTTTGTGTTGAGTAATAAATTAAATGAAATACCTGAATCCCTTCAAGGAAAAGTTTTCCTTATAAAAGGGGATTTGGTAGAATTTTTAAATCAAATCCATGAAAAAGGATTCGATAGACTTTATATTGATGGAGGAACAACGATCAATAATTTTTTGAAAGCAGATTTGATTGATGAAATGATACTTACAACTATCCCTATTTTATTGGGTGGCGGTTCTTCTTTGTTTTCAGAACTCCCTAATCAACTGAATTTTGAGTTAATTAAAACAAAAACATTTTTGAATCAAATAACACAGAACCACTATAAAAGAAAAACATTACTCAATCACAAATAAGGTTTTACCTTACTTTTATTACGGTTTTTTTCGTTTCTGAATTTTGATTTATTTATAAGTTTGATAAATTTTAAAACAACTTAAATTATGTTAAAAAACATTTCAAACTTAGGTACAGTACTAAACAAAGTAGAACAACTATCTATTAATGGAAAAGGTGATGATTGTTATTCTACAGATGGACATGACTGTCAACCATTTAATAATCCAAATTATTATAATTGTGTAAGAACATGTGCTGGGTCTTGTTCAGGAAGCGGCCAATGTTTTACAATGATTAAGTAAAAAAAAAGCGAGCTTCTGCTCGTTTTTTTCTTTTATTCTATAATCTTAATATATTTATATGTTTTACTAATACTAATACAACACAAAATCGATTTTCTCAATATCTGCCCCTCTAAAGGCTCCTGTAATACTATCTTCTAATTTTTGAGGCAAGATTACCTTTTTTAACTTCTTGCTATCTTTAAAAGAATCACTTCCTAAGGTTGTTATATGTTCTGGAATTGTAAGTTCTTCAAAATCATTCTCAGCAAAACAATCGTTATACAATGTAGTAACTGATTCTGGTAAATCTATACTTGTAAGCGCATTTCCCACAAAGCAAAACATATGAATCGTCGTAATTGGCGCTTCAATAACAAGTTTTTCAATTTTATTTCTTCCAAAAGCCCCTCCTCTAATTTCTGTAACTTTTGAAGGAATTACCAACTCTTTAATTTCATTCTTATAAAAAGCGTCTTCATCTATATACTCTAAAAATTTTGGTAAGGTTACTGCTTTGAGCCCTTTATCATCAAAAGCTTCCCTTAGTATATACGTTACAGGTTTATTGTTTATATAGTCAGGTATCACAACACTCGTTGACTTTCCTATATAATTTAAAATTGCAATGCCTCCGTTAAATTCTCTAAAAGAATAATCTTCATTTTTTAAAATCGCAACTTGTTCTTCCATCTTTGTTTGATATAAAGTTTTATTAATAATTACAAGTATCAAATGTATACTGTAGGTAGTACTGTATAAAAAGTAGTTTGTTTTCGTAGTGATTGTTTTTATATTCGTAGTTATACTTACCTAGTTTGTAAAAGTCACATTATACTATATAAAAATAGAAACCTTACCTTTAGAACAACTGTGTATGTAACTTTAAATAAATCTTGAACCAATGAATAAAAGTGAAATCGCAAAAAAATATCTAAAGTATCTCGAAAACGGAAATATAGAAAAGGTAATTGATCTGTTTAGTAGTAACGGAATTGTTGAGTCTCCTATCTATGGAATTAAAAAAGCTGACGAATTTTATCGTGAATTAAATAATGACACCTCTAACTCTGAACTTTTCCTAAAAGGAATTTTTGAACAGAATGACTCAAATAATTTAGCTCTTTACTTTACCTATAAATGGACTTTAAAAAACAATGAAAAAGTAGAATTCGATGTTGTTGATATTATTGAACTTGATTCTGAAAGCAAAATAACGAAGCTAAAAATAATTTACGACACGGTTATTTCTAGAAAGTTAGTCAATGACTTAAATGAATAAAGCTAAACCAATCAAAAATGCTGAATCTTTTAAAGAAAATATTTAGTAAAAAAGGAACCTTTTTTGGAGCTACGAGCTATGAAATGGACAACATGATTTGTGGGGTTGGTAAAGCTAGAATCTTAGAAACTGAAGTTGAAATTTTAGCATACCCTTTTAAACCTTCATTTGTATTTCCTAATAAAAAGATTAAAGCTAGTGAAATAACTGCTATTTGCCATCAATCCTATCCTCCATTAATTAAAATTGATAATGAAGTAATATTTATTTCAAGAGAGCACACCGAGTCACTTAAAGAGTTTACAAAGAGAAACAGCATAACTACTTTTAAAGAAACAAAAAACTGGAACTGGTTATTAGAACCATACCTAGATACTGCTATTACTCCAGAAGAAAACATTAAGATAACCCAATTACTGAATGAACATGGTATTTCAACTACTGAAATAGCTCAGATAAGAGACGAAGTAGGAAAACAACTATATAAATACAATTTTGACACCATGCTTTGGGATTGGTTTAGCTTGGGGTTACCAGATGTTTTAGCGGCCATGAGAGTTAAATACAACGAAAAAGAATTTGCTGACTTTTATAAAAGAGCAATGGAAATTGAACTTAGAAAAGGATAAACCAACTCTAACTGCTACTCTCCTCCTCTATTATTCACTACTTAATAAACTATCTACAGCTTTGAACTTGGTAAAAAAAGTAGTAAGTTTGAGTGTACTTCTGTAACCTTAAAACAACTAAAATGAACAAAGACATAAAAATACTTTGGGATGACCTTCACCAAGAACTTTATCGTTTCATTTTAAGTAGAGTAAAAAACGAAGAAGATTCAAAAGATATTTTACAAGAAGTTTTTATTAAAGCCCTTACAAAAATAGATACACTTAAAGACACCTCTAAACTAACATCATGGGTATATCAAATATGTAGAAATGTGGTTTTGGACTACTTCAGAAAAAAACAAACCCTTAAAGAAGATCATATTGATATAGAATTTCCTGAAGAGGCTAAAGAAGATAATACCTATACCAAACTTTCTACCTGTATCAATGGTAAAATAAGTAGTCTTTCAGAAAAATATAAAGAAGCTATATTACTTACTTCTTTTAAAGATTATTCACAATTACAACTTGCCCACGACAAAAATATATCTTATTCAGGAGCCAAATCAAGAGTACAACGCGCCAAAAACCTATTAAAAGAAGATATTTTAGACTGTCCTAATGTTGTAACTGATGCCAACGGTAAAATTATTGATTTTCTAGAATAATTTTTTTGCGTCTTTTTTCTACCCTTCCCGTCTATCGATCACAAAAGCACATTTAAAACATCGTTTACGGTGAGCACAAAAACAGAAAACAGATGAAATTATTCAAAATCTCTAACGGAAAATTACAGGCTACAACTACAGAAATTCCTGAAATAAAACCTAATGAAGTATTAGTAAAAATAAAAGCTATCTCATTAAACTATCGAGATATTCTTGTTACTGAAGGTTCAGGAAAATGGAAACCAACCGAAAATAGAATTCCTGGTTCTGACGCAGCTGGAAAGATTATAAAAGTAGGTAATAAAGTAACTAATTTTAAAGAAGGTGATAATGTTACCTCTTTAATTTTGCCCAATTGGGAAACAGGAAAATTAAATGCTGATAAACTAAAAGACTCTTTAGGAGGATCAGATAGAGACGGTATTATGGCTGAGTATGTAGCCTTACCTGAAAACGCTCTTCATAAATTCCCTAGCTATTTATCCTTTAAAGAAGCAGCAACATTACCAGTAGCAGCACTTACAGCTTGGAATGCTGTAGTAGAACAATCTAACCTAAAATTAGGCGGTACTATACTCCTCATAGGCACAGGAGGTGTTTCTTTATTTGCATTACAATTTGCAAAATTAGCTGGTTACCGAGTTATTATAACCTCAAGTAGTGATGAAAAACTACAAAAAGCAACAGCATTAGGAGCGCACCATACCATCAACTATAAAACAACTGAAAACTGGATTAAAGAAGTACTAAAACTAACCAATAACAAAGGAGTTGATCAAGTTATAGATGTTGTAGGAGGCTCACATATTAACCAATCTTTACAATGTGTAAAAAGTGAAGGTACAGTAAGTATGGTAGGTGTTATTGATGGCACTAGTGGAGTAATCGACACAGGAACTATTATGATGAAAGCAGCAAGAATACAAGGTATTGAAACAGGATCAACAGAAATGTATAACAATATGTTACGTGCTTTTCAATTGCACGAAATTCATCCTGTAATTGATAAAACATTTGCTTTTGATGATACTTTAGAAGCTTTTGCTTACTTAAAAAAGGCACAACACATAGGAAAAATTAGCATTGTATTATAAATAACCAAAACTCTTCCAATGAAATCATACATCACATATCAAATAGACGTTTTTACTACAGAAAAGTTTAAAGGAAACCCTGCTGGAGTTGTGGTAAATGCCGACGGATTATCAGATACAGAAATGCAACTAATAGCTAGAGAACTTAATAATTCTGAAACCGCATTTATCTTCTCTTCAAACTCGAAAGATTATGATGGAATCATTCGATATTTTACTCCCACAACCGAAGTTCCTATTTGTGGGCATGCAACCATAGCTGCTATTTATGTAAAAGCGTTAGAAGAACAATTAAACTCTTGTGTTTTAAACATGAAAACCAGTATTGGTATTTTACCTATTGAAGTTGTAAAAAACAACTCCAATTATCAAATTATCATGACACAAGGTAAGTTTGAATTAAGTCCAGAGTTTGATGCAACTACAACTAAAAAACTACTAAATGCTTTGGGGTTACAAAACTCTGACAGAGATAAAAGATGTCCTGTTCAAATTGCTTCAACTGGTCATTCTAAAGTAATGATTGGTATTAAAAGTAATGAAAAACTCAATCAACTAGTTCCAAATATGGACGCCCTAAAAACGCTAAGCAAACAAATAAACTGCAATGGTTATTTTGTATTTACACTAAACCCAGACAGTGAAAATGCTTTAACAAACGGACGAATGTTTGCTCCTGCCATTGGAATACAAGAAGATCCTGTTACTGGAAACGCAAATGGATCTTTAGGTGGTTACTTGGTTCAAAATAAAATAATTGATTTTAACGGAAGTGTTTTTGAGTTCACAGGTAGGCAAGGCGAAAAAATGCAACGTCCAGGAAATATTTTTGTTCGAGTAGAAACAACAAAAAACATCCCTACTAAAATACAAATAAAAGGTAGTGCTGTACCTGTTTTTAGAACAACAATAAAAATGTAATTCAAAACGCAACTATGAAACGTATCTTATATATAACCGATTTATTTTACAAAGCTAACGGAAGAAATTATTACGAAGAAGACCTGTTTATTATTTCAAAACTAAAAAAACATTTTAATATAATTATTGGTCACCCACAACAAGCTATTGAAAACCTACATATAGCAGACTTGATAGTTTATAGAAATACAGGAGCAGTTTTGGGCTATGAAAATTACTATAGAAAATTTGTTTCAGAAGTTAAAAAACAAAACATCCATACTTTTAACTCTTTTGATGGAAAAGCAGATATGGTTGGTAAAGACTATTTAATGGAGTTAACCCAACTTGATTTTCCTGTAATACCAACTGTAGAAAACATTTCTGACCTTAAATTATTAGGAAACCCAGAACAGTATATAGTAAAACTTAAAAATGGTGCGGACTCCATTGGTATGGAAGTATTAAATAAAAATGAACTAGAAAGAACAAACCTTGAAAATAAAATTATACAACCTTTTGTAAATTTTGAATACGAAATATCATTTTATTATATCAATCAGGAATTTCAATACGCTTTGTATGCACCTGATAAATCAAAACGATGGGAATTAGAAGAAATAGCCGTAACTTCAAAAGACCTTGAGTTTGCAAACAAATTTATTGAATGGAATACCCTATCTCAAGGTATTACTCGGGTAGATGCTTGCCGACTTAAAAATGGATCACTTTTACTTGTTGAACTAGAAGATTTAAACCCTTTCTTATCACTACAACGTGCAAGTAAAAGCTCTCAAAACCTTTTTTTAAACAACTTTACCAATACCTTAAACACAATTATACACTAATACAACTACTAGAAGATGGAATATAAAACTTTAGGAAACTCTGGATTAAAAGTTTCAACATTATGCTTAGGAACAATGACCTTTGGTGGAGAAGCAGATGAATCAACTTCAAAAGCCATATATCAAGCAGCAAAAGATAAAGGAATTAACTTTTTTGATACAGCTAACATATACAACAATGGAACTTCTGAAAAAATTTTAGGAAAACTAATACATGAACATCGTGATGAAGTAATTATTGCTACAAAAGCCTATTTTCCTACAGGAGAAAGTGTAAACGACAAAGGCTTAGGAAGAGGCCACTTAATAAAAGCTTTAGACGATAGCTTGAAACGCTTAAATACAGATTATATTGATGTTTATTATGCACATGCTTTTGATGAAAACACACCTTTAGAAGAAACCTTAGCTACATTTGATAATTTTGTAAAACAAGGAAAAGTAAGATATTTAGGTCTGAGTAACTTTGCTGCTTGGCAAGTAATGAAAGCCATTGCTGTTACACAACAAAACAACTACACTCCTATCTCTGTTATTCAACCCATGTATAATTTAGTAAAACGTCAGTGCGAATCAGAATTATTACCAATGGCTTTAAGTGAAGGCTTAGGAGTAGCCTCTTATAGTCCACTTGGTGGAGGGCTACTTACTGGAAAATATAAAACAGGTAAAAAAGAAGGTCGTTTTGCTGAAAGCTCGATGTATCAAAAACGATATAATGATGAAATTACCTATAAGACAGTTGATAGTTATGTTGATTTTGCCAATCAAAACAATTTAAATCCAGTTAGCCTTGCTATTGCTTGGGTAAAAGCGCACAAAGCAATAACCGCTCCTTTAATTGGGGCTCGCAATTTAGAACAGTTAAAACCTGCTTTGGCTTCATTAGATATACATATGACAGAAGAGTTAAGAACAAAAATAACAGACTTATCTCCTGAAATGATATTAGCTACTGGACATAAAAAAGGTGAAAGAAGCTAACACTTTTCATTTAAGAGAGCGTAAACTAACTTAAACAAAAACTTCCCTAAAAATATTAAATCGCAAAAATAACAATGTCTTAACAGACTGTTTACGCTCTCTTCACTCATGCAAACGATTAGTTTATACATTTGATGTTTAATCAATTAACTATTTCTGTAGATTAGATTCTATAAGATTTTATACAACATCAAACTAATTTAACCCCCATGAGAAAAACTATTATTTTTATCTGCTTCTTATTAGTAGGAAGCCTTATCAAATTACACGCACAAAGTGTAAGCCCTTCAAAAACAACTTATATTCCTAACGAAGCTATTACGGTCAATTTTTCAGACGGCCCTGACAATTCAAAAGACTGGATTGGCATCTATCATCAAGGAGATACTCCTGGTTTTGTTAGTTCCATTGATTGGTTATACGTAAACGGACAAAAAAGCGCCACTCAAAAGCTAAAAAATGGTGCTGTTACCTTTTCATCAGGTTTACCAAACACAGGAACTTATGATGTCTATTTTTTTAAAAATGATGGATATACTGTTTTAGCTTCCTCTAGTTTTACAATTGCTACTGAAATTCCAACCTGCACTCCTATTCCACAATCTGGATGGAGTTTACAGTATGTAGATAGCCAAGAAACATCAGGGGAAAACGGAGTAGCAACAAATGCTTTTGATGGTGACACGGCAACTATTTGGCATACCGAATGGAGTGCTACCCAACCAACGCATCCACATGAAATCCAAATTAACTTAAACGGTATCTATGATATTTGTGAGGTAACATATTTACCACGTCAAACAGGAACCAACGGAACAATTGCAGATTATCAAATTTATGTAAGTGATACTCCTTCTAATTGGGGAACAGCGGTTGCAACAGGTACTTTTGCTTCCAATCAAACAGAAAAAACCGTTAGCTTCCCTAAAAAACAAGGACAATATGTGCGTTTAGTAGCCACTTCTGATATCAATGGAGGAAATTACACCTCAGCTGCGGAGATTAATATAAGCGGTACTTTAATTCAAACAGGAGCTCCTGTGGCTAATTTCACTTCGAATACGTCTTCTGTTATTGCAGGACAACAAATTTCTTTTACGGATAGCTCAACCAACACTCCTACTTCTTGGAACTGGACATTTGAAGGTGGAACACCAGCCACAAGTACTGTTAAAAATCCTACTATAACATATCCTACTGAAGGAACTTACAATGTTACATTAACAGCTACCAATGCTACTGGAAGTAACACGATAACTAAAACGGGTTATGTTACCGTACGCAATACAAACAGTCTTAAAGTACTACAGTTTAATATTTGGCAAGAAGGAACTTCGGTGCCTAACGGAATGACATACATTAGAGATGTGATTGCTGAAGTAAATCCAGATATTGTATGTTTTAGCGAAGTGAGAAACTATACCGGCGATTGGACGACCAAAATTGTAAACAACCTTGCGGCCATTGGCTTAAACTATAACAGAGGTTATGCCTATGGTGATGTTTCAATCATTAGTAAATACCCTATCACCTCATCAGGTACCAACCTAGGTGCTATTTCTGTGTTTGATGTAGATGTAAACGGACAAAGTGTTGTAGTAGCTACGGCACATTTAGACTATACCTATTATGCCACATATCTTCCCAGAGGATACAACTGTGGAGGTTCTTATCCTTATAATGGATGGAGTAAAATAGGTGCTACAAATCAAGATCCGCAACCAGTTACGGATCCTGCTGTTATTTCAGAACAAAATTTAGGTTCACAAAGAGACGAACAAATTGCTGCATTTATCAATCATGTAAAAAATGAAACTCGTCCAGTGATTTTAGTAGGAGATTTCAACGAACCTTCTCATTTAGACTGGACCTCAAGACAAGCCAATATGTTTGATCATCACGGAGTGGTATTTCCTTGGCACACGGCAAAAACTTTAGAAAACAATAGCTTTGTAGATGCTTATAGAGAAGTATATCCTGATGAAGTTGCCAATCCTGGTATCACATGGCCTTCTATTGCTACTGGGGTTGGAAGCACTAGCTGGACACCAGAAGCTGACGAGAGAGATCGTATTGACTATATTTTTTACAGAGGCACTACACTTTCTGCTACGAGTGCTGCTCTTGTAGGTCCAAAAGCTTCGTATGTTAACAATGTATCGAGTACTGCCAATACCCAAAACGACACGTTTGAGGCAGACCAATTGCCTTGGCCTTCTGACCATAAAGGCGTAAGTGCGGTAATCAATCTATCAGCAAATAATGCAGCTAAAATGTTTGAAACAACCGATAACACTACACTAACCGAAAATACCTTTAGCGTATATCCAAATCCAACAAAAGGTATAGTTAATATTAATTGTGAAGACTGTGCTCCGTTTACCTATATAGTACGAAACTTTTTAGGGCAAACAATTTTACAGCAAACTGCTACACAAAACAATGTGACCATTAATTTAAAATCAGCCCCTAAAGGAATGTATTTTATTGATGTAAAAACCAAGAAAAAAACGCTTACCTATAAAATTATAAAAGAATAAAACGCCCCCAAGAAGCTACTACAGAAATAGATAAAAATTGGTACCACAAAATCCCAAGCCAACAACTTGGGATTTTTTACTATATTTAGTTCGCAAAAAAAGAAAAGGAATAAAATTGCTGAAATCTCCACTTATCACATTATAATACAGGGATAACAAAACTTTTATTTCTTATATAACGAGTTCTAAGCCATTTGAACGAACATCGTAATAAAAACAAACACTATGGGGAAAATAACAATCAAAGCAAAAAATCTATATAAGATTGTAGAAGAAAACTATATAACTAAAGTTGGAGGTACATTAACAAAAAGAGCAGAAGAAATTAATATTGCTACAACTGAAGGAAGTATAAATATGTATTCAAATACTTCTATTGATATGAAAGCTGAAAATGAAATTATTTTAGGCGATTATATTGAGCCTGCCTTTTCTGGATTGATTGCAAATGACAATAAAGTAATTGCTAAATTTAAACCAGATGATACATACAAAGGAGAATTCGGTTTTGATTGGTGTGAATGGGACCTTCAAACTGGTGAAATAGAAAAATTTCAAGACACTAAGCTTTCTGATATAGAATACACTTTCGATGACACAGAAAAGAAATATAAAGTAGCTACAAATGAGAATAGACAAAAAATTCTAAAATTGTTATATTCAAAAAAGACAATTGATTTTGGAAAACAATACTATACTGCGTGGATGAATTTAGCGAAGGGAAATAAAGCTACACTCAAACTTACAACTATCTATTTGGAAAGAAAACAAAAGACAGAAAATGAAGAATATATCTCTTTTATAGCAAACGATGATTATGAAATTTCCTATGATGGGAATTTTAATACAGATATTAAAATACCTTTAAAAAAGACGGCAAAGAATATGAAATAGAAATATTTGCAAAAAATGAAACAGAAAGCAGTTCTTATATTAAAGCAATAGATGAAAAAGGATTTGTAGTAGGCATTATAGAAATGTATCCTAATAAAAAAGTAGATTTAGACATAAAAATCATTCCTGTTGTTTTAAAATCTACAGAGGATAAAGAATTAAAGGAAGCAAATGAATTATACAATAAAACTATAAAGGCAAAAACAACAAATTTAGGTAATAGCTTAGATGAAACATTAAACAGACATTCTTTTAATCAAGCAGGAATCACTTGCAATATTGAACCCCTAAAAGCAGTTTCCGAAAAAATAGTGATTGACATAAATACAAGTGATTTTGCTAAGTTTTATGACAGCACAAAAAAAGAATTTAAAGATTGGAACTTTCAACCTACCGAGGCTGATGCATCAAAAAGACCATCTATTTGGACGAGCGAAGACGGAGATAAAATGTATGAATATAAAAATGGTAAAACCATTAACGATAAAAGAATGTTGTTAGATGAATTAGAAGATGCGTATTATACAAAATATGGCAGAGATTTTAAAGGTGCTTTACTTTTTGTAACAGAAGAGAGTTACAATAAACCTAATACATTAGGTTATTCGCAAAACAATCCACTTAGAAGTCAAGGAACCATTATTTTTAAAGGAGGATTAAGTATGAGCGATGCATATGCTCACGAACTTGGGCATATGCTTGGGCTAGAACACGTCTTTTTGAAAACAGATGAAATTGTTGGAATTAAAAATAATATAGCAACTCAAAATTCAAATATTACTAGTTATGAAGGTAATATCCAAAACAGAAAAGAATTAATTGAAGACCAGAATAAAAGAATTACTCGTGAAACAAAAAGAACAAAAGAACTAGGCTATAATGATGATGGTTCAGTAGATGACCAAGATTTTATAAACGACCAGGAAATTCTAATAAACAAGTACAAAACCAAAATAGAAGAATATAATTACGAAATAAAAGAATTTGAAGCCAAGATTCAAGATTTTAAAAGAAAAATAGCAATTGAAAAAGGGAGAGGCTTAAAAATTAAAAAAGGAACAAGCAATAATTTTATGGACTATGATATATCAAGATTATATTTCGATAAATTTCAATGCTTAGTTATGCAACAAGAAGTTAAATCATTTTATAATGAATAAAAAAATATTTTTATTAGTAATAATTTTTTTAACCATATCGTGTGGAACACAAAAAACAATTACAGAAAAAGATTTGCGTTCTTCTTACGATAAATTCAGCACGTTTATATGGTCAAAAAACAAGAATGATTCTATAGTATATAATAAAAAAAATCTAGATTTAATTACTTTTAAAAAAGGTGAATATTACAGGAAATTAGGACGTTACATCTCTTATTTAATACATAATGATAGTATTTTAAAAACCCCTTTAACATTCTCGGAACGTAGCAATATTTTAGGACATTTAATGAATTATATGCATATTTCTCATAATTCTTCTCTTGATATGGAAATCTTAATACTTAGTGACAAAGACTATCATTATTATAGCGAATTTGAGAAAAATAATTACTATAATCTTCCAAATTTAAAAAAAGAATATAGAAGGAAATTTGAAGAATTAAAACCAACAAAAAAACTTGATTTAAAACCAGTAATTGATATAATAGATAAAAGTGATTAGAAACGGCTTAGAACAACGTGTATAGTTAATTGCTACTATTTGCTTAATCAAAGGTAAATAATTATTTGTTAAAGTCAATTCTAAACTAAAAAATTAAAGCCTTTTTATACGCAACTAACCATACACAAAACCGTTATCTACAACCTTGACCCGTCCTGAATAAAGGCTACATAATTTTAAACATTATGTATAGAAATGACAAAGTAATTAGACGGTATTCAGAACCTTTTAAATTAAAAATTTTAGCCGAACTTACTATCGGAAAACACACAAAAAGCGAGCTTTGTAAACTCTACTCTATCGCACCTACAACTGTTAACGAGTGGATTAAAAAGTACAATCGTAAAGATTTAATGAACACCAGAGTAAAAGTGGAAACTAAAGACGAAATATCTAGAATTAAAGCACTTCAAAAAGAAGTAGAACAGCTTAAGAAACTACTACTTAAAAAGGATTTAGATGCCATGGTATTGGATTCTTATCTAGAAGTAGCTGCGGAAGATCTGGGCTATAAATCTGTTGCTGAACTAAAAAAAAAGCTAAGTATAAAGCCTTAATCAAAGCCAAAGAGAAATCTAAGGGTTTTGCTTCTTTAAAGACTATAACTCATTGTTTTGGACTTAAACGGGATGCGTATTATAAATACAAGTCTAGAGCTGATATGCGTTTAAAATTGGAACAACAGGTTATTAACATCGTTAGAAAAAAACGCAAATCCCTTCCTAGAGAAGGTGTACGAAAACTTAAGGTGTCTTTAAATGATGAGTTTTCTAAAGCAAACCTTAAAGTAGGTAGAGATAATTTATTTAACATTCTTAGAAAACACAATATGCTTACACTTAGAAAGAAAACTAGTGCTAGAACAACTAACTCTTATCATCGTTTTTATAAGTATAATAACCTGATAAAAAATATGAAAGTTACTAAATCAAATCAAGTTTGGGTCTCTGATATCACATACATTAGAACCGTAGAAGGCTTTTGTTATCTAGCTTTAATAACCGACATGCATTCTAGGAAAATAATTGGGTACGATCTTAGCGATAGCCTAGAACTAAAAGGATGTGTAAGAGCGCTAAACAAAGCCATTTATCAGGCTAAAAATATCAATAAACTAATACATCATTCTCACAGAGGTATACAGTATTGTAGTAATGTCTACACTCAAATACTAAAAAGAAAAAAGATTGGTATTAGTATGACCGAAGAAAATCATTGTTATGAACAATGCTATGGCAGAACGTGTAAATGGCATATTAAAAGATGAATTTTATCTCGATCAAACCTTTGATAACGTGGCTCATGCTAAAAGAGCTGCAAAAAATGCAATTAATTTATACAACGAAATAAGATTACATTTATCTTTAAACTATAAAACACCTAATATGGTATACAAGTTATCAGCCTAAATTCAATTTTAACCTGTAGCCGTATTTCAGGACGAGACATTAAATCCAAGCCGCAAAGTATTAGTAATTAAACAAACATCAAAAATGTTTAAACATTTTCAACTAATATACATTAATCAATGATATACAAAAATGGATAGTTTTGATAAAATAGAATGGAGTCTGATTTGGAATATTATTAAAGACATAATTCTGCCTCACTCAGGAACCTTAGTTTTAAACATTATAATTATTTTTTTTCTTGGCTTAATTATAACAATCTTTTACATTATCATTCTACATAAAAAAAAGGTTTTAAAAAGAAAACCAAAATATTACAATTGGATGGTAAAACTATATATTCCTATACTTTTAATTGGAATGCTATTTCTTTTTGGACAAATTGGTTGCATTAGAGGTACGTACAAGATTCTGGATAAAGAAAATGAGACTATCGTATCTAGCCTTTATAATAATATTCTTAAACTATCTTTTGATTCGGAAAAAAGCAAAAATGATTTTATTATTGGATTACAACAAGCAGCACGAGAGGTTAAAAGTAATTCTAACACTCTAAAAGAGTATCTAACAACAACAACAACAGAATACAATACAGGATATACTGTTATTGATGACAGTAAAAATATATTAACTTCCTTTCTAATTAGTAAATATGGAGATGATATTTACAAAATATCTGTCTACGGTTTACTTTCTGCAGCTGGAGCAAAAACTCATGTTAACATTAATGAATCATTATCGTATGAGGAGTTTAGTATTGGAATGGATTTCTTATTGAATGTAGGACATAAAGATATTGAACAATCAGTAAAAGAAAAACTAATGGTATGGTTTGATTCTTTATTATTCAATCAATATAAATCTTTAGTTTTGTCTCAGTTAGTTTTATTACTCTTTATTATCAGTCTACCTTTAATCGATTTTTTTATTTATAAAAAATGGATAGAACCAAAATATTCTTATCCAAAAAACATAACTCCAAAATAAACATTTTTTAAATTTAAGAAGCATGTAATACTAGTTCTAGCCCATTTACAAAAATTCTAGCGATTTTTCTATTTGGTTTGTATTTTCTAAAATAGCTACTAAAACAAGTAAAACACTATACACAAAAATGTTGTGGACAATTTGAACCGTCCAAATTAAATCAAAACCGAATGAATAAATTTTTAAGAATATTCCCATTACTTCTTTTAACAATTATTAATTGTAATGCACAGAACAACAAACCATCTGATTTTATCCCTAAAGAATATGTAGAGTTTGAAAAATATTTTGGAGACTTAAACAAAGATGGGAAAGAAGATTGCGTTCTTATAATAAAAAAGACGGATAAAAATAATATAATAAAAAATCGATTTGATAAAAATGTAGACAAAAATAGACGAGGCATTATTGTTTTGTTTAAATATGGAAATGGTTATCAACTTGCCGATAAAAATTACAATTGTTTTTCTTCCGAAAATGAAGATGGAGGAGTTTATTTTCCCCCTGAACTTGGAATTGAATTTCAGAGAGGGAATTTAATAATTCATTATGGTCATGGTAGATACGGATTTTGGAGATATACATTTAGATTTCAAGATTCTAATTTTAATTTAATTGGATATGATTCAAGTAGTAATCATGGTCCAATAATAAATAGAGAAACAAGTATTAACTTTTTGACAGAAAAGAAATTAATCAGAGAAAACACTAATAAGAATGCAGAAGGAGGAGATGAAACATTTAAGGAAACTTGGAGTAATATTGAAATAGAAAACCTAATCAAATTGTCTGAAATAAAAGACTTTGATGAATTAGACATGTATAATTATTAAATAAAGAACTTTAGTCAACAATGACCATAAGTAATTGCTTGTTCTCTCCTACTTCTGAAAACCCTCACGGATTTTCTAGTCAATTTGTATTCGCTACATTAGGTACTTGAACATAGCAAAAAAATTAACACAACCAAAAATCAATTATGAAAAAACTAACTCTCTTTCTCTCACTTATAACTATTGTTTCTCTCACTAACGCTGTTAACGCACAAGAAATTAGTTCCTCAGAAATTGATGCTCTTGTGAATAGAGCATTAGCATCAACTCCTTCAGTAGGAATTGCTGTCGCTGTAGTTAAAGACGGAAAAGTAATTCACTCTAAAGGATACGGGTTTAAATCCATTAAAAACAAAGAAAAAGTAGATGAAAACACCTTGTTTTCTATTGCTTCAAACTCAAAAGCATTTACTGCCACTACCCTAGCGATATTGGTTGATGAAGGAAAACTAAAATGGGAAGATAAAGTAGTTACTTACATTCCAGAGTTTAAAATGTATAACGATTATGTGACCGCCAATTTTACCATTCTGGACCTTTTAACTCATAGAAGTGGCTTAGGACTTGGAGCGGGAGATTTAATGTTTTTTCCTGATGGTTCCGATTTTACAATCAAAGATGTAGTTAGTAGTTTTCAATATCAAAAACCAGTTTCAGCATTCCGTACCAAATACGATTACGACAACCTTTTGTACATAGTAGCAGGAGAAGTAGTTGCTCAAGTTAGTGGTATGAGTTGGGCAGATTTTGTGCAAAAAAGAATTTTTAATCCGTTAGGAATGAGCAATTCTGCACCTATCAGCTCAAGATTGGTTAAAAATGCGAACCTAGCACTCCCCCATGATTCAGAAGGAAAAAAAATTAAACAATTAGCTACTTACGATAATGATTTAGTTGCTGCTGCTGGTGGTATTTATGCGAGTGTAGACGATTTAAGCAAATGGATGCTTATGCACCTAAACAACGGAAAATATGGGAAAGAGTTATCCTATCAATTATTTTCTGAGAAACAACAAAAACAAATGTGGAGACCTCATACCAACTTAGGGTTTACCACGAAGCCCAATACAAGAACCCAACAACATTTTGCAGCTTACGGTCTCGGTTGGTTCATTGCAGACAAACAAGGAAAAATCGTCATTAGCCATACAGGTGGTTTACCGGGTATGTTATCAAAAACTGTATTAGTTCCTGAACTTAACTTGGGAATTGTAGTGTTGACCAACTCATTACCAGGAGGTAAAGCTTATAGTGCTATTCCTGAAACAATATTGGATTCGTACTTAAAAATTCAAGCAAAAGATTGGGTGAAAATATTAGCTGAGCAAGCAAAAACTACTGGGCAAGAATCAGATTCTGTAACAACAAAAGTTTGGAAGACTGTTGAGAAAAACAAATCAGTAAACATAGATGAAAACAACTACCTTGGAACCTACAAAGATGATTGGTTTGGTGAGGTAAAAATATCCTTAAAGAATGGAAAGCTTTGGTTTACCTCTAAACGTTCCCCTAAGTTGAATGGGCAAATGTTCTACTACAAAGCGACTACCTTTGCTATTAAATGGGAATATAAAGACATGAATGCAGATGCATTTGCTACGTTTAATTTAGATGAAGAAGGCAAAGCAATTGGTATAAAAATGAAAGGTATATCTCCTAATATTGATTTTAGTTTTGATTTTCATGATTTAAATTTAAAACGAATTGAAAATTAAAATTACTATTTAAAGATGAATAAGTATTTAAACCTAGTTATGTATAATTCGAAAAAAAAAATAATCTTATTTATAGTACTTATAAGCTGTACTTCATTTTCCCAATCTAAAAATATTCCTGACCGAATTTTAACTTACGGATTATCCAATTATAACAAACAAAAGGCGATGGAATTTGTTGGAAAAAAATGGGACATTGAAGTTTACCCTGTTGCGGGATGTATGGTTTCTCAAGAATTAATTGATAGTGTAAAAACTGTTCACTCAAAACTATGGAAAAAAATGGACAGTATCCACGGCATGGATTCTAAAAAAAGGTTTAAGAAAGAAACCATTGCCGAAATGAAAAGAATAGGAGCTGTTCAAAAAATATTTAATTCAGATAGAGACATCAAAAGACGAATCAGGAAAATAAAAAGAAGGAAAGGTAAAGCTACTTTTAATCTAGAAAATATTTCTAATAACGGAAAAATATACTATTGGACTGTATATAGCTTTGAGGATAAAAACAATCCAGAGTATAAATGGAAACCTGAATTTAAAGTTGGAGTAAATTTAGTTAAAAAAAATACTACTATAATTGAGTTAAAATAAAAAGCTACTTAAGAAATGTTCAACTCCTTTTAATCATCAATAAAAACAACTTAATTAACTTATAAATAATTTTCACATAATTTTACAACAATTAAATTGCACACAATTTAATTGCGCAATATATTTGTACCTTTATTTATAAGTCAATTATGTCAGAACAATTAAAATTAACCAATCAAGTATGCTTTCCAGTTTATACACTAGCGAAAGAAGTTATTAGTTTATACCGTCCTATACTAAAAGAGCTAGATTTAACATACCCTCAATATTTAGTAATGCTAGTTTTATGGGAAGAAGGAGATCAAAATGTTTCAGAAATAGGCGCTAAACTTAATTTAGATAGCGGTACCCTTACTCCTTTACTTAAAAGACTAGAGCAAAAGAAACTTCTAGAAAGAAAAAGAGAAGTAACAGACGAACGTGTCGTAAAAATTAATTTAACAGAACTCGGAAAGAACATACAAGAAAAAGCAGCATGTGTTCCTAGTCTAATTATGACTTCATTAAATATTTCTACCGACAAATTAACAGAACTTAAAAATATAATAGAACATATCTTAAATCAGATCAATAAAAAAGATGAAACCAATTTATAATATCAGCGCCAAAGCAACCGGCGGAAGAAACGGACATGTAAAAAGTGAAAACGGAGTTTTAGAACTTGATGTTAGACACCCTAAAGCGCTGGGAGGAGCTAATGACGATTACCCAAACCCTGAAATGCTTTTTGCAGCAGGATATTCAGCTTGTTTTGATAGTGCCTTGAACCTAGTCATCAAAAAATCTAAAGTCAACACAGGTACAACTACTGTTAAAGCAACAGTAAGTATTGGTCAAATAGAAAATGGTGGTTTTGGACTTGCCGTAGCATTAGATGTAAATATCCCTAATGTTTCTTTAGAAGAAGCAAAAACTCTAACCGAAAAAGCACACCAAATATGCCCTTATTCAAATGCAACTAGAGGTAATATTGAAGTAAAGTTAAATACAACAAATAATTAAATATAAATAGAATGTCATTAATTGAAAACCTTAACTGGAGACATGCAGTAAAAGCTTTTGATCCTAATAAAAAAGTAAGCGAAGAAAATATTGAAAAAATTATTGAAGCAGCTAGATTAGCCCCAACCTCATCTGGTTTGCAGCAATTTAGAATTATATCAATCTCTAATCAAGAAGTTAAAGAAAAACTTGTACAAGGAGCTTTAAATCCTGATTCAATGAAAGACTGTTCACATGTGTTAGTTTTTGCTGCTTGGGATAATTACACTGCTGAAAGAATAGATAAAGTATACGACTTTACCACAGAAGAAAGAGGACTCCCTCAAGGTAGATTTAGTAGCTATACGGACATGCTTAAAAAAGTGTATTTAGACCTTCCTGATGAAGTTAATTTTGCACACACATCAAGACAAACTTATATTGCTTTAGGATTAGCTTTAGCACAAGCAGCAGAGTTAAAAGTAGATACCTGTCCTGCTGAAGGATTTGACAATAAAGTTGTTGACGAAGTTTTAGAATTAGATAAAATGGGCTTAAAAAGCGTATCATTGATGTACATTGGTTATGCCGACGATGAAAAAGATTGGATTAAACCAATGAAAAAAGTTAGAATTCCTAGAAATGAATTCGTAATTGATGTAAAATAGTACAGCAATAAACACCGTTTTATTAAAAAAGTAAAACACTCAACTAAATGCTTTTCTTACAACTTTGTCTGTTTATAGAAAAGCATTTAGTTTTTTTAGAGTATTTTCAATAGATAAAATTCCATGCTTCATTCTAAAATGAAATAAGTTATAAAAGCGTCATGTATTTTTACACTCTAACAAACAATAAGTAACTATGAACGCTATAGAGAATATATTATTAAACTTTTCAGAAACAAGAAGACGAAGTATAAAACTGTGGAAAGGAATTCCTGATGAATTTTTAACTTGGAAACCTGATACTAAAGCTTTTTCTATGATCGAAATGATAAGACACACGCTTGAAGGTGAACATTTGTTTCATACAATTATTAAAAACAGAGGTGATTTAGGTAATTATAAATCTCCTTGGGTAGATTTAGATTTGGCCTACTCAGATTTAAAAAATGAACTTAGCTTTGCTAAACAATATCGCAAGAGTTTTATAAAGATGATAGAAACACTTAATGAAGCCGATTTAGAGAACATACGTATTGAACGAAAAGAAGTTAATCAAAGTAAAACATTAGGAGATTATTTAAATAGAATGGTGTATCACGAAGCTGTTCATACAGGTCAAATGTTAGGGTATTTAAGAACACTTGGCGTTAAACGACCTCTAATATGGGATTAAAACAATACAAAAGTTACTACTATCGAAGAATTAGAACATCAGTTTAGCAAAGTTGCTTCCATTTTAGGAGATAAATCTCGCGCTATCATCTTGTGGAATTTACTAGATGGTAGAGCATATACTGCTACAGAACTAGCAGCAAGCGCTAATATTTCGTTACAGTCGGCAAGTAATCATTTAAAAAAAATGGTTTCGGCAAATATCTTATCTGTTGAAAAACAAGGAAGGCATCGTTACTTTAAATTTGCCAACGATGAAGTTGCGCAAGTCATAGAAGCAATGGCGAGTTTAATTTCTATCGATAAAGACTACAAAAAAATTAAAGCTCCCAAATTAAGTGACTTTACGTATGCCAGAACCTGCTATGACCATTTAGCAGGTAGCCTTGGGGTAAAAATAACAATGTCTTTATTAGATAATGAAATCATTAAAATTTCTGGTAAAGATTACATAGTTACGAAATCAGGTAAAGATTGGTTTGATGAAATTGGGGTAGATATTCATGCTATCCAACACAAAAAACGTTCTTTTGCTCATCAATGTTTAGATTGGAGTGAGAGAAAACATCATATTGCAGGAGCACTAGGTGCATCTCTTCTTGAAGTGATGGTAAACAAAGATTGGTTGCGTAAGAAACCTAATTCTAGAGAAGTAATTATTACCTCTATTGGAAGAATAGAATTAAAAAATAGATTAAATTTAGAAGCCTAGAAAACATTACTTAACACCAACACCTTTGAAAAAACTACTTTACTTATTCTTGTTTTTCCAAATCTCAGTGCAAGCACAGCGTATTTTGTTTGTTGGAAATAGTTTAACCTATACCAATAACATGCCTGAAATATTGGAATATATTGGTAAACAACAAGGAATTACTATTAAAACCAAGAGTTTGTGTTTTCCTAACTACGCTATTATTGATCATATTAATGACGGAAAACTTCAAAAACTACTGGCAAAAAAACAGTTTGATTACGTTATTGTTCAACAAGGTCCTTCCTCACAAGCAGAAGGAAAAAGAATGTTAGTGCAAGACGGAGCGACAATAAGAGCTCTTTGCGAACAATACAATACTAAACTCAGTTACTTTATGGTATGGCCATCTGTTAGATATTACCATACTTTTGATAAAGTAATCGAAAACCATGAGTTCGCTTCCAAACAAAACAATAGTTTATTGTTTCCTGTAGGTAACCTATGGAAAGAATACAACACTTATAAAGGCAAACAATCTTTATACAGCCTAGATAGCTTCCATCCTTCTACAGCTGGAAGTTTTTTAGCAGCACTTACTATTTTTTATCAGTTACACCCAACAAAAAATCTTCAACAACTCCCTTTTAAAAAGTATAAAAAATGGGTAGCCGATGAAGATTCTTTTAACTTGTTAATTCAGTTGGTACAAAAACAGTAAGAGTTTTGATGAGATTTCTCGTTGCTCATACTTCTCTCCTAGAAATGACAAATGTTATATCATTCCGAACGAGGTACGAGGAGAAATCTATTACTCATTTTTATTTAAACATTTTTGTAATACCTGTTCTGCTCTTTGTACATTAAACTTAGGGTAAAATTTTTCGGTAATTTCCTCCTCCTTTCCTAACTCAATGGCTCTTTTTATACTATTACAAAAAGGCTCCGTTGATTGTCCGAAAAAACGTGCTGCTCCCATATCTGATTCTGCTTTACTTAATACAACTCTTGGGTTATTAGGTGCTAATTTTAATGCTTTTTCATATAGTGCTGCATTTTTCATCGACATGGTCATTCCATATTTCTGTCCATCAAAAACAATATAAGCAACATTCAACAATGCCTGAGTAATCATAATCTCAGGATTCTCAGGTGAAATTGATTTTGCAGTATCTAAAAACTCTTGTGCTTTGGTTAGTTTGGCTGTTAACTGTGCTTCTTCTTTTATTTGAAAACTCTCTAAGATGTTAATCATCCCTGCATAATAAGACGGTAACCAGTTGTCTTTTTCTGCTTTAGAAATTCGCTCGAATAATTGAGCTGCTTCCGTTGTTTTATTCCCTTTCCAAAGCTCAAAGGCTTTTTCCATTCCTTTTTCGTATTTACTTTGTGCTGATATACTTACTGTTAATACTAATACTAAAAGTGTGATGATTTTCTTCATGTTAATTGATTTTAATTGATACTTCAAATATCTTTTTATTGTTGTTATTTATATAAAATACTGTACTGAGTTGTTGCTTTTTATGACTGAACTGTATGGTTTAGATTTCTCTCTTTGTTCGTAATGACGAACTATGTAAACATTAGTCATTTCGAAAGAACAAGGAACGAGTGACGAGAAATCTAACTAAATACATTCTCTTACTTTTAAAACAAACTCCTATAAACTGTTTAACTGGTTGTCTTTTTTGTTATCACTAATCGTCCAAAAGAATCCGATAAAAAAGAACCTATCGGCAGATGGTTTAATTGCTTGTCGCTCATACATACCTGTTGAATTTGGTGTGTTTTTATAATTATATCCGAATACATTTTGTGTTCCCAACACATTGTTTACCGAGAAATACAAGATTTTTTGTTGGCTAATTAAATACGCCCAATTCACACTTACTGAATTGTAGTTTCTTGTTTTCTGATTTAAAAACCCACCTTTATTAGGATTGGTATAACTTCTTCCTGAAGCAAAATTATAACTCAATCCTACTTGACTTTTCCAATCGGCAATCCAATGCTTTGCTACTACCGACAAATTGTGTTTTGATGCAAAATTAGGAGTCGCTTTTACAGCATAGTTCTTATAATCTCTTTCTGTATCTAAAAACGAATACGACACCCAGTAATCCGTATTTTTTATGTTTTTATTATCTCTCCAGAAAACATCAATTCCTTTAGAAAAACCTTCACCTAAATTTGAATAGTTTGAATTGGGTAAAGATGTATCGGTATCGTACTTAACTAAATCTTTATACTTTTTATAATACCCTTCTACCCTTAATATTTGCTTATTTTTTACATACTGATAGTTGGCTATAAAATGTGAAGTATTCTCTGATTTAAACTGCGTATTGAATTTTAAATATTCATTTTTAGGATTTTGATAAAAGCGTCCGTAAGCAAATGAAAACTGAGCATTTTTTCCTGATTTGTATGCTAACGATGCTCTCGGAGAAATTGTAAATTCTTTTAATAACTCAGAATACTCTCCACGAACTCCTACTTTGGTTGCTAGTTTTTTAGAAAAGAAGATATCTGCCTCAGCAAAACTTCCGAAGATATTATTATTGAATCCGTAAATAGCATTCCCATTTGTTTCACTTGCATAATCTTCATTAAAATCGGTTACAAAATATTCTGCACCAAAATTAAGTTTAACCCTATTTGAAAATCTCTTTTTTAATGTTGCTTTAAAGTGAGCTGAGTTTTCATTGTCTGCAACCTTATCATCAAATATTTTAATTTTTGAATGATCGTTGGTAAACGACGCGCCTCCTGAAACTGTCCAGTTATTAGCCAAATGTTGCTTATACGATCCGTTGAAATACAGGTTTCTATTTTTCTGTCCAAAACGAAATCCATCCTCATAATTAATATCTTCTTGAATCATGTCAAAGTCTGTATAACTATAAGCTCCGTACAATTTCAATAACGACTCGTTTGCGAACCTAAATCGATATACAGCTTCTCCACTCAATGCTTGCACTGGTTTGTTCCAAGTATTTTTATCAGGAAATAATTTTTGATATGGTGCTAAATTGATATATGAGGCATTTACACTTAATGAGTTTCTACCAAATACCTGAGTATTTCCTACTCCTAAACCAACGGTCATTAACGAGATATCTGTTTTTTCTTTTATTGCTTCATCATTCGTATTTAGTAGTAAAACACTTGATAATGCCTGACCGTATTCTGCAGAATACCCTCCTGTAGAAAACGTAATTCCTTTAAACAAAAACGGAGAAAATCGTCCACGAGTAGGAATATTACGCGCCGAAGGTGAATAGGGTGTAAACACTCGAATTCCATCAATAAAAATTTGTGTTTCCTCCGCTTCTCCCCCACGTACAAACAAACGACCATCTTCACTAACCGACGATGTTCCTGGTAAGGTTTGTAAGGCTCCCACAAAATCCCCCAAAGCACTTGCTGTTGTTACGACATCTAATGGTTTTAATGCGGTTACCTTAGCATTATCTCCTGCCTCAAAAGTTCCTGCATTAATCGTAACGGCATCTAATGTATTTACATCTTCACGAAGGATTATTTTTAAGTTTTTAAGCGTTGAAACATCTGCTTTTTTTACACAGGTTTCAAAAGAAATAAAAGAAACGATTAAAGTTTGTGTTCCTTTTTCAGAAGTAACAAATGAAAAATTTCCTTTTTCATTAGAAGAAGTTCCGTCATACGTTCCTTCTAAATATACATTGGCTCCTTCAATAGGAATTCCCTTTTTATCTGTCACTTTTCCTGAAATCGTTGTTTGTGCAATTAATGTCACTTGAACAAACAGGCATATAAAAAATAAAAGTTGTTTCATTGTCTTGTTTTTTGATAGTGCAAAACTGCTTAGTTTTTACACTTTAACACAAAAAGAAACACCCAACTGTATAATTTTAGCGATGAACTGTTTCTTGCCTCAAAACTACTTTTACCTACTCTTCTGTATTTGACCTTTCTTGCTTTTAATTATTCAAATCTTGCTAAATTTTAAAATGGAAAAACAACAATACATTTGATAAAATTGTACTTTTACATTGTTTAAACCAACAATAATGGCACACGATTTAAGTGACTATAGAAAATCTTACAAAAAAAAGGAATTACTAGAAAGTAACTGCCCCGAAAATCCAATTGAATTATTTAGAGATTGGTTTTTTGTTGCGGATGAATCTGAAATGGTAGACGAAGCCAATGCGATGACTATTTCATCAATAGGACTAGATGGTTTTCCTAAAAACAGAGTGGTATTATTAAAAAAATATACTTGGGAGGGCTTTATTTTTTACACCAATTATAATTCTGAAAAAGGAAAAGCTATCTCTAACAATAATCATGTGTGTTTATCTTTTTTTTGGGCAGGTTTAGAACAACAAATTATTATTAAAGGAGAAGCTGAGAAACTTGCAGAAAATCTATCTGATGGGTATTTTGACTCAAGACCTGATGGTAGCAAACTAGGAGCTTGGGCTTCTGACCAAAGTAATGTTGTTACTTCACGTGAAGAACTAGATAACAAGTTGGCTTCTTTTGAAAAACAGTTTGAAGATAAAGAAATTCCAAGGCCTAAGCATTGGGGCGGATTTTTAGTAAAACCTATTTCTATTGAATTTTGGCAAGGGCGTCCAAACAGAATGCACGACAGGATTAGATATACTTTACAAAAAGATTTTTCTTGGAAACTTGAACGTTTAGCTCCTTAGTTTTATATTTACATAGCATTTTATAATTAAATGAAAACACTTTATATCGTTCGTCACGCAAAATCATCTTGGAAATATGAGAGCGTTAAAGATATTGACAGACCATTAAAAGAGCGTGGTATTAACGATGCCCATCTTTTATCTAAATACCTAGCGGGAGAAATACAAAGACCCGATGTATTTCTTTCTAGTAGTGCCAATAGAGCACTTCATACGGCTGTTATTTTTTGTGAGAACTTTGGATATCCTTTATCCAATCTTAAAATAAAACGTCAATTGTATAGCTTTAGTGATGGGTATTTGGTAAAAACTGTAAAGGCTCTTGATGATAGCTTTAACAGTGCTATTGTATTTAGTCACGATCACGGTATTAATAGTTTTGTTAATAAATTTGGAAATAAGCCTATTGCCCACGTAAGTACTTGTGGCGTTGTTGGAATAGAGTTTGATACTAAACATTGGAAAGACATTAAAAAAGGAAACACAGTTTTAGTAGAGTTTCCTAAAAACCATAGATAAATCAATACATTTTGAAGATAAAAAAGTACGGCGCTATTGATATTGGATCTAATGCAGTGAGGTTATTAGTAGCCAACGTTATTGAAGAAAAAAACAAAGAACCACAGTTTAAAAAATCATCCTTAGTTCGCGTGCCTATTCGTTTAGGAGCTGACGCTTTTGTTTCTGGAAAAATTTCAGAAGCTAATACACAAAGAATGCTTGATGCAATGCAAGCTTTTAAATTGATCATGAAAATTCATGGTGTTGAAAGGTACAAGGCCTGTGCAACATCGGCTATGCGAGAAGCAGAAAATGGCGCAGAAGTTGCCGCTACTATTTTAGAAAATACTGAAGTTAAAATTGATATTATTGACGGTAAAAAAGAGGCTGCAATAATTTCATCTACTGATTTAAATCAATTAATTGAATCTGACGCAACCTACCTATATGTTGATGTTGGTGGTGGTAGTACAGAGTTTACCTTATTCTCTAAAGGAAAAATTATCAACTCTAAATCGTTTAAAATAGGTACCGTACGTTTACTTAATAACACTAAACCAGAAAACAAAGCTCTTTTTAAAAAGGTTCAAAAATGGATTGAAGAAAACACAAGTGGTTATAAGCGTATTTCTTTAATTGGTTCAGGAGGAAACATTAACAAGTTATTTAAAATGTCTGGTAGAGATAGTGGTAAACCTATTTCATACATCTACCTTAATGCTCAATATCAATTCTTAAAAAAAATGAGTTATCAAGAGCGAATTTCAGAATTAAGTTTAAATCCAGATAGAGCCGATGTAATTATTCCTGCTACAAAAATATATCTTTCTGCCATGAAATGGAGTGGAGCAAGAAAAATATATGTTCCTAAAATTGGGCTTTCTGATGGAATCATTAAGAGCTTATATTTTAATAAGCTGTAGACTTTATTTGTGACTTTTTTAAAATTATAGTGTCATATAAAATGGTAATTAGAGTAATCTCTTATTTACTATGAATATCTAACAAGTAATCAAAAAACAAAACCGAGCTACTAGCTCGGTTTTTATTTTTAAGTTTTTATTTTCTTCTAACCTGAATTTTATCAGTCTTTAACTCTTTTTGTATCCAAGCCCTTAACTCTTGTTCATTTTTCACAATGATAGAATCTTTTAGTTTTGTATTCCATTTTACAGAAACTACAGTAGTTGTATCTACTTTTATAAAATCGCTCGATGATAATACTTTCGCTAAACTCATTTCTTTTATATCATTAAATCGAATTTTAGCTTCTGTACTAATTTTACTAAAAGGAATCGAGTTTTTATCTCTATATAAAGCATCTTGCTCAATTGTTTGATTTAAATTAAAAATTGTTCTCTTTAAATCATCAATTTCCATATGTAACCCTTTTATAACATTATCCCTTTCATCTAATTCTTTTACAGCTCTATCATAGGCATCTACTACCCTATCAACACTTTTAGCTTTATTTTCATTTATAACTAGAGAATAGGAATCTATTTTAGGAAAAGTTTTTAATTCATTTCGTAAAAAGGATTCTGTCGCATCGCTTACATCACCGTTAAAAAATAATTTTATCGTTTTTTCTTTAACTTCTAGTTTTTCACGCTGCAACCATAAGTTAGGATTATCATACACCTTTGCCTTTAAGAATTTTTTATAGCTTGCATCTATTACACTTTCATTATACACTCCTACAAAAGTAAATACAGCTGGAACCATAACTAAAAAGGCAATAAAAGATGCTATTTGAGCTATTCTTTTACGCTTAGCAGAATTTACATAACGAATCATTGTAAACCCTAACAACTTTAGTACTAAAAAGGTTGCTAAAGCAATAAAAATGGTGTTGATTGTGAATAAGTACATTGCACCCAAAAAGTAGTCAAAGTTACCTACTGCTAAACCATACCCTGCAGTACACAAAGGAGGCATTAAAGCTGTTGCAATTGCCACACCAAATATTACAGAAGCAATGGTTCCTTTTTTAGTTCGTGCAATAATTAATGCTAAACCACCAAAAAAAGCTATTAGTACATCTCGAATATCAGGTCTTACCCTTCCTAATAATTCTGAAGTTTCTTCACGAAGTGGAAATATAAAAAAGAACAAAAATGCAGTTAATAAACTTAGTACAATCATTGTTGCTAGGTTTGTTAACGATTTTCGTAAAGTATCAATATCATTAATAGCGATTGACATACCTACTCCTAAAATAGGCCCCATTAAAGGAGATATTAACATGGCTCCAATTACTACTGCTGTTGAATTTGCATTTAATCCAATAGACGCCACAAAAATAGAACATATTAAAATCCACGCTGTGGCTCCTTTGAAAGAAATATCGCTTTTTATTGCTTCTATTGTAGCATCTTGGTCGGTATCATCTCTAAAGTCGAGTAATTCTAAAATAAACTTTTTTATCTTTTCCCATAAACCTTTCGCATCTTGCTGTATCGCTTGTTTTGATTGCTCTGCAGATTCTTCTTGTTTATTTTCTTCCATAAATTTTATTTTTTTTAACTCCGGAAAGATACAAAATTCCCAAATTAGAAAAGTTCTAAAAAAACCTTAAGAAATAGACTACTTTAGTTTGTTTAAATTAATGTTGTTACAAAGACTGGTACTTTTTCTTTAAAATAGCTACACTAGATAAAACCTTTATGATGCTTATTTAATAGTTATAGAGGTAACTTTCGTCTATTTCCTCGATATAAAACATTCTAACAACCTGAAAAACAACATAAATAAAAACTTATTCTACAATAAAGAGATTATCATAGTAAATTGTTTCTCTAACTCCCAGTTTATATAGTAATATATCATAAGCATACTCTTTGTACAAACTAGGGGCTACTTCTCCTTTAAAAAGCAACTTTCCTTCCTTGTTATATGTTTGTATGGTTATAATATTATCTTCTCTACTCAATTTCGAATAGACTTCAGATTGATATCGAGTGTTGGCTTTTAAATGCACCATTCCTGCTACTAATTTACCTTTGGAAAAAACAGCTGTATATTTAGGTTTATTGTTTTTATATTGAATTACTTTACCTTCTAATTGGTTGTTTATTTCTCTATACGTTAATCGCATCTGGTCTTGCAAATTGTAAACAGTAGTACTCGTTTCTTTTTCTGATATATATTGGGTTATTATTTTTTGATTTTTATTTTGTTCTATTTTCTTTACAAGAGCCCCATTTTTATATGTTTTTTGAATTCCATAAAGAGTATTCTTTTCTCCTTCAAAAGGTTTTCCTTTTTTATATAATAATCGAGATATTTCTTTACCTTTTTTATCATAATATATAGTATATCCTTCTTTTTTATTTTCGTAATAGTTTTCTTCTTTTTGTTTTTTTCCTCTTCTATAATACGTAAAAGTTCCGTGTTTTTTATCGTTAACATAATACCCTGTTTCCTTTAGTGTTTTTTCGTCGTATTCAAACTTTCGGTAGCTTCCTTCCTTTAATCCATTTTTTACACTTACTTCTCTTCGGTCTTTATAATCGTATATAACTCCTGTAGGCTCTTGATTAACAAAGGTTGCTTGTCCTATTAACTCACCTTCCTCAGAGTAAAATTTAGCTTCCGAATTAACATCAATATCTTCCCTTAAAACATATTCATTATCTCCTTGTTTATATACTTTTTGATATCTTTTTGATTTTATGCGTTTTTCTTTATCTAACTCTATAATTGCTTCTATTTGATCTGATTCATGAAAATACTTGTATTCTGTTCCTGTTTTAGTAATGAAATTATAATTAGCAATAGCTTTTCCTTTCTTACCATAATAAACTCCTGTTAACTTTTTTAAGTACGAGTTAGGCTCATAAGTTATCTCACTTTTTTTTCCTCCATTAATGTAGTAACTAATGATTTTTAATAATCTTTCATCTTCATACAATTTTGTTTCTTTATAAAGAGTGTTCTTTTCTTTATAAACATACTTAGTTCTTTCTACTAATTTTCCATCGTTAAAAACTTCTTTTTCTGAAATTTTGTTTTGGTAATTTTTATTAAACAGAGTCCCCTCAATAGGAGTTGGCGAATAATATCCTGTTTCTAGAGCTCTAGAATTATAATATCCTTCTTTTAATTTTACTCTTAGTTTTCCTAATTCCTTTCCGGAAGGATTATAATAGGTTATTTCTGAATTTTTTAAATGCGAAAATACAGATGTAGTATCTTTATAATATTCTATTACTTCTTCCGCTATTCCATTTTTATAAGTAATATCTTTCTTATTACCTCCTTTATTTTTTACAATTCTACCTTCTAGTTTATCATTTATTTTTTCTAACACCCCTATTTGAGTACCTTGATCGTCGTAACTTGTTATTTTAACAAGAGACCTTTTATCTCCTAATTCTTCTTTTTTTATTAGAACACCTTGTTTATTAAATGTTTCAACCTTTGTTACATGCCCTTTTTTATAAGTACTTATTTTTTTTACAATCGTAGGTTTTGTAAAAAAAAACAAATATTTTTTTCCTTCATAAGGAATTTTATAATTTGAATTTTCTTCATATTGGTACTGTATGGCTCCTAACTTACTATTTTGTTCATCATAAAACGCTTCTGTTAAAGTACTTTTATCAAAACGATTACGAGTAACTCCATTACGATAAAAGTATTGAGTAAGAATCGGATTTCCTCGTTCATATTCTGTAATAGATTTAACACGCATCGGGTTATAATAGTAGCTTACTTTTTTCCCTTCTCTATATCCTCTTTTATCATAAGTTATCTGACCTCTTTTTTTTCCTTTTTTACCATAATATATTTCTTTGGTTGTCTTCCCTTTATTATAATAATGCTCATAACGAATATCATTTTTATCTCCTTCAAAAAATATTCTTTTTGTTATTTTTCCATTCTCATAAGTAACCTCTTCGATTGCTACAGTAGTTTTTTTGTCTTTACTTTCAGCATAATAAGTAGATATTCCTTTTAGTTGCTCATCATCAAAACTCATTTTTTTTATAGGATTGCCCTCTTTAGTGTACCAAACAGCTTCTTGCAAATAAATACTATCTTTACGCTTAGAAAGTCCTGTCATTTGTAATGTCCCATCTATATAAAAATCATTAATACGATATAACTTTCCTTCTTTTTGTATAGGGCTTCGGTAAAAAAAAGCATTCTCCTTACTAGTCTCTTTCCAGTGTTTATCTAACCAAAGTGTATCTTTTTGAGCATTAGCTATAGTTATACAACATAATAATAAAGCAATAGTAAAAAAGGGTTTCATCTGTTAGTTTTATATATTTTAAGTTAAATGTTTGTTGTGACTCGCAACATTTTTTTTGAGTTTCAAAAATACAGAAATTTCAGTAGGTTATTAAGGTAAGTGCAAACCATATTTGGCTGCAAAACAAAAAAACATAGGGCTTTGGAATATTGTCCAAAGCCCTATATTTACTATTGAAGTTCTACCAAACTGGATAGTAATGTTTAAAAGCTATTAAATCTTTAACTTATTTTTCAAGTTCGATGAAACAGCGTCTTTATGTAATAAAACAGATATTGTTTTTAATTTAAAATAAGGAACTGACATATATACATACCCTTTGTTTCCTTGGTTTTTACCCCAAGAATTCTTTACTTTAAAATAAGTATTTCCTTTTTGGTCTTTTACCAAACCTACGATATGCATTAAATGGTCGTCAGTAGTGTTAAAATTTTCAAATTCTGATTGACGTAAACTTGGTGTGATTGTTCTTTCTTCTACAATTTCTGTCAACGCTTTTTTATTTTCTGTACTACTTGCAGGAATTACAGCAACTCCATTTTTTGATGAAAATGTTTTTTCTGAAACATCACAATCTAGCTCTACTGTATATCCTTTTTTAATTGCATCTTCAGTTATTGCCACTAATTCATCTAAAGAAACATTATAAAATGCTCCATTTGAAAAATTATCTGGAATATTTAAAATAAATTGATCGTATTTTTTTGCATGCTCAAAAGAACTAATTGTTACATAGTTTGAAGGAGCTATTTTTACATACTCTGCAAACGATTTTGGTGTATATTTTTTCCCTTCAAAAGTAAACTCCTCTTTGTTTTTTCCTAAATACACATCTAAAACACTTTCTACCGATTGCTTCCACTTTGGGCTTAATTCTCCTGCTGGGTTTTTAATGTAAGCATCTAACATCGATTTTAATACAGCAATCATTTCTGCATGATTGTGTCTATCTTGTCCAAGATCTAAACCAGTAAAAACCTGCTCAGGTACTAACCCATATTTTTCTACTGAATTAATTACATCATGTGCTAAACCTCCTTCACTAAATTGTGCTTTTCCTTGACGGTATAAGTAATTATTTGCTTTATCAGAATACGTATTACGAACCGTGTACATTTCAGATAAATCGATGTTTTTACCTGTTAATCTAATAATTTCCGATTCTAAAAAAGAGGTCGTAGAAAAACTCCAACATGTTCCTGTTCTTCCTTGACTTTTTACCTCAGTATCTTCAATATCTTTTACTGTTGAAAACTGATACTCTTGTGCTGAAGTTGAAATTATACTTAAAAAAGTTAATGCTGCTCCTAATAGAATTTTTTTCATGTTTAAAAATCTTATGATAATTTAAGCTAGCAATTTACTCTTTTTAAAAGATTATTAAACTTGAAAAGTGTTAAAAATCTACAATAACTCCTATACGTGGTAAGGCCCTTCCTGTAGTACTTTCTATTTCTTCCAACAAATACCTAGAACTATCGTTAGGATCGGTTACTCGACCATTTCCATCTTCGGTAGGTAATAAAAATGGTTGCTGTTTAGAGCTACTAGCATATATATTTTGAACATCTAAATATAGGTTTATGGCTGCTTTTTTTAAGAACCATGTTTTATCTACACGTATATCTAGTTGTGCATACGTATCTAATCTTTCTGTGTTTAGTTTGGTATAATCTAAAATTCCGCCGTTTTGCACATCATAATTATCTTTTAAAGAAGAAGCGTCTAAATCGTATGGTGTATAAGGTTTACCACCAACTAATCGAAACTTAGTTCCTATTTCCCAATTTCTGTTTAGTTTTTTTCCTGCTGTAATTGTTAACAAGTGTTTATTATCCCATGTTGAAGGAATATATCCACCTTGTGCATCTTTAAACTCACTTCTCACAAAAGTATACGACGCTATTCCATACAGTCCGCTATATGATTTTTTCTGTGCCAATAACTCAAATCCATACGCTCGACCTTCAGATGTTGAACTCACTGCTTCATTTCCTATGATGCCAAAGTCAGCACCTAAGTTTGCTAAACTTATCTGATTTCTTAACGAAAATGGATAGCCTTTATATCCTTTATAAAACCCTTCAAAAGTAACTTTTGAGCTTGTATTAGGCTTATAACTTAATCCATTTACAAAATGATCTGATTGTATATACTTCAATCCTTTTTTATTCTCAAATTCGCCTACATCATTTTTATATCCTAATACTGTATAAGAAGGTAATTGATAATATCGCCCTACTGAAGAGCTTATCATCCATTTTTCAGACAGATTATAGCTCAATGATAATCTTGGTGAAAACTGATTGAATGGATTCTTCATCGTTGCATTATAATCAATTCCATCCATTCTAAAACCAAAAGAAACACCTAGTTTTTCGTCTAAATACCTTTTTGATACTTGTCCGAAAACTCCATATTTAACAAAATCAATCGCTGAATTAAAATCGTAGATAATTACTCCATCTGAATTGGCATTTTTCTGATAGTTACTATTTGTATATCTTGCTGTTTCTAGATTAAAACCTAGGTTAAAATCAATCTTGTTAGCACTTTTAAAACTGTTTTCATACCGCAACTTGTTTTCTATCTCTTTTGATGAGTAATCTAACAGTAAGTTTGCTGGTATTTCTTCATTTAAAAAATACTTTACTGCCTTATTTTTCCATTCATTTCGACTAAGCACAACCAAGTGTGTTGAGTTTGGAGCAAAATACTTATAACTTGCTCCTACCATATAATTCCATTGACTGTTTACAGGAACTGAATTTAAAATAACTTTATTTCTTTTAATGGTTTCTAAATCTGTTTCACCATCGTTTACTTCTTTATTAATTTCAAAATCATCAATAGCTCCCAAAGCAACTATTGATAATTCACTGTTTTTTGATAATTGCGACTTAACATTTACTTGAAAATCACTATAAGTTGGTAAAAAGGGGAGTTTTATCAGCTTAAACAAGAATTGTAAATACGATTGTCGAGCAGAAAACATAAAGGTTGTATTCTCTCCCAATGGACCATCTAAGGTAATTCCAGCATCTGATGTTCCAATTGTGGCTCTCGTATTTAATGATGTTGGATTTCCGTTCTTCTGAGTAAATTCTATAACAGAACTTAAAGAGTTACCTCTATTGGCAGGAAACGCACTTGAATAAAAGTCCACCTTACGAATTAAATCTGCATTCATAATCCCCACAGGTCCTCCTGTAGCTCCTTGTGTTTGAAAGTGATTAATTACAGGAACTTCAATTCCATCTAAATAAAATTTATTTTCAGAAGTTGCTCCACCTCTAATAATAATATCATTTCTAAATCCAGGGTTTGAAGCTACTCCAGGAAAAGATTGAATAACCTTTAAGACATCTCTGTTTCCTCCTGGGTTCTTTTCTATCTCAGCAATTCCTAAACTTTGAAGTGATAATGGACTATCTACAGACTCTTTAAATAGTGGTGCTTGTATTTGAATCTCATTTAACTGTGTTGCATCTTCAGTTAACTCTAGAGTTATATAAGGCGAGTTATCTTTCGTTACTAAATACTCGTCAGAAATTAACGTTTTGTAACCTACAAACGAGGCTTGTGCCTTATTATAACCTAAAGGAACATTACGCAATGTAAACTCTCCTTTTTCATTTGAAACTGCTCCTATTTTTGTTCCATATACCAAAACATTAACAAAAGGAAGTGTTTCTCGTGTTTTAGAATCGATAACCTTCCCTGATATTTCTCCTTCGCTTTGAGACATTCCCACTAACGATTGAAGTAAAACTAAGAGTATCAACGCTTTTCTCATATCAAAATATTTAAGGCCTAGCAAAAATACATATTTTGTTTAATTAAAAACAAAAAAGATTAAACAAAATTGTCTCAAGAACAAAAAAACTCAATCGGTATGATTGAGTTTTTGTGGGGAGAGCAGGATTCGAACCTGCGAAGTCGTAAGACAACGGAGTTACAGTCCGTCCCATTTGGCCGCTCTGGAATCTCCCCAGAACTTTTTTAAAAAAAGCTTCTCTGTAAAATCGAGAAGCTGTACTAGTGACCGGGCTGGGGCTCGAACCCAGGACCCTCTCCTTAAAAGGGAGATGCTCTACCAACTGAGCTACCCGGTCATTTTTCGCTTTTGCTTTTCTGCGTTTGCGGGTGCAAATATAGAAGGTTTTATTGTTCCCACAAACTTTTTTTTGAGTTTATTTTAAAAAATTTCTTGTGTTTTTTGTTACTCATTAGTTAACAGAAAGTTACCTAAACATCATTTAAATATGCTTTTCTAACTTTTTTGAATAAGTTGGATGAATACACAAAATCTACCACTGCTTCATTATCTGTTTTGAAGATTTCTTTATGAGATCCTTCCCATGCTTTTACTCCATTTTTTAGAAAAACAATCTTATCTCCAATTTCCATCACCGAATTCATATCGTGTGTATTTATTACTGTGGTAATTTGATACTCATCAGTAATTTCTTGAATTAGGTTGTCAATAACAATAGATGTTTGTGGATCTAACCCTGAATTAGGCTCATCACAAAATAAATATTTAGGGTTCATAACAATTGCCCGTGCAATTGCCACACGTTTTTGCATTCCTCCAGATAACTCTGCTGGAAATTTTTTATTCGAGTTCTCCAAGTTTACACGATTTAAAACAAAGTTTACTCTGTCTAGCATTTCACTTTCTGGTTGCTTTGTAAACATTTTTAAAGGAAACATTACATTTTCTTCTACTGTTTGTGAATCAAACAACGCACTTCCTTGAAACACCATTCCTAATTCTTGTCGAAATTGACGCCTATCTTCTATCGTCATATCAACATTAGCTAGTCCATCATAAACAATCGTTCCTTCTTCGGGTGTATGCAAACCTATTAAGGATTTTAAAAACACTGTTTTACCAGAACCACTTTGACCAATAATTAAACTTGTTTCTCCTGGTTTAAACGAGGTTGTAATTCCCTTTAAAATCTCAACTCCGCTAAAGCCTTTATGTAAATTATTTACTTCTATCATTAGGTTAATAACATTTGGGTTAAGAAATAGTTTGCGATTACAATAAGTACTGTTGTCCACACAACCGACTGTGTACTTGCTTTACCAACTTCTAACGAACCTCCTTTTACATAATATCCGTGATATGAAGGTACCGTAGCAATTAAAAAGGCGAAAACTATTGTTTTAATCAATGCGTAGGTTATTAAAAACGGATCAAAATCCATTTGAACCCCTGTAATATAATCTGCTCCAGAAAACAATCCTGATAAGACTCCAGCTACCCATCCTCCAAAAATTCCTAAAAACATTCCTAAGATTATTAAAAACGGATAAAAGAAAACGGTTGCTATTATTTTAGGTAACACTAAATAATTAAGTGAATTGATCCCCATTACCTCTAACGCATCAATTTGCTCGGTAACACGCATAGTTCCTATGCTTGAAGTTATATACGAACCTACTTTTCCTGCTAAAATAATAGAACAAAACGTGGGTGCAAATTCTAAAATTACAGATCGTTTTGCAGCAAAACCAATCAACGATTTTGGTATAAACGGACTTTCTAAATTCAAAGCGGTTTGTAAGGCAATTACTCCTCCAATAAAAAACGAGATAAAGGCTATAATCCCTATTGACTTGTGCCCTAACTCATCTATCTCTCTAAACAAAGCTTCACGAAATACTCTTGCTCTTTGAGGTTTTGAAAAAACCTGTTTTAGCATTGCAAAGTATTTACCTATATGCTCAATGTAATTCATCAAACGAAATATATTTTCTTTTTTGCTAAAGTATTAAAAAACCATTAACTCATGGCCTTATTTACAAGTTTTAGCTTGCTTTTTATGTACCTTTGAGTTTTAATTTTGAAAAAATAAAATGAGAAAAATAGCTTTTTTAGCAGCTATAATATGTTTAACAAGCTGCTCTGTTAACAAAAAAACAAATACCCAAAAACCAAAACTTGTAGTTGGTGTTGTTATTGACCAAATGCGTTATGATTACCTAACTCGATTTGCTAATAGATACGGAAATGATGGTTTTAAACGTTTGCTAAGGGAAGGGTATTCTTTAGAAAATGCACACTACAATTATATTCCTACTTACACAGCTGTAGGACATACTTCTATATATACAGGAACCACACCTACGCACCATGGAATTATTGGTAATTATTGGTACGATAAATATGTAAAGAAAAGTATTTATTGTGTTGATGATAATAACTACAATACTGTTGGTAATGATAGTGATGGAGGTAAAAAGTCTCCTTATAGAATGTTAACTACAACAGTTACTGATCAGTTAAAACTAGCACAAAACATGAATGGTAAAACCATTGGTGTTGCTATTAAAGATCGTTCTGCTATTTTACCTGCAGGTCATACTGCTAATGCTGCTTATTGGTTTGATGGTGGTGATAAAGGTCAATGGATTTCTTCTTCTTTTTACTTAAATGAATTACCTAGTTGGGTACAAGAATTTAATGCTTCTGGAAAAGCAGACGAATATTTAAGTACCCCTTGGGAAACTTTATATGATATTAGTACGTATACACAAAGTATTGATGATGATAACAATTTTGAGGTTACTTTTAAAGGTGAAGAAAAACCAGTTTTTCCTCACGACATCCCTACTTTAAGAAAGAGTAACAATAATTACAGTATTATTAAGGGAATTCCTGCAGGAAATTCTATTACTACCGATTTTGCTAAAGCAGCTATTGTTGGTGAAAACTTAGGAAAATCAGCATATACCGACTTTTTAGCGGTTAGCTATTCTTCAACTGATTATGTTGGACATCAATTTGGAGTTGCTTCTAAAGAAATTGAAGATACTTATTTACGTTTAGATCAGGATTTAGCAGAATTATTTAAGTTTTTAGATACTCAGGTTGGAAAAGGGAATTATACCTTATTCCTAACAGCTGATCATGCTGCTGTACAAGTTCCTTCATACTTAGAATCTTTAAAAATACCTGCTGGTTATGTAAAGCCAGTTGCTTTCAAAAACTTTTTAAATGAGATTACTTTAAAGCATTTTAAATCTGACGAGATTATTGAAAACGTTTCTAACTTCCAAGTTTTCTTAAATAAAGATAAAATTAAAGAATTAAGCCTTAATTACGAGAATGTAGCACAAACTATTGCTGATGAAGCTATTAATCATAAAAAGATTTATAAGTCTGTAACTGCTAGAACCATGCAGACTACTACGTTTACAAACGGAATTTTACATGTATTACAAAACGGTTACAATCAAAAGTTTTCAGGTGATGTTATTTTAGTACCTAATCCATCAACTATTGCAAGTAGCTCTAGAAAAGGAACTACTCATGGTTCTGGATATTCATACGATACACATATTCCTATGATTTTCTATGGAAACGGAATTAAGCAAGGTGCTTCTAAACAGCAATATGAAATTGTAGACATCGCTCCTACCATCTCTAATTTATTACAGATAGAATTTCCTAATGGATGTTCTGGAAAGATTATTGAAGAAGTTCTTGAATAGGAAACTTAGAAATGAGAAAAGAGAGACTAGAGAATAGACCATAAAAAAACTCCAATTTGATTTCATCAAATTGGAGTTTTTTTATTGATACATTTTCAAATTACCAAATTGCTACATTACACAAAACTAATTTGGGTTATTTAATATAATTAGTGCTGCAATAACTCCTGGAACCCATCCGCAAAGTGTTAATAAAAACACTATAATAATAGATCCACAACCTTTACCTATAACTGCTAACGGTGGAAAAAAAATTGCTAATAAAACTCTTAATAAACTCATAGTACTTTTTTAGTTAGTATACTTAAAAGACGAGTTAATTAGAATTTTGTTACAATTATTTTAATAACATTATAAGTTTATTTAAACTAAAAATATATTCTACTTATGCAGGCAAACTGTTTTAAAAGAAAATTATTTGTTGTGATATAGAAATGTCAATATATTTGAGAACTATTTAAATTCAAAAAAATTGACATTTTCGAAAAAGAATATTTTGTACCTATTGAGGATGTTTTGTAGATACTACATTGCCCTTCAAATGTTTTCTTATGCATTTGCTAAAATCCTTAAAACACAATTTAATTTAGGTTTTTCTTCAACCATTGATGAGAATGTAAATAGCTTTAATGGTTTGATGCTTACTTGGCATTATTATGGTTATTCCAGAACTTATGGATTAGTCATCGCAGGCGCTCAAATAGCATCAGCTTTACTCTTATTATTTAGAAAAACTGAACGTATTGGAGTCATACTTTTTCTAAGTTTTATGGTGAATATCTTATTAATAAATTATTTTTATGAAATTGATGGTGCAAAACCTATGTCAATTCGATTGACAATAATGGGGTTCTTCCTTTTACTTTCAGATTGGAAAGCTTTAACAAACTATTTTTTAAAATCTACTTCAAAAGAATCTTTTATTCCTGAATTAATACCCGCTAAAATGAAAGTTCTTTATTGGTTAAAGTTTATAATCATTCCTTCTATGATACTATACGGGTATATACACATCAATAACCTTAGAGAAGAATATATGGTTAAAAACGAGCTTTTTGGAGTATGGGAAATTACACCAAGAAACGCTAAAACCAAAATTGACAAACTTTATATTGAATTTAACAATAGTATAAAGGTTAGGGATACATCTGATAATTTCTATTATGGAAAAATAGAGCTCGATGATAAAAACAAAAAATTAAAGTTTAAAGTAAAACATTACTCTGATAGAGCCTATAACTTTATTCAAGATAGTTTAAAAAAATTGACTATTAAAGAAGAAAACCTTAAAGAAACTAAGAGTACTATTCGAGAATATTATAACTCCAGAAAAAACACGTTACCCATAGAACTGAGTTTTAACTATGAATTAAAAAATGATTCATTGATTTTAATTGGAAAAAGAAAAAACACTTATTTAAATATTACTCACAAATATAAAAACTAGTACAATACTAATAAAATAATAGCTGCTTAATCTTTTTTATATAAAATTAAGCAGCTAATACACTACTGATTTATTTTCAATAAACTAATAATTTTAAAGTCGTTATTTATAATTGTACTATTAATCTCCATCAAACCTACACAAAAACACAAACCACTACATCAACTTTCCAAAGAAAATAGCGTTCATCAATAATTTGTTAGTTCCGAACCAGAAACCTCTAAAATTGGTATTATCTGTAAAAACGATTACTCTTCCACTACCTAAGCGTCCTACTTTAAACGGAACGGTGTTTTTCAACTCTTTTAAGTTCTCTTTTGAAATATAACCACTAAATAAAGGATTGTTGGTATACTGAATTGGATTGTTATAACTCTTTGCATCAGGTTGAATAAACTGTTTTGTATTTCTAAATAATGCTATTTTTTCATTCTTATACCCAAAATTGATTGGATGTGAACGATCAATCTTTGCTTCAAAAATTGCTCCTCCAATTACCTGTGCTCCTGATTGTAATGAACGATTTTCAAACGATACATTATTAACAGAATCTATCTTAGTTTTATTAAACTTCACATCAATAAATCCTTTGTTTGATAACCAGTTTACTGTGTTTCTATATCCGATTAGCACTCCTCCATTACGAACCCATACTTTTAGTTTCTCTACTAAGTTCTTATCAATAGAGCGACTATTTGGAACAATAATCGTCGTATATTTATCAAGGTTTACTCTTGTAGCGTACTGTGTATCTAACTTTGTTATTTTCATATCGTAACGTTGGTCTAACAAATGCCAAATTTCTCCTGCATCGTAACTTGTAACTCCATTACCTACCAACATCGCCACTTTTTGCCTTTTTACAGCCTCAAAATTTCTACTTCCTAAATCAATTCCTTCATTCAACCCTGTAGATACTCCTTTGATTTCAATATGATTCTCATTGGCTACTTTACCTAAAAAATTAAATAATTCACTTTCGTTTAATTCTTGATTTTGAGCTGGTATAAAAATAGTTCCGTAGTCGTACGAATTACCGTCATTCACAAAATTCTTCATGGCTACTTTCGCTCGCAACCCTTTTTCTAAAATCGCATTTAACGCTTTAGGAGTGTTATATTCATTCCAAGGAAATAAATACCCCACACTACTTTTTTGTTGAATAGTTCCTTGTTTTGGAAGTAATTTAGTAACCTCAGTGCCTGCTTTTGATAACGACACATTATCAGCAAAATCAACTCCAAACGCATGATTAAACGTCCAAGCTGACACATCATAAAACAAGCTATCTTTAAATGTAGTTCGTACATCAAACATTGCTTTTACCAATCGGTGATTTTTTTGATTCATTGGCACGACATAGCTATACCCTTTTTTGAAGCGTTTTCCATTCGATGTAAAATCTTCTTTTAATTCATGGAGTTTTATTTGATGACGTTGTAAAACCTCAGCTAAATAATTTGTCTTTGCAGCATCTTTTTCATCACCAAACACTATTGCTTTTTTCGTTTCTGAGCTTCTTGAATTTTTATAAAAACCTTGTTGATACTGTAAGATTTTAGTTCGCATATTTTTAGCAGCTTCTAGTGTTGACAATGCTGCTGTAAACTGATTTCGAATTGTAAACGGAAAGGTTAATATTCCATTTTCACTTTCTTGTGCATGCCCGCGAGAACTTCCTTGTTCAAACAAAATTCCGATTCCTCCATTAATATCTGGGAAAGTTGATCCTTTTCCGTAGTAAAAATCATCAAAACTCTCCTCTGAATAATACGTTGAGCCTATTTTATCGAATGCTTTTGCATGATACGTAGCAATTTCTTTAGTTAACTCCTGATTCATTTTTGGAGTTAACGGATTGGTTCTACTAGGAATTCCTGGTTGAAAAAAGAAGGTTGAATTCGTTCCCATTTCATGATGATCGGTCAAAATATTAGGCAACCATTTATGAAAAGTTTTAATTCTCGCTCTACTCTCAGGTAGTTGAACTGGCAACCAATCGCGATTCATATCAAACCAATAGTGATTAGTTCTTCCCCCTGGCCAAACTTCGTGATATTCTCTATCATTCGGATCTGGATTAATATTATTTGCCTTATTCGTATTAGTCCAATAAGCAAAACGTTGTAAGCCATCAGGATTCATTGCTGGATCAAAAAGAATAACTGAATTATTTAGTAGCTCCTCTATTTTCTGTCCTTCTGCTGCTGCTAAATAATAGGCTGCTGCCAACGCTGCATTTGAACCACTTGCTTCGTTTCCATGAATAGAAAAACCTTGATACACCACAATTGGGCTATTAGAAACATCAACAGAAGCATTGTTCGTTGCTTTTATATGATTTTCTCGTATTGCTTCTAAATTTTGATGGTTTTTAGAGGAAGTAATTGTTAGCAACACTAAAGGTCTTCCTTCATAAGTTGTTCCTCTATTTTCAAGCACCACTCTATCAGAAGCTTTAGCTAGTGCCTTCATATATTCTACCAACTTATCATGTGTTACATGCCACTCTCCTACTTCATGTCCTAAAACAGATTTTGGAGTCGGAATATTTTGGTTATAAGAAACGTCTTTTGGTAAATAATAACTCAAATCGATAGTTTGAGCCGTTAATGTTGCACTGATAAATAATAGTGATAGTAGTAATTTCTTCATTATTTTCTTGGTTTCATTTTGCTATTGATTATAAAATTAGGCAATAAATAGTATTAATAAATAAAATCCCGCATAAACCGCGGGATTTATCATGCTTTTTAATCTTTATATTCAATTACCAGTTTCTTTTATCTTTAATAGAACAACCTATTGCTCTAGTATCGGTTTTCGTTGGTTTTTCTCCTTTTAACAAAGCCTCAACAACATTCTCAACAAAACATTCTTTTACATTTTGTTCATTACGTGAACTATCATCTACAGCTCCAATGTACTCAACAATTAACTTGTCATTCTTTTTATTTAAAACATACACATGAGGAGTTTTAGTTGCTCCATATTTTGGATATACTTTTTGTCCTTCATCAAACAAATAAGGGAATGTAAATCCTTTTTCTTTTGCACGTACTTTCATTGCTTCAAAACTATCTCCTTTCGATACTTCTGGGTCATTCGGGTTAATGGCTATGACTGGGAACCCTTTCTTTTTATATTTTTTATCTAAAGCTATTAATCTATCTTCATTAGCTACAGAATATGGACACATATTGCATGTAAACACTACGATGAACCCTTTTGCTTCTTTATAATCTGACAAAGAAACCATGGTATCATCAATATTTTTTAATGTAAAATCTGAAGCTTCATCTCCTACTTTATAGCCTCTAGAATTATCACCAGTAAATGCTGAAATTGTTGCAACTACCAATAACATTAATATTATTTTAAATGTCTTCATAATTATTTAGTTTAAAAAAGTTTGTAATTCGTTTTGTAACTCTTCATAGCTAAAAGTTCGTTCATAAAATTTTCTCTTTTGCTTATTGTAAATTAAGGTTGCTGGTATGGCTCCAGACCAACTATCAGCAATATCTCTAATCCAAAATTGCTCATTTGAATCTTCAAAATGAAGTATTTTAGATTGTAGCCTTTTCTTCTGTATAAATGGAATCAGATTCGTTTCTATTTGCTTAGAAAAATCTAAACTTACCAAAACAACTTCAACATTTTTATTTTTATATTCCTTATAAAGCTTTTCAAAAGCTGGTAATTCTTTTACACAAGGCATACACCATGTAGCCCAAAAGTTAACTACATAAGTTTTATCATTATTTTTATGTAAAAAAGGTTTTAACTCTTCGTAATTTAACGTAGTTATTTTACTGTTTTTGGTTGTATTCTTAACCTGAGCTTTAGCTATTGTTCCACTAAAAAGAGTAATTACTATAATTATGAGTAAGAATTTACTTCTAAACATTTTTAAAACGATTTCTCTCAAAATTAACTGATTATCGTATTAAAAAAATAGAATTAACTAAATATTAACAAGAAAAAAGCTCGGAAAATGTATTTCCGAGCTTTTTCTTATTATCATTTATTTGTTGTACTAACTAAAAATTTCATTCAGTAATTTAGCCAAACGTAAACCTCCTTTTTGTAACTGTTCTCTAACTACAGGAAAATATACATACGAGTAACGATAGCGTAAATTTTCCCCTACCTCAGCTGACTTATATACTTCTTTAGTAATCTTGTGTGTATCATGTAACCAATCAACCACAGTTCCTTTTTGAATTAGTTTAACTTGTTCTTTAGACAAGTCTCTTGCATTATCAGCTAATTCAACATAACTCATATCCCACTTATTAATTAAATCCTCATCCCATACTCTATGTAAGTTAGAGCCTTTTCCATGCCACTGAACCTGAATTTTATTACCTCCTAAATCTTCTTTCTGTCCTACATGCATTGGTTGATGTAAATCACCTACTAAGTGTACTAACATCTTTAAGTAAAAACGCTTATCTTCTGCTGAACTATTTTCATCCTTTAACACTTTTACACATTGCTCAATGCCAGTAATCATATCTCCTTTCGGATTTTTATCTGTTTCTTCGTAACGAGCATCTAATGGCATATTTACATAGTGCCAAGTATAAAACTTACCATATTTCTTTCTATCAGACTTTATTTCATCTGCATAAGTAGATACAAACGCTAAGCTCTCACCTTGTAGTAATTTTTCAATTTTCTTTCTAGCTTTTTTAGTCAAATGTTTTTCTGCAATTTTTCCAGTAGCTCTATGACCTGTTGGTCCCCAAACATCTTCGTTGTTAGCTATTGACGAAATACTCACTAACAATGCAGCTAGTACTATTAAAAATTTTGTCTTCATGAATGGTTTAAATTATAATCGGAAGCTAAATTATAAAATATAATCATCAAAAATTTGGATTTAACAAAATTTAATTTATATCTTTATGATATCATTTTAATATCACTTTAAATAAAACAAACATGAAAGCAGAAAAAATCATCAAACCAGCAAATGGGTATGTAATGTTTTTTATCGTACTTATTCTTTTTATTGGCGGAATCGCTTTAACAGTAAAAAACGAAAACCCAATATTTATATTAATTTCAGTATTAGCATTTATTTTGGCATTAGGTTTCATTTTAGTGAACCCTAATTCTTCAAAAGTTCTATTATTCTTCGGTAAATATGTAGGTACTGTAAAACAAAATGGTTTATACTGGGCTAATCCATTATACAAAAAGAAAACTGTTTCATTAAGGGCTAGTAATTTTGATAGTGAGCGTTTAAAGGTTAACGATAAACTAGGAAACCCAGTAATGATAAGTACCATTTTAGTTTGGAGAGTTACCGAAACCTATAAGGCTGCTTTTGATGTTGATAATTATGAGAATTTTGTTCGTGTACAAACAGATGCTGCTGTACGAAAACTAGCTAGTATGTATCCGTATGACAATTTTGCTGATGAGGGACACGAAGAAGATATTACATTACGCTCTAGTGTAAACGAAGTAAGTGAAGCTTTAGAAAAAGAGTTAGAAGAACGATTAGCTATTGCAGGTATTGAGGTTTTAGAAGCACGAATTGGTTATTTAGCCTATGCACAAGAAATAGCAAGTGCAATGTTAAAACGCCAACAAGCTACAGCCATCGTTGCAGCTCGACATAAAATTGTGCAAGGTGCTGTTGATATGGTTGACATGGCTTTAGAAGAACTAAGCAAAAAAGAAATTGTTGATTTAGATGAAGAACGTAAAGCTGCGATGGTTAGCAATTTATTGGTTATTTTATGTGGAGATAAAGAAGCTTCTCCAGTAGTAAATGCAGGAACCTTAAATCATTAGAGTATGAAAAAAAAGAATAAAGAAAATAAAATTATTTTAGGAACTACTGTAGGTATAGCTATAGGTACAGCATTAGGAGTTGCTTTAAACAATATTGCTATTGGAATTTCAACAGGAATAGCGATTGGAGCAGCTATTGGGTTGACTATGAATACTAATAAAGGCAAATAAAATGAAAGAATACAAGATTATACATCGAAAATTTAGTTGGTCTAACGGAAGACAAAAATTTGAAGATGAAATTAATAATTATGCTAAACAAGGTTGGCGAGTTACCAGTACTTATCAAGTAAGTGATGGTAATATTGAAGTTATTTTAGAAAGAGATAAAAACCGATAGAATGAAAATTTTTAAAGAAGAACAACAGTTTACACAATCATGGTTAATTATTCTTATAACAATAAGTATAATTCTTCCTATAACTCTTATTATAAAAGAGTACATGAAAGAAAGTTCAACTATGAGCTCAACCGAGTTTATATTAACGTTACTTGGTATCACCTTATCTATTACGTTTATATTCTTCTTTAAATTAACAACTAGAATAGATGAAATTGGAATTCATTACCAGTTTTTCCCATTTCATCTTTCAATGAGAAAAATTACTTGGACAGAAATTAATAAAATACATGTTAGAAAATACGAGCCAATTAGTGAATATGGCGGCTGGGGATTAAAAGGTGGTTTTTTTTGGAACAAAGGAAAAGGAACAGCTATTAATATTTCTGGAAACATTGGCATTCAAATAGAATTGAAAAACAACAAAAAACTATTGATAGGAACTAAAAAAAAACGAGAAGCTAAACATGTATTAGAAAACTATCAATACAAAATCAACTAACGATGATAAAAGTAATAACTATTACCATAGTATATATTTTAACCTTTATAATCTCTTTACTATAAATTAAAAAGAAATTTGAAATTGTATTTTTGCAACCATTTTTTGCGTTTCAAAAAAACACTATTAAAAACACAACATGGCAAAGAAGAAAGCTTTTGCACTCCGCATTAATGAAGAAATGTTAAAAGCCATTGAAAAATGGGCTTCTGATGAATTTCGATCTACCAATGGGCAGATTGAATGGATGCTTATGCAAGCACTTAAAGAAGCCAAAAGAGAACCAAAAAAGAAAGAAGAATAACAACAAATCTTAAGAACTTGTTAAAAAAAACGTCCAATTTTATTGGGCGTTTTCTATTTTGTACATTGTACAAACTTAAATTACAAGCAACTAACCATTATGAAAAACCTTTTTTATCTACTGTTTATAACCTTCTCTTGCACTGTTTTTTCTCAAGAATTCTCAATGGACTTAGTCAAAAAAATGAAGCCAAGAAATATTGGTCCTGGCGGAATGAGCGGACGTGTAACAGCCATTGATGTTGTAGAATCTAACCCTGATATTATGTTTGTTGGTACAGCTTCTGGAGGTATTTGGAAATCTACTTCAGGAGGTATTAAATGGGAACCCATTTTTGATAAAGAAGTAACTGCTTCTATTGGTGCTTTAGCCATACAACAATCCAATCCTAGTGTAATTTGGGCAGGAACTGGTGAAGGAAACCCTCGTAATAGTTTAAATGGTGGTTACGGAATTTTCAAGTCTCTTGATGGTGGTAGATCATGGAAATCAATGGGATTAGAAAAAACACGTCACATACATCGTGTAGTTATACACCCAAACAATCCAGATGTTGTTTACGTAGGCGCTATCGGATCTCCTTGGGGAGAACATAAAGAACGTGGTGTATATAAAACTACCGACGGTGGTAAAACCTGGAAACAAATTTTATTCAATAATAACAAAACTGGGGCTGCTGATTTAATTATGGATCCATCCAATCCTAATAAACTAATAGCAACTATGTGGGAACACAAACGAGATCCTTGGTTTTTTAAATCTGGAGGTGAAGGAAGTGGTTTATACATTACCCATGACGGTGGCGATAACTGGAAAAAAAATACCGAAAAAGAAGGCTTCCCTAAAGGTGAACTAGGTAGAATTGGCGTAGCAATCGCTCCTTCGAACCCAAATACTGTGTATGCTCTTGTTGAAGCAAAGAAAAATGCTTTATATAAAAGTGAAGATGGTGGTTTTTCTTGGAAAAAGGTTAATGATAAAAAAGGTATTGGAAATAGACCTTTTTACTATTCAGAAATTTATGTAGATCCTCAAAACGAACATAAGTTATATACTGTTTTTACGTACGTAAATGTTTCTATTGATGGTGGAAAGAACTTTAAACAACTCATGCCTGCATATGGAGTTGATAATGGTATTCACCCAGACCATCATGCTTGGTGGATTCACTCAAAAAATGGAAAATTTATGATTGATGGAAATGATGGAGGAATGAATGTTACCAAAGACGGTGGTAAAACTTGGCGTTTTATTGGTAATTTACCTGTAGCTCAATTTTATCATATTAATGTAGATAATGAGTTTCCATATAATGTGTATGGCGGTATGCAAGATAATGGTTCTTGGAGAGGACCAGCTTATGTATGGAAAGCACAAGGAATACGAAATTCTTATTGGCAAGAGATTAGCTTTGGAGATGGTTTTGATGTTATTCCTGATAAAGACGATTCGCGTTATGGCTGGTCTATGAGTCAACAAGGATATGTATCACGTTACGATTACAAAACAGGTAATAATTATACCGTTCGTCCAACACATCCTGATGCCGATGTAAAACTACGCTTCAATTGGAATGCTGCTATCAATATTGATCCTTTTGATAACTCCACACTATATTTTGGAAGTCAGTTTGTACACAAATCAACCGATAAAGGGTTAACATGGAAGGTAATTTCTCCAGACTTAACTACAAATGATAAAAGTAAACTCAAACAATCTGAAAGTGGTGGGTTAACCATGGATGCTACTGGTGCAGAAAACCACTGTACTGTTTTAGTAATTGAACCATCTCCTATTGAAAAAGATATGTTGTGGGCTGCTACTGATGATGGACAAGTACATATTACTAAAAATGGAGGTACAACTTGGACAAATGTTGCCAAAAACCTAAAAGGATTACCAGAAAACAGTTGGATTACGCAAATAAAAGCATCTAACAAAAATAAAGGAGAAGCTTTACTAGTTGCTAACGATTATCGTCGTTTTAACTATAAACCTTATGCTTACAGAACTAAAGATTATGGAACAACTTGGGAACGTATTGTTGATGAAAATGATGTAAAAAGCTTTACACAATGTATTATTGAAGACCCAATTGAGCCAAATTTATTGTTCTTAGGAACTGATGATGGCTTGTATATTTCTATCAATGCTGGAAAAAAATGGACGAAATGGACGGAAGGCTTCCCCACTGTTCCTGTAAAAGATTTGATAATTCATCCAAGAGAACACGATTTAGTTATTGGTACTTTTGGTAGAGCAGCTTGGGTGTTGGATGATATTCGTCCGCTAAGAGCAGTAGCTAAAGACAACAATATTCTTACCAAAAACATTGAGTTATTTACTCCACCAACAGCCTATCAAGCAGCCTATCAACAACCCACTGGTAGCCGATTTGGTGCTGATGCTATGTTTAATGGAACTAACAGAGGTCGTGGTGCTTTGGTTAAGTTTTATGTGAATAAACCAAAATCAACAAAAAAACCTGATGAAAAAGATAAGAAACCACTAAAAAAAGAGGATGAGAATAAAGTAAAATGGGATTCTATCAAGTTTGAAGTTTTTGATGGTAACAGACTTATTCGAACTATTAAAAGAAAAACTCCTAAAGAAAACGGAATTCACAAAGGTGTTTGGTTTATGAGTGAAAAAGGTGTTACTCGACCTTCAAGAACAATCAGAAAACAAAAAAGAGAACCTAGGGGTGTACAAGTAAAACCTGGTACTTACAGAATAAAAGCTACGTTTGGTAACCAAACATCAGAAAAAAATATTACTGTAAAATTTGATCCTAGACTTCGTATTTCTCAAAACGCAATCGATCAAAAATATGCAACAGCTAAAGACTTAGAGGCTCAACAAAAAATTATAGCTGATGCCGTAAAACAGTTAGTTGAAAGTAAAAATATTGCAAACAATTTCAATCAAAAACTATCTAAAAAAGACAAAAAACTTTACAAAGAATCAATTAAAAACTCTAAAGATATTGTTAAGAAAATAGATACACTTTTAGCTGTTTATTTAGGTAAGGTAGACAAAAGACAGGGTATTACACGAAACCCAGAAATGAATGTTACGCAACGTTTAGGAATAGCTAGCAGATACGTTAATAGTAGATTTGGAGAACAAACTTCTACAGAAAAACAATTAATTATTCAATTTAAAGAAGCACTAAAACCAGCACTAGAAAAAACCAATGCTTTCTTTAATAAAAATTGGAAAGAATATAAGATTGAAGTTGAAAAAATAGACTTGTCTCCTTTTAAAGAAACCAAGCAATTTAGTTTAGAATAAAAAAGCTTACTAAAAACAAAAATTAATAACCCAAACATACACTTATGAAAAAACATTTCTTACTACTTGCTATTGCCCTTTCGGTAGTTGCCTGTAAAATGGATAAAAAAGATTCTGACAAAGCCATTGTAACACTCAAAAAATACTCTATTGAGCAAATGATGGATAACGAAAATGTTTTTGGAGGAAGTTTTTCTCCTGATAACTCTAAATTACTAGTAACTAGTAATCGTTCAGGAATTTATAACATGTACACTGTTTCAACTTCTGGTGGTGAGTTAAAGCCTATTACAAAATCAGATAGCTCTTCAGTTTTTGCAACCTCTTATTTTCCAAAAGATGAAAGAATGCTGTTTAGAATGGATAATAATGGTGATGAAATTTACCACATCTTTTTAAGAGAACTTAATGGTTACATTAAAGATTTAACACCAACTAAAGGAGCTAGAGCTAGCTTTTTTGGATGGGCTAAAGATGAAAAAAGTTTCTTTTTTACTTCAAACAAAAGAGACAATCGCTTTATGGATCTCTACGAAATGGATCTTGAAACTTTTACTCCTAAAATGATTTATGAGAACAAAGAAGGTTATAACGTTTCGGCTATATCAAACAACAAAAATATATTAGCATTAAGTAAAACGGTTAATACTAACGATAGTGATTTATTTTTGTTTGATAGAACCACCAAAGTAATTACAAAAATTAACCTAAGATTAAGTGGTAATTCAGCAGCTGATTTTTCTATCGATGATACTGAGTTTTACTACACAACAGATGCGGAAGGTGAATTTGCTACCTTAATGAAATATACTATTAGTACCAATGAAACAGAAAAAGTATTAGCTAAAGACTGGGATATTTCTGGAAGTTACTTTACCAATAATGGTAGCTACAGAGTAACATATATTAATGAAGATGCTAAGAATGTAATTGAAGTTTATGATATTAAAGCTGGTAAAAACATAGAACTACCTAATGTTAATGGAAAAAGCATTACTAGTGTTGGTTTTTCTAGAGATGAAAACATAATGCGTTTTTATGCTGGTGGCTCTAACACTCCTTCTAACTTATATGTGTATGACTTAAAAACAAAAAAGCAAACACAACTAACTGACGTATTAAATAAAGAAATTAACCCCGAAGATTTAGTAAAAGCTAAAGTAATCCGTTACCCTTCTTTTGATGGAGTAACTATTCCTGCAATCTACTACTTACCACATCAAGCTTCAAAAGATACTAAAGTTCCTGCTTTAGTTTGGGTTCATGGAGGTCCTGGAGGGCAATCACGTCAAAATTTCAGTTCTAGAATTCAATATTTAGTAAACCACGGATACGCTGTTTTGGCTGTTAACAATCGTGGTAGTAGCGGATATGGTAAAACCTTTTTTACTATGGATGATTTAAATCACGGAGAAAAAGATTTACAAGATTGTGTAGAGGGTAAAAATTGGTTAGCAAAACAACCAGAAATAGACGCTGAAAAAATAGGAATCATAGGAGGTTCTTACGGTGGTTATATGACAATGGCTGCTTTAACATATACACCTGAAGAATTTGCTGTTGGAGTAAACATTTACGGAGTTACGAACTGGATGCGTACATTAAAAAGTATCCCTTCTTGGTGGGAGTCTTTTAGAGAAGCTTTATACAAAGAGTTAGGCGATCCACACTCTGCAGACTCGGTAAGATTGAAAAGAATTTCTCCTTTATTTCATACAGATAAAGTAACAAAACCTTTAATGGTGTTACAAGGAGCTAAAGACCCAAGAGTTTTACAAGTAGAGTCAGACGAAATTGTAGCTGGAGTTAAAAAAAATGGAGTTCCAGTAGAATATGTTCTTTTTGATGATGAAGGACATGGTTTTGTTAAAAAGGAAAATCAAATAGAAGCTAATAGTAGAATTTTACAATTTTTAGATACTTATCTAAAAAAAGAAGAGCCTATTAAAAATGATGAATTATAAACAAGTTGGCGCAATTTTAACATCCTAATTTTTCGTAAGAAAACTCTGGTTTTTATTTTTGCTTACATAACAATTAAATCTCCTACATATACCGGATATGTAGGGGATTTTTAATATAACAAACAACCACTTTAACAATTATGAAAAAGTTAACTTTATTAATTATCACTTTATTTTCATTAAACAATTTCGCTCAACAATCAGCAGCCCCAGACCCAACAAAAGAATTAGGTGTATGGTATATGTACAACGGATCTCATCAAATTTCTGATAAGTTTAGTTTAAAAAGCATGGCGCATTTCCGTTTTTTTGAAATTGGAGACGATATACAGCAATTCATCGGACGTTTAGGTGGTAATTATAAATTCAACAAAACTTTAAGCGCTACTGTAGGATACGCTTTCTTAAATACTGATAGAACTTTTGATATTGATGCAGGAGATTTTAACGAACATCGAATTTATGAAGACCTAAATGTAAAGCATAAAATAGCTAGCTTAAATTTAGCACATCGTTTTAGAGGAGAACAACGTTTTTTTGAATCAATAACTGGTAATTTTTTTCGATACCAATTGGCCTTAGGGTATCCTATCAATGAAAAATGGTCTACATATTTGTATAATGAAACTTTTTTAGACTTTAAGGGTGAAGCCTATAATCAAAACTGGTTTGGAGTTGGTTTTAAATACAAAGTATCTGATATAGTTAAGCTTCAAGCAGGGTATCAACTAATAAATCTAAATGAGGTTGGTAACTTTAATAGAATTCAATTAGGAGTTGCAATCAGCACAGACCATAGAAAATAGAACTAACTAATATTTCATACTTTAGCGACAAATTATTTTTAAATGGAAGCACCTCTTTTTACAAACGATGCAATCGTATTTGGTATTTTAATGATTTCGTTAGGTTTTGTATTTTATACAGAATCTAAAACTACAGGGTTTTGGCCTAAGTTTTACAAAATAGTCCCAGGATTATTTATGGCTTATTTTATCCCTGCAATATTCACAACACTTGGTATTATCTCCCCAGAATGGGAAACTACTAGTGCTGCTGGCGAAGTCGTAAAAAACAAATCACAACTATACTATGTTTCTAGTAGATTTTTATTGCCTGCTGCCTTAGTTTTAATGACTTTAAGTATCGATTTAAAAGCTATTTTTAACTTAGGTTCAAAAGCATTAATCATGTTTTTTACAGGTACTATAGGAATTGTAATTGGAGGGCCTATAGCTATTTTATTAATTTCTTCTGTTTCGCCAGAAACAGTTGGCGGTGCAGGTTTTGATGCTGTTTGGAGAGGACTTTCTACCTTAGCTGGTAGCTGGATTGGTGGTGGAGCTAACCAAACTGCCATGCTAGAAATTTACCAATACAATCCTGCTAAATATGGAGGAATGGTATTTGTTGATATTGTAGTGGCTAATATTTGGATGGCAATCATTTTAATTGGAATTGGTAAAAAAGATAAAATAGATAAATGGTTAAAAGCTGATACCTCAGCTATTGAAGATTTAAAACAAAGAGTTTCTAACTTTACTCAAAGTGTTAAAAGAAATCCAACTTTAACCGATTTTATAATTATGCTTGCTATTGCTTTTGGAACTGTTGGTTTTGGTCATTTTGCAGGAGCGTATTTAAGTGATGTTTTTGCTTCGTTTACAGCAAGTATGGAGTCTCAAACTATGAGAAACATTTTCTCTTTCTTGGGTTCTAACTTCTTCTGGTTAATTAGTATATCAACAATTGCTGCTGTTGTTTTATCTTTTACTAAAGCTAAAAACTACGAAGGTGCCGGTGCTAGTAAGATAGGAAGTATTTTCATTTATGTACTGGTAGCAACTATTGGTATGAAAATGGACTTAACGCTAATTTTTGATAACTTCAATTTAATTTTTATTGGTTTAGTATGGATGGCAATTCATGCTGGATTATTAATATTAGTAGCTAAATTAATTCGTGCTCCATATTTCTTCCTAGCTGTAGGAAGTCAAGCAAATGTAGGAGGAGCTGCTTCTGCTCCAATTGTAGCGCAAGCTTTTCACCCTTCTTTAGCAACCGTAGGTGTTTTATTAGCTGTTTTTGGATACGCTATCGGTACTGTAGGTGCAATCCTATGTACAATTTTAATGGAAATAGCCTCAAAAGTTTAGGAGAAATCTGCATATTTGCAACAGACAAATTTTGAATTCAATGAAGAAAATTATTGCTCTTTTCGCAATTGCACTTGTTGCTTTTGCTTGTTCCTCTAAAAAAGAGGGTAACATGATTGTTAAAGGTCAGATTAAAGGATTAAAAAAAGGTACTTTATATCTTCAAAAGATGAAGGATACATTATTGGTATCTGTTGATTCTATGGCGTTGTTAGGTGATGATAAATTTATACTAACAGATAATATTGAATCTCCTGTAATATATTACCTAACTTTTGATGGTAATACCACAGATAAACACATCATGTTTTTTGGTGAAGAAGGTGAAATTACTATAAACGATAAAATTGAAGAATTTGGTTTTAAGCCTGAAATTAAAGGTTCTAAAAACCAGGAGGTAATGGATGAGTACCGTAAAATAAACCAACGATTTATAGATCAACGTTTAGACTTTGTTAAAAAAGAAGTTGAAGCTCGTCAAGCTCAGGATGAAGTACAATTAGAGCAGGTAGAAGCTGATTACAAAAAAATGATCCGTCGTCGTTACTTATTCTCTACAAACTTTGCCATTGCAAACGCTGATAGTGAAGCTGCACCATATATTGCATTATCTGAATTATACGACGCTAACATTCAACTTTTAGATACTATTAATAACAGTTTAACAGATAAAGTTAAAAGCTCTGAATATGGTAAGCGTTTACAAAAATTTGTAGATGATATAAAAGCTAAAGAAGAAAAGTAAAATTTACTTTTCTCTTAAAATATAAAAAACCGTTGTTCTTTTCAACGGTTTTTTTATTTTATTACATTTGAAAAAAATTAAAATTTATGAAAAATAAAAAAAAGATTATTACTTTCTATTTACTGTTATTAGCACTATTTTCTTTTAGTCAACAAAAAACTATTTCGAGAGACTGGACTTCATTTACTCAAACCTTAAATATTAATTCTAAAAACAAAAAGAAGTTTAAAGTAATTGGTAGTATGAAGGTTAAAACTCTTGATAGAATGGCTTGGGGTGGTTTATGGGCTAGGGTTGACACCAAGGATGGTGAAGTTGGTTTTTTTGATAATATGAATAATAGAAGAGTGGTAAATAATCAATGGCAGAAATATACCATTGAAGGTTTTATAAACGAAAACTCGAAATCTTTAAATTTTGGCGGATTATGCTCTTATAATGGAGATTTTTATTTTGATGATATTAAACTTCTTATAGAAGATGAAAAAGGAAACTTCCAAGAGGTTAAATTTATTAACAATAACTTTGAAAAAACTATAACTAATAATAAAATAGTTGGTTGGAATGAATCAATAAATAAAAAAAACTCAGTAAGAGTTAAAGAATATTCTTTGGAATCTAGTAATGACAGCTTTTCTGGTAAAAAATCTCTACTAATAAAAGGTAGAGGTATTAAAGTCCCAGATCAAAAATGGGGTTACATAGGAAAAGAAGATGCGAAAAACCCTGAGATAGAAAGTATGATTTCTATGTTAGAAGATTTAAAAAGAAGAGTTGAAAGAACTGTAAAAAGTTTACCCCAAGAACACGTAGATCACTTACACGACCCTAAAGCCAATAGAATTGGTTCTTTAATCATGCACTTAGCTGCAGCTGAAGCTTATTATCAAAAATATACTTTTGGAAAATCTTTAATCGATAAAAAAAATAAAGAAGAATGGGATGCTGGAATGGATCTAGATAATAAAGGAAGAGATTTATTAAAAGGTAAACCTATTAGTTATTATTTAGACATTTACAATAACGTTAGAAATAAAACTATAGAAGAGTTAAGAAAAAGAAATGATAAATGGTTTAAAAGTACTAACGCAGGGAATAGTATTTCTAATCAATATGCCTGGTTCCATGTTATGGAACACCAATCGAGTCATTTAGGTCAAATATTATTTCTTAAAAAAAGGCTTCCTGAATTAAAGAAAGAAGTAAAAATTAAAGAAACTATTAAAAACTAATAAAAAAGCTCATTCAAATTGAATGAGCTTTTTTATTTTCTGTGTTGTATTAAATTTTAAAAGACAACACTGGTAATTTACTATGGTTAGCAATATCTTCTGAAATGCTACCTTCAAAAAAGTGTGCTATTCCTTTTCTTCCATGAGTCGCTACCACTAAAGCATCTGAATTTATTTTATTTGCATGGTAAAACACTCCTTTTTCTACTGTGTAATCAGAAATTATTTTTACTTTATGAACCCCTTCATCATAACTTTCATTAGTTTGATTGAAAAAACGCTTCATTCTTTCTTCTAACTCTTTTGTACTTTTAAATTTAGAAGTTGGAGTACTCACATACACTAGTTCCATATCTGCATTAAATTTCTTAATAAACTCTTTTGCTTCCTTGTATGGCTTCACGTCATCATCAGAAAAATCGCAAGCAAATAATACCTTTTCTATTTGTTTTACTACTGGCTCTTCTTTAATAACTAATACAGGTACATGTGCATAACGGATAACCTTTTCTGTATTAGAACCTATAAACATTTCTTTTAAACCACTAGCTCCTTTAGACCCCATAACTATCAAATCTGCTCCTTCGTTTCTTGCTAAAAGATCTATCTCACTAAATATTTTAAAATGTTTTATAACTGGTGTTACTTTTATTCCTGATAAATAATCTTTCTTTAAAAATTCTGCTAACTTTTTTTCAGACATTTGTAGGTAAAACAACATTTCTTGTTGTAAATAGCTTTCTGAGCGACTTAAGACAGCGTTAGACAACTCAAGCATATGTACTACCAATACCTCAGCATCTGATCTTTTTGCTAAAAAAGCTGCTGTTTGTAAAGCATTTTCAGAATATTCAGAAAAATCAACTGGGACTATAATTTTTTTCATGATTAATTACTTTTAGGTTTAATGTCTCCTATAAAGTTACCTAATTTTTATCAGTAAAGCTATGATTTTTGTCAGTTTATAAACTACTATATATTCTATACATTTGTTTTCTTAAATTTTACATTTGTTATGAATAAAAACTCTTCCAAATTTGCAGGCGTTATTGTACGTGCCTTTATTTCTTTAATGGTCGTTTCTATTTTAGGAATTTTATTAAAGTTTTTTATTACCATACCCAACCGACTTTTTTTTAATAGACTTATAGCATATACCAGTACACATTATTCATACAAACCAGGGCAAAATGGATGGACTTTTGATTTTTTTGTATTAAATAATGATGGTTTATATATAGCACTACCTTTACTTTTAGTGATTTTTATTGCTCTAATTTTTTACTTTGGGGTATTTTCTGCTATTGCTACATTTTTAAATTTTAAAGCACAAAACACGCAATTAGCTAAAAGAGATTTTATTTTAACACTACTTGTTGTTAGCTTCTACTTTATGCCCAAATTCATAAATATTGAATCTTTTTTAAACATTAATGAAAGAGGTGCTTATGTACTTAAAGAGCGTATATATAATCCTAATAATGAAATTTGGGAAATAGGTATACAAAAAATAAAAGGTAGCTATATTAAAGAACACAAAACCGTAAGCAATGACTCTTCATTTTTAGTTGTAAGAAAATTTAACACCACCAAAGTAGATACTGTTTTATTTGAAAAATTAGTTATTCCTGGTAGTAGTATTCACACTTTTAATGCAAAAAATACCCTGTGGTTATTTGAAGCTTCTAATGATTATTTAAAAGCTTTTGACATGGTTAACAGCTCCATGATTATAAAAAACAAAGAGGATTTAAATCGTATGATGCCAGAAAAATATCAAAAAAGAGGTATTGCCGAATTAAGTTACTCTTCTGCTCAAAAAAATAGTATTTATATAAAAACTAACTATGGTGAGGTATTATACTTGCATACAGATGATAATTTAATCACAGATCAATACAAATACACTAACAGCACATACTATTTAAGACGCATAAACGAACATAGATATAAATTATTAGCAAAAAAGAAACAACTAGCTACTACTTTACAAGAAGCTGTGTTTTTAAATGCTGAAATTATTTCTTACACAAATAATGTTGTTATTATTAGACACAAAGTCAACATAAAAAAAGAAACTCCTTATACCATTTCGGCATATGATACTATAACAGGAAATAAACTATGGTATTTTAATGAACAAAACAATTCTTTTTTAAATGATGCTTATGGTAAAATTATTGTAGAAGCAACTTTTTTACCAAACAAAACAATTCTTAATTTTTATGATGCTTTTGCATTAAAAGGAAATGTAATAATAGATAATCAAGGAAACTATATAACTCAAAGTATTGACATAAACGAAAAACTAGCAAATAAACATTAAAAAAACACCTTGTATACTAAATATTTAGGCTGTTTTAAATTATGGTTAATGACAGCCTTCAACTGAATTATGAATATCTGTTACAGGAAGAGGAGAAACATAAGGTATTCCTAACCCTAATCCTCTAAGAATAAACAATACTCCTATAAAAACTACAACATAAGGTATTGCTTGTTGAATTCTTTTTCGCACCAAGCCATTTGCGAAATTACCTACATAAACTACTGCTGTCATTAACGGTATAGTTCCTAACCCGAATAGAAACATATATAGGCTTCCTGACAACATATTTGTTGTAGTTAGTGCTCCAAAAACTGCCATATATACTAAGCCACAAGGTAAAAAACCGTTTAAAAAGCCAATTGTAAAAAAGGTATCGTTTCCTTTTTTCTTTAACTCTTTTCCCAGAGAAGATTTTACTTTCATTACCAACCTATTTATTGGATTTGAAAAATTATATTTCTGAAAGGTTTTAGGCACTAGAATAGCCAAAATCATTAATACCCCAACAATAATTGATAGTTGTTGCTGAAACCCAAAGAAATAAAACCCTTTTCCCAGTAATCCGAATAAAAAACCTATTAAACTATAAGTAAATAAGCGTCCTAAATGATAACTAGTAATTTGAAAAAACTGCTTTACTTTATTCGTTCTATCTACAGGTAACATAAAGGCTATAGGCCCACACATACCAATACAGTGGAAACTTCCTAATAATCCAAATATGATTGCCGAAAGAAACATTAATACACCAACTCTTTCTGAAATAAATAATCTTTATTTTTGTAGCTCCAAGAAACTGTTATGTTCCAACGACCACCCAACAAACGATTCTCAGGCACGAGCAAATATGTTTTGGAAATCGAAATAGGTATTTCGAAATCCAATTGTTTATCAGATGGTCTGTATAGGAACACTTTTCCTTTTATATCTTTTGGGTTAAAGTTCATTGGAAAATGGACTTTAATTCCTTCAGTTACTTTTTCTATTTTAATATTGTCTTTTAATGCTTTCGCATTTTTAGTTGCATTTATTTTGTTCTGAAACTCTAATTCTTGTTGATAATATTTTTCAGTTACCAAATCGTGATTATAGTTTTTACCTGTACTCATTGTTATTACAAAATACATGATAAACCCCATAAAACTTATAATTGCAATTACTATACTCGTGCCCCAGTTTAGTTTCATTTTTATTTATTTTTAAATGAAGTAATCCATTTATTTACGATGAAATCACTTCTTAATTCTTATTCGTAATTATCTATAACTTCTTGGTCCTAAAAAGTTGGTTGTAGTCGTTTCAATAAGTTTATCACCACTAAATACTCCAATTTCTAGTTTTTCCTTTTCTTTTTTCATTTCAGATTGATGCAACTCAATAAACAAAGTTCCTTCTGCTAACCCTTGTTTAGGCACTTCAAAATTTTGATGTGTTACCATTTCTATTGTTCCATTGTGAGATAACAACTTATAACTCACATTATCTATCTGTTCGGTTGTTTTGTTTACTACTTTAAAAGTGTAAATATTACTAATAATTCCGTTTTCTTTATGTTGATACAATTGACCTGGTAATCGTAAAACTGTAGCTTCTACATCATTTCTTAAAAATAACATTCCTACTAAAATTCCTGTCAAAATGAATAATACAGCAGAGTACCCCTTCATTCTTGCTGTAAACTTAAAAGGAGTTTTTTTAACAATGTTTTCTTCACTGGCATAACGAATTAACCCTTTTGGCAACCCAACTTTTTCCATTATGTGGTCACATTCATCAATACAAGCTGTACAGTTTACACACTCTAACTGTGTTCCGTTACGAATATCAATTCCTGTAGGACATACATTAACGCATTGAAAACAATCAATACAATCTCCTTTTCCTGTCGCTGTTCTATCTTCTTTTTTATTAAACTTTCCTCTTCCTGCCTTTCCTTCTCCTCTTACATGATCATAGGCTACATTAATCGTTTTATTATCTAATAATACTCCTTGTAGTCTACCATAAGGACAAGCAATAATACACACTTGCTCTCTAAACCATGCAAAAATAAAATAGAACACTCCTGTAAAAATCAACAATGAGATTAAAGTACTTACATGATCTAATGGGTTTCCTGTTATATAACTTATAAGCTTATCACTCCCTATTAAATATGCTAAGAATACATTTGCTATAATAAAAGAGATGATAAAAAAGAGAACCCATTTTAAAATTCTTTTTCTAATCTTTTCAGCATTCCAAGATTGCTTAGCCAAACGAATTTGCTTTCCTCTATCTCCTTCAATTAAATATTCTATTTTTCTGAAAACCATTTCTAAAAAAATGGTTTGTGGACAAATCCATCCACAAAAAATTCGACCAAAAACAACTGTAAATAGAATGATAAACACCACTCCTATTATCATGGAGATTACCATTAAATGGAAATCTTGTGGCCAAAAAGGAAACCCGAAAATGTTAAACTTACGTTCTAAAACATTAAATAGTAAAAACTGATTTCCGTTAATTTTAATGAAAGGTGCTAGTAATAAAAAAGTTAATAAAAAGTAACTTACATAGCTTCGGTATTTATAAAATTTACCACTTGGTTTTTTTGGAAACACCCAAGCCCTTTTTCCTTCATCATTTATAGTACCAATACTATCTCTGAATTGTTCGTTTTTGGGTGTTTCCATAATCAACTATTAAAAACTAATTTGTAACTATTATTTTTATTGAATACTGTCTTTTGGTTGTTCTCCTGTTGGTTCTGCAACAGCTGCTGCTTGACCTTCTTCTTTATATAACTCTCCTTGAGGTTCTTTTGGTTTTGCTGGAGTAGTTCCTTGTAAAGAAATAATATAACTTGCTACCTTTTGAATATCTTTTGGCTTTAACGTTTTATTCCAAGCAACCATCCCTTTACCGTCTCTACCACCATTAGAAATCGTATTAAAAATGTTCTTGACTCCACCTCCTAAAATCCAATATTCATCAGTTAAATTTGGTCCAATACCTCCACCACCATCTGCAACGTGACAAGCAGCACAGTTTAGGTTATATACTGCTTTACCTCTACTTAAATCACCAGCATCTGTTAAAACTGTTACTGTCTCTGCATCGATAACTGCTTCTTTAGAATTTGATTTAAATGCTGCTAACTCTCTTTTAGCTTCAGCTACAGCTTGAGCGTATTCCATCTCTTGATTATCTGCTCCAAGCACATGATATCTTACTAAATATACCGCTGCAAAAATGATTGTTGCATAAAACATATATAGCCACCATGGTGGTAAGTTATTATCTAACTCTTTAATTCCATCATAGTTATGATCAAGAATAATTTCATCCTCTTCTTCCACGGCTTTAGCTTCCGTCCATTTATCTATAATTTTCTTTGCCCAAGCCCAGTTATCAACTTCTTCTGGCTGAATACCATCCTTTTCCATTTGAAGCTGCTTTGCTTTTTGTTGAGCAACAATATTTAACGCTTCTTTTAAAACAACTACTGTTACAAGCCCCACAATTGCTATCCATACTAACGGATGTTCATACAAACTAAATGGGTTTTTGTATGATTTAATTGCAGTGGCAATAGCAAAAAAGGTTACTGCAACAAAAATGATATATACTATAGATTGAAAATATTTTTTCATCTTGTTTAATTTTACTAATTATCTAAAGGTAACTTACTTACATTACTTATATATTCTCTTTTGGCCGTAAATACCCACCAAAACAACACTACAAAAAATGTAAAGAATATGGTTAGCGAAATAATTGGGTATATTTCAATACCTGCAATAGTTTCCATATGGTTTTTTACAAACTTTAACATAACTTCTAGTTTTTAGCGCTTAATTGATCTTCAATATCTTTTACTTTAATATCGGTTCCTAATCTTTGTAAGTAAGCGATTAAGGCTACGATTTCTCTATCTTTCATTTCAATGAAAGTTTGTCCGTTTTCTTGAGCATATTTCTTATCTGCTTCATAGTTTGTTGCAAAATCTGGATCAGCATATAAGTTCTCTTGAATTTTGGCTCCTTGCTCTTCCATACTTACTTGCGCATTAGCTATATCTTCTTCAGTATACGGAACACCTAAACTAACCATTGCTTTCATTTTACCTTCGGTATTGCTCTTATCTAATTCGTCTCTTACTAACCATTGGTATGATGGCATGATAGAACCTGGTGAAGTACTTTGTGGATCATACATATGATTTAAATGCCAACTATCATTATACTTTCCTCCTATTCTTAATAAATCTGGACCTGTACGTTTAGATCCCCATAAGAATGGATGATCGTATACAAACTCTCCTGCTTTTGCGAACTCTCCATAACGTTCTACTTCTGATCTGAATGGACGTACCATTTGTGAGTGACATCCTACACACCCTTCACGGATATAAATATCTCTACCTTCCAATTCTAAAGGTGTATATGGTTGTACGCTTGTTATAGTTGGAATATTTGACTTCACTAATAAAGTTGGTATAATTTGAACAACACCTCCAATTAAAATTGCTACTGTAGCATAGATTGTTAATTTTACTGGTCTTCTTTCTAACCAAGTGTGCCACCCTTCTTTAGAAGTTCTGTATTTAGATACTTTTGTTAACGCGGCAGCTTCTGCTAATTCATCTGTTACTCCACTACCTGATCTTACAGTTTTAACAATGTTGTATAACATTACGAATGCTCCTAGAATAAATAAACTTCCTCCAATAGCACGCATCCAATACATTGGAATAATTTCATTTACTGTTTCTAAGAAGTTACCGTATGTTAAGGTTCCATCAGGGTTGAATTGTTTCCACATTGATGCTTGTACAAATCCTGCTACATACATTGGTAATGCATACATGATAATACCTAAGGTACCTATCCAGAAATGGAAGTTTGCTAATGCTGTAGAGTATAATTTTGTTTTAAACATTCTTGGTACTAACCAGTATAACATACCGAAAGTTAAGAATCCGTTCCATGCTAAGGCTCCTACGTGTACGTGAGCAATAATCCAATCACTAAAGTGTGCAATTGCATTTACATTCTTTAATGATAACATTGGTCCTTCAAACGTTGCCATACCATAACCTGTAATTGCAACTACCATGAATTTTAATACTGGGTCTACTCTTACTTTATCCCAAGCTCCACGGAGTGTTAATAACCCGTTAATCATACCTCCCCAAGATGGTGCAATTAACATTACAGAGAATGCAACTCCTAAGTTTTGAGCCCAATCTGGTAACGATGTATATAATAAATGGTGAGGTCCTGCCCAGATGTAAATAAAGATTAAAGACCAAAAGTGTACAATCGATAATCTATACGAGTATACTGGACGATTTGCCGCTTTAGGAACAAAATAGTACATTAATCCTAAGAACGGAGTAGTTAAGAAGAACGCCACCGCGTTGTGTCCATACCACCATTGTACCAATGCATCTTGAACTCCTGCATATACTGAGTATGATTTTAAGAAACCAACTGGTAGTGCTAAACTATTAAATATGTGTAATACCGCTACGGTTACAAAAGTTCCTAAGTAAAACCAAATAGCTACATATAAATGACGTTGTCTTCTTTGGAAAATGGTCCAAATCATGTTAGCGCCAAAAGCTACCCAAACCAATGCTATGGCAATGTCTATAGGCCACTCTAATTCGGCATATTCTTTAGAACTTGTATATCCTAAAGGCAGCGTTATGGCTGCTGCAACAATTATTAACTGCCATCCCCAAAAATTAAACTTACTTAAAAAATCACTCGCCATACGTGCTTTCAGTAATCGTTGTAGTGAGTAATAAACTCCTGCAAAAATGGCATTTCCTACGAATGCAAAAATTACTGCGTTCGTATGTAATGGTCTTAATCGTCCAAAACTTAACCACGAGATTCCGTCAGTTAAATTTGGGAATAAGAACATAAAAGCCAATAACAATCCTACTGAAAAACCTACTATCCCCCATAGTAAGGTTGCGTAGATGAATTTTTTTACGATTTTATTATCGTAATAAAATTGTTGCATTTCCATAATCTATTTGAATTTAATATCTATTGTTAATTGTTAGTTTTTGTTTCTTCTTTTACCAGTTCATCATCAAACAACATGCGAACTGAGGGTGTGTACGAATCATCGTACTGTCCTTTTTTTACTGAAACAATAAATGCTATAAAGAAAATAATAGCCACTAAAATACTTAGTGATAGTAGTAAATAAATAACGCTCATATCTTGCCTGATAATTATAGTTCAAAGATACTTGTGAAGGTTTTCTTAAAATATGACTTTTGTCATGTTTCAAGTTTTTTATATAAAAAAACTCGAAGAAAAAATCTTCGAGTTTTTGATTATTAAATTGTCATTGAAAACAATTTGGTTTCTGGTTGTTTTTCGTGTAATTTTTTATCAAATGCCATACATATATTACGCACATAGGGCCTAGCTTTTTCTGGAACAGTTAACTTACTTCCTTCAATAAAAACCAAACCATCCTCTATCATTTCTTCTAATCTCTCAATATGGTTCTCTACACTTTCAATCTGTAACGAGTCTTCTTCCCACGAAGTGGAAAAATGACACATAATATTTAAAATATGCTTTCTAATAATTAAATCTTCTTTGGATAATATGTGCCCTCTAAACACAGGTATTTCTCCTTCGTTTACAATTCTTTCGTACTCTTTTACCGTTTTTACGTTTTGTGCAAATCCGTACCAAGAATCAGATATTGACGACATTCCTAAACCAACCATTAATTGCGTTTTGTTAGCGGTATACCCCATGAAGTTACGATGTAATGTTTTCTCTTGGGTGGCTTTGTACAAACTATCGGTAGGTAGTGCGAAATGATCCATTCCTATTTCTACATACCCCATTTCTGCAAATAACTCCTTTCCTATTTCGTACAGTTCTCGTTTTTCTTCATTCTTCGGTAAATCATCTTCATTAAAACCTCGTTGTCCTACTCCTTTTACCCAAGGAACATGTGCATAACTATAAAACGAAATTCTATCAGGCTCTAATTCTTTGGTTTTATTAATCGTATGAATTACATTTTCTTTCGTTTGAAATGGTAATCCAAACACCAAATCGTGACTGATAGAGGTATAGCCTATTTCCTTTGCCCAATTGTGTGCTTTTTTAACGTTTTCAAAGGGTTGAATTCGATGAATTGCTTCTTGTACTTTTGGATTATAATCTTGTACTCCAAAACTCACTCGTGTAAACCCTAAATCGTATAAAGTTTGTAAATGTTCCTTTGTGGTATTATTTGGATGCCCTTCAAAACTGAATTCATGTTCGGGGTGTTTTTTTGCATTAACAAAAATCCCGTCAATTAATCTTTTTAATTGTTTTTCTGAAAAGAATGTTGGAGTTCCTCCTCCTAAGTGAATTTCTTTTATCACTGGTGTTTCATCTACCAAATCAACATATAATTGCCACTCTTTCAAAACTGTTTCTATATACGGATCTTCCATTTCATGACGCTTGGTTATGTGTTTATGACATGCGCAAAATGTGCATAAACTTTCACAGAATGGTAAGTGAATATATAAGCTAATTCCTTCTGAAGAATTACTTTCTATAAATGATTGTTTAAAGGTTTTTATCCATTTCTCTTTTGAAAAAGTATCGTTATTCCAATACGGAACTGTTGGATAGCTCGTATATCTGGGTCCAGGAATATTATATTTTTGTATTAGTGAATTTTTCATGTGTGTATTTTTATTAGCAAGAGATTTCTCGCTATCACTCGAAATGACAATTATGCCAATTCTAGAGCTATTTCTATCATTTCTTTAAAAGTTTGTTCTCTTTCATCTGCTGTAGTTCTTTCTCCTGTAACTAAACTATCTGAAATCGTTAAGATGGATAAAGCATTTACTTTATGTTTAGCTGCAACTGTATACAATCCGTTAGTTTCCATTTCAACACACAATACCCCATACTCTGACCATTTTTTATAGCTTTCAAATTCATCGGCATAGAATTCATCTGAACTTAAAATATTTCCTGCTTTTAATGGAATTCCTTTTTCTTTTGCTGCATCAACTGCTTTTTGAAACAACTCAAAACTTGCTGTTGGCGCAAAATCAGCCCCATTAAAACGGATGGTATTTAATCCTGAGTTAGTGGATGCCGCCATAGCTATAACAATATCACGGATTTTAACTTCTTTTTGATAAGAGCCTGCAGATCCTACTCTTATTAAATTTTTAACTCCATATTCATTAATTAATTCATGAGCATAGATTAACGCAGAAGGAATTCCCATTCCTGTTCCTTGAACAGAAATTTGTTTTCCATGATACGTTCCTGTGAATCCTAACATACCTCGAACATCATTATAACAAACTGGATTTTCTAAAAATGTTTCTGCTATCCATTTTGCACGCATAGGATCGCCTGGTAATAAAACAGTTTCTGCTATTTCTCCTTTTTTTGCTTCTATATGTATGCTCATTTTAATATTGATTTTTATCTGAAACACCACTAGTTACTAAAGAAACTCCAGAAGAAGTTCCTAAACGTGTTACTCCCTTTTCTATATACTTCTTAGCTGTTTCTATGTCTCTAATACCTCCTGCTGCTTTTATCTGAGCTTTCCCATCTACAACACTATCCATTATTTCTACATCTTTAAGTGTAGCTCCTCCTGTACCAAAACCTGTCGATGTTTTTACATAATCAGCACCAGCTTCTACCGCTAATTCACTTGCTACTTTAATTTGTTCTTTAGATAAGTAACAGTTTTCAAAAATTACTTTTAAAACATTTTCTCCTATTTCTTCTTTAATCAATCGGATTTCTTTTTCTACATAATTCTCATCGCCATCTAACAATTTTCCAATATTGATAACCATATCAATTTCTGAAGCTCCCTTTTTAATGCAATCTTTAGCTTCAAAAACCTTAGCTTTAGTTGCCATTGCTCCTAATGGAAAGCCTATTACTGCTGCTACTTTCACTTCTGAGTCTTGTAATTCTTTAGCTGCTAACTCTACATAACATCCATTTACACAAACTGCATAAAAATTATATTCTTTAGCTTCATTACACAACTTAACAATATCTGCTTTTGTTGCTGTTGCTTTTAGTAATGTATGGTCTATGTATTTATTAATATTCATAATTATATTTCTTTTACTCTTTTTAAAGTGTCTAATTTTGATAACGATAACCTTACGATACTTTCTTCAGTAGCTGTTAGATTATGTACTACTTGTGGTTTTAATGAAATTATATCTCCAGTAACCATTTGTTTTACTTCTCCTGCAACTACAAAATCTATAGATCCTTTTACTATTTGAATAATGATTGCAAATGGAGCTTGGTGATCTTCCATAGTTTGCCCTTTTTTAAATACCACTCGTATTTCTTTTGAAAAATCTGTATCTAATAATAAAGACACTGCTGGTTTAAGTTCATTAAATTTTATATCTTCTAAAAATGAGGCTACTTGCATAATTTTTTATTTTATTTTTCTCCCTAATATATTGGTAGCTATGGTTGTAAAAACCACGACACTAATTGAACTCAACGGCATTAAAATAGCTGCTATTACTGGCATTAATTGTCCTGTTACCGCAAAATAAAGTCCAACAATATTGTACATTAAAGATAGCAAAAAACAATACTTTATAATTTTTATAGCTTTTTTCGATGCTTTTATATAATTTCCTATCTCACTAAATTTTGTTGCATCTAAAATAGCATCACAAGCTGGTGAAAACACATTGATGTTTTCTGACAACGCAACTCCTACATTACTTTGTGCTAGTGCTCCTGCATCGTTTAATCCGTCACCAATCATTAATACACTTTTGTTTTTTTCTTGTAGTTCTTCTACATAGTGTAACTTATCTTGTGGTTTTTGATTGAATAAAAATGTAGTTTCCTTTGGTAATAATTCTTCCAAAAACTTTTTTTCTCCTTCATTATCACCTGAAACTATTGATAAATCATACCTTCTACTTAAATCAGAAAACAAGTCTTCAACTCCTTTTCTATAAGCATTCTTGAATATGTATTTTCCTTTGTAATCGTTATTTACACTAATATGAACCGAAGTATCAAGGTTTGATTGTTCTTTTGCATTTTTCACAAAAGAAGATGAGCCTATTTTTATAGTTGTTTGTTGGTAACTTGCTTCAATTCCTTTTCCTACATATTCTTGATAACCTTCAACAGGTAACATTTCTTCTTTTAATGAAGTATATAGCATTCTACTCAACGGGTGATTTGATGCTCGTAATGAACTTTTTAAAATCGATTTCTGAGTTTCACTTAAACCTTCCCCTTCGTACGTTATCGTGTTTTCTTTATTGGTAGTAAGTGTACCTGTTTTATCAAAAATAACAGAATTTATAGCTGCTAACTGTTCTACTACCGTCGCATTTTTTAAGTAGAATTTCTTTCTTCCAAAAATTCGTAAGATGTTTCCTAATGTAAACGGTGCTGCTAATGCAATAGCACACGGACATGCTATAATTAATACTGACGTAAATACATTTAATGCCAAGCTTGAATCGTGATACAGCCAAAATGCTGTAGACAAAAACGCTATAGACAATACGATTATCGTAAAGTTTTTACTGATTTTATCGGTTAATGTTTTGAATGATGAGTTTTTATCTTTCTGAAACACATCGTTACTCCATAACTGTGTTAAGTAACTTTGTGAAACTGAAGCTAGTACCTCCATTTCTATGCTTCCTGACAGTTGTTTTCCTCCTGCAAATAACTTATCTCCTGACTTTTTATTTACAGGAACCTCTTCACCTGTAACAAAGCTATAATCTATTTTTGCTTCTCCGCTAATTAAAATTCCATCAACAGGAATTAACTCTTGATTCCTTATTAGTAATCTATCTCCTTTTGTAACGTCATATATTTGTGTGTTTTCCTCCTTCCCTTCGATAGTTATCTTGGTTACAGCAATTGGAAAATAAGATTTATAATCACGTTCAAATGACAAGAAATTATAGGTCTTTTGCTGAAAAAACTTCCCTAGTAATAAAAAGAAAACTAGTCCTGTTAAACTATCAAAAAAGCCTGTTCCTAAGTCAAGAACTATTTCTGCTGTACTACGTACAAATAGCACTAAAATTCCTAAAGCAATTGGAACATCAATATTTAAAATTTTTGAACGAAGTCCTTTATATGCTGAAATGAAATAATCTTGTCCTGCATAAAAAACTACAGGAAGTGAAAATGCGAACATTAACCAACGGAAGATTCCTTTATATTGTTCTAACCAGTATTCAGACACTTCAAAATACTCTGGAAATGACAAGAACATCACATTTCCAAAAGCAAACCCAGCTATTCCTAGCTTATAAATTAAACTACGATCTACTTTCTTTTTACCAACCTCATAATCTTCTAAGCTTATGTAAGGCTCATAACCAATAGAGCTTAATAGTAATACGATCTCTTTAAGTGATGTTTTTTCAGAATTATAAGTAATTCGAACTGTTTTCTTCGGAAAGTTAACCTGTGATGAAGATACGTACTTTTGTAATTTATGTAGATTTTCTAACACCCAAATACATGAGCTACAGTGTATGTGCGGAATGTATAAATTTATTACCTGTACATTACCGTCGTTAAACTCTAATAGTTTATCTACAATAGATCCATTATCCAAGAAATCATATTTTCCTTGTATTTCTTCCGGTATTGCTCCTGGGTTGTTTTGAAAATCGTAATAACAAGTTAAATCGTTTTCTGAAAAAATTTCATAAACTGTTTTACATCCATTACAGCAGAAAAATTTATCTTCTATTGTAATTGTTTTTGTATCGCACTCGTTACCACAATGAAAACATGTTGTGCTTTCCATATTTACTCTTTTGCCTTGTACAAATGTCCGATAAGATTACAAATTAAAACATGATAATTATCAGCTTTTCCGTATATTTGAGTAGCAAAAAAAAGGCATATTATGAGCAAATGTGAACAGTGTATTATTCGACAATTCAACTCTTTAAAAGCCTTGACTAAAGATGAATTAGTAAGAATCTCTGGGTGCAAAACTTCTAAAATAATTAAAAAGGGAGAGACTCTTTTTAATGAAGGAGAGTACATTAATGGTGTTTTTTGTGTTAAGGACGGTGTTTGTAAAGTATCTAAAATGAGTGATAATGGTAGAGATCAAATTATTCATTTAATAAGAAAAGGAGATATTTTAGGTGAACGTAGTTTAATAAACAATGAAGCTTCTAATTTAAAAGCCATTGCCGTAAATGATATGGAAGTTTGCTTTATTCCTAAAGAAGAAATTCTCAGAGATTTAGAAAACAATTCTAACTTTTCTATGGATGTTTTGAAAAAGATGGCTAATTCTTTAAAGAAAGCTGACGGTGTTATTGTTGATATGGCTCAAAAAACTGTAAAACAACGTTTAGCTGCTACTCTCTTACTATTGGACACTAAGTTTGATAAAAACGAAAATGGCTCTATAAACATTAATTTATCAAGAGAAGATATTGCTAATATTATAGGTACAGCAACTGAAAGTGCTATCCGTTTACTTTCTGAATTTAAAAAGAAAAAATTAATTGATTTAAAAGGAAAAGAAATATTTATAACTGATGTAAAAACTCTAAAAGAGCTTTCTGAAGGGTTCTAATCTTTCTTATATTATTACAAACAAAAAAATCGTCTAAATAGACGATTTTTTTGTTTTAGGCTTCACCAGTAGTACCTCCAAAGTTCATTGGAATTGGTGGTTGCTCATAATCTTTTATTTCACCATGTGCTTGTTCAAACTTACGAATATTATCTGCTAATGCTTTTGATAAACGTTTAGCGTGCTGTGGTGTTAAAATTATTCTTGATTTTACTTTTGCTTTTGGAACTCCAGGCATAATATTAATAAAATCTACTATAAACTCTGAAACAGAATGATTTATAATAGCTAAATTACTATAGGTTCCTTCTGCTATTTCTTGATCTAACTCTATATTTAATTGTGGGTCTTTCTTATTATCTTCCATAATTGAGTCTTTATATTATTTAGTTAAAAAATAAGGGTTTAGAGTTCTAAGAACTCTAAACCCTTGATATTATTTATAAACTCAAGTTTTTATAAACTTTGTTCAATCTCATCCTTAGGTCCAACTACTATGTCTTCGTAAGCTCTCATTCCTGTACCAGCTGGTATACGTTTACCAACAATTACATTTTCTTTTAATCCTTCTAAAGTATCAATTTTACCGTTTACAGCGGCTTCATTTAATACTTTAGTTGTTTCCTGGAATGATGCAGCTGAGATAAATGACTTCGTTTGTAACGATGCTCTAGTAATACCTTGTAATACTTGCTCAGCTGTTGCTGGTTGAGCATCACGTGCTACTACTAAGTTTTTATCTTCTCTACGTAATAACGAGTTTTCATCTCTTAATTGACGAGCTGAAACTATTTGTCCTGCCTTTAAATTTGTAGAATCTCCAGCATCTTCAACAACTTTCATCCCGTAAATAGCATCATTTTCTTTGATGAAATCAGTTTTATGAACTAATTGATTTTCTAAGAATAAAGTATCTCCTGAATCAATAATTCTAACTTTTCGCATCATTTGACGTACTACTACTTCGAAATGCTTGTCGTTAATTTTCACCCCTTGTAAACGATATACTTCTTGGATTTCGTTTACTAAGTACTCTTGTACTGCTGAAGGTCCTTTAATATTTAAGATATCTATTGGAGTAATTGCTCCATCAGATAACGGCATTCCTGCTTTAATAAAGTCGTTTTCTTGAACTAAGATTTGATTAGATAACTTAATTAAGTATTTCTTAATCTCTCCAGTTTTAGATTCGATAATAATTTCACGGTTACCACGCTTAATTTTACCAAATGATACAACTCCATCAATTTGTGCTACTACAGCTGGGTTAGAAGGGTTACGTGCTTCGAATAACTCAGTTACACGTGGTAAACCTCCTGTAATATCTCCTGCTTTACCAGACTTACGAGGAATCTTAACTAAAGTTTTACCTGATTCTACTTTATCTCCATCACTTACCATTAAGTGTGCTCCTACTGGTAGACTGTACGAACGTAACGCGTTACCATCAGCATCTTCAATAATTAATGAAGGAATAATCTTCTTATTCTTAGAATCTGTAATTACTTTTTCTTGGAATCCTGTTTGTTCATCAACTTCTACAGAGAAGTTAATTCCTTGCTCTAAGTTATCAAACTTAACTTTTCCTCCAAATTCAGAAACAATAACTCCGTTAAATGGATCCCATTGACATACTGCATCTCCTTTCTTAATTGTCTTTCTATCTTTATCAAAAAGAATAGAACCATAAGGAATAATGTTAGTACTTAATACAATTCCAGTTTTCTTATCTGTAATCTTAATCTCTGCTGTACGAGAAATTACGATTTCTACTTCTTCTCCTGCTGAATCTTTACCTTTTACAGTACGTAAATCATCAATTGATACAGAACCGTCGAATTTAGCGATTAACTTATTATCTTCTGAAATGTTTCCTGCTACCCCTCCAACGTGGAATGTACGTAATGTTAACTGTGTACCAGGCTCTCCAATAGATTGTGCTGCAATTACACCTACTGCTTCACCTCTTTGAACTTTTTTACCTGTTGATAAGCTTTGTCCGTAACATTTTTCACAGATTCCTCTTTCAGATTCACATGTTAATGCTGAACGTACTTCAACCTTATCTATTCCTGAAGCTTGTATTTTATCAGCTAAGACTGGTGTTATTAACTCTCCTGATTCAACTAGTAATTCATCAGATATTGGTGCGTATACATCGTATAATGCTGTACGACCTGTAATCCTCTCACTTAAAGGTTCAACGATTTCATCATTTTTCTTTAATGGAGCTACTTCTAATCCTCTTAATGTACCACAATCTACTTCGTTAACGATAACATCTTGAGATACATCTACTAAACGACGTGTTAAATAACCTGCATCGGCTGTTTTTAATGCGGTATCGGCAAGACCTTTACGTGCACCGTGCGTTGAGATAAAGTATTCTAAAATTGATAAACCTTCTTTAAAGTTCGATAAAATCGGGTTTTCAATAATTTCTCCACCTCCTGCAGTCGATTTTTTAGGTTTCGCCATTAATCCACGCATACCTGTTAACTGACGAATCTGCTCTTTCGATCCACGTGCTCCAGAATCTAACATCATAAATACAGAGTTAAATCCTTGTTGATCTTCACGTAAACGCTTCATCGATAATTCAGTCAATCTATTATTAGTAGATCCCCAAACATCAATTACCTGGTTGTAACGCTCTTTTTGCGTTAACATACCCATGTTATAGTTCATAACGATTCCATCCACTTCTTTATTAGCTTCAGCAATCATCGTATGCTTTTCTTCTGGAATAATGATATCTCCTAATGAAAACGATAAACCTCCTTGGAAGGCAAACGTATATCCCATACCTTTAATATCATCTAAGAATTTACCTATCGATGGAATATCTGTTACTTTTAAGATATTACCAATAATTCCACGTAACGATTTTTTGGTTAATACCTCATTAATATATCCTGCCTGCTCTGGTACTACTTCATTAAATAATACTCTACCAACAGTAGTTTCAATTATTTGAGTTACTAACTCTCCGTTTTCATTGAAATCTTTAGTTCTTACTTTTATTCCAGCATTTAAGTCTACTCTGTCTTCGTTATAAGCAATAGTAACCTCTTCTGGAGAATAGAAAGTTAATCCTTCACCTTTTATAGGCACTTCTGGAGTTGACTTTCTTTCTTTTGTCATATAGTATAACCCTAAAACCATATCCTGAGACGGTACCGTAATTGGTGCTCCGTTTGCAGGGTTTAAGATATTATGAGAAGCTAACATTAATAATTGCGCTTCTAAAATAGCTTCTGGTCCTAATGGTAAGTGAACCGCCATTTGATCCCCATCAAAATCGGCGTTAAATGCCGTACATACTAATGGGTGTAAACGAATTGCCTTTCCTTCAATTAATTTTGGTTGGAAAGCTTGGATACCTAAACGGTGTAAGGTAGGAGCACGGTTTAATAAAACTGGGTGTCCTTTAATTACATTTTCTAAAATATCCCAAACAACTGGTTCTTTTCTATCAATTATTTTCTTTGCAGATTTTACTGTCTTAACAATTCCTCTTTCGATTAACTTACGAATAACGAAAGGTTTGTATAATTCAGCTGCCATATCTTTTGGCAATCCACATTCGTATAACTTTAATTCTGGTCCAACAACAATTACCGAACGTGCAGAGTAATCAACACGCTTACCTAATAAGTTTTGACGGAAACGCCCTTGCTTACCTTTTAAACTATCAGATAATGATTTTAATGGTCTGTTAGACTCAGTTTTTACTGCTGATGATTTACGTGTGTTATCAAATAATGAATCTACTGATTCTTGTAACATACGTTTTTCATTACGTAAAATTACCTCTGGTGCTTTAATTTCCATTAATCGCTTTAAACGATTGTTACGGATAATTACACGACGGTATAAATCATTTAAATCAGAAGTTGCGAAACGACCTCCATCTAATGGTACTAATGGACGTAATTCTGGTGGAATAACCGGAACTACTTTCATTATCATCCATTCTGGGTTGTTTTCTCTATTCTTTTGAGAATCTCTGAATGCTTCAACAACATTTAAACGCTTTAATGCTTCGTTTTTACGTTGCTTAGAAGTTTCTGTATTTGCTTTATGACGTAACTGGTATGATAACTCGTCTAAATCGATTCTTTCTAATAAATCGATTAAACATTCTGCTCCCATTTTAGCTATAAACTTATTAGGATCAGAATCTTCCAAATACATATTTTCTTGTGGAAGCTCATCTGCGATATCTAAATATTCTTCCTCAGTTAAGAAGTCCATTTTTTGTAATGGTTCTCCTTCAGCATTTTTAGCAATACCTGGTTGAATTACAACGTAACGTTCGTAGTAAATAATCATATCTAACTTCTTAGATGGTAAACCTAAAAGGTATCCCATTTTGTTAGGTAATGATCTAAAATACCAAATATGTGCTACAGGTACTACTAAATTAATATGACCTACTCTATCTCTACGTACTTTTTTCTCAGTAACTTCAACACCACAACGGTCACAAACGATACCTTTATATCGAATTCTTTTATATTTACCACACGCACACTCATAGTCTTTTACAGGACCAAAGATACGCTCACAAAATAACCCATCTCTTTCTGGTTTATGCGTACGGTAGTTAATAGTTTCTGGTTTTAACACCTCTCCTTTAGAAGCCTCTAAAATAGACTCAGGTGATGCTAAACCTATTGAAATTTTGTTAAACTTCTTAACAGTGTATTTTTCGTTTTTTCTTGCCATGATAATGGATTCGAATTAAAAATAAATGTCTAATAATAAGACTGATATTGAAAAAATGATTTGCCTCAGAGCTTTCGCTCTGAGACATTTCACTGTGATTATTCTTCTAATTTAACGTCTAATCCTAAACCTTTAAGTTCATGCATTAATACGTTAAATGATTCTGGTAAACCTGGTTCTGGCATTGCTTCTCCTTTAACGATAGACTCGTAAGTTTTTGCTCTACCTAATACGTCATCAGACTTAACAGTTAAGATTTCTCGTAAGATACTTGATGCACCATATGCTTCAAGTGCCCAAACTTCCATCTCACCAAAACGCTGACCTCCAAACTGAGCTTTACCTCCTAATGGCTGCTGAGTAATTAATGAGTATGGTCCGATAGAACGTGCGTGCATCTTATCTTCAATCATGTGACCTAACTTAATCATATAAATTACCCCTACTGTTGCAGGTTGGTCAAAACGTTTACCTGTACCTCCATCATATAAATATGTATGTCCGTAACGTGGTATTCCAGCTTCGTCTGTTAAAGCATTTATTTGATCAATTTTTGCTCCATCAAAAATAGGTGTCGCATATTTTTGATCTAATTTTTGTCCTGCCCATCCAAGAACAGTTTCATAAATCTGACCAATGTTCATACGAGATGGTACCCCTAATGGATTTAATACGATATCTACTGGTGTTCCGTCTTCTAAGAAAGGCATATCTTCTTGACGTACGATACGTGCAACAATACCTTTGTTTCCGTGACGTCCTGCCATCTTATCTCCTACTTTTAATTTACGTTTTTTAGCAACATAAATTTTAGCAAGTTTTAAAATTCCAGCTGGTAGTTCGTCTCCTACAGAAATTGTAAATTTCTCACGACGTAAAACTCCTTGTAAATCGTTTACTTTAATTTTATAATTGTGAACTAATTCAACAACTAAAGAATTTAAATCTTTATCAGTAGTCCAAGTTCCGTGTAAGTGTGTAAAATCTTCAACAGAATTTAACATTTTTTGAGTGAATTTCTTACCTTTTGGCAATACTTCTTCACCTAAATCATTATAAACTCCTTGAGAAGTTTTACCTGATACTAAGTTGAATAACTTTTCAACTAAAACATCTTTTAACTCCTCGAATTTAGACACATAAGATGCTTCTAAAGCTGCAATTGCTTCTTTATCACGAGCACGCTTATTCTTATCTTTTACAGCACGTTTGAATAATTTTTTATTAATTACAACACCTCTTAACGATGGAGAAGCTTTTAATGATGCATCTTTTACATCACCTGCTTTGTCACCAAAGATTGCTCTTAATAACTTTTCTTCAGGAGTTGGATCAGATTCTCCTTTTGGTGTAATCTTACCTATTAAGATATCACCTGGATTTACTTCTGCTCCAATACGAATCATTCCGTTTTCATCTAAGTCTTTTGTAGCCTCTTCTGAAACATTAGGAATATCGTTTGTTAATTCTTCCGCTCCTAATTTCGTATCACGAACATCTAATGAATATTCATCAATATGAATAGAAGTAAAGATATCTTCACGAACTACTTTTTCAGAAATCACAATCGCATCCTCAAAGTTATACCCTTTCCAAGGCATAAAGGCTACTTTCATGTTTCTACCTAAAGCTAATTCTCCTTTTTGTGTTGCATATCCTTCACAAAGTACTTGTCCTTCCTCAACTCTATCACCTACTCTTACAATTGGTTTTAGGTTAATGTTAGTACCTTGGTTGGTTTTTCTGAACTTAATTAAGTTATACGATTTCTCATCAGATTCAAAGCTTACCATACGCTCTTCTTCAGTTCTATCGTACTTAATTGTTATTTTGTTGGCATCTACATACTCAACTACTCCTGCTCCTTCAGCATTGATTAAAATACGAGAGTCTTTTGCTACTCTACGTTCTAAACCTGTACCAACGATAGGAGACTCTGGACGTAATAATGGAACTGCTTGACGCATCATGTTCGATCCCATTAATGCACGGTTCGCATCATCATGCTCTAAGAAAGGAATTAACGATGCTGAAATCGAAGCTATTTGGTTTGGAGCAACGTCCATGTAATTAATTGCTTCTGGACTTTCAACTGGGAAATCACCTTCTTCACGGGCAATAACTCTATCACGTTCTATTTTACCATCTTTTGCAATAGGTAAGTTAGATTGTGCAATCTTCATTCCTTCTTCCTCCTCTGCACTTAAGTAAATAGGATCTTCTCCTAAAACTGTACCATCTTCAACTTTTTTATATGGTGTTTCGATGAATCCCATGTAGTTTACTTTCGCGTAAACTGCTAAAGAAGATATAAGTCCAATGTTTGGCCCTTCAGGTGTTTCAATCGGACATAAACGACCATAGTGTGTATAGTGAACGTCACGAACCTCGAAACCTGCTCTTTCACGTGATAAACCTCCAGGTCCTAAGGCCGATAAACGACGCTTATGAGTAATCTCTGCTAATGGGTTTGTTTGATCCATGAACTGAGATAACTGGTTGGTACCAAAGAAAGAGTTAATTACTGATGATAAAGTTTTCGCATTAATTAAATCAATTGGAGTAAATACTTCGTTATCACGAACATTCATTCTTTCACGAATAGTACGTGCCATACGAGCTAAACCTACACCAAATTGACCTGCTAATTGCTCTCCAACAGTTCTAACACGACGGTTAGATAAGTGATCGATATCATCTACTTCAGCTTTTGAATTGATTAACTCAATTAAATACTTGATAATAGTAATGATATCGTTCTTAGTTAATACTTTTTGATCTAAATCTTCATTTAACTGAAGCTTAGTATTCATTCTAAAACGTCCTACCTCACCTAAACTATAACGTTGTTCTGAGAAGAATAACTTTTCAATAATTCCTCTTGCAGTCTCCTCGTCTGGCGGTTCAGCATTACGTAATTGTCTATATACGTGCTCTACAGCTTCTTTTTCAGAGTTTGTAGGGTCTTTTTGTAATGTGTTATGGATGATGGCATAATCAGCTTGTAAGTTATCTTCTTTATGTAATAAGACAGTCTTAGCTCCTGCTTCGATTATTTCATCAATATGTTCTTTTTCTATAATTGTATCACGGTCGAAAATAATTTCGTTACGCTCAATAGATACTACTTCTCCTGTATCTTCATCTACGAAATCTTCATGCCAAGTTTTTAATACTCTAGCTGCTAATTTACGCCCTAATACTTTTTTTAATCCAGCTTTAGAAACTTTTACTTCTTCCGCTAAATCAAAAATTTCTAAAATATCTTTATCTCTTTCAAAACCTATGGCTCTGAATAACGTTGTTACTGGTAATTTTTTCTTTCTATCAATATAAGCATACATTACTTGATTGATATCGGTAGCAAATTCAATCCAAGAACCTTTAAATGGTATAACTCTTGCAGAGTATAACTTAGTTCCGTTTGCGTGAAATGATTGCCCAAAGAATACACCTGGTGAACGGTGTAATTGTGACACAACTACTCTTTCTGCACCATTAATGATGAAGGTACCAGAGTTTGTCATATAAGGAATTGTACCTAAGTACACATCTTGAACGATTGTTTCAAAATCTTCGTGTTCTGGGTCAGTACAATATAATTTTAAACGTGCTTTTAGAGGTACACTGTGAGTTAATCCACGCTCTATACATTCTTGAATGCTATATCTTGGTGGATCTACAAAGTAGTCTAAAAATTCTAATACGAATTGATTACGAGTATCTGTAATCGGGAAGTTATCCATGAAAGTTTTATACAAACCTTCTTCTCCTCGCTCTTCAGCTTTAGTTTGCAATTGGAAGAAATCTTGGAAAGATTTTACCTGAATATCTAAAAAATCTGGATAATCAGTCCCTAACTGCGATGACGCGAAGTTAATTCTTTCAGTAGTATTTATCGTTGCCAAAAGAGATGCTATTTTTAATTAAAAATATTATTTTTGAAACTCATTTGTTTCAATACTGCAATTTTAATTGCTGTTACTGATTAAAAATCAGCACTTTATAATCGTAAAATCACAATTAAAAACATTGTGACAAATAAAGAACGAATATATACACAAAATGGTTTAGGACTAAAAACATAAGTTTTTAGTACCTAAACCTTTATTGTTTTTTCCCGTTTTTTTATAAATCGGGAGTATAGCTTACTTAAGCTCTACCTCAGCTCCTGCTTCTTCTAAAGACTTCTTAAGACCTTCTGCCTCATCTTTAGATATACCTTCTTTGATTGGTGCTGGTGCGCTATCTACAATACCTTTAGCTTCTTTTAATCCTAATCCAGTTAATTCTTTAACTAATTTTACAACTGCTAATTTAGAACCTCCTGCTGCTTTTAAGATTACATCAAACTCAGTTTGCTCTTCTGCTGCATCTCCTCCACCTGCTGCTGGTCCTGCAATTGCTACTGCTGCTGCTGCTGGCTCAATACCATACTCTTCTTTTAAAATATCAGCTAATTCATTAACTTCTTTTACTGTTAAGTTAACTAATTGTTCTGCGAAATCTTTTAAATCTGCCATTTTAATTGTTTTTTAAAAATTTTATTTATTTAGTTTATTAGTGCGCGTAATTATCTTTCTGATAATGTTTGTAAAATACCTGATAACTTACCACCACCTGATTGTAATGCTGAAACAACATTCTTCGCAGGAGATTGTAATAAGGTAATAATATCTCCAATAAGTTCTTCTCTAGACTTAATGTTAACAAGAGCGTCTAATTGGTCATCCCCAACATAAACCGCCTCTTCAACATATGCTCCTTTTAATAAAGGCTTGTCTGATTTTTTTCTGAACTCTTTGATTACTTTTGCTGGCGCATTTGCTGCTTCAGCAATTAACATTGAAGTATTTCCTTTTAATACATCTGGTAACTCTCCAAAATCTTTATCAGAAGCTTCCATTGCTTTTGAAAGCAATGTGTTCTTTACAACAGCCAATTGTACGTTTGCTTTGAAACAAGCTCTACGTAAGTTAGATGTAGTAGTAGCATCTAATCCAGAAATATCTGCTAAATAGATGGTACTCGTATCTGCTAACTGTGCTGTTAAATCTTGTATTACTTGTGATTTTTCCTCTCTAGTCATAATTAAAAAGTTTTAACTGCCTTACGATACAGATTTTTCATCTATTGCAACACTAGGACTCATTGTTGAAGACATAAAAATACTCTTAATATAAGTTCCTTTTGCCGCAGTTGGCTTTAATTTAATAAGTGTTTGCAATAACTCGTTTGCATTTTCTTCAATCTTTTTAGCATCAAAAGATACTTTTCCAATTGCTGCGTGTACAATACCAGTTTTATCAACTTTAAAGTCAATTTTACCAGCTTTTACTTCGGTTACTGCTTTTGCAACGTCCATTGTTACCGTACCTGTTTTTGGGTTTGGCATTAAACCTCTTGGTCCTAAAATACGACCTAAAGGACCTAATTTACCCATAACGCTTGGCATAGTAATAATAACGTCTACATCAGTCCATCCTCCTTTAATCTTTTGAAGGTACTCATCTAATCCTACATAATCAGCACCTGCTTCTTTAGCTTCTGCTTCTTTATCTGGAGTAACTAATGCTAAAACCTTTACATCTTTACCGGTTCCGTGAGGTAATGTTACAACTCCACGAACCATTTGATTAGCTTTACGAGGATCAACTCCTAAACGTACTGCTAAATCAACAGACGCATCAAATTTTACGTTTGTAATCTCTTTAACTAATGCTGATGCATCTTGTAAGCTATAAACTTTAGAGCTATCTACTTTAGCACGAGCTTCTTTTTGCTTTCTAGTAATTGCCATTTCTAAATATCTTTTAAAGTTTAAGCAGGTGCATCACCTGTTACTGTTAATCCCATAGAACGAGCTGTTCCGGCAATCATTCGCATTGCAGACTCAACTTCAAAGGCATTCATATCTACCATTTTGTCTTCTGCTATTCCACGAATTTGATCCCAAGAAACGCTTGCTACTTTTTTCCTATTAGGTTCTCCTGAACCTTTCTTAATTTTGGCCGCTTCTAATAATTGTACTGCGGCTGGTGGTGTTTTTACAACAAATTCAAATGATTTGTCTGTATAAACTGTAATAACAACTGGTAATACTTTACCTTGTTTGTCCTGTGTACGAGCATTAAACTGCTTACAGAACTCCATGATGTTAACACCGGCAGCACCTAAAGCGGGTCCAACTGGTGGCGACGGATTCGCTGCACCTCCCCTAACTTGTAGTTTAACTAATTTACTTACTTCTTTTGCCATTGTTTAAGATTTAACGATGTGTTTAAATTGGAAGCTTAAACTCATCTAAATATAGGTGTAACAATTATATTTTCTCTACTTGCATATAATTTAGTTCTAATGGAGTTTTTCTTCCGAAAATCTTAACCATTACTTCTAATTTACGCTTTTCTTCATTTACTTTTTCAACAGTTCCATCGAATCCATTGAAAGGACCATCAATTACTTTTACAGTTTCTCCAACTGTGTAAGGAATTGCAATATTTTCATCTTTAACAGAAAGCTCATCTACTTTACCTAACATTCTGTTTACTTCTGATTTACGCATTGGCACTGGATCTCCTCCTTTTGTTTCACCTAAAAAACCAATAACTCCTGTTACTGATTTAATTACGTGAGGAACTTCTCCTGCTAAATTAGCTTCAACCATTACATAACCAGGAAAGTAAACTCTTTCTCTGTTAATTTTCTTCCCGTTTCTTACTTGAATAACTTTTTCTGTAGGAACAATTACTTGGTTTACAAAATCAGACAACCCATGTCGAGCAATCTCAGTCTCAATATAAGTTTTCACCTTATTTTCTTGACCTCCAATAGCTCTAACTACATACCACTTCATCACCGAATCAGCCATCATTAAAACATTTTAAAGAAGTTATCTAACCCAGTTTGAAAAACCTTATCTATCCCTGCTACAGCTAAAGCAAATACAATTGTAAATGCTGCAACTACTACAGTAGACTTCTGAGCTTCTTCACGAGAAATCCAAGTCATATTGGTATTTAATTCTTCAAAAGAATCTTTAATGTATTGTACAAAGTTACTCATATTTTATCCTTTTAACGAGTTGCAGTTTTCACCACAACTCGTTTTAGTTTTTGCACGGGTTGAGAGGCTCGAACTCCCGACACCTGGTTTTGGAGACCAGTGCTCTACCAACTGAGCTAAACCCGTATTTTAAAGGAGTCTCTCTCTTAAAAAGAGACTCCTTATACTCTTTATTATTAAACTATAATTAGTCTAAGATTTCAGTTACCTGACCAGCTCCTACTGTTCTACCTCCTTCACGGATAGCGAACTGTAAACCTGTGTTTAATGCGATAGGTTGGATTAAGTCAACTATAATAGTTAAGTTATCACCTGGCATTACCATTTCTACTCCTTCTGGTAAAGCAATGTTACCAGTTACATCAGTTGTACGTACGTAGAACTGTGGACGGTAGTTATTATGGAATGGAGTGTGACGTCCACCTTCTTCTTTCTTTAAGATATACACCTCAGCTTTAAACTTAGCGTGTGGAGTAATAGAACCTGGCTTACAGATTACCATTCCTCTCTTAATCATAGATTTCTCAATACCTCTTAATAAGATACCTGCGTTATCTCCAGCTTCACCTCTATCTAAGATTTGACGGAACATTTCGATACCAGTTACAGTAGATGTTAATTTCTCATCTCCCATACCAATAATCTCTACAGGATCTCCAGTATTAACAATACCAGTTTCGATACGTCCAGTTGCTACTGTACCACGACCTGTAATAGAGAATACATCCTCGATAGGCATTAAGAAATCTTTATCAGTATCTCTTGGTGGCTCTTCAATCCAAGTATCTACAGCTTCCATTAATTCTAAAACTGTATCAACCCACTTTTGCTCTCCGTTTAATGCACCTAAAGCAGAACCAGAAATTACAGGACCATTATCTCCATCATATTCATAGAAAGATAATAAATCTCTTACTTCCATTTCTACTAATTCTAATAATTCCTCGTCATCAACCATATCAACTTTGTTTAAGAAAACAACGATACGTGGAATACCTACCTGACGACCTAATAAGATGTGCTCACGAGTTTGTGGCATTGGACCATCTGTAGCAGCTACTACTAAGATAGCACCATCCATTTGTGCAGCACCAGTTACCATATTCTTTACGTAATCGGCGTGACCTGGACAGTCAACGTGTGCGTAGTGACGGTTAGCTGTTGCGTATTCTACGTGAGAAGAGTTAATTGTAATACCTCTTTCTTTTTCTTCTGGAGCGTTATCGATTTGATCAAAAGCTCTCTGCTCAGAAAATCCAGCATCTGCTAATACTTTAGTGATTGCAGCAGTTAAAGTAGTTTTACCGTGATCTACGTGACCAATAGTACCTACGTTTAAGTGCGGTTTCGAACGATCATAAGTTCCTTTTGCCATGATTATTAATTTTAATTCTTAGTTAAATATATTTAGTGTTATTTTTAAACTCTTGTCAAATAAACTCTAAAATAGAGCCAACAACGGGATTTGAACCCGTGACCTCATCCCTACCAAGGATGCGCTCTACCAACTGAGCTATGTCGGCAACGAATTTAGAGCGGGAGACCAGGTTCGAACTGGCGACATTCAGCTTGGAAGGCTGACGCTCTACCAACTGAGCTACTCCCGCAATAAAATTTTATTAAGATAGTGGGGAGAGCAGGATTCGAACCTGCGAAGTCGTAAGACAACGGAGTTACAGTCCGTCCCATTTGGCCGCTCTGGAATCTCCCCTAAACCTTAAATAGTATTTTAATGAACTTTTATTTTTTTAGAGCCGATGGAGGGACTCGAACCCACGACCTGCTGATTACAAATCAGCTGCTCTAGCCAGCTGAGCTACATCGGCTTTTGCTATAAAAAAACAATCCGCTATTTCTAACGGACTGCAAATGTAAAAAGTAATTTTTAATTTTTAAAACTTTTTTAATTATTTTTTATCGTTATTTATGATACTAACACATCCTTTGATTTTTCTTTTGATTTTTGCAACTGTCTTTTTAAGGATTCGACCGATACACTAATACCTTCTTCAAAGGTTTTATTTTGTTTCTTCACTATTAATTCACTTCCTGGAATATTAATTTTTACTTCAGTAATTTTATTCTCCTTCTCACTCGTTTTTTGCACTTTTAAAAACACCTCTGCATCAACGATCTTATCATGAAATTTTTCTAATCCCCCTATTTTTTTCTCAATGAAATCTATTAGTTTTTGGTCTGCTGAGAAATTTACTGATTGCGTGAATACCTTCATAATTCTTCGATCTTTTAAGTTGACTCTCTAGGGTGAGCCTTGTTATACACTTTTTTTATTTGCTCCAAGCTATTGTGCGTATATACTTGGGTGGAGGCTAAACTTGAATGTCCTAGCAATTCTTTAACCGAATTTAACGACGCACCGTTATTAAGTAAATGTGTCGCAAAAGCATGCCTTAATATATGAGGGCTTTTTTTAGCTTTTGTTGACACCCTACTAAAGTACAAATTTATTATTCGGTAAACAAGAGTTTCATAAATTTTAACTCCTTTTTTAGTTACAAAAAGCACCTCCATATCCACCTCTTCTAACTCCTTTTTTTCACTTAAATATTCTTCTAAAGTTTTATAAACTGACGGTAAGATTGTTACATACCTTTCTTTATTTCTCTTTCCTAAGACTTTTATTGTTTTACTTGTATGATCTACATCTTTCTCTTTAACATTTATTAACTCAATCCTCCTCATCCCTGTTGAATACAACATTTCTATAATTAATCGATCTCTTACTGATTCAAAATCAGCACCCTCTCTTATTAATTCTAAAACTTCTTTTACTTCATTTTGATCAAAAGGTGTTTGTATTTTCTTCTGAACTTTTAATGCTTTATGATTTGACAATGGATTCGTGGCAACTTCTCCAATTTTTTGCAGAAACTTATAGAAAGTTTTTAAAGAACTAACTTTTCTGTTTACACTTCTATTTGACACATCATTATCTACCAAACTAACAATCCATGTTCGAATTTGATTGTAATGAATATTTTCTAAATCCTCCTGACCAAACTCGACCTCACAAAAATCTTTAAACGTAATTAAATCTGTTTTGTACGCTTGAATTGTATTTTTTGAATATTTTTTTTCAAATTCTAAATACTCCAAAAAAGCCTCTATTAGCATTATTTATCTTATTTATTAATTGAAGGTACAAAAAAAACCTGTATTGATATCAATACAGGTTTTTTACATTTTAAGGATAACTACTATCCTACTTCTTCTTGAGTTCTTAATCCTTGAACGTAAGATGCTTTAATCATTTGAGCACGTTTTGCTACAGATGGCTTTGTAAACTGCTTTCTGTTACGTAATTGCTGCATCGTTTTAGTGTTGCTGAATTTACGCTTATAACGTTTTAACGCTCTATCGATATTCTCTCCTTCTTTAACTGGAATGATTAACATATTTTTGCACCTCCTTTCATTGTAGTCTCTATATATTAACAAACCGACAACAAACAGTATATCAGTTTATTATATCTTTTTATTTGATTTTGGACCGCAAATATACAAAGTATTCTTTAATATCAAATTATTTTATTTCTTTTTTGGTTTTAAAAATAGCCTAAATAAAAAAATCCTGCTATTGCAGGATTTTAACTTTTATCTTAGGAACAACCTATGTTGCAGGTTTATATTCTTTCTTATCTATTATCATTTTTGCAATAATCTCTTTAAGAATCTCCGAAGTACCTCCTCCAATTGGTCCTAAACGACTATCACGTAGTAAACGTGCCATTGGGTACTCTTCCATATATCCATAACCTCCTAACAACTGCAAAGCTTCATAAATAACCTCATCTGCCATTTTAGTAGACAGCAATTTACTCATACTCGCTTCTTTCACGACATAAATACCATCATTCAATCGTTTTGCTATAGAATAATTATATTCTCTACACATATCTACTCTACTGGCCATTTCTGCTACTTTATGACGTAAGGCTTGAAATTTATCTAATGTTTTCCCGAAAGCTTCACGCTCACTCATGTATTGCACAACATAATCAACTGCATAGTCTGCACGAGCATGAGCATTAATCCCCATTATTAAACGTTCTAAAGCGAAATGCTGCATAATATAAGGAAAACCTTTCCCTTCATCTCCCATTAAATTTTCAGCAGGTATTACCACATTATCAAAAGCAATTTCTGCAGTATCAGAAGCTCTCCACCCTAACTTATCTAATTTAGTTGAAGAAATTCCTTGAGTATCTCTATCAATAATAAAAATACTCATTCCCTTATGTTTGTCTTCTGGATCTGTTTTAGCTGCAACGACTAAGTAATCAGAATACACTCCATTCGTAATAAATGTTTTTGATCCATTAATCACATAAGTATCTCCTTTTTTTATTGCTGTTGTACGCATTCCTGCAACATCACTTCCTCCAAAAGGTTCTGTAATACATAAACACCCTATTTTATCTCCTTCGATACTTGGTGTTAAATATTCTTTTTTAATTCGATCGTCTCCTTCTTTATTTACATGTGTCATTGCTAAATAAGCATGTGCCCACATATTAGCTGCAAAACCTCCTGAATTTATTTTTTGTAACTCTTCTAAAAAGATAACAGTATAAAAAAGGTCTAAACCTAATCCTCCATATTCTTCTGGTTGATTTAAGCCAAAGTATCCCATTTCACCGAATTTCTTCCAGATAAAACGCTCTACCGTGCCTTCTTTCTCCCATTTATTTATATGAGGAACGACCTCTTTTTGTAAAAAATCTTTAAAACTCTGACGAAAGGCTTCGTGCTCTTCGGTAAAGTACATACTATTCATAGTGGCTTGTTTATTAAATTTTGTTGCTTGTTTATTTTGCTTCCAAATATAAGATTATTCTATCGTATTTATTTAGTGGAAAATCTTTAATATTTCTTAATTCTGATATATCTTGGAGTTCTGCTACTTCATCCCTGTATTCAAAAATCTTTTTACATAGCTCATAATTTATATATGGGTTTTTCAATACTTCTTTAAATCTCGCTGTATTTACATTTACTTTTTTAATTGTTGGCTTTTCTACTATAGTAAAAGTTTTTATAACTCTATTTGCTGTTACTTTATCTAGACCCCAAACTTCATATAATTGTTCAGAAAGTGAAAATCCTTGTAATTTACCTCGATATTTTATTATTCTAGAAGATAGCACCTCGCCTATTCCGCTAATAGTTTCAAAATCTTTTTGAGTAGCTTTGTTTATGTCTGTGGTACTCAACGTTGGTTTTACATATGGCAAATTTTGATTTTCAGTTCTATAATTACTTCCTGACCTTGTTCGTAATAACGTTTGATTTTTTCTTTTATTTCTAGCATCCACCCAATCTGGGAATTTGAAATACGGAGCTATCTTATTCAATAAGCTATCAGACACTTTTGTTACTTGTTTAAAATCCTCTACAGAATTAATCCACTTATTTAGCTTTCTGTAATTATGTAATCTATCTACTTCTTCAACTGACATCCCTAATTGATATCCTTTAAAATCAGTTATATAATTTGGATTGAATGGATATAGCTTTGGCTTTCTACCATCCAGCTCTATTCTTTTTAAACTATCAATTCTATTCTGAAAAGCTATCAATTCCGATTCATTTACGTCTTCTACTTCTTCTTCAGAAAAATCGGCATAGACATATATTAATTGTAAAGCAACAATGATAAACAACAAAAAGAAAACCCCATTTCGTTGGCGTTTGTTATACCAGAAATGGGGTTTAAATATTTTCATTAATTTTTATTTCTTATTCTTCTACTGCTTCTTTCTTAAGGTTAATAGCATCTAAATATCTTTTTAGTTGCTTTTTAACCACAGGCATTAACAAGTATAAACCTACCATGTTAGGAAACACCATTGCAAAAATCATTGCATCAGAGAAATCCCAAATAGACTTCATACTAGCCGCTGCACCAATTACCACAAAAGTTAAGAATAAAATTTTATATGTTAAATCAGCCTTCTTTCCTCTACCAAATAAAAACTTCCAAGACTGTAATCCGTAATACGACCAAGAAATCATTGTTGAAACCGCAAACAATACTACTGCTACTGTTAAGAATAAGTTTGAGAAAGGAATGTAAGCTGCAAATGCTCTTGAAGTAATTCCTGCCCCTTCATAAGCTACACCATCAATAAACACTGACCCTGTACCATCTCCTCCATATTCAAAGGCTCCTCCAAAATTAAAAATAATAATAACTAAAGCAGTCATTGTACATATTAATACAGTATCTATAAATGGTTCTAATAATGCTACTAGACCTTCAGAAGCTGAATATTTTGTTTTTACTGCTGAGTGTGCAATTGAAGCTGAACCAGCTCCTGCTTCGTTTGAAAAAGCCGCTCTTTTAAACCCTACTAATAAAACACCTATAATACCACCTACACCTATTGCTGTTGGATTAAAAGCTTCTGTTATAATTAAAGAGATAGCATCATCTATTAAAGAAAAATTAACTCCTAATATATATAAACAAGCTAATAAGTATAACAAAGCCATAAAAGGAACTACTTTTTCAGTAACAGAAGCAATTCTTTTGATACCCCCAATAATTATTACACCTACTAAAATAGCTAGCACAACACCTATGATAGCTCCAGCTGCTGTACTTTCTAAACCTAACAACTCCTTAATTACTATAGTTGCTTGATTAGACTGAGCCGCATTACCTCCACCAAAAGAACCTCCAATACAGAAAACTGCAAATGCTCCTGCAACTATTTTACCTAGGATTACAAAACCTTTTTCTTTTAATCCTTTTGATAAATAGTACATAGGTCCTCCATATACTGTTCCATCTTCACCTACATCACGATAGTGTACTCCTAATGTACATTCAACAAATTTTGTAGACATTCCTAGTAAGCCACAAATAACCATCCAAAATGTTGCTCCTGGACCACCTAAAGCGATTGCTAACGCAACCCCTGCAATATTACCATTTCCTACTGTACCAGAAACAGCTGTTGCCAGTGCCTGAAAATGTGATACCTCTCCTTCATGACTTTCATCTCTAATAGTATCTTTTATATCTCCATCAATTTCTAAATCACTATGTAAACTCTCTACATTTTCTATATGCTCCTCAATATCATCAACTTCATTCATATCTACTCCTTGAGCTATACCATCTTCTCCATATAACAATTGAGCCCCATGCTTTTCAATATCCTCATATTTTCCTCTTACAACATTAATTGCAGTAAAGAAGTAACGAACATTAGGGAATCCAAAATAAATCGTAAAAAAAGCGGCACTAGCCACTAACAAAATCAATACAAAAGGGGTTCCAAATACTGGAAAGAAAATCACACTACTAAAAAAATCAGAAATAGGTTTAAAAGCTTCGTCAATTTGTTTGTCTAAACCTTTTTCTTGTGCAAATGTTAACATTGGCGTTATCAAAAACAGCAATGCAAGTAGTTTTTTGTTCATAATATGTATTAGATTTTTGAATTAGTAGCCCGCAATATCATAAAAAAATGTACTTACAACAAGTTTTCGTTGTTAAATATAGTTTTTACGTTAGTTTTTCTTTAAATTTTTGTAAATCTTCTCGAAATGGTTTCGGAGCTAACCCTAAATATTGCTCAGTTTTTGCTAAATCAAACCCTGTTATCTCTGGGCGTTTAGCTCTTTGATTTAGAACTTCTGTAGAAATTGGTTTTATCAAGCTTTTATCCAACATAAAAACTTCTGCTATTTGTTGTGCTATTTCATAAATACTCAACAATTTTTTTGAGGAAACATTAAAAACTCCCAATGCTTTTTTATCTATTGACAATTTACACGCCAATGCTAAATCTTCAACATAAGTTGGCATACGAAATTGATCATCTACTATTGTAATTTCTTTACCTTCTTCCAACATTTTCTTCACCCATAACACTATATTACTACGTGACATATCGTATACTTTTCCATACACTAATATCGTCCGTAAAATAGTATAATCTATAGTCGATTTTGTTAAGACTTCTTCTGACTTCAATTTAGAGAGTCCATAATAACTTAACGGATTTGGTTTATCAGTCTCCTTATATGTTCCTTTTTTTCCATCAAAAATAAAATCAGTTGAAATATGGATTAAATGTGTGTTATTATCTTTAGAATAGTTTTTAAGATATTGGACTACATCAATATTTAATTTATCACAAGCTTCTTTGTTTATTTCACATATATCAACGTTAGTCATTGCTGCTGTATTTACAATAACATCAGGTTTGTGTTCAGATAGCTTTCTGTAAAGTGACGTTTTATCTGTAATGTCTATTGAAACATACTCAAAATCGTTTCTTCCACTTCTGTTTTCACCTCTAGAGAATCCTATTACTTGATAATCTTTTTCTTTTAACAAAAGATTCACTAGAGTTTGCCCAAGTAAACCATTACTACCAGTTACAACTACTTTCTTCATTAAAAAATTCTTCTAAGAGTTTCTATTTGTTCAGGGCGCCCTAAAACAATTAAATTGCCTCCTGCTTCTAATTTCACAGAAGCCTCTGGGTTGATAATATAATCTTTATCTGGAGTTCGATAACCTATTACTGTACACCCTGTTTTTTTTCGTAAATCTAAGTCTAAAATTGTTTTATCAAGATATTTTTCAGGTAAACCATTAATAGCCACTTCTTCTAAATTTGCAGTCGTTTCTCCTTCAATAGTTAATCTATCAACAAACTCAATAACATCTGGAGTAACAACTAAAGACGCCATGTGTGAACCACCTAATTTATCAGGCATTATCACATTATCTGCTCCCGCTATTTTTAGTTTATTATATGAAGTTTCTTTTGACGCTCTACTAATTACTTTACAGTTTTTATTCAATTGTTTTGCAGTTAACACCACAAACAAATTATCAGCATCAGAAGCTAAAGCAGTTATTAAGTTTTTTGCATTCATAATCCCTGCTCTTAACAAAGTTTCATCGAGCGTTGCATCTCCTTGAATTGTTAACACTCCTTTTTCATCTAATTGCCTGACTATTTCATCGAACTTTTCAACTATAACTACTTGTTTCTTGTAATTCTTTAATTTTGAAATAGCTTGTTTACCATTTCTTCCATAACCACACACAATAGTATGCCCTTTTAATTGTTCTATTTTTTTTTGCACTTTTTTTACTTTTAGTTGATGGAAAAATTGTCCGCTAATTAAATACTCTGAAAACGAAGAAACCGCATAACCAAAAATAAACAAGCTGGATATTATTAATCCGATGGTAAACAATTTTTCTCCTGTCCCAAATGGATGCACTTCTCCGAAACCAATAGTACTAATGGTTATAATTGTCATATATAAAGCATCTATTAGAGAATACCCAAAAAACACTATATAACCTAACACCCCTACCGAAACAATCAATACAGAATAAATTATAGCTTTATATAACCTTGACTTAAATACGGTATTTATCATAAATCAAAAACAGAAGTTCTTTTAGTGTAAATCATATCTTTTAACCTCAGTAAAAAGGCCATAGTTAAGTACAAGCCAAAAGACAAGCCAACTGTTACAAATGATATGTATATAAAAAACAAACGTACATTAGTAGCTCGCATACCTAAACGATCTGCAAACCTAGAAGACACATTAAAACCGTGTCGTTCGAAAAAATGTCGTACTGAATGGATAAACCTCATTACACTATTTTTTTTAATATATAAAAATTCTCATTTAGAATTAAATTTTCCTCTAATTTCACCTCGTTATTATATTTTTTTGAAAGACTAAAGTAGTCTTGATGATTTACCAAATCATAATTTTTACTTTCTCTATAAAAATCATCTTCAATTGTCTGCCAATCCGATGCTTCAGTTTTCACCATTTCTTTATTACAAAAATTGAGTAATTTTTTAAACCCTTCGGATTTTTTTAATCCTTTTTGAAAAGAAGCACTTCCTATGTAATCTCCTTTCTCTTGGGTTTCCGAAAAAAAATCAAAAAGTTTCTCTGTATCCTTTCTCGACAAAAAAAACAGCACCCCTTCTATTAAAACAAATGAGGTTTTATCTTTTTTGATTGACTTAATTGTTTTTAACAATTTCTCTACATAATCTTCACTAAAATCAACCCCAACAAAATGAATCGTCCTTTCAGGCAACTTCCCTGCTTTTATAAACTCTCCTATTCTGCTTTTCTTATAATTGATTACCTCCTCTTTATCTATTTCTATGTTAATTATATTTTCATCTAATAGAAAAGGATACATACTAAAGCCACATCCAAAGTTAATAACTACATCTGGCTTTAACCTTTCAATCTCCTCTAAAAAAAATCGATTTCTTAAACAATGCGCCGAAACTTCTTCTACACAAACTTGATTGAGGTATTTTTTTACTAGAACATCTGTTCGAGAATTACTCCAAAGCTCTGCATACACATCCCTACTCAAAGTCTCATTCAAAGACCTAAATGTTGATGTAACAAATGCTGTTTCGTGTATTTCTATACTAAGACTACTCATTAACACGCAAGATACTATTTTCAGTTTATTTGTTAACAATCACTACTTCAAAATAAATTTGGTTTTGGTAACTTTGCTGTTTTTGGTAAAATCCTCACTTTGAAAGAACAAGAATACATAGAAGTTTACGGAGCCCGTGCTCACAATTTAAAAAATATTGATGTTAAAATTCCTCGTGAAAAACTAGTTGTGATTACTGGTTTGAGTGGAAGTGGTAAATCTTCTTTAGCATTTGACACTATTTACGCTGAAGGACAACGTCGCTATATTGAAACATTTTCTGCTTATGCACGTCAGTTTTTAGGTGGATTGGAGCGTCCTGATGTTGATAAAATCGACGGACTTTCTCCTGTAATTTCTATTGAACAAAAAACTACTAATAAAAGTCCACGTTCTACAGTAGGTACTATTACTGAAATTTATGATTTTCTCCGTTTATTATTTTCTCGAGCAGCAGATGCATATTCTTACAATACAGGTGAAAAAATGGTAAGCTATTCCGATGAACAAATCAAAAACTTAATTTTAAAAGATTTTGACAGAAAACGTATTGCTATTCTTGCTCCTATAATCAAATCGAGGAAAGGACATTATCGTGAGTTGTTCGAACAAATTTCTAAACAAGGATTTGTTCGTGTTCGTGTTGATGGAGAAATTCGTGAGATTGAAAAAGGCATGAAACTCGATCGCTATAAAACCCACGATATTGAAGTGGTTATTGATCGTTTGGTTGTAAATGAATCTGCTGAAAAACGTTTAGAAGAAACCATTAAAACCGCTTTATATACAGGTGATAATATTTTAATGGTAATTGATGTTGATGATGAAAAACCACGTTATTTCAGTCGCGAACTGATGTGCCCTACCTCAGGAATCGCTTATCCAAATCCTGAACCAAATACCTTTTCATTTAACTCACCAAAAGGTGCATGTTCTCACTGTAACGGATTAGGAATTACCAATGAAATAAACAATCAAAAAGTAATTCCAGATGATGCTATTTCAATTAAAAATGGAGGGATTGTTCCTTTAGGGGAACAAAAAAATAGTTGGATTTTCAAACAACTACAAACTATCGCTGAGCGTTATAGTTTTAAATTAACTGATTCAATAAAAAACATCCCAAAAGAAGCTATGGAGATTATTCTTCACGGAGGGAAAGAAAAATTTGAAATACAATCAAAAACTGCTGGAGTTACTAGAAATTATGAAATTGATTTTGAAGGGATCATCGCTTTTATTGAAAATCAATACAAAAATTCTGAAAGTACTTCAATAAAACGTTGGGCTAAAGGGTTTATGGATGAAGTTACTTGTTCTGTTTGCAATGGTAAACGATTAAAAAAAGAAGCGCTTCATTTTAAAATCACCGATAAAAACATTAGTGATTTAGCTCAAATGGATGTTTTGGAATTGGCTAGTTGGTTTCAAGAAGTTGATGAAAAATTATCAGAAAAGCAACTCACTATTGCTTCTGAAATTTTAAAAGAAATACGTACTCGTATTCAGTTTTTATTGGATGTTGGGTTAGATTATCTAACATTAGACCGTACATCAAAATCACTATCTGGTGGTGAAGCGCAACGTATTCGTTTAGCAACACAAATAGGCTCGCAACTAGTAGGTGTTTTATATATTTTAGATGAACCAAGTATTGGCTTACATCAACGAGATAATCAAAAATTAATCGACTCTTTAATCAAACTTCGTGATCTCGGTAATTCTGTTTTAGTAGTTGAGCACGATGAAGACATGATTAAAAATGCCGATTTTGTCTTAGATATTGGTCCAGGTGCAGGTCGTCATGGTGGAGAAATTGTTAGTGAAGGAAATTTTAACGATTTAAAAAGCCACGATACACTTACTGCTGATTATTTATCAGGGCGAAAAAAAATTGAAATTCCTAAAAAACGTCGTGAGGGCAACGGAAAAAAAATCTCATTAAAAGGAGCCTCTGGGAATAATTTAAAAAATGTTTCAGTTGAATTTCCATTAGGTAAAATGATTTGTGTTACAGGTGTTTCTGGTAGTGGTAAATCTACTTTAATTAATGAAACCCTCTACCCTATTTTAAACGCACATATTTATCGTGCTGTTAAAAAACCAATGCCTTATAAAAAAATTGAGGGATTAGAACATGTTGATAAAGTTATTGATATTGATCAATCTCCTATTGGCCGTACTCCGCGTTCTAACCCTGCCACGTATACAGGAGTATTTAGCGAAATCCGCAGTTTATTTGCCAAAACTCCAGAAGCGTTAATTCGAGGTTATAAACCTGGTAGATTTAGTTTTAACGTAAAAGGAGGGCGTTGTGAAACTTGCCAAGGTGGTGGTGTTCGTGTTATTGAAATGAATTTTTTACCCGATGTTCATGTAGAGTGTGAAACTTGTCAAGGAAAACGTTTCAACAGAGAAACTTTAGAAATTAGATATAAAGGAAAGTCTATTTCAGACATTTTAGAAATGACGATCAACGAAGCTACAGCCTTTTTTGAACATATCCCTAAAATATATAGAAAACTAAAAACAATTAAAGATGTAGGCTTGGGATACATCACTCTTGGTCAGCAATCTACTACATTATCAGGTGGAGAAGCACAGCGTATTAAATTAGCGTCCGAATTATCAAAAAGAGACACTGGTAACACTTTTTATATTTTAGATGAACCTACTACAGGATTGCATTTTGAAGATATTCGTGTTTTAATGGATGTTTTAAATAAATTAGCTGATAAAGGAAACTCTGTATTGATTATTGAGCACAACTTAGATGTTATTAAATTAGCTGACTACATCATTGATATTGGCATGGAAGGTGGTAAAAAAGGTGGTAAATTACTAACTTCTGGAACTCCTGAAGAAGTTTCTAATCACAAAAAAAGCTATACAGCGAAATTCCTAAAAAAAGAGTTAAAAAAATAAGATTACAACATTTCTCACGAACAGATAGTTTATTTTTTATATATATTTTTGATTTTAAATTAGTTTGTATAAATTTATGAGCTGATTTTTTGCAAAAAGAATCAATTAAATAGTATTCCCCCCGAAATTATTTAAACATGAGAAAAGAAAAACAATCTGCTTTATTAGCAGATAATTGCCCGCTCATTTGCGAAACGTACAAGAATATAATATCTAAAATAGCTAGGCTAAACCCTAATTTTAACTTTAACACGGACATTACCTACAATTGTAATGGAGCTTATGATATTATAAAAAAGACAATCGAAAAAGAAACTTCTCTCAACTTTGTTGTTTTAGATTTAAAACTTTCACCTGCTAAGAACAGAAAAATCTTATCTGGTGAAGACTTAGGACTTTTAATAAGGAAATTACTTCCAAACACAAGACTGATTGTTTCAACTGATTGTAATGACAATTACAGAATCCACAATATTTTTAAAAGCTTAAACCCTGAAGGCTTTCTTATTAAGAATGATTTAACTTCAAAAGAATTAAAAAATGCGATAAAGAATGTGACTAATAACATTCCTTATTATAGCAAAACTGTCTTAAGCCTTTTAAGAAAAGAAGTTTCCAACAACTTTTCCATTGATTCGATAGATCGACAAATTCTATACGAACTTTCATTAGGTTCTAAAATGAAAGACATGCCTAATTACATACCTCTTTCCGCAGCTAGCATTGAAAAACGAAAACGACATTTAAAAAAAGTTTTTAATGTTAAAGCTAAAGGAGATAGAGAGTTGATATTAATAGCTAAGGAAAAGGGCTTTATTTAAAAAAATAAAAATTACGGTTTTCCCTTACTTTTTTTATGGTTTTTTCTATAAAAAAATAATTATCAAAATATAGCTTTGGGAAAACTAAAAATAGCTATCCTTAAAAACCTTTTTACTTTTGAAAGACACATTAATCAATTTAGTACAAAATTTACTTAAGAAAAATAGTATTTCTTTTGACAAAGAAGAATTAGCTTTTCAAATTCAAAGCCACCCTTCTTATCCTAGTTTACACGCAATTACAGGAGTGTTAGATCATTTTAATATTGAAAATGTGGCAGCCGATGTTCCTGTTAATTCAGAAACTCTTTTACAACTCCCTGAATGTTTTATCGCTCAAATTAATGGCGACCATGGTCAAGATTTAATTGTAGCGGAAAGAAAAAAATTGGATTACATAATTTATGATTCTGAAAACAAAAAAACGAAATTATCTGAAAATGAATTTCTAAGTAAGTTTACAGGGATTATTGTTGCTGTTGAAGAAACAGAAGATTACCAAACAGCCAAAAACAACTCTAAACTAGTAAAAACTATCGGTTTTTCTCTTCTTAGTGTTTTTGCGTTATTTTTTGTTTTTAATAATTCAACTTCATGGTACAATACTTTTTATTTTCTGTTATCAATAACAGGCGTTGTTATTAGTATTGCCATTATAAAACAAGAGCTTGGGTTAAAAACCTCTATAGGTGATGCTTTTTGTTCTGGAACTGATGACAAAAAAGATTGTGATGCTGTATTAACCTCTAAAGGTGCTGAAATTTTAAAAGGATACAAATTAAGTGACTTTAGTATACTTTATTTTATTGGATTATCTCTTTTAACTTTTACTCAAATTTCTAATCCTGTAATTTCATATACTATTAGTTTACTTGCTATACCTATTACATTATATTCTTTATATTATCAGTATGCAATAGTAAAAAAATGGTGCCTTTTGTGTTTAAGTATAGTTGGAGTACTTTGGCTACAAGCATTAGCTCCAGTATTGACAAATAGTTACATTAACACCTTTATACTTACTGACTTTGTTACTTTAGGCTTGATTGCTTCTTTTACTTGGTTAGCTTGGAATTACATTAAACCTCTGTTCACTGAAATTCAAGAACTTAAAAAAGAAAAAATAGCAAGTGTAAAGTTTAAAAGAAACTACGCTCTATTTGATAGCTTATTACAAAAGTCACCTCAACTTAACACTCAGTTAACTGACAGTAAGGAAATTATTTTTGGAAACCACAACTCTAACCTTGAACTAACAATAGTTACAAATCCTTTTTGCGGACACTGTAAACCGGTTCATACTCATGTTGATGAGATTCTTAAAAGATATCATAACAATGTAAAAATTAAAGTACGTTTTAACGTTAATGTAGAAGATAATAATAGTGATGTTGTTAAAATTACTAGTAGGCTCATAGAAATTTATAATTCTGAAGGAGAAAAAGAGTGTCTCTTAGCTATGGATGCCATTTATGAGGGGCAAAAACCTACTACTTGGCTAAAAAAATGGGGGGAGTGTTCAAACAAAGAAGTTTACACTTCAGAACTTGAAAAAGAAAAGAATTGGTGTACGGAAAATGCCATCAACTTTACTCCTGAAATTTTAGTAAACGGAAAATCATTCCCTAAAGAATATAACAGAACTGATTTAATATTATTTATTGAAGACTTAGAAGAAAACTCGAAAACTTCTAATGTTTCATTAAAAACAGCATAAAAAACAAAGCCCTAAAAAGGGCTTTGCGTTTTGAACAAAATTCTCTCGCGAAGAATAGACACATTGGTGAGTGTCTTTAAATGTTCGCCGCAAAAGTAACTTTAAATAATTTAATTATGAAAAAAACAGTTTTAAATTTAGGAAAAACTCTAAACAAAGCGGAGCAAAAAAGTATTAATGGAGGTTATTTATGCCACTGCAATGGAACTACTTATTATGTAGCAGATCCTAAGTGGTGCGGATGGAAATGTGGTGCAGGAACAATAGAAGATATTACAGAAGATTAATTTAAGGAGCTGCCTTAAGTTCTGAGACAGCTTCTTAAAACAAAAATTGTTTAGATAAAAATACAAATAACTAAAAGCTGAAATTGTACACATACATATAATTAATCAAAACCAGCATAAGAGAATAAACATATATGGTAAGTATCTTTAAATGTTTATCTAAAAAACAACCTTAATATTTTAATTATGAAAAAACAAATTCTAAATTTAGGTAAAGCTTTAAAAAAAGCGGAACAAAAGCAAATCAATGGAGGCAAGAGACAGTGTATTACTCCTTGGAGTAATGGTGAGTGTACCGAATACGGGGTACAATGTGCAGAACGTGAATGTCAATTAATTCCTTTTTAATCATGAAAAACCAGATTTTAAACTTAGGAAAAGCTTTAAACAAGACTCAACAAACCCTCATTAATGGAGGTGGAGAAATTGTAGGTTTATGTGATTTTGAAGGAAACTGCCCTAGAGGAAGTTATTGTGCAGACGGTTACGTTTGTATAAAAAATTAATTAATAACAAATACTTATGAAAAAATCAATTTTAAACTTAGGTAAGCTTTTAAATAAAACAGAACAAAAGCAAGTCACAGGAGGAATTCCAAGGTTTTGTCAATGTGATTCTGATTGTGGATTTAACTCTCACTGCTGTAACAATATGTGTTTCCTTGTATCAGATCCTAATTATCCTACAGGAAATTGCCCTGCAATGGAATGTCCAAACGACTTTTAGTCTTAAAAACAATCACTAATCAAACAATAACTCAATTATGAGAAAATCTATTTTAAACTTAGGAAAAACTTTAAATAAGGCTCAACAAATCCAAATTAATGGAGGTAGAAAAATGTGTGACACTAACAAAGATCGTGTATGTGAAGATTTTGGTGATCACTGCGCTGAATTATATTGTGCTTTTGGTCCTTTTTAGATAAAAAACATCAAAATGAAGAAATCAATTTTAAATATAGGAAAATCCTTGAATAAAGAAAAACAAAAATTAATCAATGGTGGTAGCACCCCTGTTGGGCTATGTGACTCTGAAAACAGCTGTCCCACTGGTTATTATTGCGAAGGAATTTATTGTTATAAAGATTATGGTGATAATGATAATGGTGATAATAGCTGTACAGGCCCATGGCAATTTTGTCCTAATGGTGGTGTAAGCTGTACAGGATGTTAATTTACTAATACAAAAACTAAAATTATGAAAAAAACAATTTTAAACTTAGGTAAATCTTTAAACAAAAAAGAACAGAAGCTAGTTAATGGAGGGAAAGAAATCCCTGGAGGATGTAGAACTGATAAAGGATATTATTGGCACCCATTAGAAAGATGTTGTTGGACAGATCAATATAATTGCTGTTACGGAACCCCTGAATGCCCTGCTCCTTATCTATAACCTTAAAGTAACTATTTTATGAAAAAATCAATTTCAAACTTAGGTAAAATTTTAAATAAAGATGAACTAAAATCAATTAACGGTTCAGTTATTATTGCCTGCTATACTCATTCTGAGTGTCCACGCAATATGGGGTGCTGTAAAAACCCTCCTTATATTGGACTTTGTATGGAAGGAGAAGATTATAGAAGAATCTGTAATAATTAATAAACAAAACAGGTAAAAGGGCAGTATCCCTCTTACCTGTTTCATATCTAAGCTTAACTTGAAAAAATTCCCAAACTACAAACAAACTGAAGCAAAAGATTGCGGACCAACTTGTATAAAAATCATAGCTAAGCACTATGGTAAAACTATTAACACACAACAACTAAGAAGTCTTAGTGAAACCACTCGAGAAGGTAGCAGTCTACTCGGTTTAAGCGAAGCCGTTGAATCTATAGGTTTTAAATCTTTAGGTATAAAATTAGCTTTCAGTAAACTTAAAGAAGCTCCTTTTCCTTGTATTGTTCATTGGAACAAAAACCATTATGTGGTTCTTTATAAAATAAAAAAGGATACGGTTTATATTTCTGATCCTGCTCATGGACTCATTACTTTTACTAAAGAGGAGTTTATTCAACACTGGATTGGAAACAACGCTGATGAAAATACAGAAGAGGGAATCGCTCTACTAGTTGAGCCAACTCCTAAGTTTTATCAGGAAGACTTTGAAGAAGACGAAAAGTTTGGCTTTTCATTTATTTTTAAATATTTATACAAATACAAGAAGTTTATAGTTCAATTAATAATAGGGCTTCTAGCAGGAAGTTTGCTACAGTTAATACTACCTTTCTTAACTCAAAGTGTAGTAGATGTAGGTATTAAAAATCAAGATTTAAACTTTGTATATCTAATTTTATTTGCTCAACTATTTTTATTCGTTGGAAAAGCTTCCTTAGAAATTATTCGAAGTTGGATTTTACTGCATCTAAGTACTCGTATCAACATCTCTTTAATTTCTGACTTTTTCATCAAGTTAATGAAGTTACCTATCTCTTATTTTGATGTGAGAATGACTGGTGACTTACTACAAAGAATCAACGATCATAAACGTATTGAACGAATCTTAACCACATCGTCTTTAACTGTTTTATTCTCTTTTTTCAATCTTATTATTTTTAGTTTAGTATTAGGGTATTACAGTTTACAAATATTTGGAGTCTTTGTTTTAGGAAGTGTTCTATATTTTGGGTGGGTATTGTTCTTCTTTAAAAAACGAAAAGAACTAGATTATAAACGTTTTTCTCAAGTAAGTCAAGAACAAAGCAAGGTTATTGAACTTATTAACGGAATGCAAGAAATTAAACTCCACAATGCTGAAAGACGCATGCGTTGGAATTGGGAATATGTACAAGCTCGTTTATTTAAAGTAGCTACCAAAAGTCTTGCTTTAGAACAAACACAAAGCGTAGGTTCAAATTTCATTAATGAACTTAAAAACATGTTTATCACCATTCTATCTGCAAAGCTAGTTATTGATGGTCAAATCACTCTGGGGATGATGATGGCAATTAGCTATATAGTTGGTCAATTAAATGGACCAATTACACAACTAATTAATTTTATGAGAGATATACAAGATGCACAAATCTCTATAGATAGACTAGGTGAAATACACAACATGGAAGATGAAGAAAAGCCTGGTGATGAAAAAGTAACTACAATCCCAGATAACGCATCTATAAGGCTAAATAATATTTCATTCAGATACACTGGTGGTTTAGAACCTGTTTTAAAAGATTTATCTCTTGAAATTCCTGCAAATAAAACAACGGCAATAGTAGGTGTTAGTGGAAGTGGTAAAACTACTTTAATGAAGTTATTACTTGGTTTCTACCAGGTTGATCAAGGTGATATTATGATTGACAACTTCAACTTAAAAAATGTTTCACAAAAAGAGTGGCGAAGAAACTGTGGGGTTGTGATGCAAGAAGGGTATATTTTTAATGATTCTATAGCTAAAAACATAGCCGTAGGAGAAGATTATGTTGATAAAGAAAAATTAGCTCACGCAATTGATGTAGCCAATATTGGAGATTATATAGAAGGCTTACCTTTAGGTTACAATACGAAAATTGGTAGTGAAGGAAATGGGTTAAGTACAGGTCAAAAACAACGATTATTAATTGCCAGATCTGTTTACAAAAACCCGAAGTTCTTATTCTTTGACGAAGCGACTAGTGCTTTAGATGCTAATAATGAAAAGGTAATTATGGGTAAGCTTAATGAATTTTTTGCAGACAAAACAGCAGTTGTTATAGCACACCGGTTAAGTACTGTAAAAAATGCACATCAAATAGTTGTACTTGAAAAGGGAAAAATCATTGAAAAAGGAAGTCACGAAGAACTAATCAAACTAAAAGGAAGTTATTACCATCTAGTTAAAAACCAACTAGATTTAGGCAAATAAAAATATTTCGCGGAGAATAGACACAAACCTTGAGTGTCTTTAAACTGTTCAAGGATTTTATCAAATTTAAATTATTTTAAAATGAAAAAATCAATTTTAAACTTAGGAAAAACTTTAGACAAACTTGAGCAACAACAAATTAGTGGAGGTAAAATAGTTAATTGTATGCATTACCGTATATGTCCTCCTATCGATGAGCTTGCATGTAAAATTATTGATAATGAATGTATCCTACTAGGATAAAAATGAATATTTATTAAAATAGTCTAGCTTTAAACAAAGTATAATAACAACAAATTAATGGAGCGATAAGTTCATGTATCATGTACAAACCCTGAACAATGTTATGAAAAATATAACTGTTTCTCAGATGATATATATTTTGACACAAACCATCTATTTATTCAACCTTATTGTTTTATAAAAAATTATTTCGCGAAGAATAGACACAAACCTTGAGTGTCTTTAAATTATTCAAGGATTTTATCAAATTTAAATTATTTTAAAATGAAAAAATCAATTTCTAACCTAGGTGAAGCTTTAAATAAAGCTGATCAAAAACAAATTAATGGAGGTCGTATGTTTACCTGTGATGAATTCTGTAGTGCTTCGCCTCAAGCACAACAACTTCAAATTGATCTCTATGGTTATGATGCTTTTCAAATGTGCCCTTGTTAATATCAAACATTTTTAACTATGAAAAAATCAATATTAAAACTAGGTAAAACTTTAAACAAACTTGAACAACAAAAAATCAATGGGAAATTTGGTCAAACTTGTGACGGTTTTGAAATGTATTACGTAAACGATTGTAGTTAATGTATTAATACTATGCTACCTGGAGCCCCTACTCTTTGCCACAATAATTGTTGTGTAATGGCTTACTAAAGTAGTATATAAATAAAATATTCTCGCGCGAAGAATAGACACAAACCTTGAGTGTCTTTAAATGTTCAAGGGCTAGTTAAATACTTAATTTTTTTAATCATGAAAAATTCAATTTTAAACTTGGGAAAAACCCTAAACAGAGTAGAACAACAACAAATTAATGGTGGATACATATATACTTGTGAAAAGTTTTGTAGTGTATCCCCTCAAGAACAACAAGACCAAATTAACAGGTATGGCTGCGCACCTTTTAGCTCATGCCCTTGTTATGTTCCATGTTAATTTTAAATAATTTCAACTATGAAAAAATCAATTTTAAACTTAGGAAAAGCTTTAAAAAAAGCAGAGCAAAAACAAGTTAATGGTGGCGTAGCATATGGCTGCTATCAAGATGGATATAAATGTTGTCAAACTACTTCTGGAGGTTTCACTCTATGTGATGCTGGAAGATGTGAAGGATTTCGTTGTATGTGGTACTAATCTAACAATTATATTTAAATCTTAAATTATGAAAAAATCAATTTTAAACTTAGGAAAAACTCTTAAAAAAAGTGAACAACAGCTTATTAAAGGAGGAAAAGTAATTGGATTTCCTTGCTCTAGCTACTTCTTTTGCGCTTTAGATTGTGAAGAAGGAGATGCTTGTGCTGTACCAAATGGTATGGGAGGTACCAATAGAGGTATTATAAATAACGGACAGTGCTGTCCTGCTTAACTTTTAAAATAAATAATTATGAAAAAACCAATTTTAAACTTAGGTAAAAGCTTAAGTAAAGTAGAACAAAAATTAATCAACGGAGGAGATGAATCATGCCCTCCAATTAACTGTTACTACGGAGATACCCCTCCAACAATGGGAGCTAGTCATTGCGGAACTTGTCAAGATTACCACAACCTTTCACCAGTATGTCAAGGTAGAGTTTTAATCAGTCACGAATGCTTCCCTAGATAAAAATTTATAATCCAACATCGTAAAAATATTTCGCGAAGAATAGACACAAACCTTGAGTGTCTTTAAATTTTCGAGGATTTTATCAAATTTAAATTATTTTAAAATGAAAAAGTCAATCTTAAACTTAGGAAAAAACCTAAACAAAACAGAACAAAAACTTATTAATGGTGGAGATTCCCGTAGAGAACCCGATTTTTGTGATGAACAAACGGAGATGTCAAGAGAAGGTTGTTTATGCTACTACTTTGGTATTTGTCCAAATAACAATTAGAAAAACATACATCAAAAAGAATATTGTCTGGGGAAAAATTTATACTAAAGACTTTTCTAACTGAAAGAAATTACTACCATCTAGTTAAAAACCAACTAGATTTAGGCAAATAAAAATATTCTCTCGCGAAGAATAGACACAAACCTTGAGTGTCTTTAAACTGTTCAAGGATTTTATCAAATTTAAATTATTTTAAAATGAAAAATTCAATTCTGACACTAGGAAAAGCATTAAACAAAGCCGATCAAAAATTAATTAATGGAGGTCGAATTTCAGCACACGGAGGTTACCAATGTTGTAACGCCTGGGGTTGTGGTGCTTGTGTAACTGGCTCAAGCGAAGACTGTAGCAGTTATGGTGAAGGTGTGTATGGAAGACATTGCACAGTTAATGAAGAAATAGAAATAGCCTAATCATGAAAAAATCAATCTTAAACTTAGGTAAAAACTTAAGCAAAACAGAACAACAGAGTATTAATGGAAGTATTAACGAGTATGGAGAGTGTAAAGAGAAATACAGTTTCTTTTGTGGAGTAGAAAATCACGTCTGCTGCAATTATATGTGTGTACTTCCAACTCATGCTGCCTGTAATTCCTAAAAACAAAAAGTAATAGAGGGAAAGTTTTTTCCCTCTATTTTAAACCCTAAATATGCCAAACAATACCCAAGACATAGAAATTCGTAGTGAAGAAGTTCAAGAGATTCTAACTCATGTTCCTAACTGGATGATTCGTTGGGGGAACACCTTGCTTCTTGGACTTATCATAATGTTATTATTCATTTCATGGTTTGTTAAATACCCTGACGTTATTTCCACCGAAGTAATGGTTACCACCTCTACTCCTCCTGAAAAAATTTATGCAAAGTCTACCGGTCAATTCGAAACTTTTTTAACAAGTGAAGGTAAAAATGTTTCTGAAGGAGATGTTTTAGCTGTAATTGAAAACAGTGCTTCTTACAAAGATGTTTTACTATTAAAAAGTATTGTCGATACTATCGAAATAAATCAACAAAAATTCTTTTTTCCTATTGATAAAGTACCTCCACTAATTTTAGGTGACATAACTTCTAGCTACTCTCAATTTGAAAACGACTACTCTGAATATGTTTTAAACGAACAATTAACTCCGTTTAAATCTGAGAACTTTGCAAATCAAATGTCTGTTATAGAAGCAAGAGGTAGACTACAGATTTTACTATCACAAAAAGAGCTAAACTTAAAAGAATTAGAGTTTAAAGAAAAGGACTTAGAACGCAGTAGAAAAATGTTTGGTCAAGGGGTTATTTCTGCTAAAGAAAAAGACCAAAAAGAAATAGAATATTTACAAGCTAAACGATCATATAAAACTCTAGAATCATCTATCTCACAAATAAGAGAGTTAATCAATAATTCTGCAAAAAACTTAGAAGGAACTTCTATTAAAAAAACACAACAAGATTCCCGTTTAAAAAAGAAAGCTATCCAATCTTTTCTATATTTAAAAAAAGCTATTAAAGATTGGGAAAAGCAATATGCATTAACATCTTCAATAGATGGAAAAGTATCCTTCTTATCGTTTTGGAACAAAAACCAAACTGTTAATACTGGAGATTTAATTTTTACTATTATTCCAAATAAAGGAAATTCTTTTATCGGTAAAATTGAAGCTCCTGCTGCTAATTCAGGAAAAATAAAAAAAGGACAAAAAGTTCAGATTAAGCTATTAAACTATCCATCTGATGAATTTGGAGAGCTAAATGGAACAGTAAAATCTATTTCACTTATCCCTAACGAAAAAGGCAACTACTTGGTTGATGTAGAACTTCCTCAAAACTTAAAAACAACCTATGATAAAACAATTCCTTTCAGGCAAGAAATGAAAGGTGCTGCTGACATAGTCACTGAAGACTTACGTTTAATAGAACGTTTCTTTTATCAACTTAAAAATATTATTAAATAAAAAATTCTTTCGCGAAGAATAGACACAAACCTTGAGTGTCTTTAAATGATCAAGGATTACTAAATATTAAATTTTTTAATCATGAAAAAATCAATTTTAAAACTAGGAAAAACACTAAACAAAGCCGATCAAAAAGAAATTAATGGAGGTGTCGGGTTTGGTTCCTGTACAGGAAGTGGAAGTAGATGTTGCGTACAAACTCAATGGGGAGAATTCTGTGACGCAGGAAGATGTACACAATATGGTTGTATTTGGTATTAATATCTAAAAAATAAATTATGAGCCTTGGAAAAGTTTTGAGCAAGGTAGACCAAAAACAAATTAATGGCGGAAACAACTGTGATTCTTACAAAGAACATGGCTTATGCTTTGGTCCTGTACCTGGTTGCTTAAGCTGCGATCAAATTGAATGCTACCCAAGCGCTATTGAATGTGCTCTAATTCATAGTTATTGTTTTGAAGAGATGGAGCCTTTATAAACTCTTTCGGCTGTCCAAAGAGGCAGCCTTTTTCTCTCTTCTTTACATTACTAACAAATAACTTTAAACAAAATAAACTAAAAAGAGCTTAATAGAAAAAACACATACAGTTAAGCTTATAATATTGCTACACAATGTATCTCCTTTTTTCACCAAAACACTTGTGCTAATTAATTATGGCTTAAGCATATTTAATGCATTTTATATCAACTAATAAAATATTAATTTTTAATTAAAAACATGAAAAAACAAATCTCAAATTTAGGAAACATTTTAAACAAAATTGAACAAAAAACGATTAACGGTGGAGGTCTTGCCAATTGTAGTACGTACTCTGGTCCTAATTGCTATAGTGACGAACAAAGCCAATGTGGAAGTTGTCAAGAATATAATGCGCTCCCTGAAGAACATAAACCTTGTGTACTTGTTGACTACTATTGTGTTTCTGTTTAGAAATAAAACTTGTCCTAAAATAATATATTTTAATCATTAATAATGAAAAAATCAATCTTAAGCCTAGGGAAAGCCCTAGATAAAACTAATCAAAAACAAATTAATGGAGGAAGCTCTAGTTGCAATACTTACTCTGGACCTCCATGTTACGGTATAAGTAATGGAGTTTGTGGTACTTGTTCTCAGTATCAAGCACTTCCTCAGGAACACAAAAGTTGTGTTCTTGTCCATGCAGATTGTGAAGAAAATAATCCTTCTTAACTATAAAACATTTTTATATAAAAAGAACACATCAATGGCTATGTTTAACTGAAGAGCAATGCCAAAGAGAAACACATTAAAATAAAATTCTTTCGCGAAGAATAGACACAAACCTTGAGTGTCTTTAAATGATCAAGGATTACTAAATATTAAATTTTTTAATCATGAAAAAATCAATTTTAAACTTAGGTAAAGTTTTAAATAAAACTGATCAAAAAGAAATTAATGGAGGAATAGGGTCTGGCTCTTGTACAGGAATTGGAAATAGATGTTGTGTACAAACTCAATGGGGAGAATTCTGTGACGCAGGAAGATGTACACAATACGGTTGCATTTGGTATTAATATCTAAAAATAAATTATGAAAAAATCAATTTTAAATCTAGGAAAATCTCTTAATAAGCGTCAACAGAAAGTTATTAACGGAGGTAATCAATCATGCCCACCAAGAGGATGCTATTACTCTGACGAACCACTCAACACACCTGCTACCCTTTGTGGCACCTGTCAAGATTACCATAACTTAACACAGGAGTGTCAAAATATGACGCTCGTTAATTATGAATGTTTTTCTTAATAATAAGAAAACAATGAACCATTCTATAAATATTTAATCTAAAAAAATAATAAAATGAAAAAATCAATTTTAAACCTAGGTAAGGTTTTAAATAAAGCCGATCAAAAAGAAATTAATGGAGGATTACCCCCTTGTTTTTGTTCTGCAAACCCAGTAACATGTCCAGATAACTTAACTTTGGTGCCTTGTACTTGTAACTCATCAGGATATGAATGCATGTAATTTTTTATAATCTTAAAACTACCTTAAGGTAAGGTAGTTTTTTTCTTTTATCTTTTTTCTAATATTAAAAACCACTAAATTAGCAGGCTTGCTAAAAATCAAATTTTGGCAGTTTAATTTGTTATTTAATATAAAAGTAGAAGAATTATGAGTCCGAATGATGACAGAAAAATTAGAGAAAAATTACAACAAAAAACCTGGAACGAAATAAAGACAAATGATTCTTGGGCAATATTTAAAATTATGTCTGAGTTTGTTGAAGGATATGAAAAATTAAGTAAAATTGGACCTTGTGTTTCTATTTTTGGGTCTGCTCGTACAAAAACTGACGACCCTTATTATAAATTATCCGAAGAAGTAGCCTTTAAATTAACACAAAATGGTTTTGGAGTAATTACTGGTGGAGGACCAGGTATTATGGAAGCCGGTAATAAAGGTGCTCATCGTGGTAAAGGAACCTCAGTAGGGTTAAATATTGACCTTCCTTTCGAACAACATGATAACCCATGGATTGACAAAGATAAAAACCTAAATTTTGATTATTTCTTTGTTCGTAAAGTAATGTTTGTAAAATATTCTCAAGGTTTTGTTGTAATGCCTGGTGGTTTTGGTACAATGGACGAGCTTTTTGAAGCAATTACTTTAATTCAAACTAATAAAATTGGACGTTTTCCTATTGTTTTAATCGGTAGAAAATTCTGGGCTGGCTTATTAGACTGGATTAAAAACACTTTAATTGAAGAGGGAAATATTAGTGAAAAAGATTTAAATTTATTCAGAGTTGCAGACACCGCGGATGAAGCTGTTGAACATTTTAATAAATTCTACGCTAAATATCAACTGAAACCAAATTTCTAAAATTTTTTATCTTTAAGGCTCGTTGAATTTACAACGAGCTTTTTATTTTTACAAGGTTTATGAAACTTAAATATTTTCTATAAAGCCTTTTTAAACATACCTTAAATAATATTGAAACAGAAAATATTACTCTTATTATTTGCAACCATCTTGTATTGCTTTAAAATAGTAGCACAAGAAAACTCTATTGAAATAAAAGCTAAATTAGATGTAAACAATGATATAATTCATATTCTACAAAAAACAACCTTCTACAATCATACTTCTTCTAATTTAGATTATATTTTTTTGCATAATTGGGCAAATAGTTATAAAAACGATGATACTCCCCTAGCTAAACGCTTTATTGAAGACTATAGAAAAACTTTTCATTTTTCAAAAGATAAAGATCGAGGCTATAGTAAAATAAGAAACTTAACAGTTAACTTTAAACAAGTTTCATTCAAAGAGATAAAGAATAAACAAGACATTATTAAAGTATCTCTTAATAAGCCTTTAAAACCAAAAGATAGTTTAATACTCCGTACCTCATATTCTGTAAAGGTGCCAAATGCAAAATATACAGGATACGGGAAAACTAAAACAGGATATCACTTACGATTTTGGTACATAACTCCTGCTATTTACAACAAAAAATGGCAGTTAATGAGCAACTTGAATTTAGATGATTTATATGAAGAGCTTTCTTATTATAATATCTCCATAGATGTTCCAAAAAAATATCACATTGAAAGCAACTTATATCAATATAAAACCGATAATAATCACTATACTAATTATTACCTAGTTGGTTCAAAAAAAAAGGATATTATACTTCATATTGATACAGTAAGAACTTTTAAATCTTTTAAATTAAAAGATAAAGAGGTAAAAACAGATGCTTACCTAAGAAAAATATCTAATAACGAAACCACCAAAATTATAAATAGACAAATACAATTTATAGAAGACTTTATTGGCAAACACCCGCACCCTGAAATCCTTGTAGATTCACGTACCATTAACAAAAACTCTCTACATGAAATTTATGGTCTTCCTAGTTGGTTAAAACCTTTCCCTAAAAACTTTAGATGGGAAACAGGTTTTTTCAAAGCACTTACTCAAAAATATTTTGATGATGTAATTATCCAAAATCCAAGAAAGGATTATTGGTTAACTGATGGGTTACAAACATTTTTAATGATGGAGTATGTGAAAAAATACTATCCAGAAGTTACTTTTCTAGGTAAATACTCCAAGTATTGGCCCATAAAAACCTATAACATTGCCAAATTAAAACAGAACGATAAATATCCTCTTGTTTATCAATTTAGCTCTCGTAAGTTTTATGATCAACCTTTAACTATCTCTAGTGATTCTCTTTCTAACTTTAACAAAAAAGTTGTTAGTAAATACAAAGCTGGCTTAGGAGTTAAATATTTACATGATTTTGTAGGTGATAGCATTTTAAAAAATGCCGTAAAAGAATTCTATATTCAAAATCAACTAAAACCTTCAAATAGTAAATCCTTTGCTGAGATCCTTCAAAAAAAGACTTCAAAAGATTTACAATGGTTTTTTGGTGATTATCTTACTACTGATAAAAAAATTGACTACAAAATAAAAAAGGTAGCCTACACCAAAAACAAAGACTCTCTATTAGTTACAATAAAAAACAAAAGAGACTTTTCAGCTCCCGTAGCACTTTATGGTATTCAAAAGAAAAAAATAAAACTTAAAACTTGGGTTACCAATGTAGACTCTACCAAAACAGTAAAAATTAAAAGAGGTAACTTTAATAAGCTAGCTTTAAATTACGAAAATAACTACCCTGAATTTAATTCCCTTAACAATTTTAGGAATGTAAATAATAGTATTATAAGTAAACCTATTCAATTTCGTTTTTTTAAAGATTTTGAAAACCCCTATTACAATCAATTATTCTATTACCCTGATATTAAGTATAACTTATATGACGGACTAATACTTGGGGTAAACATAAACAATAGATCGCTTGTTAATCACAACTTTCAATTTAGTTTAACTCCCAACTATGGCCTTAAAAGCCGTAACCTTACTGGGGCATTCTCTGTAGCATATAATCATTTCTTAAGAGACTCTAAGATTTATAAAATACGATATGGAATTTCAGGAAGTAACTTTCATTACGCACCTGAATTAGGATACAATACTTTTAGTCCATTTATTAATTTTCAATTTAGAAGAAATACACTCCGTGATATTGGTTCAAAATTCTTAATAGCTCGTATGGTTAGTATTGACAAAGAAGTAGCTCTTAACAATACTCAAAGTGATCGAGATAAATATAATATTTTCAACCTACGTTATATAAGTAATAAATTTGATGCCATACACAGAATTCAGTATGCAGCTAACCTAGAAATAAATTCTAATTTCAGTAAAGTATCAACCGATTTCCGTTATCGAAAGTTTTTTACAGCTAACGAAAGTTTTGAAGTTCGTTTTTTCGGAGGTCTCTTCTTATCTAATAAAACTGAAGGAGATTACTTCAGTTTCGGGTTAAATCGCGGTAACGATTATTTATTTGAACAAAACTTATTTGGCCGCTCAGAAAATGAAGGTTTCTTCAGTCAGCAATTTGTTGTAGGTCAAGGAGGTTTCAAATCTAAATTTAGCGAACCTTACTTTGCTAACCAACTTATAACATCTATTAACACTAGTGTGAGCGTTTGGAAGTGGGCTGAAATTTATAATGATGTTGCGATGTTAAAAAACAAAAGTACTTCTCCTAAGTTTTTTTATGAAAATGGTATTCGTTTAAATTTCCTTCCTGATATTTTTGAGTTTTACTTACCTATATACACCAATGAAGGTCTTGAAATTAATAAAAGCGCGTACCCTTCAAAAATTAGATTCATCATTACAACAGATATTGATAGAATTTATAACTTTATTAGAAGGGGGATATTATAGATACTTCAATAATTTTCTTTTTTTTCTTATTTTATTGAAAGATATTCAATAAAAATTCAAATTTTTAAATTTCAACTAAAAAACCTATCTTTGTAACCATACCTAAATTAGATGATTATGACGCAAAATACCGAAATAGCTAATACTCAACAGCTTTCTTTTCAAGATTTTAAAAATGAAGTTTTAAAAGACTATAGAATTGCTCGTATTAGTCGAGAATGTAGTTTATTAGGAAGAAGAGAAGTTTTAACAGGTAAAGCTAAGTTTGGAATTTTTGGTGATGGTAAAGAAGTTCCACAGTTAGCTATGGCAAAAGCTTTTCAAAATGGAGATTTCAGATCCGGTTATTATCGTGATCAAACATTTATGATGGCTATTGAGCAGTTAACTCCACAACAATTTTTTGCGGGTTTATACGCTCATACTGATATTAATGTTGAGCCAATGTCAGCTGGACGTCAAATGGGAGGGCATTTTGCAACGCATTCTTTAGACGAAAATGGCGACTGGAAAAACTTAACAGCACAAAAAAATTCATCGTCAGATATTTCTCCTACTGCAGGCCAAATGCCTCGTTTATTAGGATTGGCACAAGCATCAAAAATATACAGAAACGTAGAAGGATTAGAAAAACACACTAATTTTTCAATCAACGGAAACGAAGTTGCTTGGGGTACTATTGGTAACGCTAGTACAAGCGAAGGTTTATTCTTTGAAACTATCAACGCTGCTGGTGTTCTGCAAGTTCCAATGGTTATGAATGTATGGGATGATGAATACGGTATTTCAGTACATGCACGTCATCAAACTACTAAAGAAAGTATTTCTGAAATCTTGAAAGGATTCCAACGCGAAAACGAAACCAATGGGTATGAAATTTTTGTAGTAAATGGTTGGGATTATGTTCAGTTAATTGACACTTATAATAAAGCTTCTCAAATTGCAAGAGAGCAACACATCCCTGTATTAATTCACGTAAAAGAATTAACACAACCACAAGGACACTCTACTTCTGGTTCTCACGAACGTTACAAGTCTAAAGAACGTTTACAATGGGAACAAGATTTTGATTGTATTGCACAAATGCGTAAGTGGATTTTAGAATTTGAGTTAGAAAGTGAAGATGGAGAAACTTTAAAATTTATTGATTCTGAAGAAGATTTAATCAATATTGAAAAAGAAGCTAAGAAAGAAGTAAGTAAAGCTAAACGTGATGCTTGGAGTGCTTATACAAATGAAATAAAAGCAGAAGTAACTGAAGCTGTTTCTTTGTTAGAAACTATTGCTAAAAAAAGCAACAATGGTTCTTTTATTACAAAATACAAGAACGATTTAGCTGCTATTTCAGAACCTATTAGAAAAGACATTTTAGTTGCTGCTCGTAAAACTTTACGTTACTTAAGAGATGAAGATTTTGCTGAAAAAGCTACACTGCGAAGTTTTATTAAAACTTCAACTGATAAAGCTGCTATAAAGTATTCAGCTCATTTGGTAAGTGAAACTGAATTAGCAACTGAAAATGTTACTGCAGAAGCTCCAACCTATGCTTCTGAAAAAAATATCGTAGATGCACGTGTTATTATGCGTGACAACTTCGATGCTATTTTGGCTAAACATCCAGAGGTATTAATTTTTGGTGAAGATGCAGGATATATTGGAGATGTTAACCAAGGGTTAGAAGGATTACAAGAAAAGTTTGGTGAGTTGCGTGTTTCTGATACAGGAATTCGTGAAGCTACCATTTTAGGTCAAGGTATTGGAATGGCAATGCGTGGATTACGTCCTATTGCTGAAATTCAGTATTTAGATTATTTATTATATGCCTTACAAATTATGAGTGACGATTTAGCAACACTTCGTTACCGTACTTTTGGAAAACAAAAAGCTCCATTAATTATCCGTACCCGTGGACATCGTTTAGAAGGAATTTGGCACTCAGGATCTCCAATGGGAGGAATCATTAATAATATAAGAGGAATTCACGTATTAGTTCCTCGTAATATGACAAAAGCTGCTGGATTTTACAACACGTTGTTAGAAGGTGACGATCCTGCTTTAGTAGTAGAATGCTTGAACGGATATCGTTTAAAAGAAGAATTACCAACAAATTTAGGAGATTTTAAAACTCCAATTGGTGTTGTTGAAACTATTAAAGAAGGAACTGACATTACTATTCTTTCTTATGGATCAACCATAAGAATTGTTGAAGAAGCTGCTAAAGAGTTAGCGCAAGTGGGTATTGATGTAGAAATTGTTGATGCACAAAGTTTATTACCTTTTGATATTAATCATGATACTGTAAAGTCGGTAGCAAAAACAAATCGCTTGTTGGTTGTTGATGAAGATGTTCCTGGAGGAGCTTCAGCATATTTATTACAAGAAATTGTTGAAAACCAAAATGGTTACAGACACCTAGATAGCAAGCCACAAACCTTAACTGCTAAAGCACACAGACCTGCTTATGGTACTGATGGAGACTATTTTTCTAAACCATCTACTGAAGATATATTTGAAAAAGTGTACGAGATCATGCACGAAGCAAATCCTGAAAAGTTTAAAAGTTTATATTAAACTTTTAATTATACAAAATAAAAAAAACGATTTTAGAAATTCTAAAATCGTTTTTTTTTATTAATTTTTTATAAAATTTTATTCAGCAGGCTTTTCTGCAACTTCCTCAGTAGTTGCTTCTGCTTCCTGAGTATCTAAAGGCTGATTTTTTGACTCATAGTCTTGTATTTTATTCTCTATAATAGAAATAAATTTAGAAGAAGATAAATCTGAATTATTTATAACATCTTTTAATGCCTTAATTCTTTCTGACATTGTTGGTTGAGAATTTGCTATCCCAGCGAACTTCGCAGTTGCTATATCTATTTGGTCATTTGTTATATTAGAAGTTTTAATCCACCCCTCTTCAATATACTTTCCTTCAGACCTTTTTCCTTTAACCTTAATCCAATCTCCTTGAGTTTCGGTTACAGCAATAATATCCATTTTACTGTATTTTTTTTCTGTCTTGGTAAGTAAGTCTGGTCTTTTATATACCGTTGCGTTTTCTAACATAGCCCCCACTTTACCATTAACAGCTAAAAAAGTAGATCTAGTCCACCCTTCTTTTCCATCAATAAGTTTTACCTTATAGTACTCCTTTTTTGAAACAGAATCAATAGTTTCTTCTCCTGTTAAAGTTACTTTTTCACCTAAACTAATAGAGGTTATCCATTTCCCTTTAGCAGAAGCACTTTCTCTAATAGATAATTTATCTAATAAACAAATTGCTGAAGCTGATTTTTCTTCTTTTTCACTAATAGATTCTTCAATTGTTGAAGTTTCTCCATTGTTTTTTGAATTTTTGTTGTCTTTACAACCTACACAAATAGTAGATACTAATGTAATAGCAATTAATACTTTTTTCATTTTTATAAATTTTTGTCGCAAATATATCATTTTATAAATTAATCTGATATATTTTTTATATTGATACTACTGCATCTGTAAGACAAATACTATGTTTTTTTATTTCTTTAACAACTTACTTCCTATAGCGCATTGTAAACAACATTTCTTTGCACAATAATTATTTTTAAACTCTAATAAAGCTTGAGATTCAAATGCATTATTTGCTTTAATTTTTAACTCCAAAAACTTACTTATAATCGAATTATTTTCTGGTTTCAACTGTTTTATTAACTGTAACAACCCCTCTTGATCAACCTCTCCTCTAGCCTGTTCATAAACAAACTTTAAAGGAATAATCGTATTAATAATCAACAAGTCAATAAATGATTTTGTGAGCTTCTTATCCGTTTTTTTAGATGCTGTTTCAAATGTATAATGTGTTTTCCAAAAATCATTCACTTCACCTGTAAATAAGTCATAAAAGCTCTCTACTTTATTTACATCTATTAATCTTGAAAACAAGTTTTGATACTTGTTATATAAAGCTACCATTTGAGCTATTCTAATCGTAGGAAAGTTATTCGGTCTCATTCTAAAAAACTGGAATCTATGCTTAGCTATTGGCTCTAACCTGTATTTATGCCGTATGTAAGTATATTCTTTTTGTAATTGTAAATAATAAGTTTCCTCTAGTTCTTGCTCTAAGAATCCAGCTTGCCCAAACAATAAAGCTGATAATTGTTCTTCATTGAATAGAACTTTACGCAACACAGAAAAATTAAATGATTGTGCTAGCTGCAGAAATGCTGCTCCATTTACTTTTAATCCGAAGTTTTTAGCTAACAGCTGAAACAATACAGCCTCAAAGTTGTTGTTGGATTTTTGCAATAATTCTTTTATTACAACCGACTTCTTTTCCAGTCGTTCAATGTATAACCGTTCTAACCAGTTATTCAATATAAAAGAACTAGTTTCAGCTATTTGCTTTTCACATGGAATCCATCGCTGCTCTTTTAAAAACAGTTTTTTATAGTTTGCCAATACTTCTTTTTGAACAAAACTTTGTAATTCTACTGTCGGAATTGGATGATTGTTTTTCATAAACACATCAGCATCATGCTCCCATACAACATGTAAAATAACCGCATCGTAATTCACATCTTTTTCATGATGATGAGCGTACCAGTCAGATGATTTTATATGAATTTCAATATTTCCAACCCATAACTGCTCATCAATTTTTAATTTTGCATTTAGAAAATCAGGTCCTGAATTTGTATTACGACTTCCAGAATCTATAACCTCAACGATTTCTCTTTTTACGGATATTAAATTTGTACTGTTAAATAATTTGTATTGCCACAAAAAGTGTAAAAATTCTTCTTTCATATGCTTTCTTTTTCATTTTCAATGTACAAAATATTTCTATGACACTATCAATATTAATTATTCGAAGTATTTTTGGGCAACTTTTTATTCCTCTATTTTTGCTAAATAAGTTACTGTAGGGAAATCTACAAAGTAATTAAGTGAAGGAATATATTAATTTCAAGACAAATCTTGAAGCATTATAATTCTCAAGTATTTGAGAACAAAAATTAAAACCACATGAATAGTATAGAAAATTTACAATGGCGTTATGCTGTTAAAAAATTTGACGAACATAAATTTCTTTCTGAAGAACAAATTAACATTTTAAAAGAAGCTTTTAATTTAACTGCTACTTCCTACGGATTACAACCTGTTAAAATGGTTGTAGTAAAAAACAAGAATCTTCAACAACAACTGGTTGCTCATTCTTGGAATCAGCATCAAGTAGCACAAGCCTCTCATTTATTAGTTTTATGTGTTCCTAAAGAGTTAACCTCTGATTATGTAAATAACTATTTCCAATTGGTAAAAGACATCCGAAATACACCAGATGAAATTTTAAATCCATTTAAAGAGTATTTAACAAACGACATTAATAACAAGTCTCCAGAAGTATTATTTCATTGGATGAAAAATCAAGCATATATCGCTCTAGGAAACCTTATGACTGTTGCTGCTAATGAAAAAATTGACAGCTGCCCAATGGAAGGTTTTGTTCCTGAAAAATATGATGAAATTTTAGACTTGAAGAAATACAACTTACAATCAGTTTTAGTATTACCTGTTGGTTTTAGAGCAGAAGACGACTATATGAAAGACTTAAAAAAAGTCCGTAGAAAAACCGAAGAAGTGGTTATTGAACTTTCTTAGACAATGCTAATTATGAATTACGAATGATAATTTTAGTACATTCGTAATTCATAATTTAACTATATGCAACCACTACATATACTACTCCTTATTTTAACCTATTTCGGTGTTTTAATTCTTATTTCATATATCACAGGTAAATCGGCAAACAATCAAACATTTTTTAAAGCAAACAACTCATCTCCATGGTATTTAGTTGCCTTTGGTATGATTGGAGCATCACTATCTGGAGTTACTTTTATTTCGGTTCCTGGTTGGATCGAGGGTGACAAAATGAGTTATATGCAAATGGTACTAGGATACGTATTAGGTTATGCCGTTATTGGATTGGTACTACTTCCACTCTATTACCGATTAAATTTAACTTCAATTTACACCTATTTAGAAGGACGTTTTGGTAGATATTCGTATAAAACTGGCGCTTCTTTTTTCTTACTTTCAAGAACTATTGGTGCTGCCTTTCGCTTATTTTTAGTAGCTAATGTATTACAATTAATTTTATTTGATGCTTATGGAATTCCGTTTTGGGTAACGGTAACCATTACCATTTTACTTATATGGCTATATACTTTTAAAGGAGGTATAAAAACTATTGTATGGACGGATACTTTACAAACCTTATTCATGCTCATTGCAGTAGGTGTTTGTATTGTAATGATAAAAGATGAAATGCAAATAGATAATTTGTTTTCGTATGTAATTGAAAACAATCTCTCTAAAACTTTCTTTTTTGATGATGTAAAAGCAGGTAATTACTTTTGGAAACAATTCTTTTCAGGTGCTTTTATTTCAATTGTAATGACAGGTTTAGATCAAGACATGATGCAAAAAAACTTGACCTGCCGCAATTTAAAAGATGCTCAAAAAAACATGTTTTGGTTTACTATAGTACTGGTAATTGTTAACTTTTTCTTCTTAGCTTTAGGAATCCTGTTAACTGATTATGCTACAGCAAATGAATTAAACGCTCACAAAGACAACTTATTCCCTACCATAGCAATGAGTGGTAATTTAGGACTGGTTACTTCTCTATTCTTTTTACTTGGTTTAATTGCAGCTGCTTATTCTAGTGCAGATAGTGCTTTAACTTCGTTAACTACTTCGTTTAGTATAGATATTCTTGAAATTGACAAGAAAGATAACGAGGAAGAAAAGGAAAAAACAAGAAAGAAAATTCATATATTATTCTCTTTTATTTTGGTCGCTACCATTTTAATTTTTAAATATTTTATTGCTAATGAAAGTGTCATTGCTAAAATATTTCAGTTTGCTGGGTATACCTATGGACCATTACTAGGTTTATATGCCTTCGGATTATTTACCAAGCTAAATATAAAAGACAAGTTTGTTCCTGTAATTTGTTTGATTGCTCCAGTTTTAACCTATATCATTAGTTTTTATAGCAAAGAAAAGTTTGGTTTTGACTTTGGATTCTTTGTATTAATATTAAACGGATTCTTAACTTTCTTGGGATTATTAGCTATTAAAAATAAGTAGTAATTTTATAAGATTAAAAACTCATCTACCATGAAACTACTAATCACCACCATAATAGTGCTTTTATCAATAAGTTTAACTGCACAAAACAATAATCCTAATTATGATGCTGAACTTGCAAAAAAATTAAGCGCTGATGATTATGGAATGAAAGGTTACGTATTTGCTATTTTAAAAACAGGTAGTAATACATCTACAGATAAAGAACTAAGAAGTAACGCTTTTAGAGGTCACTTAAACAATATAAACAAGTTAGTAAAAGAAAATAAACTAGTTGTAGCTGGACCTTTTGAAAAAAATGAAAATTCATACAGAGGATTGTTTATCTTTAATGTTAAAACTATAGAAGAAGCTAAAGAATTAATTAAAACAGACCCTGCTATAGAAGCAAAATATTTAGATGTTGATTTATACAACTGGTATGGTTCAGCAGCTTTATCAGAATATTTAAAAGCAGCCGATAAAATCTGGAAAATAAATCCTTAAGATGCCTAAAAAAGGGAAAGCAAAAAACACCGTAAACAAAGCGAAGCATACACGCTTAATGAAGCAGAAGGAAAACAAACTTCGTTTAGAAAAGCAACGTACGAAAGAGCGTTTAAAATCCATTATTAAAAAAGTGAATGAACAAAAAGAAAATGACAGCACAACAGATAGTTAAAAAATTTGATTTAACCGAGCATCCCGAAGGTGGTTTTTACAAAGAAACATACAGAAGCAACGGAATAATTAAAAATGATCAATTAAGTTCTAATTTTATAGGTGATAGAAATTACAGTACTTGCATTTATTTTTTATTGACTTCTGATAAATTTTCTGCTTTTCATAAGATCAACCAAGATGAAATTTGGCACTTTTATAAAGGAAGTACTTTAAAACTACATATGATTTCTCCTGAAGGAGACTATTCTTTTGTTCTTATAGGAAATAACATAGAAAATGATGAGCAGCCACAATTTATGGTTCCTGCTGGTTATTGGTTTGCTGCTGAAGTTAGTAAGGAAAACTCATACGCTTTTACAGGTTGTACTGTTGCTCCTGGGTTTGATTTTAACGATTTTGTATTACCCAAAAAAGAAGAGTTAATACAGTTATTCCCACAACATAAAGAAGTAATAACAAAGCTAACATATTCTTAGACAATCCTTATGTAAGTTTTATTTTTCAGCATCTCGTAATATAAATTATCAAGTGTTTAAAAACAATTACTAAGAACAACAAATGAAGCAAGAAAGATAATACTCTTTTAAGTTTTCCTTTTATTTTATAAATTGAATTAATTAAATTTGCTAGAAGTATTACTTATCCATAAATACTTAGAACTTCAATTATTAAAGCAACGTATTTCTTAGCTCGTTGTTTTTATTTTTTACAAAAAATGAAAAATAACACATATAAAAAGCTATCTATTTGGTATAAAAAATTCCAAATTAGTAAAACACCTCAAATGAATTTAGTTTGGGGATTCTTCCTATATACCTTTATCGGTTTTATTTTACTATCCATTCCCTTATTTCATAAAACAGATGTATCTTTTTTAGATAATTTGTTTATTTCTACATCAGCAATATCAACTACAGGGCTAGTTACTATCAGTATTTTTGATTCCTATAATTTCTTTGGACAGTTTATTATAATGATGCTCATACAAATTGGTGGAATTGGCTACATGACATTAACAACCTACTATTTGTTATTTATTACGAAAAAAATAACGCATTGGCATAGTAAATTACTAGGAACTGAATTTACATTACCTAATAGTATTAAAATAAAAGACTTTATTAAAAGTGTTATTGTTTTCACTCTAGTAATGGAAGCTATTGGGGTTATTCTATTTTATATTGCTTTTACCAATTCTGGAATGGAAAGCTTAAAAGCCATTTGGTTTTCTATTTTTCATAGCGTTTCGTCTTTTTGTACAGCAGGTTTTGGTTTATTTAACAATGGTTATGAAGGATATCACGATAACGTTTTTATAAATACAACCATCTCTATTCTAGCTATAGCTGGTTCTTTAGGTTTTATTGTTGTTACGGATTTATGGTATCGGCTTTCTGGAAAGACTAAAGAAATATCCTTCACAACAAAAGTTATTGTGTATGGGTTTATATTCTTATTACTTTCAGGAACATTACTTATATACGTATCGGAACCTTCTTCAACCCTACACTCCAACCATTCGTTGATGACTTCTTTTTTTCAAACAATGTCTGCCATGACAACAGTTGGTTTTAATACGATTCCTATTGGGAGTTTTTCTTTACCAATATTACTGCTCTTAACCTTTTTAATGTACATAGGTGCATCTCCATCTGGAACAGCTGGAGGAATGAAAATTACAACTTTAACAGCAATGATTTCTATATTAAAAAGTAGATTGTTAGGGCAAAAAAAGATTACTTTTTTAAACAGGGTTATACCTTTTGATAGAATATATATAGCAACATCTACTTTTATGCTATATACTAGTTTAATTTTCTTGTTCTCATTCTTATTTTCTTATAGCGAAAGCTTCTCTTTTGACAAAATACTGTTTGAAGTTGCTTCTGCTCTTGGTACTGTTGGATTGAGTACTGGAATTACTGGAGATCTATCGAACTTAGGAAAATTTTTCTTAATTATTCTAATGTTCATAGGAAGGGTTGGTGTTTTAACTTTTGGATTTGCCTTATTACAACAAAAACAAAACGAATTAAAAAAAGTAAAATCTGACGATTTAGCTGTATAATTTTTTAACCGATAGCGAAACATCAATCACTATCGGTTTATAATTTTTACATAAACGCTATTTGTATCCCCATCAATACAAATATTACTCCTGAAATTTTATTCAATCTCACACCCATTTTTTCATTTTCTTTAATTTTAGTTGAAAATGTACCTGCAAATGATGTTAAAACCAAGTACCAAACAGTAGTCATCATTGCATAAATAACACCTAAAATCATAAAAGGAACTGGATTTTCTATTTCTGTTGGACTTATAAACTGCGGAAAGAATGCTATAAAGAATAATGCAACTTTCGGGTTTAATATATTTGTAATAAACCCTGATGTAAAATTACTTTTTGCTGAATCTTTCTTTTGTCCTTCATTCGTTTCAGTTATTAATCCTTTTTTTGACATCACTTTTGTTACTCCTAAATAAATTAAATAAGCTGCTCCTAAATATTTAATTAATGCAAAGAATATTGCTGATTTTGCTACCATAATTGACAACCCTAACGCACCTAACAAAGTATGCACTAAAGCCCCAGTATTTAAACCAAAACTAGTATATACTCCAGACCTTCGTCCTTGACTAATTGACTTGTTAATTAAAAAAACTGTTTCTATTCCTGGTGTTAACACAAAAAGAACAGTTGCTACTAAAAACGCAATAAAATTCTCAATTCCCATTTCGTTACTCTTTTAAAAATGATTACAAAGTTTTTTATGCAAAGCAACAGCAGTTCTCTTTATTAAAAAATACTTATTTTTGACTGATTAATGCAAAAAACGCATTAAAATGACTATTCAACAGATACGGTATTTTTTAATTCTAGCAGAAGAATTACATTTTTGGAAAACAGCAGAGAAAGTTTACACCTCTCAATCGTCATTAAGTAGACAAATTCAGTCTTTAGAAGAAGAATTAGGCGTTACTTTATTTGAGCGAGATAAAAGAAATGTAAAACTTACAGAGGCTGGTGTATTCCTTAAGAAAAAGTGGGACGTTCTATTAGACGAGTTTGACCGCACACATCAGCATGCTAAAAAAATTGATGAAGGTTCTTCCGGACTTGTTAGTATTGCTTATCCTGGCTCTATCTCTTACAACTATTTACCCGAATTACTCAAAATATTTTCAGAAGAGAAACCTGATTTGAAAGTAGAACTTATGGAACCTACTGATATTACGCTTGAAAAACTACTTTCTAGCTACCAAATAGACTTTGCCTTTAGCAGAAATGAAGTTTTAAATGCTTCTATTTTATCTGAAAGACTATATGCTGAACCTGTTTGCCTTGTAGTTCCAAAAAATCATTGGTTAACTGAAGATTCTTTTGTAGATTTAAGAGATGTAAAAGATGAAAAGTTTATTCTTTCAGGATTACATCACACTACCTACTTTTCTTCATTACTTCGTACTATTTTTAACACTTATGGCTTCGAACCGCTAACTCACATTGAATCTGATTTTGGCAGTATGATATTGAACTTAATTGGTAGAGGTTTGGGAATTTCTATTTTGCCTTACTCCTATCAATTTTCTTTAAATACAAACATCCGTTTTATTACACTACCAGAAAACACAGAACTGTATATCAATTGGCGTAAAAATGACAATAGAAAAATTATTAAAAACGTTATTGATTACTCAGTTAAATTAGGTAAAAACTACAACCGAAAGTTTGTTTAAGTTTATAGGGTCAAACCTCTATCTAAATCTTAAATCATAAGATATTCCTAAGGTGTATAGTAAAAAATATTCACCACGATCAAAACTTTTTTCTTCTCGTAAAATATTTACTGAAGCTTTACAAGCATGCTTTTTATTACCTGAGGTAAATGCGTACTCACCCCTTATTTTTTGTGTTTTTAAATCAAAAATAACTGTTTGTTCTGTATTTACAGGAAACCTATCTATTTCTGGAGAAAACCCCATCCCTACAGCTATTCCAAAATAATTATCAGCATCGCTATAATATCTACGATATGTTAGTGTAACTGATTTACTTGTACCATTATCATTCGGCGTAAAATAAGGTCTTAATGACCAGTAGCTATTTCCTGTGTACCAACCTACAGAACCTGTATATATAGTAGTCGTCTCAGAAAATTTTAATCCTCTAAAACCTAAAGAAACTTCTAAGCCAAGTGGTAGCGATTTATACAATTCTGCTCCATAACGTACGTTAGGAAATAAACTAGAATTTGAAAAGCCTGCACTCACGTATGCATATAAACCATCTGTTATTCTTGGGTATAAGTCTACTTCATATTGTAAATTATCAGTATCAAAACGTCTTGAGTAGTTTATTTTAGCTATAATACTACCATATTTTGTTTGTCTTGTATAATTAAGCGTACTATAGTGAGATTCATCTCTTTCGTTTTTATTATATAAAACTGTTGAATAACTCAATCCAACACTATTAAAACGCAATGTATTGGTTAAGCTTTCTTTGTATGAAATTGCATTAGAATTGTTAGCATCAATACTAATTATTTTATCTAGGGTTATTAAAGCTTCTTCTGGATTTTGTAGTTTTTCTTCTGACTTTGCTTTTAGATATAATAAATCTGTATCGTCTGGAAAATATGATAATGCTTTTTTTACCAAATCATTTGCTTTGTATGGTAATGAAGCGTACAACTCGTTTTTAATTGTTGCTATCCAATCATTTTTCCTTTTAGGGTCTTTTTGTAGCACATATTCAAACTCTTTTCTAGCTTCTTTATAATTTCCATCCCAAGAATAAGTACTTGCCAAAAAGGAGCGAATATCTAAGTAATTTGGATACTTTGTTAAAATAAACCGTAAGGTATCTTGTGCTTCTTTTCGTTGCTTATTAAAAGCCATCTTTCTTGCTTTTTCAAAAGCTGTATCTGGATTACCCTGAAATACTTTCTGCTGTGAAAAGGCAGAACATACAAACAACGTTAACAGTATACAAAGGTTACTCTTTATGCTTTTTAATATCATTCTTTTAATGCTTTTTCTAATTCTACGTATTCCTTTTTATCTGGATATATATTTAAAAGACTATCTATAATTTTTACTGCCTTAGTTTTTTGTTTTAATCGTTGACATGCCTTTGCTAGCTTAAAACTTATATCTGGGTTTTTGATTTCATTTATATAAGCTTCTTTGGCTACTGCTATACTTTTATTTTCTTGACCAGACCACCAATATAAATCTAACAAAGCAACGTAAGCATCATCATAAAACGGATGTCTCTCAACAGCATTTAGTAACAGTTTTTCAGCTTCTTTATACTCTCCGTCCCAAGACAAGGTTCTACCTTTTAAGATTCTTGCATCTGCGTGGTTAGGCATAGTCCTTAAAATAAAATCACACAGTAACCTAGCTCCTGTTCTATCTCCATCAAAAGCTTTTGATCTTGCTATTAGGAATACCTCATCAAATGTTTTTCCTTCTGTTATTTCTCTTATTATTGTTTGTTCTTCTTCTGTAAATTGAATTCCAGGTTGCTTTTTTTCATAAATAACTTCTGGGTAAATTTTGTCTTGTTGGGTTACATATTTATTTATTGCTTTGAATTCTTCAAAAGACTTTTTCACCTCACTCAATATTTTTTCATCATAAATTTTACGAGTTTCAAAAGTGCTGTCAATCTTATACAAATCTCCATCAGAAAATAAATATTCACCATAAATAAAGTCTTTTAATCCTCCTTTATAACGCATCAAACCTATTTGATGAATATTTCTAAACTTTTTCGCTGTATCTAGCCCCGTTCCTAACCATGCAGTTTGTTTTAATGACTCTAAAGCATAGTTGTTAGTTAAAAAAGAATAGATACTCGGAGCAACATCTAAATGAGATGAAACTGACTTAAATCGCTGTGCCTTTTTTAGCATTGGACTGTATATAAGCATCGGAACATGAAATCTACATAACTTATCCTTTTGTTCTATAGGAATTAACCTATGATCTCCTGTAATCACAAAAATTGTATTATCAAAATCTGTTCTTTCTTTATAACTCTTCATAAAGTTTTTTAAAGAGTTATCGCTATAAAGTAATGTTGCGTAAATCTCTTTTTTACTTTCTATTTCTCTCTTAGAAACTCCAAAAGTTTGTGATGTATTTAGCATACTATCTACTTTCTTTTCATAGACTTCTTTTTCTGGAAAAACAAAAGGTTCGTGGTTACTAAGTGTTGCTATTACGTCTAGCCTAGGCTGCTTTTTATCTTTTAACGTGCTTACTACTTTTTTAAACATTTCTGCATCTGGATACCCCCAAGAGAAACCATCAACTCCTCCTGTTTTTACATATGAAGGTCCATATTTATTTTCATCAACAATAAAATCAACATTGTTATATTCTAAAAAATTAACGATTTTATCAAAGCTGGATTGGGTTCCTGTATAATATGATGTTGTATATCCATTTGCTTTTAAAATATTAAATAACGATAAATGCGCTGGTGTTTTAATAATCTCTAAAAATCCAGTATCACCAAAAGGTAATGATCCAGTTAGTGAAGGTAGTACCCCAAAGGTTCTCCCTGTGTTACTAACAAAATTCTCCCAATACAACGATTTTGTTATTAGGTTGTCTAAATATGGAGTAAATCCACTGTATGAATTACCGTCTACAAATTCGCTTCCTACCCCTTCCATTACAATAACAACTATATTAGGTTTTTGTAGCTTTGTATTAAAAAATGATCCTAATACGTCTTTTGTTTCTTCTGATGATTTCAAAAGAGGATACTCATTTACATCTTCTGGTTGGTAATCGTATGTTTGTACTTCATCTAATTTAAATTTTAAAATATCTGTTGCTAAAAAGCTTATTTTATTTTGATATTTAGCTTCATTAAATTCTGAGTTAAAAAACTTTAATAGAATCGCTAATACTAGCAAGCCTAAAGTTGTTTTTAGAAAAAACTTTTCTGGTATTTTCTTTTTAAATAGATATACAAGTACTAAAAACAATAACGGTATTGCTAAGAAAAACAGGTAGTTTGTAATAGAAAATGATTCAGAAGATGCGACTGTTTTATAAATATCATCATACGAATACCCTAAAAGATCTGCTCCTAAATTTAATAAGGTGGTTATACTATACTTCACCAAAGAAAACTCACCAATAACAAGAAACAGTCCGAAGACTATAGCTATTATTTCTGCTAACTTTTTATTCCCTAATCCTAAAAGATAGTATATAGGAAAAAATAATATTCCTATTATTACAACTGTAATACTAGCGTGCAACAACTTATATACAATAAGTTTTAGTACATGAACTATTGTATGTGTTTCTTTAAAACTAGTAAAAACCTCCATCATTCCTAGCAACCAGAACATTACTAACAGTGCAGTGAGTACTTTTAAATATGTTAATAGACTTTTTCTCATCGTTGTTTAGTTATTACTCAATCCTTTCCTTGTCATTTTACCCCACTTAAGTTTTTTATTAAAATAGTAATCTTTATTTCCTTTTAATGCTGCGTATAATATTATTGGATGTAAAATAAAGGGTTCTAAAAAGGCTGACTTTATTAACTGAAATCCTACTCCCTTTTTTTTATATTGATGAAAGCTAAATTCTTCTGAAAAAATTGCTAATAACGTATAGATTATAGAAGAAAAATAGGCTACTAAAAAAAATCCAAGTACATAATTCCAATAAACACTTCCCATAAAAAGCAGTACTATAAAATATATGATTCCTAATGCTTCAATTATAGGTGCTAGTCGTTCAAAAAGGAACCAATAAGGAAAACTTAACATTCCTAAAACTCTGTATTTAGGGTTAAAGCCTATTGCCCGATGTGTTTTTAATGTTTCTATTGTTCCTCTCGTCCATCTATTACGCTGTGATATAAAAATTCTATAACTTTCAGGAGCTTCTGTCCAACATAAAGGGTCTGGAATATATGCTACTTTATATTTTTCATTTTGCTCTTCCATATATCTACGCATTCGAACAACAATCTCCATATCTTCTCCAACTGTTTCTGTACTATAACCTCCTACTTTAATAGCTATATTTTTATCAAACATTCCAAACGCTCCTGAAATTACTAATAGCCCATTTAATTTACTCCACGCCATTCTACCCAATAAAAAAGATCGTAAGTACTCCAGTATTTGTAACCTAACTAAGGTTACTTTAGGGTAATTTATATCTATTAGCTTCCCGTTTTCTATTATACATGAATTAGCTACTCTAATAACTCCTCCTGAGGCAATTACTTTTCTATCTGTATATTCTAAAAAAGGTTTTATCATTTTTTGTAATGAGTCTTCCATTAGCAAACAGTCAACATCAATACAGGCTACATAATCATTCTTACTAATATTTAGTCCCACATTAAGCGCATCTGCTTTTCCTCCATTTTCTTTATCAACAACAATAAGCCTCTCAAAGGCTGGGTTTTTAGACTTAAAAACCCCAGCTCTTATTGGTTTTGTTTTAATACGCTCATTAATTAGGTACTCTACTTTTTCTAAATCATAAGCTTTAATTAACTTCTCTAAGCTATCATCTGTACTCCCATCATTTACTATAATTACATCATAATCTGCATAGTGTGTAGAGAGCAACGACCTCACATTTTCTACAATATTTAAACTTTCATTATACGCAGGCGCTATGATTGAAATACCTGGTGCTAACCTTGATGATAATATGTCTTTGTAATTAACAAAACTATTTTTTCTTAAATACGAAATCGTTTCTTTTCTTGAATAAACCGCTAATACTCCGTACGATACTAAAACTAAAAATGAGTATCCTAAAAATAAAAAGTGAATAATTAATAATATGTAATATGCAACACTTGAGGTATTCATAACTTTTTTTGTTTACGGGGTTTTTTCTAAAAAATCAATAACCTTAAAATTTCCTAGCTTACTTATTTCATTTTTAATACCTACAAATTTTGGGCTGTCTATTTGTTTTAAAATTTTTAGAGCTAACACTTTTATTTCAAAAACTTCGCTAGTAACATGTTTTAACACAAAAGGCTCCTCTTCTTTTGTCCCCATATTCTCTAACAACTCAAATACTACTATTTGTTCTTCTTCTGTTAAATTTTCATAAGTGTTAATTAGTAATTCTTTCGCCTCTGTAATATATAGGTAGTTTAAAACGTGAATAGTTGTTAAACGAATCTCTTTATTTTCGTGCTGTATTAATTGTAGTAATTCTTCTTGTGTTTCTCTTAAATTATAAGCTCTAATTAACTCAAGGGCTAACAACACAACATAGTCGTTTTTAGAGGTTAACCACTTTCGAGCATCGGGTATGTTTTGTGATTTTATTTCTTGTAAAGCATCTAGAATTCCTATTCGATCCCAAACAGAAATTGATGACTTTAAGTTATCTAAAAAATCAAGTCCTTTAAAACCAAATAAGTTTATAAAGTATAAATACGCTTGTCTACGAACCTCCGTTTTAGGGTGATTAATATATTTAGCTACTTCTTTTTGACCCTCTAATACTTTAAACCTTCTTAAGTCTCTAATTCCTATTGCTACTATATGCCATTTACTACTTTTTAGCTTAGATAAAGCTCGTGCATCTAATTCTAGTTTCTTATACAGTTGATTAATAATATCAATCATATTACCAGAAACTTCGCCTTTTAACTTTAAAAGTGTATTTACAAACGTTTTTCTGTTTATACTGGTTGTTAAACTGAGTTTTATCTGTGAGATAAGTTTCTCTTGGGTATTGTTTAATTCTTTACAGTCTTCGCATGCGTATAGGTAATCTACTATGTAGATTTCATATTGCTCACTCTGGTTTTTAACAAATGCTTCTTTTTTTCTTAAACGAAACCTCACCACTTTTAAAAAAAGGATAAGACTTAGTAAAACAAAAAAGAAGACTGTAGCAAGTATCCAGATTATTTTGGCTATAGACGGAAGATCTTTAAAAAAAGAATCGATAAATTGAGGGGGGACCATAAAGTTGAGGGATAAGTTTATTTTACATAAGCATTCTTTTTACCCTTATCACCAACTCATTAGGCATTAATGGTTTTACCATAAAATCATTAGCTCCTAAATTAAACGCTTGTGTTACCATTTCTTCTTGACCTGAAGCCGAAAAAACAAGAATAGGGACATTCATTTTTAATACATTTCTAACATGACTTATAACTTCCAAACCCGAAAGGTAATCCATCATTATGTCTGTTAAAATCAAATCAGGTTGATGAGTTTCTATAAGCTCAATTGCTTTTTTTCCATCTTCAGCAACAAACAACTCATAACCTTCTTTTTCTAATTTCAATTTAATCAATAATAAAAACACTGAGTTATCCTCAGCTATAACTATTTTCTTCTCCTTGCTCATTAAATTATTATTTACATACTTTTTTTACTAATTTTATAGAAAAATCATACCTAACACTCAAATATAACAAAAATATGCTAGTTTAACTACTTAATTACTCGTATTAAAACTACACTAACAAAATTGCAACCCCATGTTAAAAAATAATTGTTTTCATAGTGAAATTGTTGATTTAAGCTTTCTAAACAATAACCTTTCTGATGATATTGAACTATACACTGAAATGATTTCTGTTTTCTTAACAGAGAGCAAAGGAAAAGTTACAACTCTTAAAAAAGCTAGCAATGAAGAAGATTTTACTTTGATTAAAGAAGTGGCTCATTTTTTAAAATCTTCATTTACCATTATGGGTTTAAAGTCTAAAAATTTACTTGTCGAAATTGAAGAATTAAGCTCTCAATCAAAAAATATTAAAAGAATAAGATCACTTATAAATTCGGTAATAGATAATTACCAAGAAAGCATTATTGAATACGAAAGAATGCTTTCGTGCTTTCAAAAAAACAATAATTAACCTTTTTTATAGAGTCCCCCACTACATGAAATCACAAAAACTTAAATACATAAGTTACTCATTCACATATTTAGTATTGTTCTTTAGCATTTTCACTATGCTTGAATGGACTTTCCACAAACAACTTTTATTTACAATTAATGAAGACGGAGCTACAACTAAATTTAATACAGCTTTTCTGTTTTTTTTATCTACAATCAGTTTAATTATTTGTAGAAAAAAGAAAAAAAAATACAGAAAACCTTTCTTTATAATTACCTATACTGTGTTATTGGTAAGTTTTTTAACTGTAGTAGAATATATTTTTAAAGTAAATTTATATATAGATAACCTACTTGTAAAAGACACTATTACAAATATTAACCCAGGTAGAATGTCAGAAGCTACAGCCGTATGCTTTTTCTTCTTCGCTATTGGGCTTACAGGTTTAAAATCAACAAACAGGGCTTACATCGCTACAACTCAACATGTTGCTCTCGTAACCTCTGTAGTATCTTTAATTACTATCCTTTATTTTATTTTAAAAATCCCTATAGAATCAAAAATTGAGTTCTTCAAAACTATGTCGATTCAAACATCTATATCTTTTGTTTTTATCTCATTTTTATTAGTGTTTAAGTCGTACAATATTGGCTTTAAAGAAACTATTTTAGGAAACAGTTATGGTAGCAGATCTCTTCAAAGATTATTGCCTTTTATTATACTAATTCCGTTTTTTTTAAGCTTTTTCATGCTAACCTTAATTAATGAAAACGTTATTGGCGCTCAATCTGGTATTATTGTTTATACTCTGGTTTTAATTCTTTCTGGTTTTTTATATACCTACATTGTTTCTATTGGCTTAAACAAGTCTGATTATCTAAGAAAGGCACTTGAACAAAACTTAATTAATAAGAACTCAGAACTATTGCAGTTTAAAGAGGCTTTAGATCAAATAGCTATTGTTGCTATTACTGACGAAAATACATTTATCAAATATGTGAACGATAAGTTTTGTGAAATTTCAAAATATTCTAGAGAAGAAATTATAGGCCATACAAACGAAATTGTTCGTTCAGATTATCATCCAGACTCTTTTTTTACCGAAGCCTGGTTAACAGTATCTTCAGGAAACCCTTGGTTTGGTGAAGTTAAAAATAGAGCTAAAGATGGTTCTTTATATTGGACAGAAACAGCTATTGTTCCTCTAAAGAAAAGAACCGACTATATTAGAGAGTACATGGCTATTCAATTAGACATTACAAAACGTAAAGAAGCTGAAGAATTACTTGCCTCTAAATATGTAAAAACCTTAGAGCAAAAAAATCAAGAATTAGAGCAGTTTAGCTATATTACCTCTCATGATTTACAAGAACCTCTGAGAACTATTTCTTCTTTTTCTGACATTCTTTATGAAGAGTACAATGATCAATTAGACAATAATGCTAAACAGCTTTTTCTTTTTATAAAAAAGGCTACCAGTAGAATGAGTAGTTTAATTAAAAACTTATTAGATTATTCTCGATTAGGTAGTCAAAGAAAATTATCAAAAGTAAACTGTAACCTTTTAGTTAGTGACATTATAGAAGATTTAAACAGCAGCATTAAACAAAATAAAGCAACTGTAGAATATAGTGATTTACCTATTATAAATGCTTACCCTACTGAACTTAGATTATTATTTCAAAACCTTATTAGTAATGCCATAAAGTTTTCTAAAAAAGATGTTCCTCCTCAAGTTTCAATTAAAGCAAAAAAGAAAAATAATTCATGGAAATTCTATGTAAAAGACAATGGTATTGGAATTCCGGAACAATTTCAAAGCAAAATTTTTGCTATCTTTCAACGTTTACATTTAGAAAATGAATACGAAGGTACCGGAATTGGTCTTGCACATTGCCATAAAATAGTAGGAATGCACGGAGGAGAAATAGGAGTTAAGTCAAAACCAAATAAAGGAAGTACCTTTTTCTTTACAATACCAAATTAATAATTATGAAAAAACTACACACTATTTTATTAATCGACGATGACCCAGCAACCAACTTTCTTCATAAGTTAATTATAGAAAAAGAAAATTGTGCTGAACATGTTATATGCAAACAAAGTGCTGAAGATGCCCTTGAGTATTTAAAACCTAAAATTGATGATAAGATTCCTCATCCGGAACTTATTTTTTTAGATATTAATATGCCTAAAATGAATGGGTGGGACTTCCTAGAAGAATATAAAAAGTTCGACAAAAACAGAAAAGCTAAAAAGATTGTTATTATGCTTACTACATCTTTAGATCCAAACGATAAAGAAAAAGCTAAGTCTATTAGTCAAATAAATGAATTTCAATCAAAGCCATTAACTTCAGAAAAATTGAAAAGTATTTTGGCTTCAAATTTTCCTAACACATTTTAATCTCTTTTAAAAAGCTCAAAAAAAATCCCAGAAAACTTAAAAGTTAACTGGGATTTTATATTTATAATGTCTTTCTAAAAAACTATTGGTCAATCGAACCTAAAACACGTTTCATAAAAGTATTTAACGCTTCTTTTTTAGGTGCTCCGTCTTTAATCATTTTATCAACTTCAATTGCTCCATACATATTAGAGATTAACTCTCCTATAACGTCTAATTCTTCATCTTTTAATGATGGAACTTCTGTTAAAGCTTCAAGAGTTTCAATAGTTTCTAGTACGTAATCTTGGTCGTTTTCTTCAATAAATGAAGTTAAGTGTTTAATTACTGGTAATTTCATAATTAAGCTACTTCGTTTACTAAATCCTTCAATACATCAAACTTATTCGTTTGAGTTTGACTCACAAATTTACCATCAATAAAAGTAGCAAAAGTTGGTAAGTTACTTACATCAGCAAGTTTTCTACTCTCTGGAAATTTCTCTGCATCAGCAATTACAAAAACCATACCTTCATTCTCAGAAGATAACTTTTTAAATTTAGGCTTCATAATACGACAGTTACCACACCATGTAGCCGAAAACTGTACTACTACTTTTTTATTATCTGCAACAACCTCTGATAAATTGTCTTGACTTAATTCTTGTACCATAGTCTTTATATTATCTATTTCGAAAGGAGCTCGTGCTCGACCCCTTCACTTATCTCACACGAACTTGTTTCCTTTCTTAAATTATATTTTAGATTGCTGCTAAGTACTCTGCAGTAGCTTTAGCGTTAGCTTGCATTGCTTCTTTACCTTCTTCCCAGTTTGCAGGACAAACCTCACCTTTTTCTTGTACGTGAGTGTAAGCATCTACTAAACGTAAATATTCGTTTACGTTACGACCAACTGGCATGTGGTTGATTCCTTCATGGAATACAGTTCCTTCTTCATCAATTAAATATGTAGCTCTATACGTTACGTTATCTCCTTCAACTTGTACAGTTCCTGTAGCTTCATCATAAACTTCGTTAGAGATGTCTAAGATACCTAAAATAGATGATAAATTACGATTACTATCAGCTAATAATGGATAAGTAACACCTTCAATACCTCCGTTATCTTTTGATTGGCTTAACCAAGCAAAGTGTACTTCAGGAGTATCACAAGAAGCTCCAATTACAATAGTGTTTCTTTTTTCAAATTCTGGTAATGCAGCTTGAAAAGCATGTAACTCAGTTGGACAAACGAAAGTAAAGTCTTTCGGATACCAAAATAACAACACTTTTTTCTTGCTCTTAACTGCTTCTTCTAATACATTTAACTTAAACGTATCACCCATTTCGTTCATTGCATCTACGTTTAAACTTGGAAATTTTTTCCCTACTGCTGTAGCCATTTTATAATTTTTTATTGATTAATAATTTTTACGAGCACAAATGTATTTTGTTTCTTACCATTAAAAGAGTGAATCTAAAAATATTTTTTTATTACGTTATAAGAATAATCAATACTAACTAAGCAACAAAATCAATAAACTAAATACCTTTTTAAAAACCAACAACTTACAAACAAAAAAAAACAAAGAATAAGAAAATACTATATCAAAATAAAAAATATAGATAAAAATTATCCATTGTTTTATCGTAAATTTGATCGTATTCTAACCTATAAAAAATATAAATATGAAAGATATACACTCACACTCTTCTAGTAAAAATGGAAAGTGTCCTTTTTCTCAAGGCGCTAATACTGAAATACATGACAACGTTATGGAGTGGTGGCCTAAATCATTGAATTTAGACATCCTACACCAACATGACACCAAAACGAATCCTTTAGGAGAAGATTTTAAGTATGCTGAAGAATTTAAAAAATTAGATTTAGAAGCTGTTAAAAATGACTTGAAAGATTTAATGACCAATAGTCAAGATTGGTGGCCTGCCGATTGGGGTCATTATGGAGGTTTAATGATTCGTATGGCGTGGCATGCTGCAGGTACTTATAGAGTTGCAGATGGTAGAGGTGGTAGTAATACAGGAAACCAACGTTTCGCTCCATTAAATAGTTGGCCTGATAATGGTAACTTAGACAAAGCTAGACGACTATTATGGCCTATCAAGAAAAAATATGGTAACAAACTATCTTGGGCTGACCTTATTATTTTAGCTGGTAATATGGCTTATGAATCTATGGGATTCAAAACATTTGGTTTTGCAGGAGGACGAGAAGATATTTGGCACCCTGAAAAAGATATTTATTGGGGTACTGAAAAAGAATGGTTAGCTCCTACCAAAAATAGATACGGAAGTGACAATGATCGTGAATCACTTGAAAACCCACTTGCTGCCGTTCAAATGGGGTTAATTTATGTAAACCCTGAAGGTGTAGACGGAAAACCTGACCCGTTAAGAACTGCACAAGATGTTAGAGAGACTTTTAAGCGAATGGCAATGAATGATGAAGAAACCGTTGCTTTAACTGCAGGTGGACATACCGTAGGAAAGGCTCACGGTAATGGTGATGCTGATGCTTTAGGTCAAAGCCCTGAAGGGGCAGAAATTCACAACCAAGGTTTTGGTTGGATGAATCCTAAAGGAAGTGGAAATGCTGAACATACTGTAACTAGTGGTTTAGAAGGTGCATGGACAACAACACCTGATAGATGGAACAACACATACTTCCATTTATTATTAAATCATGAATGGGAATCAAAAAAGAGCCCTGCAGGAGCATGGCAATGGGAGCCTATTAGTATGGATGAAGCTGACAAACCTGTAGATGCTCACAATCCGAACATCAAAAGAAATCCAATCATGACTGATGCTGATATGGCGATGAAAATGGATCCTGAATACAGAAAAATATCTGAGAAGTTCTATAAAAACCCTGAGTATTTTGCTGACACTTTTGCACGTGCTTGGTTTAAATTAACACATCGTGATTTAGGGCCTAATACTCGTTATTTAGGTGCAGATGTTCCAGCAGAAACACTTATCTGGCAAGATCCAGTCCCTGCTGTTGACTATACTTTAAATGACAGTGAAATTGAAGAATTGAAAGAAAAACTATTAAATAGTGGACTTTCTCGTACTGAACTTATAAATACTGCTTGGGATAGTGCTAGAACTTATAGAGGATCCGACTTTAGAGGTGGTGCTAATGGAGCTCGTATTCGTTTAGCTCCTCAAAAAGACTGGGAAGGAAACGAACCAACAAGATTAAAGAAAGTATTAGATAAGCTTACTGAAATTCAATCTGGGCTAAGCAAAAAAATAAGTATTGCTGATTTGATTGTTTTAGGAGGTAGTACAGCTGTTGAAAAAGCCGCTCAAGAAGGTGGTGTTAACATTAAAGTTCCTTTTACTCCTGGAAGAGGTGATGCTACCGCTGAAATGACAGATGCTGAATCTTTTGATGTTTTAGAGCCTTTACATGACGGATATAGAAACTGGCAAAAGAAAGATTATGTTGTAAAACCTGAAGAATTATTACTAGATAGAACACAACTTATGGGCTTAACTGCTCCTGAAATGACTGTTTTAGTTGGAGGAATGCGTGCACTAGGAACCAACCACGGAGGCTCAAAACATGGAGTATTTACAGACAACGAAGGCGTATTAAGTAACGACTTCTTTGTAAACCTTACTGATATGAAATACTCATGGAAGCCTGCTGGGGAAAACTTATACAATATTGTTGATCGTAAAACTGGAAGTACTAAATGGACAGCTACAAGAGCTGATTTAATATTTGGTTCAAATTCAATTTTACGTTCGTATGCTGAAGTATATGCACAAGATGACAACAAAGAAAAATTTGTAAAAGATTTTGTAGCTGCTTGGACTAAAGTAATGAATGCTGACAGATATGATTTAGCTTAATCTAAAACAAAAAAAGAAGAGCAAAATGCTCTTCTTTTTTTATCTTTTATTATAAGTAATTTACTTACTTGCAAATAGTTTTACATCATTTTTAGAAACTTCTTTTTCTCCTAAAATAAGTAATCGCTCAACTACATTTCGTAGCTCACGGATATTTCCTGTCCAATCATACTCCTGCAATAACTTTATTGCATCTTTTGAAAATCCTTTTTTTGACATTCCTTGCTCTTCAGAAATTTTATTTGCAAAGAAATCTACTAATAACGGAATATCTTCTCTTCTATCATTTAGCGCAGGAACTTTAATTAAAATCACTGCTAAACGATGATATAAATCTTCACGAAAACGTCCTTCCTCTATTTCCTTCTTTAAATCTTTATTTGTTGCAGCAACTACACGTACGTTTACTTTTATGTCTTTATCAGAACCTACTCGCTGAATACGGCTTTCTTGTAGTGCACGTAACACTTTTGCTTGAGCTGATAAACTCATATCTCCTATTTCATCTAAGAAAATAGTTCCTGCATTAGCTGCTTCAAATTTCCCTGCTCTATCTTTATTAGCCCCTGTAAAACTTCCTTTTACATGTCCAAACAATTCACTCTCTATTAATTCTGAAGGTATCGCTGCACAATTTACTTCAACCATAGGAGCTTTTGATCGTTCAGATTTTTCGTGCAACCAATGTGCTACTAATTCTTTTCCTGTTCCGTTAGGCCCTGTAATTAAAACTCTAGCATCTGTAGCTGATACTTTTTCTATAATTTCTTTTATATGAGTAATGGCATCACTTTCTCCAATCATTTCATAATTCTTACTCACCTTCTTTTTTAAACGCTTATTTTCTACTACCAATTCCTTTTTATCTAAAGCATTTCTTACGGTGTTAAGTAAACGATTTAAATCTGGCGGTTTTGAAATATAATCAAAGGCTCCTAAACGCATTGTGTTCACTGCGGTATCTAAATCTCCATGACCAGAAATCATCACCATTGGTGTTTCTGGTTTTAATTTCCTGGCTTTTTCCAATACCTCAACACCATCCATTTTAGGCATTTTAATATCACATAATACTAAATCGTAATCTGTTTTTTTTATCATTTCAATTCCTTGCAAGCCATCTTCTGCTTCTTCTACTTCATAGGAATCATTTTCTTCAGAAATAATTTTTTTTAATACTCTGCGAATTGCAGCTTCATCTTCAATTATTAATATTTTAGCCATACTTTATTTTATTCTTTTATGCTTTGCTTTAAAGAACAACAATTAAGCCATTATCCTTTTACTCTTTAATAATATGTATATCTCTTTGAGGAAAAGGGATACTAACATTATGTTCTCTAAATAGTTCGTCTATTTTAAATCGTATATCACTTTTTGGTATAGCTGCTTGAAAACTATCATTTAATGTAAAAATTAATTTAAAGTCTAGCGAGCTATCTCCAAAATTTTCAAAAAGCACCAACGGAGCAGGATGTTGATACACTTTTGAATGTTCACTAGCCGCTTGCATTAACAGCTTTTTTACCAAAGCTACATCACTTCCGTATGCCACTCCAACTGTAACACTTTCTCTTGTTGTAGTACCATTTTGCGTCCAGTTATATAAACTGTTTGATAAGTATTTATGATTAGGAATAACTAATACCTTATTATCAATTGTTACAGCTCTAGTGGTTCTTAGTTTTATTTCCTCTACTCTACCTACTTTTCCATCTAATTCGATAATATCACCTACGTGAACACTTTTATCAAGAATAATAAAAATTCCAGAAATTATATCTTGAAAAAAAGTTTGCAACGCTAAACCAATACCAATTAATAAGGCTGAAGATGCTACTAAAATCGCACTCAAATTAACTCCTGCTGAACTTAAGGCTATTGAAAAAATAACTACATAAGCTAACCAACTAGTAAAAGAGAAAATAGTATCAAACTTATTTTTATCTTCTTGCTCTAGTTTACTTTTCGCTAACCTTTTTAGGTACTTTAGTAGAAGCTTAATAAGAATTAAACCAATTATTAAAAACAGAATCGTTTTTATGGTAATATCTATTTCTTTTCCTCCTAGAGGAATTCTAAGGTTTAGAAAATCGGTTACTTCTTTAATTATTTCTTTCATCTACTAGTTCTTATTGTTTTTATTAATCAAATCCAATTCACTATTAAACTCTTTAAAATAAAATTTATTAAGTCAATTTCATAAAGATTTAATTATCCATTATAACGAATCCACTTCCATAAGTCTTTGTAGGTTGGCTTTTTACCGTACATTAAAATACCCACGCGATAAATTTTTGCAGCAATCCATACAATTACCATAAAAGTAAGAATTAATAGCAACATAGAAATTGCTATTTCCCACCAAGCTACTCCAAATGGAATTCTCATTAACATTACAATAGGTGAAGTAAATGGTATATATGAGAATATTACTGAAACCGGACCATGAGGATCATTAATTACCGTTGCAAAACCTACATATACTGCTAAAATTAGCGGTAACATAATAGGCATCATAAATTGTTGCGTATCCGTTTCGTTGTCTACTGCAGCACCTACAGCCGCAAATAACGAACTATAAAGCATATACCCTCCTAAGAAATAGAAAATAAATAAGAAGAACATTTTTACTAAAGGCAACCTAAAAATTTCTTGCACAATCATTTCCCCTTTATTGGTTGCTGTTTGCTGAATAGCTTCCATTTGTTCTGGCGATACTTTTGCTGACTGCATTTCCATCATATCAACTCCAAAGAAAGAAGATGCTACTAGGCTAAACACTAAAAACAAAATTCCCCAAATAAAGAATTGTAACAATCCAGCTGAAGCATTTCCTATAATTTTCCCTAACATTAATTGGAATGGTTTTACTGAAGATACAATCACTTCAATAATTCGGCTCGTTTTTTCTTCAATTACACTACGCATTACCGATGTTCCATAAATCATTACAAACATCATTAATAAGTATCCTGCAATAGCACCAACACCTATTTTTAATCCGTTGATTAATTTTGATGATTTTTCTCCAGAAAAATTCAGCATTTTTATTTCTGAAGATATTTTTGATTCTTCTATATGTGCAATATCAATACCAAAATTGGTGAGTTTTTCATGACGTAATTCTTTATCAATCTTATCCTCTAAACTTTCCATGATAGACATACTTGGAGAGTCTTTTGAGAAGAACTCAATTGATTTCGCCAAAACTTCTAAACTATCTTGTTTAGGTATATATAAAGCTCCATAGTAATCACCTTCTTCAACTTTTCTCTTAGAATCTTCAATTCCTAAAGCGGTAAAATCTTCATACTTTACCGTTTTTGAATCTTTAAACACATCTTTTGAAAATAACCCAGACTCATCAACATATACTATTTTCTTAACCTTTTCGTCATTCTTTTTCATTAGAAAAAACACCAAAGCTCCCATACCAATCATTAATAGCGGACTTAAAAAAGTCATAACAATGAATGATCTATTTCTAACCTTAGCTATAAACTCGCGTTCTATAATTAATCGTAATCTTTTCATAGTTTAACTGTTTTTATTTACAGCCTGGATAAAAATATCGTTGGCACTTGGTATTAATTCTACAAAATGTTGCACTTGTCCTTGATTTGTTAAAAACGATAATAAGTCGTTTGCCGAACTACCATTTGTTAATTTAACATTTAATTTTAATCCGTCGTTTAACAGTCTAAAATCTGCCGGTAATACTTCAAAGTTTTCTTTTAGCTTTTGCTCCACTTCTTTTGAATTAGAAGTAGCTAATCCAACCTGAAAAGTATTTGTTCTAAACTCCTTTTTAATATCTTCTAGTTTACCATCTAAAATTTTATTCGACTTGTTAATCAAAGCTATATAATCACACATCTCTTCAACTGATTCCATTCTATGTGTAGAAAAAATAATAGTAGCACCCTCATCTCGTAATTGTAAAATTTCTTTTGCAATTAATTGTGCGTTGATAGGATCAAATCCTGAAAAAGGTTCGTCAAAAATTAATAATTTAGGTTGGTGTAGTACGGTTACAATAAATTGTACCTTTTGTGCCATTCCTTTTGAAAGCTCTTCTATCTTCTTATTCCACCATGCTCCAATATCAAACTTATCAAACCAATATTTTAAGCGTTTTTTTGCTTCCGATTTACTTAATCCTTTTAATTGAGCAAGATATAATGCCTGCTCTCCTACCTTCATGCTTTTATACAAACCACGTTCTTCAGGTAAGTAACCTATATATTCTATATGATTAGGAGCTAACTTTTCTCCATCTAAAATAATCTCTCCAGCATCAGGCATTGTTATTTGATTGATAATTCTAATAAGAGAGGTTTTTCCTGCACCATTAGGACCTAACAAACCAAAAACACTTCCTTTAGGTATGTGCATCGACACATTATTTAATGCGGTATAATCGCCGTAACGCTTTACTACATTATTAACTTCTAATAAATTGTTCATAGATTTTATAGTTGATTAATTACCGCTTATTGAAAAACAGCAGTGACAAACTTACATATTTTTATACTCAATTAGTATACGGTTCTCTCCAAACGTTACAAGATTAATTTTTTGTTAATTTTATTATGCATGCATAACTTTTTTACAAAATACTATGCATGCATAATAAATTTTTATATATTTGGCATCCATGGACAAGGATAAATCAATAGATCACCAATTAAGAGCCACGTGGCAAGCCGTTGCAAAAATGTATAACGAGCAGGCTGCAAAGCACGATAGCACAATGGCCACGGCTTTTGCTTTATTGAATATAGATTCTGAAAACGGTACCCCTTCAACTGCATTGGGTCCGTTAATGGGAATGGAACCTACAAGTCTTTCTCGTTTATTAAAAACTATGGAAGATAAAGGGGTGATATGTCGCGAGAAAAACCCAAATGATGGTAGAAGCGTTATTTTAAAACTTACCGAATACGGTAAAGAAATGCGCGAAGTTTCAAAAGGACACGTATACCAATTCAATAATAAGGTAAGAGAACATATTACTGAAGAAGAGCTAGACACCTTCTTTAAAGTAACCACAACAATAAACAAACTAATTACAGACAAGTTGATATATGATGAAGATATTGACAATAAAGCTGTATAAAACAAACCAACAAACAAATGGCAAGAAGAATTAAAAAAGTAGCAATTATCGGTTCTGGTATCATGGGATCAGGTATTGCATGTCATTTTGCTAACATTGGCGTTGAAGTATTGCTTTTGGACATCGTTCCGAGAGAGCTTAACGACAAAGAAAAAGCAAAAGGATTAACCTTAGAAGACAAAGTAGTTCGTAACCGTTTGGTAAACGATGCTTTGACTGCTTCATTAAAGTCGAAACCCTCACCTATCTATAACAAAAAGTTCGCAGATAGAATTACTACTGGAAACCTTGAAGACGATTTACATAAAGTAAAAGATGTAGATTGGATTATGGAGGTAGTTGTTGAACGCTTAGATATTAAACAAAGTGTTTTTGAACAAGTTGAAAAATACCGTACTCCAGGTACAATTATTTCTACCAACACTTCTGGTATTCCTATTAAGTTTATGAACGAAGGACGTAGTGAAGACTTTCGTAAGCACTTTGCGGTAACTCACTTTTTTAACCCTCCTCGTTATTTAAAATTATTTGAAGTTGTTCCAGGACCTGACTGTAAGCAAGAAGTAACTGACTTCTTAATGGATTACGGTTCTAAATTCTTAGGAAAAACTTCAGTATTAGCAAAAGATACTCCAGCTTTTATTGGTAACCGTATTGGTATCTTCGGAATCCAATCATTATTTCACCAAGTAAAAAAATTAGGGTTAACTGTTGAAGAAGTTGATAAATTAACAGGACCAGTTATCGGACGTCCTAAATCAGCGACTTTCCGTACTGTTGATGTTGTTGGATTAGATACTTTAGTACATGTTGCTAACGGAATCTATGAAAACTGTCCAAACGACGAAGCACACGATTTATTTAAGTTACCAGGTTTCATCGACACCATGATGGAAAATAAATGGTTAGGTAACAAAACCAAGCAAGGTTTTTATAAAAAGACAACCAATGCTGAAGGAAAGCGTGAAATTTTAGCTTTAGACTTAGATACGATGGAATACCGTCCGTCTAAAAAAGCAAAATTCGCCACCCTTGAATTAACAAAAACAATCGATAAGCCAATTGACCGATTTAAAGTATTAGTTGGTGGAAAAGATAAAGCGGGAGATTTCTACCGTAAGAACTTCGCTGCAATGTTTGCATACGTTCAAAATAGAATTCCAGAAATTTCTGATGAATTATACAGAATTGACGATGCCATGAAAGCAGGTTTCGGTTGGGAAAATGGTCCTTTCGAAATTTGGGATGCTGTAGGAGTTGAAAAAGGTATCGAATTAATGAAAGCTGAAGGGGCGGAACCCGCCTTGTGGATAAAAGAGATGTTGGCTAGTGGTCAAACCTCTTTCTATACAGTTAAAGACGGTGCAACTTATTACTACGATGTACCAGCAAAAGCACAAGTTAAAAAACCAGGACAAGATTCATTTATCATCTTAGACAACATTCGTAAAACTACTGAGGTATTCAAAAACTCAGGAGTTGTTATTGAAGATTTAGGAGACGGAATCTTAAACTGTGAATTCCAATCTAAAATGAACACTATTGGTGGTGATGTTTTAGCAGGATTAAATAAAGCAGTAGATTTAGCTGAAAAAGACTTCCAAGGATTAGTTATTGGTAACCAAGCTGCAAACTTCTCAGTAGGTGCCAACATTGGAATGATTTTTATGATGGCTGTTGAGCAAGAATATGATGAATTAAACATGGCTATCAAGTATTTCCAAGATACCATGATGCGTATGCGTTACTCTTCAATTCCTACTATTGCTGCTCCTCACGGAATGGCGTTAGGTGGTGGATGTGAGTTATCATTACACGCTGATAAAGTAGTTGCTGCTGCTGAAACCTACATCGGATTAGTAGAGTTTGGAGTTGGAGTAATTCCTGGTGGTGGTGGATCTAAAGAAATGGCTGTAAGAGCTCAAGACTTATTCCACACTGGTGATGTTCAATTAAACGTATTACAAGAACACTTCTTAACTATTGGTATGGCTAAAGTGGCAACTTCAGCTTATGAAGCATACGACTTAAACTTACTACAGAAAGGAAAAGACGTTGTGGTTGTAAACAAAGACCGTCAAATAGCAGAAGCTAAAAAACACGCTATATTATTAGCAGAAGCAGGTTACACACAACCAGCAAAACGTAAAGATGTTTTAGTATTAGGTAAGCAAGCCTTAGGAATGTTCTTAGTAGGAACAGACTCTATGGAAGCTTCTAAATATATTTCTGAACACGATCAGAAAATTGCAAACAAATTAGCCTATGTAATGGCTGGAGGAGATTTATCAGAACCAACAAAAGTTACTGAGCAGTATTTATTAGACCTTGAACGTGAAGCTTTCTTAAGTTTAACTACAGAACGTAAAACGTTAGAGCGTATTCAGCACATGTTAAAAACTGGTAAACCTTTACGCAACTAGAAGTTGCGAGTTATTAGTTTTCAGTTATAAGTGATAAGTTAATAATCACTAAAAACTTAAGACTAAACACTAAAAACTTGAAAATATGAAAACAGCATATATAGTAAAAGGATATAGAACCGCCGTAGGTAAATCTAAAAAAGGTGTGTTCAGATTTAAAAGAGCTGACGAATTAGCTGCTGAAACCATCAAATATATGATGGAAAAGTTGCCAGAATTCGACGTAAAACGTATCGACGATGTTATTGTTGGTAACGCAATGCCAGAAGGTTCTCAAGGATTAAACATGGCAAGAATTATTTCGTTAATCGGATTAGATTCTGTGGATGTTCCTGGGGTTACCGTAAACCGTTTCTGTTCATCAGGATTAGAAACAATTGGTATGGCTGTAGCAAAAATTCAATCTGGAATGGCAGAGTGTATTATTGCTGGTGGAGCAGAAAGTATGAGTTCTGTACCAATGACAGGTTTTAAACCAGAATTAAACTACGATATCGTAAACGCAGGTCACGAAGATTATTATTGGGGAATGGGTAATACTGCAGAAGCAGTAGCACAACAATACAATGTATCTCGTGCAGATCAAGATCAATTTGCTTACGAATCGCACATGAAAGCTTTAAAAGCGTTAGACAGCGATCGTTTTCAAGATCAAATAGCACCAATCGATGTAGAAGAAACCTACATTGATGCAAACGGAAAACGTGCCACAAGAAATTATACAGTTACTAAAGACGAAGGTCCACGTCGTGGAACTAGCGTAGAAGCCTTAGCAAGATTACGTCCAGTATTTGCTGCTGACGGTTCTGTTACCGCTGGTAACTCATCACAAACAAGTGACGGAGCAGCTTTCGTAATGGTAATGAGTGAAGATATGGTAAAGGAGTTAGGTATTCAACCAGAAGCTCGTTTAGTAAGTTATGCAGCAGCAGGAGTACCACCTCGTATTATGGGAATTGGTCCTATAGCAGCAATACCAAAAGCATTAAAACAAGCAGGTTTACAACAAAGTGATATTGAATTAATTGAACTAAATGAAGCGTTTGCTTCACAATCATTAGCTGTTATTCGCGAATTAGGATTAAATCCGGATATCGTTAATGTGAATGGTGGAGCAATTGCTTTAGGTCACCCATTAGGATGTACTGGTGGTAAATTATCTGTTCAGTTATTTGATGAAATGCGTAAGCGTGAAATGAATAACAAATACGGAATGGTAACCATGTGTGTAGGTACCGGTCAAGGTGCTGCAGGTATTTTTGAATTCCTTAGCTAGATAAGAGTAAAGAGCATAGAGAAAAGAGAATAGACTTTTAATGAGTACTAATAAAAGACATAATTATAAAAATCTAAAAATTTGGCAACTAGGATTAGACATTTCTGATGTACTAGTAGAGTTTCCAAAACATGAACGTTATGATTTGTCTTCTCAAATGAGCAGGTGCTCTGTTTCTATGCCTAGTAATATTGCAGAAGGTTCGGCAAATACCAATAAGTCGTTTAGCAACTATTTAAACATTGCTTTAGGTTCTTCGTTTGAACTAGGCACACAGTTATTAGTTGCTTTTCACAGAAAATATATTAACCAAGAAACATTAACAATACTTGAAGAAAAAATAGAAGAATTTCAAAAAATGACAATGAGTTTTCAAAATACTCTTACCTAGTCTTTTTTCTATTCTCTATTTTCTCTTTTCTTAAAACTAATAAAGATGTCAGAATTAACAAAAGATCTTTTACGCGGAGGGCAGTTCTTAGTAAAAGAAACAAAATGCGAAGATATATTTACTCCTGAAGATTTTTCAGAAGAGCAAACAATGATGAGAGATGCGGTTAAAGAATTTAACGACCGTGAAATCATTCCTCATAAAGCTCGTTTCGAGGCAAAAGATTATGCACTTACCGAAGAAACTATGCGTAAAGCTGGTGAATTAGGATTTTTAGGTGTGGCAGTTCCTGAAGCCTATGGCGGATTAGGAATGGGATTCGTTTCTACCATGTTAACATGTGATTACATTTCAAGTGGAACAGGATCTTTTAGTACTGCTTTTGGTGCGCATACAGGTATTGGTACGATGCCAATTACTTTATACGGTACCGAAGAGCAAAAGCAAAAATACGTTCCTGCTTTAGCAATGGGTGAACGTTTTGGAGCTTACTGTTTAACCGAACCAGGAGCAGGATCGGATGCAAATTCTGGTAAAACTACTGCTGAGTTAACTGAAGACGGAAAGCACTACAAAATTAACGGTCAAAAAATGTGGATTTCGAATGCAGGATTTGCTGAGATCTTCATCGTTTTTGCTCGTATCGAAGACGATAAAAACATTACTGGTTTTATCTTGGAATATGATAAAAACAATCCTAACGGAGTAACTTTAGGAGAAGAAGAACACAAATTAGGTATTCGTGCATCATCTACACGTCAGGTATTTTTCAACGACACATTAATTCCTGTTGAAAATATGTTATCTGTTCGTGGTGGTGGATTCAAAATTGCAATGAACGCCTTAAACGTTGGTCGTATCAAATTAGCTGGTGCTTGTTTAGATTCTCAAAGAAGAATTATTAGCCACGCTGTAAACTATGCTAACGAGCGTAAACAATTTAAAACTCCAATTTCAGAGTTTGGAGCTATTAAAATGAAGTTAGCTGAAATGGCTACTAATGCATATGTTGGTGAGTCAGCATCATACAGAGCTGCTAAAAACATTGAAGATAGAATCGCTATTCGTGAAGCTGAGGGAAGTTCTCATCAAGATGCAGAATTAAAAGGTGTTGAAGAATATGCTATTGAATGTTCAATCTTAAAAGTAGCTGTTTCTGAAGACGTACAAAACTGTGCTGATGAAGGAATCCAAATTTACGGAGGTATGGGGTTCTCTGAAGAAACTCCAATGGAGTCTGCTTGGAGAGATGCTCGTATTGCTCGTATTTATGAAGGAACTAACGAAATCAACCGTTTATTATCGGTAGGAATGTTAGTTAAAAAAGCAATGAAAGGTCATGTAGATTTATTAAATCCTGCAATGGCTGTTCAAAACGAATTAATGGGAATTCCTTCTTTTGACACTCCAGATTATTCTGAATTATTCTCAGAAGAAAAAGAGATACTAGCTAAATTAAAGAAAGTATTCTTAATGGTAGCCGGTGCAGCTTTACAAAAGTTTGGTCCTGAGTTAGAGCAACACCAACAGTTATTAACTGCTGCTTCAAATATTTTAATTGAAATATACATGGCAGAATCTGGAATTTTAAGAACTGAAAAGAACGTAAAGCGTTTTGGTGAAGCAGCTCAAAAAGAACAGATTGCAATGGCTAAGTTATACTTATACAATGCCGTAGAAACTATTACTAAAAGCGCAAGAGAAGGAATTATTTCTTTCGCTGAAGGTGATGAGCAACGTATGATGTTAATGGGTCTTAAGCGTTTTACAAAATACGCTAACTACCCTAACGTAGTTGAGTTACGTGATACAATTGCAGAAAAGTTAAAAGCAGAAAATAAATACTGCTTCTAAACATATTAAAACTACCTAATGTTGCTAACAAGCATGGGTAGTTTTTAAAAATTTTCTTCAACTTTTATAGGTTTTAGAATTTAGTTGTTTGTTTAAAAGATCGTCAAATTAGTTTTTGGCGGTCTTTTTTTTATGCTCTCAAAACACACTACTAATTCTATACACTACCATATCAACTTACTATAAAACTAAGAGTCTTAAGGTTTTCTTAAAACGTTTTTTTATATATTTAATGGTATATTTATTGTATCCGAATGCAAAAAACACAAGATAGCATGATAAAACTTAACACTACAGCACTACTAGGAATGGTTTTCTTAGCCATGGTTAGCTGTAAAAACGAAGCAAAAAAAACAGGCGCGCAAGAGAACTCTAACCAAGAGACAGTTGCTACAACGCCCGATGTTACTGGAAACTACGTTTCATCAGAATACGAAAAAAGAAATGAAGGGTACGACTGGGTTTCTGTTGCTGTAAAACCAGCCGCTAATGACAATATAAAAATTGCTATTCGCTCACGTGCTGACAAGAAAAAACCTACCTGTACTTTTGACGCTCTTGCTAAAAAAGCGAATGACAGTACCTATAAAGCTGACATAAATGGTAAAACTGTAGTGTTTTCTTTTAAAAACAAACAAATTTCTATTGCAACGGCAAACAAAGAAGACAGCGGTTTATTAAACTTTTACTGTTCAGGTGGAGGAAGTCTTGCGGGTTCTTATCATAAAATTGAAGGAAACCTTGACCAAACACAGATAGACAAAACCATTTTCAGAAAAAATGTGACCTTACAAGGAATTGGTTTTAACATTTCTACCCAAAAAAATGGAATGGAAACTGAATTAACAGTTACTCCTTACGGGTTAGAAATTGATAACTCAGCTGTTAATCAAAACATTGACGGGAATGTTGTTGATGTTGAAATTGAAGATTTAAACTCTGATGGTTCTCCTGAAGTATTAATTTATACTCAATCTGACGGTAGCGGAAGTTATGGTAACGTAATTGGATATTCAGTTAATAACAGAAAATCAATGAGTGAAATATACTTCCCTCCTATTACCGATAATAAGGAGTTAAGTAAGGGATATATGGGGCACGATGAATTTACCATTATTGAAACAACCTTAGCACAACGCTTTCCTATTTATAAAGAAAGTGATTCAAATGCAAACCCTACTGGTGGTACCAGACAAATTACTTACAAATTGGTTGATGGAGAAGCCTCAAGAAAATTTGTAGTAAAAAACTCAACTGAATTGAACACTAATAACTAAACTTAAATATTATGAAAAAACTATCATTTGTATTCGCTGCAATTCTATTAATCACCGTGTCTTGTGCTAAAAAAGACACAGCCGAACAATTATACGGAACCACTTGGGAACTAGAATACATCTCTGGACCAAGAATTGCTTTTGACGGATTATTTCCTGATAAAAAGCCACAACTTACGTTTGATAAAGAAACAAACAAAGCTACTGGAAATAACGGTTGTAACGGTTATGCTGCTGAATTTACGTTAGGTGAAGAAGATGCTATTTCTTTTGGAGAAGCAGGACCAACAACTATGATGTACTGCGGACAAGGAGAACAAGAGTTTTTAAAAACCATTAAAAAAATAAACAAGTATAGTTTTGACATAGAAGGAAAACTAAACTTATTGATGGACGATGTAACCATGATGCGTTTTAAAAAAGTAACTACTGAAGAATAATTTACGATAGTTGTTACTTTAAACGAATTAATAACTTAGGGGAAAACCTCATACTATACAGCCTTTTTTTGGTTTGTTGGTATGAGGTTTATTTTTTATTGCCAAAGACAGCGTCCGCTAATAAGTATATAGTTTCAGCGACCCGTGCCGTGGTGTCTGCGGAGCATGCCGTGATAGTAGCTACCCAATAACGGGGAGTATTCAATAAAGTGTGTCAACTTGGTTTTTGATTTTCTAAATAAGGTATCAGAGATCGTTAATAACAACTAAAACTACTTTTAGTATCTAAATAGCTGCGATTATGGGTTTCCGTAAGAATGTATAGATATTTTGTATTAGGTTCGTAAGAATTGTAAAAGCAATTAGCTTTTTATAATTAAATAACAATAATTTTATTTTAAGTAAAGTATTGGATTTGATATATTTGATAGCGTAAAAAATTACTAAACCTTATGATATCCCATCTTTTTATCGGGATAAAAGAACTAAAGTTTGGTATATAACGAGTTGGGTGTCATTAAAAACCGAACATAAACGAAAAACTGAAAAATAAATAATATGAAAAAACTTGTACTTCTAACATTCTTAATCGTCTCTTCATTTCAAACAATTAATTCTCAAGAAAAAAATGAGGAAGATTTAATTTCATCTGGAAAATGGCATATTGAATATATGGAAATGGGTGGAAAAAAAATGAATTTACCTTCAGAAATGCAAAAAATGAATTGGGTAATGTTTCACAAAGGTGGAAAACAAGAAGGAATGGAAAACGGTCAAAAATATATTGGAAAATGGGAATTTGACAAAAAAAGAAGAATAATAAAAACGAATGATTTAGACGGAATAGCTGAACAAAAACTAATTTCTGTAACAAAAAATAAATTAATTGTTTCAATAAAAGAACAAGGTTCGGAAATGATAATGGGAATGAAAAAACAATAACGCCACCCAACACCGTATAAAATTAATTGCTGGTTTTAGCCAATTTACGAAAGTCCTCGCGGACTTTCTATCTGTGTTTTATTTGCTAACTTTAGTGCTTAAACCACGCAACTAATCTTATACATCAACGTTGGTAATAATTGCCTGCGGCACGTAGAAACCGTGTTTTAACAAACACTCCTTTTCTACTAATTATTACCAACGCTCTAGGTTAATTGTTCCTCTAACAACTATATTGTGTATCTTTAGCCTTCTTCGTGAACTACACACGAAACTATAAACAACAAAATGTATAACGAATGAGGCACAATTATGGCTACTCATGAGGCTGTGCCTCACACGCCATACACCTAGAGCGTTAGCAAAAATTATGAAAAAAAAGATAACATATTTATTGGCATTAATATCCTTATTTTCTTGTTCGAAAGATATAGATGAAATTGATTCAAATAATAATTCTGGAGAAGAGGAGACAAACTATTATTTCAACTTAAGTCAAACACAAATTAATTCGTCATCTTCAGAAACCGAATTTACAATTAACATTACAACCAATACTAATTGGGAATTACTATCTAAACCAGATTGGGTTGTAGTTACTCCCGAAAATGGAAGTCAAGATGTTGAATTAAAAATAACTTTGTTAGAGAATACAACTCCAAATTCTAGAATTAGTGATGTTAAATTTAAATCATTACAAAACACCTACACTTTAAATATTTCTCAACAGAGTTTCCCTTTAAGTCTTGTCTCATTCAGTGGAAGTGAATCACCAATAAAAATGAATGAGGCCAAATATTTACTGTTTAATAAACCCATAACTATTAACTCAATATCTAGTGGTGAAGATAGATATTCTTTTTTTGCAGGTCCAAATGATGTTGAATATTTTGACAATAATCATGGGGTGAAATTTACTGTTGGTCCTTCAAATTTAGGTAGCCAGTATAAGTATAAATTTTCAGTTTCTGATAGTGATAATAACAAATTAGAACAAATAGTTGATTTAAATTTCTACTCTCAAAAAATTATTGTTCCTGGTGCTATTAAAAAAATGATTTTAGATGATAACAATAATCTTTGGGTCTTATCATTAAAAGTATGGGAATCTGGTGAGCCTAGTTATATCTTTAAATTTAAAGAAAATGAAGGAGCATACGAAGAAGAGTTAAGGTTTGAAGTTGACATTAATCAATCAAACTCCGATTATGTTGGAGGAGATTTTTTTATAAATCCTTATAATGGTTTAATCTACGTTCCAGATTATGAAGGAGAGGAAGTCGATGTTTATTCAAAAACTGGTTCGCTAATTAAGCACATACAAATTCCTCGCGTTAATTCTGATCATCCACAAAATCCACACTCAAGCCCAGTATATATAGGATTCAATAAGGCAGGGAAAGGAATCATTTCTTTACAAGGAAAGGGCATATCTGGAATTAAATGCAGGTTTATTGATAGTTCTAATGATGATGCTTTAACAGAGCTAAATTATTCAGGCTTACAAACATATGTACTGACCAGAGATAAATCTAAATTATATGTTTTAGAAGACAGGTCACCCAAAATTAAAATCTTTGATGGGACTGATGTTTTTGAAGAAATAAATATGAATGACTTATATCCAAGCGGTGCTGATGCTGCAAGAATTACTCAAAACAGATTAAATGATAAAATTTATGTAAACGGTTTATATAATCAGCAGATAATTAATCCTAATCTATCATATTTAAGTTTACAATCTTATGATCAATCATTTTTAGGTGATTTTTGTTATGACACAAATCTTCCAAATCACATTTATGCTTTAAGTAGTAGCACTGATGTTAATTTAAAACTATTAGATTATGACAATCAAAATACAATTTTAGATTACCCAATGAATAATTTATTCAATTGGTCTCATGGTCGAGGACTTATTACAACTCCAAACGATGAATATATTTTAACATATTCTGACCGTGTTGACAATATTACTTCTCGTTCACAAATAGTTATATATAATACAGAAATGTTTAAATAACTTTTGCTAACAACGGCTATAATTCATTGTGGCGGAATTTTCTAATCGAAAATTCCTATCTTTAAACAATGGCTAGGTTACAACGGAATGGTCCTCGCGGACAATTCCACAACGAAACCATAGCCCAACCGTTAGCGGTCAGCATATAAACAACTACAACATAAAAAGGGAAATTAATAGATTATGAAAAAATCAATTTTTATTTTAATAGTAACAATACTTTCAATTTCTAGTTCAATTGCTCAAACCACAAAGAAAGATTTTGTTGGTCACTGGACAACTGATGGGTCTTCTGTCGAATGTGTTATTTGGATTGACAAATATGACGATTTTCAATATGTTTCATGGGATAAAAATGGTGGAGAAAGACTTGAAGTTCTGAATGTTAAATATGTTAATAATAATTTAATTGTTAGAACACGTTTCAAAAAAAACAACTGGGTAGTTACAAAAACTTTTATCTTGACTGATGGATATAATATGACTGCCAAATTTGAAGGAGATGCGGATACAATACTCGAATACAAAAAATTAAAATAAGTTTCTTAGGTCTTTATAAAAAGAAGTTAAGAAAGCCGAACCGCTAACAAAGAACTGAGGTAAAAAACAAGTAAATTTTATACTTTTTTAAACCAAAGTACTTTTATAATCAGCATCATAAGGCAAACCACTTTTTACTATTGCAAAAGCTTGTTTTAACAACTTATTACACACCGCTATTAAAGCAAGTTTTTTACTCTTACCTTTAGCAACTATTCGTTCATAAACTTCTTACTTTTTTTAAAAAACTTCTTGTTTTTTTCTTCGGTTTGTATTTACTAAATTGGTTGCTTAAACCACGTTACTGGCAATCGTAACAAAATGAAAATGCTGATACTAAGTTATGAATGATTTACACGTAAGCACAATAATAACTATTATCTTGATTTGCCATTTAGCAGCCATTACCATTGGGTATAAAATGCAAAAAACAACTTTAATAATTTCTTATTTAAATATGGTTACTGTGATAGGGATATTTGTTTTTTGGGTCATTACTAGCCCGAATATAAAACAACATAACTTTGAATTTAGAGAATTATTAGTAATATGTTTGGAAACTTGTATTTTAATATTCGCTTTCTACTCTATAATTGGTTATCATAATAAAGCCTATGTAAAAATCATAAATTTCATTGGGTTTGGAATTCATTTATTGGCTACAATAGGAATATTTTATTATATGTTCGCATTCAAATTTGACAAACTTTTTTAATAATAAATCGAGCTTAATAATGAAGGTTTCTGAAATTAACATATTGATTATATTACTTGTATTTATTCATTTTACAGGATATACACAATCAGACAATAATATGATAAACAGTTCTATTACAATACCTTTAAAAACTGGAAAAAACCCTAGTACTCAATTTGAGAAATTAGTTATAGAACCAGCCAATCTATTTATTCAATCCAAACCAATAAACAACGACTCACCACATTTTCAACTAGAATTAAATTTATTTAAAAACAACACTAAACACACTACTTTTCTCTGGTGCTATGATGCATCTACTGATAATGAAAAAGCAAACTATCCAAAAACATATCAAAACTATTCTTTTGCTTTAAATATTAATAAAAAAGAAGTTACGTTAGTTGTGGAAAAATTAGACTTTGGAAAAACAATGTTTATTAATTTTGGGCAAACAGCAGTTATTGGTAACCTTGAAATTATGTTTGTAGATTTCATTGGAGAATGGTCAGAGGATATAAATGGAAATCAGACAGATGCCTTTAATTCATATAATATATCATTATCAGAAGGAGGTGAGCAGAAAACTGTGTCGTTTACGTCACTAAATAAGCTTACAGACAAGGAACTAATTATAAAATGGAAGAATTATAAAATCTTCATTTTAGAAGATTCGGAAAAAGCATTAAAGCTAATTGTCCGTAAAAACGATTCTTAAAAAACTATAGGTAACAAAGACGTGTATAATTAATTGCTTGCTCTCACCTATTTCCAAAACCCAACAAAACTCATATTTTATTTATATTCATTAAATTAGAGGTTTAAAAATGTAACTAATTTTATACGAATATGTTATGACATTTTCTAAACACAAAACACTAAAACACTATTTAGGAGCGCTTTTTTTAATGCTAATTGTAACTTCCTGTAAAGGACAGTCGCAAACTAACGTAGAAAGAAATGTAGATGGAGGTTGCCAAGACTGTAAAGCTTTATTGGATTATAAAATGCTTAACATAACACCTAAGTCAGTTGATACCTTACCTGGTTTTCATGAAAATGAACCAAAACTAAAAATAACGGGTACTGCATTTAAAAAAGACGGAAAAACACCCGCTGAAAATGTTATACTCTACATTTATCATACAAACAGAAATGGAATTTACCAACCTAATGACAAACCAATAGGTTCGGAAAAAAGACACGGACAACACAGAAATTGGCTTAAAACAGGTAACGATGGTAAATTTACTTTTTACACATTCAGACCAGCATCTTACCCAAACTCTCAAGAACCAGAGCACATTCATATTTATGTAAAAGAGCCCAATACAGTACCTTATTATATTGACAGCTATCAATTTGAAAGTGACCCTGCTCTTACTGAAGAAAAAAAGCAATCAGAAAAAAACAGAGGTGGTTCTGGAGTCATACAACTTAAAAAGAAAGACGGTATTTGGACAGCCAACAGAGATTTAATTTTAGGATTGAATATTCCTGATTATGAGTAAAAGCTTTCCTTACCAACACTTACTTTTTTAGATTTTCTATTCAGTTTCAATTTGTTAAATTAGTTGCTTAATTCAAGAAAAAGTTAATCTAATATTTTATGAAAGTAAAAAAGTACATGTATAGCTTTCCAATACTGAAAGAAAAAATTGATGAATGGAAAAGTTTTGCTCAAAAAGTAAACGGAGAAAAAAACGAGGAGTTTACAAAAATGCATAAAAGAATTGGTGTTACTAAAGAGTTATGGTTTTTAAAAGAGAAAAAAGATAGCTACGAGGTATTAGTATACACTGAGGCTGTTAATGATAATTTTATGGAACTCTTTAAAGAAGATACTTCCGAGTTTTCAGAATGGTTTAAAGCAAATGTTGAGAAAACTCAAAAAATAGATTTAACTGAAAGCTTTAAAATGCCTGAACTTGTTTTAGACTGGGTAGAATAAAGTTTGTTGAATCTTTATAACCCGTTTTATTCGTATTTAATCATTATATCAAAAAATGAAACTTTCCTTTCAAATAATTATTCTAGCCTTAATATTTAACTTGTTCTCCTGCAAAGGTTCAGCTCAAGAAACTAAATTAAAAAAGGTAACGTCTGAAACTGTCTCTTCTGAGATTAAAAAAAATGTTTTTCCTAAACCCTTAGGAATTGTAAATGATTATGAGCTAATTTTTACGGAACCTCAGCGAAATAAATTATCAAAAACTCTCTACGACTATGATATTGAAACTACAAGACAAATTGTAGTCGTTACAATTAACAGTATAACACCTTACCAAAATATTCATAGGTATGCTACCGATTTAGGTAATAAATGGGGAGTTGAAACAAAAGAAAAAAATAACGGATTAACAATAGTTTTATGTAAACCTTGTAAGCAAATAACAATTGCAACAGGCATAGGAACAGAACAAATTTTAACAAACAAAATTTGTGAAGAAGTAATTGAGAAAACAATTATCCCTGAGTTTAAAAAAGGAGAGTATTACCTTGGTATTGAAAAAGGAATAACTGAGTTAATATCAAAATGGGAATAAAAAGATATTCAATCCATTCCTTATCATTACAAAGCATTAAGAAATGAAAAACACTGTGCTACTGATTTTTATGTTTATCTGCCTTAATGTTTCGTTTGCGCAAAACACAATATCGTATACTCTTAATCATACACCAAATTCAAAGAAAATTACCATTGAGTTAGCTTTTGATACTACTAGCACAGATACTTTAAAATTAGTAATTCCAAGAAGTGCGCCTGGAACGTATGAACTAACCAACTATATCGCTTTTATAAGTAATGTTAATGGTTATACTACTTCTGGCAAAATTTTGAAAGGCGTTGTTGGAGACGGCTCGTTTTTCTTCTTCAAAGAAAAAAATGAGGTACTTAAAAAAATAAGCTATGAAGTAGATATAAACAAAATGGAAATGACCTTATTAGGGAGTTTTGCTAGTTCTAAAATAAGAGACAACTATCTCGGTATATTAGGTTATGCTGTTTTTGGGTTTATTGAAGGATTTGAAAATGAGTCAATTGTTTTAAAGGTACATACACATAAAGACTGGTCTATTTTTAGCACCTTAAAGCCATCTGTTCAAAGAAACAAAGGCACAGAACTTTACAAGGTAGATAATTTTGCTTTATTGGCTGACTCCCAATTATTATTAGGAGATGCTGTTCAAGTATATCAAGTAAGTGATTCTAAAATCCCTTTGTTTGTTGCTGTCTATTCTGAAACTACTATCAATATTGAAGAAATTGGAAGAAGAGGTTTGTTATCTCTTAAGAAACTAACAGAGTATTTTGGATATGTACCAATGCCACATTATACCTTGTGTTATGAATTCCTAAATCCTGTTTCAGAGATGCATAACTATGGATTTTCTATGGAACACTTAAACAGTATGACTTCCAGTTTAAATGTTTCTAAAGCTATTTTGGAGCCTAATGACAAAGCTATTGGAGGCATAATACACCATATGGCGCATTCATGGCTTCCTTTACGATCTTTTGGAACAGGATACAAACCCTTTGAATGGCAAACAGCTCCAATAATTGAAACTATTTGGTTAAATGAAGGCTTTATCTGGTATATTTCCTACTATCATATATTGGACAACAAAGCCGTTTTACAATTCTTTAAAAGAACAATTAATCAAGCTCCCAAATACATTCAAGATAAATCATTAAAAGAATTGTCAGTATTAGGATCTACACAATATTCTTTGGATTTTAGAATTGGTAAAAACCTATTTTCAAGAGGTGCTTTATTAGCTCATGATTTAGATCATTTAATTCAAAAAGAAACAAACGGACAAAAATCATTTAGAGATGCAATTCTTGGCTTGTTAAAATGGACAGAAGAAAATAACAAAGCTTTTAAATATGATGAAATTGAAGCTATTATGTCTGAATATACAGGCGTTGATTTGAGTAGTGTTTGGCACAAGTGGCAAAAGCCCTTAAAAAATTAAAGCATATAATTTCAAGTACCTTTATAAGCCTAAACAAAGAAATTCAATGTATAAAACTATCTTTGAAATAACCAAAATGGACTGTCCGTCCGAGGAAAGTTTAATCCGAATGAAGTTAGACGGGATTTCTAGTATTGCGAATTTAAACTTTGATATTCCGAACAGAAAATTAACTATTTTTCACAGCGGAGAAGCTGAATTAATAGAAAAATCAGTTATTGAACTTAACTTGGGTGGAAAGAAAATTTCAACAGAGAAAACCGATCAAACTGACTTCAAAGAAAACACCAATCAGAAGAAATTACTTTGGGCTGTACTCGGAATAAATTTTGTTTTTTTTATTGTTGAAATGACAACGGGACTTATTTCAAAATCAATGGGACTAGTTGCTGATAGCCTAGATATGCTTGCAGACAGTTTTGTTTATGGAATTAGTCTTTTTGCTGTTGGCGGAACTTTAACTAGAAAGAAACGAATTGCAAAACTTGCTGGATATTTTCAAATAACTCTTGCTTTACTTGGATTTATTGAAGTTTTAAGAAGATTTTTTGGAGCTGAAAAACTTCCTAATTTTTCAACAATGATAATCGTTTCAGTTTTTGCACTTATAGCAAATGGAGTTTGTCTTTACATTTTACAAAAGTCAAAGAGTAAAGAAGAGGCACATATGAAAGCCAGTATGATTTTTACCTCAAACGACATAGTTATAAATTTAGGAGTAATAACCGCTGGAGTTTTAGTGAATTGGTTAAGTTCTAATAAACCTGATTTGATTATCGGAACAATTGTTTTTGTTTTAGTAATTCAAGGTGCTTTACGAATTTTGAAATTAAGTAAATAAAAAGTGTTCATCTTAATTATTTAAAAACACACTCTCATATTAGTTAACTCAACAAAGACAAAGCAATATTTATAGAGGTTGTTAATTCTTTTTTATTAGGTTCTACTTTAGAAACAACTCGAATTCCGTTGTAAAGTGTGTAAAGAAAAGTAGCTATCGCTTTTAAGTCTTGACTGTTCTTTAATTGACCTCTTTGTTTACCTGCTTTCAAATACTCGTAAAATAAGTTTTGGAAATCGCATTTATTTTCTATTAGTACTTTCTGCAAACTTTCATCATTTGGAATAAGTTCTGTTGTAGCATTTACCACAAAACATCCTTTTTTATCTTCATCAACAATAGCTTCTTCTATAGCTTTATTAAAAAGAGCAGAAAACCCTTCTTTTACATCTGGATGATTTTCAAAAAACTGTATTAACCACTCTTTTGTTATAGTTCTGTAAAGCTCAAAAGATTTTTTAAATAGCTGTTCTTTGTCTCCAAAAGTGTCGTACAAACTCGCTCTATTAATTCCTAAGTGACAAACCAAATCTTGAACAGAAGTAGCAGAATAACCTTGTTTCCAAAACAAACACATTGCTTTGGTTAGTACTTCTTTTTCATCAAATGATTTAACTCTTGGCATATAAAAAATTGTGGAAGCGATTTACACTTCCACAAAATTAGCTTATTGGAACTTTCATTCCAAATATATTTAAAAAAATTTAACTCAATAGCGGGTTAATATTTATTCCACCATCAATATTATACTCACTTCCTGTGATAAATGAAGCATTATCTGACGCTAAAAACGATACAAGCTTTGCCACTTCTTCTGGTCGTCCAAATCGTTTTAAAGGAATACGATTTTCTATGGCCTGAGCAAGACCTTGTATTTGCTCTTCTTCCATTCCTGTTTTTTCAAAAATTGGTGTAGAAACTGGACCAGGGTTTACTGAGTTAATTCTTATTTTTCTCTGGGCTAATTCGGTTGCTGCAGTTCTAGTATAAGAGTTAAGTGCTGCTTTTGATGCTGCATAAACAGCTGTATTTGGCATTCCGGTATAAGCATTTATAGATGATAAGTTTATAATTGATGCTCCCTCATTTAAAATTGGCAAGAACTTTTCAGTAGTAAATACAGCCCCTTTAAAGTTAATCGCCATTTGATGATCAAACATTTCTTCGCTTATACTACCTACTGGAGCTGGTTGAAAAATACCTGCATTTACAAATAATATATCAACTTTATTGAAGTTACTCTTAACCTCCTCTACTAAATTCTCGATAGCAGAAATACTCTTAACATCTGCAACGATTCCTTTTACTCCTAGTTTTTGTGATGCTTCTTCAACTTTTTCAGGGTTTCTTCCTATAATAATAACTGTTGCTCCTTGATTTTTTAATTCTTGGGCAGATGCAAATCCAATTCCGCTATTACCTCCGGTTACAACAGCTATTTTTCCTTTTAACGTACTCATTGTTTTTATTTTTTAGTTAATATTTTTTTGGAACAATCGTTCCGTTTACAAACATACGTATAATAGAACGATTGTTCCAAATAAAATATAAATTTATCCTCAACAGATAAAATGTTAAAACACCGAACAGACTTATCTGTTCTTTTTAAACTATGTAACTTTGACAAAAATTAAGAACATGAGTAGTCCTAGAGAACGTATTTTAGAAACAGTCGCGCATTTATTTCATCAACAAGGCTATAACAGTACTGGTATTAACCAAGTTATTAGAGAGGCTAAAGTTGCTAAAGCTAGTTTTTATCAGCACTTTAAATCAAAGGATGCCTTATGTATTGATTTTTTAAACAACAGGCATGAGTTTTGGTTTAAAGAACTCTTTAAGTTTACTTCAAAAAGCAAAAATTCAAAAGACAGAATACTACTTGCTTTCGATTTTGTAATTCATATGAATACAAAAGAGAGTTTTAGAGGTTGTAGCTTTTTAAATATTTTATCAGAAATTTCTAAAGAGCAGGAAACTATTCTGATAGTAATTCAATCACATAAAAAAGAATTAAATAATTTTTTTCAAGAATTAGTAGAGAACGAATTACTTGCTACACATATTTATCTGCTTTTTGAAAGTGCCATTATAGAAAGTCAGCTCTTTAAGTCAAACGAAATAGTACACAAATCAAAAGAAATTATAAAAAACTTAATATAAAATAGTATGGAACAAAAACATCCACTCCCTCCTTTTACTCTCGAAACTGCAAAGGAAAAAATTCAACTGGCTGAAGATGCTTGGAACTCTCAAAATCCAGAAAAGATAGCGTTAGCTTACACTATTGATAGTGAATGGAGAAATAGAGACACCTTTGTTAATGGTAGAGAAGAAATCGTTAATTTCCTGAGTAAAAAATGGCAAAATGAATTTAATTACAAGCTAAAAAAAGAATATTGGGCACATAGTGAAAACAGAATTGCTGTACGATTTGAATATGAATACAAAAACAAAGAAGGCAAATGGTTTAGAGCTTACGGTAACGAAAATTGGGAGTTTGACAATAATGGGCAAATGAAGAAAAGATATGCTAGTATTAACGACCTTGAAATAGAGAAAGTTGATAGGTATCTTTAAAAGAATCATCTTTTTTAGCAAAAAAATAACGGCGACTCTGATAAATCATCAAAGTCGCTTTTTGTATTTTTATAGCTTGAGTAAAAATTGAAAAAGTGAATTATAAAATAGATACTATAAACAAAACTGAATATCAAGAAGTAGTTGACTTATGGGAAGCTTCCGTTAGGGCGACACATCATTTTTTAAAAGAAGAAGACATTGCTTATTTTAGACCTCTTATTTTGAATACATATTTGGATGCTGTAGAATTAAAATGTATTAAAGTCAACGAAAAAATAGTAGGTTTTTTAGGTACTGCTGAACAAAATTTAGAAATGCTTTTTATTCACCCTGAATATCGTGGAAAAAAAGTGGGAAAAACCTTATTAGAATACTCACTTGATAAATTGAATGTAAACAAAGTAGATGTAAATGAACAGAATGAACAAGCTATAGGATTTTACAAACATTTTGGTTTTGAAACTATAAAACGTTCTGACGTGGACGCCTCTGGTAAACCCTATCCTATTTTACACATGCAATTAAAATTAATGTAGACCAAATAGTACCTACTGTTTATACATCCGATAGTCAAAGATTAAACGATACTTACTTTTAGTTTGCTTTAATCTTGTTAAAAAATATGTATCTTTAAAAATAAAAAATGGCTCCAAAAAAAAATTTAGAAAAACATAATTATATATTACCTAACGTTTCAATACCAGGTGGAAGCTATGTATCGGTTAACGTACAAGAGAATATAGCCTATGTTGCTATTCAATTTCCTATTTTGAATAATAAATACTTATATCAAGGTAGATTAGGCAATGAAATTTCAACAGAAGAAGGTTACAAAGCAATGGAACTATGTGCTTTGAATGTTTTAGCGCAAGTGGATAATAAAATTGGGTTTGAAAATATAATTGGGCTGAACCATATTGATGCGTACTTCCAATCTACTGATGATTGGGATGATTCTCCTGAAGTAGTTAATGAAGCTTCCGACTTATTTGTAAAAATACTAGAAGATAAAGGAGTGCATTCAAGAGCTATTTTTGGCGTGCATAAATTACCTAGAAACTTTAGTGTTGGACTAACAGCTACATTTACCATAAGTAAAAGCTAACAACATACAATTACTAACCTAAAAACTTTAATAAATTCATTGTTATGCAAACATCAGACACTACTACCACACCAAAGAATGATATGTTTAGCGATCGAATTAAACTCCCTTTTAATTTTGAGACCGCTAAAATGCTTAAAGAAGCGAAAGCTTTACAGTTAGACAACTTTGAATACTACAATGTAATTCCTTTACGATCACCCGCGCATTTAGTAGATACCTCGTTACCTTTTCCCCCTCCTGCCAATGATTATGCTGATGGTTCTTGGACAAATTGGTTAGATACTGCTTCGCTTAAGAAATCTCCATACCTAACCAGTGTAGTCGATTTTTTTAAAGAAAACACTACCGTTACCTTAGTTCGATTACTAAGATTGGCTCCTCAATCTGTAGTAAAGGAACACACCGACCCTACTTTAGGTTTAGAGATTGAAAAATCAGTGATTCGTCTTACCGTTCCTATTCTTAACAATGAAAATGTAACTTTTTATTTAAGTGATACTCCTGTATTAATGGAATCAGGAGAATGTTGGTATATGAGACTTACGGATCCGCATAAAGTCATAAACAACGGTGATGAAGAGCGTATAAATCTTACCATAGATATGATTCCTAACGACTGGATTCGAAAAATTATTAAAGAAAGTGAACAAAGTTCTACTTAAAAGCAAAAAGGGTACGCTGATACGTACCCTTTTTTATAGTATAATTTCTTTTGTTTATACTAACATTATTGTTCGGTAATTGTAGATTCATTTATTTTTATTACTCTTATTTTTTTATTCGAACTATCTGATAAAAAAAGTAAATTGTTTAAATGAGCTACACTTACAATGCTTCCAAATGAATTACTCCCCATAATATCTGAAACATCTATAATTGGATTGTATTTCTTTCTAACAAATTCATCTTTTGGGTAAATGCGTAAATAGTTTGTATCTCTCATACTTTCAGACGTAATAGCCCAATCGTTATTAAAAATAATTGAAGTTGGTTTTATGCTAAGAAACGTTCCTTTAGTTGGTTCAATAGGAGTTACTAAAGAGCTTTCTGCCTTATTTATAATATTCTTAATATTGTAATACAGGTATCCTTTTGCATCTCTACCTGCCACAATTAAATTTCCAGATACCACATCCATTGAATAAACTTCTGTGTAACCATTCAAGGTATTTAATTGAGCGTATGGAGGTAAATCCCAGTCGCTAGTTTCATTAATTTGAGAAGTTTCAAATACTTTTATAATATTATTTTTCTCTTTAACAAATACTAAATCGTCTTTTACAACTACACCAAAAACATGAACAAAGGTTTGCCACCATTGACCGTTACCTACTGCAGTGATTCCTTCAGTTGTAGATTCATCAAATACAAATAGTCTAGACTCTCTACTACCGATATAAATACGTCCAGCATCAATACTTATTGATGACAAAGAAGATAACTCTATAGAAGTATCTCCTTTTTTAAAGTGTGTAATCGTTTGGATATGTTCAAGAGACAATGCATCAAAAATTTCTAATACGTTTCCATTACATACATATAGTTTATCATTAGAAATAGCTATACCACTCGGATCAAATGTACCTGTACCGTCTCCGATTAAATTAGCTGTTAGTTCACTTGAATCTGTAGGATAGTAATATGTATAATCATCCGGTATGTATTCGTTATCATCTTTACTACAACTGTAAAATATACAAAGAGTTAACATTAATAAAAGTAACTTCTTCATATTTATTATATTTTTTAATTCCATTTTCCTTCTCCTTTATATTTTAATAAAAACGGGTTATTATCTTTAATTTTAAATACTGGTTTTTCGTAAGTATCATTCAAATATTCCGTTTTTGTCCAACTATTTAATATTTCTGGATTTATAAAAGGAAGATCTTCTAAATAAATCAAATACTTGTAAAGCTGAGTCAGCATTTCTTGCTGTCCGCCTCCTTCACCACTATTGGCTAAGTTGCTACTATGACTATATCCAATGTGATGAGAGTATTCATGTGACCAAACAGACATGTTACCAAGCCAATGCCCAGTTACATAGCTGGACTCCCACTGCGAAGCTAATGGTCCTCCACCCCATGCAGAGCTTCCTCCAACCATTGCCATATAAAGCGTTCGACCGTCGAGATAATCTCCATATATTTTTTCAATTTCATCTTTTGTAAAATAATCATAGTTACCATCTGAATCCTCTTCATTCCCATGCCAATCTTTTGCTCCATCTATAGAAGTACCGGCAAGATTAGCCTGATCTTTTTTGTAGTCATCAAAATTGATGAATGTATCATAGTAAATAGGGTGACTTAAAGCATATGAATAATTAATTATCATTGTTATTGCTTCTTTTGCCAACACAGGATTCATAGGTAAATACTTTCCATATTCATTAATGTGGTAACCATCGTTAAATTGAACAAGATGAGATGATTTAATTTTTTTGAATTTTTGAAAAAGAGGATCTTCTGATTCTACAGAAAACTTTATAGCACCTGATGAAAAACCTTCAATTTTATCTATTGTAACTGGTTTACCATTTTCTAATTCATAATCAAACTTTCCTTCAGTTAAAGGAATTTTATGAAATGAACGGTGAAATGCAGGTATGTTTGTGAAATGGTATAACACAAAACGTTTGTCATAATTTGGTAGTTTACCATAAATTTTAACATCATTTAATCCAACGGGAGAATACAATGAAACCTGTACTGAATCCTTACCTTTTAAGACTACCTGTACCAATTCATTTAATTTAAACCAACGATCTGACTTATCGTACATTCGTTCTGGGTCTTCAGCATCTTCAAACATTGTCATTGGCTTATTTTCAGCAGACAAATTAGCTACATCAATACTAGGACGATAATCAGGCTGGTAGAGATCGTCTAAATTTTCTTTTTCGCTACACCCATGAATAATAAGTGCTAACAAAATTAGGGGGGTGAAAAAATACTTGTTTCTTTTCATCTATATTTATTTAAAGGGTTACATTTTATTTTTTTTAAGAAATAACTTCTTAAAAACTCCCATGTCTTTTGGCTTAGAAAACTAAAAGGCATGATTTTATAAAACTAAATGATTAAAAAAATTCTATAGTCAAATACGACATAATCATAACTGCTCTTTTAATTTTTTATTGAAAAATTCAAGGTAAAATCTATTATACTCGATAAAAGCTAAAGTTCTCGTAAAACAATAAAACTATAGTTTAACCTCTACCTCTATATTAGTGCCTTATCCTTGACTAAAAGAATACATCATTATTGTAATTTCCTAATCGAAAAATAAGTAATATCTTTTTCATACAAAAAAAGAGCTCTTATCAAGAGCTCTTATATATTTATTTTTTAGTTTTTTATTCCAACGCTCCTATATAACGCTCAGCATCTAAAGCTGCCATACATCCTGTACCAGCTGCTGTTACTGCTTGTCGATACTCTTTATCTTGCACATCACCTGCAGCAAAAACCCCTGGTAAATTTGTTTTAGTAGTTTTTCCTTTAGTAATTAAGTATCCTGTATCATCCATATCTAACACTCCTTTAAATAATTCGGTGTTAGGTTTATGTCCGATAGCAATAAATACTCCTGTTACTGGAATTTCAGTTTTCTCTCCTGTTTTATTATTCACAGCACGAACTCCTTCAACAACATTTTCACCTAATACCTCATCAATTTCAGTATTGTATAAAACAGTGATGTTTTCAGTTTTGTTTACGCGATGTTGCATCGCCTTTGAAGCACGCATATAATCTTTACGCACCAACATAGTAACTTTACTACAAATATTAGCTAAATATGTTGCTTCTTCAGCAGCGGTATCTCCGGCTCCAACTACTACAACATCTTGCCCTTTATAAAAGAATCCATCACAAGTAGCACAGGCAGAAACTCCTCCACCTATTAAACGTTGTTCGCTTTCTATCCCTAAATATTTAGCAGTTGCTCCTGTAGAAATAATGACAGTTTGTGCTTCAATCTCAGTTGACTCATCTACAATTACTTTATGAGCTTCCCCTTCTTTATCAGAAAACTCAACCTTTGTTGCCATACCAAAACGAACATCAGTTCCAAAACGCTCTGCTTGACTTTTTAAATCTTCCATCATTGCTGTACCATCAGTTCCTTTCGGATATCCTGGGAAATTATCAACTTCTGTAGTTGTTGTTAATTGCCCTCCCATTTGCATTCCTGTGTACATAACTGGTTTCATATCTGCTCTTGCTGCATATATTGCCGCTGTGTAACCTGCTGGACCAGACCCAATAATCAAACATTTAATTTTTTCTGCCATTATCTTGAATTTTTGAAGTTACAAATGTAATTTTTTTTTACTTCTATTATCTGCTTTTAAATATATTTTAACTATCGTCTTATAAAGTCAGATTATTGAATAAATATTTGTTTTTTTATTTGTTGTTTAATTTTTTTTTCTACATTTGCAGTCCCAATTAAAAACGGGGTGTAGCGTAGCCCGGTCATCGCGCCTGCTTTGGGAGCAGGAGGTCGCAGGTTCGAATCCTGCCACCCCGACCAAAAAAACCTGTAAATCATCCGATTTACAGGTTTTTGTTTTTTAAAAAATTCCTACCTATCTAAACTTATGAAGTCTTTTATCAAATTAATAAAAACATATCTTCCTTACTTTTTTTCTAATTAAATTTGTTTTGCTTTAGTTTATTCTATTCTCATGAAAACTATACCTATAAGACATCTAAAAGCTTCACAAAAAGAACCATCCTTATCTGGTAGTTTTATGATTAAAAGCCTTCAGGAACTTCTTAATGGAAAAGATATGATTCATGAACTTCACAGACATAATTTCTTCTTCTTTTTGGCATTAAAAAAAGGGACTGGAAGCCATGAAATAGACTTTGTTAATTATGAAGTTAGTGATTATACTGTTTTTATAGTTCGTCCTGGTCAAGTACACAAGTTAGAGTTAAAAAGTAATAGTGAAGGCTTTATGATTCAATTTAATGCTGAATTTTATTATCCTATTGAAAAAGAAATAAGTTTATTATTGCAAAAAGTAAGTGCTACAAATTATTATCAATTAGAAGAAGATCTCTTTTTAAGGTTAAACCTTTTATTTACATCTATTTTTACAGAGTATAAAAATAAAGCAGAGGCATATAAAGGGGTTATAGAATCTAATCTTCGTATTCTTTTTATAGAATTAATGAGGTTAAGAAATACTGGTAATAAAACCTCTAATACTAAAGATTTATATGTTCAAGAGCGCCTTGAAAAGTTTTTACACTTATTAGAAACCAATATTACTAGCAAAAAAAAAGTGTCTCAATATGCCAACATATTGAACCTTTCTAATTATCAGCTAAATGCAATAACAAAACAAACTTTAGGAAAGACAGCATCAGAACTTATTAATGAACAGATTATATTAGACTCTAAAAGATATCTTTTAGCAACGTCTAATCAAGTAAATCAAATAGCATATCATTTGGGATATGAAGATGTTTCTTATTTCATTAGATTTTTTAAAAAACATACAGGTTATTCTCCTGAAGCATATAGAAAAAAGCTGAAATAAGTACAATACTACTTTACATTTATCCTATCATAAAATTTTAAACCCAATATACTTTTACGTCATATAAATTAAACCAAAATATGATGAAAAAAAGCGATATAAAATATACAGCGTTTTGGGATGAAAGATATCAAAACCTAGATTTTGCTTATGGTAAAGAGCCCAACTTATTTTTTAAAGAAGAGCTTCAAAAATTAAAAAAAGGAACAATTCTATTACCTGCTGATGGAGAAGGTAGAAACGGTGTATATGCTTCCAAATTGGGCTGGGATGTTACTGCTACTGATTTAAGTAGTGAAGGAAAAAGTAAAGCTCAAAAACTAGCAAACGAATCAGGTGTGACTCTAAAGTATGTTGTAGGCGACATACAAAACCTTGAATTTACAAAAGAGTCTTTTGATGCCATCGCTTTAGTATATGCGCATTTTTCTGCCTGGAAAATTTCTATCATTCATCAAAAATTAACCACACTTCTTAAACCTGGAGGATACATCATATTCGAAGCATTTAGTAAGAATCATCTTGATTATCAAAAAGACAATCAAAAAATAGGTGGTCCAAAAGACATAGATATGTTATTTTCTATAGAACAAATACAACAAGATTTTTCTGGACTTGAAATTCAAGTTTTAGAAGAAAAAGAAGTTTTTTTAAATGAAGGTGCTTGTCACAATGGGAAAGGGAGTGTAATCCGTTTTATCGGTAAAAAGATCTAGTTGAAAATGAAGAAAATACTAATTGTAGTATTGGTTTTTACATTTTTTAATGTTAGTGCTCAAAAAGTCGATCAGTTTAATTCATGGTGGTATTACTCTGGAAAGTATCGATTAACTGAAAAATTTAATATTGAAACTTTATACTCTTGGAGTAGACATAATTTTGTTAAGAACTGGCAACAATCAAAATTAAGATTGGGAACAAGTTATGATTATTTAAAAAATGTAAGCTTCGGTGTTGGATATGAATGGGTAGTGCTCTTTCCTTATGGAGCACACCCTGTTTCTGAAAAAAGAACAGAACACAGAATCTATGAATACTTTAATCTAAAAAATAAAATTAAAACTGTAGCTGTTAATTATGGAATGTTATTAGAGCAACGAATTATGAAAGATCGAATAAGACATCGATTGCGATTAATTTTAGGAGCAAAAATACCTTTAATACAATCTAAAAAAGGTGAAACTAAATTAGGGCTATCACTTTCGAATCAGGTCTTTTTAGATATTGATAAGTATGCTAATAATAATCATTTTGGACAGAATAGAATTTATGGAGCTTTTGATATCCCTATAAATAACGCTTTTACGTTAAGTTTAGGGTACATGAATCAATACATAATAATAAAAGATAATCGGATTGAAAACGACCATACTTTAATGGTAAAACTATCTCACAAAATTGATTTTAGATAGAAAAAGAAACGGTTTAGTTTAGTATAATTTTTAGAAAAATCACTACAAACATCTTACATTTGTGGTTTGCTTTCTATTAACATTACTCACTAGAAATAGTGCTAATAAGAATACCTAATTAGTATGACAACTAACATACACACACTCAAATCACTCATAATCAAAACCATTTCTAGTTTTATTTTTTGTTGTTTTTTATTCTTTACACTTCTAACTCAAGCTCAAAAAAAACAATCTTCATATAACAAAGACATTACAAGTGTTAGTTTAGCTAAAAAAAAATGTAAAGATCTCCTTAATCTTTCGCAAAGAGCCTACAACGAAGCAAATTTTGATTCTTTTAAAAAGTATAATGATTCTGTTTTATTAATTACTCAAAAATTTGAACTAAAAGAGTTAGAAATAAAATCTATTATAAACCACGGTATCTACTATAATGTTACGGATGCCTATGAAAAAGCTCTTGAAAAATTCCATAACGCTCTTGAGTTTAACATGACAAATTTTAACAGCGAAATAACAGAAATTAATATTTTAGTTAATCTTGCTAGTGTTTACAGTCAAATAAACAAACCTGATAAAGTAATTACTTATATGGAAAAAGTACTTGCTTTAACTGAAAAAAATAATGTGCCCAATATTATTAAACTGGCTGCTTATAATGGGTTAGGCAATAGCTATACCGAAAAAAAAGATTACGAAAAAGCTTTAGCTTATTTATATAAAATGAAATACTTAGCTGAAAGCATGAACAATATCCAAGCTGTTAACACTGCGTTTGACAATATTGGGTATTCTTATTTTCAGCAAGAAAAGTGGAATAAAGTTATAAAAACAGCTAATGAATCTTTGGCTTATTCTAAAAAAAACAGAGTTTCTAAAAGACCTGTTTCACTACTTAATTTAGGAATGTCTTATATTAAGAAAGAAGAACCTAAAAAAGCTATACCATTATTAAAAGAAGTTTTAGTAATGGCTTCTAACAGAAAAGATCTTGAGCTTAAAAAAGAAGCTCATTCACACTTAGCCAAAGCTTATAAATTATTAGGTGACTTTAAAAATTCTCAAAAAGAACAAGAAAGCTATTCTGAGTTAATGAAAGTTTTGTTAAAAGAGCAATCGAATGCTGCTCTTCTTGATTTAAAACATGATTCTGATACAGAAAAACAAAACATTGAATCTAAATTACACTCTTTAACCTCTATAGATAATAAGAAAAGTAATTTACTTATTGGTGGCGGAGTTTCAATTATTTTTTTAGGAGGATTACTCTTCTTTTATATTCGTAAAAAGAAAACTATTGAAAGTGACCGTGAACTGTTTAAAAAAACAAATTCTTTACTTCAAAATGAAAACAAAGCATTAAAGGCTAAAATGATAGAGCTTGCTACTGCAAAAAAGGAACAAAATTCTAAAGCTGTACAGTACAAAAACTCTTCTTTAACAGAAAAGGATAAGAATTACTACATGAAAATGATTCTTGATTATATGGAGACAAAAAAGCCTTATCTTGATTTTGAAATTAATCAATCAGAACTAGCTTCTCAGCTCTCTATGAGCAAACACCACCTTTCTGAAGTTTTAAATCTTTGTTTTGATCAAAACTTTTATCAGTTCATCAACCTATATAGAGTAAATGATGCGCAGAGAATAATGAAAGACCCTAATTATAAAAATTATAAAATCTTAGCAATTGCCTACGAAGCTGGTTTTAAAAGTAAAACCTCTTTTAACCGTGTTTTTAAAAACCATACTGGGTTTACACCATCTGAATTCCGAAAGAAACAATTAAGCGCACTGGCTGTTTAACTGTTTTAACTTTATAAAAAAAACTTGGAATCAGATGATTCCAAGATTTCTGTTCTGATATGTTTCTTTTTTACTTTACAGGATTAAGCTTACTTATAGCAGTAATCGTTCCTCCTTCTACTTCAATTCCTTGTGTAGCTTTTGCAGTTGTTGCATCTATATTGTAGACATAACTTCCAGTTTTTGTTGTTATACCAATATAAACTATTCCTTCTGCTTTAGATACATAATGCCCTTTTGATGCAATACTTTCTATATCTTCTTTTATAGGAAGTCCTGTTACGTCTGTTAACGTTTTAGCATATACATCTACAATTGCCAAATCTTTTCCAGAACTATATGTACCTTTTGAAGCTGTATCGTGTAAATTTACCAAGAATTTACCATTTCCTAAGTATAAGTGAGAAGTAACATATCTATTACTTGAAGCTTCTTCAATGTTATAATAAAAAGTTTGGTCAAACGCTGTTTCTCCTTTTTTAATTCTTGTTATTGCTGATGGCTTTGTAGATGTTATTTCTCCGTTAGTTGTTGCTATAGAAGAAGAAAAAGCATAAGCGTCTCCTTTTTCATCTACAGACAAACCATTGTTAAAATAGCGTCCAATATGACTTGTTCTATCATCATGAATCGTTTTTACATACTCCATTTCTGGATAAGAATACACTGCAATATTAGCTTCATTAGGATAAGCTGTTCCGAATCTATCTGTAGAATTTCCTTTAACTGTAAAATAAGGTAGGTACACATAATCACCTACTTGAGTTATCCAAGTAAAGAAAGCTAACTCTCCATTTTCTTTATTTGCTAAATCTTTGGTATTAATTTGTCCTTCGGCTACAAATTGTGATGTTCTTGTATCAAGACGATACCAAGAAGCAATAGGTGAATCAGAACTTCTTGATATTTTCATTAAAAGTAAATCGTCTTTAACTGGAGTAAATGCTTGTACAGTTTCTGACTGAAAATTAGACAGTTTATCTAATGTTCCTTTATTATTTAACTGGTATGTTGTTACTGCTCCTGGATTTCCTTGTCCATATAATAAACTAAAAAATTTATTATTACTGGTTACATAATAACGATACGTTCCATCTTGCTCAATACCATTCCCTACTGTACTAATTTTTCCTTGGGATAAATTATCTGTTGTAAGTATATAATCTGCAACTCCTTCTGATGCTTTTGGTGTTGCTGTTATTAAGTATTTAGCTCCTTTTTGAGGTGTTTCTCCTTGTTTCGGAGTGTCATCATCACTACAAGACGTAAAAATTGCCGCTGCAATAAATAAAGCTGAATAAAGGTTTTTGTAATTCATTTGTTTTAATTTATAATTGTTATTTAATTATCTTCTATAAATATGTGTTCTTAAAAAAAAGTATATTTAATTTTTCCTGTAAAGTTTCTACTAGGTTTTTGTAAACTAAAATTGTCATAAAGCTCAGCATTTAACAAGTTTCTACATTCTAAAGTAAATTGTAGTTTCTTGTTTAATGAGTATGTAAAACTTACATCATGTGATATTTGTTGAGGAACTTCTAGCTTATTACTCCCTAAACTAGGCCAATACAAATAGAAATTATGAACAAATAATAAGTTATAGGCTATGTTTAATTTGTCTTCTTTATTCCATAGATTAGAAAAAGTGTAGCTCGCGTCAGCATTTCCAAATAAATAAGGCTCGTTAGGAACTCGATCTTTGTAAACAACACTAACTTCTGTTTGATTGTCTTCATATTTTGTGTTGTTCCTTAAATTTTGATAAGTTATGTTTGCTCCTAAAGAAACTTGATTATTAAAGTTATACCTTACTTCTGCTTCTACACCTAGGTTGGTTACACTCGCTAAATTATCCATAACTTGCCTACTTTGATTTTTATTAAGCGTAGGTCTAATAAAATCTTTAGCATCTCTATAAAAACCACTTGTATTGAAGTTAAAAGAGTGTTTACTATTTGTATGCTTCCAAAAACTAACTCCTAAATTATAATTATTGCTACTTTCTGGTTTTAAGCTTAAATTTCCTTCTAAATTAATTATGTCTCCATAAAGTTCATTTGCTTCTGGTAAACGATAACTTTTTTCATAGGACGCTTTAAATTGTATATCATCATTTACAAAGTATGTTGCTGCAAGCCCATACCCTGTATGATTAAACTTATTAACTTGATTTCTATAAGCCACATCTCCGTAGTTTCCACTAGGATTATATGCTTCTGCAAACTTATTTCTTTGATAGTATTTTTTAAAAAAGATTGAGGTATTCCAATTAGAACTTTTAAAGTCATAGCCAAACCCCATGACATTTTTCATCATTTTTTTAGGATGCTCGTAAATTTCGTTATCTGGATTTAACTCATTATGCCCCAGTCTATCAAACGTATTAAGAGTATTACTAAATGTAATTTTATGCTTATTATTTAGCTTATAGTTTAAGCTTGTTGTTGTAATACCTGCGTTATTTTTGTATTTATATAAAGAATACGAACGTTCTCCTCCAGGGCCATCATATTCTTTAAAATCTCCAAACCAATTATAACGCCTATGCAACGTATCAATATTTTTTTCTTCTCCCAAGTTGATATTAGCGGTTAACTTAAAGTCTAAGTTTTTAAATATAAAGTCGTTCTTTTTATACTTTACACTAGGCATTATAATATTACCTCTTGTATGCCAAGCTCCAAACACACTTACCATTCTTGCTCCTGTTTGGATTTCTCTATAACTCTGTCCTAAAGTTATACCTAACAATAGTTGATCTGCGAACTTAGTATTTACAAAACCTACATTAAAAATGGCTACTTCGTTATGGTAAGTATCATTAAAACGTTTTACTCTTTGATTAGGAAAATATTCTCCGGTGTTTAAATCAGATACATCAACCTTTACTTTATAATCATTATCAGAATAGTTTTGAAAAGCATTTAATTGTGCAGTAAACCCTGATTTTGCTACATAAACAGCATTTACATGTGATCTATGAGTATTAAACGAACCAAAAGAATACGAAGCTTCTAAATGACTTTTTTTATGTTGCTGTGTTATAATGTTTACAGCTCCTCCCAATGCATCTGCTCCTAAACCTATAGGTACTACTCCTTTATATATTTCTATGCGTTCTGCTAAACTTATTGGAATGTTATTAATTTGTAGAGATGAACCAAAACTATCCATGGGCAACCCATCAATAAAAAATCGGACTTGATTTCCTCTAAAACCGTTAAGTGAAAAATTCATTCGAGAACCAACACCTCCACTTTCTCTAATGCGTACTCCTGCTACTCTATCTAATGCATGTCCTAAATCTAAAGAGGTATGATGTAACTCCTTAGCATCAACAACGCCTACATTATATGCTTTCTCTTTTACTTTTTTTACGATACTCTTTCCAGTTACAAGTACCTCATCCAACTCTACTGATGATTCTTCTAACTGTATTGATAATACTAGTTCTTCTCCCTCCTCTATCTTAAAAAATAGTTCCTTAGTTTTAAAGCCAACAAAAGAAACTTTAAGTACATGTTTTCCTTTAAGTTTACCCTTAAAAAGGAAATGACCATTTATATCAGTTGAAACTCCTTTGTTAGTTTCTTTTATAATAACTGTTGCTCCAGGAATTGGATTTTTCCACGCATCTACTACTGTTCCTGATAATTTAGACTGTGTATACCCTACGAATAAAAATAGAAGGTTAATCGTTATAAAACTTATTGTTTTTTTAAATGTGTTCACTTTATTTTTATTTAGACTTAATTGAAATTAAAAACAAAATTACTCTTATAAAACTGTAAGCTTTATACGTTAAACGGATAATTAGCTACGCTAAACGGAGTAAATGATACTGATTATTAAGATGATTCTTTTAAAGCTTTTTATTTCTTTTTATTTTAAAGAAAATACTAAGTGAAGTTATTGAAAGTAGCAACCAAAAAGCATCTACCACAAAAATTTGCGAATATCCTTTTTGCAAAGAAATCCATAGCCAATTGCCAGTAATAGCACCATTTGAGATAGGTACTAGGAATCCTAAAATACTGCCTAATAAAAGAGATATTTTATTAGTAAAGTAATTGTCTTTTTTTACAATAAAAAGTGAGCTTAACATAAGCCATCCCCAGAAAAATATCTGATAAATAAATACTTTTTTATTGTCTCCATTGCTGTTTGAAAAACATTTAACGACTACAAAAACAAAAGCAGTCATTGGGTATAAACTTAAACATATAGCCATATAAATATTTACTAACCAAGTGTTGAATTTACGTTTGTAACTAGGTACGCTTTTTTTATCTCTTGCAACTAACCAAATAAGTACACCAGATATGATTACAAAACAGGTGACAAAACCTAAAACCAAGTAAATTAATTTCATTCCATAACCACCAAAATCTCCAAAGTGTAATCTTTTTAAAAGATTTGTAGCTCCTTCTATATATGATAAGCTATTTTTTGAATCTTTTGTTTGTACTATAAATCCATCTACTGCTTTGAATGTGATTGATCCTGAACTTAAAAAGTTATCCTTATACTTTGGATATCCTCCTACTTTTACGTGCATATTTGCATCTCCATAATTAAATATTTCGATGCTATTTAATTGTAAGCTAGGGTATTCTTTTTTTGTTCTAAGTAAAAAATCATTAATAGAAATCGTTTTTCCTAACTCTATAGCTTTGTACTCATAGTTTATTTTTTTTTCATGAGTCAATGCTTCAGTTAAAGCTTTAGAATTATCATTAAAAATATAGTTTTGTACAGGTACTAACATTATCATATAACCAATAATTAAGTATGCTCCTGTAACAGCAAATATAAATTGATATGGTAGCCCTATTACTCCGAGTGCAACATGTGCATCAGTCCAAATAGTTTTCCATTTCGTTTTTGGTCGAAATTGGTAAAAATTAGGTACTACTTTTTTCCAGTGAACGATAATTCCTGTTATAATTGCAAACAAGAAAAAGAAAGCTATTAAGCCTGCAAAAACATAACCTGATCGTCCGTAAAAATTTAGTTGTGCAAAAAAATGTAATCTGTAAAAAAATTCTCCTAAAGAATAGTTTTGAGCATAGTTTACTTTTTTAAAGGTTTTTAAATTTGTGTAAAAAAAAGCTCTTTTAGGTTCTTTTTTTGGAGCTAGTGTATCTTTAGATCGCCCCATTCTAGTAACTACGTTTTGTCCTTCTACGTTTCTATAGAAAGAAATATCTCTACCATTTAGGTAATACTCTTCTTCTAGGTTATTTAATAAAGCATCAAAATCTCCTTCTAAAAAAAAATTTTTTTTAACGGGCTCATTTCTTTCCCAAGCTATTATTTCATCTCTTAAAAAAGAAATAGATCCTGTAAAAAAAATAACATATAGTGCTGCACTAATAACAATACCACTAATGGTATGTGCATGAAACATTATATTATATACTCTCTTAGCCATAATGGTATTTTGATATTGTTTTAGTTAATTTGGAGTATTTAAATAAATTATTGTAATAAATAGAAGACTAACAAAAATATAAAGCACCCATATTTTCCATGCGCTTTTGGCTAAAAAGGCAAAAATCATTAAAACTGCCCACATAATAAACCCAAAAAAACGTAGTGTCATTATTACATTTGGTATGCTAAAAAAAGTCATTAACATCATGTGAAAAGTTTCTGTCACAATATATCCACCTATAAAACCAGCACTTATCTTTGCAATGCGTTGTGTAGCTGAATTTGTTAAATATTTTTTATTTGCTGGCATAATTATTAAAGATAAATTTCAAACAATAGTGATAAAATAATTGTAGAAACTAATATTGGAAGTTTTAAAAAACGTAAAGGTTCTATTAAAACAACTAAGCTTGCTACTAACATTAGTAGTATTATATATGAAAATGTTCCTGCACCAAAACCCAAGTATAAAACTGTACTAGCTAACCCAATAATTAACAAGACTAAACCTATATACTTCCCTTTTATTTTATTCTCATTAATCCATTTCTGAAGAGGTAAATAAAACGTTAAATCTGCTCTACTTGAAGTACTGTATAAAAAATAAAAACCTATAAGGGTTAAGCAGCCTATAATTGTTAACATGTTAATTTTTTTATAAGTTATAATTAAATCAATCCTACTATTTTTATGTTAAAATCATTTTTACTTATTAAGACTAAATAAAAATAAATTATTTTTGTTTTCTGCAAAACTAATTTTTATTCGGAAATCGGGGGATACGTTAAACGGATAAAAAACATACGTTAAACGGAATAAGAAAACATGAAGGTCACTATAAATAATAACGAAGAAGCTGTTTTTGATAAGCTAGCTAATATTAAAAAGACAAATGATAATTTTTATAAAACCCTAATAACCAACTTTAATGACGATAATTTTAAAGGTTGGTATAAAGAACATGTGTTTGAAAACTTTAAAATAGGTTTTGGTTCTATAAAAACCATAAAAGGCTATAGAATACATTTTAATATTAAAGGAGAGAGTATAGAAATGTTATTCAATTTACAAGGTAAGTTTACTATACATATACCTGAAAAAGGAAGTAAATATTCTTTTAATTCAAACTCACATAATATTAACTTTTATAGTAATACAAAAGGTTGTTTAGAGTGTGAGTCTTCTGAATCTTTTATTGTACGCCTTAACTTATCTCCCTTATTTTTTATTCAGTATTTACCCGATGATATTAGGTTTGATGATTTTAAAAGGTTAATCAATGATAAAAAATTCGGAAAAATTAATTCGGAAAATTGCTTAATAAATTCAAAAATGCATTTTTTAATAAAAGAAGTTATTGATTCTGAATGGGATAATCATTTTCGGAAAATACATATTACCTCTAAAATATTAGACCTTCTTTTATTACAACTTTATCAGTTTACTCCTAGTGTTCTTGAAAAAAACACAACAAAGCTAACTACAACTGAAACTAACAAAATTCGAAAAGTTTATGAATATATACTTAATAACTATACATCTCCACTAACCTTATCTTTGTTGTGTAAAGAAATTGGCACCAATGAATATGCTTTAAAAAAGGGCTTTAAAACTGCATTTGGCATAACCGTTTTTAAATTTATTGCTAACTTAAGAATGAATAAGGCTAAAGAACTGCTATTAAAAGGCTATACAGTAAATGAGGTTTCTGAGAAGGTAAGTTATAAAAATCCACAACACTTTTCTACTGCTTTTAAGAAGAAATTTGGTACTTCTCCTAGTAAATTTTTAAGTGAACTAAGTTCTTATAAAATAAAAAATTAATAGTTCTAGTTTTTAGATAAAAAAACCTTGGAACTACATAATTCCAAGGTTTTACAACTAACTCTACAAATCTAACATACTTGCTTAACAAGAATGCTATTCTTTTAATAAGACTTCATCAAAAAACTTGTCTTTAAGTTTTTGATAAGCTTCCAAATTATTTTTATAATTCTCACGTAATCTATCATACTCTCCTAAATAAGCCATATCGCACTGTATATCATCACACTCTGCTACATTAACGTATGTATTTGAATATGATAGAACAGTTTTATAAAGCTCATTGTTTACTTTTTTCCTCTCAGAAAAAAGTTTCAACGTTTCTTCAGAAATAGCTTTATCGATTAGAGAATGCTCATATAAGCTTAAAAGGTTCTCAATTTCTCTATTGATATATTGTAACTGATCTACCCATCCTTTTAGTTCTGCATAATTATACTTGTGTACAACATCTATATCGCTACCGTGATTATTAAGTGTCATTTTTTTATCTTTAAATTAAGGTACTAAAACTCTCTTTCCCCTCCTCTTGATTGACTTTTAAAATTTTAACTTCTTTCTTCCCTCCTGGTAAATCCCAGAGAACTACGTCATTTAAAGCATAGCCAAATAAAGCTATACCTATTGGTGTTAAAATAGAAACTTTATTGTTTTTCAAATCTTTTTCAATTGGTTTTACAATCTGAATAGTTTTTTTCCAAACATCACCAGAAGCTATAGTTATAACAGTATTTAAACGTACTACATCATCTAGCATTTCTTCTTCATCTAAAATCTTAGCCGATTTTAATTCCTCAGCAAACTTATCTAATGATGTCTGTACTTTACCTTCTTCAGTATGCTCTGAAACATTTAGTAAGCTCTTAATGTATACATACTCCTTTTTTTCTAAAACTAAACTTCCGTGCTTCATTTTAATGCTTTTTATGGAAAAATACCTCGTTGAACATACGCCTTTTCTATACGTTGTATAGCTATACAATATGCTGCTTTTCGCATATCTACACCTTCTAACTTTGCATAATCTGAAACTCTAGTATATGAGTCTTTTAGCTTCTTGTCTAATCGTGTAATTACCTCTTCCATATTCCATAACTCACCATTACGATTTTGAAGCCACTCAAAATAACTAGTGATTACTCCTCCTGAATTACATAATATATCAGGGATAATTGTTACTCCTTTTTCTAAAAGAATTTTTTCTCCTTCAACATTTATAGGTCCGTTTGCTCCTTCAGCTATTAAATTAGCTTTGATTACGTGCGCATTATCTTCTGTGATTTGATTTCCTAAGGCAGCAGGAATACAAATATCACAATCAGTAGCAAAAAAATCTTCTTTTTCTATTCCCATTGATTCTGGATATCCTACTAAACTTCCGTTATTAGCTTTTGTATAGTTAAAAAGATCTTCTACCTTGATTCCATTTATATTTTGAATACTTCCGTAGGCATCTTGAACTCCTACCATTTTGGCTCCTTCTCTTTCTAAAAAGTATGATGCCCAATAACCAACATTACCAAAACCTTGTACAATAAAAGTTTTACCTTCTAAACTCTCATTATTTTGTTCTACCCAAAATTTAATAGTTAAGAAAACTCCATAACCTGTTGCTCTATCACGCCCTTCAAGTCCACCACTTCCTATTGGTTTCCCTGTTACTACATGTTGATTCATTGAACGCTCTGCAGGTGCTTTAGTACTCATATACGTATCTGCCATCCACGCCATAGTTTGAGCACTTGTATTTACATCTGGAGCAGGAATATCATGTTCTGGTCCAATATTATCTCCTAAGGCAAACGTAAAACGCCTAGTAATACGCTCTAATTCATCTTTTGAATATTTAGTAGGATCAATTTGAATCCCCCCCTTACCTCCTCCGTATGGTAAGCCAGCTAAAGATGTTTTCCATGTCATCCACATTGCCAAAGCTCTTGCTGCATCAATATCTACCGTTGGGTGGTAACGCAAGCCTCCTTTATACGGACCTAATGCATTATTGTGTTGTACACGATATCCTTGAAAAATTTCAACACCTCCATTATCCATCTTTACAGGAAAATTAACAATAATTTCGTTATTCGTAATACTTAATATTTTACGAATATTAGGGTGTAAACCAATTTGATCAGATGCACTATTAAACTGTTCTAGTACATTATCAACCATTCCTCTAGCATTCTTTCGCTTCGTTGGTTTTTTTAATTCTTTGGTTAATGTCATCTCACTTATGTTTGAATTTATTTTACTGCCTAAAATTTTACTTTTTATATTATTCATACCTGACTCCCTTAAACAGTTTGCATTTCTTGTTCTGCAACTACCTCTTTTCTCTTTACTTCTTCGGCACTCACCTCATTATACTCACTACATGACCACACCTTTTCTTTAGATTTGGTTAACACGCATGTATTTATTTCTGTACATGATGGGCAAATATTAAAAGGATTAGTATTCATAAATTACATTTATTTTGTTCTTCTCTTCTAAAGGCAAATGATATGCCACTAAATATGCCAAAAAACAGAAAAACTTCTGCACCCTTTGTTTATAAAGGGTACAGAAGTTTCTGTAAAATTTACTTTAAAATTAAAGTGGGGAGTTTTTCCTCAGTCGGAGAAAAAACACTCAAAAAAACATCTTATTCTTTTAACTTTTCTCGTAAAGTCTTACGATCTATTTGAAGGATTTTTGCTGCTTTTGTTTTATTATTATTAGTAGCATTTAACACATGTTGAATATGTCGTTTTTCCATTTCTTTTAAGGAAATTAGTCCTTCTTCTGAAAAATCAACATTATATTTTAGCGAATCCGGTAAATGCTCTACCTCAACTATACGATCACACATAATTACTGCTCGCTGTATTATATTTTCTAACTCTCTAATATTCCCAGGCCAATTATGTCGTTTTAGTACATCTAAAGCTTTAGGGCTTATTTTTACGAACCTATCTTTATATTCAACACCATACTTAAAAAGAAATTTTTCTACTAGCATAGAAATATCATCCTTTCTTTCTCGTAAAGGTGGTACCTCTATTTCTACTACCGTTAACCTATAAAACAAATCTTCTCGAAATGTTCCTTTTTGAATCATTTCTTTTAAGTTGTTGTTAGTTGCTGCAATAATCCTAACATCTACTTTCTCTGCTTTTTGAGCTCCAACTTTTACCACTTCTTTTTCTTGTAAAGCTCTTAACAATTTTGACTGTACATTTAAAGAAGCGTTACCTATTTCATCTAAAAATATAGTCCCTCCATTTGCGGCTTGAAAAAAACCATTCCTGTTACTTTCCGCCCCTGTAAAAGCTCCCTTAACATAACCAAACAACTCAGACTCTAATAAATTCTCTGGTATTGCACCACAGTTCACAGCTATATATGGTTCTTTAGTAAACTTCCCTTCATAATGTATTGCGCGCGCTACCAATTCTTTTCCCGTTCCACTCTCCCCTTTAATAGAAACCGTTACCTTGTTATTTTTTACACGATCTATTATTTGAAAAATTTCATTAATTTTTTCTGAAGCTCCAATCATGTCTCCATAAAAATCCTTTTTCTCTTTCTCTTGAGGAACTTTTTTTTGGCTTATTTCTGATTTTTTCAATGCATCATCCATTGCCATTTTCAACTCTTCTTTAGTAAACGGTTTGGTTAGATATGCTACCACACCTGATTTAATGGCTTCAAGCGAATCTTGAACAGATGGATATCCGGTTACAATAAGTTTTGGGAGTTTTGGATAATGCTCTGAAACAAACTTAACAAGCTCAAAACCATCTACTTCAGGCATTTTCAAATCTGTAATTAACAAGTCTATTGAAGTATCTCTTAAAATTGTGACTGCTTCTTTAACCGATACTGCTTTGTAAGTGTGATAATTCCATGATTGCAAGTGTCGATGCAACAATTCTAAGATATGAACATCATCATCAACTATAAGTATATTCTCTTTTTTTAACGGCATTTCTTTTATTTTGGTAACCTCACCTCAAAGATAGCACCTTTTTCAATGCCATTTTTAGCTGTTATTGTTCCTTTATGACTCGATACAATACCATGCACAACACTCAGTCCTAAACCTGTTCCTTCACCTGTTGGCTTGGTTGTAAAAAAAGGTTGAAACACTTTTTCAAGAGCTTCTTCAGTTAACCCTTTTCCTTCATCTGAAATTCTTAAAACTACTTCTTTATCTATTTGAAATGTTTCAATGGTAACTAGCCCTTCTTTTGGTGAAAAGTAAATAGCATTTATAATTAAGTTAAAAATAATCTGAGTAAGCTGAACCGTATCTGCTCGCAACCATAATTCAGACTCTTCTACTTTTACTAAATACTTTACAGATTGTCTTCTAAAAGTAGCGTCCAGTAAATTTATAGCATCTTTTATACTTGGAATAATATTTACTTCCTTCATTTCTTGTGGCATCTCACAAGCAAAATACATAAGTTTTTTTACTACTTCTCTTGAAAAAATTGCGCTTTGAATAATTTTCTCTACATCGGCTAAAGTCTTTTCATTACTGTGCATATCTGCTTTTAACAGCTCTGAATAACCTAATATGTTGGCTAGTGGAGTATTTAACTCATGGGCAATACCTGCTGTTAATTCTCCTAAGATTGACAAACGGTCGGCGTGTTCCATTTTACGTCTCATTGACAACTCGTTGTTCTTTATTTCAATACGTTCTAAAAGCCCTCCTATTTTTATAGCTACGGTATCAAACAGTTCTTTTTCTTCCTTTAGGTATAAGTTATCTTTAAGTTCTTTACCTTTTATAAATGCTGATATTTTTCCTTTAGGTATATTAAATACCGGAATAGTACTTGAAATTATACATAGTTCTTCTTCTGTATTATTTTTCTTTTCAGAATACTCTTTTACATCAATAAAAACTCGAGTGTTTTTGGGAAACTGTAACGCTCTTTTTAAACTCTTAGCTATCGCTTTTAAAGTAATATCTACTTGATCTAAGTTTGCATTTATTATTAAAGATGTTACCTCATAAAGACAGGTTAACTCCTTTATACGTTCTTTAAGTTCTTTTTCTGTTGTACTCCCTGACTTCATTAGTAGCTTTTTTTATTAAACTCAGATAAACACTTATGTTTTCGGGGAATAAAAATACAAAATAACTCTCCTTAGCTAGCTTTTATGATAAAAACTATCTTATTCATTTATTCTCTTTTTTATGCTTTATCTATTTTATGTAAATTCGTTGTTATGGAATTACTTTTTATAGGTTTAGCTGGAGGTGCTATTATATCCTATTACATTTTTAAAAAATTCACCTCAGTAAGAAGAAAAAATTTAACCGAAAAACAATCGGTAGTTTTGTTAGATAAAATAAAAAAAGTATCTAAATTAATTACTATTGAAGGGGAATTTGCAGAGATATATCATCATGAAAATACTAAAGAGAAGTTTTTAGGGCTTGTTACTAGTAAGAAAAAAGCTATTATTTTAATTAATGCAAAAGTTCATATTGGTTTTGATTTTAGAAAAATAAAAATGCATACCAATACTAAGAAAAAAGTATTAGTCCTCTCTGAATTTCCACAACCTGAAGTATTTTCAATAGAACCTAATTTACGTTTCTATGATATTCAAAACGGATTACTTAACAAGTTTAGCTCGGAAGATTTAACCGAAGTAAACAAAGAGGCCAAAGAGCATATTCTTCAAAAAATACCTGAAAGCAACCTAATGCAAACCGCAAACAAAGAAGCTTTGGAAGCTGTTTCCTTAATGCAAAATTTAGTAGAAACTATTGGATGGAAACTAGACTATTCTGCATTAAAAATTCCTGAATCAACTCAAAATTTAATCGAATAATGAATATTGAAGAATTTCGTAACTATTGCATTACCAAAAAAGGAGTAACTGAACACTTTCCTTTTGATGATAATGTTTTAGTATTTAAAGTAATGAATAAAATGTTTGCTTTATCTGGTTTAGATAGTTGGGAGCAACACGAGCCTAAGGTTAATTTAAAATGTGATCCTGAACGTGCTTTAGAGTTACGAGCTGAGTACGAAAGTATTAATCCAGGATTTCACATGAGTAAAAAACATTGGAACACAGTTACTTTAAACAATGATGTTTCAGATATTTTTGCTTTTGAATTAATAGGTCATTCTTACGATTTAATTGTAAAGAGTTTACCTAAAAAACTTCAAGAAGAATTAAAATCATTATAACCAAATGCTTAAGTCTGAACTTAGAAAATTATACAAACAGAAGAGAAATACACTTACTGAAGTAGAAAAAGAAAAACTACAAGAAAGCATCTATCAGCAAATATTTAAATTAAAAACTGATGATATTCGTACTGTACATTTATTTTTATCCATGCAGAAGTTCAATGAAATAAATACGCAACCTATCATTGATTTTTTTAGAGATAAAGGAAAAAGAATTATTGTTAGTCGTTGTAATTTTGAAGATGACTCGCTGACTCATTTCTATTTTGAAAAAGACACCAAACTAAAACTTAATAAGTTTGGAGTTCCAGAACCTATAAGAGCTAAAGAAACCAATGTAAAAGATATCGACTTGGTTTTTGTACCAATGCTAATTTCTGACAAACAAAACTATCGAGTTGGTTACGGAAAAGGGTTTTATGACAGATTTTTATCAGAATGTAGAAAAAACACTCAAACTATAGGACTCAACTTCTTCTCTCCTATCAAAGAAATAGAAGATACTCATGAATTTGATGTCCCTTTAGATTTTGTGATATACCCAAAATAAAAAATCCCGCCGAGAGCGGGATTTTTTATTTTATATACTAACGATTATCCGTTCATTGAAATTAAGAACTCATCGTTATTTAATGATCTTTTAATTCTATCTTGTATAAACTCCATTGCTTCAATAGGGTTCATATCTGCTAAATACTTACGCAATACCCACATACGTTGTACTGTTTTTTCGTCTAATAATAAATCATCACGACGTGTGCTCGACTTAATTAGATCAATTGCAGGATAAATTCTACGGTTTGCAATATTACGTTCTAATTGTAATTCCATGTTACCAGTTCCTTTGAATTCTTCAAAGATAACCTCATCCATTTTAGAACCAGTTTCAGTAAGTGCAGTAGCAATAATAGTTAACGAACCACCATTTTCAATGTTACGAGCTGCACCAAAGAAACGTTTTGGTTTATGTAATGCATTCGCATCAATACCTCCTGATAAGATTTTACCAGATGCTGGTGCTACTGTATTGTAAGCTCTTGCTAAACGTGTAATAGAGTCTAATAAAATTACAACATCATGCCCACATTCAACTAAACGCTTTGCTTTTTCTAATACGATATTAGCAACACGAACATGTTTATCAGCTGGTTCATCAAAAGTAGAAGCAACTACTTCACCGCGTACACTACGTTGCATATCGGTAACCTCTTCAGGACGTTCATCAATTAATAAAACTATTTGATATACTTCAGGATGATTTGCCGCAATAGCTTTTGCAACATCTTTCAACAGCACTGTTTTACCTGTTTTAGGCTGTGCTACAATCATACCACGTTGTCCTTTTCCTATTGGAGAAAACAAGTCTATAATTCTAGTTGATAATGAACTTCCTTTTTCTGCTAAGTTGAATTTTTCTTCAGCAAATAATGGAGTTAAGTGCTCAAAAGAAACACGATCACGAACAATATTCGGATTTAATCCATTAATTTTTGAAACTCTAATTAACGGGAAGTACTTTTCTCCTTCTTTTGGAGGACGTACATTACCACGAACAGTGTCTCCTGTTTTTAATCCAAATAATTTTATTTGAGATTGTGATACATAAATATCATCAGGTGATGATAGATAATTATAATCAGAAGAACGTAAAAACCCGTATCCGTCAGGCATCATTTCTAATACACCTTCACTTTCAATAATTCCATCAAATTCAAAATCTGGATCACGATACTTATTACCGCTTTTGTGATGTTGTTTATTACTATTCTGATTTTTATTATGCTTGTTACCTCTATTAGGGGGTTTATTATGCGGCTGTTTTTGTTGTTGAGGTTGTTGCTGTTTTTTATCATCTGAAGCTTTAACTTGCTTCTTTTCTTCTTGCCTTTGTTTTGGCTTGCTTACAACTTCCTTTCCTTCTTGCCTTTGTTTTGGCTTGATTACAACTTCCTTTTTTTCTGCAGCTTTTTTTACTTCAGGCTCATTAACAACTTTACTCTCTGGCTTTTCAGCAGCAGTTGTAGCAGTAGCTTTAGCTTCTGTTTTATTAATTCTCTTCCTTTTTGGTTTTTCTGTCTTAGATGTAGGTTTAGCCTCATTAGCACTTGCTTCTGCTTGCGCATCTAAAATTTTGTATACTAAATCTAATTTTTTTAGTTGACTAATCTTTGTTAATCCTATTGATTTAGCAATAACTTGTAAATCAGCTAATTTTTTAGTTTTTAATTCCGAAATATCGAACATTCGTTAAATAATTAAGTTACTAAAATTCTTTATGTGTAAAGAATTATATTGTATTAAGTTTTGTTTTGAGTGCTAATTATATAGGGGCTATATAATAATTTTGTGCGGTTACATACAAGGCAAATATATACAAATATTTTAACTTCTAATATTTCTTTTTAAAAAAAGAAGTATTACATTTGCTTCCCGATAAAAAATTATGATACAAAGAATACAATCTATATACTTATTAGTAGCAGGAATTATTTCTGGAGGATTGACTTTTCTATTTAGTCTTTGGAGTAACTCCCATACTAATACTGTATATGTTTTAGATTTACTTTCTGGGAACTCAATCTTAGAAAAAAGTGTTCCTGCTTTATTTTTTATCTCAGCTTTAGTAGCTATTGTTACAATATTTTTATTTAAAAATCGTCAGTTACAATTTGTACTAAACCGCTTAAACATTTTGATAAACCTTTTTTTATTAGGACTATTGATTTATTTATCACAAACATTATCTGGAGAAGCTTCGGTTTCTGAGAAAGGTATTGGGATGTTCTTTCCTATCGTTGTTATTTTGCTGTTAGTTTTAGCAAATAGAGCCATTAAGAAGGATGAAGATCTTGTAAAATCTGTAGATAGATTACGATAAACCTAACATCTTAGTATATTTAGTGCGAAAAAAACCGGGATTTAAATCTCGGTTTTTTATTTTTGTTTCCTAGGATATTCAAGGCCTACAGCTTTAAATGTTAAAAAAATGTTAAAAAAAACTCAGGGTTAACCCTGAGTCATTAACGAAACGATTAGGGATATTGTGTATTGTACACACTGTTTTAACCTCATAAATTTGTAACTGTAATAACAACCATGAATTACAACAAGATAAAAGTTCACATAGCAGATGACCATAAGATTTTAATAGACGGAGTCATTGCTTTATTAAATACTGAAGACGACATTGAAATTGAGGGTTTTTCTTTAACTGGCAGACAAGTAGTAAATTGGTCTTCCAAAAATACAGCAGATGTATTAGTTTTAGATATAAACATGCCTGAAATGGATGGTATTGAAGTTTTAAAAACGTTTAAAAAGCGTAATACAAACATTAAAACGATAATACTATCAAGTTTAAGCGACCCAAAACTTGTTCAAGAAATGATAGCGTTAGGCGCTAATGGTTTTGTAGATAAAAGTCGAGCTAATGAACAAATAATTGATGCCATAAAAGTTGTTCACAACGGCATACAATATATTAGTGAAGATATTAAAGTAAAATTATTAGACCTGTATGCTTCAGATACAAAAGATGAACATGAACCTGAATTTTTGCATGGAGATTTAACTGAGAGGGAGATTGCTGTATTAAAGTTAATTGCTAAAGAGAAAAGTTCCAGTGAAATTGCAGATAAATTAAATGTCAGTATTAAAACAGTAGAAACATATAGAAGTAATTTATATAAAAAATTAAAAGTAAAAAATGTAGTAGGTTTAGCGATGTATGCCGTGAGAAACAAAATAGTGTAAAGACATAATCAACCCTTCAAATTTTCTTTAGTCCCCCAGATTAAGAAGAAGCCCCCCGAGTCTATACACTTCATACATCGCTAATCAACTACTACAAACAATAAACCCAATAGCGATGTACGCGTTAATTAACATAGTATAGAAAACCCCTTCATTTTGTTTTCTTTTATCCCCTAAGAGATATCGTCCCCCAATCTCTTAACATCTATCCTAAGTACATCGCTATTTTTTTAAAAAAATCTAATCTCAATAAAAAACACCATAAGTCATGAAAAAATTTACTCCTTATTTCCTAGTTTTAAGCCTTAGTGTTATTTTTGCTTCTTGTTCTTCTAACGAAGCAGAGGTTATAGAGAATAATCCTGAAAATTTATTACAATCATATACACTTAAAAGAGATGCTACTGGTGCATACTCTATTGATTTCAATACAACAGATAATACTGATGTAACTACATTAACTAATGTAGACAACTCTAAAGAAATTGTTTTAGCTGAAACCCCGCAAAAAACAGCTACTAAACACTCAAATGATTTTTCTATAGAAAATGATCATTTAAAAATTGGTTTTTTAGAAGCTAACAAAGGCAAAAGAACTAATATATATGTTGAAGATGAAAATATTACCTTTGCTAAAGGTATTACAGAGTTTTTAAACTCATATAGTATTACAGCAAATGGTGACGGAACATATCAATTAGATTTTACTGTCAATGATAATGTAAACACAGATTTCGTTTATAACGAAAACCTAGATGTATATGAAATACATTTATCTGCTGGTGAAAGCCTTAAAAAAACATTTTCTAGACATTTTGAAATGAATTCTGATAAAATGCTTAAGTTAGATTTTGTCAATCATAAATATTCTGGAAGAACAGAAGAAGAAACAGCTGAAAGAAAACCTAGAATCATCCAAGAATTAATCTAACAAAAATTTTAATGCCTAACAGAAGCAACAAACCTCAACTTTTAAACCTTATAGGTTTATATTTTCTTCTTTCAATATTTGGTTGTTGCTTATCAATTGAAGCAAACAACTACAAAGATTATTCTTATTTTCAAAAACGTGATTCTATACTAAATCAAGAATTTAAAACTGTAAAAAAATTATATTCTAACGAAAAGTACTCTCAATCATTAAGAAACGCGTTAGCCTTATTAAATAAAATAGATACTAATAAAAATCCTGAATTAAGTTATTTGTGCCATTATCAGATAGGAGAAATATTTAGAAAGATTAATAATCATGAAAAAGCTTTATTTCATTTTAAAAAATCTTTAGAAATATCTCTTATAAATAGTGGCTTTAACGAAAACAACAACATCCTTTCAAAAAATAAAACCAAATATGCAAAAAGCTTATTAAGATCTGGTTATGAATTCTTTAGACTACAAGAATTAGATAGTGCTAAAAACTATTACTCTAAAATAATTGATTTAAACTTTCATAGTAATGAATTAGAAAACATAAAAGCCTCAGCTTATAATAATCTATCAGGAATCTACCTTTATGAATCCTCTTATAAAACAGCTAGACAGTATGCAAGAAAAGCTATTGAGATAAGAAGAAAATATAATAATAAAATATACGAAGCGGCAGCATTAGGAAATCTAGCCAGTATTTATTTAGAAGAGAAAAAGTTTAATGACGCTAAATTAATCTATTTAAACGCAATAAATTTAATAGAAAAAGATACTACTGATGAAGCCGTTAGATTCAAAGAGGATTTGTATTTTAACTTAGCTTGGGCATTATATAAGATGAAAGACTATACAGCTTATGACTATCAAGAAAAATCATATTTAATTAAGGATGACAGAAGAGACAAAGAAATTAGAAAAACTGTAGAACAGGTCTATGCTCAGCAAAAAGTAGATCTAGAAAAAGAAAAAACTGCCTTAGTTGAAGAGCAGCGAAAACTAGAAGAAGCACAAGAAGCCAAAACATCTATGCTTTTTGGTGTTTTAAGTTTTTTAGTTTTAATAGTTTCTGGAGTAATCATTTACAATTATAAGCTTCGTCAAAAAAACCTAAGCCTTAAACTTTCTGAAAGTAAACTTATACAACAACAAAATCTTGAGAAAGTTAGATCGGATGCTCAAGTTAAAATTCTTAACGCTACAATAGACGGAAAAGAAACCGAACGAAAACTCATAGCAGAAATATTACACGACAATGTCAGCGCATTGCTATCTTCAGCTAACATGCATTTAACAGCTACAAAAAAACAATTTGACGGAGATGCTCCACAAGAAATAGAAAAAACACAAGCTATTATTTCTGAGGCCTCTCAAAAAGTTAGAGACTTATCTCATAATTTAGTTTCTTCTATTTTACTAAAATTCGGATTAGAATATGCTATTAAGGACGTTGTTAAAAAATACTCTAACAGCCAGTTAAAACTTGAGGTTTCTGCAAAAAACATTAATAGATACAACCAAGAATTTGAAATAAAAATATTTAATGTGATTCAAGAGTTGATCAATAATATTTTGAAGCACAGTAAAGCCAAACATGCGCAAATAGATTTAAAGGAAGAGAAGAATCAACTAACCGTTCTCGTTAAGGATGATGGGGTAGGATTTTCTACCTCGTCTTCTTCTTTTTCTGATGGTATTGGTCTTAATCAAGTTGAAGCTAGAATTCATATGATGGATGGTAAGCTAACTATTAAATCTGAAATAAATATAGGTACTTCTATACATATTGCTGTTCCTATACTAAGTAAAGAAAAAAAACTCAATAAATTAACTTCTGTTAGCTAGCTCGATAATTTCCATATTTTTCACATTACCATTATCTATTTCAAAACGAAGCATTGTTCTAACCTTATGAAACCCATGCTTCCCAGCTGCTCCAGGGTTTAAATGAAGTAAGTTTAACTTTTTATCGTACTGAACCTTTAAAATATGTGAATGCCCACAAATAAACAATTGTGGTGTATTATTTTTTAACTCTTCTCGAACTCTTTGATTATATTTATTCGGATAACCTCCAATATGAGTTATCCAAACCAAAACATCATCAACAATAAATTTATTATCTAACGGAAATTCAGCCCTTGCATTTTTATCGTCAATATTTCCATACACCGCTCTAAGTGGTTTTAGGCTTTTTATTCTATCAGTAACTTGTAGGTCTCCAATATCACCTGCATGCCAAACCTCATCAACTTGCTTTACAAACTTTAAAATTTGATCATCAATAAAACTGTGTGTATCAGAAAGGAGTAAAATTTTCTTCATTAAAGCAAAGCTAATGAATTATAAAATAAAAAACCCACGACATTACATCATGGATTTCTTTATACTAAGGGGATTTAATGAAAGGGGAATTCACTATCTTATTCTAAAAGGTGACAAAAATAGTGCAAACAACCAGTTAATCTGTTAACATATGTTAATAAAACTCAAAAACGTTATTTTAACTCCTTTCTCTAGTCTTTTTCAAATTAGATTTTTATAATTTAGCTCTTTAAAAAATCACACTTCTTGAGGTATTTTATTGAATTAGCATACAACGGAAAAAATTATCACGGTTGGCAAATACAGCCACACGCGATTTCAGTTCAAGAAAAAATAAACAAGGCTATTAGCACTATTTTAAGGAAAGAAGTAAACATTGTTGGAGCAGGAAGAACTGATGCTGGTGTACACGCATCACAAATGTTCGCTCATTTTGATGTAGAAACTCCATTGAACGATAATTTTACTTACAGATTAAACGCTATTTTACCCGACGACATTGTTATATTTAATACACTATTAATGCATAACGATGCACATGCTCGTTTTGATGCACTTAGCAGAAGTTATGAATACAAAATTTGGCTAGGTAGGAATCCGTTTTTGTTAGATACTACTTGGCAATTACACCATCAGCAGTTGAATATAGCGTTAATGAATAAAGCTGCTGCGGTACTTTACGATTACGAAGATTTTGAATGTTTTTCAAAAGTAAAAACAGATGTACATACATTTAACTGTAAAGTAACCAATGCTATATGGATTAAAAATGGAAATGAATTAACATTTCATATTAGTGCTAATCGTTTTTTAAGAAATATGGTTCGTGCTATTGTAGGCACTTTGATTGATGTTGGTTTAGAAAAAATAACCTTAGATAATTTTAAAAACATTATAGAAAGTAAAAATCGAAGTAAAGCAGGAGTGTCAGTTCCTGCAAAAGGTTTATTTTTAACAAAAGTAAAATACGACTATATATAGTGAGTAAAACAACAGGAAAAGCATTTGATATTAAAATTTTTGCACGACTTATGAGTTTTGCAAAAAAATACCGTGTACGGTTTATTATTGCAGCATTATCTACCATTTTACTAGCTGGGTTTGCTGTACTTACTCCTGTCATTTTAATGACAGCCATAGACGACTTCATAATAACTAAAGACATTACAAGGCTTTTGTATTTTACAATTGCCATGATAGTGGTTTTACTTATACAGGTCTTATTTCAGTTTAGTTTTATTTATTATGCAAACTGGGTGGGACAGCATATTATTAGAGACATAAGAGCCAAAACTTTTAGAAAAATACTTCAATTTAAAATGGGGTATTTTGACAACTCTTCAGTTGGAAAGTTAGTAACTCGTGTTGTTTCTGATATAGAAACCATTGCTAATTTTTTTACGCAAGGTGTCTTTATGATTGTTAGTGACGTTTTAAAAATGATTGTAGTAATCATGGTAATGTTCTATACAAACTGGAAGCTAGCATTAATCGCACTTGCAACCTTACCTGTATTAATTTACGCTACTAAACTATTTCAAATAGCGATTAAATCTACCTTTCAGGATGTTCGTAATCAAGTAGCAAATCTAAACAGTTTTGTACAAGAAAGAGTTACAGGAATGAAAATTGTTCAACTCTTTAACAGAGAAAGAATTGAATATAAAAACTTTATTGATATTAACAATAAGCATAAAAAAGCACATGTTAAAACAGTATGGTACTACTCTATCTTCTTCCCTATCGCAGAAATACTCTCTTCTATCGCAATAGGATTAATTGTATGGTATGGTGGTTTGCAAGTTGTTGAAGACAAAGCTGTGAGCGTTGGTGCCATTATCGGTTTTATAAAAATGGCTCAAATGCTTTTTAGACCTTTAAGACAAATAGCTGATAAGTTTAATCAATTACAAATGGGAATTGTAGCTGGCGAACGTGTTTTTAATATAATAGATACTGAGAGTTCTATAGACAAAAACGGAGCTATTACTGCTGATAAAATACAAGGAACTATTAACTTTAAAGACGTACGATTTAGCTATATAAAAGGGGAAGAAATCTTAAAAGGAATTAGTTTTAATGTTGAAAAAGGACAAACCGTTGCCATTGTAGGAGCTACAGGTGCGGGTAAATCAACCATAATTAATCTTATAAATCGTTTTTATGAAATAGATAGTGGTAAAATATCTATTGACAACATTCCAGTTGAAGATTACAAAATAACTTCTTTACGTCAAAAAGTAGCCGTAGTACTACAAGATGTATTTTTGTTTTCTGATAGCATTTTAAACAACATTACTCTAAACAACGAAAGTATTTCTCTTGAAGAAGTTCAAATAGCAGCAAAACAGATAGGTATTCACGATTTTATAATGACTCTTCCTAATAATTATCATTATAATGTAAAAGAACGCGGAGGTATGTTATCTTCAGGTCAACGTCAATTAATTGCCTTTTTACGCGCCTATGTCAGTAAACCTAGCATTTTAATTTTAGACGAGGCTACCTCATCAGTTGACACACATTCAGAACAAATGATTCAATACGCAACTGATGAAATCACCAAAAATAGGACTTCTATTGTAATCGCACATCGTTTAGCAACCATTAAAAAAGCAGATATGATTATCGTTATGGACAAAGGTTCCATTGTTGAAAAAGGAAATCATACAGAATTATTAAAAAAACATGGGGGTTATTATAAGAATTTGTACGAAAAGCAGTTTAATAGTGAAACAGTAGTGTAAATAAATTTGTTTACATCAATCAAAGTAGTACATTTGTTATTCAATCTTAAAAACTAAAAATCAATAAACGATGAAAAGAGTAATTTTATCAGTATTTGTTGTTGGTGCTTTATTAGCAACATCATGTAAAAATACTAAAGAGGAAGCTAAAGATGCTGTAGAAACTGTAGAAAAAGCTACTGAAGAAGCTAAAGAAGCTGCAACAGAAGAAACTAAAGAGGCTACTGAAGAAGCTGCTAAAGCTGTAGGTTCTGCAATCGAAGGTGTCGAAATTCCTGAATTTGAAGATCCAAAAGTAGGTGAATACTTACAGTCTTATGCTGAGTATGCTAAAACATACATTGATGCAAAAGGTGATGTTGTAAAAAATTCTGAATTAGCTCAAAAAGGTGTTGAGTTAGCTAAAAAATCACAAGACATCCTTGGTAACTTAAGCCAAGAAGATGCTGTAAAGTTTAGTGAAGTTATGACTGCTATTCAATCTAAAATGGCTCCTGCTCAATAATCTTTTGAACAGATCATAAAAAAAGCTCGCAAATTGCGAGCTTTTTTTATGCCATTACATCTTTTTCTAGTTTTCTATGGAGCTCTTCTAATGATTTATACAATACAAATTCTCCATCTTTTATATACGAAATTTCTCCTGTCTCTTCTGAAACCAACAAACAAATTGCATCGGTTTTTTCACTAACACCGATAGCTGCCCTATGTCGTAATCCAAACCTTGAGGGTATTTTAGCGCTGTTAGAAACCGGTAATATTACTCGAGTTGCCACAATGTAATTATCACGAATAACAGTCGCACCATCATGCAACGGACTGTTTTTATAAAAAATACTTTCAATTATTGCTTCGTTAACTAAAGCATTCATTTTATCGCCAGTATTAATCAAAAAATCTAAGTTATTTGTCTTCTCAATAACTAATAATGCACCTGTTTTTGTTTTAGATAAATTAGCGCAGGCCATTAAAATAGTTTCAACATCTGTTTCAGAATGAATTTCTGTCTTTAAAAACTTCAGTTGATTTAAAAAACTTTTTTTTGTTGAAAAATTAGTAGTTCCAATCATTAACAAAAACTTTCGAATTTCCTGTTGAAACACAATAATAAGTGCAATAACCCCGCCTGAGAGTAGGTAACCTAAAATTCCACTTAACATTTCCATATGTAAAGCCTGTGTAACTTTCCATATTAAAAATATAAAAGCAATTCCTATTACAATATTAATCGCTACTGTTCCTTTTAACAATTTATAGATATAATAAAGCAGCACCGCTACTAAAAAAATATCTAACACATCAAGGAATGAAAAATTGATAAAATCCAAATTCATTAATTTTTTGAAGTTTTTAGCCTTTTAAAAAACAAGCTTTTAGGTATTACACACAACTTGATAAGTAAATGTAATGATTTTATTACAACTGCTCTACAATTTTAACCGCTTCAACAGCCTCCTTTACATCGTGTACTCTTAAAATATGGGTTCCATTTAACAAAGCAATTGTATTAGCCACAGTTGTAGCATTCAATGCTTCCTGAGGTGTGGTATTTAACAACTTATATAACATTGATTTCCTTGAAACACCTGTTAAGACTGGAACATCTAAGCTTTTAAACAACGATAACTTTTTTAGTAGCTCATAATTTTGGTCAAGCGTTTTTCCAAAACCAAAACCAACATCAATAATTACATCATTCACCTTTAAATCTCTAAGTTTAAAAAGCTGTTCTGTAAAAAAAGAAATAACTTCTGTCACCACATTTTCATATTGCGGGTTTTGTTGCATATTTTGCGGTGTTCCTTTCATATGCATCATTATATATGGAACTTGAAGTTTTGCTACTGTTTCAAACATTTGCTCATCCATCTTACCTCCAGAAATATCATTAATAATTGCTGCACCTGCATATATCGACTCTTCTACTACTCTACTTCTAAAAGAATCAACCGAAATAAAAGTTTTAGGAAATTTTTTTATTAATAACTCTACAACAGGAAGCATTCTTTGCAACTCCTCTTCTTCAGATATATGTTTTGCTCCTGGTCTAGAAGAATGTGCCCCCACATCAACAAAAGTAGCACCATCTCGCAACATCTTTTCTGTTTGAGTAAGAATATCACGTTCATTTTTATACTTCCCTCCATCAAAAAAAGAATCAGGAGTCACATTTAAAATCCCCATAACCTTAGGCTTAGTTAAATCTACTAAGGTTCCTTTACAATTAATTGTCATCACGCTAAATTTCCAAGTAAAAATAAATGAAAAGCTTGTAATATTTACTATTTTTGGTCTAATACTTTTAAATAAGAAAAATGCAGAACACCTCTAAACAGTATGATACTGTAGTTGAAGAATGTAGAAATTTGTTTGTAAAAAAAATGAGTGATTATGGTAGTGCTTGGAGAATTTTAAGACTCCCTTCATTAACCGATCAAATATTTATAAAAGCACAACGCATTCGTCAATTACAAGAAAATACTGAACGAAAAGTTGATGAAGGAGAAAAATCAGAATTTATTGGTATTATCAATTATTCGGTAATGGCATTAATTCAAATTGAATTAGGTATTGTTGAGCAACCTGATTTGACAACTGAAGAGGCAACAAGTTTATATGATAAACATATAAAAATTACCAAAGAGTTAATGGAGAACAAAAACCATGATTATGGTGAAGCATGGAGAGATATGAGAATTTCTTCGTTGACCGACTTAATTCTTCAAAAACTACTTCGTGTAAAACAAATTGAAAACAATCAAGGCAAAACCTTAGTTTCTGAAGGAATTGACGCTAATTATCAAGATATGATTAATTATGCTATTTTTGCCATGATTCACCTTTCTGAATCAGATAATTAACCTAAAACATCCCTATATGATATTAAAAATGTTAACTCATATTTCAAGAGTACTTGTAGGTCTTCTTTTTATTTACTCTGGATTTGTAAAATTGGTAGACCCTATTGGATCTCAATATAAATTTGAAGAATACTTTGGTGCCGATGTATTAAATTTAGAATTCTTAATTCCTTACGCTTTACCTTTCTCAATTCTTTTAATTGTTACCGAATTAGTTTTAGGTATTATGCTTTTAGTGGGCTATAAAGAAAAATTTACCGTTTGGAGTTTATTTGGTATAAATCTAATATTCCTATTTTTAACTTGGTATTCTTACACCTACAATAAAGTTACAGATTGTGGTTGTTTTGGCGACGCTTTAAAACTAACTCCAGGAGAAACATTTTACAAGAATGTTATTTTTATGGTTTTTATTGTTATTCTTATTTTAGGAGTTAAACACATTAAACCTTTAGTTTCAAATAAGTTTTCTTCTTTAACAACCTTTAGCTCTGTCTTTTTAGCACTAATTGTAACTTATTATGTTTTACAACATTTACCAATTATTGATTTTAGAGCTTATTCTATAGGAACAGATATTGCTAAAGGAATGGAATACCCAGAAGATAGCGACGAGCTTCCTCCTATACATGATTTCATGATAGAAACAGATGAAGGCGACAAATTAGATGAAATGTTAGCAAAAGAAAAAGCAATGCTTATTATTATGTCTAATTTAAAGAAAACTGAAAAAGATGGTATTACTGATATTTCTCAGGTGGCAAAACAAGCTAGTGAACAAGGTTATGAAATTTATGTCTTAACCGCTTCTTATATTGAAGACTTAGCTGCAACCCAAAAAGAGTACGAACTTCCTTACACCTTTGGATTTTGTGATGAAACTGCTTTAAAAACAGTAATTAGAGCTAACCCTGGTATTGTTACCGTAAAAAACGGAGTCATTGTTGGGAAGTGGAACTGGACCGATGCTGATGATGTAGAATTATAGATAACAATTTAAAAATCAGTAACTTTATAACTCAATCAAAAACTATAATCATGAAGTTTATAAAGTATTTTTTTCTGCTCCTAGTCGCCTTAATTGTTATATTTCTCATTTACGTAGCTACCTTTTCTAGCAGTTATGATGTAAGTAGAAACAAGATTATCAAAGCTCCAATAAGCCATGTTTTTAATACCGTTAACGACCTAAAGACATGGGAAAAATGGGGACCTTGGCATGAAGAAGACACTACTATTGTAGTTACTTATGGTGACAAAACTGTAGGAGTTGGCGCATCTGATAGCTGGACAAGTAAAGATGGTCCTGGAAAAATGAAGACCGTTGCAGTAGTTCCTAACAAGTCTATCAACCAAAAAATATCATTTGGTGATTACGAACCTGGAGATATCTATTGGACGTTTGAAGAAGTTTCTGAAGGCACAAAAGTAACTTGGGGAATGAAAGCTGATAACAATCCGTTTATTTTCAAGTTTTTTGCAGCATTATCAGGAGGTTGGAATAATATGCTTGGTCCTATGGAAGAAAAAGGACTTAACAATCTTGAAAAAGTAATCTTAGAGACTCTTCCTACAGCTCCTAAGTTTTCCACAAGTCAAGTAACAACCAAAGAGCTTACTGAGAAAAACTTTATCGGTTACCCACATAAAACAAAGATTAATCATCAAGAAATGACCAAATTATTTATGCAAGATATGCCAAAAGCGGGTACGTACGCTATTAAGAGCGGATTAAGTGAAGATGATTTTATTCCTGCTGCTGTTTACACCAAGTATGATGAAACCAATAACGAAACAGAGTTTTTTATAGGTCTTTTACTACACAAATCTATCACACCAGACAAAGGGATGGAAACAATTAACTTACCTGCTGGTAATAGTGTTATGATTTCTAAATTTGGAAATTATGGTGATGGTGATTACGAAGCACACATGAAAATCAATACGTACTTAAAAGAAAATAATCTCAAACAAAATTGGCCTATTTGGGAACTATATGTAAATGACCCTACAACGGTTAAACCTGAAGAAATTCAAACAGATATTTATTACCCTGTAGAATAACTGATTTTACAACTTATTCATAATTAAAACCTCACAAATTTGTGAGGTTTTCTTATTTTCGCAATGATATGAAAAGCTCTTGTAAAGATTTTTACAACATCTCTTATAAATAAAAGAGTAAAACCAAGCTATTAACTTAGAAATATTTTTTTGTGAAACAATTACTATTAGTTTTTATAGGTGGCGGAGTAGGAAGTGTATTACGATATATCATCGGAAAAGCTTTAAACAGTTCACAAACAGGAATTCCTTATGGAACTTTTACGGCCAATATTCTTGGTAGCTTACTTATTGGAATTATTTTAGGGCTTGCCGCCAAAAATGATACGTTAACACAAAATCACACCCTATTACTAGCTACTGGCTTTTGTGGTGGATTTACCACTTTTTCAACCTTTGCTTATGAAAATCACGTCTTTTTAAAATCTGGAGACTTTACCTCTTTTGCCATATATACAATAGCAAGTTTTATCTTCGGTTTTTTAGCCGTTTTTGCAGGGATTTACTTAGTAAATTATCTTTGGACGAGTCCACAAGCAATTTAAATAATACCACAACTTTAAAACCAACCTCACTTTGTGAGTAAAATTTATATAATAAATGAGCGAACTTATACAATACAAATCAGAAGACAGCTACGTAATAATTACTATTACAAACGGAAAAGCTAACGCTATTTCTCATGAAGTGATTGACGCTTTAAACATCTCTTTTGATAAAGCTGAAAAAGAAGAGAAACCAGTAATATTAACAGGACAACCAGGGATATTCTCTGCAGGTTACGATTTAAAAAGCATGACGCAATCTCCTGAATCAGCTTTAGAACTAGTAACCAAAGGATCTCAATTATCACACAGAATGCTTTCTTTCCCTTATCCAATAATTGCAGCTTGTTCTGGGCACGCAGTTGCCAAAGGAGCTTTCTTACTACTATCTGTTGATTATAGGCTAGGTATTGAAGGTGACTTTAAAATCGGATTGAATGAAGTTTTAATCGGTATGACAATGCATAATGCAGGTATCGAAATTGCAAAAGCACGTTTAGCCCCTGTTTATTTCGAAAGAAGCGTTAGTTGCTCAGAAATATACAACCCTAAAAATGCTATTACCGCTGGTTTTTTAGATAAAGTTGTTCCTCAAAAACACTTACTACCCACAGCAGTAAAGGTTGCTGAAATGTTTTCAAAACTAAACAAAAAAGCACATAAAGAAACTAAACTAAAAGTAAGAAAGTCTTATTTAGCCTCATTACAAAAAGCTATTGAACAAGATATCAAAGAAGGCTTAACACCTCCTTCTAAATAGAAAAAATCCTGCATATGCAGGATTTTTTCTATTTAGAAGGTTTTTCATAAGCCATTACTCCTGCTTTAATCTCTATATCCAAATAATTATCACTTGGAGTAATTGGACAAGAATAGCGATCACTATATGCACAGTACGGATTATATGCTTTATTAAAATCTATAACAATAGTATCATCATCCTTTATATCTGTTGTGTAAACATCTATAAAACGACCACCTTTATAAGACGTTTTTCCATTCGTATTATCTAAAAAAGGTAAAAATAAGTGGTTAGCATACTCTGGATCAGGCTTCACATCTTGATAAATTGCTAACTCAAAATCTTCTCCTTCAACAGAAAAAGACAATACCCCGTATTTTTTATATAACACTACCCTATCTGTTGTAGTAGGAAAATTAAAAATAGGAGCATCTGGCAATAATTCTAGACTAGCATTTACTTTGTACTTCTCATCAATAGGAAAAAAATCTAATCCATTAAACTCTTTCAATCCTTTTTTAGTTAATGGTGATCTAGAAGCATCTTTAAACTTAGCATTCATTTCTTTCTGGAAATCAGACTCTCCTAGAACGATTCTTTTACCTTGACTCTTGCAAGATAGTATTGAAACAGTAAAAATTAATAGTAATATTTTTTTCATTTTAATTCTATATTTTAACTTACTACAAAAATACTGTATTCAAACTAAAACCTTACCATTCCTTAAAAAATCATTAAATAAACAGGTGAAAACTGTTAATTTTCTACTAATAATTTGAAATAACAAAATAAAATCGTTACATTTATATTTATAGATAATACTTATAACTGATACAAGATAGTGTAGAAAAAGATTTTTTTTATATTATAAAAAAAACTTATTAACTAATAAATCAAATTGATGAGCTTGTTTGTTTGTAAACAGAAAGTTTCCTATATATTTGCCGCCCCAGTTATTTTAGGCATTTATCTTTTATCAGACGATAACCTAATAAAGAAATTTTAAATTAAATTGGTAAATTTTATGAATTCAGAATTAATCAATAAGGCAGAAGAGTTTGAAAACAGAAAATTCAAATTCATTACTACTAGTGATAGAATACTAGCCTCTAGAGAAGCAAAAGCTCTGATTCTAGAGATTAATGAGGTATATAAACAAACAAAAGACAGCACGTTAATGGACTTAATGAAGCGTTTAACAGCTGTGAAACAACGTATTGAAAAACGTTTAAAAGGAAAACCTTTAACAGCTTAAACAATAAACAACCTTTAAGCTCGTTTATGATATATACATAAGAATAGTAGTTTCATCAACTACCACTCTCATTATAATATTTATTCTTGATAAAGTTCTAAGTAATTTACTTAGAACTTTTTCTTTTTTAAATATATTTGTATCATCGGGATGTAGCTTAGTCCGGTTAAAGTGCTGGTCTGGGGGACCAGAGATCGGTGGTTCGAATCCACTCATCCCGACTTCTTTTATTTTTTTCAAAAAAAAATCACTTCGCTAAAAACTTAAAACAAACTCAAATTCAACAACTTAAAAAGCACCCAAAACCATTGTAAAAAACAAGCTTTAAAAATTTTTAAAAAAAGTTTTTCCAATTTCAAAAAACATTATATATTTGCCACGCTTTTAAAGCAAACGCCGATGTAGCTCAGCTGGCTAGAGCAGCTGATTTGTAATCAGCAGGTCGTGGGTTCGAGTCCCTCCATCGGCTCAAAAACTAAAAGCGCTAACAAAAAGTTAGCGCTTTTTTTATGCGCTTAATTTGCTAAATTTGTCATAACTCTATTTTTACAAAAACTTAATGAAAAATATATTTGTTATCGGTATTGCTGGAGGTACAGGGAGCGGGAAAACCACGGTAGTAAACCAAATAATCAACGAACTTCCTGCTGACGAAGTATGCGTTATCTCTCAAGACTCTTACTATAAGCAAACAGATAACCTAACTTACGAAGAACGTACTAAGATAAACTTTGATCATCCAAGAGCAATCGACTTTGATTTAATGGTTCAACACCTAACTGAATTAAAAAACGGATGCATTATTGAACAACCTGTATATTCGTTTGTTGCCCATAACAGAACTAAAGACACTATAAAAACACACCCTAGAAAAGTTATTATAATTGAAGGAATTTTGATTTTTAATAGCAAAGAACTTCGTAACTTGTGTGACATTAAAGTTTTTGTGCATGCCGATGCTGATGAACGCTTAATTAGACGTGTAAGAAGAGATATTAAAGAACGAGGCAGAGATGTTGATGAAGTTTTAAACCGTTATCAAAGCACCTTAAAACCCATGCATCAACAATTCATTGAACCTACAAAAAATTATGCTGACATTATTATACCTAACGATAGATATAATACTGTTGCTATAGACATTGTAAGAACTGTAATTAACGACCGTTTATAACATGAGTTTTAAATCAATAAAAAACAAACCTTCCTTTAAAATAGCTACTAATATTTATGTGATTATACTCACCGTATTTGTGGTATGGATGCTTTTTTTTGATGAAAATTCTTATCTTACACATAGAGAGTTTAATAAAGAAATTAATGAACTAAAAAGCTGGATTGATTATCATGAAAAGAAAATAAAAAAAGATAAGAAAACCATACAGCAACTACAAGACTCTCTTCAACTAAAACGCTATGCTAGAGAAAAATATTTAATGAAGAAAGAAAATGAAGATATTTATATTATTGAATTTGATACCATAAAAAGTAATGAGTAACTATTTATTTGACGAATTTCAAGGTGTTACCCCCGCAGAATGGAAGCAAAAAATACAAGTAGACCTTAAAGGTGCCGATTATAACGATACACTTTTATGGAAAACTGAAGAAGGTATTACTGTAAAACCTTTTTACACTAAAGAAGACAGAACTAATACCAAAATTAAAACTCCAAACAAAGGTTTTGCTATTTGCCAATCTATTAATATTGAAGATGAAGAAAAAGCAAACTCATTTGCTATCGATTCAATTCAAAGAGGAGCTAATGCTATTGAGTTTTACGCTAAAAAAGAGTTTGACTACAATATCTTACTAAAAGGAATTGACACTCAAAAAACTACACTTTACTTTACTTTTAATTTTTTATCATCAGAATTCGTTAAAAAACTAGCTGATTATACAAACTCCAACAATTGTTTTTTTAACATTGATATCATAGGGCACTTAGCCAGCTCAGGAAATTGGTATTCTAATCTTAAAAATGATCATACCCAATTAGAAGAAATAGCAAAGGTAACTCAAAATGCTATTTGTGTTAATGCTTCTACTTATCAAAACGCAGGGGCTTCGATTGTTCAACAATTAGCATATACACTCGCTCACGCAAATGAATACTTGAATCATTTTGGAGATTCAATTGCTAATAATATTCATTTTAATTTCTCAGTAGGTAGCAATTACTTTTTTGAAATCGCCAAACTAAGAGCTTTTAGAATTTTATGGAACTCTCTTTTAAAAGAATATAACACTGAAGCAACTGCTCATATTTTCGCTCAACCTAGTTTACGTAACAAAACCTTATATGATTATAATGTAAACATGCTTCGTACAACTTCAGAGTGTATGAGTGCTATTTTAGGAGGAGCGAATACCGTAGCCAATAGTTCTTATGATAAAATTTTTCATCACTCAAATGAATTTGGAGAACGTATTTCAAGAAACCAGCTATTAATTTTACAACAAGAAAGTGAGCTAGCAGAAGCTCAAAATATTGCTGACGGTGCATACTACATCGAAACAATCACTCAACAACTTGCTCAAAAAGCACTAGAAGTTTTTAAGTTAATAGAAAAAGGTGGTGGTTTTTTAAAACAGCTAAAAGAAGGAGTTATCCAACGAAAAATAAAAGAAACTGCGAATAAAGAACAACAGTTATTCGATTCAGGAGAATTAGTATTACTTGGCACAAACAAAATTCAAAACGAAGAAGACAAGATGAAAAACGATTTAGAAGTTTCTCCTTTCTTGAAAATTCGTAACGAAAAAACCCTAATTCAACCTATTATTCAAAAACGATTAGCCGAAAAGTCAGAACAAGAACGTTTAGAAAATGAGTAAAAAACTAGTTAACATATCTGTTTTCATTATATTACTTTTTGGAACATTAACCTTAAATGCTCAAAACTTGAGCAACATTCCAAAAACTGAACTTATTAAACTGATGGTTGATTCTTTTGAGAGTCAAATTTGCTCTTACTATTCTTTTAATATTGACGAAGCCTTTAAAGCCTACCCTAAGTACATTAAAGATATCGCTTCCAATAAAAAAACATTCAATACAATAACTACCGAAGAAGAACTTGAGTTATTGAAAATATCTAAAACTGAGTTAATCGACTATCTTTGGACAACCAACAAAGACAAAAGGGAACGTTCTGACCATAATCAAGGGATCACTCCAGACCATAGTAAAGAAGATGAAGCCACAAAAGCATATTACGCTTCTCTAAAGTCAACTGACCATATCTTATCCGTTAATTATTTTGATGAATATTCAGAATTTCTATTAAACAAGTCCAAAAATCAAGATTTAAAAGACTTAGTTACAACTTTTAGATTGGTTACAGATAGCTCTCCTATGCTAACAGCAACATCAATCTCACACCTTAAAGAGAATAGTTTTAAAGAACATCCTCTTAGAACTTTTATAGCTTTTGAACTCTACTACGCTATATTAAACACATTGAATAAAAATGAGTAGAAAAGATATATCAAACATACAAATAGACAAAAGCCAAGGGCAGCAATATAAAAACTTTAAACACGAAGATTTTGTTGCTGGTATTGCACCTAACTTACGTGGTCCTTATTCTACCATGTATGTTCGTAGACCTTGGACAATTCGTCAATATGCAGGTTTTTCTACTGCAGAAGAAAGTAATGCCTTTTACCGTAGAAATTTAGCTGCGGGTCAAAAAGGATTATCGGTCGCTTTTGATTTAGCGACACACCGAGGGTACGACTCAGACCATGAACGTGTACAAGGTGATGTTGGTAAAGCTGGTGTTGCTATTGATTCGGTTGAAGATATGAAAGTTTTATTCGATCAGATTCCACTAGATAAAATGTCGGTTTCTATGACTATGAACGGAGCTGTATTACCTATTTTGGCATTTTATATTGTAGCAGCCGAAGAGCAAGGTGTAGCTCCTGAATTATTATCAGGAACTATCCAAAACGATATCTTAAAAGAGTTTATGGTGCGTAATACCTATATATACCCACCTACTCCATCGATGAAAATTATTGCCGATATTTTTAGATATACTTCTGAAAATATGCCTAGGTTTAATTCAATTTCTATTTCTGGGTACCACATGCAAGAAGCAGGTGCTACAGCAGAAATTGAATTAGCATATACATTAGCTGACGGATTAGAATACATTAAAAAAGGATTGGAAGCAGGAATGGATATTGACACCTTTGCTCCTCGCCTATCTTTTTTCTGGGCTATTGGAATGAATCATTTTATGGAAATTGCCAAAATGCGTGCAGGTAGAATGTTATGGGCTAAATTGGTAAAACAATTCAATCCGAAAAACCCAAAATCACTAGCATTAAGAACCCATTGTCAAACTAGTGGATGGAGTTTAACGGAACAAGATCCTTTCAACAACGTAGCCCGTACCGCAATTGAAGCTATGGCTGCTGCTTTTGGAGGAACACAAAGTTTACATACCAATGCTTTAGACGAAGCAATTGCCTTACCTACCGATTTTTCAGCACGTATTGCTCGTAATACACAAATATACTTACAAGAAGAAACCCATATTACCAAAACAGTTGATCCTTGGGCAGGTAGTTACCACGTAGAGCTATTAACTGAAAAAATTGCTAATAAAGCATGGAAATTAATTCAAGAAGTTGAAGAATTAGGAGGAATGACCAAAGCCATTGAAAAAGGAATTCCAAAAATGCGTATTGAAGAAGCTGCTGCTATAAAACAAGCTAAAATTGACAGTAGTCAAGATGTAATTGTTGGAGTTAATAAATATCAGTTAAAACAAGAAGATCCTTTACATATTTTAGAAGTAGATAACGAAGCGGTACGTCAATCTCAAATCGACAGACTAAACGATTTAAAATCAAAAAGGAATCAAGCTGAAGTTGATAAAGCTTTAAGTGATTTAACTGAATCTGCCAAAACAGGTGAAGGAAATTTATTAGATTTAGCTGTAAAAGCTGCAAGAAACAGAGCTACATTAGGTGAAATTTCTGACGCCCTTGAAACTATTTTTGGACGTCATAAAGCAGTACATAAAACCATATCAGGCGTGTATAGTAAAGAAATAAAAAATGACGAATTATTTAAAAAGGCTACTGAACTAGCTGATAAATTTGCTGAGTTAGAAGGACGTCGTCCTCGTATTATGATTGCTAAATTAGGACAAGATGGTCATGATCGTGGTGCTAAAGTAGTAGCAACAGGATATGCCGATTTAGGTTTTGACGTAGATATAGGTCCATTATTCCAAACACCACAAGAAGCTACCAAACAAGCTATTGAAAACGACGTGCATATTTTAGGAATTTCATCATTAGCTGCAGGACACAAAACCTTAGTTCCTCAAGTTATTGCTGAACTTAAAAAATATGGCCGTGAAGATATTATGGTTATTGTTGGTGGTGTAATTCCTGCACAAGACTACCAATTCTTGTTTGATGCTGGTGCTGTAGGTGTTTTTGGCCCAGGAACTAAAATTGCACAAGCAGCTATTGACATGCTAACTATTTTAATTGATAGCATCGAAGAATAAAATAAACTTAATGAAAAAACGAATCTTTTTAATACTAAGCTTAATAGTCTTAATCTTTTCTTGTAGTCAAAATGAAACTGAAGTACCCCACCCTACAGCTTCCTCATATACTCCTAAAAATGGGTATATTGGTGACACAATTACTATTCTGGGAGAAAACTTTCCTTCAAACATAAAAGTAACTTTACTTGACATTGAAACTAAGCTCATTCAAAAATCAGCTACTGAAATAAAAGCTATTGTACATGAAAAAGTAACGAAAGGGGACAATCCTATCAAATTAGTTTACAACAACGAAGCTTCTGTAGAAATTGGTTCTTTCAGTGCTATCGTAGACGATTATGAATACTTAATATATGATAACTGGAACGCCAAACTATTTAAAATAGGTAATAACACTGGTACTATTAGTTTTATTAATCAACTACCTATACCCACCCCCACACAAAATAGCATGTATGGTTTTCTAAAAAGAGATGACTTTATTTACTTAATTGACTTCTCAAACAATCCTGAACACAACCTCTTAACCTATAATCTAAATACAAAAACTTCAAGTTTTACTCCTTTAGCTTTACCATCATCTATTACAGGAGGGATAACAGCTATTAATTGGAATCCCATAAATAATACTCTAATTGGCCTAGTTAGTGAAAATATACACAATACTGACGCTGCCAAACACCACTTAATAGAAATAGACCCTATTAATGGTCTAATAAAAGACTTAAACACATCTTTTAACCATTCTTTTATTTCTTCTCATATAATAAAAGATAATTACCTTTTCATATTCTCTTCTACAGCTCCATATGACCTATCGAAAATTAGCTTAACAAATTACTCAATCGAAAATTTATCTACTAACAATGAAGAATTCTCAATCACAAAACCTAGTTTAAACTCTTCTAATCAAATAATTTGTTTAAAAGACTATGGAAACTCTTTAGGTCAACTAGTCAAGTTTGATGAAGAAACAGTGAAAATTACAGAATTATCTGGAAGTAAACTTTACTACTCTAATCGTTTAGGTTACGGGTTCTTTGATAAAAAAAATAATGAATATATTGGGATTCACAAAGATTTCTCAATAGAGAATAGCTCAGGGAATCAATCAACCTATAATAGCTTATACAAATTCAATACCCCATCTTACGAAGAAGAAAAAATATTTTTTAGGCCTTTAAAAACTAGTTTTTCATCTCCAACAATTATTGATATAATAGAGTTATGAAAATAAAATTCATTGATAGGAAAACAGGTAAAATAATTACCGAAACCCCTCCTGGTGAAGGGTACTTAAAATTGCTATATAACAATCCGTTTGGAAAGATGGCTTTGTTACCATTAGTTAAACGTAAATTTTTATCGTCTTGGTATGGTAAACTAATGAACAAACCCAACTCTATTAACAAAATAAATAGTTTTGTTAGAGAGCTTCAAATTGATATGAGTGAAGCTGAAAGACCATCTGAAGACTACATATCATTCAATGAGTTTTTCTATCGAAAATTAAAACCTGGAGCTCGCCCTATTGAAGAAGGATTCGTTTCTCCTGGCGACGGAAAAATGTTAGCCTTTAAGAACATTTCAGATATTCATGATTTCTTTGTTAAGGGACGAAAATTCACATTAGAGGAATTCTTAGGAGATAAAGAATTAGCCCAAAAACATAAAAACGATTCTTTAATCATATTACGACTAGCCCCAAATGATTATCATAGGTATCATTTTCCATACAACGGAACTCCTTCCGTAGTAACAAAAATTAAAGGAGGCTATTTCTCGGTTTCTCCATATGCTTTAGCTGCTAACTTCACCAGAGTATTCTGTGAAAACAAAAGAGAATACTGCACTTTAGCTACACAAGACAAAGGTGATATTATCATAGCACCTGTTGGCGCAACCATGGTTGGGAGCATTATTGAAACTTACAAACCTAATTCCGAAGTAAAAAAAGGTGATGAAATGGGGTATTTTGCTTTTGGTGGTTCAACTATTGTGCTATTAGTTGATAGTTCTAAAACTGTTATTGATGAAGATATTTTAGCTAACACTAAAAACAAGATGGAAACCTTTGTTAAAATGGGAGAACGAATTGGAAATTAACCTTCATAAATTTAACATTTTACCTTTTAAAAATAGATTGATTTCGTAAGGCGATTAGAGCTTTAATCCGTAAATTTGCGTCGTTTTATACTTAGCAGATTTACTGATGAAAAGAATCTTAGATATCCTCTACTCTACCCGTTTAATGGCCGTTTTATTTTTTGCTTTTGCCATTTCTATGGGAGTTGCCACTTTTATTGAAAACGACTACGGAACACAAACCTCAAAAGCATTAGTGTACAACACTTGGTGGTTTGAGCTGATTATGGTGTTTTTTGTTATCAACTTTTTTGGAAATATTTTTAGGTACAGGTTGTATAAAAAAGAAAAATGGTCAGTATTATTATTTCACTTATCCTTTCTATTAATCTTAATTGGTGCAGGTATTACTCGTTACATTAGTTATGAAGGCTTAATGGTGATTGATGAAGGTGAAACAACAAACCAATTTTATTCTGAACACACTTATTTAAATGTAATTATAGACAATAGTGAGTTTCAAAAAGCTACAGCTAATAAATTACTATTATCTGCTTGGGGTAAAAATTCAACTACTTTTAAAGAAAGCTTCCAGCCTGAAAAAGGAGGCAAAAATCATGAGGTTACTTTTAATTTAGTAGACTATATTCCTTGGTCTGAAACAAAAATGGTCTTAGACGAAAACGGAACAGAACATCTATTCTTTGTAGAAAGTTCTGACGGAAGTAGGCACGAACATTATATTAAAAAAGGAACTATAGAAAACATTCACAACATATTAGTAGGCTTTGAAGCTCCTAATAAAGAAGCAGCTTCAATTAATTTATTTTATGAGGATGAAAGTTTAAAAATGGTTTCAAAAAATGATGGAGATTGGTTTAGGATGGCAGACCAAAAACGAGGTCAAATAGTTAAAGACAGCGTACAACACTTTCAACTTTTAACACTTCATAATGTAAACGGGTTACAGTTTGTAGTTCCTAAGACACCTGAAAAAGGAGAGATTAGAACGGTTAGAGGAGAAAAAAATGATAAAAAATATGATACTGTAATTTTTGACATTACAACAAACGGAGAAACTGAACGTGTAGAGTTTTATGGCGGAAAGTTTAACGTTGATAACCAAGAGCAATTCAGTATTGGCGAATTAAACTTTAGAGCTTGGTATGGTTCAAAATTATTAGAGACTCCATTCAGTATAAAATTAAATGACTTTCAATTAGAAAAATATCCTGGTTCTGAAAGTGCCGCTGCTTATGCTAGTGAAATTACTGTTATAGCTCCAAATGAAACATTTGATTATAGAATTTTCATGAATCATATTTTAGACTATGGAGGTTACAAACTTTTTCAATCAAGTTATAAAATTGAAGGTGACCAAGAACAAACACACTTATCAGTCAACCATGATTTTTGGGGTACTTGGGTCACGTACATTGGCTACTTTTTACTGTTCTTTGGTTTAACTGCTTCATTATTTGTAAAAAATACTCGTTTTTATGACTTAAAACAGTCATTGATTAAAGTCCGAAATAAAAAGGCTAAACTATCAGTTATTGCTTTGTTATTTTCTCTAGTTAGTTTCGGTCAACACGAAACTCACGAACCAAAACAAATTACAAAAACGCAAATAGACTCTATTTTAGCTATAAACAAAGTAGATGATAAACACGCTGCTTTATTTAGTTCTTTAGTTATTCAAGATGCTGGTGGGCGCATGAAGCCTGCTCATACTTTTGCTTCTGAATTAGTTAGAAAAGTAGCGCATGTGGATAAATTTAAAGATCTAGACCCAAGTCAAATTTTACTTTCTATTACTGAAAACCCAATGCTTTGGCTAAATGTTCCTTTTGTATATTTAGAAAAAGGAAACACCCAAATCAGAGAAATCCTAGGGGTTCCTCAGGACACTGAATATGCCCGTTTTATTGATTTTTATAACAAGGATGGCTCTTCTAAAATTAGTAAATTAGTAGTTGAAGCTGAAAAGAAAAGAATTCAAAATAAATTTGAACAAGACGCTATTAAGATTGAGAGAAGAGTTTGGTTATTATCGCAAGCTTTAGGCGGAGGAATGTTACGTATTTACCCAATCCCTAATGATGAAAACAACAAATGGGTATCACAACCAGAAACACTACAAGCAAATTTTAAAGGAACAGATTCAGTATTTGTGCGTCAATCACTACCTGTATATTTACAACTACTACAAGCCTCAAAAAAATCTGGTGATTATACAGAAACCAATAAAGTTTTAAACGGAATTAAGAAGTTTCAACGAAAATTTGGTTCTGAAGTAATTCCTTCAAAGGATAAAATTGATTTAGAAATTGCCTATAATAAACTAAACATTTTTGTAAAACTTTCTAAGTACTACGGATATGTTAGTTTACTTTTAATCGTGTTTGTTTTCTTACAAATTTTCAACAACAAACCATGGGTTAGTAGTCTTGTGAAAGCATTGATAGGTGTTGTTATTTTCTTATTTATTTTTCATGTGTTAGGATTAACTGCTCGTTGGTATATTAGCGGCAATGCTCCGTGGAGTAATGCTTATGAGTCTATTATTTTTGTTGGACTAGCTACTATGTTATTTGGATTGATCCTAGGAAAAAAATCTTCATTAACAATTGCAGCATCAACATTTTTAGTTTCGATAATTTTAGCTTTTGCTCACCAAAACTGGTTAGACCCTGAAATTGCTAACTTACAACCAGTATTAAACTCTTGGTGGTTATATGTACACGTTTCTATAATTGTTGCTGCTTACGGACCTTTCTTTTTAGGAATGATTCTCGGAATATTTGCTTTGTTCTTAATCGTTTTCACCAACAAAAAGAATAAAAAGAAAATGGATCTACATATTAAAGAATTAACTATTATAAACGAAATGGCTTTAACTGTCGGACTGGTAATGTTTACTGTTGGTAACTTTTTAGGAGGAATGTGGGCAAATGAAAGCTGGGGACGTTATTGGGGATGGGATCCTAAAGAAACTTGGGCTTTAGTTTCTATAATGATATATTCTTTTGTACTACACATGCGATTAATACCTGGTTTACGAGGAAGATATACATTTAATTTAGCATCTATCTTGGCTATTTCATCAATTATGATGACTTATATGGGTGTGAATTTCTACTTATCTGGATTACATTCCTACGCAAGTGGAGATAAAGTAGTTACTCCTACTTCAGTATATTACTCTTTAGCTTTTGTGTCTATTTTAGGGATTTTAGCTTGGATTAAGAACAAAAAGTATTACAAGAAATAAGTTACTACTTTTTCTGTTAAAAAATGTATTTTTGCAAACCGATAAAAAGAAAAAACAATTATGTTCAATAAAAATATAAAATTAGTATTAGCTGCCTTAATAACTGTATGGTCAGTGTATGAATTTACACAAGTACACATCATGAACGGTATATCTATACTTCTACTTGCTGGGCTGTTTATTTTATTTTATTTTAAAAATGAGTTTATTCTTTTAGCTTTTTTACAACTACGTAAACAGAATTTCCCAGGAGCTCAAAAATGGTTAGGGTATATTAAGAATCCTTCTGCTTCATTAACTAAAAAGCAAGAAGGGTATTATAATTACCTACATGGAATTATGCTATCTCAAACCAACATAACTCAAGCTGAAAAATACTTAAAAAAAGCAGTTAAGTTAGGATTAGCAATGGATCATGACTTAGCTATGGCTAAATTACAGTTAGCTGGAATAGCCATGACAAAACGTAGAAAAAGAGAAGCTACCAACTTAATGGCTGAAGCTAAAAAGCTGGACAAACACGGAATGCTTAAAGAGCAGATGCAAATGATGAAACAGCAAATGAAGAAGATTTAGTACATCTTTAAGTTTTTTCCTTTATATTTTGTAATTTCACTTATTAACAAAAACATCTAATGATTAGGAGTTTATTCTTAAAAGCTTTTGATAAATATGCTTCACGATGGGTTGTTCTAATTATAGATACTACTTTAATTTGTGTATCTTTCATTTTAGCCTATACAGTACGATTTAATGCTAGTTTAAATTTTGATATTGAAAGCCTATATTATCAACTTCCTTTTATAGCTATAATTGGTCTTATTAGCTTTTTGCTTGTAGGTTCTTATAAAGGTATTGTACGACACACTGGTACTAGAGATGCTTTTAATGTTTTTGTCGGTGTTACGCTACTTTCAGTTATTACAACCTGTATTGTTCTTTTTAACAATGTTTTAAACTTATTTCCTAATTTTACAATTCCAAAATCTATAATAATTATTCATTATTTAATTTCTGTACTTGTTTTAGTAGTAAGTCGATATGTTTTCAAAGCTTTTTACGAAATTGTCTCTACAGAACTTAAATCTATAACCAATGTTTTAATTTATGGAGCCGGTGACTCTGGATTAATAACATATGGAGCTCTAAATAGAGATACTAAGAATAAGTATGAAGTTATAGGTTTTATAGATGATGACCAAAAAAAAATAGGGAAAAAATTAGATAGAATTAAAATTTATGATGGAAAAAGAATAGACAAAAACTTTATTACAGAAAAGCAGATTGATGAAGTCATTATTTCTATTCAAAATATTAAATCGGAAAAACTTTTATACCTTACTGATAGTTTGCTTGCGTTAGGAGTTCAAGTAAAAATTGTTCCTCCATTATCAAAATGGATTCATGGTGATTTAGAAGCCAATCAAATAAAACAGGTTAAAATTGAAGATCTACTCGATAGAAAACCTATCTCTATCGATAACCCTATTGTAAAAAGAGAGGTAAATAATAAAGTAATTTTAGTTACTGGAGCTGCTGGTTCAATTGGCTCAGAAATATCTCGTCAATTAAGTATCTATAATTATGAGCACTTAGTTTTAGTAGACCAAGCTGAGTCTCCTTTATATGACCTTCAACAGGAATTAGTTCAGAAGGAAAGCAAAAACTTCACATCTATAGTCGCTGATGTAAGGGATAAGACAAGGATGGATGAAATATTTGAAGAATTTAAACCTCAAAAAGTATTTCATGCAGCCGCTTACAAACATGTTCCTTTAATGGAGATGAGTCCATACGAAGCAGTAAAAATTAACGTTGGAGGGACAAAAAACATAGCTGATTTATCAATAAAACACAATGTGGATCGTTTTGTAATGGTATCGACCGATAAAGCTGTAAATCCAACTAATGTTATGGGCGCTACAAAACGTGTTGCTGAAATGTATATTAGTTGCTTAAGTAGCTCTAAAAATCATACAACAAAATTTACTACTACTCGTTTTGGTAATGTTCTTGGCTCTAATGGTTCTGTAATACCTCTTTTTAAACGTCAAATTGAAAATGGTGGCCCTTTAACTGTTACTCATAAAGATATTACTCGTTATTTTATGACTATCCCTGAAGCATGTAGGTTAGTTTTAGAGGCTGGTACTATGGGGAATGGCGGTGAGATTTATATTTTTGACATGGGAAAATCTGTAAAAATATATGACATCGCAAAAAGAATGATTCATTTGTCTGGATTAAATTTTCCTGATGATATCGATATAAAAATCACTGGTCTTCGTCCTGGAGAAAAGCTATATGAAGAACTCTTAGCTGATGGAGAAAATACTAGTCCTACATATCACGAAAAGATTATGATAGCTAGAAACCAATTAATAGATTATAGCATAGTTCAAAATAAAATTAAAGAATTATGCTTATCTAATATGAACCACGATAATAGCAAAACAGTTCAACTTATGAAAGAAATTGTTCCCGAGTATAAATCAAACAATTCAATATACGAAAAGTTAGACACTGCCACTAAAAATTAAATTAGTACTTTCGCCAAAAAATTCAATCAATGCAAAGAATTTCAAAAATTGTTTTAATTTTAATAACAATGTGCATTTCCTCTTGCGCATCAAGAAAAGATATTGTTTATTTCCAAAAAGATCAAGTAAATCAATCTCTTACTAATACTGCATATAAAACTATTTTTAAGCCTGACGACTTACTTCAGATAACCATATCTGCACTAGACATGGATGCTGTAAAACCTTTTAATTTACCTGCTGTTACTTTCTCTACAACGACAGACAGAGCTGTTGGTAGCCCTCAACAACAATCATACTTAATCGGCAATAACGGCTATATTGACTTCCCTGTTCTTGGTAAAATAAAGATAGCGGGGTTATCCAGAACAGAAGTAATTGAGTTACTTAAGAGTAAATTATCTCCTGATTATGTTAAAAACCCTACCATCAATATAAAAATCACCAATTTTTCTATTACTGTATTAGGTGATGTTAAAATGCCTGGTAGATTTACAATTCCTAATGAAAGAATTTCTGTTTTAGAAGCTGTCGGTTTAGCTGGTGACTTAAATATGTCTGGAATAAGAGTTATTGAGGTTAAAAGAGAAGAAAACAACCAAATTAAAAGTTACAAACTAGATTTACGCTCAAATAATCTTTTTAACTCTCCTGCTTATTATTTACAGCAAAATGATGTGGTTTATGTTGAACCTAACAAGGCTACTTCACAAGATGCTGCTTACAACAAAAATACAGGATTATTTATCTCTTTAGGTTCTGTAATCATTTCATTAATTTCAATTCTTACAAGATAGTATAGCTATGAGTAACGAAAAGTACACTACACCACACTTACAAGAAAACGATACAATTAACATTAGAGTTGAACTAGAAAAATACTTAATTCACTGGAAATGGTTTGTTTTAGGTGTCTTTATTACCATAATAGGCGCTTTTTTATACTTAAGGTATAGTACTCCTAACTATAGTGCTTCTACTACTATTTTAATTAAAAATGATAAAAAGGGGGGGGTATCTGAAGAGTTGGCTGCCTTTGGTGATCTTGGTATTATTGGAGGTTCTAGCAATAATATTGATAATGAGATTGAAATTATAAAATCGAGAAAGCTCATCAACAATGTTATTCAGAAGCTAAATTTAAATATTAAATACATAGCTGAGGGAACAATTAAAGAGTCTGAAGTTTACAAAACTACCCCTGTTCTTTTTATTCCAACTGACTCTACTTCTAAGTTGCTACATAAAATTGATACCGTATTTAATGTTGAAGTTTTATCTAGTAATAAGTTTCGTTTAAAAGATATTGAAGGTAATACTGTTACCGAAAACACTTTTAATAAACATATAAAAAGTAATGCTTTAGGTGAATTTCTAATTAAAAAAAGTTTAGTGTTTGATGATTCTAATATAGGGAACAATGTGAAAATATCAATTGAATCTCTTGATAAAGTTATCAGCAGTTACCAGAGCGGTATTGATATATCTCCTGTTAGCAAAAAATCTAGTGTTTTAAGACTCTCTTTACAGTCATCTATAAAAGAAAAAGCTGAAGATATTTTAGACGAACTTGTTAAGCAATATAACCTTGATGCTATCAATGATAAAAAAGAAGTTTCTGAGAAAACAAATAATTTTATTACAGAACGTTTAACTAATGTAGCAAAAGAACTGGGGAAACTTGATGACAATGTTGAGAGTTTCAAAGACAAAAACAACATAACTGACATTGAATCAGAAGCTCAATTAACACTTCAAACCAATACTGAAAATCGTAAAAAATTAATTGAAGCTTCTACTGAATTAAGTTTGGCTAAATCTTTAAATAAAGAACTTAACCAAAATGATTATTTACCTGCTAACTTAGGTTTGTCAGATTCAAATATTAGTAGCTCGATTGATGAGTACAATCAATTAATGGCTCAATTAAAACGTTTAGAAAAAAGTGCTGGTTCTAAGAATGCAGTACTTATAGATGTTCAAGAAAATATAGCTAGTCTTAGAGCTTCTTTAAAGAGAAGCTTAGAAAATACTGTAAGATCACTACAAATTAAAGTAAGTAGCTTACAACGTGAGGCTAACCGCTTTAATACAAAAATATCTTCTATTCCTACAAAAGAACGAGAGTTTTTAGATATTGCACGTCAACAAGAAATTATTGCTGGTTTATACTCTTATTTGTTAAAGAAAAAAGAAGAAACTGCTATTTCACTTACAGCTACCGCTGTTCCTAATGCAAAGATTATTGATAAAGCCTACGCTTCTGATATACCTGTAAGTCCGAAAAGAAAAATTATTTATTTAGCAGCATTATTACTTGGGTTAATAATTCCTTTCATTATTATTTATTTAAGAGACTTATTAGATACTAAAGTTCACACCAGAAAAGACATTACAGACTTAACTTCTATTCCTTTCTTAGGAGATATTCCACACTCTGAGACTAAAGAAAAAATAGTTATCAATGCAAGTGCTCGTTCTAGTGCAGCCGAAGCTTTTAGGCTAATAAGAACTAACTTAGACTTTATGGTGTCTAATAAAAAACAGGGTAATGGTAAGACTATTTTTATTACATCTACAACAAGTGGAGAAGGAAAATCTTTTACATCTATTAACCTAGCAGCCTCTTTATCTTTATCTGGCAAAAAAATAGTTTTAGTAGGTATGGACTTAAGAGCTCCTAAAATAACCGAATATTTAGAGCTTCCTGATAGAAAAGGTATTACCAATTACCTTACTAATGATATAGAGTTGGACTCTTTGACGTTTTCAATAAATGAAATTCCTGATTTAGATATTATCTCTTCGGGTACTATCCCTCCTAACCCTGCTGAATTATTAATGAGTAATAAAATAGAGCAATTATTCAAAACTTTAGAGTCTAAATATGATTATGTAATAATTGATACAGCTCCTGTAAGTTTAGTAACTGATACTCTATTAATTGCTAAGCATTCAGATATTGTCCTATATGTTAGTAGGGCAAACTACCTAGATAAGCGTATGTTAATCATTCCCGAAACCTTATATAAAGACAAAAAACTACCAAATCTAGCTATTATTTTAAATGATACTGATGTAAAGCGTGGTTATGGATATGGCTACGGTTATGGATATGGTTACGGTTATGGAGCTGGTCAAGATGAAAACAAGCCTTGGTACAAAAGAATATTTAATTAAAAACAACCAGTTAAATAAAAAAGGAAGCTTTAAAAGCTTCCTTTTTTATTTAAACATCTTATTATTTTCTAATAGTTTATCTATTTGTTTTTTTGTTTTTACAGTTCCTATTTTCTGTAAAAGTTTTAAATGGTTATGATGGTGTGTATCTGTACCAACAAAATCATACATATCCTCGCTTAATAACTTTTGTGCTGTTTTTTGCACTCCTTTTCCATATTGTTCAGTTAAAGACAAAAGGTTTAATTGAAAAACACATCCTGCTTTCTTTAATTTATAAAAATTCTGAAAGTCATTATGATAAAAATTATATCTTTCTGGGTGTGCCAAAACTGGCTTGTATCCTTTTAATTGTATATCAAATAGTATATCATATAAATTATAAGGAGCATTAAAATATGACATTTCAACAAGTATATAGCTATCTTTCAAAACCAAGATATCATCAGCTTTCAATCTTTCTACAAAACGCTCATCCATCATATACTCTGCTGCAGCTCTTATCGAAATATCATCTAAACCCTTTTCTTTTAAAGCTGTTTTTACTTCTTCTAATTTAGCTTTTATAGTCTCTGATGAATTAGGGTACACATCTCCTAAAACATGTGGAGTTGTTACAAAATTCTTAATTCCGTAAGAATGCATTTTAGAGATTAGTGAGATTGAGTTTTCAATATCCTTTGCCCCATCATCTATTCCTGGTAATAAGTGTGAATGAATGTCAACAAACCCTTCTGGGAAAACATCTTGCAAGGGGATTTCTTTTTTTTTTAAAAACAACATACTAAGGTAAAATATCTATTTATTTGCAAATTTAAAATAATAAACTTACTATACTACAACAAATTTCATTCCTTTTTATTTTTTAAAATTAAATAATTGTCATTTAATTTTGATGATATATATTTGACTCAAAAAAGTACTAAATGATCTTAATTGCCGATGGAGGCTCTACAAAAGCCGATTGGATTGCTCTTGACAACACAAAGAAAGAAGTTTTTAGAACTACTACTCTAGGCTTAAACCCTTCGGTTTTAACAAAACAACAAATGCTAAGTACAATCAATCATGCTTACGATTTATTGAAAGTACAAGACGACACGCTCCAAGTTCATTTCTATGGTGCTGGTTGTGGGAGTGCAAAAACTGCTAAAAACTTGCAAAATGTTCTAAAATCTGTCTTTAAAAAAGCCGAAGTGTTTGTTTCTGAAGATACTTTAGCTGCTGTTTATGCTAGTACTGGCAATAAACCTGGGATTGTCTGTATTTTAGGAACAGGATCTAACAGTTGTTATTATAATGGTAAAAGCATGACTACAACCGCCCCCTCATTAGGTTATACTGTTATGGATGAAGCTAGCGGAAATTATTTTGGTAGACAATTATTACGTGATTTTTACTACAAGAAAATGCCAAAAAGAATAGCTTCGGCATTTAAAACTTCTTTCGACCTTGACATTGATATTGTAAAAATGAATTTGTATAGGAAGCCTTACCCCAATATGTATTTAGCTTCATTTGCTAAATTTATGCTTGAGTATAAAGATGACAAGTATATTAGAAGAATGATTAAAAAAGGGGTTCAAGAATTTTTCAAGTATCGTATTCTTCCTTTTGAAAAAGATAGTCAAACCCCGATTTATTTTATTGGCTCTATAGCTTATTACTTTAAAGACATATTAGAAAAAGTTGCATCAAAAAATAAGCTATCTGTTACTGATGTAATTCAACGTCCTATTGATAATTTGGTTGACTTTCATAGAAACAATTCATTTTAACAAAGCTCTACAACTCTTTCAAGAGCCATTCCTCTCGACCCTTTCACTAAAAGAGTACTATCTGTTATTGAGTTATTTTGTAAATACTCTTCTAAATCATTAAAAGACCTAAATTTGATTATTTTATTAGTCCTAGAAATAGTATTATAGAAGTTTTCTCCTATCAAAAAAACAACATCAAAATCATTTTTTTCAACTTCTCTAACTATACTTTGATGCTCTTTTGAACTATATATTCCTAGCTCAAACATATCTCCTAAAATTATTGTTTTATGACTAGCATTTAATTTACTAAAACTCTCTAAAGCTGCTTTCATACTTGTAGGGTTGGCATTATATGCATCTAGAATTACTCTATTAGTATCAGTATTTATTACTTGAGATCTATTATTAGAAGGAACGTAATTCTCAATAGCATTTTTTATTTGCTCTAATGATACGTTAAAGTAGTTTCCAATAGTTATTGCAGCTGATATATTAGCAAAATTATAAGCTCCTATTAAGTTACTTAAAACATCTGTATTTTTATAAGACAGCCTTACAAATGGATTTGCCTCTGTAAATTTTATACTTTTTTCAAAAGTAATTGTCTCTATACCATTAGTTCTAGCTACTTGCTTTTCATCATTAGGGTTCACAAATACTTTTTTATTGTGTGCCTTGAGAAAATCATACAATTCAGACTTAGCTTTCACCACTCCATCTAAAGAACCAAACCCCTCTAAATGTGCACTTCCAAAGTTTGTTATATATCCGTAATCAGGATTTGCTATTTCTGATAAAAACTCAATTTCTTTTGCATGATTTGCCCCCATTTCTACAATACCAATCTCTGTGCTTTTATTCATTGACAATAAAGTCAATGGTACACCAATATGATTATTTAGGTTCCCTTTGGTAGCTGTTGTTTTATACTTCGTTGAAAGAACAGCATTTATTAGCTCTTTTGTCGTAGTTTTTCCATTACTTCCTGTTAGAGCAATTATTGGAACTTGTAACTGATTTCTATGATAATTTGCAAGCTCTTGAAGTGCACCTAAAACATCATCTACTAAAATTATTCTATCAGATGTTTTATACTCAGCTTCATCAATAATTGCAAAACTAGCTCCTTTAGTTATCGCTTCTTCAGCAAACTTATTTCCATTAAAATTCTCTCCTTTTAAAGCAAAAAAAAGTGTATTTTTTCTAATATTTCTAGTATCTGTATCTACTAAGCCATGAGTAACATACAGTTCATATAAACCTTCTATCTTCATATTGTAAAAATAAAGAACCTCATTGAGATTCAATGAGGTTCCTTTATATTATTAAAATAATAATTATTTAACTTTATCTGGTACTGCTTTTTTTCTTTTGTTCAATACCATTGGTCCCATTTTATCTGTAGCACATCTAAATCCGATATAATTTGTTGCCATATATTCTGGGAAATATCTTCTTTGTGCTGGATCTAACCAGTATTCTCTATCAGCCCAAGAACCACCTTTGTAAACTCTAGATTGATCACTAATTAATGTAGTTCTTCTCTTATCATCATACTTGTAGTTATTTATAACGTTTCCTAAAGTATCAATTTCTGCTTCAGGTTTTTGTGGAGAGTTATACATTCTTGTAGTACGATCTAACTGATCTTTATCTAATCCATAAAACTTAGAAGAAGCTTGATCTCCATCACCTAAACTTGAATTGTTTGCTAAATTATAGTTTCTTCTCATGTAAGTATCTTCTTTAGTAATTGGAATATACTTAACACTTCCTGGTAAATCTTTAGGTACAATTCTACCATTCTCTAAAGTATCATATTGTACTTCTCCATCACCTACAATAACAACTTTACCTTCCTCGTTGATTAATTTTTTTGTAAAGATATTACCTCTAAAGTAGTTAAAGTCATTTGCTTCTGAGTCGATAATTGGTCTATATACATCTTCAACCCATTCAGATACATTACCAGACATATCATATAATCCAAAGGCATTAGGAGGATAACTTCTTACAGCATTAGGAATATCTGATCCATCACTACTCCATCCTGCAATACCACTATAGTCTCCTTTTCCTTGCTTAAAGTTTGCTAACTGGTCTCCTCTTCTTCTCTTATCTCTATCACGAGTATATTTCCCACTCCAAGCATACTTTTTTCTACCTCTAATATTATTATACTCACGGTTTTCAAAAATAGCTTTTGCAGCATATTCCCATTCTACCTCTGTTGGTAATCTAAATTTCTGAGATAAAATACCATCAGAAGAAGTTACTTGTCTTCCTGTAAAAGTCCCTTTTGCTGGTTTAGGCTCTCCTTTTGCTCTTGGCACTGGAATCCCTTTTTTATAAATAGTAGAATCTCCATCAAAAATAGCATACGGATCTGTTAAATAAGTATCTGTATCAAAATTGTTTTCACCTTTAAAACTTACTGAGTCTTCTTTAAAAACATTTTTAATAACTCCTTTATCCATTAATATCTTTAAGTTAACAGCATTAGTACGCCATTTACAGTATTTATTAGCTTGTATCCAGCTAACTCCAACCACAGGGTATTCTGCATAAGACGGGTGTCTTAAATAACTTTCTGATAACAGGTTAGTATTACCTAATCCTTTTCTCCAAACTAATGTGTCTGGTAAAACTGAAGGATAAATATTTTTAAACTGCGGATCTTCTGGTGGAAATACATCTTTGGTATACTGCATAAACAATCCATATTCTGCATTGGTTACCTCAGTTTCGTCCATATAAAAAGTACGAACGTGCATTTTTTGAGGAGTTGTATTCCAATCAAACATAACATCATCCTGTACTAATCCCATAGTAAAGGTACCTCCTTCAATATGTACCATTCCTGGTGGGACATTTTTTCCTTCTTTGTATTCTCCCTTCAAATAACCTCCGTAATTAGGGTCATTAAAGTTCCAACCAGTTAATGAAGACTTACTCGACCCACCTCCATTACTCTTACAAGAAGTAACTAATAAACCAGTGATCGCTAATAAACTAAATAATTTCAACGTACTTTTCATGTATTTTTAACTGTTTTTTAAGGGTGTCGCAATTTACAATATTTCTAATTTCTTACAACTAATTTATCTATAAATTCACTTTTAGTAACCTTGTCTATGCAAGATTACAAACGACAGTTTTTATACTTTATTATTACGAATCTAAGAAAAAGATTAAAATATAGGCTATTAAATTTTAATATTTTAGTGGTAAAAAAATAATCTGCTTTTTAATTCTAATGGAATATATAATATAATCTTAGTAATATCGTTACCTTATTAAACTAGTAAATAAACTTTTAAGTTTGGTATTACAAGAAGTTTAAAAAAAGCTATTAGTTTTAAACTCCCCCAAGAAAAATTATATATTTGCTAAACAATTAATCAAATTTTACATGAAAAAATTATCAATCGTATTATTTTTTGTGTGCTTTACCCTTCAAAATAAAGCGCAAGCCCAAACATCAATAAATACCACGGCAATGCCTTTTTTATTGATTACACCTGATGCTCGTGCTGGTGGTATGGGAGATATTGGAGTTGCTACATCTTCAGATGCCTTTTCTATCTTTCACAACCCTGCAAAAACCGCATTTAATCAAAACAGAATAAGCATAGGACTTAACTATACTCCTTGGCTTAGAAACTTAACCGATGATATTTTCGTTGGTGGAGGTTCTTATGTTAATAGGTATAGTGAAAAATCAGCTTGGGGAGTTGATTTAAAGTATTTTTCTCTAGGAGAAGTCGCTTTAACTAATGACAGTGGTGTTTCTAACGGAACAGAAAACCCTAATGAATTAGCCATTACAGGTATTTATTCATTAAAGTTAAGTGAAACTTTTTCTATGGGAATTGGTTTAAAGTATATCCATTCTAATTACAAAATAAGAAGTAATGACTCTAACTTAGATGCCGTTAATTCTTTTGCTGTTGATGTTTCTGGATATTACCAATCTAAAGAGGAAAACTTTGGAAGCTTTAACGGACGTTACCGATTAGGTTTTAATATAGCCAACATAGGACCAAAAGTTGAGTATAGCCCTGGAGTTCCTAACTTTATTCCTACTAATGCTAAAATTGGTGGTGGTTTTGATTTCATCTTTGATGATTCAAATATTTTTGGACTTAACTTAGAATTCACAAAACTATTAGTTCCATCAAGTCCTAACTCAGAGAGAGGTTGGTTTGAAGGAATGTTTACTTCTTTAGGAGACAGAAGTTTTAGTGAAGAATTACAAGAAACTACTTGGGCTTTAGGTGCTGAGTATTTATATAACAATGCCTTTGCTCTAAGAGCTGGTTATTTTCATGAAAGTGAAGAAAAAGGACAACGTCAATTCTTAACCTTAGGCACAGGGTTTACCGCAAGAGCTTTTACTTTAGATTTATCATATTTAGTAAATACGGCAGCAGTTAATAACCCACTAGAAAACACATTACGTTTTTCTTTATCATTTGATTTAGGAGAACTGTATGAAGTTTATTAAAAAACAAGATTTTTTTTTATAAATTCGTATCAGAATACAAAAGCAGTCTACTCGACTGCTTTTTTTGACTAATTTATTTACTATGAAGAAAATTGACATAACCACTTCTGCTACTTTATTTGATAATATTTCACAATTATCAACTGAAGATGCTTTTTTAATTAAAGAAGCAGTAAAAGCAAGAAAAAAAGCATACGCCCCATATTCCAAGTTTAATGTAGGAGCAGCTATATTACTTGATAACGGGGAAGTTATTTTAGGAAATAATCAAGAAAGTGCTGCTTACCCTTCTGGCATGTGTGCAGAACGTGTTGCTATTTGGAAGGCTGGATCTGAATTCCCTAATATGAATGTAAAAAAAATAGCAATAACTGCAGCTTCAGAAAATTCAACTGTTAACAAACCTGTTGGTCCTTGTGGTGCATGTCGTCAAACATTATCAGAATACGAAATCAATCAACAGCAACCTATTGAAATTATTTTTATGGGTGAAGTTGGTAAAATTGTAAAAACAGAATCTCTTCTTTCTCTATTACCTTTTTCTTTTGATAGTTCCTATTTATAACAGACGAAACATTAAAATTACAAATAAACACTTTTGTTTTTTGTAAAAAAAACAACACAATCTTCTTTTTTTAAGAATATCATAATTTTAAAAAAATGGCTGTATATAAAGAGGTAATCGTCAATAAAAATGCTTTATTTGTAATTACCCAACATTAAAAAATCAACGAACCTAATGAAACTATCAGTAATTACAGGAACAGGAGCCTTTATACCATCAATCAAAAAAGAGAATAGTAAGTTTAATGACAACTTCTTTTTGAATGCTGATGGAACTTCCTTTGATAATTCAAACTCTGTAATTATTGAAAAATTTAAATCGATAACGGGTATCGAAGAACGTCGTTATGCTAAACCTGAATATAAAGCTTCAGACCTTGGCTTTTTTGCAGCAAAAAAAGCAATTGAAGATGCAAATATTAATCCTGAAGAATTAGACTATATTATTTTTGCTCATAATTTTGGAGATGTTAAAACAGACGCTATTCAAAGTGATATTCTTCCTAGTTTAGCTACTCGGGTAAAATATTTATTGCAGATTGAGAACCCAAATTGTGTAGCATACGATATTTTATTTGGTTGTCCCGGTTGGATTGAAGGAGTCATTCAAGCACAAGCTTTTATCAAAGCGGGAATTGCTAAAAAATGTTTGGTTATTGGAGGAGAAACTTTATCGAGAGTTGTAGATATAAACGATCGTGATTCTATGATTTATAGCGATGGTGCTGGTGCTTGCATTGTTGAAGCTTCAAATAATAACGATAGTGGTATTCTTAGCCATGCATCACAAACTTTTACTAAAGAAGAAGCCTATTATTTATTTTTCGGGAATTCTAATGACAAAAACAAGGACAACGATATTCGTTATATTAAAATGCACGGACGAAAAATTTATGAGTTCGCATTAAATAATGTACCTAAAGCAATGCAAACTGCTTTAGATAAAAGTGGCGTAGACATCGATAATGTTAAAAAAATATTCATTCATCAAGCTAATGAAAAAATGGATGAAGCCATTATTAAACGTTTTTATCGCTTATATAAAAAACCAGTTCCTAAAGACATAATGCCGATGAGTATTCATAAATTAGGAAATAGTTCTGTAGCAACCGTACCTACTCTACTCGATTTAGTTTTAAAAGGAAACATAGAAAATCAGGAAGTAAAAAAGGGCGATGTTATTATTTTAGCTTCTGTAGGTGCAGGTATGAATATTAACGCTATCGTTTATAAGTTTTAATTGTTTTTAAAACTCATTAATTTCTTGCTGAATATTCTCGCAAATATAAAATGTAAGTACTATTTTTGCGCATGCAACAACACAACGTACTTATATTAGATTTCGGATCGCAATACACGCAGTTAATTGCGCGCCGCGTAAGAGAATTAAACATTTATTGTGAAATTCACCCTTACAACAAAATACCACAAAACTTAAACGATTTTAAAGCTGTAATTCTTTCAGGAAGCCCATCTTCGGTTCGTTCTGAAGAAGCTCCACATCCAGATTTATCTGAGATTAGAGGTAAAAAACCCTTATTAGCAGTTTGTTATGGAGCTCAATACTTAGCTCATTTTTCTGGTGGTTTAGTAGCACCTTCTAACACTCGCGAATACGGAAGAGCTAATTTATCTTTTATCAAAGAAGGAGAAGAATTCTTTAAAGGTATTTCTGAAGGAAGCCAAGTTTGGATGAGCCATTCAGACACGATTAAAGAATTACCAACTGGCGGAAAATTATTAGCAAGCACTCATGATGTAGAAAATGCAGCATACAGAATTGATGGAGAAACTACCTATGCTATTCAATTTCACCCAGAAGTATATCATTCTACAGATGGTAAACAATTATTACAAAACTTTTTAGTTAATATAGCTGGGGTAGCTCAAACATGGACACCAGATTCATTCGTTGATGAAACAGTAGCTGAATTAAAAGCAAAAGTAGGCAATGATAAAGTTGTTTTAGGCTTATCAGGAGGAGTAGATTCTACCGTGGCTGCAGTATTATTACATAAAGCAATTGGAAGCAACTTACACTGTATTTTTGTTAACAACGGATTGTTACGTAAAAATGAGTTTACCGACGTATTAAAGCAATACGAAGGCATGGGATTAAACGTTAAAGGAGTTGATGCTTCGGCACGTTTTTTGGACGAACTTGCTGGGTTAAGCGACCCAGAAGCAAAACGTAAAGCTATTGGTAAAGTTTTTATTGATGTTTTTGATGATGAAGCACACCAAATAGAAGATGCTAAATGGTTAGCCCAAGGAACTATTTATCCAGATGTGATTGAATCAGTTTCTGTAAATGGAGGACCATCAGCAACCATTAAAAGTCATCATAATGTAGGTGGATTACCTGATTTCATGAAACTAAAAATAGTAGAACCTTTACGTATGATTTTTAAAGATGAAGTACGTCGTGTAGGAGCCTCTATGGGAATAGATAGAGAGTTATTAGGTCGTCACCCATTCCCTGGTCCTGGTTTGGCTATTAGAATATTAGGAGATATTACAGCTGAAAAGGTTCGTATTTTACAAGAAGTAGATGCAGTATTCATCAACGGATTAAAAGAAAGCGGATTATATGATAAAGTATGGCAAGCAGGCGCTATTTTATTACCAGTAAATTCTGTTGGAGTTATGGGTGATGAAAGAACTTACGAAAAAGTAGTAGCTTTACGAGCTGTAGAAAGTACTGATGGTATGACTGCAGACTGGGTTAATTTACCTTATGAGTTTTTACAAAAAACATCAAATAAAATAATTAATAATGTAAAAGGTGTGAATAGAGTTGTATATGATATTAGCTCTAAGCCACCAGCAACAATTGAATGGGAATAAAAGTCCATCATTAATATAAAAAAAGAGTAGATGAAGAAATTACAGTTTTTACTATTAGTTTGTATTTTAACTTTTACCGTTTCTTGCGGTCAACAAAAACGTTATGTATCGTACAAAATCCAAGAAGGAGAAACGATGCGAGACGTTGCTGATCGCTTGGATATGAAAACGAAAGATTTATTACGTTTAAATCCTGATATTGGAAGACGTCCAGATGCTAACACGGTAATTGTAATACCAAACCCTAAAATTAAAAAGAGTACTTCTTCATCTACTACTACTTCGCCTGAAGAAGAAGTAAATACTACCGACACTAATAATAACGAAGAAACGGCTCCTGAAAATCAAGAAGATGGTACTGTTTTTCAACAAACAGTTGTTGAATATGAAACTCATGAAGTACAAAAAGGAGAAACTGTATATCGTATTACAAAACAATATGATATAACAAAAGAGGATTTAATTAAATTTAATCCTGAATACACAAATATTCAGAGTAATAATCTAAGTATTGGTCAGGTATTAAAAGTTAAGGCTATAGAAAAAACAGTTACAATTAATAAAGATGAAGTTTTAGAAAAGTTCTTAACTCACACTGTTAAGAGTAAAGAAACGATGTATAGTTTAACTCGTTTTTATAATGTTACGAAAGAAGATTTATTACGATTAAATCCTGAGTATCCAGATTTAGCTGATAATAAATTATCTATAGGTCAATTATTAAAAATTAAACCTATAGAGGAGGTAAGTAAAAAAGAAAATTATACTTTTTATAAAGATTCTATTGAAGTAGACACCTCTATAAACCTTGCTATCTTGCTTCCTTTTAAAGCAAATGAATATAGCTCTAAATCGAGTAAAGATATTTTTGAAGGAAATCAACTAGCAAATATGGTTACTGATTTTTACATGGGAGCAGAAGTGGCTATCGACTCTATTAAAAAACAAGGAGTGCTAGTAAATGTAAATATTTTTGATACAGGAAATAGAGGAAAAAATATTGCGACCATATTAAAAGATAAAAAACTGGAAAATACTGATGTTATTATAGGACCTTTTTACTCTGATAAAGCTGAAGTTGTTGCTCGTGATGTGAATGCTCCTGTTGTTTTCCCTCATTACTCTAGTAAACAAAGTAAATTCACTTCATCTAAATTAGTTAAAACTTCTCCTGAAAAAGAGAATTATGCGGGTTATTTAGCTTCTTATTTAAAAGACAGTTATAAAGATCAAGAAATTTTTATTGTAAGTGATGAAAGAAAAGACACAAACGCAAAAGTTTCTAAAATTATTTCTGAGCTAAAGAAACATGATAGTATAAACACTATACATGTTTTAAAACCTGAAAAAGGCTATATAAAAAGAGCCCGCTTTACATCTAAAATGTCTTCAAAAAGACATAATTGGGTTATTATTACTTCTGATGATAATGTTGTTGTAGCTGATGCTCTTAATAGTATGATTGGCATCCCTGATGAAGTTAAAGTACAAGTATTTACTTTAGAAAAAGGCTCCGCTTATGATAGAATTGATAATAACAAACTGGCTAGTGTTAACTTTACTTATGTTTCAAACACTTACACAGATGAAGAAGCTATAGATACTAAAGCTTTTAATAATAAATACTTACAAAAAAACAACACCATTCCTTCTGATTATGCTATCAAAGGCTTTGATATTACATACGATGTTTTAATGCGTTTAGCTTCAGGAGATAAGCTTACGGACACCTTTAAAAAAGGGGTATCTTTACGTGTTGAGAATAAATTTGATTATCATAAAAAAACGTTTGGAAGTAGCGGAAACCAAGGTTTATTTATTGTTAAATACAATGGAGATTTAAGTTTGAGTAGACTAAGATAGACCTCTCATAATAAGTCGATTTTGTGTCAACTTATTATAGGACGGGACAATATAATAAAAAAAGCCAAAACTTAAGTTTTGGCTTTTTTATTATTCATACATTTCTTTATAATATTTTTGATACTCTCCGCTGGTTACGTTTTTCACCCATTCTTCATTCTCTAAGTACCATTGAACTGTTTGCTCTATTCCTTCTTCAAACTGCAAAGAAGGTTCCCAACCTAATTCATTTTTTAACTTGGAAGAATCAATTGCATATCGGTAATCATGCCCTGCCCTATCTTTCACATAAGTAATTAGTTTCTCTGAAGCTCCTTCTTTTCTACCTAACAACTTATCTACAGTTTTTATCAAGATTTTTATCAAATCGATGTTTTTCCATTCATTAAAACCTCCAATATTATAAGTATCTCCTAATTTCCCTTTATGAAAAATAATTTCTATTGCTTTCGCATGATCTTCTACGTACAGCCAGTCTCTAACATTCTCCCCTTTTCCATATACAGGCAGAGGTTTATTATTACAAATATTATTGATAAAAAGCGGAATTAATTTTTCAGGAAATTGATTTGCCCCATAATTGTTAGAACAATTTGAAATAACAATTGGTAAACTATAGGTGTCATGAAACGCTCTTACAAAATGATCTGAAGAAGCTTTAGAAGCTGAATATGGTGAATGAGGGTCATACGATGTTGTTTCTGTAAAAAAACCTTCTTCTTCTAAAGAACCATATACCTCATCTGTGGATATATGATAAAACAACTTGTTGTTAAAATCACCTTCCCAGTAGTTTTGGGCAGCTTGTAATAAGCATAAGGTTCCCATTACGTTAGTTTTAGCAAAAGAAAAAGGGTCTTTTATCGATCGGTCTACATGTGACTCTGCAGCCAAATGAATCACTCCATCTATTTTATATTTTGAGAAAATCGAATTTATAGTTTTGTAATCACAAATATCAGCCTTGATAAAAGTATAGTTAGACTTCCCTTCAATATCTTTTAGGTTTTCTAAATTCCCTGCATAGGTTAAAGCATCTAAATTTATGATATTATAGTCTGGGTACTTATTAACAAATAAGCGTACTACATGAGACCCTATAAATCCTGCTCCTCCTGTAATTAATATATTCCTCATGAAAGTTTCAATATAAACTCCTCAAAGTTACTAATAAATAAATGGAGTTTCTAAGTCTTTAAAAGTAGAAAGCTGTGCGTCTTTTGAAGAAAGTATCACGTCGTTAGCATCAATTTTCCAGTCAATATTTAAATTAGTATCATTCCATATAATTCCTGAGTCATATTCAGGAGCATACCAGTTATCCACCTTATATGCAAAAATGGCTTCTTTAGATAAGGTTACAAATCCATGTGCAAAACCTCTTGGAATGAATAATTGTTTTTTATTTTCTTCTGATAATTCTACGGCAATATACTTACCATAGCTTGGTGAATCTTTTCGGACATCCACTACTACATCTAATACTTTTCCTTGAATACATCGGACTAACTTAGCTTGTGCAAAAGGTGGCTTTTGGAAGTGTAATCCTCTTAATGCTCCAAAAGTGGATTTCGATTCGTTATCCTGCACAAAATGTATCTGTCCGATATGTTCTTCAAATTCCTTTTGATTGAACGATTCAAAGAAATATCCTCTTTGATCTCCAAAAACTTTCGGTTCAATAATTACAACCTCTGGAATTTCTGTTTTCGTAAAAATCATTACTATTCTTTTACTAAATTTAACAAGTATTGTCCGTAGCTATTTTTTCTTAAAGGTTCAGCTAACTTTTTTACTTGTTCTTTATTAATATAGCCCATGTACAGAGCTATTTCCTCTATACAAGCCACCTTTAACCCTTGACGTTTTTCTATTGTTTCAATAAACTGACTGGCTTCTAATAAAGAATCATGTGTTCCGGTATCTAACCATGCATAGCCACGTCCCATTAACTCAACCTTTAACTGTTCGCTTTCTAAATAATGTTGATTTACAGATGTGATTTCTAACTCTCCTCTTTTTGATAGTTTTACATTTTTTGCCACTTGAATCACATTATTTGGGTAAAAATAGAGTCCAACCACAGCATAATTAGATTTCGGTTCTTTGGGTTTTTCTATGATAGAAATTGCATTCACATTCGCATCAAAGTCCACCACTCCATAACGTTCTGGGTCTTTTACATTATAGCCAAAAACAGTAGCTTTATTCTCTTTTTCAACATTATGAATAGCTGACTGGAGCATTTCTGGTAATCCGTGACCATAAAAAATATTATCTCCCAAAATCAAACATACATCATCACTTCCAATGAATTCTTCTCCAATGATGAATGCTTGTGCTAATCCGTCCGGAGAAGGTTGTTCGGCATAACTTAAATGAATCCCCAAGTCATTACCATCTCCCAATAACTTTCGAAAACTTGGTAAGTCATCAGGAGTAGAAATAATTAAAATTTCTTTAATACCTGCTAGCATTAGTACGGATAACGGATAATAAATCATTGGTTTATCATACACTGGAAGTAACTGTTTTGATACTCCTTTAGTAATCGGATATAAACGTGTTCCTGATCCGCCTGCTAGTATGATTCCTTTCATTTATTAAATGTTATTACGAGTATGCTAATTTATAGAAAAAATAAAGCTCAGGAAAAACCTGAGCTTTATTTTCTATTTTATTAGTTTTTGAATCGCTTCTTGAATTCGCTCTCTACCCTCACCCGTTAAATTAGATCCTGAAGGTAAACATAATCCGTTTTCAAATAATTTTTCTGAGACATTCGTTCCGTAATACTTACAATCTTTAAAAACAGGTTGTAAATGCATGGGTTTCCATAAGGGACGAGACTCTATATTTTCTTTTTCTAAAGCTAAACGTAGGTCTTCTCTTGAAAAACCTGTTTTACTTTCTTCTATTACTACAGCACTTAACCAATGATTTGAAAAATATTCTGATGTTGGTTCTGTTAATACCGCAACACCATTTACATCTTTGAATAACTCTTGATAAAATTGATTATTAGCTCTTCTAAGATCAACATGCTTATCTAGCACTTCCATTTGACCACGACCAATACCTGCCACAATATTACTCATACGATAGTTATATCCTATATGTGAATGTTGGTAATGAGGTGCATTATCACGTGCTTGGGTTGCTAAAAAGATGGCTTTTTGTTTATCTTCTTCATTCTTACATACCAGAGCACCTCCACCAGAAGTCGTTATTATTTTATTTCCGTTGAATGATAAAATTCCGAAATCGCCAAACGTACCACATTTTTGTCCTTTATAGGTTGATCCAAGCGCTTCAGCGGCATCTTCAATTAAGGCTATATCGTATTTTTTAGAAAGCGCTACAATTTCATCCATTTTAGCAGGCATTCCGTATAAATGCACTACAATGATTGCTTTTGGTTTTTTATCTTTAGCAATACCTCCTTCAATAGCTTCTTCTAATGCTTTTGGACATATATTCCATGTATCCTTTTCACTATCTACAAAAACAGGTATCGCTTCTTGGTAAGTTATTGGATTTGCAGAAGCGGAAAATGTCATGCTTTGACACAAAACCTCATCTCCATTGCTTACTCCCGCTAAAATCAATGCTAAATGTAGGGCTGAAGTTCCAGAAGCTAAACAAGCAACTTTTGAGTTTTCTCCTACATACTCCTCTAAATCTTTCTCAAAACCATTCACGTTAGGCCCTAAAGGTGCTACCCAATTGGTATCAAACGCTTCTTGAACATACTTTTGTTCTCCTCCTCCCATGTGTGGTGAGGATAACCATATTTTTTCTTTATTCATATTATTCATGAAATTTAATTGGTTTTGCAGGAATTCCTACCGCTGTACATTTGGCTGGTAATGATTTTGAAACAACAGCACCTGCACCAACAATGGTGTTTTCCCCAATCTCTAATAAATTGATAATCTTTGCACCTGTACCCACATAAACACCTTTTTTAATTATCACTTCTCCTGAAATATTAACCGAAGGCATAAAAGCACAATAATCCTCTATAACAGTATCATGCCCTACTGTACACGACAAATTCAAAATAACAAAATTTCCAATTTTTATATTACAAGTTATTATTGTTCCTTCACAAATAATACATCCATTTCCTATAACTACATCATCGTTTGAAATTGACGTATTTGGATGTATAATACAAGGATAATTTATCTTCGGATTTGAAATTTTATTAAGAATACTGGTTTTAATCTTAGGATCTCCAATTGAAATAACCAAATTTAGCTCCTCTTTATAATTATTAACATCTTCAAGACCACCTAAAACAGGATAACCATTAACTATTTCCCCTTTCTCTATCCCATCATCATAAAATCCGATAAAATTGTATGTATTAGGATTAACTTTATTGATTTTATCTATAATTGTTTTTACCTCTCTTCCAAAACCTCCACCACCAAAAATTGCTATATTTTTCATTTTCATTAAATTAATTTTGCCCATTAAAAGCTTGCATTGTAGCCTGACCTTTTTGATTAATTCCTTCTGATTTGAATACTTTTAAAAAAGTTAAAAAGAAAATTTTTACATCTAATACAAAACTTAAATTTTCCACATACCAAACATCGTAGTTAAATTTATTCTGCCAACTGATCGCATTTCGTCCATTCACTTGTGCCCATCCCGTAATACCGGGACGAACATTATGTCGTTTTTTTTGCTCCTCGTTATACAATGGTAAATACTCAGGTAATAAAGGTCGTGGTCCTATTAAACTCATATCTCCTTTTAGTACATTTAGTAACTGAGGGATTTCATCCAAAGAAGTTTTCCTTACGAACTTACCTATAGTTGTTAGTCTATCTGCATCTGATAATAAATTTCCTTGAACATCTTTTTTATCGTTCATCGTCTTAAACTTTATGACCTTAAAAATTCGCTCATTTTTTCCTGGGCGCTTTTGAAAGAAAAAAGGTTTTCCTTGATTTGCAAACAATAATCCAATTGTGACTATTAGAAAAACTGGTGATAAAATGATAAAACCTAAAAAGGATATTATAAAATCTAAAAATTGTTTAATAAAACCTTTATACATTATTTTAATACTTGTTTTATTTCACTAATATATTCTTTTGCTAATTTATCCCTGTCAAAATACTTTTTTGCATAGTTATAACCAGACTCTCCCATTTGTTCTAGTTCATTTTCAGATAAAGTTAACACTCTTCTTATCCCGTTGGTTATTTCTTGAATATTTTCTGGTTCAACATATATACCACATTTAGCATCGTTTACTAAATCTCTAGAAACACCATCTATTGCTAATAAAATTGGTTTCTTGCATGACATATAGTCAAATGTTTTATTGGAGTAGATAGTTTTAAAAGTATCTGCTTTTTTTAACACTGACGCTCCCATATCAGATGCTAGAATATATTTAAATACTTCTTTTTTAGATACAGGATCTCTAAAGATTATATTTTTTAAATTTCTCTTAGCTACTTTATTTTGTAAGTCCACCTTACACATTCCATCTCCTATTAGCTGAAATACCACACTAGTATCCGTTAAATTTTCAGCTGCATCTACCAGTTGAATAAGGTGGTTAGCAATTCCATGCGCTCCAACGTACGTAATTACAAACTTGCCTTCTAAACCAAGTTCTTTTTTAAATTCTTTTGCATCTAAATTTTCTTGTATTTTCTCTGCCAAAGTAAAATCTGCTGCATTAGGTATAAATATAATTTTTTTAGAAGGAATATTTTTATCCTTTATTAATTTATCTCTAAACGCAGGAGTTAAAACGTTTATTAGCTTAGATTTTTTATAAATAAACTTCTCAAACCAGTATGCGAAACTTATAATTTGCTTGTTTTTCAAAACTCCAGTATCTATAGCTGATTCAGGCCATAAATCTCTGATTTCAAAAACAAAAGAAACTCTTTTGAAGAACGAAAGCACATAAGCCGTAATTCCAACAAATAATGGAGGTGATGTTACTAAGATAATATCATACTTCCCTTTTGTTTTAAATAATCCAGCATAAATACTTGAAAAGACAAAAGAGAAGTACGCCCATAATCTTCCAAAGAAATTTACATTATAACTTTCAGACACATGACATCTAATTACATCTACATCGTCATAAAATTGATTATCTTTAAATGTGAATTTCCCTTTATACCTATCTTGCTTTTTACCTGTATTGTAATGAACCATTCCTGCTAAAACAGTTACAGAGTGCCCTAGACTAGACCATGTTTTAGTCATTTCATTGAACCTGGATCCTCCTCCATCTTCTTTTTCTAAGAAATATTGATGAATTAATAATATTTTCATTTGTATTAGTCTTTATAACTGATTTCAGTTTCTATTTCATTTTTAAAAACAAACGTTTTTGCTTCTCCTTCTACTTTTACCCCATAAAAAGAAGAATCAAATGATTCTTCTTTTAACTCTCTCAATGCATTTGAACTCCATTCGATCTTTGCTTCATCATAATGCCAAAACTGCTTTTTTTCTAGAGAATCTAAACCTGTGATTTTATCATATACTCTCCAAAAATTTTCTTTCTTCGAAATTTCTACTTTTCTAAAATGTCTTGCTGATGAATTTAGTTGCTGGAAAGCTTTAATGGTTCCTTCAAAAACATATACTTCCTCTGTTTCTCTCCATTCAGCATTAACACATTGTGTCCAATAAAACCAAATGAATCGACTTCCTTTTAACATTTGAGAATTTCCGTCAACAATTACTGAATTATGCCCTTTTGAACCATTAAAGTATTCAATATACTTTTCTTCAGTATTATATTTATAAGAACCTGAGTCTCTTAATATATTTTTACCTTTCACCCAAATATCTACATGCATATTATCTGCTTGTGAAGGCCTGTCTTTATGATTTCCACATCTTATAAATGTAAAATTGTCTAAGTTACGACAAACATAATAACCTCCTATCTTAAATGATTGTACTCCGTAAACCTTTGTAATACTTTTCATTTTTTTAGACTTTAAATTAAAATTTAAAAAATCTTCTATTAAACTTTCTTTATTATATAAATAATCCCCTGTAATTATCTTATGTAGACTGTTTAATTGCGGTCGGTAATCCCTATAATCTGTATCGGATAGAGGAAAAAACCACGCTCCATCATTCGCTCCATAATTGGGTAAACTCCCATTTTCTTCTTGTAAACATTGATACAAAAAGTTTAATGATTTATATGCTTTTTGATACACATTATCAGAAAATGATTTTTCGTATTTTTTAGAAATTGTAATACCTAAAGAAAGTAGTTGAATTACTACTCGATGATAGTTCATACTAAATTGAAGAAAAGTTCCATCATCATAGATTTGGTAATCTATTTCTTCTTCAAAATAACTTCTCCCTTTCCTTGCCCATTTTTTAGTTTCAGAAATAAAAGGAAACAGTAATTCACTTAATGTCAAAAATAATGTTTCTGTAATTGCATGATTATTTCTTACGGCTATTCTTGAAAAATTAATGTGATGATACACATGGTGAACAGACCAATAAACCGTATTCTGAATTTTATTCCATCTTACTTCAGTAAGCGCTGGGTCATTTTTATAATAGTCTAAAGCAAAGCACCAATTAAAAATTCGTAATGAAATTTCCTGACTGCAACGCCAATTTGGGCCTTGATTTACTGGATTTGCATCTATCCAACTTTCTATTTCAGAGAAAATAAACTCTGCATTATTATTTCCAAAATGAAAGTCATAACGTAAAATAGTAAGTAAGTAGTTAAATCTAGATTTTTCCCAAACAAATTTTATATCTCCTGCTTCTTTCGCTAAATCTGGAATTTCAGACCAATGCTTAGAAATATCATATACAAAACCTGTTGACGGGTTTGTAATCCAATCATACTCTAATCCTAAATTTTTCCATTCTGAACTAAAAAAAGAAATTTCTCCAGTTAAAATTCTTTTAGCTTTTTCTTCTAATTCTTTCGTGGGGCTCTTAGTTCCATTTCTTAAATTTAAAAATGAAAAATTTGTTTTTCTCCATTCTTCAAGAGAAATAAAGTTTTTAAAAGAAACATGCATTGGGTGCTTCTTTTTTAATCTTCCTGACTTTTGTTCAAAAATGTTATAAACACGATAACTTATATATCGAAGTCCCATGTTTTTTACCAATTGAAGAACTAGTTTTAATTTCATTGGTTTTAAACTCTATAAATCAATCCACTTACCTTGCTTTAAACTTTCAATTGCAGCAAAACTCGCACGAGTTGTATTCACAATTTCATCAAAAGGAATTAATGCTTCTCCACCATTTTGAATGGTTTGAATCAATTTAGTAAATTGGTTTTTATGCCCTTTATCTAGTTTTGTTTTCAATTTAGAAAAGCCTTTAAATCCGTATGCTTTTGTCTCTCTAAAGTTATCCATTACAATAGTTCTCTCTTGTGAATAAACTTCTACTCTTTCTTTCGAATATGCTTTAGAACCATTTGCAAAATAATTAATCACACCAGTGGAACCATTTTCATATTTCAGTAATATAGTTGCATTATCTGTATTCTCTTCAGGATTTACTCCCATTGCGTTCATACAAATACTCTTTACCTTACTTCCAGTTAAGAAAGTAATTAAATCAATAAAGTGACAAGCCTCTCCTATGATTCTTCCTCCTCCAACTTTTAAATCATGTACCCAAACATTTGCAGGAATTGCTCCAGCATTCATTGTAGCAATTACATTCATTGAAGAATTTCCAAGAACACTTTTTATTTTTTCAATATGTGGAGAAAAACGTCTATTGAATCCAACAGTTACAGTTTTATTATTCTTCTGATATGCCTCTATTACCTGTTGTAATTCTTGTTCATTTAGCGCAAGAGGTTTTTCTACAAAAGCATGTTTTCCTGCATTTAAAACTTCTACAGTCATAGAAGCGTGTAGATTATGACGGGTTGTGTTTAAAACTAAATCAACCTCTTTATCATTTAAAATTTCCTTATAATCAGATGTAGAGTTTGCAATAACGTATTTTTGTGCCATTGCTGTTCCAGAGACTCCTCCTTGACTAGCAATATATTTTAAATCTGCTCCCGTATTTTTAAAAGCAGGAAGCATTGTCATTTTAGTAAAATTTCCAGCTCCAATGATTCCTAGAACCCCTTTTTTTCCTTCAAAACTATTTTTGTTTAACGAGATTACGTTAACTGGAGTTTTTCCTTCATAATCTGGGTACGATAGAATAGACGCTATTGATTTACTTGCGCCAATTTCTCCGTAAATTTTCAAATAATCCTTTAAAAGTATTACCTCAGAAATCATTTCTTTAACCTTAAGCTTACCTGAAGAAATGGTTTGTAATATTGCCTCAAAATTTCTTTTCTCTGTCCACCTTACAAACGGTAAAGGATAATCCTGCCCTCTTTGTTCATAATTTTCATCATAACGCCCAGGACCATACGAACAAGAAACTTGGAAGGACAACTCTTTTTCGTAGAATTCTGCTCTACTTAAATTTAGTCCAATTACCCCTACTAAAATAATTCTTCCACGTTTACGTGACATTCTAGCAGCTTGAGACACAATTTCATTTGTCTTAGCTGATGCCGTAATAATTACTCCATCTGCTCCAACTCCATTTGTTTGCTCTTCAACAAACTTCACCACATCACCTCCAGAAATTGGGTTAAAAGGAATAACTCCCCATTGTTTTGCTAATTCTAATTTAGCACTGTCTATATCTACCCCTATTACTCTACATCCATTTGCTATTAACAATTGCGCTGTAATTAAACCTATCAGTCCTAAACCTGTTACCACAACCGTTTCTCCAAGTGTTGGGTTTAACAAACGAATCCCTTGTAAACCGATAGCTCCAATTACCGTAAAAGAAGCCTCTTCATCTGTTACGTTATCTGGGATATGTACTACTAAATTTTGAGGCACACACACATATTCAGCATGTTGTCCATTTGAAGTTACTCTGTCCCCAACTTTAAAATCAGTTACACCTTCACCAACAGCAATTACTCTACCTACATTACAATACCCAAGTGGTAGTGGTTCTCCTAGTTTATTAAAAACCGCTTCTAAAGTTGGTACTAAACCATCGGTTTTAATTTTATCCAACACCTGCTTTACTTTATCAGGTTGCTGTTTTGCTTTGGATATTAAATTCGATTTCCCAAATTCTACCAACATACGCTCTGTACCTAACGACACCAAACTCTTGGTGGTTTGTATTAAAACGGCTCCTCTTTTTACCTGTGGCGCTGGTACTTCTTCTAATATGGTGGATCCTGTTTTAAAGGATTGTATGATTTGTTTCATGCTACTTATTTTATTAGGGATTTAACAGCTCTAAATTTGCCCGTATTACTCCTTTCAATTTCAGAAACATATTCAAAGGATACTTTCAGTCCTCTACTTATTTTATTTTTTATTTCCTTCCTTAAAAGTTTTTCTACATCACTTCTATTATTCCCTTTTCTTTCAACTATTTTTATTACTATACTACCTAACTCTTTTTGTACAATTTGAGACTCACTTATAGATAAAGTGTCTTTAAATATATAATCAAATCTCAGTATTTTATTTCCTTCTGGTGTTATTACAAAATCTTCATTTCTACCATTTATTTCTTTAATTGTTTTAGATTTTCTTCCACATGAGCAATCTAAATCAACCCAAGTCGCTGTGTCCCCAACTTGATAACGAATAAAAGGCATAGCTAAATTTGTAAAACCAGTTGCCAAAATGGTTCCTGTAGTTGAACCATCTTCATTTTTTTTAGGGTCATAACACTCTAAAACCCCATATTCAAAGTCTTCGTGAAATAAATCTTCTTCACATCTTGAAGCATTTCCGCACCCTTCCGAAAATCCATATTGATCAGTAACTAAACACCCAAAAACTTCACTTATTTTATCTCTTTGATATTTCAATAAAGCTTCAGCTCCTGTAAAAATCACTTTAGGTGAATTTGTTATTTCTAAATTATTTTCATCTATTAAATTTGCTAATGAAAATAATATTGAAGGGTATCCACTATAATATTTAAAACCTCCTTTATTCAACCTTTTTACAATACTTTCAACTGTATTATTACTAATATGATGCATTGTAAAAATAGTTTGTTTCATCGCTCTATTCTCTCTCCAATATGGTGGTTTTTTCTGATTTAAAGGCACTGCGGGCAACCCTGTAAAAGTAGCATACGAATCCTCTGGTTTTATACCAAAACGCTTTTTATGTCTAAACCATAAAGCCCATCGATATTGAATAGCACTTACTGTAAAGATAAATTGTAAAGACTTCCCTGTACTACCAGAAGTATGAGAGTGAACTACTTTTCCTTCAAAGTTTGGGTTTTTTAATTTCTTAAAATTATTCCTTACAATTTCTTTAGTCAAAACTGGAATTTTCTCCAAATCTTTTAATGATTTAAAATCCTTTATATCAAAATTTATTTTTTCAAATAGTTCTCGATAATAAGGTATATTATCATTACAATACTCTAATATTTCTTTTGTTTTTTCATATTGGTAAAGTTCTATTTTTTCTTTATCAAAATATTCTGATTTCAATAAGTCTGAATAAATTTTATTAAAATCTCCTCCTAAACGGCTCTTTTTCTCTATTCTTCCTTTAAACGTGCAAACCATATTTTGAATCCAAACTGGAGATTTAGAATATATATTTAATAGTTTATCTTTCATACTTCTAATTACTTTAATTTCACAAGGAAACGTATCAAAAAATCACGTAATTTATTTACATTATTCTTAACCAGAATCTTTACAGTCGAATCATTCCAATAATAAATTGGCAACCCTTTTTTTCTATGAAATCTATGAGTTTTATACCAAGTTATATATTCTTGGTTGTTTAAATTTTCAAAGGGAGTATATGACTTTACCAATTCCCCATTTATATCTTCTGTTTTTTCAAAGACTACAGAATTCTTTTCTCTGTCAAATTTAAAAAAATGAAACCTTAATGTATTTTCTTCAAGATCCCACTCAAAAGCTAATTGTATACTACAAAAATCTGGGAACTTTACAGTTTTACCATAAAAAAAGTTTTGCTGAAACATCCAGTTTCCTAGGCTATACACAATAGGTTTATTTTTATAAATTTCTATACCTCCAATTCTATGTGGATGACAACCTATAATAGCTGATACTCCTAAATCAATAAGATTTTTAGCTAATTCTCTTTCAAATGGTTGGGGTTCCGCTTCCAGTTCATAACTCCAATGCATAAAAGGAATTATTTTAGAAGTAGGGTATTTTTTAATTAAATCTTTTACTGTTTTTATAACATGTTCTTTCCTCAATGGATTCACCCCTTTTGAATTTCCATTAGTAACTTCACATTGTATTACTTCCCAGCCAAAGTTTATAATAACTATTTTCTGATTTGCTTCTTCAATTACTATTTCTTGATTTGCTTCGTTTATATTATTCCCTATACCACAAAAAGGAATATTTAATTTTTGTAAACATAGCTTTGTATCTTCTATAGTTCCAACATCAAAAATATGGTTATTAGCTAAAGCAAAACCTTTAAACTGAAATTTCTTTACTAATGCTTTAACAGAATTAATATCATTATAAACTACTTTTAAATTGTAATTATCATCGTTTATTAAAGCTCCTTCTAAATTTCCAAACCATTTTTTATTTTTAAAATATTCTGGAAAATTTGAATTTTCTACAATCTCTCGCTTTGGTAATGCTATATCCCCTACAAATATCATATTTATATTATTATTTTATGTAATAATTTTTTCCATATAGTATAATAAATGAACCTGTCAAATAAAGTAATAGATTTTGTAGTGTTAATTCACCACCGAACATGGAGCTAATAAGAGAATATACAAATAAATTACAAATAAATAAAACATTTACACTCTCTATGTTCATTTTTCTTATTCTTTTTAAAATCACATAAATCCAAATCAAAAAGCATATAGTTATTAAAATTCCAAGTTCAATACTAATTTCTAATATTACATTATGAGGAGCCACAATAAAAGCATGAAATTTAGCAAATGCACCAAAACCATGTCCTCCAACGGATTTTTCTAAAATATCCCAAGACAATTGATATAACTGAAAACGATTACCTTCTACAGATTGTCTTTCAGTAGATAAACTTTTGGGATCTAAAATACGTTCTGAAAATTCACTCGGAATAAAATTTACTAACACTATATATGATAACAAAACAAAACCTACTCCTCCCCAAAACATCTTAAACCCTGTTTTTAAATTTATTTTTTTTACCACAAGACAATAAAAAGAAAATAAAAAAACGGGAACTGGTGTTTTAGTAGCAGTAAAAAAAACAGCTATTAAAGATAATAATAATATCAATACTCTAAATACAGTTATTCCTTTACAAAACATAACCGCGGTAATATAGATTCCCGCAATCATACATAATCTAGCTAAAATTGCTGGATTTAAACCAAATTCTCCACGTCTCCCTAAACTAGGGTTAGCGTATAAAATTGAAAACACACATAATACTAACGAAATATAAAAAAGTAGTTTATTAAACAATTCTACTGAATTTTCATATTTCAAAAGTGAGGGGGTAGTAATAAAACTAATAAAAATCACAAACAGAAAGTAAGGATATTTGTTTCCTCCATATTCACCATATGGTTCAACAAAAGAACTAAATAAAATGGTATATAATATAATGGAACCTCCTATAAGTAAAGCTTTAATTTGCCCCCTTTTTAAAATATCTGGAAACAACTCAAAAAAAGAAAAAAGTACTGAAGTTCCAAACATAGAAAAGGATAACATTTGCCTAGTCGAATTCTCTAATAATGAAAAGTTTATAAATAAAAAGCCTAACGAAAAAAAAATAATAGCCATTTTTACATGGAATTTTATTTTTCCTGTGGGAAATTTAATATATGGGTCAATAAAATATCTCATTTTTTTAAACTATTGCTTTTAATTGATCTTCAAAATAATCAAATTTACCAAAAAGCTTTTTTGAATTTTCTTTAAGTAAATCAAGGTTAATTTTATTTAATAATAATTTACTTATTTCATTTTCTAAAGAATTTATATCATTATAAGGATAATAAATACATGCATTATTTTCTCTTAAGTAATTAGCTGTTTTAACTTCAGAATTTACGATTACACCAATTCCAATTTTAATAGCATCCCCCCACTTATTGGATTCTGCCAAAGTATTAATAATGCTGTCAGGTCTAAAATAAGTAAGAACTAAATCTGAAGCAAAATATGACGCTAATGCTTCAGCATTAGAAACTTTTCCAAAATATGTTACATTAGCATTATCAATTAACAATTCAGCTTCATTGCAAGCTAATCGACCTGCGACTAAAAAATGAACACTTTTCTCTTTTAATCGATTTGATAATTCCAAAGCTATGTCTAATCCTCTGTTTTGTTGTAATAAGCCATTGATGTTAATTATTAAGTCTGCTTTTGGCCAAACTTTTGAGCCATAAATCTTTTTAGCTTTTTCAACTTCAACTTTACTAGGCATATTTTTTAGAATATGGAATTTTTCAGAAGAAAAATCATATCTTTCTATTCCAGGAATTAAATGCTTTTGTACATTTCTAGATGTGAATTTTTCAAAAAACTCTATCAAATACTTTATAGGCTTTGGAAAAGAAAATAGCATAGAAAAACGGTCTGCATCATCAAAAATAACATTAAACTTCTTAATTTTAGAGGCAAGTAAAGCAGGAAAAGCGCTCTCAAAGCCCAATGCCCATACTATATCTGTCTTTTTCAATTTCAAGCAAGCAAAGAATGATTTTACAATCCATATAAAGTAATAGAGTTTAACTTTAATTCCTCCATAACCTCCACCATTTAATATTATTCTTTTTTCAATATCAAAATTTAAGTCTATTTCATCTCTTTCTCCTTTATTTCTTTCCCACCCAATATGTAGTATTTCTAGTTCCTGCTTATTATGATAAAAAAAATTAGCTATTTTATATAACCTAGGTCTTCTTGAAAGTGCAGATAATGGAGCTAAAAAAACCATTCTCTTTTTATTTTTAAACATTTTCGTTTATCGTTTTTAGTTCTTTAATTGTAAAATAATTTGATACAGAAAATCTTCCAATCCAATTTAATAATGAGGCTGTTGCTATTCCGAGAACTACAAATTCATTTTCTAAATAAGCCAACATTATAAAAATGCTGAATATATAAACAATAGTAAATACCCAAAACATTAAAGCTGATTTTCCTATAGACCTCTTAGAGCCAAAAATCCCCAACCCTATTGATGTAGATATATATATACCTCTGACTATACAAAGAAAAGCTAATACTGAAATCAATGCCCAATCTATTTCCACTTTTGCAACATTCATAAATTTTATCATATAAAAATATCCTGCTATCACTGAAAAAATTGTAATTAAAATTGAGAACACAAGAATTTTCTTAGAAAAATTAAAATAATGTTTCAAGTTAAATTCTTTTTGGCGTCTTACTTTAGGTCCAAAATAGAAACCTAAAAAACCATTAATACTAAGTGCTATAGGAGTAAAAACAGAAAAATAAGTAAACAAATGAGCTGAAACATTGGCATCTCCGTATAAGTTAATTACAAACTGTTCTCCATTTACTGCAAAAACAAGCGTAAGATTTGTTAACAAAAAATAAGCTCCCATTTTATTTGCATCCCTTAATGACAATAAAGAATCCTTATCTTGAATGTTTCTTTCTTTTGGATAATACCCTCTTAAAAAAAACGATAATACACCCCCTATCAGAACAGAAACTACATAATAATTAATGGGTTGATCGAAATAGCTTAATAATAACAAAAGAAGTAATATAATCTTCCAAAAATTAATTGAAAATTGTGCCTTCCATAAATTATAACAAGCCCTAGAACTTGAAGAGATATAGTTAAGAAAGGCTAAACCAACAATAGCAAAAAAGAGCATTATAACTTGATTGATAGAGAACCCTTTTACCAGCCAAATAATTATAGACACTAAAAAAGCAATAATAATTGTTTGTCCCCAGAAACGTTTAAAATATCTTTTAATTAACGATTGATCCCTTATAAAAAGAGTATCATATCCCATAAGACAAACTGTGCTAATTATTAAAATCGATGATTTAATAAAAGCCCAGTCAGCTATAAAAAAATCATCAAAATTTTTACTTATATATAAATCAGATACCAATAGCGACAACAACCCTACCCCATATAAAAAAAAAGAAATTAAAAGATCTATTTTATGCTGTTTCATTAATTCTTCTGTGAGTTATTTTAACAGCAGGATTTCCCGCATAAACACCATATGGCTCAGTATCTTTAGTTAAAACTGCTCCAGCCGCTAAAACAGTTCCTTCTGCAATTTTTGTTACAGAAGGAAGAACAATGGAATTAGCGCCAATCCAAGTATAATCACCTATTGAAAGTGAGGAGAACTTTATAGGATTTATCATCCAATCTTTGGCTCCATCATGGATTGAGTGGTTATGTGTAAAAATCTTTGCTCCTTCCGATATAGCAACTTTGTCAAAAATTTCTACCCCTCCTGAATAATCAATATACACGTCTGTTCCAATATTTACTTGTCCATTACATTTAAAATAAGCCTTTTTATTATAATGGGCGGTAGAAATCGTAACTCGATCAGCAACATACATTTTCGAGGCTTTATAAAATTTTCTATAAACTTTGTTTCTAACTTCTCTCAGACCTTTAATAGAAAAAATAGTAGAATTTTTAAGAAGTAAAATTAGTATTTTTAATATTCCTTTCATATCATTGCTTTTTTAATAACTACTCTCTCACTCCACAAAAATCTAATACAATTTGATTTTTATTAAGAGTCAACTCTTTAAACTCATCATGAGCTACAAGTAACACTAGTACATCTGCATTTTCTATCGCCTCTTTATAGTCTGTTAATTTGAATACCCTATGCACCTCAATATTTGGTTCTACGATAAAATATTCACCATTACTATCGTTTTGTAATACTTTATTTACAATATACTTTGCAGGAGATTCTCTTAAATCGTCAATATTTGGTTTAAAAGCTAAACCCATTAAAGCTACTTTTGGTTTTCTTCCGTTCTGCAACTCAAATTGTAATTTTGCATTTTGAATTTTTTCAGCGCACCAAAAAGATTTGTAGTTGTTAACTTCTCTTGCAGTTCCTATTATCTTGGACTCCATTGGATAGTCTGAAACTATAAAATAAGGATCTACTGCGATACAGTGCCCTCCTACTCCGCAACCTGGTTGTAAAATATTTACTCGAGGGTGTTTATTAGCTAAGTTAATCAATTCCCATACATTGATCCCCGCCTTATCACAAATTAAAGATAATTCGTTCGCAAATGCAATTTGCACATCACGTGATGAATTTTCTGTCAATTTACACATCTCTGCTGTACGTGCATTCGTAGCATGTAACTCTCCTTTTACAAATTGTTTGTAAAACGCTAAAGCTTTTTCAGTAGAGGCTATATTTACTCCTCCAATCACACGATCATTATGTACTAATTCGTGCATCACATTACCAGGCAATACGCGTTCTGGGCAGTATGCTAAATAAATCTTCCCTTCTAACTCTGGACGTTCTGTAAAAATCAATTCCATCATTTTTTCGGTAGTTCCTACTGGAGAAGTTGATTCTATGATATATAAATCTCCCTCTTTTAACAATGGAATAATTCCTTCTGTAGCCGCTTGTACATAGGATATATCTGGTTCATTTTTACCTTTAAAAGGAGTCGGCACTACTATTAAATAGGTATCTGCACTTACTGCTTTTGTGTCTGCTTTTAAATAACCTTCTTGTACCGCTTTTGCCACTGCTTGATCTAAATCTGGCTCAACAATATGTATTTTTCCTGCATTGATGGTATCGACTACATGCTGAGAGATATCTACTCCGTACACTGGAATTTGATTGTTTGCTATTAAAGCTGAAGTTGGTAATCCTATATACCCTAAACCAATGGTTACTACTTTAGGTTGTGACATTTCTTTTTATTTTTATTTTGATTTTATAAATTCAACTATTCGTTGACACGCTTTTCCATCTCCATAAGGATTGTGAAGTTCACTCATCAATTGATAGCGGCTTGTGTCTACCAATAAGTTATTTGTTTCCTTTATAATTTTACTTTTATCAGTCCCCACTAAAATCACTGTTCCAGCTTCCACCGCTTCTGGTCGCTCTGTCGTGTCTCTCATAACTAGTACAGGCTTCCCTAGGCTTGGTGCTTCTTCTTGTACCCCTCCAGAATCCGTAATAATCATATAGGCTTGGTTCATTAACCATACGAATGCCGGATATGCTAAGGGATCTATTAATTTTATATTTTCGATTCCAGACAATACTTCATGTACTGGTTTTTGCACATTCGGATTTAAATGTACTGGATAAATAATTTGCGCATCCGAATGTTTGTTAGCAATCTCTTTCAACGCTTCACAAATATTTATAAATCCTTGTCCGTGATTTTCTCGGCGATGTCCTGTTACTAAAATTATTTTCTTAGTAGCATCTACCATTTCTTTTAACCCCTCTATTTCTTTATTTTCAATAGAAACAACTCTTTCAGAACTATCTAACAAGGCATCAATCACTGTATTTCCGGTTACTAGAATATATTCTTCCTTTACATTTTCTATCAACAAGTTTTGTTTTGATTGAGCTGTAGGCGCAAAATGATAATCACAAATACGTCCTGCTACTTGACGATTGATTTCTTCAGGAAATGGTGAACGTTTGTTATGGGTACGCAAACCTGCTTCTACGTGACATACCTTAGCTCCAGAATAAAAAGCAGCGATACTAGACGCCATGGTTGTCGTAGTATCACCATGTACATATACATAATCTGGTTGAAACTCCTCTAATATTGGTTTTAACCCCGTAATAATATCAGATGTTAGCGTATATAGATTTTGATTCGGTTTCATCAAATCCATATCATAATCCGGTGAAATTTCAAAAAATTCCAATACTTGATCTAACATTTCACGATGCTGTGCCGTCACACAAACTTTAGTCTCAAAGTCTTTTCTGTTTTTTAAAAACTCCTTTACTAAAGGTGCCATCTTAATGGCCTCAGGTCTCGTCCCAAAAATTATTAAGTTCTTTTTCTTCATTTATGTATCCCTTATTTATATCAAATAATGTTTCTCTCCTTTATTCACCAACTCTACATTTCTTATATCATGTACAATCTCTATTGATTGTCTTGCTTCTTGCAAGCCAAATCCACTGCCTTTAAGTATCCCTTGATAACTTGTTGTGTGCAATTCGGTAAACCCACCACTAAATTCAATTTCTTCACCATTTACAGTTATAGAACGATAGGTTCGTTGCCCTTTTTCTTGAATTTCTTTTGGCAAGGTAGTTTCATCAATCGATAAAAACCAACGCACCCTTGCTTTTTCAAGTTCTAAATAGCCTGAAGCTTTGTGTTTTTCTCTTAAGTGTACTTTATTTTCTTGTACATTTCCGAAAATCCAAGAGAGCATATCAAAAAAATGTACTCCAATATTAGTTGCTATTCCTCCCGATTTGCTTTCTTCACCTTTCCAAGAAATATCATACCAATTTCCTCGAGAAGTGATATAGGTTAAATCTACTTCGTACTTTTCTTTCTTGTTTTCTTTTTCAATTTTATTTTTTAAAGCGATAATGCTCGGATGCAATCGTAATTGTAATATGGTGTTGATGCTGTTTCCTGTCTCCTTTTCAATTGCTTCTAGGGCATCTACATTCCACGGATTTAACACCAACGGTTTTTCACAAATTGCATCGGCTCCTCTGCGTAATGCCATACGGATATGAGAATCGTGTAAATAATTCGGTGTACAAATACTTACATAATCCAATTGGATATTTTGCTGACGCTTTAACTTTTCAATATGACGATCAAAACGTTCAAACTCAACAAAAAAATCAGCTTTAGGAAAGTAACTATCCATAATTCCTACGCTATCATTTTTATCTAAAGCTGCTACCAAGATATTGTTCGTATCTTTAATGGCTCTTAAATGACGTGGTGCTATATAACCAGCTGCCCCTATGAGTGCAAAATTTTTCATTATAAACTTTTATCTACAACTTCTTTTGACAATATCCCTTTAACATCATATATCACCGACTCTTTCTTTTTTAAAGAAACAATATCTAATTCTTTATATTCATCATGAGCTACTGTTAACACAATCGCATCATACTTTTCCTTTGGTAATTCCTTTCTTGATTGTAATTCATATTCCTTTGTAACCTCCTCAACATTTGCCCAAGGATCATAAATTGTCACATTTGCTCCAAATTCTTTTAGCGAACGTATCACATCAACAACTTTTGTATTTCTAACGTCTGGACAATTTTCTTTGAACGTAACCCCCAAAACTAAAATATCTGCATTCTTTATTTTGATATCACGACTTATCATTAACTTAATTACTTGAGAGGCTACATACTCTCCCATTCCATCATTCATCCTTCTTCCTGCTAAAATTATACCAGGATGGTAACCTAATTCCTCTGCTTTTTGCACCAAATAATAGGGATCAACTCCTATACAATGCCCACCAACTAAGCCAGGTTTAAACGGCAAAAAGTTCCATTTAGTTCCTGCCGCTTCTAACACTTCCTGAGTATTAATATTCATAAACCCAAAAATTTTAGCCAACTCATTCATAAAAGCAATATTAATATCTCGTTGTGAGTTTTCTATTACTTTTGAAGCCTCTGCCACTTTTATACTAGAAACTAAATGAGTCCCTGCAGTAACAACTGAATTATATAACCCATTTACAAGCTTAGCTACCTCAGGAGTTGAACCTGATGTTACTTTTAAAATATTTTCGATGGTGTTTTTTTTATCACCAGGATTAATACGCTCTGGAGAATACCCAGCAAAAAAGTCTCTATTAAATACTAAACCTGAAGTGTTTTCTAAAACAGGAACACATTCTTCCTCTGTTACCCCTGGGTACACTGTTGATTCATAAATAACAACATCATCTTTTTTCAATACTCCCCCCACAGTCTTACTAGCATTTATCAATGGTGTTAGTACTGCTCTATTGTTCTTATCTACAGGCGTAGGAACAGTTATTATAAAAATATTACAGCTCTTAATATCTTCTATTTCATACGTACAAAACAACCCGTTTCCTTCAGTTCCTTTACTTCGTAAAACAGACAACAATTCTCCAGATTCTACTTCCTTAGTAATATCTATACCTTCATTTAGTTTTTGTATCCTATCTTTATTTATATCAAATCCAACTACAGAATACTTTGTAGCAAATAACCTCGCCAATGGCAAACCAACATATCCTAATCCGATTATTGCTATTTTCTTATTCAACCAGTAGCCTTTAAATATTTTTTAAGTCCACAAAACTACAAAAAATTGTATGAACAAAAGCTTATAAAACAAAAAAGTCTCATCTAAAAAGATGAGACTTCACAGTGGGCGCGAAGGGATTCGAACCCCTGACCCCTTGGGTGTAAACCAAGTGCTCTGAACCAACTGAGCTACGCGCCCGTTTGAAATTAAACCTTTGTAAGAGTTGTGGGCGCGAAGGGATTCGAACCCCTGACCCCTTGGGTGTAAACCAAGTGCTCTGAACCAACTGAGCTACGCGCCCTTACTTGTTAATTGCGGGTGCAAATATATAACAGTTTTATAAATTAACAATAACTTTTTTTTATTTTTTTCTATAAAATTTCTGCAACCACAAATGTACTTCCACCTACATAAATCACATCTTCTTTTGAAGCATTTACCTTTGATTTTTCAAAAGCTTGATTTACAGAATCAAACATCTCTCCTTTTAAACTAAATACGCTTGCTTGCTTTAGTAATTCGCTTGCAGATAATCCGCGAGGAATATTTGGTTTACAAAAATAATAATTTGCATTTTTAGGAAACATTGGTAAAATCTCACTCAAATTCTTGTCTGAAACAACTCCTAAAACAATATGTAACCGCTTATATTTTTCCTTTTTTAACTGTTGTAATGTATAAAACAATCCTTCTTTATTATGTGCAGTATCACAAATTACTTTCGGATGTTCTTGTAACACCTGCCAACGCCCTTTCAAATTAGTGTTTTTTACCACCTTCGATAATCCGTTTTTTATATTTTCTTCAGAGATAGCAACCCCTTTTAGTTGCTGAATGGCTTTTACTGCTGTTTTTACATTGTTTTTTTGATAATCACCCAATAAATCAGTTGTATAATATTGCTCTTCATCCGAAGCGAAAATAATTGAAGAGCTACATTCTTCCGCTTTAGCAATAAAAACGTTTTCTATTTCTTTTTGACGTTCACCAATAACCACAGGAACACCTTTTTTAATAATCCCTGCTTTTTCAAAAGCTATTTCTGGTAAAGTCTCTCCTAAAAACTGTGTATGATCTAATCCTATATTAGTTATTACCGAAACTTCTGGTATAATAATATTTGTCGAATCTAATCTTCCTCCCAAACCAACTTCAATAACGGCAACATCTACTTTTTGATTTGCAAATTCTTCAAACGCCATACCAACAGTCATTTCAAAAAAAGACAATCCTTGTTTTTCTAGAAAATTTTTATTTTTTTTTATAAACTCGATTACAGCTTCTCTTGAAATTTCTTCTCCATTAATTCGAATACGCTCTGTAAAGTTTTTTAAATGTGGTGAAGTATACAAACCAACTTTACACCCCGCTTCTTGCAATATAGAAGCTACCATATGACTCGTAGACCCCTTGCCATTAGTCCCTCCCACATGAATGATTTTAAACTTTTTTTGTGGATCACCAAGTTTATCACAAAGTGCAGTGATATTAGTTAGATCTTTTTTAAATGCTACTTGTCCCTGACGCTGATACATTGGCAACTGAGCAAACATCCAGTCTAATACTTCTTGATAGGTCATTAAATACTATATAATTTAAGTCTGTAAACTTGTTTGATTAAAATGAGAACCTAAACAAGTTCAGGCTAACAATTTGTTTAGAAGAATACCCCTCGCTATTTAGCCATGGTATTCTTGATACCATTGTACAAAACGACGGACTCCTTCTGCTACTTTCATCTTTGGCTTATAATTATAATCCTTGATTAAGCCATCAACATTTGCCCAGGTTCTTTTTACATCGCCCATTTGCATTGGTAACATTTCTTTGGTAGCTTCTTTTCCTAAACTCGTTTCCATCTCATTGATAAAATCTAATAACTTTACAGAATCGTTATTTCCTATATTATAGATTTTATATAATTCTCTGCTTTCAACAGGCTTCTCTATTACTCTTTTGACTCCTTCTACTATATCATCTATATAAGTAAAATCTCGTTCCATATCTCCATTGTTGAATACTTTGATTGGACAATCATTTGAAATGGCATCGGCAAATAGTATCGGCGCCATATCAGGTCTTCCCCATGGTCCGTAGACTGTGAAAAATCGTAATCCTGTTGTTGGAACCTTATATAAATGGCTATAAGTATGCGCCATAAGCTCATTACTTTTCTTTGTAGCAGCGTATAAACTCACAGGATTATCTACCCTATCTTCTTCTGAAAAAGGCACCTTTTTATTCGCTCCATACACACTTGAACTGCTTGCATACACCAGGTGTTTAATCTCGTGATGTCTGCAACATTCTAAAATATTCAGAAAACCAACGATGTTACTTTGAATATACGCATCTGGATTTTCAATACTGTAACGAACTCCTGCTTGCGCTGCTAGGTTACAAACAACATCAAACTTTTCAGTAGTAAATAACTGAAACAATTCTTCTTTATCTTCTAAGTTTAATCGTATAAACTTAAAGTTCTCATGTGTAGTACTAATCGTTTCTTGATAAAAAATGTCAGCATTTTCTCTATCAATACCCAATTCTTTTAATCTAGCATATTTAAGGTTGACATCATAATAATCGTTGATATTATCAATCCCAACAACCGTATGCCCTTGTGCTAATATTTTTTGACTAATATGAAATCCGATAAAGCCTGCTGCTCCTGTAACTAAAATTTTCATTAGTTCTTACCTATTTGATAATATTCAAAACCTCTTTCTTTTAAATTGTAGCTATTGTATTGATTTCTTCCGTCAAAAATAACAGGAGTCTTCAATTGCTTTTCAATTTCAGAAAAATCTGGAGAACGGAATTCTTTCCATTCTGTTAATAAAATCAATGCATCTGCATCAACCAACACCTCGTACTTCGCATTTTTATAGGCTATATTTTCAACGTCTTTTAAATAAAAATGTTGTGCTTCTTCCATTGCCTTTGGATCATACGCTTGTACTTTTGCTCCTCTTTTCACTAACTCCTTTACTACATAAATTGCTGGTGCTTCACGCATATCATCGGTTCCTGGTTTAAATGCCAATCCCCAAAGTCCAAAAGTTTTCCCGGTTAAATCTTCTCCGAATCTTTTGATGATTTTCTCAGCTATCACAAACTTCTGACGGTTGTTAACCTCTTCTACTGATGTTATTAACTTCGCTTTGTATCCATTTTCTTCAGCTATCTTTTTCAATGCTTTTACATCCTTCGGAAAACAAGAACCGCCATACCCAGCACCTGGATAAATAAAACTGTAACCAATTCTTGAATCAGACCCAATTCCTGCGCGAACATTATTTACATCTGCTCCTACACGTTCACAAATATTAGCCATCTCATTCATAAATGAAATTTTGGTTGCTAACATGGCATTAGCTGCATACTTTGTCATTTCCGCTGAACGAACATCCATGGCTATAAATCGATCATTTGACATGGTAAAAGGCGTGTATAACTGATGCATTTTTTCAAAAGCATATTCTGATTCAGCTCCAATTACCACTCTATCAGGCTTCATAAAGTCGTTGATTGCATCTCCTTCTTTTAAAAACTCTGGATTCGAAACTACATCAAATTCAATTGTTTCGTTTCTTTTATCTAATTCTTCTTGAATTGCTGCTTTTACTTTATCTGCTGTTCCTACGGGTACGGTAGATTTATCAACTACAATCAATCGGTGATCCATTTTCTGACCAATCTCTTTAGCTACCGCTAATACATATTGTAAATCAGCAGAACCGTCTTCTCCCATTGGAGTTCCAACCGCTATAAAAACGATTTCAGCTTCATTGATGGCTTCTTCTAACTTCGTAGTAAAAAATAAATTTTTCTTTTCTACATTTTTTAGTACCATTTTTTCTAAACCTGGCTCATAGATAGGAATGACTCCTTCATGTAATTTGTTTATTTTTTCTTGATCAATATCAACGCAAGTAACTTTATTCCCCATTTCTGAAAAACAAGTTCCTGATACCAAACCTACATATCCTGTTCCGATAACAGTTAATTTCATCTGTTTATGTTTCTTGATTCTTCTATAATTGTATATTATACATTTATCGAATAATTATTTTGCAAAGATATATTATTTTGAAAGAGAAAACTTGTAGATAATTGTCCCTATTTCTTTTACTCGTGCATTACTATCTGCATTCCACTTAGTTCTTAATGCAGCCTTTTTAGCAGCTAACTTTAAACAGTCTGCTGAATTTGTAGTTCCTTTTACCCCTGGAGTTGCTTTAGTTACTTTTCCATTGCGGTCTACCTCAATACTCACTACTACAGCACCTTCTTCTTGACAATCAGGTTTTTCAATAGGTTTGGACAAGGCTTTTCTTCCTGCTAAATTATAATTTCCTCCCGAACCACTTCCCGAATTTCCGTAGTATTTATCTGAATTCGGATCTCCGTTTTCATTTCCTTTTATACCTGATTGCTTATCATCTCCTTCACCAGAGTTTGCTCCTTCTTTTGAAGCACCATTTAACAAACTATTCAATGCATCTGTTGTTTCTTTTGATGGTTTTGGCTTTGGTTTTTCTTTCGGTTTTACTTCTTTCGGAGTTTCTTTTACTGCTTCTTTCTTTTCTACTTTTTTATCAACTACTGGAACTTCTTCCGCAGTATCATTTGTAATAATTTCTTCTTTGATCGTTTCCTCTGGAGTTTCTTCTACTTGCTCTTCAACTACTTCTTCTTGTTGTGGAGTAGCTTGAGCTTTTGTTTTTTCAACAGGTTCACCACTTCCTACTTCTGAGTTCCCAAAATTGATTGCTACCCCATATTCAATAGGCGGATCTAGATATTTCATTCCATAGTTAAATACTCCGACTATTAATAATATCAGAATAATAGCTGTGATAACAGCCGACTTACGCTTATGTTGTGTATCTAAAACTGTCATTTATTTGCCTTTTACAGCCAAAATCATTTTTAACTTGTTTCTATTCGCAATATCAATTACCTGCATTACATTTTTATATTGCACATTTTGATCACCACGAATAACCACTGTTTTCTTTTTATCTGCACCTACTTTAGTAAGTAATTCTCTTTCTAAGTTTACGTTACTTACCTTTGTTTTATCTATATAAAATAATGCATCATTTGTAATAGTTACTGCTACTGACGTATTATTTTCAGTTTTTCCTCCAGCTTTTGGTAACAACACGTCAATCGCACTTACTGTGACAAGTGTGGATGTTAACATAAAAAATATCAATAACAGAAAAACAATATCGGTCATTGATGACATATTGAAATTTGGATTGACTTTATTTCTTCCTCGTAAATTCATTATACTGGCTCGTTTAATAAATCTAAAAACTCAACAGACTTTGCTTCCATTTGATAAACAACTTTATCTGTTCTAACTACTAAATGGTTATAAGCGATGTATGCTATAATTCCTACAATTAGCCCTGCAACAGTAGTTGTCATAGCTGTATACAATCCATCCGATAACATTTTAATATCAATCTGTCCTCCTGAATTTGCTATCTCGTGTATCGCAATAATCATTCCAATTACAGTACCTAAAAAGCCTATCATTGGAGCAGCTCCTGCTATTGTTGCCAACACAGATACATTCCTTTCTAGCTTATACACTTCAAGTTTTCCTGCATTTTCTATTGCTGTATTAATATCTTCTAAAGGTTTCCCTATTCTAGAAATTCCTTTACCAATTAACCTGGAAGTTGGTGTAACTGTATTATCACAAAGTGATTTAGCACTATCAATTCTTCCATTCGTTACATGATCTCTAATTTGATCCATGAAATTTACGTCTACTTTTGAAGCTTCTTTGATGGCAAAAAATCGTTCAAAATAAATATATAGAGCTATAGCTAACAACACAAATAATAAAGCTATAATAATTTGTCCGCCTACACCTCCATCCATAATTAAACTATAGATTGATAATGTTTTTTCTTGTGGAACTTCTTCTACTAACTCCGGAGTTTCTTGAAATAATAGCATGAATACTAAATTAGGATTTATATTATGTTTTCGCTACTTAACTAACGATTTGTTTTATTTAAAATTGTTTGATATAAAAAGCCTTCCTTAATATTAACAACAAAGGAAGACTTTTATTTTTTATACCTGTTTACTTAAAAAACAGCGCTTTTACAGCTATAAAAACTATATGTTTATACTAATTCTTTTAACGCAATTTCAAAGGCTGTTTCGCTAATTTTTGTTTTTGAAGCACTTCTAGCAAACGTTCTTTGTAAAGCTTTTTTAATAGTATTTGAAGTATCTTCAAAAATAGCTTGATCTGTCATTTCTACTCTACGCTCCATAAAGTAAGCAAATACTCTTGCCATACCACAGTTAGATATAAAATCAGGAATTAAACTAACTTTTTTGTCAGTATCTTCCATGATTGACCCGAAGAAAATTTCTTTATCTGCAAACGGAACATTAGCTCCACATGAAATAACTTCTAATCCTGAATTTATCATACTATTAATTTGCTCTTGAGTAACTAATCTTGAAGCTGCACAAGGTGCAAAAACTTCACAAGGCAAATTCCAAACACGTTCGTTCATCTCTTCAAACGAAACCATGTTTTCAGACACTAAAGTATTTCCACCTTTGTTTAAGAACATTTCTTTTATCTCATCAAAAGAAAAACCTTCTTCTTTAATCACTCCACCAACTCTATCAATTATACCTACAACTTTAGCCCCCATTTGTGCTAAATAATAAGCTGCTGCTGAACCTACATTTCCAAAACCTTGTACTACAGCACGCTTTCCTTCTACTGTTCCTCCATAAATATCGTAATAATGACGAACTGCTTCTGCAACACCGTACCCTGTAATCATATCAGCTACCGTATATTTTCTAGCAATATCTGGTGATAAATTTTCGTCTTCTAATACCTTAATTACTCCGTGTCGTAATTGACCTATACGATTAATTTTATCTGCTTCAGTTGGTTTAAAGTGCCCGTTAAAAACCCCTTCTTGCGGGTGCCAGACACCACTATCTTCTGTAATTGGAATTACTTCGTGAATTTCATCAACGTTTAAGTCTCCACCTGTTCCATAATAGTTTTTTAACAACGGAGCCACGGCTTTATACCAACGTTCTAATACTCCCTTTTTTCTTGGGTCTTGTGGATCAAAATTAATCCCAGATTTTGCGCCTCCAATTGCAGGGCCAGATACTGTAAATTTCACTTCCATAGTTTTTGCAAGTGACATTACTTCATATTTATCTAATCCTTTACGCATACGTGTACCACCTCCAGCAGCACCTCCTCTTAATGAGTTTATTACAGTCCAACCTTCAGCTTCTGTTTCAGAGTCTTTCCAATTAAATACTATTTCTGGTTGTTTTTCTTCGTATTGTTTAAGTAATTCTTTCATTGTTTAATGTTATAATAGATGATTTTCAACTTTGCTTGTTTCTTTTTCATGTTCAAAAATTCGTTGTGATTATTCCCCTAAGGGAAGCTAAAGTTGATTCATTATAATATAGGTTTTAATGTGTAGTTGTTACCGAACAAATTTATCATAAAAAACAACATTACTCAAATAGTTTAAATTATTTATGAGGATAAAATATTTCGCCTGACGAATGATCTTTTTGAGCTCCTGTTACTGATTGCAAACAATTTGCTTTATTTTGAGTTTTTAAAAGACCTAAAAAAGCAAAAACCAAGGCTTCTTTATAGTTCACTAACCTACTATCATTAAGTTCTATAGCTATCTTAGCGTAAAATTCTATTCTTCTCACTAGAAAGGTATTAAACATCCCTCCTCCTGTAACTAAAACCTTAGATTCTTCTTTTATTACTTTCCCTATTTGCAATGCAGAATGCTCTACAAAAGTCCTTAAAATTATAGGAATATCAGTTTCAAACTGATCAATTAAAGGGAATATGTTTTCCTGTACCCATTCTAATCCTAAAGATTTCGGAGGTTTTTCTTGATAAAATCCTAACGAGTTAAGTGCTTCTAAAAGTTGGTAATTTACTTCACTTCCCGAAGCTATTTTTCCAGAATCATCAAACTCATACCCGATTTTTCTAGTATAGTGATTCAATACAATATTTACAGGGCAAATATCAAAAGCAATTCTTTGGTTGTTTTCTTCGTAAGAAATATTTGCAAAGCCTCCTAAATTCAGACAGTAATCATAGTTTGAAAACAATAGCTTATCACCTATTGGTACCAATGGGGCTCCTTGACCTCCTAACTGAACATCTTGAGTTCTAAAATCACAAACCACTTTTTTATTTGTAATATTTGCTATTTCTTGTCCGTTGCCAATTTGTAAAGTTATTTCTTTTGCTGGTTGGTGTAAAATAGTATGACCATGCGAGGCTATAAAACCTATCTTTGTGATGGTATTACTTTTAATAAATTCTTTTAATACATCTCCTAATAGTTTACCATATTTCACATCCAAATCAATTAAATCACCTTTATTATAAGTAATCGCTTCTTGTAGTTTCTTTTTCCATTCCTTAGTGTATGGAATTGTATCTGCTTGTAAAATTTCAAAATCTTCGTAGTTGTTTTGATTCATTTTTACATACGCTAAATCTATCCCATCTAATGAAGTTCCAGACATTAATCCGATACAATATATATAATTGTTTTGCATGAAGTAAAAATAGGAAGTCTATTGAAAAATTGCTATTAAAAAAGTATCTTTGAGCACATTTTTTATGAATTTAACAAAATACAAAATAGATAATGGATTTTAATCTTACAGAAGAGCACTTAATGATTCGTGATGCTGCACGTGATTTTGCTCAAACCGAATTATTACCTGGAGTTATAGAAAGAGATGAGAAACAACAATTCCCTAACGAATTAGTTCGTAAAATGGGAGAGTTAGGTTTTATGGGAGTAATGGTGGATCCTAAATATGGAGGAAGTGGAATGGATGCTGTTTCTTACGTGTTAATTATGGAAGAATTATCTAAAATTGACGCTTCTGCTTCAGTAATGGTTTCTGTAAACAATTCATTAGTATGTTACGGTTTAGAAGCTTACGGAACTGAAGAACAAAAACAAAAATACTTAACAAAATTAGCTACAGGTGAGCAAATCGGAGCTTTTTGTTTAAGTGAACCTGAAGCAGGTTCTGACGCTACTTCACAAGCAACTACTGCTGAGGACAAAGGCGATTACTACCTCTTAAATGGTACTAAAAACTGGATTACAAACGGTGGTCGTGCTGATACTTATTTAGTAATTGCACAAACTGATCGTGAAAAAGGACATCGTGGTATTAATGCTTTTATTCTTGAAAAAGGAATGGAAGGTTTTCATGTAGGCCCTAAAGAAGATAAATTAGGTATCCGTGGTTCTGATACTCATACGTTACAATTTAACGATGTAAAAGTTCCAAAAGAAAATAGAATAGGAGAAGATGGATTCGGATTCAAGTTTGCTATGAAAACGTTATCAGGTGGTCGTATCGGTATTGCTGCTCAAGCATTAGGTATTGCTGCTGGAGGTTACGAATTAGCCTTAAAATACTCTAAAGAGCGTAAAGCTTTTGGTACTGAAATTTGTAATCATCAAGCCATCGCATTTAAATTAGCTGATATGTACACGGAAATTGCTGCTGCTCGTCATTTAGTAATGGCTGCTGCTTGTAAAAAAGATGCTGGTGAAAACTACGATCGTGAAGGTGCTATGGCTAAACTATATGCTTCTAAAGTAGCAATGGAACAAACTGTTGAAGCAGTTCAAATACACGGAGGTAACGGTTTCGTTAAAGAATACCATGTAGAACGTTTAATGCGTGACGCTAAAATTACTCAGATTTACGAAGGAACTTCAGAAATTCAAAAAATTGTGATTTCTAGAAGTGTATTAAAAGATTAATTTCTATAAAAATAGAAAATTAAAAAAGCGTATCGTTTGATACGCTTTTTTAATTTTCAAAATCAATACTATGTAAATGTAGACCCGAAGCTGGAGCTATATTTTTTATCAATTCTACAGATGAATTTGGCACCAAACTTTCTTTAATAAAATCTAAGTCAAAATCTCCTTTTCCTAAGTCGTGTAAAGCTCCCATAATTAGTCGAATTTGATTTCTTAAAAATCCTTCTCCTCTTACGATTAAAACATAACTTTCTTTTGGGAAAAATGAAGCTGTTAACTCTGTATTCTCTTCTATTCTACAATACTTAATTTCTCTTTTTACTTTGGTTGTTTCTGAAGGTTTTGTACAAAACCGTTTAAAGTTATGAAAACCTTCAAAAAGTTGTGCTCCTTCTTTCATTAAAGTTATATCAAGTTGTTCTCTGAAACGAGTTAAAAAAGGTGCCGCATAAGGGTGATTTTTTTCTCCATAAGAAAAATAATATCTATACTCCTTAATTTTTGGATGCTGAATAATATTAAAATCTCTAGGAATACCTTCAATCTTCAAGGCTCTCATATCGCTTGGTGCATTCGTGTTAAACTCAATCATAAATTGATTAAAATCTATGGTTTCATCTATAAACAATTGAAATGCAAAATGACTGGCTGAGACACGAGCATCTGTTCTACCCACTCCCAAGCTTTTAAATCGAACCCCTTTGTAAATAAACTTTAAAGTTTTATCTAAAAACAAATGACCTGTTTTTAAATTGGGTTGCTTTTGCCAACCATGAAATCTAAACCCAAGATATTGAATTGTTACTAAATACGAATGCTTGTAATTCATAGGGGGCAAATCTACAATGATTTTTGTTTATTACACAAATTAAATTATTAACACTAAAAACACATAAAACTAAAATTAAATTCAATATAAATCACTTTTTAACACATAATCAACATTAAAAAGTTATTAAAAACACTTTTTTTTAACAAAAAGTCATTTTTATCATATTGATAATTTTCTTCTCTGATTTTGGTTTGTTTTTATTTTACAGCCTTGTAAATACTTATGAATTACTGTATCATGATTTTTAACTCTTTTTTTTTAACACTCTTTGTTTAAAAAAAACAATTTCAGGCCTTGAAACCAACCTAACCATTTGTTTTTTAGATAGTTTTAAAAGAGATTTGTACATATAGCTCTATATAAAAAAGCGTTTTTTATATAGCATATATCTACAAACAATCCTTTCATTATAAAAATCAATATTAATTATTCAATGAAAAAAATAGAGGCCATTATTAGAAAATCTAGATTTCAACAAATCAAAGAAGCTTTGCATCAAGTGGGTGTAAACTTTTTTTCATATTGGGATGTAACAGGGCTTGGAAATGAAAAAGAAGGTCATGTGTATAGAGGTGTATCCTATAGCACCAGTGATATTCAAAGAAGATATTTATCTGTTATAGTTAATGACGATTTTAAAGAACCTGCTATAAACGCCATTCTATCTGCTGCTCATACCGGAGAGGTGGGTGATGGAAAAATATTTGTCTCAGACATTGAAGAAAGTTACAGAATAAGAACTGGAGAAAAAGGAAAAAGTACACTTAATTAATAAAAATGAAATTATGGACATGCTTACAGTAAATAATATGTGGATGATGATTTGCATAGCTCTTGTTTTTTTTATGCATTTAGGTTTTGCTTTTTTAGAAATAGGGTTAACAAGACAAAAAAATACCATAAACATATTATTTAAAAATATTTTTATAATCACAGTAGGCTTACTATTATATTACCTAATAGGTTTTAATTTAATGTACCCGAACTTTTCTAAAGATGCCATCGGGGTTCTAGGGTTTTCTGGAATTGGGCTAAATCCTCCATTAAAAAATGGTATTCTGGATATCACATACAATAAAGGATATACATATTGGACAGACTTTTTATTTCAAGGAATGTTTGCTGCAACAGCTGCTACTATTGTATCTGGTGCTGTTGCTGAACGTATGAAGCTTGTGCCTTTTATAATCTTCACAATTCTTTATGTTGGTTTTATATACCCCATAGCAGGCTCTTGGACTTGGGGAGGTGGTTTTTTAAAAAAACTATCTACTCCTTTCTATGATTTTGCAGGATCAACATTGGTGCATTCTGTGGGCGGGTGGGCTGCTTTAATAGCTGTTTGTTTACTAGGACCTAGAATAGGAAAATTTAAAAAAGGAAAAACACAAGCCATTCCAGGTCATAACATCCCTATTGCTACAGCAGGAGTATTAATACTTTGGTTAGGTTGGTTTGGTTTTAACGGAGGCTCTGTACTTTCTGCCAATCCAACAGCTACTTCTCTAACTCTAGTTACTACATGCTTAGCAGCAGCAGCAGGTGGTTTTGTTGCATTTGTTACCTCTTCAATTCTTTATAAAGGGTTTGATTTAACTATGTATTTAAATGGAATTCTAGGCGGGTTGGTTGGTATCACTGCTGGAGCTGATCAAATGTCTCCTACAGATGCTATAATTATTGGAAGCATAGCTGGTGTACTTGTAGTATTAGCCGTAAACATAATTGATCGCTTAAAACTAGACGACCCAGTAGGAGCTATTGCCGTTCATTTGATATGTGGTATTTGGAGCACATTAGCTGTTGGAATCTTTGGGAATTTAGCTGGCTGGAGTCAATTTATTTCCCAAGTATTAGGAATATTATTTTATGCACTACTCTGTATAATCTCATCCTTTATAATCATTATTACTTTAAAGAAAATAATAGGTATTAGAGTAAGTGAAAAAGAAGAAATAGAAGGCTTGGATAAATTTGAACACGGAATCAATGCCTATCCAGATTTTAGATTAAATGAACATTAAAAGTAATAGTAATATGGAAGATCAAGGATTATATCTAAGCGAATTTGAAAGAGACAACTGTGGAGCTGGCTTTATATGTAGTTTAAAAGGTGAAAAGTCTAATACAATTATTCATAATGCACTTGAAATTTTGGTTAAGTTAGAACATCGAGGAGCGGTGAGTTCTGACGGTAGAACCGGAGACGGGGCAGGTATTTTAATTGATATTCCTCATGAGTTTTTTAAACGTGTTTGTTCGTTTGATATCCCTAGTACAAAAGAATATGCTGTAGGTATGGTTTTTCTTCCAAAAAGCTCTAACCAAACAAACTATTGTGTTTCAATTTTAGAAGATGAAATAAAAAAACAAGGCTTACAAATTATAGGTTGGAGAGATGTTCCTGTAGACACTTCCATTATTGGTAAAATCGCTTCTAAAACAGAACCGAAGATAAAACAACTATTCGTAGGTAAAGGTAAAAATCAACTTACCAATTTACAGTTTAACACAAAACTATTTGCAGCTCGTAAAATAGCTGAACATCAAATTTCTAAATCTAAACTTTCACAAGCTAATTACTTTTATATTTCTAGTCTTTCAATAACCACATTAATTTATAAAGGTTTATTAATTCCTGAGGATATAGGCAGATATTATATTGACTTAAAAGAAAAAGATGTTGTTACTAGATTGGCTCTAGTACATCAACGCTTTTCAACAAATACTTTTCCCGCTTGGAGCTTAGCTCAGCCTTTTAGATATATGTGTCATAATGGTGAAATAAATACACTACGTGGTAATATAAGCCGAATGCGAGCCAGAGAAGAACTGATGAAAAGTGATTTGCTTGGTGATGATCTGAAAAAAATGTTCCCTATTGTAAGTGATGGAAAATCTGACTCTGCTTCTATGGACTTAGTCGTAGAACTATTACTAATGACAGGAAGAACCCTACCTGAAGTTATGATGATTATGGTTCCTGAAGCTTGGGAAAAACACCAAACAATGTCAGAAGATAAAAAAGCTTTTTATGAATACAACTCTTGTATTATGGAACCCTGGGATGGCCCTGCCTCTATACCTTTTACTGATGGAAATTACTTAGGTGCACTTTTAGATAGAAATGGACTCAGGCCTTCAAGATATACCGTTACCAAAGATGGTTTTGTTATTATGTCCTCAGAAATTGGTGTGGTAAAAGTAGCTCCAGAAAATGTAGAAAGACATGGTCGATTAGAGCCTGGGAAAATATTTTTGGTCGACATGAACGCAGGTAGAATTATTGAAGACGAAGAAATAAAAACTGAAATTATATCTAAAAAGCCTTATAAAAAATGGATCACAGAACACATCTTACCCTTAGCAGAAATTCCTTACATAAACAATAAAAATCCAATAGAGCCAACAAACTATAAAACAAGACTACGTGCTTTTGGTTATACTTTAGAAGAAATTAGCACAATAATTAACCCCATGGCTATCAATGCCAAAGAAGCTATAGGTTCCATGGGAACAGATACTCCTTTGGCCGTTTTATCTGACAAACCACAACTTTTATATAACTATTTCAAGCAACTATTTGCGCAAGTAACCAACCCTCCTTTAGATGGAATACGAGAAGAGTTAATTACTGACATCAGTTTATTAATTGGAGGAGATCGTAATATTTTCGACATTATTCCCGATCAGGCAAAAAAATTAAAAATTAAAAATCCAGTTATTTCAAATGATGATTTAGATAAAATTAAAAACATAACACATCCAGAGTTTAAAGCCGTTTCTATCCCTATACTATATCCTATTTCAGAAGGAGTAAACGGTTTAGAAAAAGCGCTTGATAATATTCTCTTATCCGTTGAAAAAGCCGTTTTCGAAGGAGCAAACATTATCATCCTTTCTGATAGAAATATTGATGAAGATAATGCGCCAATACCTGCGTTATTAGCTTGTTCTTATGTACATCATTCTTTAAACGATAAACAAAAAAGATCAAAATTTGGTATTGTTATAGAAACAGCTGAAGCCAGAGAACCCCATCACTTTGCTACCCTTTTTGGCTACGGGGCTAGTGCCATTAATCCTTACTTAGTAAATGAAATTATAAGAGACCAAGTAAAAACAAAGGTCATAAAAGATTTAGATGAAGAAACAGCTGTAAAAAACTTCAATAAAGCTATCGGAAAAGGTATTCTAAAAATAATGAATAAAATAGGAATCTCTACACTTCATTCTTATCGAGCTTCTCAAATTTTTGAAGCACTTGGACTTAAGAAAACATTTACTGAAAAATACTTCCCTTATACTCCTTCAAGAATTGGTGGAATAGGATTAGTTGTTTTGGAAAAAGACATTCAAAGAAAGTTTGACAAAGCATTTAAGCTAGAAAACTATAAATCTGCTTTAGACCTTGAAATAGGAGGGGATTATCGTTGGAGAAGAAACGGAGAAAGACATATGTTTAATCCTACCACAGTTGCCAAACTACAGCAAGCTGTTAGAGTAAAAAGTAAAGAAAGTTATAAAGTATATGCCAAAAAAATCAACGAACAAAATGAAAAATTAATGACACTTCGTGGATTATTTGAGTTCAATAACCTAAACCCTATTTCTATTGATGAAGTTGAACCTTGGACAGAAATTGTAAAACGTTTTAAAACTGGGGCAATGTCTTACGGATCAATAAGTCAAGAAGCACATGAAAATTTGGCTATTGCTATGAATCGAATTGGAGCAAAAAGCAATTCAGGAGAAGGTGGGGAAGATAAACATCGTTTTGTAAAAGAAGCTAATGGAGACTCAAAAAGCAGTGCAATAAAACAAGTAGCTTCGGGTAGGTTTGGAGTATCTATCAACTACTTAACCAATGCTAAAGAGATACAAATAAAAGTAGCCCAAGGAGCTAAACCTGGAGAAGGTGGACAACTTCCAGCTGAAAAGGTATTACCATGGATTGCAGAAGTTAGAAATTCAACTCCCTATGTAGGTTTGATATCTCCTCCTCCTCATCATGATATTTATTCCATTGAAGATTTAGCACAATTAATTTTTGATTTGAAAAATGCTAATAGAGAAGCTCGAGTTAATGTAAAACTAGTATCAAAAGTAGGTGTTGGTACGATCGCTGCAGGAGTAGCAAAAGCAAAAGCAGATGTCATATTAATTTCTGGGTTTGATGGAGGGACTGGAGCCTCTCCTTTAACATCGTTAAAACATACTGGACTCCCGTGGGAGCTTGGAATAGCTGAAGCGCAGCAAACTTTGGTGTTAAATGGGTTAAGAAATAGAGTAGCCATAGAATGTGACGGACAACTCAAAACAGGTAGAGATGTTGCTGTAGCCGCTTTATTAGGCGCCGAAGAATTTGGTTTTGCTACCGCACCACTAGTTGCATCGGGTTGTATAATGATGCGTGCCTGTCATTTAAATACATGTCCTGTAGGTATTGCCACTCAAGCCCCAGAACTTAGAAAAAATTTTAAAGGTACACCAGAACATATAATTAACTTTATGTACTTCGTCGCCGAAGAATTAAGGGAAATTATGGCTCAGTTAGGTTACAGAACTCTTAACGAAATGATTGGACAAAGCCATAAACTAAACACTAAAAAAGCCATAAATCATTACAAGGCTAAAGGAATAGATCTCTCTTCAATTTTATATAAACCTTCACAAAACAAAGACGCTTTACAATATAATACAGAATATCAGAATCATAATCTAGAGAATGTACTAGACTTTAAAATTCTTAATGATGCAAAAGCAGCCATAATTAATAAACAAAAAACTTCGTTAACTTATACAATTCAAAACACTGATAGAACTATTGGAACCATATTAAGTAATGAAATTTCTAAACGATATGGAGAGACAGGATTACCTAAAGACACATTAAACATAACATTTAAAGGCTCTGCTGGTCAAAGCTTTGGGGCTTTTTCTACAAAAGGATTAACATTAATTGTTGAAGGAGAAACGAACGACTATTTAGGTAAAGGTCTTTCTGGAGCAACTCTTATCATTAAAAAACCTTCTACAGCAACATTTAAAGCTTCTGAAAATATCATCACAGGAAATGTAAGTTTTTATGGTGCAATAAGTGGAAAAGCCTTTATCAATGGCATTGCTGGTGAACGCTTCGCTGTTAGAAACTCTGGAGTAACAGCAGTTGTCGAAGGTGTAGGTGATCATGGTTGTGAATATATGACAGGAGGAAAAGTCTTTATCTTAGGTAAAACAGGAAGAAATTTTGCTGCAGGTATGAGTGGTGGTTTGGCTTATATTTTTGATAAAACTGAAGAATTTAAAACAACATTATGTAATAAAGAAATGGTCGATTTAGACCCACTTACTAAAGAAGATTTTAAAGAAGTAAAAGAATATATTAAAGAACATTATTCTCACACTGATAGCGATCTCGCAAAAAAACTCATAGAAAACTGGGAAGAAGAAAAAACTTATTTCATTAAGGTATTTCCTAAAGACTTTAAAAAAGCTCTGAAAAAATCATCTCTTCAAAAAACAATATTAAAAAAAATTTCAGCATAAATTATGGGACAAACAAGAGGTTTTATTGACATAGATAGAAAAGATGAAGAAAACTTACCTGTACAAGAAAGAGTAAAAAACTTTAAAGAATTTTCTATTCTTTCAAAAGAGGAAGAAATTAAAAAACAAGGAGCTAGGTGTATGGATTGTGGAATACCATTTTGTCATAGTGGTTGTCCTCTCGGTAATTTAATTCCAGATTTTAATGAAATGGTATTTAGGGGAGAGTGGGAAAAAGCGTCTAAACTCTTACACTCTACTAATAACTTTCCAGAATTTACAGGAAGACTTTGTCCAGCTCCATGTGAAAAATCATGTGTACTAGGAATTATAAGTAATCCTGTCTCTATAGAAAATATTGAAAAAAATATTGTAGAACGAGCTTTTGAAAACGGATGGATTCAACCACAACCTCCAAAAGAAAGAACAGATAAAACTATTGCTATTATTGGCTCAGGACCTGCTGGTTTAGCAGCTGCTCAACAATTAAACAGAGTTGGTCATAATGTGACTGTTTTTGAAAGAGAGGATGAATTAGGTGGACTACTTCGCTATGGTATTCCTAACTTTAAATTGGAGAAACAAATTATAGATAGAAGATTAAAAATTTTAGAGCAAGAAGGAGTTATATTCAAAACAAATGTAAATGTTGGTGTAAATTATGATGTGAAAAACTTAGATTATTTTGATGCTATTGTACTATGTGGTGGCGCAACAAAAGCAAGAAGCTTACCTATAAAGGGTATTGAGTCTAAAGGTGTACATCAAGCAATGGATTTTCTTACTCAACAAACAAAACTCTTATACAGCAAAACAATAACTGAAGAATTAATCTCTGCAAAGGACAAAAATGTTATTGTTATAGGTGGTGGTGATACTGGATCCGATTGTATAGGCACCTCTAATAGGCAAGGAGCTAAATCTGTTGTTAACTTTGAAATTATGCCCAAGCCTCCAGGTAAGAGAAGTGAAAAAACACCTTGGCCTTATTGGCCTTTACAATTAAAAACGAGCACATCACATCAAGAAGGTTGCGATAGAAACTGGCTGATAAACACAAAAGAATTTATAACTGATGCTGATGGCAGACTCATAGCGTTAAAAACCGTTCAGGTAGAATGGGAAATCTCTCCAGGAGAAAGACCTAAATTAACTGAAAAGTCAAATACTGAAAAAATATGGCCATGTGATTTAGCGTTTCTCTCTTTAGGATTTACAGGTCCAGAAACAACATTAAGTGAACAATTAGGTATAAATCTAAACAAAAAAAACAACTACAAAGCAATGAATTATCAAACTAACATACCTCATATTTTTACTGCGGGTGATATGAGAAAAGGTCAATCTTTGATTGTTTGGGCTATTTCTGAAGGAAGAGAAGCCGCTGTTTCTGTTGATAAATATTTAAAAGGTATTACATATTTACAAAGCAAAGGTTCAGGAGATTTACCATCTGTTTAGTATAAATACTATAACCCTATATAGTATTGTAGAGTATTTTATTTAAAATACGCACATAAAAAAAACCTCAATCTACTAAAAGATTGAGGTTTGATAAAGAAAGGCAACGACCTACTCTCCCACCAGTGGCAGTACCATCGGCGCAAATGGGCTTAACTTCTCTGTTCGGGA
>NZ_JBNXUE010000006.1:0-304808 GCF_050566205.1 Tenacibaculum sp. SDUM215027
ATAGATACCTTTTCCCACTCAACAACTACTTTTTTTGCCTTTTTTTTTACACCTTTTTTAACTCACTATTATCTAACTATTTAGACATGAAAGTTTCTTATACCTCCCTCCTTCTTCTCCTTCTTTTTAACTCTTTTACCTGTGAAATCCATTATCAATAGAAAAATTTTATTATACATCTACCATATATATAGACTATAATTAGACCCTCTAAAACCTAAATTAATTACTTTTTCTTACGTTTTCGCTTCTTGCGCATCTTCGAAAACATCTCTTTATACTCTGATACGTCAACATATCCTCTACTTTTTGAGACTATAACTAAGTAATTCTTTAACAATTTAGGTTCTTGGTATTCTAACTTCTCATCAATATATGCGCGCTGCAATATATCCTCTACCAAATAATCCTCGTTTTCTGTCTCTGGTTTGTACTCTGACTTTAATGACAGCTTAAATAAGTTTGCAGTCGTATTGTACCAAAAGGCTTTCCAACCACTTCTTAGTTCTTTTACGTTATCAAAAGCTGTTTTTCCTGTTTGACGATGAATTAACTTTAATAGAATCCTCCCTTCTGTTCTTGTTAACTTCTTTAAAGGCGCTGTTAATTCTTCTTCAAGATATTTCTGGATTCTTTTTATGTATTTTCTTTTTTTATTTTTTGATTTAACTCTGGCTAATCTTGAATTTACACTGTCTACTCTTTTTGCTGCTAAAATTGCATAAGGATATGCTTTGAATACTTTTTTACGAAGCCAGTAATAATATAATATATCTTTTTTCTCTTTGAACTTATGTTTTGGAAGTACTGTTACTTCATTTAGCTCTATCATTAAACTATCTCCTTCTCTTATCAATATATATTCATCATTAAAGTTTGGTAATGTATCTTTAATTTGCGCATTTAATATTGTGCCAAATAGTAATAAATATAAGTATAGTAGTTTTTTCATTTGATTTTTGATAAGCAAAAAGGATTCCAAATGTATCATTTCTCTTTTTAAAACAAAAAAACTCATGAAGTATTTCATGAGTTTTTATTTATTTTTTAAACAATTACTTGTTATTCTGCCATTATCGAGGCTGCTACTTGTTTGTAAGTCCCGTTCTCTAATTTTTCACGGATTGCTGAAAATGCTACAATTGTCTCGTTTACATCTTCAATCGTATGGCGTGCTGTTGGAATTAACCTTAATATTATTAATCCTTTTGGTATTACTGGATACACAACAATTGAACAGAACACTCCATGGTTTTCTCGTAAATCGTTTACCATTGCCATTGCTTCTGGAATTTCTCCTTTTAAGTATACTGGCGTAATACATGTTTGTGTTGTTCCTAAATCAAACCCTGCTTCGCGTAAACCTGATTGTAATGCATTAGTTATTTTCCAAAGATTTTCTTTTAATTCAGGCATGGTACGAATCATATCTAAACGTTTTAATGCTCCTTTTACCATTGGCATAGGCAATGATTTAGCAAACATTTGCGAACGCATATTGTACTGTAAAAACTGAACCACATCTTTATCTCCTGCAAAGAATGCTCCAATACCAGCCATAGATTTAGCGAATGTTGCAAAATATACATCAATACCATCTTGCACTCCTTGCTCAAATCCTGTTCCTCTCCCTCCTTCTCCTAATGTTCCAAATCCGTGTGCATCGTCTACTAATAATCGAAAATTGTATTTTTCTTTTAAAGCTACTATTTCTGCTAAACGTCCTTGTTCTCCACGCATACCGAAAACTCCTTCAGACACTAACAAGATTCCTCCTCCAGTTTTCTCTGCCATTTTAGTTGCTCTTTGTAAATTTTTTTCGCAACTTTCTATATCGTTGTGACGATAAACAAAACGTTTACCTGCATGTAAGCGAACTCCATCAATAATACATGCGTGTGTATCCATATCATACACAATGATATCGTCTTTACTTACTAGAGCATCGATAGCTGATACCATACCTTGATATCCGAAGTTTACCAAGTATGAAGCTTCTTTACCTACAAAATCAGCACACTCACGTTCTAGTTGCTCGTGGTATTTTGTGTGTCCTGACATCATACGAGCTCCCATAGGATACGCCATACCATCAGTTGCTGCAGATTCTCCATCAACTTTTAATACTTCTGGATGATTTGCTAATCCTAGATAATCATTTATACTCCAAGTTATTACTTTTTTTCCATTGAAAGACATACGGTTAGAAATTGGCCCTTCTAATTTAGGAAATACATAGTACCCTTCTGCCTTATCTGCCCATTTTCCTAAAGGTCCTTTATCTCCTTTAATTCTCTCAAATAAATCTTTAACCATTATTATTTTTGATTTTTAGTAGGTTGCGAAAATAGTGCTTTTTTAGGAGTAAATCAAAACTACTTGCTCTTCTCTTACTTCAGTTTTATTACTAAATCGCTAGTATCCACTAGTACACCTGCTTCTAATTGTACTTTTTTTATTGCTCCAGAACTTACAGCTGTAACGGTCGTTTCCATTTTCATCGCTTCTATAATAAATAAAGGCTGATTTTCTTTAACTTTTTCTCCATTCTTCACTAATACTGATGATAATAGTCCTTGTAAGGGTGCTCCTATTTCTTTTTCGTTATCTGCTTCTGCTTTTATATTTTCTACTTTATCTACTTTTATAGAATTGTCTTTTATTAAAACATTTCTCATTTGCCCGTTAATCTTAAAGAAGACGTTTACATTTCCGTCTTCATCAGGTTCACTTTTTTGCATTAGAGAAATTAACACTCGTTTTCCTTCTTCAATATCCACCATTATTTCCTCACCTACTTCCATTCCAAACAAGAAGTTTTTAGTAGGGATATTCATTAGGTTTCCATGTTTTAAGTGATTGTTATAAGCATCGGTAAAAACTTTAGGATATAATTTATATGACAAGAAATCAGTAATTTCTAATGGACGCCCCATTCCTTTTTTAAATTGTTTTTTAAACTCTTCAAATTCTTTTTCGAAGTTAATTGGGGCTAAATGTGCATTTGGCCTGTCTGTATATGGTTTTTCATTTTTTAATATAATTTTTTGAAGTTTTTCAGGAAAACCTCCTACTGGCTGTCCTAAATCTCCTCTGAAAAAACTAATTACAGACTGAGGAAAAGAGATTGTTTCTCCTTTTTCCATCACATCTTTTACTCTTAGGTTATTACTTATCATATACTGAGCCATATCTCCAACCACCTTTGAGCTTGGGGTTACCTTCACTATATCTCCAAATAGTTGGTTTACCTCTCCGTACATTTTAGTTACTTCAGTAAATTTATTTTCTAAACCTAGTGCTATCGCTTGCCCTTTTAAGTTTGAATATTGACCTCCGGGAATTTCATGCTCATATACTTCTCCTGTTCCAGACTTTAATCCTGATTCAAATGGGTAGTAATAGCTTCTAACTGCTTCCCAATAGTTCGAATATTCGGCTAACTTTTCTGTGTTAATTTTGTTTTCTCTTTCATTAAAACGTAACATTTCAACCATTGAGTTAAAGTTTGGTTGTGATGTTAATCCTGACAATCCGCCTAAAGCTACGTCTACAACATCTACTCCTGCTTCGATTGCTTTGAGGTAAGTAGCCGATTGAACCGAAGATGTGTCGTGTGTGTGTAAATGAATTGGTATGTTAATTTCTGATTTAAGGGAAGATATTAATTCATAAGCTGCTTGTGGCTTTAATAACCCTGCCATATCTTTTACTCCTAAAATATGTGCTCCTGCATTTTCGATATCTTTTGCTAATTGTAGGTAGTATTTTAAATCGTATTTTGTTTTGTTTGGGTTTAAGATATCTCCTGTATAACATATAGATGCTTCTGCCAAACCATTGGTTTTATTTCGTACATGTTTTATACAAGGCTCAAGAGATTGCATCCAGTTTAAAGAATCAAAAATTCTAAAAACATCTACTCCTGTTTCCCAAGATTTTTCTACAAATTTTTCAATTAAATTATCAGGATATGCAGTATATCCAACTCCATTAGAACCTCTTATTAGCATTTGTAATAACACATTTGGCATTGCTTTGCGTAATAATGCTAAACGTTCCCAAGGATTTTCTTGTAAAAAGCGAAGACACACATCAAAGGTTGCTCCCCCCCAAACTTCCATACTAAAAATTTCAGGATGGTTTTTTGCATATCCTTCAGCTACTTTTAACATATCTACTGTACGCATACGTGTTGCCAACAAACTTTGGTGGGCATCTCGCATGGTAGTATCAGTAAAATGTACTTTCTTTTCATTTTTTAACCATGCTGCAAATTTTTCTGGACCTAATTCAGTTAATTTATCTTTTGTTCCTTTAGTATAATTTTCTAAAACTGGGAATTTTGGTACTTTAGGTTGTGTAAATTGATGGTTTGAATTTATTTTTTTTACATCTGGATTTCCATTTACAACTACTTCTCCTAAAAAGTTGATTAATTTATTCGCTCTATTTTTAGGTTCTTTAAATTCAAATAATTTTGGCTCATTCTTTATGAAGTTTACGGTCACCTTTCCGTCTCTAAATGTTTGATGACGAAGTATGTTTTCTAGAAAAGCTATATTCGTTTTTACTCCACGTACTCTAAATTCAGCTAATGCTCTTAGCATTTTTCTACAAGCTCCATCAAAGGTTCTACTTCTTGCTGAAACTTTCACCAACATAGAATCGAAAAAAGGTGAAATTTTTACTCCTTGATATATACTTCCTGCATCTAATCGAATACCAAACCCAGAAGCACTTCTGTAAGTAGTTACTGTTCCGTAATCTGGTTTAAAATCATTTGCAGGGTCTTCCGTAGTTACTCTACACTGTAATGCATGCCCAGTAACAGTAACTGATTCTTGACTTGGTATTTTTATTTGTTTGTCTTCTAACTTATATCCTCCTGCAATAAAAAGTTGCGTTTTTACTAAGTCTATATTCGTTACCATTTCAGTAACTGTATGTTCTACTTGAATTCGCGGGTTTACTTCGATAAAGTATATAGCATCATCATCGTCTACTAAAAACTCAACAGTTCCTATGTTGTTATAATTTACTGCCTTACAAATATTAATTGCATAGGTGTATAACTTATTCTTTATTTCTTCTGGCAAGCCTAAAGAAGGTGCTATTTCTACTACCTTTTGATATCTTCGTTGTACCGAACAATCTCTTTCATATAAATGAACAATGTTACCATGTGCATCTGCTACTATTTGGATTTCAATATGCTTAGGGTTTTCAACATATTTTTCTAAAAAAACAGTATCATCTCCAAAAGCATTTAAAGATTCTCTTTTTGCTTCTGGAAAAGCTTTGATTAACTCTTCTTCTTTTCGAATAACTCGCATTCCTCTACCTCCTCCTCCAGAAGCTGCTTTTAACATTACAGGATATCCTATTCTTGAGGCTTCAGACAGCGCTACTTTAACAGTATCTAAATTATTTTGACTACTTTGTATGATAGGTACATTGTTAGCAACCGCTACTTCTTTTGCTGTAATTTTATCTCCCAGTGCTTTTAGCACTGATACTTTAGGTCCAATGAAAATAATACCATTTTCTTCACATTTTTTAGCAAACTCAGCATTCTCAGAAAGAAAACCATACCCTGGGTGAATAGCATCTACATTATTATTAAGAGCTACTTTAATAATGGCATCAATATCTAAATAAGGTTTAAGTGGCTCATTATCTTCTCCTATTTGATAACATTCATCTGCTTTATACCTATGTAAAGAGTATCTATCTTCATAAGTATATATCCCCACTGTTTTAATTCCTATTTCTACACAGGCTCTAAATACTCTAATAGCTATTTCTCCTCTATTTGCTACCAGTACTTTTTGTATTTTCATTGTGTTGCGTTTGTTGTTAATGTGTTTTTGTTACTATCTAATTAATCTCCTTCCAAATTTAGCTTACATTTTACATTTTTATAAACTAAATGGGGTTTTTAGTTATAAAAAACCATTAATTTAACAGATTATCAAAATAAGTATAATAAAAAACCTTTTTATCATTTTTCTATTGAAAAATTATCATTTCTACAAAATATTTTAAGGGAACTTTATTTATAAAGACAGTATCTATACCAAAAACAAAAAAGATGCTTATTCAAGCATCTTTTTTCTAATTTGTTTCTCTTTTTAAGATAAAATATTTGATTTTAATTCTTCTATAAAAGGTTGTTTATATAATCTTTTACCTAAAGCCTTGTGTATTGCATTGGCAACTGCCCCACCTGCTGGTGGTAAACCAGGTTCTCCTAAACCTGTAGGCGATAGTTCATTTTCTACAAAATGAACTTCAACTTTAGGAGTTTCGTTCATTCTTATAAGTCTATAATTATTAAAATTTCTACTTGACGGCGCACCATCTTCAAAGGTTAGGTTTCCATACATTGCATGTCCGATACCATCAATAACTCCTCCTTCAATTTGATTTATAGCTCCTGTTGGGTTTACCACAATACCGCAATCTGCTGCTACAACTACTTTTGTTACCACAGGAACTCCTTCTTTTAGCTCTACCTCTGCAACTTCAGCTACATGGGTATTATGACTGTAATAAGCTGAAAAACCTTGAAAAACTCCTTCTTTGGCTTTTCCCCAGCCTCCTTTTTCTGCAGCTAACTTTATAGTGTCTTGCATTCGTTTACCTGAGTACTCTATTCTTTTATCTTCAGTAGCTTTTACATTTTCTAACAATTCTAAACGTAATTGCACCGTATCTATCTCTAATTCTTGCGCCAATTCATCAAAAAAACTTTGCTCTGCATAGGCTAAGAAGTTTGTGTAAGGTGCTCTCCATGCTCCTGTACTTATATTACTTTTATAATTTGCTGTAGATACTTTATAGTTTGGAATACAGCCTGCTGGAAAGAAATTCGGGATTAATCCGTACATATTATCATTAATAGCTGCTTCTTTTAAATGATATCCAGATATTTTTCCATCTTTTATTGATGCTGCGATTCTATATTTGATTGCTGGCCTATATGTTCCACTAGTTACATCGTCTTCTCTCGTTGAAACCATTTTTACTGGTTTTTGTATTTTATCAGATATTTCCAACGCTTCATATACAAAGTCTCCATATAATCTTCTTCCGAAACCTCCTCCCATTCGAGTCATTTCTACATGAACTTCCTCCAAGTTACGTCCTAACATTTCTGCTGCAACCATTGCTGCATATTCTGGAGTTTGAACAGGACCAATTAAATGTATCTTTTCTGATGTTACATTTGCAAAAAAGTTCATTGGCTCCATACAATTATGAGGCAAAAATGGTGAATGGTAGGTACGTTCAATAACTTTATCGGCTTCTGTAAAAGCTTTTTTCACATCTCCATCTTCTCTTCTAACATCTAAATTATTTGCTTCTAACAATTTTGTTAACTTTTCATCATGCAATTTGGTATCTTCTAACTCAGAGCTATCTTTCCATACAGTTTTAATTGCTCTTGCTCCTTTGATTGCTGCCCAAGTATTTTCAGCCAATACAACTACTTTATCTGTTTTTGTTAACTTAAACGTCCAATTAGTTTTTCCTGACTCAATAAAACTTCTTGCCTTCTCTCCTATTGTTATAACATCTATTACTCCTGTTATTTTCTTTGCTTCTGTTGCATCAAAAGAATCTAATTCTTGCCCAAAAGAAGGAGGTCTTACTACAGATGCGTACAACATACCTTCTTCTTTATAGTCTAAACCGAATAAAGGTTCTCCTGTTACAATTTTTTCTAAATCGACATTCTTAGCATTCTTACCTATAATAGAGAACTCAGAAGGCTTTTTTAAAGTAACGTTTTCTGGTATCTCTAAGCTAGCGGCTTCTTTTACTACTTCACCATAACCTAACATTTCACCTTTTGCATTTGTAATAATTCCTTTTGAAGCTGAACAAGTAGTTGCATCTACTCCCCATTTTACTGCTGCCGCATTAATTAACATTTGTTTTGTAGTTGCCCCTGTTTCTCTAAGTGCCGTCCAGCCATGACGAATTGATTGACTACCTCCTGCTAACTGTCGTTTATAGTTTTTGGTATCTAAAGGTGCTTGTGCAACATGTACTTTTTCCCATTCAACATCTAGTTCTTCTGCAATAATCATCGGCATTGAAGTTTTTACTCCTTGACCTATCTCTGGATTTGGAGAGTAAATAGTTACATAGCCTTCATCGGATATTTTTATGAATGCGTTAAAATCATTGAAGTTTAGGTTTTCTACATCTACAGATGGTGTTACATTAGGTTTACAAGCAGTAAATAAATTAAACCCAATCATAATACCACCACTGGCTAATGCAGAAGTTCTTAAAAAGTTTCTTCTACTAAACGTAAAGTTTTTTTCTTGTGTACTCATGATTGAAAAATTTTAAGACATTTTATCTGCAGCCAATGAAACCGCTTTTTCTATTCTATTATATGCAGCACAACGACAAATATTACCTTGCATTGCTTCTCTTATCTCTTCTTTAGAAGGACTTGGGTTTTCTTTTAAAAAGGAAGCAGCTGTCATAATTTGACCTGCTTGACAATATCCACATTGCGGAACATCTACTTCTTTCCAAGCTTCTTGTAATGGATGATCTCCTTCGGTTGATAACCCTTCAATAGTTGTTATTTCTTCACCATCCAACATAGAAACTTGTAATTGACAACTTCTCATTGCTGTTCCATCTACATGAACAGTACAGGCTCCGCATTGTGCTATTCCACAACCGAATTTAGTTCCTACCATATTGAGTTCATCTCGTAAAACCCACAACAATGGTGTATCAGCATCTGCCTTAAAGGACACCGATTTTTCGTTAATTTTTAATGTATAATTTGGCATTTTGGCTAATTTTTGTTTGTCTCGTGTAAGTTACAAAAAATATAAATGCCTGTTTGTTAATGAAGTTCTTTTAAGATTATTTTAAATAAAAAGAGAGGCTCTAGCCTCTCTTTTTATTATTCATTTTCTAAAAACGTACTTACGTTTTTCTCTATTCTCTCGAGTACGTTTTCGGTATTTGCCTTTATAAAGTTCTCTCCTGTTATTTGCTCGTATAGCTCAATATATCTATTTGAGATTTCAATAACTTTTTCATCAGACATTTCTGGGATTTCTTGCCCCTCTTTTCCTTGAAAACCATTTTCAATTAACCATTGGCGTACAAACTCTTTTGATAATTGCTTTTGATTCTCTCCTTTTTCTTGGCGCTCTGCATATCCTTCAGCATAGAAATAACGAGAAGAATCTGGTGTATGGATTTCATCAATCAAAACAATTTTACCGTCTTTGGTTTTTCCGAATTCGTATTTAGTATCTACTAAAATCAGTCCTCTTTTTGCTGCTAGTTCAGTTCCTCTTTGAAATAACTTCCTAGTATAATCTTCTAAGACTAAGTAATCTTCTTCAGAAACAATTTGATTGGCTAAAATATCTTCACGAGAAATGTCTTCATCGTGCTCTCCATTATCTGCTTTAGTTGAAGGTGTAATGATTGGCTCAGGGAACTTATCATTTTCTTTCATTCCTTCTGGCATGGCTACCCCACAAAGTGTTCTTTTTCCTGCTGCATATTCACGAGCTGCGTGCCCTGATAAATACCCACGGATTACCATTTCTACTTTAAAAGGTTCACATAAATGACCTACTGCTACATTTTCATCTGGGTTAGCTAGCAACCAATTCGGAACGATATCAGAAGTATCATTCATCATTTTGGTAGCAATTTGATTTAAAATTTGTCCTTTAAAAGGTATTTGGCGGGGTAAAACTACATCGAAAGCAGAAAGTCTATCCGAAGCAATCATTACCAATAAATCGTCATTGATATTGTAAACTTCTCTTACTTTTCCTTTATAAACTTCTTTTTGTCCTGAAAACTGGAAGTTTGTTTCGTTAATTGTATTCATTGTATGTTGTTGTGTTGTGTCGCACAAAAGTAAACTAATCACTAAATACTGACAACTAAAAACTACTCCGTTTCAATACTTTTATAAGCTGTAATAATTTTCTTAACCAATCGATGACGAATTACATCTTTATCGTCTAAATACACTTGTGAAATTCCGTCAATATCTTTTAATGCTAATAACGATTCTTTTAACCCTGACACTTGTCTTCTTGGTAAATCTATCTGCCCTGGGTCTCCAGTTATGATAAACTTAGCATGCATTCCCATACGTGTTAAAAACATCTTCATTTGTGAATGCGTTGTGTTTTGCGCTTCATCTAAAATCACAAAAGCATTATCTAAAGTACGACCACGCATAAACGCTAGGGGTGCTATTTGTATGACTCCTTTTTCTAAATGTGATTCTAATTTTTCATGAGGTATCATGTCACGCAATGCGTCATATAATGGTTGCATGTACGGATCTAACTTTTCTTTTAAATCTCCTGGAAGAAATCCTAAATTTTCGCCTGATTCTACTGCAGGTCTTGTTAAAATGATTCGTCTAACTTCTTTTTCTTTTAATGCTTTTACAGCTAAAGCTACTGCTGTATATGTTTTACCAGTACCTGCAGGACCTACAGCAAATAGCATATCATTCTTTTGCATTAACTCTACCATTTTGCGCTGATTCGCAGTTTGCGCCTTAATTAGCTTTCCACTAACACCATGAACCAAAACATCTTTTGCGTTTCCTGATTTGCGAATCTCTTCCTCCTTACCAGTTGATGTTAATATACGTTCAATACTATTTTCATCTAACTTATTATACCTATTAAAATATTTGATAAGCATCTCTAACCGCTTTTCAAATTCATTTAACAATTCAGGTTCACCAAAAATCTTAAGTTTATTTCCCCTAGCTACTATTTTTATTTTAGGAAAGAATGTTTTTAACTGAGTAATAGTGCTGTTTTGAGCTCCAAAAAAATCGTTTGGGTTGATTTCTGTTAATTCAATTACGCGTTCGTTCAAATGATAAAAGTTTTAATATTATTCACACTAAAAATAATGATTATTTTTCTTGAATTACGTAGTTTTGTTTAAAATTTCAGCATAATTTTTCACAAATTAATTAACAAACACTTAAATTAATGTCTCTTATTACATTAACTACTGATTTTGGAACGAAAGACCACTTTGTAGGTGCTGTAAAAGGAGCTATTTATTCTGAGTTACCTGATGCAAAAATTGTTGATATTACGCATGAAATTTCTCCTTTTAATATTACAGAAACTGCTTATATTTTAAAAAATGCTTACAAAAGTTTTCCTGATAAAACGATACATGTAATTGGTGTAGACTCAGAATTAAGTGTGGATAATAAGCATATTGCTTTAGAATTGGACAATCATTATTTTATTTGTCCTGACAATGGATTAATTTCTATGATTGCTTCTGAAATTAATCCAACTAAAATTGTTGAAATTAATATTCATGATCGTATTGAGAGTAGTTTTCCTGTGTTAGATGTTTTTGTACAAGTAGCTTCTCATATTGCTCGTGGTGGTAGCTTGAGTGTTATTGGTAGGGAGATTGAAACTTATAAAAAGATTGTTGAAATTAAACCAAAGATAAACGAACAACAGACCATTATTTCTGGTGGAGTTATTTATATTGATAACTACGGAAATGTTATTACCAATATTAGTAAAAAGCAATTTAATACTATAGGTAAAGGTCGTGATTATAAAGTAACTGCAAGACGTTATACTTTTTCTAAAATTTATAATAGATATAATGAAATTGTGAATTATTCGGTTACCGATAAAAGACAATACGATGGTGAAAAGTTAGCTATTTTTAATTCTGCTGGTTTTTTAGAAATTGCTATTTATCGAAGTAATTTAGAAACTGTTGGTGGAGCTTCTACCCTACTTGGTTTAGAATATCGTGATACCATTACTGTTGAATTTGAGAACCCTATTAAACCAGAATTTACACCTCTAAATTAAATATATGTTTGTACGAATTGTAAAAATGAGCTTTCAGCCAGAAAAAATTGAAGAGTTTTTAAACAACTTCAATACTAAAAAAGAATTTATACGAAATTCACCTGGTTGTCGTTTATTAGAATTGTACAGAGACAAAACAAATCCAGATATTTTTTTTACTTATAGTTATTGGGATACTGAGCTAGATTTAGAAAATTACAGAAATTCTGATTTATTTAAAGGTGTTTGGGCACAAACCAAAGTCTTATTTAATGATAAACCATTAGCTTGGAGTGTAGATAAAGTTGAATCGTTACCTTAATGAATTTATTCAGTCCTTTTCCTATTTTACACACACAACGTCTTGTTTTAAGAAAACTTATTGATAGTGATAAAGAAGCTATTTTTAAAATTAGGTCTAACTCTGTAGTTAATAAATTTATTGATAGAAAAGTTCCTGAAGATATTTCCGAAGTAGAAGGTTTTATAAAACTAATTGATAAGTTAGTACTTAAAAATGAAGGTATCTACTGGGTAATAGAATATAACAAAGAAATAATAGGTTCGATTGGCTTACGTCATTTTAATGATAATTTTTCTTATACTGAAATAGGCTATGAATTACATCCTGATACTCACGGAAAAGGTTTTATGAGTGAAGCTTTAGAAAAAGTTATTCTATTCGGTTTCAATTCTCTTAACTTAAATGAAATAGAAGCTTATACTCATAAACACAATAAAGACTCAATTAATTTGTTAAAAAAGTTTAACTTTCAATTACGTCTCAATAAAAAAGATAGCGACTTCGAGAATAATGTTATTTTTGGACTTCTTAAAAACGAACAATAGTATTATATGTTTCCACTACTAAAAAAAGAATTCAATTCATTTTTTGCTTCTCCCATAGCCTATTTGGTTATTGGGGTATTTTTACTCGTAAACGGATTATTTTTATGGGTATTTAAAGATAACTTCAACATTTTAAATGCTGGTTTTGCTGATTTAAACAGCTTCTTTTATTTAGCTCCGTGGTTATTTTTATTCCTAATTCCTGCAATTACCATGAAAAGTTTTGCAGATGAATTTAACAGTGGAACCATTGAAATTTTAAAAACTAAACCACTTACCGACTGGCAAATTGTTTTAGGTAAATTTTTTGCTGCACTTTTACTAGTTATAATAGCGTTATTGCCTACGTTAACCTATGCTTATACTGTATATCAATTAGGAAGTCCCATTGGAAATTTAGATGTAGGTAGCACTATTGGTTCGTATTTAGGTTTATTATTTTTAGCTTCAACTTATACTGCTGTGGGATTGTTTACCTCTACGTTGTCAAAAAATCAAATTGTAGCATTTATTGTAAGTGTATTTATCACTTTTGCTTTATTCTACGGGTTTGATGCTGTCGGATCTTCTTTAGGAAACTCAGGATATACCTTACAACAATTCGGTATTAACGAACACTTTAAAAGTATTAGCCGCGGTGTAGTAGATACACGTGACCTTATTTACTTTATTAGTGTTACGTTCTTCTTTTTATTCATCACTAAACAACAGTTAAAAAATGAATAAGAAATTACAACACATCGCATTGGCTCTTATTGGGCTGTTAGTTCTTAACTATGTGGCTAACTCTATATACAAACGTTTTGATTTAACACAAGATAAACGATATACCTTATCGAAAGTAAGTGAAAGTCTTATTGATAAAATTGATGCCCCACTAACAATTCATGTATTCTTAGAAGGTGATTTTCCTGCGGAATTTAAGCGTTTACAAATAGAAACACGTCAGTTTTTAGAAGAATTACAAGCTAAAAACTCTAATATTCGTTTCCGATTTATCAATCCTGATAATATTCGTGAACGTTTGGTAAAAAGAGGAATGATGCCTAGCCAGTTAACTGTAGAGGAAGATGGAAAGTTATCTGAAGCTATTATTTTTCCTTGGGCAGAAATTACTTATGGTAAAAAAGTAGAATTAATTTCTTTACTCCCTAACTCAATTGCTAAGACTCAAGAAGCTCAGCTACAAAATGCTGTTGAAAAATTAGAGTATTCTTTTGCTAATGCACTACATAATGTTACTTTAAAAGAAAGACAAAAAATAGCGGTATTAGCTGGTAATGGTGAGTTGCAAGATATTTATCAATATAGTTTGTTAAGTGAAATTGGTAAAAAATATCGTTTAGCTAAGTTTACATTAGATAGTGTTGCTAATAATCCGCAAAAAACCTTGAAAGATTTACGCAACTATGATTTAGCAATTATAGCAAAACCTACTGAACGTTTTACTGAGGAAGAAAAATTTACCGTTGATCAGTTTATATCAAACGGTGGTAAAAGTTTATGGATGCTAGATAATAACTATGCTGATACTGATAGTTTGTACAATGAAGGAAAAATGTTAGCATTTCCTCGTGATTTAAATTTAACTGATTTATTGTTTGGCTATCAAGTTCGTGTAAATAACAAATTAATTCAAGACTTATACTCTGCTAAAATTCCACTAGCCACAGGAAATGTAGGAAACCAAACACAGTTTCAACACTTAAACTGGTTTTATCATCCATTAGTTAATGGAAATCCTAACCACCCGATTACTAAAAATGTAGCGCCAGTTCGTTTTCGTTTTACCACTCAAATAGATACTTTGAAAGGAAACTTAAAAAAGATTCCATTATTAGTAACTTCTGTACTTACCAAAAAAACAGGAACTCCTAATTTTATTGAGTTACAAAGTATTGCGAAAGAACCTAAAGAAAGTGAATTTTCTTCAGGACCACAATTATTAGCCGTGTTATTAGAAGGAGCTATTCCTTCTGCATATAAAAACAGAATAAAACCTTTTGAGACTTCTGATTTTAAAGCTGAGAGCACTAATAATAAAATGATTGTAATTGCTGATGGCGATGTGGGCAGTAATCAAGTTTTAAAAGGAAAGCCTCACGATTTATCATTGGATAAATGGACAGGTGAACAGTTTGGTAACAAGGAGTTTTTAATCAATGCAATTGATTATTTATTAGATGATTCTGGATTGATTCAACTGCGTAATAAATCGATTCAAATTAATTTATTAGACAAACAACGTGCTTTTGCAGAGAAACGTTTTTGGCAATTTATCAATATTGGTATTCCATTAGTATTGTTAGCGCTGTTTGGTTTAGGCTTTAATTATTGGAGAAAAAAGAAGTACTCTTAAATACTTAGTAAATTGTCATATATGAGTTTATAATTCAATTTTTTTTGAAGTTTTTCGCTATTAATTATTTTGTAAACTAATGGTTTTGAGTTGTCAAATTCAGGAATTGATTTTCCAATACTTTTTCTGGCATTAATATAAAACTCCTCTCTTGTTGGGTGATGATTTGAGCAAGCGTTAAAAACTTCATCAAAAACATTTTGCACTATAATTTGTTCTATGATAGCAATGCAATCTTCTCTATGTATCATATTTACATAGCCTTTTGGATGTGGTATTTTTCTATTAACAAACCAATTTCCTGGTTGCCTTTCCCCTCCAAATAACCCAGCAAAACGAATGATCGTTGTTTGAAACTTATTATTATTTCTAAATAGGTTTTCTATTTCTACTAGCGGAGAATCTACAGTTTCATCTTCTTCTGTCATTTCCTTATTTAAACTAGGATACACCGAGGTAGAACTAATAAAGATAATTTTAGTTATGTTTGACTTTTCTATTGAAGCTATCAACCATTTAAAGTTTTCTACTTCTTTAGAAGTTATCGCAATTATCAATACATCAGCGTCTAAAAATTCTTGTTGAATATTTCTCCCCGAAATATCAACTAAATAAGGAATAATATCAACTGACTCTAATTCCTCTAGTTTCTCTTTTGATGTTGTTGACCCTTTTACTTTATAACCTTTCTTTATAAAGTCTACTGCCAATTCTTTTCCTAGCCATCCACAACCTAAAATACTAACATTTTTCATCACAACAATTATCTTCTTTTACTAATTTACAAGAAACCACGGCTAATAAAGCTCCTATAATCGGAGCAAGTATATACAGCCATAAATGCTCTAAATGACCAGAAACTATTGCTGGCGCTATAGAACGAGCGGGATTCATAGAAGCTTTGGTAATAGGTCCTGCAAACATAGCTTCTAATAAAACTACACCTCCAATAGCTATTCCTGCCATTACTCCTACTTCTTTACTTCCTGAAGAAACATTAATAATAGTTAACATTAAAAAAAAGGTTAATAATAGTTCTAATATAAAAGCTCTCCAAGGTACTACCGACGGCAATGTTGCTCCATAAAACTCACTTGTAGGAAATAGCACCCAAAGCATTACGCTTGCTAATAAAGCTCCCAATAATTGAGCTATTATATACTTAGGTACTTCTTTCCATGAGAACTTTTTAGCATAGGCAAAAGCAATAGTCACCGCTGGGTTAAAATGTGCACCAGAAATTTCTCCAAAGGCATAAATCATTGCCATAACTATCAACCCCCAAGTAATTGCTACTCCTGTATGCGTTAAATCTGCGCCATTAGTTACTTCATTTACAGTCATTGCCCCTGTTCCGCAGAAAATTAAGGCAAAGGTTCCTATACTTTCAGATATATATCTTTTCATTTTATGAGTTTCTATCTACTAATGTTTCTTTGAATAATTCTATTTGTCTTCGATGTCTTAGTATGTGTACAATAGCATGTTCAAACAATTGTTCTACATCATATCTCTGTCCCCACTTTACATGTATTTTTTTATCTGGTTCTAGTTCTTCTAGCTTTATATTGGGGTAATCATAAAAGAGTTGTTCTTTATAAGCAAACATTTTATCAAGTGCATCATTATATTCTGAAATAGAACTTAGCTTCTCTTTTTCTTTATACACTATACTTTCTCCTAGCCATTTTCTTATTTCAATTACATAGGCATATCCTGCCCTAACTACATGCGTTATTATTGTTTGAATTGACTTACAATCTTCATCTTCCGTATCATTATCAACTATTTGAATCAATTCTTTTGAGTTAACATCTTTAATTAACTCTTTAAACTCCCTTATTGATTTTTCATATTCATCTAACAAAGCACCAATTGCTCCATTATCTCTATACACTTTATTTTTTTTCATCCTTACTTTGATTGCAAATATCTATTAAAACAATACTTCTGTATTTTAAGTTTTTGTTAACATTAATCCGAGGAATTCCTTGTAATTTTAACAAAACTAATTTAAAAACAAATCAATCAACATGAAAAAAATACTTTTAAGCTTGTTTGTTGTTGCTATATCAACAAATATCAGTGCACAATTAAAGACCCCAGCCCCAAGTCCAGCTGCTAAGTTAGAACAAACTGTAGGTTTGACTGACGTATCGGTTGAATATTCTCGTCCTAGTATGAAAGGAAGAACTATTTTTGGAAATTTAGTTCCTTTCGGGAAAGTATGGAGAACAGGTGCTAATAAAAACACTACAGTTACTTTTAGCGATGATGTAACCGTTGATGGAAAAACCTTAAAAAAGGGAACATACGCTTTATATACTAAACCAGGAAAAGATTCTTGGGAAGTAATTTTTTATTCTGATGCTAATAACTGGGGAACTCCTCAAAAATGGGATGACTCTAAAGTAGCTGTATCTACTACTGCTAAAGTTGAAGCTATGCCAATGAAAATTGAAACGTTTACTATGTCTGTTGACAATTTAACAAACGATTCTGCTGTGTTAGGGATTTTATGGGAAAATGCTTACGTAGGTGTAAAGTTTAATACTCCTACTGACAAAGCCGTAGAAAAAAGTATAGCACAAGTAATGAGCGGGCCTTCTGCTAACGATTATTTTTCTTCTGCTGTGTATTATTTACAAGAAGGAAAAGACATTAACAAAGCAAAAAATTGGATTAATAAAGCCGTAGACATGACTAAAGACCAACCTCGTTTTTGGTACTTACGTCAACAATCGTTAATCTTAGCTAAAGCTGGTGATAAAAAAGGTGCTATTAAAGCTGCCAAAGCTTCATTAGCAGGTGCTGAAAAAGTAGGAAATGCTGACTATGTAAAAATGAATAAAGAGTTTATTGCTGAAATGAAGTAATTTTTTTCTGCTAAACTTTTAGATATAAAACTCGCCAATTGGCGAGTTTTATGTTTTTATAATTGTTGTATTTTAGCGGTTCTTAAAAATTTTAAATGCTATGAATTTTTTTGATACATCTTTTTAATAAACTTTAATTAATAGGTTTCCTTATCCTCTTCGTTTTATCGGGTAAAAGAAACTTTATTACATATAGTGAATTAGTAACTATTTACAAGTAAAATTCTATAAAAACACTAATTATCTAAAACTAAAACAAACTATGCAAAATACAGAAAACACAAAGGAAATAGAACTAGAGATTATTCAAAAAATACCTGATGAATTGTTATCTGAACATTTAAAAATGTATTGTACATCTTCTAATTTTGAGGGATATGCTAAAATTGGGCTAGTTATTTTTCCTATATTATTTTTAATACACAATGTTTTTTTAGCAGGGAAATCCTTTAATTACAAAACCTATGAAACTATAAAAGTTATAGAACTGTCCATTATAGGAATACTTGTTTTCTGTCTTATTATTCTTGCAATAATAGCAATGAATCTCAACTCTAAACTAAACAAAAAATTAAAGGAATCTGCTAAGAGATACGGAGTAAAAATAGAATTAATGGAACAAGAATTTAACTTGTTAGCAGTATATTTTTATGGAGGAAGAGGGGTTAAATTGAAAAAAATAAAAGATAATGCTTAACGCATCTATTAACACAAAAACCCTAAAAATCAACACCTTAAAAGGTATAAAAAAAAGAACTACTCCTCTAAGCTATATTAGAAGAAGAACTTTTTGCTAAATCATAAATATTAATCCTACTTTAAGCCTTAACTAATACAATTAAAATTTTGGATACATTTAAAAACTAAATTACATTAGAATGAGAAGAGTTTTTTCAATCCTTTTAATTATTTATTCATTAAACGCACAGTCCCAAACTTATAGAGGAACACTTGGAGAGTATCAAATATTTTTAGAACTAGATATAGATTATAAAGATAATCGAGCTACTGCATTTTACTTTTATCAATCTCAATTAAAAAACATTTCTTTAGATGGTAATTACAACGAATCAGAGTTAATACTTTTTGAAAAACATAGTGAGGAAAAAGATAAAAAAGAGCTATTCCGCTTATCTATAAAAGGTGATAAATTATTCGGAACTTGGCAAAACGGTAATACTCTACTAAGTGTAAACTTAACAAAAACAGAAAAAAAGATTGATGACTTTAAACTAGAAAAAATAACTTTTATTAGAGATAGTGTATCAACCTATAATAAAAAGAAACTGGTTTGGTTTACAGAAAAACACTCAAAAAAAGTACTTTTTAGATTAGGTAATGGTTTTACAAAATCTCAACGTAAGTTTATAAACTCTAAACTAGACTCTATCCATACAAATTATGCTATAATTGGGTTAGAATGTAGCTGGGCAGATGTAAACATAGAAATAGAATTGATCTCTGACCTATACCTCAGTTTTAGTGAATTCTCTTCTATTTATTGTGGCGGAGCCCACCCAAACCATAACACATCAGGCTACAATTTTGACCTTAAAAACAATATAGTATTAAATAAGTTAACTGATATTTACCCTAACTTGGATCACTATCAATTATTAAAAAAGAAATACGATTCAGGTTTAGATATTGAATGTGAATATTTCGCTTACAAAGAACAGTGGAAATATTACTCTTGGGTTCTAACAAAAAAAGGAGTTATAATCACACCTTTATATCCACACGCTATGACTCCTTGTGAAATAGGGTTTTTATTAACTTTTGAAGAACTATCTACAAATATTATAAAAGATAAATAATTATTCAGAAAAACATATATGAATGTAAATTAGGAAAGAGGAAATGAATTATCTACGTATTATAACTCAACAGAATATTCTAGTGAAGAATTTCCAGAAAACGGTTTTAAAAATGCTAACTATTAATCTTTCTAAAATCTCCTTCTAGGATATAGATATTTTCAAAAAGTTCACTGATTTTAAACCTGTTATATATTACAAAACCTTTTCACCTTTAATTAATTATGGTAAAACACTTATCAAAAATATTAAGTTTAATTTTTAGTTTTAGTTGTATAATAACAACTGTTTTACTTTTTATTATACAATCAATGAGACCGTTGAATCACAACAGGATGCGTTGCGATATGTCAGGAATAGTATATGGAATGGGGATTGGGCTTATTATTTTTATGACAATAGGGCTTATTCCTATTTTTTTTAATTTAAATAAGAGAGTAAGAGAAAATACTTTTTATTCATTTACTTCATTTTTCTTATTTCCTTCAATAATAACTGTAATTTCAATAATATATATAGGTGATTTTTCGGAGAGCATAAAAGAATACAGTTCGATATTTATTCCTTTTTTAAGTATTCTGACATTCTTTTTCTTTAAGTTTAGGAAGTCAAAGTTTGTAAACAATTTAAAATAACTTTACCATCATTATCCTTATTTTTATATTTTTCTCACAAAAAACGCTCGACAATAACGAGCGCTTTTCTTATATTTTATATAATCTCAATCTATTTTTTTTGTAAAAAATACAATTTAGCTAATTCGCCTGTTATTTCCTTTCCTTTAATATCTAATTTCTGAATAGCTCCTTCAACAACTTTCAACTTGTAAGGCTCTTCATCATCATTTATTAGTGTAATTACTGTACCAGCTGTGTCCCATTCAAAATTCCCTTCTGTAATTTCTCTTCCTTCTTCCTCTCCTAAGTATGTTATTATCATTGTATAAGTTTCGTTATTTTTTAGCAAAATAGTTGTCTTAATCCCTTCACAGTCTGCACACGGCAATGTTCCTTCGTATTCACCTTCCCAATCTAACGAGTTTTTTGCATTATGACCATCGCTCATTGCTTTAATTGGATTTGTAGTTACATTACCATCCATTTCTTTGGATACAATTATTACTAATGAAGGACGCGTAGTATAACTAGTTTCACTCCCTTCTATAACTGAAAAGTCAAAATTAATTTTCTCTCCTTCTTTCGTAAGTGATACTGGCTGAAGCTCAGTTGATTTATTACTAGCATCAACAGTAACTGCTATTACATATTCTTTCTCAAAATCGATAGAAGTTGGCATTCCGTTTTTCCCCATAACTGCTGCCGCTCCAAAATATTTCTCAAACTCTTCTCTACTATCTATTTTACTCGGAAGTTCTTCTACATTATTTTTAATAAAATATCTTGAAGCAACTTTATAAGTTACTGCTACAGCTTTATTGGTTTTAGTAGTTTCTCCTTTAGTATCCTTTGATTTCTTACTATTTAAGTTACACCCTACAAATACAGAAGTAACAAGCAATAACGTTCCTAAAAATTTAAATATTCTCATTTTTTTCATAATTTAGTTTAATATTCATAACACCATACTTAACTCTATTTTTAATATAAATACGACGTTTATTCGCAAGTTAACAAATATTATACCAATAGAATTTAACTCCCTTTCTTTTTAAAACAGGTCTTAGTTTTTACAAATAATTTAGTAATTTCGACCTTCTAAATTACTTTCATGAAAGTTTGCATCGCCGAAAAACCAAGTGTAGCTAGAGAGATTGCTAATATCTTAGGAGCCAATACCAAACGAGATGGATATTTCGAAGGGAATGGTTACGCAGTTACCTATACGTTTGGTCATTTATGCACACTTTTAGAGCCCAAAGACTACAAACCACACTGGAAAAGTTGGGATTTGAATAACTTACCCATGCTTCCCGAACGTTTCGATACAAAGGTTACGGGTGATAGCGGAATTCAAAAACAGTTCAAAATTGTAAAATCCTTATTTGATAAAGCCGATGTGGTTATCAACTGTGGGGATGCTGGGCAAGAAGGAGAACTCATTCAGCGTTGGGTAATTAATCAAGCAAATTACAAAGGTAAAATCCAACGATTATGGATTTCTTCCTTAACCGAAGAAGCTATTAAAGAAGGTTTTGAAAACCTAAAAGACAGCGACGATTACAACAATTTATATTATGCGGGATTTTCTCGTGCCATTGGCGACTGGTTACTCGGTTTAAATGCTACCCGATTGTATACCGTAAAGTTTGGTGGTTACAAACAAGTATTATCTATCGGTAGAGTGCAAACTCCTACCCTAGCCATGTTGGTTGAACGTTACAAAGAGATTCAGAATTTTAAACCTGAACCTTATTGGGAATTACAAACTCAATATCGTGAAACACTGTTTAGTTGTGAAGAAGGTCGTTTTCTAAAAAAAGAAGATGGACAAGCTTTTGCGGATAAAGTAAAAGAAAGTGATTTTGAAATTACCTCAGTTACCAAGAAAAAAGGAAAGGAATATGCTCCGAAACTGTTTGATTTAACAGGCTTACAGGTATACTGCAACAATAAATTCGGGTTTTCTGCTGATGAAACATTAAAAATTGTTCAGAAATTATATGAAATGAAAGTAGTTACCTACCCCAGAGTAGATACTACTTTTTTACCGAACGATGTATATCCAAAAGTTCCGAATATTTTAAAAGGACTAAAGCAGTATGCTTCTTTAACTCAACCTCTATTAGGAAAGAAAATACGTAAATCTAGTAAGGTTTTTAACGATAAAAAAGTTACCGATCACCATGCTATTATTCCTACAGGAATAGAAATAAACTTACAATACAATCAGCAACAAGTATATGATATTATTGTAAAGCGATTTATTGCCGTGTTTTACCCTGATAGTGATATTTCGAAAACTGAAGTTAAAGGAGAAGCAGATAAGGTGCCGTTTAGAACTTCAGGAAAAGAAATACTTACCAAAGGTTGGCGAGCTGTTTTTGAATATGGAAATGACTCTAAAAAAACAGAAGAGAAAGATGTACTTCCTACTTTTGAAAAGGGAGAAAAAGGTCCTCATGAACCTTCTTTTTTAGAAAAAGAAACCAAACCACCACGAAACTATACTGAAGCTAGTTTATTACGTGCTATGGAAACTGCCGGAAAGCAAGTAGATGATGATGAAATGCGTGAATTAATGAAAGAAAATGGTATTGGCCGACCATCTACACGAGCTAGTATTATTGAAACTTTATTTAGAAGAAAATATATTGAGCGTCAAAAAAAATTAATTATTCCTACCCAAACAGGTATCGACTTGATTGATCTAATTGATAACGAATTATTAAAATCTGCTGAATTAACTGGTCTGTGGGAAAAACGTTTGAAGGAAATTGAACGTGGTGAATACCATGCTGCTACATTTATCAATCAGATGAAAAAAATGGTCGACGATTTGGTATATGAAGTGCGTTCGAGTTCTAAAACCAAACGAATTTCTTACGAAGCTCAAAAAACGAAACAAAAACCTAAGAAAACAACCTCAAAAAAGAAAACTGTCATTGGTAAAGAATGTCCGAAATGTAAAAAAGGACAACTTTTAAAAGGAAGTACTGCTTACGGTTGTTCTGCTTATAAAAATGGTTGTGATTTTACCTTAGCCTTTGAATTTATGGATAAAAAGATATCCGAAAATCAATTAATCCGTTTACTTGATAAAGGCTGCACTACCAATTTAAAAGGATTCAAACAAGAAGATAAAAAAGTAGAAGGATTAGTTCGTTTTGATGATAATTTCAACCTAAAACTTGAACCTAAAAAAACAAATTCTAATGTCATTTCAAATGCTAATGAGAAGCCTCACTCTGACACCCTAACATGCCCTAAGTGTAACAAAGGAAACATTTTAAAAGGAAAATCTGCTTACGGATGTTCTGAGTATAAAAATGGTTGTAATTTTGTGTTTACTTTCGAGAACATAAAAAAAATGGCTAACGGGCAACCGTTAACCAAAGAGTTAGTACTTGAAATATTAAGTTCTAATAGCTAATTTTAATTAAATTAGTTACAACCAATTCCATAATGGCTTGTTCTAGCTCCTGCCCTCTTTCTAGCCCCATCTTTTTACAAATACAATGACGAGAAGCTTGAACAGATCCAATGGTTACGTTTCTTATTTTTGTTACTTTAAGTCCGTACCAATTGTAAATCCGCACTATCTGGTTAATAACACAATTAAAATTAAAACTCTTTTTTTATCCATCTTTTTTTAAAGTATTTAAATAACAAATGAATTAAGGTGATTATTGCAATAAAGAATAATATTATCAGATTTCTTATGTTTGTTTTATCAAATGAATCTTCATATTTCTTATGATTTGGCATTGCATAACTATCCTCTAAAACAGGATGATGCCATATGTGTATGGAATCGTTATTTTGATTTTTTTCTCTAATTATTTTCTCTACAACACCTAACTTATGTTCTACTAAAAAAGAGTCTCGTAATTGATTATTATACTTTACCCAATATGTATCATAATCTGGTCCATCTGTTCTTGCTGTAGAAGATAAATACATCATATCAATCAATACTCTAACTTTTTTAAATTCATTTCTATGAACATATAGTCTATTTAGTTTTATTAATTTAAATGTTCCAAAAAACATAAAAAATAAATTCACCCCTAAAAAAAACTTAAAAACAACTATTATTAACTTTTTTACTCCCATACAATTAAATTAATTTATTAAAGGTACTTTATCACTAATTTCAACGCTTCCTTTCCTGTCAACCAAATCAAATTTTAATACAACTCGAGGCTCGAATTTACCATCCGTGACTTATTACTTTTATTCATAAAAATTACACATACCTTAAAACCATTATCAAATTAGGTATAATTTCGGATATCCTTTACCTATGAATGTTATATTCTTTTTGTTACTTTAAACACATACGGATTGCCATATGGGGTATACATTGACTTCTAAATAAGCTCGTTATAATAGTGCTCTATTAATTTCTCGGGGTTTTTAATGGTGGTTTTTATCCATTTAAAATACAGTACCTTCTTTTCTTCTTCTGATAGCTGCCAATCTAAATTTGTTCTTTTTAAACGGGTTGTTACATCTTGTAGCGTAATTGCTGCTGCTACTGATATATTTAAGCTTTCGGTAAAACCAACCATAGGGATTTTTAAAAATCCATCGGCTTCTTGTTTTATATAATCCGAAATTCCATCTTTTTCAGCACCAAAAACAAAAGCTGACTTTTTGGTCACATCAAAATCGTATAACATACAAGAATCGGTATGCGGCGTTGTGCCTATAATTTTATATCCTTTCGTTCGTAAGTCTTCTAAACAAGCTTTGGTATTGTCTCCATCTTCTTTATAACGATGAATATCTAACCATTTCTGGCTTCCTTTGGCTACATGTCTTGATACTTTATTGGTAACCTTATTTTCAATTGCATACACATCTTGCACTCCAAAAATATCGCAACTTCTCACCACTGCACTCGCATTGTGTGGCTGATAAATATCTTCTAACACCACCGTGAAATGACGTGTTCGTTCGTTTAAAACCTTATGAAAGGTTTCTTTTCTTTTATCAGTAATATATCCTTCTAAATAAGCTAATAATCCTTCGTCAATCATACAACAAACATAGTAAATTTTCCTATTTTTAATCGCAGGGCGATAGCCTAGTATTTATTTTCTTAAACTTGCAACAAAATGGAGAATGCTCTTTGATAACATACTTCATATCTTAGGCTTAAAATTATTAATTTTTCAATTTTTATATATGAAAAAACGTTTGGTTGTATTAACAGGAGCTGCAAAAATATTGTTAGCAACTAAATTAACATTTAGAAATTAAGAGTATACATGTTTAACATATGTAAAGTTAAATTTTAGAATGAAGTTATTTTAAAAAGACAAGTTTCCTATTTCAATATAATCCTCTTGTTTATCTAATTTTACGATGATAGTTCGTCTCTTTTCTTTTTTCTTTCCATAATTTGTAAACATATTTACTTTTAAAATAGTTGGACCAGATATTTTTTGAACATTATCAGCATAATAATCAATCATAATTTTATACTTCCCTCTAATAGCATTCTTTAACATAAACTCTTCCGGTCCATAACCTTCTGTCATATCTGTTGACATTCTCCCTCCAATGGCTGTTTTTTGATTTTTGTAATATGCTTTTTCTCCATTTGGATCAATAACCCATAAATCAATATCTGTATCATTATGATTCCAATCAACAACTATACGGACATCTACTTGAATTGGTTTAAAAAACTTTTTCTGATGTTTACTTAACTTTAATTTATTTCCATACTTCGATACAATCCTTGTAAGCTCTACAAATACAACAGATTCTATACCGTCAAATCTTTCATTATCATCTTTAACTAAAAACTCTCCATTATAAATTTTATAAAGCAGATTAAAGCTATCTTGATAATTTCCAGCTAGTTCATATGCTAATGCTAAATCTCTATATGATTGAGGCTCTTCAGGTCTTAACTCTAATACTTTTTTATAAATTTCCTTTGCTAAGTCATATTCCTTAAAATACTCTAACTTATATGCCAATGCTTTTATAAGTTCATAATTATCTAGATCTATCTCTATTAAATTTGTCAGAATTCTAATTGCTAATGCTTTTTCTCCTTTTTGGTCAAAGAAATCAGCTACATCTATGTAAAACATCGGACTATTAGAATAATAATCTCTAATTTCTAAATACTTTTTATATGCAGATAAAACCGAAGCTTCTTTTTTAAGAATGTCTAAATATGGAGTTTTAGGATTCCATGCTTTTAACTCTATTCTTTCCTCTATCAACAAGTTTAATTTCTCTATTTCTTTTTTATTAGTTTCTTTTCCTTTTTTTGTTGTAAAAATTATAATCCCATTTCTTGCTTTTTCTCCATAAAGTTTTATTGCGTCAAAAGGTTTAATTACCTGCACAGCATCAATTTCTTTGGAATTTAATTTTTCAATAAAACTCTTTTTTACTGGAATTCCATCAACTATATACATTGGCTCATTTTGACTCAATGAACTGTTTCCTCTTATAGAAACTTTGATTGACTCCTCATTATCTTGAGAAATATTTACTCCTAAAGATTTACCTACTAAAGACTGAATAATATTACTATTTACTGATTTTGAGTCTCTTGCTATACCTAGTCCAGTAACAACTACTTCATCAAGAACATTATCTTCTTCGAGTTCTATATTTACAGTACTACCACTACTAATAATAACTTCTTTAGTTGAACATCCTACAAAAGAAAAAACTAAAACTTCATTCTCCTCCACATTAATAGCATAATTACCATCAAAATCAGTTTCAGTTCCTCGATTAGTTCCCTTTACTATTACACTCACTCCAGGTAAAACATCTGAAGAATCACTTACAGTACCAGTTACCACCTTTTTAGAATAATCAACATCTACTCTTGGGCTATCAGTATGACTTTCATTTCTACTGTTATTATTCATTACATTGGTAGTAGTAGTACTTTGACTAGTATCAGTATTTCTAACTCTTGAAGTTTGAGTTATTCTTTTTTTCTTCTGGTTCTTCCTAGGGTAAAGGTTGTACCAATCTGTAATATCCTTATATTGATTAAAAAGGTCTTCTTTTCTCCCTTCAATATTCTCTATAGATGAAATTTGATCTTCCTCTTTTTCTTTTAACAACTCTTTATATAGCGGTCTTAACTCTTTTGGTGGCTCTATACCATATCGCACATAATCTTCAATTCTATCTAAAATTAACATTGAAGTGTAATCTGTAATTAAATGATATTGCTTAGCTAAAGAAATAATTTCCTTTTTATTCTCTTCTTTTTCATTATTCAAATACTTCAACTTCTCTTTTGCCCAAAGTCTTTTAACCTGATTTGAAGCTAGAGAGTTCTCTAAATTAAGAGTTAATACTTTTGTAACCTTACCTTGATATCCGAACTCTAATTCAACTGAGGGACTTCCTTTAAACCGTCCTGTAATTACAAAATCACTTGTAACATTTGTTCTGCTTTTTGGATATACTTCATCTAGATTAGCATCGCTCTTAAAACCTAAAAACTGTAATACTTCTTGTTTTAATAGTCTATATCCTTCTTCACTATTAAGTTTCCCTAAGTTTATATATACTGCTCCTTGATCAGTGGCTATCTTATTTAATAAAAAATGATTAGCAGATCTTAATGAATTAATTGGATAAACTGTTTTCTTCTTAAACCCTTCTATAGTTCCTAAGTTAGTCAATCCATCAGAAAATAAAAGTATTTCATCTGAATTTAATTTTAAGGTACTTAGTATTTCTAAATTAGTTCCCCCATCATAAGTTTGAGATTGTATCTCTTTTCTAAGGTTATCCCATGTACCGTTAGTTATAACGAATTTCTCATCTTTATTTGTTGTATTATTAAAAGAGATAAATTCAACTTCTACATTTTGTATGTAGTTAAAGTATTTATTCAAAAGCTCTATTTCTTTATTTAAATTTTTATTTCTCATTGAAAAAGAAACATCCCAAAGAATACTTATCTTTTTAGGTTTTTCTTTATTTCTCGGTTTGTTTTTCAATGGAATCGAGCTATAAAAATAATCTCCATAGCTTAAAACATTTTCAGAGTTAGAAAGCTTTTTTAACTCTACTTTAATTGGTTTTTGAGGAGCTATATTCTTTTTAACTAAAGAAGCGCTCATTACACTTCCTTTCTTAATAAAATGTAAATCTTTAAAGAACTCGCTTTTTACAACAGGAGTTTTAGATATTCCATAAGTAAAAATATCTAAAGAAAAATTATCAACAACTTTCTTAATTCCTAAAGGAAGTTCATATACAAGTTTATCGTTAACAATAGAAAGCTTTTCTTCATACCTTAAAACTACTCTTTTATTTTTTTTAGGAAAAATTGGGTACACCCTTGCTTTATAATTGTTACCTGATGTTTTTTCTAAGAGTGCAGGATCAATATTTTGCCTAACAGTAGTTTCATAAGCAACTCGAGCTAATTCTTTTTCTACAACTACAGCTTCTCTTAACTTTCCATTTAAGTCCATCGCAAATTGATATACAGATTGTCCTTCTCCTAAAGGAAATATCAAATCCCCTTCTAGTGTTCTGTCTAAATCGTTATAAAACTCCATATCATATGTAGTAGTAGCAAAATCACCTGTAATATTTACTTCTACTTTTAGACTTGATAGTTTTAGTTCACTAGAATCTTTCAAAGTAATTTTTGGTGTACCTTGAGAAAAAAGACCAAGACTTGCCAACAAGACATTAATGAGTAATATTTTTTTCATAGTTAATGTTTTAAATTTTAGATAAAACTCAGCATTTATCTTGAAAAATAAAATTAGGAATGAGTGTAGCTCTCTTTTTAATGAGTAAAGTCGTTCAGATAGAAAAGGAAAGTGTTTCATAGCAATACAAATTTACCTAATTTTTATTCTCTATAGAAACATAAAAACTATTCTATAATAAAAATAAATCTAATACTTCTAAAATACCATAACTTCTCGCTATTAAACTCCAGTTATTTGATTAGTATATATTTCTAATAAAACCGTAAAATGACGAATAACATTATTTAACATTCTCTCAAATGTATCTTTCATATTTCTTCGTAAATAAAACCTTCTAAATAAGTTAATAGCCCTTCATCAATTATACAGTAAGTAGAATTTTATATTTTAGTTTTATGAAAAAACGTTTGGTTGTATTAACAGGAGCAGGAATCAGTGCCGAGAGTGGTTTAAAAACTTTTAGAGATGCTGACGGTTTATGGGAAGGTCATGACATTTATGAAGTGGCTTCTCCACAAGGTTTTCATGCAAACCCTGAATTGGTGTTGGATTTTTACAATCAACGTAGAAGACAATTATTAGAGGTTGTTCCCAACAAAGCGCATCACAACTTAGTTTCATTAGAAAATAATTTTGAGATTACGATCATTACTCAGAATGTAGATGATTTGCATGAACGCGCTGGAAGCAAAAATGTAATTCACTTACACGGTGAGCTATTAAAAGCTCGTAGTACTAAAAACAAATACCTGGTTTACAATTGGAATAAAGATATTTTTATAGGCGATGTGTGTGAAGAAAATGCACAATTGCGTCCACATATTGTTTGGTTTGGCGAGGATGTTCCTCTATTGGAAAAGGCTGCTGAAATTACCTTACAGGCTGATGTTTTAGCCATCATCGGAACGTCTATGCAAGTATATATCCCGCAGCTAGTTTAGTTAACTATACACAACCTAATACGCCTATTTATTTTATTGATCCAAAACCGGCTGTAAACAAAAACGCCTTCAATAACTTAACCATCATTGAAGACGTTGCCAGTACAGGTACTGATATGTTAATTAAAATGCTTCAATAAATTCAGCATGACAATTTGTTATGAATTTGAAGTTAATTTATCAAAATACTCGTACAATTCTCCTTTAGAAATGTTGCTTCCTTTTTCAATTAAATCAAAAATTTCAACATTTCTTTCTTCTTCATAAGCTTTTGAACCTCTTAAGAACTCAATGGCTTCATCGTTTGGATTTTTTAATAGCCACTCAAACCCTTCTTGTTCTAGTACGTTTACTTCTTTATCAATCGTTACCACAATACGATGTATCTCTTTTTCTTCACACTTAAATAGGTTAACTACTTTTGGTGAAAAGTGTTCTAAATATTCTGTTTTGGTGAGTACATCGTCCCACACTACATCGCTAAACACATTCATTTCATCTTCTGCCACCTGTGGTTTTTCTTTTTTTAGCTCATCCCATTCTTTTTTATCAATGTTTTGTGATGCCAAAAAGCGAGCAAATTCTTCATGCAAACCTTCAAACTGCTCTTTTGTAAGTTGTCTATATTTCAAACGTTTTAAGTTTTTTAATTAATTGATTTATTATAATTATAAAATTAAGAACGTTTGCAACCACTCGCTCCACTCGTTCTCTCATTAAGAATTTTAAAGAAAATCTTTTATAAAGAAATTTTTAAAATTTATTAATGTTCGTTTCATCTGGCAATTTTAGTAATAAATTAGGGTTAGGACAATTTTGTTTGTAAAAATCTAAAGTCTTTTTTGAAGATACTCCAGGATAATCTCCATAGTAATCTTCGATATCTATAATTAACTGAAAATGTAAATGTGGTGCATAGTCTCCATTTACAGAGCTATCTCCTAAAGCTCCTATTTTTTGTCCTTGACTGACTTTTGTTCCTACTTTTAAAGTATTTATCGACTCTAAAGATAAATGCCCATACAAAGAGAAAAACTCTTTACCTCTTATTTTATGTTTTAAAATTATGGTTGGCCCATAATCGCCATAATTGGTATTGTTTTTAAAACTATGGACTTCTCCCTCTAATGCGGCTAAAATATCAGTACCTGTATCGCACCATAAATCAATTCCTAAATGAATATTTCGTTGATCTTCTTCAGATAATTTATTAAAATGTTCGCTCCTACTATAAATATCTCTTACTTCTAAATAACCTCCAAATGCTACAGTTTTTTGATGTTTTGATAAAAAAACACTCAAATATTCTTTCCATTCCTTTGATGAAGAAACATCAAAAGTTAGTTCTTTGTTTGATGCAGCTATTGAAATTGGAATATATTCATTAAGAGCTATGCTAGTATCAACTACATGTAATGGCTTTTGAGATATGTTGCTTAAAAAATCTGTCATACATATTATTTATAAAAAAAGAGTAACCAAAGATAATTGATTACTCTTACATTTGTAAATTATGCAACTGATTCTACCTTGTTACTGTACCGCTAATTTCACTAACTGGTCCCGCTCCCATATCAAATGTTACATGATCATCGGCATCTGCAGGAACTCCATGAGCTAAAGGCTTCAATGTAAATGGATTTGGACTGTTATCAGGATCTGGTTCTACTGTAATAACAGCGGTTGTTCCTCTTAGGTCTGTTGGAAATGTTAACCCTGTGGGAGCATTCTCAATAAAGTCTTCTCCGGGAAAAGTAGGTCCATTATTGATGTCTCCTTTAAAATTTGTTGTTGCAGCATTATCATCTGCCATTGCTACATCCGTAAAGGTTCCTGTACTAATTGGCATTCCATTCATAACCACCCATCCTTCATATTTCCAACCTGCGGATAATGTTGGTAATGTTAATCCTGTAGCTGGAGTTCCACTGGCTAAATCTAAAAACCAAATACCACTTCTTTCATTGTTATTCATTCCATCCGTTGGCGTAGCTAAAATATATTTTCCTGCTGCATTTGAAAAATCTCCTACAATTCCTATAGAAGAAATATTGGCTAAATTTCCTGAAAAACCTCCTGCTAAAATTTTAGTGTTTGCTGGCGCAGGATCTGGATCATTGGCTGGTTCTATGCTCAACACAAATTTTAAAGCTGCTTCTAAACTACTTCTTTCAACAGAAAATGTAGTTTTAGATAAAATTCCTGAATCGTTTACACTAAAAGTACCTGTTGAAACTGGAGAGTCGTTTACAATTACCCAACCTTCATACACATAATCATCTCCTAAATTCTCTAAGCCGTTAATATTTAATGTTAAATTGGAATTTCTTGGAGTATTGTCATCATCATCACTACAAGCAGTAAAAGCCAACATGCTAATTACCGCTAAACTTAAAACTATTTTTTTCATTGTTTTTGTATTTTGAATTTTACAAAAACGAAGTTATTATTGATTTTTATTTTAAAATGTCAGCTAGCTAACACTTAGGCTATATTTTTACGTAATCTTAATTCTTTTCTGTTAAAATCAATAATATTATCCTGTTTTAACTCATTCATAATGGTATTTAAGGTTGGACGGGAAGTACCTATTAAAGTAGCAATATCTTTTTGAGTGTATGGATGCTTGACTACGTGATCACCATTTTCAGGGCATTTGTAACCATAGTCTTCACAAAGTTCTTTAAAAAATTCTAATAAACGAGTTTTGGTATCTTTAAACAATAGTAATTGAAGTCTTCTTTCTAATTTCTTTATTCGCAACCCTATAAACTTGTATATCTTAAAACTGATAGATACGTTATCTTGCATTAAGGTATACATCGTGTCTTTAGATACAGGGCAAACTACTGTAGTATTATCTATAGATTGTGCAAACTCATTTCGTTTTTCAATACCTAAAATAGCTTTTTCCCCAAATATTTCTCCTTTTCTCAGAATAGCTTTTATTATTTCTTCTCCATCCTCAGTATAATACCCAATTTTTACCTTTCCTTTATCAATCAAATAAATCTTGTTAGCCGCATCATCTTCAAAATAAATATAATCGCTCTTTTTGTAAGAGTTAAAAGTATGCGCCCCCTTATATTCTGAATATTTATGGGGACATAAAATTTTAAATAAGTTAACCTCTTCAAAACACCATAGTGCACTCATAGTTTCAGCCTTTGTTTTTTTAAGTCGAAACCTCTTAAATAACATTACAAAAAAGCCCTGATGTTTTATCAGGGCTTTTAGTTTTATAAAAAATGTATTGCTTATGAAACGTTTTGTTTTTTAATTAGATTTAAAGCTGATCCTTCTTTAAACCATTCAATTTGCCCTTTGTTATACGTATGGTTTGTAACAATCGTATCTTTTGAACCATCAGCATGAATCACTTCAATAGTTAATGGTTTACCTGGTGAAAATTGATTTAAATCTAAGAAGTTAAATGTATCATCTTCTTGAATTAAATCGTAATCTGCTTCATTGTTAAATGTTAACCCTAACATTCCTTGCTTTTTCAAGTTTGTTTCGTGGATACGTGCAAATGACTTTACTAATACTGCGGCAACTCCTAAATGACGTGGCTCCATTGCTGCATGCTCACGAGAAGAACCTTCACCATAATTGTGATCTCCCACTACTATCGTTTTAATTCCTTTTGCTTTGTATTCACGTTGTACTTTAGGTACTGCATCATACTCTCCTGTTAATTGGTTTTTCACGAAATTTGTTTTCATGTTAAAAGCATTTACCGCTCCAATTAAACAGTTATTCGAAATATTATCTAAGTGTCCACGGTAACGTAACCAAGGTCCTGCCATAGAAATATGGTCAGTCGTACATTTTCCGTGTGCTTTGATTAATAATTTAGCCCCTTCAATTGTATCTCCTAATGGAGTGAACGGAGTCAACAACTCTATACGCTCTGAATTAGGGTTTACGACTATTTCTACATGACTTCCGTCTTTCTCTGGTGCTAGGTATCCATTATCTTTAACTTCAAACCCTTTTGGTGGTAATTCCCATCCTGTTGGCTCATCAAACATTACCTCTTCTCCATTTTCATTGATTAATGAATCTGTCATCGGATTAAAGTCTAAACGTCCTGAAATTGCAATAGCAGCAGTTAATTCTGGTGAAGCAACAAAAGCATGTGTATTAGGGTTACCATCAGCTCTTTTAGCAAAGTTACGATTGAAAGAGTGAACGATACTATTCTTTGGTGCGTTTTTAGGATCACTATATCTAGCCCATTGTCCGATACATGGTCCACAAGCGTTGGTAAATATTTTAGCATCCAGTTTTTCAAAAAGATCCAAAATACCATCTCTTTCTGCAGTATATCTAACTTGTTCTGAACCTGGGTTAATGCCTAACTCAGACTTCATTTTTAATCCTTTATCAATTGCTTGTTGTGCTATTGAAGCTGCACGTGATAAATCTTCGTAAGAAGAATTTGTACAAGAACCTATTAATCCCCATTCTACTTGTAATGGCCAATTATTAGCTGTTGCCTTTTCTCCCATTTCTTTTCCTGCTGGTGTTGATAAATCTGGAGTAAAAGGTCCATTTAATAAAGGTCCTAATTCTGATAAGTTAATTTCAATAACTTGATCAAAATATTGTTCAGGATTTGCATATACTTCTGTATCTCCTGTTAAATACCCTTTAATTTCGTTTGCCGCATCTGCAACATCGCTTCTATCTGTAGCACGTAAATAACGTTCCATAGATTCATCATAGCCAAAGGTTGATGTGGTTGCTCCTATTTCAGCTCCCATATTACAAATGGTTCCTTTACCAGTACAAGACATTGCTGTTGCACCAGGTCCAAAATATTCTACAATTGCACCTGTTCCTCCTTTTACTGTAAGAATCTCAGCAACTTTTAAAATCACGTCTTTTGGTGCTGTCCATCCAGATAATTTACCTGTTAATTTTACACCTATTAATTTTGGAAACTTCAATTCCCAAGGCATACCTGCCATTACATCTACTGCATCAGCCCCTCCAACACCAATAGCGACCATTCCTAACCCTCCAGCATTTACTGTGTGAGAATCGGTACCAATCATCATTCCGCCTGGAAAAGCATAGTTTTCTAATACTACTTGATGGATAATCCCTGCTCCGGGTTTCCAGAAACCAATACCATACTTATTAGATACAGATTCTAGAAAGTTAAAAACTTCACTACTTACATCGTTTGCGTGTTTTAAATCAGTAGCAGCCCCATCTTTAGCTTGAATTAAATGATCACAATGCACAGTAGTAGGTACCGCTACTTTATCTTTTCCTGCTTGCATAAATTGTAACAATGCCATTTGTGCTGTTGCATCTTGACAAGCAATGCGGTCTGGTGCGAAGTCAACATAATCCTTTCCTCTTTCGAAAGCTTTCGTTGGGTTTCCATCCCAAAGATGTGTGTATAAAATTTTCTCTGCTAATGTTAAAGGTTTACCCGTAATTTTTCGAGCAGCATCTACTCGTTCAACTACTTTATTGTATACCTCTTTTATCATATTAATATCAAAAGCCATATATGTATTTTTTTGTTGCTCTACGAATTTACCAAAAAAAAATAGTATAAGAATGGAGTAGCTATATAATTATAACGAGTTTAAATAAATTTTTTCTATTGTTATATTCTTATTTTAAAATATGGTAAAAACAATAAAGCCCGAGTTTAAAAACTCGGGCTTTTATATTCTAGTAAGTAATTTTTATTTAACTATGAAATTACTAATTGCTTTTGAGATGGTTTAAACTTCGTTAAAACGATGCCATCAACAGCTTTTTCGTATTCTTCCATAGTAGGAGTTCTTCCTAAAATGGTAGACAATACCACTACAGGTGTAGATGATAATAAAGACTCTCCTTTTTTCTCTCCAGAATCTTTTACTACTCTTCCTTGAAATAAACGTGTTGATGTAGCCATTACTGTATCTCCTGGTTCAGCTTTTTCTTGGTTCCCCATACATAAGTTACATCCTGGGCGCTCTAAATACAACATATTTTCATACTTAGTACGTGCTAAACCTTTTGGAGCGTTATCATCAAACTCAAATCCTGAGTATTTTTGTAACACTTCCCAATCTCCTTCTGCTTTTAACTCATCAACAATATTATATGTTGGTGGTGCAACTACTAAAGGAGCATTGAACTCTATTTTACCTTGTTGCTCTTCAATATTTTTCAACATTTGTGCTAAAATCTTCATATCTCCTTTATGAACCATACAGGACCCTACGAAACCTAAATCTACTTTTTTAGTTCCTCCATAGAATGATAATGGTCTAATAGTATCGTGCGTATAACGTTTAGAAACATCCTCGTTATTTACATCAGGGTCAGCAATCATTGGCTCAGCAATTTCATCTAAATCGATAACTACCTCTGCATAATATTTAGCGTCTGCGTCAGGTTTTAATGCTGATTTAATTCCTGTTTTAACTTCTTGGATTCTAGTATTTGCCTTATCAATTAAACCTTTCAGTACTTGCCCTTCATTATCCATTCCTTTGTCAATCATGATCTGGATACGATCTCTGGCTATTTCTAACGATTCAATTAATGTTTCATCTTCTGAAATACAAATAGAAGCCTTCGCTTTCATTTCAGCAGTCCAGTCAGTAAATGTAAAGGCTTGATCAGCTGTTAATGTACCAATATGTACCTCAATAACTCTTCCTTGGAACACATTTTCTCCATCAAACTGCTTTAACATTTGTTGTTGCGTCGCATGTACTACATCACGGAAATCCATGAAGCTTCTCATATCTCCTTTAAATGTTACTTTAACAGATTGTGGAATTGGCATTGTTGCTTCACCTGTTGCTAAAGCTAATGCTACAGTACCAGAATCTGCTCCAAAAGCCACACCTTTAGACATACGGGTGTGTGAATCTCCACCAATAATAATATCCCAATCACTTACTGTAATATCATTTAATACTTTGTGAATTACATCAGTCATTGCAGGATATTGTCCTTTAGGGTCACGTCCTGTAATTAATCCAAAGTCATTCATAAACTTCATTAATCTTGGAATATTTGCTTTTGACTTATCATCCCATACAGAAGCCGTATGACAACCTGATTGGTATGCACCATCAACTATTGGTGAAATCACTGTAGCCGCCATCATTTCTAACTCCTGAGAAGTCATTAATCCTGTAGTGTCTTGAGAACCTACAATATTAACTTCTACACGAGCATCAGACCCAGCGTGTAATGTTTTTCCTGGAGTTGCTCCTACTGCATTTTTGTTAAATATTTTTTCAACAGCTGTTAACCCTTGTCCTTCAACAGAGATTTCTTTAGAAGTAGCATATACTTGAGGTACATCAATTCCTAACACTTTAGCTGCAAATGTTTGTAATTTCTTACCAAAAACAACAGCATAAGATCCTCCAGCTTTTATAAACTCCATTTTTTGTGGAGTTAATGCTGCTGAAATATCTTTTAATTCTTTTTCTCCGCTATATAATTTCTTAGTTTTTGTATTGATTGTAAGAACAGTTCCTGTTTCTACAGAATATTCTTGCTTTAAAACTGCCTCTCCATCTTCATCTACAACTGTGTTACCTTCAGCATCTTTTTGCTTAACCCAGTTTTTTAGATCGATACCGATACCACCTGTTACACCAACTGTAGTTAAAAAAATTGGAGAAATTCCGTTAGTACCTGCAATTACTGGTGCAATGTTGATAAATGGAACGTACGGACTTGATTCAACACCTGTCCATAAAGCCACGTTATTTACACCTGACATTCTTGAAGATCCAACTCCCATCGTCCCTTTTTCAGCTACTAACATCACTCGTTTGTCTGAATGTTGTTCTTTAAGTGCTAAAAGCTCTTTTTGCATATCTTTATTATGCTCAAAAATAGACTGTCCGTGTAATTCACGATCTGATCTTGAGTGTGCATCAGCACCTGGTGATAATAAATCTGTAGAAATGTCTCCAATTCCAGCAATGTAAGTAACTACCTTTATTTCCTCCTCTACTTCAGGAAGCTTTGTAAAAAACTCCGCTTGTGCATAGCTTTCTATAAGCTCTTTTGCTATTTCATTACCTGCTTTATAAGCTTCTTCTAAACGCTCTGTATCTGCTTCATATAAGAACACTTGTGTTTTTAAAACTTTTGCAGCTTCTTCAGCAATAGCATCATCATTACCTAACGCTAAATCAAGTAAAACTTCTATAGAAGCTCCTCCCTTCATGTGCCCTAATTGTTCTAAAGCAAAAGCAGGAGTTATTTCTTCTACTACAGATTCACCAAGAATAATCTCTTTTAAAAATTTAGCTTTTACAGCAGCAGCACTTGTTGTACCAGGTAAAACATTATAAATAAAGAAATTAAGAGAACCTTCTCTGTGAGGATTGTTTACATCTTTAATTTGTGAGATGATTTCTGTTAACAATTCACTTCCATCAATTGGCTTAGGGTGAAGCCCTTGCCCTTTTCTTACTTCAATCTCCTTTAGGTAATCTGAGTATGTGTTCATAAAAAGTTTTGTTTTTAAATATTTAAAGGAAATAGTAAAAATTACTATATATTAAAGCTCATTTTTTTACAGCTTTATCCTGTTATTTTTTGCTTAGCAAAAGTAACATTTTAACCTTAATTTAAAAAATAAACAACAAAACAGCCAAAAAAGCGTATTAATTAAATTTTAAAAGCCTCTTTTTAAAAATATCTCAAAAAAACAAGTAAAAAATCATCTAATAATTATCAAATTGACAATTTACCATTTTTAAGAGATCATAAAAAAATGGTAAAATGATTCTAAATAGGAAAAAAAGCAGACCCATAAGCTGGATTCTGTTCCTTATAAAATAAGGCTCTTATCATTTATCTAGTTCTGAAATTACTCTCAGAATCAATCTGCCTACCCCTTAGAATCGCGCGAGTAGCGCTCGAGCTCTAATGTACATGGCATTGCACCGCATAGAGTTTACCTGGTTTCACTACAGCATTACCTGTACATTCTTTCTGTTGCACTTGTCCTCAGTTTACACTGGACGGATGTTATCCGCTATGCTACTCTACGGTGTCCAGACTTTCCTACTTACATTTTATTGCAAGTCGATAAGATAGGTCTGCTATTATATTATTGTTAAATAGAAGTTCGCACCTCTACTCATAAAAAAACCCACTCAAAAGAATTGAGTGGGAAAATTGCTATGAAAAAGAAAAAGTGTCTAGAACGTCTCCTAGACACTGCAAATATATAACTGTTTTTCGTTTAAAAAAAATTTTATTTAAAAAAAATTATCTTTTTTAAGAAATTTTTAAGAAAACATATCTTTTACTTTCTCGAAGAAAGATTTGTCTGATTTCTGCGGGTTTGGGCTAAAGTTCTCATCCTCTTGCATTTCCTCAAAAAACTTACGTTGATCTTTGGTTAATTCTTGTGGTGTCCACACATTTATATGAATTAAGAAATCTCCATGTCCGTAACGTTCAATACTAGGTAATCCTTTTCCTTTTAAACGTAAAATTTTACCTGATTGCGTTCCTGGTTCAATCTTAATCTTTACTTTTCCTGTAACTGTCTCTACTTCTTTTGATATTCCTAAAACTGCTTCTGAAAAATTAATGTATAAATCGTAGTGAATATTACTTCCTTCACGTTTTAAGTTTTCGTGTGGTACTTCTTCAATCAGCACTAATAAATCTCCTGGGATAGAGTTTTTACCCGGAGCTTCATTTCCTTTACCACCTACTTTTAATTGTACCCCTTCAGTTACACCTTCTGGAATATTAATAGAAACAGTTTCTTCTTTTACGACCATTCCTTGTGCATCGGCTCCACTTGGCTTTTTGTCTAGCATCTCTCCTGCACCATGACAAGTACTACAAGTAGTAGCTGTTTGCATTCTACCTAAAATAGTATTGGTTACACGCATTTGCTGTCCGCTACCATTACATGTTGAACATGTTTTATAGGTTACTCCTTCGGCTTGAACTTTTCTGCGAACTTTTACCTTCTTTTCAACTCCTTTGGCAATATCTTCTAAGGTTAGTTTTACCCGAATACGTAAGTTACTACCTTTTACTCGTGCTTGACGGTGACCTCCACCACCAAAACCACCGAAGCCGCCTCCAAAAGCTCCTCCGAATATATCTCCAAACTGGCTAAATATGTCATCCATATTCATACCGCCTCCTCCGAAGCCTCCATGACCTCCTTCAAAAGCAGCATGACCATACTGATCATAACGAGCTTTCTTATTTTCGTCACTTAATATCTCATAAGCTTCAGCTGCTAATTTAAATTTCTCTTCAGCTTCTTTATCATCTGGGTTTTTATCTGGATGGTGCTTAATTGCCATCTTACGATAAGCCTTTTTGATCTCAGCTTGTGATGCCGATTTTGATATTCCTAATATTTCGTAATAATCTTGTTTTGCCATAACTTTCAATGTTCAATTATCAGTAAACAGTTATCGTAACTACTAATAATAATTGTATTAATGATAATTGTTTTACACTTGCCCCATTACTACTTTAGGGTGACGAATAATTTTATCTCCTAACTTATATCCTTTCTCTACACAATCAATAATTTTTCCTTTTAAATCATCTGTAGGTGCTGGTATTTGTGTTATTGCATCATGAACTTCTGCATCGAAATCATCTCCAGCCTTTACTTCTATTTCTGTTAATCCTTTTTGAGTTAAAGTACTTTTAAACTTATTATTAATAAGCTCTATTCCTGTTAACACTTCAGAATCTTCTGATTTTTTAATTTCTGCCAAAGCTCTATCAAAATCATCCATTATTGGCAGTAAAGCTGTCATTAATTCCTGACTTGCTGTTTTAAAAAGTTCAATACGTTCTTTTGAAGTACGTTTTTTATAGTTTTCAAACTCTGCGAATAATCGTAAATATTTATCCTTCTCAGCTTGAATTAACTCTTCTGTTGTTGGTTCTCCCTTAGCTTCTACCTCTTTATTTTCTTGAGCTTCTTCTTGATTCTCTCCTAAATCGCCATTTTTAGTAGCGTCGTTAATTTCGTCTTCTTTTGTATATTGATCTTTACTCATTGTAAATCGTTTCATGTATTTAACACCTTTTGATTAACAAGAATACTGCCAATAAAAAATTTATGTCATAATGACACTGCAAATATTACTAAGTAAAAACAACTTATAATATTAAGGCACAAAAAAAGCATTTTATATTTTGTTCAAAGATCTCAAAATTATATATTTAAGAAATTTTATTAATTAATTTATAACACAAAAAGTCCCTCATTATGAAACAGAATTTTTTAAACATTTCAGGAGTTACAATTCTTTCAAAAAACCAACAAAAAAACCTAACTGGTGGTGCTGCAATCGATCTTAATAAATGTGGATGCGATTGCTCTGGTAGCGTAACAGGACCTATTTATTGTCATCAATATTTTGCTTGTACGCAAGAATATACTTGTCAAGAAGAAATGTAAAAGTTAAGAAATAAAAAAAGCTGTTATGAATTCATAACAGCTTTTTTTATTTTTACTTAACTAGTTTCGTAAAGCCTTAACTTCCTTTGCTTTTTGAGGCACAATAAATTCTGCTTCTTTAATAAATTTAATATTAGATAGTTTTACTTCTCCTATTACTTTTTCGTAACCTTTTTTTAATGACCACATATGAAACGTCCAATTAGTAGCAATAGGAATAGAATTAACTAACTTAACTTTATTGTACTTAATAGCGTGAGGTTCTTTTTCTGCTTTGTCTTTTCCTTTACCAAAAGTAACAATATACGCTGCTCCATCTAACATATTTGTTTCTGTATTTCTATATACAATATACCAATCGTCTGGTGCATCACCTGTTCCTGACTTAAAAGTTAACTTCCCTGTATCAAATTCTTTGGCACCCCATTTGTTTTTATCAAAATTAGACCAAATAGTTCCTTGGTCGTTTAATTTATATGGTAAACCTAAAAAATATGACCATGTAAAAATATCAAAACGAGCGTCCCCCATATCTTTTTCTTTTATTCCTAGTGAATACACTTCTTTTCCATCAAAAATAATAAGCGTCCCATCTTGTTTTTCTATTTTTATTTTTCCTCCTCCAGTTTCTTGAGTTATTTCTCCTTTTAGACGTTGTTTTCCTCCAAATGTTATATCAATAGTATATTTAAGATACTTTTGACTCATAAAAGCTTCTTTTTTATGTGCCTCTTCTATTGAAGATGTAAAAGTTTGAGATTTTTCTTGGGCTGTAAAAATTGTTACTTGAAATAATAAGATAGCAAGTACTATTTTTTTTATCATAATGATTGATTTAAGTTAGGTCGCTTAGTCGATGAGGACATTCTTTAATTACATTTTTTTTAAAAAATCCTCAAAAAAAATCCCGAGTCAAATTAACTCAGGATTTTTGTTCTTTATATAATTACTATTATATTAATCTTCAATTCTTTCAATCTTAGCTCCTATAGATTTTAAACGTGCTTCAATATCTTCGTAACCTCTATCTATCTGTTCAATATTATTAATAATACTTGTTCCTTTTGCTGAAAGTGCTGCTATTAACAATGAAATACCTGCTCTAATATCTGGTGAAGTCATTTTAGTAGCCTTCAATTGCGATTTAAAATCGTGTCCTATTACTGTAGCTCTATGTGGATCACATAAAATCACTTTTGCTCCCATATCGATTAATTTATCGACAAAGAACAAGCGGCTTTCAAACATTTTTTGGTGTACTAATACTGTTCCTTTTGCTTGTGTAGCTACTACTAAAACAATACTTAATAAATCTGGTGTAAATCCTGGCCAAGGAGCGTCAGCTACTGTTAATACTGATCCATCAATATAACTTTGAATTTCATAACTTACTTGTTCTGGGATATAAATATCATCTCCTTTTCTTTCTAGTTGAATTCCTAACTTTCTAAATACATTCGGAATCTGCCCTAGATCATTCCAACTAACATTTTTAATTGTTAATTCAGAACGTGTCATAGCAGCCATACCAATCCAACTACCTATTTCAATCATATCTGGTAAAATGGTATGCTCACAACCTCCTAATGATTCTACTCCTTCAATTGTAAGTAAATTAGAACCTACTCCAGAGATTTTTGCTCCCATAGAATTCAACATTTTTGATAATTGCTGAATATATGGTTCACATGCTGCATTATATATTTTAGTGGTTCCTTTAGCTAATACCGCTGCCATAATAATGTTAGCAGTACCAGTTACAGAGGCTTCATCTAACAACATCTCTGCACCAACCAAACCAGTATCGGTTTCTACTCCATAGAAGTATTCTTCACGATTGTAACGGAATTTTGCTCCTAAGTTGATAAATCCTTCAAAGTGGGTATCTAAACGACGACGTCCTATTTTATCTCCTCCTGGGCGTGGAATATATCCTTTTCCAAAACGAGCTAATAATGGACCTACAATCATAATAGATCCTCTTAATGAGCTACCATCTCTTTTAAATTCTGGTGATTCAAGATATTTTAAATTGATATCATCTGCCTGAAAGCTATACGAATTTTTAGATAGTTTTTCTATCTTAACTCCTAATTCCCCTAAAATAAAAATCAGCTTATTAACATCAATAATATCAGGAACATTATTTATAATTACTTTTTCTGAGGTTAATAACACTGCACATATAACTTGCAATGCTTCATTTTTTGCTCCTTGTGGTGTTATTGTTCCTTTTAACTTGTGACCTCCTTCAATTTTAAATGATGCCATTTACTTTTTTCTATATTTATTAGTGCTTCCTTTTCCTTTTGAATGACTTTTGTGCTGACCTTGACTGCTACGCTTTCTTAATAAACTTTTGCTATCTGCTAAATCTTCTTCGATGTCTCGAATATCAATTCTCCCATCAGACAACTCATATAAATGATTAAAAATCACATTATCGTCCACTGTGTCTTTATTCCAGTTTAAATAGCATTTTTTCATATGGTTTGCAATGGTAAACACCAATGCTTCTTTCATTTCTCCATCTTCCCATGTTAATGCTACATCGATCATGGTTTGAATATTAGTCCCATAAAAACGGTACTTTGATGCTGATTTCGGATATGGTAATCTATCTGGAGCTTCTTGTAACTCTTCTTTTGAAGGTGTTTCATATGGAGAATCTACATCTAACTCAAAATCTGCCATTATATGTAACTGATCCCACAATTTATGCTTAAAGTCAGGCACATCTCGTAAATGAGGTTGTAAGTTCCCCATTACATCAATAATAGCTTTAGCCATTGTATTTCGCTCTTCTTTATCTTCTAAAGCGATACAATGATTCACTAATTTTTGTATATGCCTCCCATATTCTGGGATAATTAACTTGGATCTTTTCGAATTGTATTCTAAATCAAACGTCATTTCTCTATATTTTATCTATGCAAAATAGGTAATTATTATGAATTAACTACCCGATTACTTTCAATTTTGCAAATTGTAACAATAATTTCTTTTTACCTACAGTACTAAATTCTATTTCTGCTTTTTTATTAGGACCTTTCCCTTCTAAAGCTAACACTTTCCCTGTACCAAAGCGATTATGTTCTACTATATTTCCCACAGTAATCTCTCCATCAAATAAGTTCATTTTCGGGCTCATTTCTGAAACCTTTTTCATTTTACTTTTTGGTGGAACCACATTTGGTTTTTCCTTCTTTGCTAAAAACTCTTTTCTTTTTTTCTGAATTGGTTTTTGAAAACGTATTTTTTTCGGAGTATCATCTTCAAACAAACTAGCATCAATAAATCTATTAACCGAAGGTTCTGGTGTTTTTGGAGTCAAATATTCGATAAACTGTTCGTCTATTTCTTCTAAAAATCTACTAGGCTCTCCATCGGTTAATTTACCCCAACGATAACGTGTTTGTGCATAGGTTAAATAAGCTCCTTTTTCGGCTCTTGTTAACGCTACATAAAACAAACGACGTTCTTCTTCTAACTCACTACGAGTATTCATACTCATAGCTGAAGGAAATAAACTTTCCTCTAATCCTACAATATATACATAAGGAAATTCTAGTCCTTTTGATAAGTGAATTGTCATCAATGAAACTCGAGGATCTTCATCTTCTTTATCAGAATCAAAATCGGTCGCTAATGCTACATCTTCTAAAAATGAAGTTAATGAAGCATCTTCTCCTGTTTCTATTTTATCGGTAATAAAATCTTTTATCCCGTTTAAAAGTTCCTGAACGTTTTCAACTTTATTAACCCCTTCTGGTGTTCCGTCTTTTTGTAAATCTTTAACTAATTGTGTTTGTTTCACCACCAAATCAGCAATTTCAAAAGCGTTTTTAGTTTGTGTTTCAATTTGAAAACGCTGAATCATGTTTACAAAGTTCTGCAACTTTGTTTTGGTTCCAGAATTAATACTGATATCTATAGTATTGATATTCTTTAAAATATCAAACATTGATTTTTTATAATGATTCGCTGCAATGGTTAGTTTATCTAATGTTGTAGCTCCTATACCTCTCGCCGGATAATTAATGATACGCTTCAATGCTTCCTCATCATTCGGGTTTATTAAAATTCGTAAATACGATAATAAATCCTTGATCTCTTTTCGCTGATAAAAAGATATTCCTCCGTAAATTTTATACTTAATATCTTTTTTACGTAAAGCATCTTCCATCGCTCTCGATTGCGCATTGGTACGATACAAAATAGCAAACTGGTCACTTGTTAGCTGATGATTCATTTGGTTTTCCCAAATAGATTGCGCTACAAAACGTCCTTCTTCTCCATCAGAGATAGTACGCATTATTTTCACATTATCTCCAGCATCATTTGCTGTCCAAATTTCTTTATCTAGCTTAGTTTTATTCTTATCAATTACACTATTCGCAGCTCGAACTATGTTACTTGTTGAACGATAGTTTTGCTCTAACTTAAATGTTTTTACGTCTGGATAATCCTTTTGGAAATTCAAAATATTCTGAATATTTGCTCCACGGAATCCGTAAATACTTTGTGAATCGTCTCCTACCACACAAATATTCTGAAAACGATCTGCCAACGCACGTACAATCAAATATTGTGAATGGTTGGTATCCTGGTACTCATCAACCAAAATGTAACGAAAACGATCTTGGTATTTTGCTAATACATCAGGAAAGCGCGCTAATAACTCGTTAGTTCGTAACAACAAATCATCAAAATCCATCGCTCCAGATTTAAAGCATCTATCAACATACTCTTTGTAGATATCTCCTACTCTCGGACGACTTGCTTCTAAGTCGGCTTGTTGTAAATCAGAATTATTAAAATAAGCCCTAACCGTAATTAAACTGTTTTTAAAAGAAGAGATTCTACTTAAAATTTGCTTTGGCTTGTATCTATCTTTATCTAAGTTCATTTCTTTGATAATCGCCGTTATCAATCGAACTGAGTCTTGTGTATCGTAAATTGTAAAATTAGATGGATACCCTAATCGGTCAGCTTCAGAACGTAAAATACGCGCAAAAACTGAGTGAAAGGTTCCCATCCAAAGGTTTTTAGCTTCACTGTATCCTACTACCTTACCAATACGGTCTTTCATTTCACGGGCAGCTTTGTTGGTAAATGTTAACGATAAAATGTTAAATGCATCTACTCCTTGCTCCATCAAATAGGCAATTTTATAGGTCAGCACTCTCGTTTTACCCGATCCTGCTCCTGCTATAATTATCATTGGGCCGTCTTTTTGTAAAACAGCTGCTCTCTGTGGTTCGTTAAGTTGCTCTAAGTAAGTACTCAATGGAAATTAAATTGAAAGAATTTTAAAAATGGAAAATTAACCAATCTTTTAGGTTTTTTAAAGATTCTTAGCCTTTTTTTATTCACTAATTTTAGCTACTATTAATTCTACCCACAACCCGAATTAATCAAAATTCGTCTTAAAACCCTTATTACTTGTTATTCGTTTTAAAACCCGAATTATTTGGTGTTTTGAACCTAAAAACTTATTTTTACTAAAATTTCAGATACATGACAAGTGTAATTACTGGTGATATTATTAATTCTAGAGGCGTTCCTACTGAAACATGGCTTTCTTTATTGAAAAAGTCTTTTAACGTTATTGGAGAAACACCTAAAACATGGGAACTTTTTCGCGGAGACAGTTTTCAAATTGAAATTGAAGATATTTCTGAAGCACTCTTTTTTGCTATTGAACTTAAAACTAATGTCAAGAAAATAAAAGATTTAGACATTCGTTTAGCTATTGGTATTGGTGATAAAAATTTTGATACTGAAAAAATTACCGAAGCCAATGGTGAAGCTTTTATTAATTCTGGATATGCATTTGATCATTTACTAAAAAAACAGAATTTAGCCTTGAAAACTCCTTGGAAAGATATTAACGAAGAGTTTGAGGTTTCTTTGGGTTTGAGTTTATTAATAATGGACAACTGGACAACTAATTCAGCCGCTTTTGTAAATATGTCCTTACAAAACCCCGAGTGTACCCAAAAAGTAATTGCTAAAAAACTAGCTATTTCAGAAAGCAGTGCCAGCGAACGAAGAAAACGCTCTGGTTTTGATGAAATCATCAAACTAGAAAGACGCTATAGAAAACTTATGAATCAGAAACGAACCAACTTATGATACTCTTCTTAAAACTACTCGTCGCCCATTTATTAGGTGATTTTGTGTTTCAACCTAAAAATTGGGTAAAAAACAAAGAGAAAAAGAAAATAAAATCCACAAAACTCTATGCCCATATAGGTCTTCACGCAATTTTATTACTCCTAATTCTACAATTCAACTCTAAGTATTGGAATGTTTTTTTACTTATAATTGTTTCTCATTATCTGGTTGATCTTGGAAAACTATATCTTCAAAAGAAGAAAAACAAACGTTTATTTTTCTTTTTAGACCAAGCTTTACATCTATTTTTTCTAGGTCTTGCTACCTATATATACACTCCTTATAAAATTAATATAAATACCTTTTTAAGTAAACAAAACTTATTACTTTTTGCTTGTTTAATTTTTGTTACCTACACATCTTCCATCATTATTAACATATTAATTTCTAAATGGAACCCTGAAAAAGGTAATAAATCAACAGAACAATCGTTAGCCAATGCAGGTAAGTATATTGGTTTCTTAGAACGCTTATTAATTTTTGTTTTTATTGCAATTAACCAATGGGCCGGTGTTGGTTTTTTACTCGCTGCAAAATCTATATTTAGGTTTGGGGATTTAACTGCATCAAAAGACAGAAAGCTTACCGAGTATGTACTGATTGGAACTTTATTAAGTTTTGGATTGGCAATTTTAACAGGACTCGTATATTCGCATTATGGAAGATAAAATTATTGAAGGGCTAGCTTATGCCCTACCAGCATTAGTAACTGGCGGTGTAGCTTATCTAATTTTAGGCCGCTTTATTGAACAAGATAATAAAGAAAAAACATTCAACGCTTTAGTTGAAAAAAAACGTGAAAGTTTACCTACAAAACTACAAGCTTATGAACGTATGTTATTATTTTGTGAGCGTATCAATCCTTCAAAATTACTTTTAAGAGTTAACCCAATTGGAGATGATACTGATAATTACCTACAACTTTTAATTGCTAATATAGAACAGGAATTTGAACATAATTTAGTGCAACAATTATATATTTCTGATGATAGTTGGAAAGCTGTTACAGCTGTTAAATTAGCTATTATTGCAAAACTTCGTTCTACGGCAGAGGAATCTGAAACTGCTAAAGATTTACGAGAAAATGTATTGATTGATTATTCACAACAAGAAAGTCCTGCAAATACCGCTATTGGCTTTTTAAAACAAGAAGTAAAAAAACTGATATAATAAAAAAGCCTCTGATTAGAGGCTTTTTTTATCTTTTTATTTCTCAACTGGTAACTCTAATCTACTTGCCCACTCTGTCCAAGAACCATCGTATACACTGTAGTTTATTCTCTCAGATATTTCAGCACCTAGAGCAAGTATGCATGCTGTGATCCCTGATCCACAAGAAAAAATCATTTCTTCTTCTTTAGGGTTTATTTCTGAAAACATTTTTTGAAGTTCTTCCTTTGATTTCATCTTCCCATCTACTTGTAATTCTACATAAGGTAAACTTTTAGAATTAGGAATATGCCCCACTCTTAAATCCTTCCTAGGTTCAGGTTCTGTCGCATAGAACCTTCCTTTAGAACGAGCATCTAAAATATTTTTTTTATTATGAGAGGCTATTAATACTTCCTCTGTTTCACTTACTTTATCCTTATTAAGGTTGGCTACAAAATTTCCTACAGTTGATTCTCTTTCTTTTTTAGACTCAATGGTATAACCAGCTTCTTCCCAAGCAAGAAAACCTCCGTTTAAAACTGCAATATTTATGAAACCAAATGTTCTGAACAACCACCAAGCTCTTGGAGCTGAATACACTCCTAAGTCGTCATATACCACTATACAACTATCTTTATTTATTCCTAACTGCTGTACTTCTTTCTCAAAATGATTTTCTGACGGAATTGTATTTGGATATTTCCCTTCAGTATCTAAAAAAGTGTTCTTTAAATCAAAAAAAACAGCATTTTTAATCTGCTTTTTTTTCTTTTTACTATCTGCTTTAGCTCCTACTTTCTGAATAGTTGCATCAAGAATTATTAAATTATCTGCATTTATGTTATCGTATAACCAATCTACAGAAACTATAGGTGAATCTACTTTTAGCATTATAATTTATTTTACTTCATTGTAATGGTCATTCCAATTTTGTGGATGAGGCTTCCCTAATTTCCCTACAGATTTAGCTACTAAAGTAGCAACTGTTGCATCACCTGTTACATTAATTACTGTTCTACACATATCTAACGGTCTATCAACTGCAAAAATTAAAGCTAAACCTATTGCTAATTTATCTGCTGGAAAACCAACTGATTCCAATACTATTACTAACATTACCATCCCTGCTCCTGGTACAGCTGCTGAACCTATTGAAGCCAACAACGCTGTTAAAATAATTGTTAGTTGATCAACAAAAGTTAGATCGAAACCTAAAGCTTGTGATATAAATACTGCTGCTACAGCTTGATATAAACTAGTTCCATCCATATTAATAGTAGCTCCAACAGGCAATACAAAACTCGATACTTCTTTATCTACTCCAATATGCTCTTCTACTCTCTCCATCGTAACAGGTAAAGTTGCCGCACTTGAGCTTGTTGAAAATGCTAATAGTTGCGCTGGACTTATCTGTTGTAAAAACCAAAAAGGGTTCTTTTTTGTAAATACACTGATTAAAAACATATAAAAAGCTATCAATATTAATAGTCCTCCAATAACTGTTAATCCATATTTTAATAAAGCTAACAATAAATCAGGGTCATTAGAAGTGACTACAACATTTGCTAATAATGCAAATACTGCAAAAGGAGCTGTTAGCATTATTAGGTCAACCATTTTTAATACAACTTCATTTAACGAATCAAAGAAGCTTTTTAATGGTTTAGCCTTTTTCTCTCCTATCAACAACATTGATATTCCTAAGAAAATAGTAAAGAAAATCACCTGTAACATTGCTTTATTATTACTCATTGCCTGCATTGCATTATCAGGAACCATATCTTCTAAAAATTGAAGTGGTCCACTTTCTCTTTGCTTACTCGCCTCTGCTATTTTAGCTTGTACACCTTCACTATTTGCATAATCTGCTGTTAACTTAGCTATAGTGTCTTCAGATATTCCTTCTCCAGGTTGTACAACATTTACCAATACTAGTCCTACTGTTATTGCTATTACTGTAGTACCTACATATATTAACATGGTACGTAAACCAATGTTTTTAAATTTTGAAATGTCTTTTAAATCAGATATCCCTTTTACCAGAGAAGCAATAATTAATGGTACTGCTATTAATTTTAATAATTTCACGAAAATTGTTCCAAAAGGCTTTATCCAATCCGATACAAATGATGCTCCATTATCTATAAAGGTCATTCCTAACCCAAATAAAATACCTAAAATCATTCCTATTAAAATTTGCCAGTGTAGTGCAAGTTTCTTCATATAATCTATAAATCTATTGGTTTTTTAACTGGCCGTAAGGTATAAAGAAATATTTAAAAAAAAGTGACCTTCAGTTTGTATCTTGTGTCCCATTATTAGAAACTAAGTACTAATCTTATTAAAATAAAAAAATGACGGGAATTTTAGATTTATTAAATAGCGACACAGGAAAGGCAATTATATCTGGTGTTGCTGGCTCAACGGGGCAAGACACTAATAAAACTAGTAGTGTTTTAACAATGGCATTACCTGTTTTAATGAAAGCAATGCAACGAAATGCTACTACACCTCAAGGTGCAGAAAGCTTAAAAAGTGCATTAGATAAACATGATGGTGGGATTTTGGATAATTTAGGAGACTTGTTTAATGGTGGAGTTAACTCTAATGTTTTACAAGATGGAGGTAAGATTTTAGGTCATGTTTTAGGAAATAAGCAACAAGGAGTAGAACAAGTTATTGGTCAAAAAGCTGGGATGGATACTGGCGCTGTTGCTAATATTTTAAAAACTGCTGCACCTATTTTAATGGGACTATTAGGTAAACAATCTCGTCAAAAAAATATAAATAACTCAAATGATTTAAGCGGACTTTTAGGAAGTTTATTAGGTGGTAACTCTACTCAAAAAGAACAAAGTTTCTTAGAACAAATATTGGATGCTGATGGCGACGGTAGTATTGTTGATGATGTAGCTGGAATGATTTTAGGAAATGCTAGTAGCAGTCAACAAAAATCAGGAGGGCTTTTAGGAGGGCTTCTAGGTGGTGTTTTTGGAAAAAAATAACTTTATCCATTTATAGTATAATCAAAGGGTAAACATTTGTTTGCCCTTTTTCTTTTGACTACTTTTGCCCCGATATTAGTATTTATGGAGAAACTAAAACAACGTTGGGGCATAGAAAATAATTGGGCTTTAGCTGCCATTTTTATAGTTTTCGCAATAAACGGTTCTTTTGCTGCTTGGGTTGCTAGACCTATTACCAACCTATTGGGGCTATCTCCTGAAACTATGACTCCGTGGTTATATTACCCTTTAAGAGTTTTTCTTATCTTTCCTATTTATCAAACTACTTTACCTTTAGTTGGATGGCTTTTTGGTCAATTTAAATTCTTTTGGGAATTCGAAAAAAAATTCTTAAGTCGTTTAGGATTAAGCTTTTTGTTTAAAAAAGCGAATTAACCCCTTTCCACACATCTAAAAATCAGTGATTTACCTTTATCTTTCTCTAAAGTATTGTTTATTTTTGCATTATTATTAGATGAATAATAATTCCTCTCTTTTACTTCTCTAGTTTTAAAATAGAATTACTAACTAAACACTATCTATATGAAAACTTTACCAAAAGAGATTCTAGCTCTCTTAATTATTTGTTGTTCAGTTTTAATCTTTCAATCTTGCAAAAAAGAGAAAAAGCAAACTCATAGTGATACTGAAATCAAAAAAGAAGTTATTAAAAAGAAAAAAGTAATTGAAATTATTACGGAAAGTATGGATTTTCAAATGTCTGATACTATACCCTCTGGTTGGAATACATTTCGTTATATAAATAAGTCTCCTCAAACTCATTTTTTCCTTATTGACAAATACCCAGAAGGAAAAAATTCTGAAGATGCTAAAAAGTATGTTGCACCTGTTTTTGATGAAGCTATGAAGCTTATTAATGAAGGGAAAGCAAAAGAAGGATATGCTGAATTTGCTAATTTACCTGAATGGTTTAGTGAAGTTGTTTTTTTGGGAGGTAGCGGTTTACTTTCTCCAGAAAAAACAGGAGAAACAACTCTTTATTTGAATCCAGGAAATTACATGTTAGAGTGTTATGTAAAAATGAGCAACGGTGTATTTCATACATCTATGGGAATGGTTAAAGATGTTGTTGTTTCTGATAAAGACTCAGGAAACTCTGAACCAAAAATAGATGCTAGTATAACTATTTCTAGTGTTGATGGTATTGTTTTAAAAGATTCGGTTTTTGCAGGAAAACGTACTTTTTCTGTCCACTTCAAAGATCAAGTTGTATATGAGAGTTTTGTAGGACATGATATTAACCTAGTAAAACTACAAAGTAAAACTAACCTCGAAAACTTAGAAAACTGGATGAATTGGGCTGACCCAAAAGGGTTAATTGAACCTGCTCCTTCTGATGTTACTTTTTTAGGAGGAGTGAATGATATGCCAACTGGTAATACCGCTTACTTTACTGCTATACTAGAAAAAGGTATTTATGGATTAATCTCAGAAGTTCCCAATCCTTCTGATAAAAACTTATTTAAAACTTTTGAAGTATATTAAAAAAAGGTAAACTAGTTTACTCTTTTAATTAATTCATTAATATTGATTGGTATTGGTAAATCTACACCTTCTTTAAGAAAACGCTTATGTACAGCTTCTTTTAAAGCACATTTCGTTTTAAACTCTCGAAAAGGTTCGTTTAACCATACGTAGGCACGCATGTGAATATGGTCTGTGTACACATCAATAACTCGAACATCCACTTGATGCACATCACCTATTACCTGATCTGGCGTACGATAGTCAATAACAGTTGGTAACTTAACTGCTTCTTCTTGTATAATTCTTCGTGCTAAATCAATATCTGCCTTTAACCCTATTTTAAAGTTGTTAAAACTTAACACATGAGAGTCTTCTATAGTATGATTTAAAATAGAATCTGTACTAATTACCGAGTTTGGTATAATGAGTCGCTTATTTTCGAAGTTATTTATTACAGTATGTCTCAGCGTTATATCTTCAACAATTCCTACACGTGCTTCATCTAATTTAATGTAATCTCCTACCCTAAATGGACGAAATATTACGATAAATGCTCCTGCTATTAAGTTAGATAATGCTGCTTGTGCAGCAAAACCTATAATAGCTGCTAAAATACCGGCTCCAGAAAAAATTAACGTTGCTTTACTTCTAAAAGCAGGCACCATCATAATTACATAAACAACACTTAAAAGGCCTATTACAAATGATACTGAATTGCGTAAAAACTGGATACTTGTTCTACCAAAACGATCTTCTTTTTTACTTTTAATCAGTTGCCAAATAATAGCTCTTGCCAATCTTGAAATAGCCCAAGACACTATAAATACAACTATAATGTATCCTAAAGCACCAAAAAAGGTATCTAAATTAAAACGATATGGTAAAAGCTTATCCATTAAAATAATGCTGTTTGACTCTCGTCATCTTTATCTTTTTTCTTCTTTTGAAGTGCTTTTTCTAATGCTCTCTTTGCTTTATCTTCTTTAGACTCCACAAATTCTTTATCTTTAGGTTTTGCATCTTCTACATCCAAAGGTAATGATTCTTCTTCTTTAATTTCTTCTTCATCGTTTACCTCAATATCTTCAACCTTTTCTTCTTCTGGTTCTTCATAAGGTAACGATTCTAACAAGTTTACTGTTTTTATTTTGTCAGTTGTTAATTGATTTCCTTGAGCTTTAATTCCTTTAATTGCTATAAACTCTTCAAAATTCACCTCTATTTTGTCTAAACTTCTTTTTGAGAAAATCACCTCAGCTATAGGACGATAATCTGTAGCTATGATTTCTAATTTTGATTTCTCTTCTTCTGATATAAAAAGCTCTTCTTTATCTGTTGTTTCAATTAAAAATCGTTTTACAAAATAACGCTCTTTTGTACCGTCGAAATAAATTGCTGAAATTGGCTTGTTTGGTTTCCACTTTTCTAGCACAATCATATCATTATCAAAATGCATCGCTAAATCTGGCGATACTGCTTTTATCTTTCCTGATTGTGTAGCTATTAATATCTTATCTTCTGCTCTGAACTCACCTAACAACTCTCCTCTACCGTCAACATTTAAACGTTGTACCGTATCGTCAAACCAAATTTTCCTAGGTTTTAAAGTTGATACTCCTGCCTCTTTAAACTCTACTTTTTTAACTGAATATTTGGTTACTAAATTACCGCGAACTCCACGTCCTTTTATAGCTAAGTCAGCAAAATCAATATCCCATTTCAATTTTTTAACGCTTCCGACTGCTCGGAGTAAAATAGTTACTACCTCAGCTTCACCATTAGAATTGGCTGTAAAATAAAGTACTTTTGATTTAGTATCTTCATTTGCTAGGTTGTATTCCTTATCACGAGTTACTGATGTTACATTAAAACGCTTCATATACGAAGATCCTTTTGCTCCATCTCTATATATCATGTTGTAAACTGTACGTTTATCTTTTTTCTTAAATATCGCAACATGAATAATTCCTTTTCCTACAAAGGTTTTAGAGTCTACCTTCGTCACTACCATTGAACCATTATCTCTAAATACAATAACATCATCAATATCAGCACAATCGGTAACATATTCGTCTTTCTTTAATGATGTACCTATAAACCCTTCTTCTCTATTTACATAGAGTTTAGAATTACGCATTACAACTTTAGTAGCTACAATATCATCAAAAATTCGGATTTCAGTTTTACGCTCTTTTCCTTTTCCGTATTTTGATTTTAACTCTTTAAAATAATCTATAGCAAAATCAATTAGGTTATCTAAATGATGTTTAACTTCAGTTATTTTTTCCTCTAAACCTTCAATAAACTGTTTCGCTTTATCAATATCGAACTTAGATATTTTCTTAATTCTTATTTCTGTTAAACGAACAATATCCTCTTCAGTTACTTCTCGTTTTAAGTGCTTGGTATGAGGTTTTAATCCTTCATCAATTGCTTTAATTACTCCTTCCCAAGTTTCTACTTCTTCAATATCACGGTAAATTCTATTTTCAATAAAAATACGCTCTAAAGAAGCAAAGTGCCATTGTTCTTCTAACTCGTGTAATTGAATTTCTAATTCGCGTTTTAGCAGCTCTACTGTAAAATCTGTCGACTTTTTTAACACTTCTGTTACTCCAATAAACACTGGCTTATTGTCTTCAATAATACAACATAACGGAGATATTGAGTTTTCGCAACTGGTAAATGCATACAATGCGTCTATCGTTTTATCGGGTGATACATTTGCTGGTAAATGCACTAAAATTTCAACATTAGCTGCCGTATTATCTTCAATACGTTTTATCTTAATTTTACCTTTATCATTAGCTTTTAAAATACTATCAATTAAAGAAGATGTGGTTGTACCAAAAGGGATCTCAGTAATTACTAATGTTTTTTTATCGAGTGCTGAAATTTTTGCTCTTACTCTTACTTTTCCTCCTCGTTTACCATCATTATAATTGGTAACATCTGCTATTCCTCCTGTTAAAAAATCGGGTATGATTGTAAAACTTCTTCCTTTTAAGTATTTTACAGATGCATCTATTAGCTCGTTAAAGTTATGCGGTAATATTTTTGTAGAAAGTCCTACTGCAATTCCTTCCGCTCCTTGCGCTAATAACATAGGAAACTTTACAGGTAAGTTTACAGGTTCTTTTTTACGTCCATCATACGAGGCTTGCCATTCAGTGGTTTTGGCATTGAAAACAACATCTAGTGCGAATTTTGATAATCGTGCTTCAATATAACGAGAGGCTGCTGCACGATCTCCTGTTAAAATGTTCCCCCAGTTACCTTGCATGTCGATTAGCAGTTCTTTTTGCCCCATTTGCACCATAGCATCAGCAATTGAAGCATCTCCGTGAGGGTGGTACTGCATTGTATGACCAACAATGTTTGCTACTTTATTATAGCGACCATCATCTAAATCTTTCATTGAATGCATAATACGACGTTGCACGGGTTTAAACCCATCTTCCATTGATGGTACTGCACGTTCTAAAATTACATATGAAGCATAATCTAAAAACCACTCTTTATACATTCCCGTAACCTTGGTTATGGTTTCTGTATTTTCAAGAGGCTTATTTAATTCTTCGTCGTGTTCGTAATTGTTATTTTCTTCACTCATGTATGAATGTTTAAACGTTTATTCGTTTAAGAGTTGGTTTGTTTCTTTTTGATTAGTAAAAAAATAGCTATCCAAACTAAGGATGCAGCTAACATATTAATATAGGATGACCTATTTGCCTCCCAACTTAAATTGTCAAAATCTACGTTAAATACGTTGACTAAAAAAATTGAAAATGCTATTAATAAATATATTCTAGCTCTTCTATTTCTATCCATTATTTTTTTTGTACTTAGTTACAAGCTAATTTATTTATCTGATGTTTTTTATTCTTTAGTCGTTTTGATAGATAAGCCTAATACTAAAGCCATAATCAGCATTAATAATGTTCCTATATATGAATTTTGACTTGATGGACTACCAAAGTAAACCATTAAGACACACGCGAGGATCATTATCAATGATACTATTATAGTTACTTTCTTTAATTCTTTCATCTTAAGCTTCTTCTACAATATCTAATTCAACTTTTAGATTGTTGATGATAAACTTTTGTCTGTCTGGAGTATTTTTACCCATATAGAACTCTAACATTTGTTCTATCGACATTTCTTTGTCTAACATTATTGGATCTAAACGAATATCGTCTCCAATAAAATGGACAAATTCATTAGGAGAAATCTCCCCTAACCCTTTAAATCGAGTTATTTCTGGTTTTCCTCTTAGTTTATCTATTGCTGCTTTCTTTTCTTCTTCTGAATAACAATAAATCGTTTCTTTTTTATTTCGAACTCTAAATAATGGAGTATCTAATATATATAAATGTCCTTCTTTTATAACCTCAGGAAAGAATTGTAAGAAAAAAGTAATTAATAACAAACGAATATGCATCCCATCTACATCGGCATCGGTAGCAATTACAATGTTGTTATATCGTAAGTCTTCTAATCCGTCTTCTATATTTAAAGCAGCTTGCAACAGGTTAAACTCTTCATTTTCGTAAACGATTTTTTTTGACAACCCGTATGAGTTTAACGGTTTCCCTTTTAAACTAAATACTGCTTGTGTGTTTACGTCTCTTGATTTAGTTATCGATCCACTTGCCGAGTCTCCCTCGGTAATGAATAATGTAGTGTCTAAATATTTTTCTTTTTTTGTGTCTCCAAAATGGATGCGACAATCACGTAGTTTTTTATTATGTAAACTTGCCTTCTTTGCTCTATCTCTTGCTAATTTACGTATACCCGATAATTCCTTACGTTCTTTTTCAGCTTGCAATATCTTCTTTTGAAGCTTATCAGCTACTTCAGTGTTCTTATGTAAGTAATTATCTAGCTGTGTTTTAACAAAATCATTAATATACGTACGAACGGTTGGTAAGTCTCCTCCCATTTCGGTAGACCCTAACTTCGTCTTTGTTTGACTTTCAAAAACAGGTTCCATCACCTTGATAGATATCGCAGAGATAATTGATTTACGTACATCGGAAGCATCAAAGTTCTTTCCAAAAAACTCGCGTACTGTTTTTACTATGGCTTCTCTAAATGCATTTAAGTGCGTACCTCCTTGTGTGGTATTTTGTCCGTTTACAAACGAATGATATTCTTCTGAATATTGTGTTTTACTATGGGTTATCGCTACCTCAATATCATCGCCTCGTAAGTGAATAATTGGATACAACATATCGTCTTGATTGTTGTTGTCTTCCAATAAATCTTTTAATCCGTTTTCTGAATAAAATTTCTCTCCATTAAAAACTATAGTTAATCCTGGGTTTAGGTACACATAGTTTTTTAATAATTTAGAAATGTATTCAGGACGATACATGTAATTCTTAAAGATGGTTTCATCAGCTATAAAAGTCACCTTAGTACCTTTACGGCGTGATGTTTCATCTAATAACTCTTGATTTGTTAAGTTTCCTTTTTCAAATTCTGCTGAGGCTGATTTACCGTCACGGTTAGATTCTACTCTAAAATAGGTTGATAACGCATTTACTGCTTTGGTACCAACTCCGTTTAATCCTACGGACTTTTTAAAGGCTTTGGAATCGTATTTTCCTCCTGTATTCATCTTCGAAACTACATCCACTACTTTTCCTAGTGGAATACCACGCCCATAATCTCGTACAATTACTTTATTTCCTTGTACAGAAACTTCGATGGTTTTACCTCCTCCCATGACAAATTCGTCAATAGAGTTATCTAAAACCTCTTTAACCAAAATGTAAATTCCGTCGTCTGGTGATGATCCATCTCCAAGTTTACCAATATACATCCCTGGTCGCATACGGATATGTTCTTTCCAATCGAGCGAGCGTATATTGTCTTCGGTATATTGTGTTTCCTGCGTCATAAAAAATCGTGTGAATTGAAGTCTGTGCTAAAATAGTACTTCGGCAGAAAAAATAAAAAACTCTGTTAATATAGTTATCAACAGAGTTCGTTTTATTTCTTTTTTAATGCTTTTTTCTCCCATTTACAGAGCAATCTTCCATATTTCCTTACTTTTTTCTCTGTACTTTCTTTAATAGTTGTTTTACATTGAGATAACCCTCTACAATTTTTTTTGAAGTGATATTTTGTGCTTGCTACACTACTACAGATATACACTTTTTTGTCTTCTACTTTTTGAAATGCCACCAATACACTTACTGATAGTAGCATTATTATGACTTTTTTCATTTGTTTGGTTATTTTGGTTGTTTTCTATATTGCCATGGTGTGATTACATTAGGTAATGACCACATACCTATTTTAAGTTGTTTTGCTTTCCTTTCTAACAGGGCATATTCTTTACTTTTTGAATATTTTTTAAAGTGCATTGCCAATCCTTTTTTTACTAAGCTTTTATTGACATTTTTATGATTATCAAAATATATTTCAGCAATTAAACGGTTCCAGTGCCATTTTCCTTTGTTGATTATTTTAACTGTTTTTCCAAAGATTTTGTTGGAAACAAATTGTTTTGCTTTCGTGCTAAAAGGCTGTCCTTTTTCAGGACAATCAATATGCTCTAACCTTATATGTATTGGTTTGTTTTGATATAGTACCTTTACTGTATCTCCGTCTACTACCCCAATCACTCTTGCACTAAATTCTTTTGGTACTTTTACTCCTGTTAAAGTTACTAATAAAAATAATAGTATTGTTTTTAGGTACATAGTTTAGTTAGTATGAATAAAACTGTTGATAATATTATATTTCTAATTAGTTTTTTCTTTCGCAATCTCTTCATAGTAATTTATCGTTTCTAAAAGCAAAGAATCAAACTTATAGACATCATCAATCGTTGCTATTTTTTCCCTTATCTCTTTTTTATTAGCATCAAATACCCCTAAATATTTGGTTTTTCCATTAAAATGAAACCTACATAATGGTTTACGATTGTTATCATCTAATAAAACGCCGAAATAAGATTGTGTATCCCTAAAAGCAATTCTTTCTATAGGTATTTTTTTTCTTAGTATTGCCACCACAATCCTATAGGCTTCCATTTCTTCTTCTGTAGTTACTATTTTATTTTCATTTTTTTCTTCGTGCTCTATACTTTCTTCTACCAACTTTTCTTCTTCTTTATTTAAAGCATTATGCAGTCTTTCATTTACTTTTTCACTTATTAATTGATTAATGGATTTTGACACTAATTCTTTAAACTGCTCTAACACTCTTTCTGTTTGTCTTCCTGAATAAACTCTTGAAGAAAAGAACCGAACAAAATCATTTTCTGGTTCAATTAATTGACTATTAAATATCTTCTTTATTTCTTTTGAATACTTTAAAGAGCTTGCATTATTAACTATTTGATTGACATCAAACTTTGTTTTATGAAATTTAACAACTTCATTAATTACAGGCTCTTTTAGTTTGGTTATATCAAACTCTAAAAATGGTTTTTCATCCATTTTGTTTGTTTCTTCTAAATCGGTGAAGAACTTATATTCTATACCATTAGTTAGAAGTGAAAATCTTGATTTTGATGTATGAAAATATCTAAATAGCTGTGAATTGTGCGTGTTTAAATCTTCTTTCCAATGCTTACATTCTATTATTAAAATAGGAACCTTATTTTCAATTATAGCATAGTCTACTTTTTCTCCTTTTTTCAACCCTATATCTGCTGTAAACTCTGGGATTACTTCTGTTGGATTAAAAATATCATATCCTAATAAGTCTATAAAAGGCAATACAAAAGCTGTTTTAGTAGCTTCTTCGGTTTCTATTTGCTCTTTTAATGTTATTATTTTCTGTGATAACTCTTTTAGTTTGTTGGCTAGTTCCATATTTCTTTATTTTAGGCTTTCATCGCTTGTACCATTGCTATATTTCTAGCGCACTCATCTTCTCTTTCTTTTTTATCTATTTCTTCTATTTGCTGAAAAATTAATGAGTTATACTTTTCTACTTTACTAGACATTGTAAACAAGTCTATCAATGCCCATATACCTAGTCCTCCTAGTGTAAACCAGTATAAAAATTGTACTCCCCATTTTCCTAAATAAGCATAATGAGCTCCTAAAAAAAGCAATAATATGTATGCAGTTCCTGTTGACTTCACCTTTGATTGTAAATAATGTTTGTTCATTTTTTTTTGTTTTGGTTATATACACCAAAGCTAAACTCCCTAAGAAACAAAACCTTACGGATTTCCGTAAGGCTATAAATTCATACTATAAAAATTATATTATTATTCCACCAAAAGTACACCGCTCACATGAACAAACCCTATTACTTTTGTTCGTTTTACCCTCACTTTAATCCATTTTGCTTGAGTGGCTAATATGGTTAGTTTTTCTCCAAAGTCTAATTGTTGAATTACATAATAAGAAGTACTTGGACCACTTCTTAAATTTAAAAGGTTTTTGTTTACCAATAATGTTTTTAGGTAATATGGCTCTTCTTTTAACAATGTACTATTGGTCTTACGTCCGTCAAAAATAGTTTGTTTGGTTTGTGGCTTCTTTGAGTAGCTTTTATAAGAGTTGGTATACCTTTTTGTGCTACTTCTCTTTCCGCAAACACCGCAAGAGCCTCCACTGTTACAATATTTACAATACTTACAGTTTTTACATGCTCTACAGTTAACAGAACCTGTACACCTAGCTTCTGGTGGAACATAACAGCCTACTAAAGCTTTGTTATATAAATTTTCTTTAGAATTGTTTTTCTTCGTTACAACTACCGTAGCAACTATTACTATTAATAATGATGTAATTAGTAATACTTTTTCATATTTCTGATCCATAATATTGAAGGGATTAAGTTTATTATATCAAATCTAATTTCTATAAAACAGAAAACCCTACGGAAATCCGTAGGGTTTAATCAATATAATAGTCGTTTTGCTATTTCCTCTTCTTCTAGCACTTCTCCATTCTTTAGCAGCATCTGTTTTTTCTCACTAATCGGGTTTAAATACAGTTCATAACCATAAGTACAGTTGTTAAACCGATATTTTAATGCTTTTACTCCTGCTAACAGTCCTTTTCTTTTTGTTTCTTCATATACGTAATGTGAACAGGATTTTCTAAATATACAGCATACTGGCTTATCCTTTGGTTTAAACTTCCAATACGTCTTTATAGAAAGAAGTAACAAATGTTTCATTATTCTTTACTAAAAACAATCATTTGTCTGTATGCTGTATATCCTGGTTGAGAACCTATTCCAAAACAACCTGAATCAGGGAGAACATGAGTTTCTACACTTTCTAATCGAACATATCGCCAACCTTGGTCGTTGTAATTACTAATAATAGCTTCTAATTGTTGTGCTACCTTTGCTGAGTTTCCTTTATTTCTATCAATAGAAGGCGTAAAGGGTATTACTTTGTATTCCATGTTTTTCAAATTAACTTGTGTGACATTCTCTACTACAGTAATAGCAACCATTTACTTTTGTGTAGTGCTTTTTAGCTTCTTTAACTGCATCTTTACAATTATCAAACTCTCCTAAATAAATTCTGTTTTCTACATTTGGAATCCATGTACACTCCAACTTATGAACCTCATGGTCTCCATTTGTTTGTGCATTTTTGTTTACATAATATCTTGCCATTTCTATATTTTTAAGATTAATATCACTACAAATTTACCCTCCTTAAAACACAAAACCCTACGGAAATCCGTAGGGCTTGCTATTATGTTAGAGCCTATACAGAAAAGGCATCCATAATTAGAATTTTGCTAGATGTTATATTGGTTTTCTTAACTTAAAAAAAGAGTAACAACCATACGTTTGAAATCCGCGTTTTCTATTTCCATACCTTACCTACAAACCAGTAGCATTGAAATTTATTTAAAAGATATTCGTGTTTCTGACTCCTCTTTTATGGTTACTGTAGCTTAATATAAAAAGTTAATTACTTAAAAACTGATAAGTTATACAACAAACTTATTAGGCTTTTTTTATTATTAAGACTTTTCCATTAGGCATCAAATATCACTTCCACTAGGCACTAAATGTCTTTTCCATTAGGTACGAAAAGGCATTTCCATTATACATATCAAGTTTAATAGTGCTTTATAAACTGAGCTATTATTAAGCAGATTACTTCGTCCTATCCTCCTTAACTCCTTTTGAGTGAGATTCCTCTCTGCCGTTCGGAATGACTGCCTGCTATTAGTTTGCGTCATTTCGACCAGAGGAAGAAACCGTAAGGTTCAGCGTAGCTAAATCTTAAGAATGTTTGTTACTCTTTATGTTGAGATTCCTCCTCGTACCTCGTTCGGAATGACTGCTTGCTGTTAGTTTGTGTCATTTCGACCAGCGGGAGAAATCTTTTACGTTTGGAATTCCAAGTATTGTATCGAAAAGTCTTCGAATAGTTCTCGATAGCTCTGCTGAGCGTAGCCAAAGTACAATTTTCACTTCGTTATCACTCAATAAAAATTACTCGAACTGACAGTGATTACAATAAAGAATAAGAGTAACTCTTTTAAGTTAGATTCCTCACTACCGTTCGGAATGACGGTTTACTGATTGTTAACGTCATTTCAACCAGGAGGGAGAAACCGTAAGGTTCAGCGTAACTAAATCTTAAGAGCATTTGTTACTCTTTATATTGAGATTCCTCTCTATCGCTCGGAATGAAATTAGTTTTAAATGAGTCCGAAGTCTTTGGTGATAGCTATAAGCTGTGTAGGGTTATTGGCATTAAAATTTTCTTTTAATAGCTTTAAGCGTTTTTCTACTGAACTAACACTACTCGGTTTCATGTCTTTGCTTTTTAACTCTTCGCTAATTTCTTTTTGATCTAAACCTTCCGCTAAATATTTTAGTAAAAACACATCGTAATCTGTAATTTCAAAGGCTTCTTTATCGCGTAGCGCATGTGCTAATTGTGGAGTGATAAAAAACTCACCATTAAACACACTTTGTACTGCTTTTTTTAGCTCTCTTTGTCCGTGGTTAGATTTCCATACATACGCATTTACCTCTAACTCATTACATAGTTGCTGAATTCGATAAGGTTTGTCTTCTACAGAAAATACTATCGTTTTTAAACTAGGTTGTAATTTTTTTGCTTCGGCTATAAGTGCTTCTCCAGATTCTAATCGTTGCGGATTTATGTTGTCTTTAAACGATAAATCACTCACTAATAAATCGAAAGGTTCTTGGTCTAACCATGCTTTTTTTAGCTTTAAAAAAGCCTCGTCGCAATATTGTGCATATTCAACATTAGGAATTTGCATGTTTTCTAAGGCTACTTTTATTCCGCTTGACATAAAATCAGCATCTTCTGCTATCAATACTTTTTTGAACATAACTACTTTTTAAATTGAAACTTTGCTTGAAATCCTTTTTCTTGCTTTGATTCAAAAGTAATAAACCCTCCTACTGATTTAATACGGATTTCCATATTTTGCAAACCATTTTTTTCAGAGAGGTTTTCTACACCAATTCCGTTGTCTTGATATGCTACTGATAGTTTGTTTTTTTCTTCTGAAAAAGTTATGAGTACCAACGTTGCTTCGCTGTACTTTTTCATGTTTACCAAGAGCTCTTGTAAGGCTCTATACACAACTATTTGTTTTTCTTTGGCTAACTGGTTTATGTTTACTTCTTGCAATCCTTTATGGATTACTTTACAACGATCGTTCGTAAAGTCTAAAAACAGTTGCTTTAAGAAATTCTCAAAGTGTTCACCTGTGAGCACAGGACTATTTTCGTGAGATATATCTCTGGTTTGTGCATATATCTTCTCTACTCTCGTGAGCAACCTTTCATCTGTTATTGATGTATTTTGTAATGTACTCATTACCGCGTATACATCGTTTGCCAATTCATCGTGTATTTTTTTAGCTAAGCGGGTTTCTGTGTTGTAGACTTCTATAGCTTTTTCTTTTTTATTTTTTTCTCTTTTATAAAAGAAATAGACTATTGAGGATAGAATGGTAAGAATTACTGCAAAAATCCAGAGTTGTTTTTGCGATTTTTCTTGTTCTAAACTAAGGTTTGATTCAGCCAAATTAGCTTTTACTTTAAGTTTTTCTCTTCTTTCTTCTTGAAAATTATAAATGTACGCTATAAATTGAATCTTTAAATTTTCTCTAGCTTTTTGAATGCTATCACTTAAATTAATTCTTTCGAGAAATAAAGCTTCTTTTTTATTTTTTTCTAATTTAATTCTTTTATCTAAGGCTTCTATTCTATCACCTGGTTTATCTAACTTAAGTGCTAATTCATACATTTTATTAGCATTATCAATAGCTTTATTAATTTTCTTATTACTGTAATAATAATCTGATAGATAATAATAATTCGCTATTAAAGCTACACTATCGTTTAATTCTTTTTTAAGTTTTTGAGCTAAGTAAAAGTCTTGATTATTAATTGTTAAACCTGCTTTAAACTTTGCGTAAGCATTATTATCAATTATTTTTGCTTTTAAATCTAAAGGAATACTATCAAAATATTTATTTGACTTAATTTTTTCATAATAACTTAATGATTTCTTATAATCTCCTAATTTTCTGTAGTTAATCGAAATATTATTATAATATCTAATCTTATTTACATTATCTCGAGTTGATCTAATAGCTTTTTCATACCAATTATTAGAGTGCTCGTATTTTCTTTGCTCATAATTATTAATACCTAAACAATTATAAATTGACGGTAGTAAATACGAATTCATTGGTTTTAAGTAATTAAGGGCTTCTATACATGTTTTATCACTCTTATAGTATAATTTCTTTTTTGATTCAATTTTAGCAATACTAAATAATCTTTCCCCTATTTTAATACTATCACTTTCTTTTAAATACTCCTCTTTAGACTTGACAAAATATTTATATGCTTCATCAATTTTATTTATTCTTTTATAGTTAATTCCTAACCTATAGAATAATATACCTAATTGTTTATTAGATATTTCTGTTTATTAGATATTTCTTTTGAGTTTTTGAAAAACTTATTTATGTAATATATTGAACTATCTGGTCGCCCTAGTTTATTATAACTATATGCTATATTTCTTACAACAACGAAGTCATCCAAATTTCCTTTTTTTGATAAATAATAACCTAACCTTTCTCTATAAGTAAACTTCTTTACTATATCTTCCTCTTTAAAACCTTCATTATCCTTTACATTTTTTTCATAACATGATAACAAGGTTATAAAAATTACACATATAAGAATTAAAATTTTATCTTTTTTCATAGCCCTAATTTATAAATAAAAAAAGGAGTAATTTACAAATTACTCCTTCGTTTTGTTAAACTGATTTAATTTCTGTTAACTACCTCCATTATTTGGATCTTCTTCTGGATCTGGATCCTGATCAGTCTCCCCACCTGTATCACTTGTTGTTGTCTCTGTAGAGTCTGTTTGTGTTACTACAGTCGTTGAGTTTGTATTTATAGTATATAATCCGTTTGTTACTAAAAATGTAATAATTAATAAAACCTTGTTCATTTTGTTACTTTTAAAAATTGATAATATTTATCCTGTCCAAGCACTTTGCTTAGCTACAGTTACACCGAGTTTAGGTGTAGAATTTTTAAAAGAGTCGCGCGCCTCTTTCGCGGGAAGTAGAGATGAACATCGGTATTATTAAGTAGCTTCCCCCTAAGAAATTCTACCGATATTTCATCTTTTAATTAGAACCAATCAATTTGTTTTCTTTTTTATTTCTCGATCAGTGCCACTGCAAAGATTCTGAAAATCTAAGTTTTACCATTTATCAAAACTTGATCAATCGGTTTTTGTCTAGTTTATGGATAACCGTAATCAATTTTTGTACAACAGCTTTACTTTTGACCGCAACTTGTCTAATAATTGATTAACCATGATTGAAAAACTAATTGTTGATTTTTTTAAAAAGATTGAGACAGATGAAGGAATTGATAGTCGAAATGGAAAAGCTGTGTTTTTCGTAGAAGAACTACTAGAAAGAAGACATGATATATTTAATTATGTGAGTGTACAAACAATTAGTAGATTGCATAAAAAGTATGTAGAAAAAGAAGAAAATATCCCCGTTGGAGTTCCCGATCTTTTTGTAAAAGATGTAATGGCTGAATATTTGGGGTTTGAGGACTTTGAAAACTATAAGGAAAATATTAGTTTAGATCCTCTTAAGCCTTTTTCAATAAGTGAAGAAAATAACTTAACTAAGAGAAAAGAGGAAGAAAAAAACAAGTTAGGGGGTTCAACTACTTTCTTAAAAAACAAAGCACCTATTTTAATTGGTGTCATTCTTTTAGTTTCTGTATTTATTATTTATAAAGATATTTTATTTGAAAAAAGTAACTGTATCGTTTGGGAAAAAGACCATTATACAAAAGCCCCTTGTTATTATCTTAATTCAATAGATAATACAACCTACCATATAGATATTGAACGCTTTAAAAAAGTAACACTTACCAAGGATATGGAGTTTTTTACAAACGGTAAGGAGAATTTTTGGTATGGAAGTAATACAAAAGGAGAAAGAGAGTTTTTTACAGCTAGAGGCATTCACCCTGAAACATTGAAAGAGTTAAACCCCATAACAAGAACTATTCTGAAAGATGAAGGCTTGTTAAATGAATAAAAAAACGCTGTTGAATTGAATTCAACAGCGTTTTTATTTAAATATTCTATTTTGAGTTCCCGATGTTATAGATCATCATCCTCCTCTATAGGGTCTTCTTCACCTCCAGTGTCAATACTTTCATCTCTTCCACTTTTTATGGGTACTTCATCTTCTTCATCAGGATCTTGATCTTCCTCTCCTCCCGTGTAAATGCTTTCTTTTGTACCTTTTATTAATACTTCATCATCCTCTTCATCAGGATCATGATCATTTTCTCCTCCTGTACTTTGATGTCCTTGGATAATTGAAATTTCGTTTTCTTCATCAGGGTCTTTTGGCGGATCTTGATCTTCCTCTCCTCCTGTATTTTGAATTTCTAATTTTTCTTGAATATTATCTTCGGATACGTCTGTACAAGATGTGAAAACTCCACTTGCTAATAAAAGTGCTACTGATAAAATTACTTTTCTCATATAAATAAATTTTTCCGCTAATATAAAAAGAAGACCTTACTATAGAATAAAAAATAATCTTAATAGAGTTTTCAATAACACTAAGATTCTGATTAAAAAATTAGCTTGACTCTTATTTTTAATTATATTAACTTAGTATACAATTACTTACCCTCAAAACCTACAACTACTAATGGAGTCCAGAAACCATTCAAAAACGGGGTAAATCCGAAAAACCAAACGAGTAGGAATTAAATTTAATGTCATGCCTAAATATGTTATTGAACGAGAGCTCGCAGGAGCTAGCGACTTAACCCCTGAGCAATTGAAAGAAATTTCACAAACTTCTTGTGATGTTTTGGGTGAAATAGGACCTAAAATACAGTGGGTTCATAGCTATGTAACCGAAGATAAAATATACTGTATTTATAATGCTCCGAATGAATCAAAGATTCGTGAACATGCCGAAAAAGGTGGATTTCCTTTAAATAAAATTAGTAAAGTTTCAACCATTATTGATCCTGTTACTGCGGAGTAATTAAAACAATTTATACAGTTTTTATTTCACTAAACCATTAACAAAAGACCTCGTAAATCACGAGGTCTTTATATTTTTACTTAGCTTAACTTTTTTCTAAAGAGCTTCTAAGTTTAACATCTATACACAACTATCTCTAAAACAGTCTTTTTTAATATCTTTTGTACTTTTACATTTAATTACTATTTGATATATCAAATATATTTTTATTTTTGCTTGATATATCAAATAAAATGAATTTCAATACACCTACAACTACTGTTCTCTACTCTATTGAGGAAACTATAAAAGCTTATCGTAAGATCAGTCAACATAATATTACCCAAATTGTTCCTGATATTACTGTAGACCAGGCTCTAATTTTGTTGATACTTGAAAGTAATGATAAAACTCAAACAGAAATTGCCAATTTAGTTTTTAAAGACTACGCATCTATGACACGTATTGTGAAATTGATGATAAACAAAGATTATCTGATTAAAACAACAGATAGTCTAGACAAACGAAAAGCTAAACTAGAAATAACTAAAAAAGGAAAAGAGATTATAAAAAAACTAAAGCCTGTAATACAAAAAAATAGAGAAACTGCCTTAAATACTGTTTCAGATGAAGAACTGGAGCAACTATACAAAACTTTAAAAAAAATAACTAAAAATTGTAATTCTTAAAATGAAGAGATTAACCTATTTACTTGTACTTATAATCACTTTTTCTTGTACAAAGGAGAAATCCACTCCTATTAAAAATCAAAAGATAAATCAAATTTCTAATTACTTAGACTCTTTAGATGGGTTTAGTGGTACTGTTTTAATTGCTAAAAATGATAGTGTTTTATTCAAGAAAGCTTATGGATATGCTCATTTAGGGCATAAAATTAAAAATAATACAGAAACTAAATTTTCGTACGCTTCAATAGCTAAATCTTTTACAGCCGTTGCTATATTTCAATTAATTCAAGAAGGAAAATTATCATTACAAGATAATATCGGTAAGTTTCTTCCTAACTATCAGAATAAAGAAGCTAAAGACTCTGTTACTATAGAGTTATTACTGAAACATAGAAGTGGATTACCTAACTATTTTCATTCCGAAAAGTTCTTGAATACCTCAAAGGATAAGTATAGAACTACGGAACAACTTTCACATCTGTATGAAAATGAGCCTTTAGAATTTAAACCTAACCAACAATTTGCATATAGAAACACTAACTACATTGTACTAGGCAGAATTATAGAAGCCATTACAAAGTTGCCTTATAATAAATACATACAAGAGCATATATTCTCTATATCGGGTATGCAAAACACAGGTAATTTTGATATTGATCATACTATTGAAAATGCTTCAGAAAACTATACTCTTTCAAACAGTTACCCTAACCAATTACAAAAAACAATATTTATGGGAGGCGTTAAGGGTACTGCAGCAGGAGGTGGATATACAAATGTAGATGACTTATATAATTTTACAGTAGCTTTTAAAAAAAATAAACTTTTAAACAAAACCTATACCGACCTTATGAAAAAGGAACCAAAAAATGATTGGTACGGATACGGAATGCAGTTTGCAGGAGCTAAGGGTTCAGGAATTTATGGTCATAGTGGTGGACATTTCGGTACTGGTGCTGAATGGCGAGTTTTTGAAAAACAAAATTACATCGTAATACTTTTAACTAATAAAGATCTAGATCAAGGCTTTTTTGATGCTCGTTTTTTTATAGAAAAAACAATCTCTGGTACAACACCAAAACTAGACAACTACTTTTTTACTAAAAAGATAATTAAAACTTGTTTGAATAACGGTATTGAAGAAGCTAAAACAGAAATTAAAAACTCAAAATTCAAACTTTCTGAAATAGACTTGAATGCCAAAGGTTATGAAATGATAAAAAGAGATTTTTATAAAAAAGCTATTGATTTATTCATACTTGAAACATTCTCCTTTCCTGAGTCTTATGATGCATATGATTCTTTAGGAGAGGCTTATATGAAAAATGGTCAAATAAAAAAAGCTATCAAAAATTATCAAAAAAGCCTCAAGCTTAATCCTGATAATACAAATGCTGTAGAGAAGCTAAAAGAATTAAAATCTATTTAATTGTAATTAAATGAAATACTACACTATTCTACTCATACTAATTACACCATTAGCTTTTGCTCAACAAGAGACAACATTAAAAAGTTACATGGATGCCCAAGAAAGTATTAATCATTTTTCAGGAACAGTATTAGTAACTAAAAATGACTCCATCTTATTAAAAAAAGCGTATGGAACTGCTGATTATGAGTGGAAAATTCCAAATACAATTGACACTAAATTTAGTTTAGCTTCAATATCAAAACAATTTACAGCTGTTGCTATCATGCAGTTAATAGAAAAAGGAAAAATATCACTCGAAGATAAACTTATTAAATATTACCCAAATTTTCCAAAAGGAGAACAAATCACTATTAAAATGATGTTAACCCATAATGCTGGGTTCCAAATGGATTATGACGAATTATATCTTGCTAAAACATCATTAGATAAAGATTCAGTCACAAACTATATTATGCAAAAACCTTTGTTGTTTAAACCAGGTTCAAGCACAGCATATAGCAATATTGGGTATTATTTACTTGCACGTATTATTGAAAAAGTTTCTAATCAATCATATACAACATATCTTAAAGTAAATCTATTTGATAAAGCTGAAATGTACAATACAGGTGTAAGCACCAATGATTCAATCGTTTTAAAATCTGCTAAAACCTATTATAAAAAAGACAATACGCTCATAAAAAACCCTTACATAAACTGGAATTTTAATATTGGGCACGATGGAGTCTACTCTACCATAGATGATTTATACCTATGGAACAAAGCACTATTTGACAGTACTATTTTATTAAATAAAGTCTCTAAAAAGAAGATGTTTACTTCATATAATGACCAAAATTTTGGACTTGGTTTAATGATAAACCCTTTTTATAATCAGAATCATGAATTAATAGCCCACGATGGAGGATTTTATGGAGCCATGACTTCGTTTAATAAATTTACCAATAATAATATATTTATTACCGTATTATCTAACAATCAATCCCCTTCATATTTAATAGCTTACGGACTAGCTGCAATTCTTTTCAAAAAGTCTGTTGAGCTTCCGTACAAACATCAACTAGTAAAAATAAACCCTATACTATATAACGAGTATACTGGAAAATATGAAAGCGTTACAATTCTTAAAAGGAATAAAAAACTATACTACTCTAATTATGATACTGAATTATTACCTGAATCTGATGTCAAGTTTTTTATTACTAAAAAAAATAAGACTATTGAATTTATTAAAAACAAAAAAGGTAAAGTCACCAAAATTATAGTTAGAAAAGCTGGAGTCGCTGAAATTAAAAAGAAAACTAGTTAATTAAATAGTACTCTACCCAAGTCATAAATATTATTTTAAAGAGTCGTTTTAGCTCTTTAAGAATATGGATAAAAAATATAAGCCCTAAAAATGAAAAAAATAACTTATTCCCTTTTACTTATAATCATACTTTCTTGTACAAATAAAAAACTTACATCTATTAAAGATCCTAATGTAAATAAAATTACTAATTACTTAGACTCTTTAGATGGATTTAGTGGAGCAGTTTTAATTGCTAAAAATGACAGCATCTTATTCAAGAAAGCTTATGGATATGCACATTTAGGACATAAAGTTAAAAATAGAACAGATACAAAATTCAATCAAGGTTCTATTGGTAAGTCATTTACTGCTATAGCCATATTACAGTTAATACAAAAAGGTAAATTATCATTACAAGACAATATTGGAAAATTTCTTCCAAATTACCCTAATAAAACTGTTAGAGATTCTGTAACAATAGCTCACCTTTTAACACATACAAGTGGACTGCCACATTTTTTTGCCAGAGAATCCTTTATCAGAGGATCCAAAGATTTATTTAGATTTACAAATGACTTTAGTTCTCTTTATGAAAATGAACCAATGGAGTCCAAACCTGGTAAAATATTTTCTTACCGAAACACTAATTATCTGATACTAGGAAAAATAATTGAAGTTGTATCTGGTACAAATTATAATAATTATTTAGAAAGCAATATTTATTCGATTGCTTCGATGAAAAATACAGGAAACTATGACTTAGATCATCCTATTGACAATGCCGCAGAGGGTTATACAACTTCTGAAGTCCACCCGAATAAGCTTAAAATAAATATTCATACGTATCCTGTAAGAGGCGGTGCTCATGGAGGCGGATATACCACCTTAGATGATTTGTATAAATTTTCCCAAGCTATACAGAACTATAAACTACTTAATAAAGAATACACTAAACTATTCACTACTCCTTTAAAGAAAGACAGTTACTATGGTTATGGAATGCAATTTCCTACCCCAAAAGAAGGTACTATATATGGACATACTGGAGGACATTATGGTGTAGGTAACGAATGGCGTGTTTATAAACAAAAAGGGTACTCAGTTATAATTCTAACAAACAAAGACGCTGATAAAGGTTTTTTAGATGCTCGCTACTTTATTCAAAAAACTATTTCTGGAAACACTTCAAAACTAAACAATTACTTTTTTACCAAAGAAGTCATAAAAACCTGTTTAAATGAAGACATTGAACAAGCAAAAGCTTTAATCCGAAAATCAAAATTTAAAATTTCAGAAATTGACTTAAATACGAAAGGTTACGAAATGATAAAAAAAGGTTTTTATAAAAAAGCAATCGACTTATTTACACTTGAAATACTATCTCATCCTGAATCATACAATGCATACGATTCTTTAGGAGAAGCCTACATGAAAGACGGACAGATAAAAAAAGCTATCAAAAATTATCAAAAGAGTTTAGAAATAAACCCTGAGAACTTAAATGGAAAGGAGAAGTTACGCGAATTATTGGCTATAAATAATTAGCACTAACAAAAACTCCGCTTTTCAGCGGAGTTTTTATTATTCTTCTTCATCATTAAATGAAGTATTCTTCTTTGTTTTTTTACTTCCTTCGTAAAGTTCGTATTTTACAAAACGACAATCTAAATCGGCATTCTTAAGCGGAATTCTTTTCGACGTTCGTAAACCTACATGCTTTAAAGCTTGAATATCCGATGTAATTAACCACGCTGTTGAATTTGGATAGTTATTCTTTAAAGTATCTCCTATTTTTGTATAAAATTCTTCTACATCAATATTTAAACGTTCTCCATATGGCGGATTAAATAAAATTGTTGTTTTACCAAACACCTCTTTCTTGGAGTTAAAAAAGTTTACATGGTGCACACCTATAAACTCTTCTAAATTTGCATTGATAATATTCTGTTGTGCTTTTCTAACTGCTGACGGAGCCTTATCAAAGCCCATAATTTTAAAATGTGAACTTCGTATTTTTTTCAACAATGAGTCTTGAATAACAAAGTATAACTCTTCATCATAATCCTTCCAGTTTTCAAATGCAAAATGCTTACGATTAATGTTTGCAGGAATTTGATTCGCAATCATTGCTGCTTCAATTAAAATAGTTCCTGAACCACACATCGGGTCAATAAAATTCTCCTCTCCTTTATATCCAGAAAGCAACACTAATCCTGCTGCTAACACCTCATTAATTGGTGCAATATTAGTTGCACTACGATATCCACGTTTGTGTAATGAATCACCTGATGAATCTAACGAAATGGTTAACCATTCTTTATGAATGTGAATATGAACTTTTACATCTGGATACTTTAAATCTACATTCGGACGTTTTTTATACTTGTGCATAAAATAATCTGCAATTGCATCCTTCGATTTTAAACTAATGTAATGTGAATTGGTCGTGAAATTATTAGAATTTACTACAGAACCAATTGCAAACGTTCCATCAACATCTAAAAAACGTTCCCATTTTACACGCTGAATTGCTTCGTATAAATCTTCTTCATCAAAAATTTTACTACGTTTTATTGGTTTTAAAATACGAATAGCAGTACGTAAAGCAATGTTTGCTTTGTACATAAATCCTTTATCACCCTTAAAAGTAACACTTCGTATTCCTTCTTTCACTTCCATTGCTCCTAGTTGACGTAACTCGTCAGCTAAAACTCCTTCTAAACCTGCCATCGTTACGGCAGTCATTTTAAAATCTTTTTCCATGTAACTGTAAAATTTCATTGCAAAAGTACAGCTAATTTTGGGTTGTTGTGAATCTTTTCTACTTTGAATATAAAAAACGTAAGTTTTGCGTATTTTTGCAGACCTTTATAGTTATGAATACAACAACAGATTGGTTTACTTCTTGGTTTAACACACCATACTATCATATTTTATACAAGCATAGAAACGATGCCGATGCGCAGTTTTTTATGCGAAATATTACTTCTTTTTTACAACTACCTAAATTGAGTCGTATTGCTGATTTACCTTGTGGTAAAGGGCGTCATGCAGTGTACTTAAACTCCTTAGGTTATAATGTTGTAGGAGGTGATTTAAGCGAAAATAGTATTGAACATGCTAAACAGTTTGAAAATGATACGCTTCATTTTGAGGTTTGGGACATGCGAAAGCCTATTGAAAGTAAATACGATGCTGTGTTTAATCTCTTTACTAGTTTTGGGTATTTTGAAGATGATAACGAAGATATTGCTGTTTTAAGAAGTATAAAAAACGGGTTAAAAGAAAACGGAGTGTTTGTCTTAGACTTTTTAAATGTTGAAAAAGTAAGAAACACTTTAGTAAAAGAGGAAATAAAAACTATTGATAGTATTGAATTCAATATTAAAAAAGAAATTAAAGACGGATTTATCTTAAAGCATATTTCTTTTACTGCTGAAGGAAAATCACACTCGTACACTGAGCGTGTAAAGTTTTTAACTTTAGATAAACTACAATCGTATTTTGATAGTGTTGGCCTACAGGTAACACATGTTTTTGGCGATTACAACCTTAATGATTTTAATTCACAATCTTCTGACCGTTTAATTATTGTTGCAAAATGAGTTACTTATTGCTAATTGTTTCTGTTTTAGTAGGTGTTTTATTTGTATTTACACTAAAACCTAGTAACACCTTCGTTCGCTTATTATTAGCCTTTAGTGGTGCTTATTTACTTTCGGTAACCATTTTACATTTATTGCCAGAAGTATATCACCATACCGATAACACAAATTTAGTTGGTATCTTAATTTTAGTAGGAATCATTATTCAATCAGTATTGGAATCTTTTTCTAAAGGTGCTGAACACGGACATATCCATTTACATTCTGACTCTTCAGAATTTCCTTGGTTACTATTTATTAGTTTATGTATCCATGCTTTTTCAGAAGGATTGCCAATTCATCACGCAGATGATAATTTGTTATGGGCAATAATCGTACATAAAATTCCGATTGCTATTGTTTTAACTACCTTTTTATTGCATGCAAAGTATTCGAAAAAAGCAGTATTTTTCTTTTTAACAGTATTTGCATTAATGAGTCCTTTAGGTATTTTAGTATCTAACAAAGTCCCTTTAATAGAACAATATCATACAGAAATTACAGCCTTAATAGTTGGTGTGTTTTTACACATTTCAACCATTATTCTTTTTGAAAGTACTGAAAACCACAAATTCAACTACAAAAAATTTGCAGCTATTATTTTAGGAGTGTTATTAACTATCTTCTCTATGCACCAACCCCATTGAGAAGGCAGGTAAACACACCGCTAAATACTCACAAGGCTCGGTAAATGGGTTGGAATATTGAATACGTGTATTTTTTTCAATTTTAATAGATTGTCCAGCTTCTAATACTACAATTTCACCATCAATATTGAATTGCTTTTTCCCTTTAATTATGTAGGTATATTCTTCAAATTCTGGTTTTTGAAAAGGTTCACTCCAACCTGGAGGAGCTATCATATGTGCAATACTTACTTTTGAGTTTCCATCAGTAGCATTTCCAAAATGTTCTTCAATTAATTTTCCGTCGGTAGTTGGTACTACAAACGGACTTTTTTGAATGGTATATTTTTTACTCATATTATTTTACTTATTTCTTTCGAATTTTTAAGCTTATAATTTGTTTTACGAACTTAATTAAAATAGACGAAAAATTATTCCAATATTAAAAAAACAAAAAAGAGCACCCAAAAAAATGGATGCTCAATCTTTTCCATGTACAGTTACTAGCCCCCCGGCGGTATACTGTACACTTCGGTTAGTGATTATTGATCACAAACTTAATAAAATTATTTTATTATCAAACTACAATTATTATAAATAGAAATCCTTCACTTAAAAACGTAATTCTTAGAAAAAAAAAGACTTCCAAAAAGCTATCAAATAAAACTATGCTTTATAAATTTTTCTTTTATATATCAGGATATAGATCACTGATATCAAGGCATTAGGCAAATAAAAAGACTTTTTTATGATGTCTCTTTTATTTATCCTTTTCAGCTTTCCAAATTGGTGTAAGGCTCCTTTTAGCATTTTTAAACTTATCTGGCATGTTTTTAAAAGGAGTAACAACAAAAGTAAAGCTATTATCTGCCCTAAACCTCCAATAATTTCCTTTTAACGCTCCATCTTCTGTTTCAACATTCCAATCAGGAATGTTTATTAAAGAGAACTCTTTTGTTTCATGGTTAAAATCTAACGCAAAATCTTTTAGATCTTTTTCCGAAGGATAATTCAATATAATTTTTGCGTTCAAATTACTGTCATCTGTAACATAAAAAGTACATGATTTTGATGGGTATCCTTCTATTTCTTTCCTCCAGTTTCTTGCTATCACTTTTTTTAGTTCTGAGCTAACCTGTAAACTATCTCCTTCTTTCACTATAAGTGCAAATATATTTTCTTGAACAATGGTCACTGTTTGCTCTTTTGGGTTTACCGTAACGGTTGTTTTCTCCGCTCCTATTCTACTGTTTTCTCCAAAGAAAACTCCCAATACAAAAAATACTATTTTTATTACTTCCATCTTTTAAAATTACGTAGCTATTATTAATTAAAAAGCCGAAACATCTGTTTCGGCTTCGAATATTTTAGTTAAACCAAATGGTAAATGATTTAATTTTGGCTAAATCTGGAATTTGCTCTTTGGTTACTTTTTGAGTACTAAATTCTTTTAAACCTAAATCTTCATTATCAATCGTTATTGTTGCGTTTAAATCATCAATAAATAATGTAGCTGATGAAAACGATGATTCAACTTTACTTACTTTAGTATTTGCGTTAATTTCTTGAAAAGTAGATTTTATATTGATTCCTGATTTTGTTTTAAAACGATCGTCAAAAACCTCAATACTTTTAATTGTTGATATAGAATCTAATTGTTCTTTTGGAGTAATGGTTAATAAATGCTTCCCTCCTTTTTCATATACTAAATACTTATCATCTTCTTGAAAAAGATTATTTCCTTTAGCCCCTTCACTTAGTACTTTAACTACTGAGTCTTGCTTAAATACGTTTTCAATCTCGTTAACAGTTGTTTTAGTAGTTAATTTACCTACTTTTCCTTTAGCAATTTCAAATTTACTATTACCACATTGGATAAATAATACTGATATTACTGCGATAACTAAAGGTTTCATTAATGTTCTCATTGGTCTTCTTTTATATTTAAAACGTCTATTTCTTCTATTTGTTATTTTAGTACTTTTTTCAAAATCCCAAAAGCTGCTCTAATAAAAGTAGCACTCGTTAATACTTTTACTACTGGGTTCATACGAGTACTTCTACTACCTGTTGAAGATTTTCTTCTCGTTCTTTCATCTTCCTCTTTACGAGCTTCTTTGGTTTTCTCTTCATTTATTTTTTCAATCTTCTCATTCAGCATTTCGTATGCACTCTCTCTGTCTACCTCATCGTTGTATTTCGGAATTAATCTCGAATTGTCTAAAACTTGCTTAATTTCCTTCTCTGTTAATACGTCCATTTTACTCATTGGTGCACGTAACATTGTTCTCGCTAACGGAGTTGGAATTCCTTTTTCATTTAAAACAGAAATCAATGCCTCTCCTATCCCTAACTGTGTTAATACTTCTTTAGTATCGTAATATTCAGAATCTGGATAATTTTCTGCGGCTAATTTAATTGCTTTTCTATCTTTTGCCGTAAATGCACGTAAAGCATGTTGAACTTTCATTCCTAACTGAGCCAATACATCTTCTGGAACATCTTTTGGATTTTGTGTAACGAAATACAATCCTATTCCTTTTGAACGGATTAACTTTACGATACTTTCAATCTGACTTAACAACGCTTTTGAAGCTTCATCAAATACTAAATGAGCTTCATCTATAAAAATTATCAATTCTGGTCTACCGCTATCTCCTTGCTCTGGGAAAGTTTCATATACCTCAGCTAGTAATTGTAACATAAAGGTTGAAAACAGTTTTGGTTTATCTTGAATATCTGTTAAACGTAGTACAGAAATAACTCCACGTCCGTTTTCATCTATTCGAGTTAAATCGTCAACATCAAACGATTTTTCTCCGAAGAATAAATCACCTCCTTGTTGCTCAATTTCAATAATTTTTCTAAGAATTGCTCCTGTACTTGCGGTAGAGATTCGTCCATACTCTTTTTTAATTTCTTCCTTTCCTTCATTGGTAATATATTGAAGAATTTTCTTGAAATCTTTTAAGTCTAATAATGGTAATTGATTATCATCACAATATTTAAAAATAATCGCTACAATTCCTGATTGTGTTTCAGTCAAATCTAATATACGCGATAATAATACAGGCCCAAATTCAGAAACGGTAGCACGCAAACGCACTCCATTTTGTTCTGAAATTGATAAGATTTCTATTGGAAATTTTGTTGGAGTAAATGGTATTCCGATTTTTTCATGACGTTCATCAATCTTTGCATGTCCAGGACTTGGTTGTGCCAATCCACTTAAGTCTCCTTTTACATCCATCAATAATACAGGAATTCCTTTTTCTGACATGTTCTCCGCCAGTACTTGTAAGGTTTTTGTTTTTCCTGTTCCTGTTGCTCCAGCTATTAATCCATGACGATTTAATGTTTTTAAAGGAATATTTACATGGGCATTAGTTACTGTTTCTTCTCCTAACATTCCTGCTCCTAGTGTAATAAACTCTCCTTTTGGTGTATAGCCTTCTTTGATGTAATTGAAAAACTCTTCGGTTTTACTCATTATTTATGACCTTTTTTGTGATAAAAACACGTAAAAGTAACAAAAATCATTCATTAATTTTTAATGTTGCCTATCTTTGCACCCTTATGTTGAAAAAAGAAGTACAAGAGTTAATTAATACAGGAGAAATGCTTCCGTTAATGGAAGAGTTTTATACGATTCAGGGAGAAGGAGCACACACTGGTACTGCTGCTTATTTTATTCGTATTGGTGGTTGCGATGTTGGTTGCCATTGGTGTGATGTAAAAGAAAGCTGGGATGCTAATTTACATCCACCTACAAAAACGGATATCATTATTGAAAATGCAAAGAAATATGCCGAAACTGTAGTTATTACAGGTGGAGAGCCTTTAATGTGGAGTTTAGATTATATTACTGGTCAACTTCAAGAAAAAGGTATTAAAACACATATTGAAACTTCTGGAGCGTATGATTTTTCAGGGGTTTGGGATTGGTTTTGCTTATCTCCTAAAAAGAACAAATTACCTTTGGAACGTGCTTACCAAGAAGCTGATGAATTGAAAATGATTATTCATAATAAAAATGATTTTCAGTTTGCTGAGGAACAGGCTGCTAAAGTTGGTAAAAAGTGTAAGTTGTTTTTACAACCTGAATGGAGTAAAAAGGAAAAAATGACTCCGCAAATTATTGATTATGTGATGGAACATCCACAATGGAAAATTTCCTTACAAACTCATAAATATTTAAATATACCGTAAACAAAAAAGCAACCTAATTAGGTTGCTTTTTTAGTATTCACTTGGTTCTATATGAATTAAAACATGTCCTAAATCTGGGAGTTTTTCTCTTAAGTAGTCTTTTAATTTATGTGCAATATCGTGTCCTTTTTTTACTGTAATTGTACTATCTACAATGGCATGTAAATCTACATGATACTTCATTCCTGCTTTACGAACAAAGCATTTTTCTGTCCCTAAAACACCTACTACTTCCATAGACTTTTCTCTTATTTCATCTATCAAATCATCGTATACATGTTCATCCATTATCTCTCCCAGCGCTGGTCTAAAAATTAAATAACTATTGTATAAAATAAAAAATGAGGCTAATAAAGCTGCCCAATCATCTGCTGTCTCATAGCCTTCTTTAAAAATAAGCGCTATTGAAATTCCTATAAAAGCCATTACTGAGGTAATCGCATCACTTCTATGGTGCCACGCATCTGCTTTTAAGGAAGAGCTATTGGTTTCCTTACTTTTTCTTATTACTATTTGAAAAGATACTTCTTTCCAAATTATAATTGCTCCTAAAACGAGCAAAGTCCAAGGTTTTGGTACTTTATGAGGTGTTTGAATATTCTGTATACTTTCATACGCTATAATTGTAGCTGAAGTTACCAAAAAGGCTACCACGACAAAAGTAATTAAAGGTTCTATTTTTCCATGTCCATACGGGTGATTCTTATCTGCGGGTCTTTTCGCATATTTTAATCCTAACAACACTAAAATAGAAGAAAAAATATCGGTAGTAGATTCAATTGCATCTGCTATTAATGCGTATGAGTTTCCAAAAATACCTGCTAATCCTTTAATAATTGCTAAACTAGTATTACTTAGAATACTAAAGTAGGTGGTTTTTATAGCTAACTCTTCTTTACTCATTGAATTATGATATTACAATCTCTTTTTATGAGGTATCACGAAGGTACTTGAAAAGTATTGAATAAAAAAGACTCGCCAGTTAGCGAGTCTTTTGGATAGTTAATAAAAACTACCTCTTTAACAACAATTAATAATTAATAACGAATGAAAAAAATTAGTTCCAGCCTCCTCCTAAGGCTTTATATACTTTTACGTTTGCCAACAATTGATCTCTTTTAGTTTCTATAATTTCAATTTTAGATTCTAATGCTTCTCTTTGCGTTAACAACACTTCTGTATATTCAGCCCTTGCCGATTTAAACAGACGAATTGAAAGGTCTATAGATTCGTTTAACGCTTCTACTTGTTGCTTTTTTAAATCATAACTGTTTTTTAAGTTATCAATTTTCGAAAGCTCGTTCGCTACTTCTAAATACGCATTTAAAATAGCTCTTTCGTATTCGTAAACAGCTTGTAATTGTTTATTGTTGGCTGTTTTATAGGCTGCTTTTATAGCGTTTCTATTGATTAAAGGTCCTACAATATCTCCTGCTAAAGAATACACTAACGATTCTGGTGTTGATGTTAAAAACTTAGGTTTAAATGCTTGTAACCCCACTCCTGCTTTTATACCGATTGATGGATAAAAATTAGCTCGTGCTATTTTAGTATTTAACTTGGCTGCTGCTAATTCGTATTCAGCTCTCCTTAAGTCGGGTCTGTTTTGTAACAGTTGTGAAGGGATTCCTGCTTTAATTCCTTCTATGGACTTATCAATAAAATTATCTGAATTTCTTTCTATAGGCTGCGGATACCTTCCTACTAAAAAATTAATTTTATTTTCAGTCTCTACTATCTCTTGTTTAAGCTCATACAAATGACTCTGATTTTTAAGCACACTTGCTTCAAACCTACGTACTGCTAATTCGGTAGTTCTTGCTGCTTGCTTTTGAAGCTTTACCATTTGTAATGCATTTTTTTGAATTTCTAAGTTCTGTGAAACCATTGACAACTCATTATCTAACGCTAACAACTCATAATATGAATTTGCAATTTCTGAAACTAAATTAGTCACCATGAAGTTTTTTCCTTCAACTGAAGCAAAGTATTCAAGTACTGCAGCTTTCTTTTCATTACGTAATTTCTTCCAAACATCTAATTCCCATGAAGCAGAAAGTCCTATGGAAAAATCAGTTAATGGTTCTGGGAATTTTTCACCTTCTCTAATATGTAAGTTCTCTTCTACTGCTCCATTTCTTGTATACTTTCCAACTTTCTCTACTTCAGCACCAGCATACATATTTACAAACGGTAAATACTCTCCTTTCTTTGCTTTGATGTTATTTTTTGAAATAGCTACCTGTTGTAACATTATGTTCAACTCTTGGTTCTTTGATAAAGCTGTATCTATCAGAGAAATCAAATGTGAATCTGAAAAAAAGTTACGCCATTCAATATTGGCTGTATTTAACGAATCTACAGGTTCGTTATTAAAACTCTCTGGTACCGCTTTATTTTCCTCTTTTAATACTTGATTTGGTATACAAGAACACAAAAACAAGAGCATAAGCACACTTAAAAAGTGTGCTTTTTTTACTATAAATAAACTTCTTTGTTTAGTTTTCATTATTATCTCTTTTAATTATTTTCTTTAGAAGTTTTTTAAGCTCTGCTATTTTAGCTTTTGTTTTACTTCCTTCAACTTCATTTATTCTTATAAACTCTTCAGAAACTGGTTCGTTAGCTTCGTCTTTAATTAGACTTCTTCCATCACTCATTTTAGCAAATATGTAATAGAGACCTGGTATAATTAAAACTCCGAAGATTGTTCCTATTAACATTCCTCCTAAAGCTGATCCTCCAATAGTTCTATTACCAATGGCTCCTGCTCCATGCGCTATAACTAACGGTATTAATCCTGCTATAAAAGCAAATGACGTCATTAAAATTGGTCTAAATCGTTCTTTAGCTCCTTCAATAGCTGCTTCAAAAATTGTAGCTCCTTGACTTCGTTTTAGTACCGCAAATTCTACAATTAACACCGCATTTTTTCCTAAGAGACCAACCAACATAATAATCCCTATTTGTGCATATACATCATTTGCTAAGCCCATTAATTTTAATAGTGTAAATGAACCATACACTCCTACTGGAAGCGATAAAATTACAGCTAATGGTAGTATAAAACTTTCGTACTGCGCTGCTAATACAAAATATACAAAGGCTAAAACAATAATGAATATATATACTGATTCATTACCTCTTCTTGCTTCATCATAGGTAAGTCCTTCCCAAGCTACATCATAACCTCTTGGTAATTCTTTTGCTGCTACTTCTTTAATTGCGTTAATAGCATCTCCACTTGTGTATCCTAGTGCTGGTAACCCTCTAATAGCTGCTGAATTATATAAATTGTATCGTGTTATCTCATTAGGCCCCAGTTTTTTCTCTAAACTCATAAAAGCTGAATAAGGCACCATTTCTCCCTCTTCATTTTTAACATATAGCTTTTCTAAATCTGAAGGGATTCTTCTGTATTCTGGCGCTGCTTGTGTATATACTTTAAAGAATCTACCAAAACGAATAAAACCTTGTTCATAGGTACTACCTATTAAAATGTTTAGGTTTTCCATGGCTTTACCAATGGTCACTCCTTTTTGCATCGCTTTTTTATTGTCGATTTTTAATTCGTACTGCGGATAGTTTGCAGAGTAAAAAGTAAATAACCCAGTAAGCTCTTTTCGTTTTGATAACGATTCCATAAACTTATTATTAATACGTTCAAACTCGTGGTAGTCTGTTGAGTTTGTTTTATCTAATAAACGCATTGAGAATCCTCCTGAAGATCCAAAACCTGGTACTGCTGGTGGTTCAAAATATTCTATAACCGCTCCTAAGTCTTTGGTTTCTTCTTCTAGTTCTTCCATGATTTCGTGAACTGAATGATGACGTTCTGACCATGGTTTCAAGTTAATTAAACAAGTTCCTGCGTTTGACCCTCTACCCTCGGTCATAATTTCATATCCTGCTAAAGATGAAACTGACTCTACTCCCTCAGTTTCTTCACAAATTTGTTGTAGTTTTCTTGCTACTTCGTTTGTACGTTCTAAGGTAGCACCTGGTGGTGTTTGAATGATTGCGTAAATCATTCCTTGGTCTTCACTAGGAATAAAACCTGCTGGTAATGTTTTATTGGTAATAAATATTCCTGCACAGAAAGCTAGTAATACTCCAAAGGTTAACATTCTTCGTGCTACGATTCTGTTTAACACTTTTACATATCTTCCTGTAAGCTTTTCAAATCCTTTGTTAAACCAATCAATAAATTTATCTACTATTGATTTTTTTCTTTCTTTTCCGTGGTTGTTCTTCAACATCATTGCACACAATACTGGTGTTAATGTTAATGCTACCACTGCTGAAATAATGATAGATCCCGCCATTGTTATAGAGAACTGTCTGTAGAAAACTCCTACCGGCCCTGTCATAAATGAAATTGGCACAAATACAGAAACCATAACCAATGTAATTGCTAAAATAGCACCACCTATTTCTCCTAATGCTGCTTTAGATGCTTGATAAGGTGTTAGATGTTCTTTCTCCATTTTTAAATGGACTGCTTCTACAACTACAATAGCATCATCTACTACAATACCAATCGCTAACACTAATGCAAACAGGGTAATTAAGTTTATTGAAAGTCCAAAAAGCTGCATTATAAAGAAAGCTCCGATTAAGGATACTGGTACTGCTATAATTGGAATTAAGGTCGATCGTAAATCTCCCAAGAATAGGAATACCACAATTGCTACTAAAATAAAGGCATCTCTAAGTGTATGTATTACTTGTTCTATAGAGGCGTCTAAGAAGTTAGAAACGTCATAACTAATTTTAAAATCAATACCAGGAGGTAAATCTTCTTTTAATTCTTTTAGTTTTTCTTTTACCGATGCTATTACATCACTACCATTACTTCCAAAAGTTTGTTTTAAAACGATTGATGCTGATGGGTGTCCATCTAAATTTGAGTAAATATCGAAGAATTCACTCCCTAATTTTACTTCGGCAACATCTTTTAATTTTAAAATTTCTCCTTCTTTATTTGCTCGAATTATAATGTTTTTATACTGATCTGGTTCGTTATACCTGTTTTGATAGGTAAGTACGTATTCTAGTGATTGAGATTTTATTCCTGAACTTCTTCCCAGTCTTCCGGGTCTTGCCAAAATACTTTGGTCTTCCATCGCTTCTAAAATTTCTTCCGCAGAAATATTATAGGCTCTCATTCGGTCTGGTTTTAACCAAACTCTCATCGCATATTTTCTACTTCCTAAAATTTTAGCACTGGCAATACCGTTAATACGTTGAATCTCGGGTATCATTTTGGTGTACGCATAGTTGTATAGGAACTTTTCGTCATTATGTTTTTCTTTACTAAAAAGGTTCACATACATTAACATACTTGGTTGTACTGGGGTTATAATTACTCCTTCTCGCTGTACTAATTCAGGTAATAAAGGCATTACTTGATCTACCCTTGTTTTTACCCTAACTACCGCTTGGTTGGGATCTGTACCTGGTTCAAAAATTACACGTAAGGTTCCTTCTCCTGCACTTGTAGCATCAGAAGCGATATAACGCATTCCTTGTACTCCATTGATGGCTGTTTCTAGAGGAATTAGTGTTGAGTTTACCAATACATCTGCACTTGAACCTGGGTATGCTATAAATATGTTTACCGTGGTTGGTGCAATTTGTGGAAACTGTGATATTGGGAGTTGTTTTATTGATAACAACCCCGTAAAAACAACTATTATCGAAATAACAATTGCTAGTACTGGTCTTTTTATAAATTGACTAAACATGTTTTGTTGAATTTTAGTTTTTGATTACTCTGCATATAAGTCTAAACTAGACATTACAGCATTTGGCTCTTTAAACTCAACATGTATCTTTTGTTGGTCTTTTACCATACGGATTCCTTCTAACAATATTTTATCGTTTTCTGTAAGTCCTTTTTCTACTATAAATAAGTGTGGTAATTCTGCTTCTACAGTAATTTCTTGTTGTTTTACTGTATTGTTTTTATCTACTACAAAAACATATTTTTTATCTAATACTTCAAAAGTAGCTTTTTGTGGAATTATTAAGGCTCCTTCGTATGGAACTTCCATTAAAATACTTCCTGTTTCTCCGTGTCTTAAAATTCCATCTGGATTTGGGAAAGTTGCTCTAAAGGCAATATTTCCTGTTTCATTGTTAAACTCTCCTTCAATCGTTTCTACTATTCCTTTTTGATTGAATGGTTTGTTATTTGCCATTAAAAGTGTTACTTCTTTTTTCTTGTCTTTATCTTGACTCATTATGTAGTCTAAATATTCTGTTTCTGGTACATTAAAATATACCCACATTTTACTGTTGTCTGATAGTGTTGTTAGGAGTTCTCCTTCATCTAACAAACTTCCTTTTCTAACATGCAAGTGGTCCATTATACCGTTAAATGGTGCCTTAATGCTTGTAAAACCTAGGTGTGTTTGTGCTAGCATTACTTCAGCTTTTGCTTTTTCATAGTTTGCTTTTGCTAAGGCTAATTCGTTTTTAGAAACTACGTTTCCATCTGCTAATAATTCCGTGTTTTTATATTCAATTTCAGCAGCTTTTGCTTCTGCTTTTGCTTTTTGTAAATCTGCTTTATAAACGTTTGCTGATATTTGAAACATGTTTTGTCCTTTTTTTACATGTTGTCCTTCATCAACAAATACTTTCTTTAAATATCCTTTTTCTAGTGCCCTAAGTTCTATGTGTTGAATGGCATGTATTTGACTTACATAATCTTTAGTTATTGATGTATCTTTTTTAATAGGATTGGTTACAAGGAACTTTGTTTCTGGATGTTTAGATTCCTTTTTTGATTCGCAGCTAATGTTAGTTAATAGCGCAAATAGGCTCATGAAAATGAAGATTTTTTTCATTTTTTGTATGTATTTGTAAAGTTAGATTGAGTGTTTAACCATTGAAAACCAATGGTCATTCTAAAAATTTAATTAAATTCTTATGCGTGAATAAATAAAGTAAGCTAAATGATAGGTTTAGGCATACTTTACCGAAGAGGGTATCAAATTATAAAAACTTGAAATTTTACATGGAGTTTTACTATAGCGCTAAAAGTGTACTCTTTAAAGCGTTGTGCTTTTTCTTTTACTACACAAAACTGGCACTCAAAAAACTGCGCATGTAAGATGGCTGATAAGTAACTTCCGAATTTTGATAAATTTTCATCTACTTCATTTTCGTCTTGGGTTTTGTCTTCAATCTCGCTGATTTCAAAATAATTCTCCCTTTCAGAATCTTGATGCTGTTTATCAAAAGCTAAGTTAATGGTGTTTTGAGTAACAATTTGGGTCTCTATACAGGCTGAATTTAAAACAGGCACTGATATACTCTTATTAAAATTGTTATGATCTGCATATGATGTAGACCATCCTTTTAATAAGAATATTAATAGAAAAAGATATTTGTTAAATGTATTACTCATTTCGGTCGGCAAAATTATATATATAAATTCATTTAACAAACAAATAATATTGTAAAATATTTATAAAACAAAAAAACTCGCCAAATGGCGAGTTTTTAATACTATAACTTTATCATTAATCTCCACAAAATATATTGTAGTTTTTAACTAGTTTCTCTCTAGAATATTTTCTATATTCATTTGACTCTATCAAATCAAAAATAACATCACAATCTTTAAAGTAATTTTGAATACTTCTTTTCATAGTTCTGTTGTATAGAGTTGCTATTTCTTCATTATCTCTTTTTATAAATAAATCTATATTTTCTCTAACACCTAGAAAACTATTTCCAAAGTCTTCATCGTTCAAATTATTTAATCTATAAACTTTAAAAAACCTTTTTCTTTCATATAAAGTAATCTTTCCTTTTAAAACAACTCTTAATAGTTCTGGTTCCTTCTTTATTTTGGTATATATGTACTCATATTCTTCTTCTTTTTCAAAACCATAAAATATAATACCCCTAACTATTAAGTTATCCCAAACATCTGGTTTTTCATCTAAAGATATTCTAAACTTAATTTTATTATCTTTAGTAATAACTCCATAACCTTCTAATACATCTCCATCTAAAAATATTAAACTTGCCTTTTGAGTTTGACTAATTATATTACTGGTAAAGATTATACATCCAATAAATATTAATATCTTTTTCATATTTATAAAAAAACTCGCTTCATTAGTTAATGAAGCGAGTAGTTTTTTTCTTGTAAAAAATTTTATTCTTTATAAACTCCCATATTGGCATATTTGTCCATACGTTGAGCTATTAAGTCTTTCTCTTTTATATCTTTAAGTTCTTTGTAAGCTTTTATGATTTGTTCTTGCACAGCTTTAAAAGTTCCTTCACGATCAGAATGTGCACCTCCTAATGGTTCTTTGATGATATCGTCTACTATTTTTAGTTTCATACCATCTTCTGCTGTTAACTTTAATGCTTCAGCTGCTTTTTCTTTCTCTGACCAGCTACGCCATAATATTGAAGAACAGTTTTCTGGTGAAATAACTGAGTACCATGAGTTTTCTAACATATATACTCTGTCTCCTACTCCTATTCCTAAAGCTCCTCCTGAAGCTCCTTCTCCTATAATTATTGTAATAATTGGAGTCTTTAAACGAGTCATTTCAAAAATATTACGAGCAATCGCTTCTCCTTGTCCACGCTCTTCAGCTTCTAATCCTGGGTAAGCTCCTGGAGTATCTACAAAAGTTACTACAGGAATACCAAATTTTTCAGCCATACGCATTAAACGTAATGCTTTACGGTATCCTTCTGGATTTGCCATACCAAAGTTACGATACTGACGTGTTTTGGTATTGTATCCTTTTTGTTGCCCGATAAACATAAAAGATTGATCTCCTATCTTACCTAAACCTCCAATCATGGCTTTATCGTCTTTTACGCTACGATCTCCGTGTAACTCCATAAAAGTATCTCCACAAAGTGCTTTAATGTAATCTAATGTGTAAGGACGGTTTGGATGACGAGACAACTGTACTCGTTGCCATGCAGTTAAATTCTTGTATATATCTTTTTTAGCTTTCTCTAATTTTTTTTCAATTTTCTTACATGTAGCTGTTACATCTACATCGCTTTCTTTTCCTATATCAAAACATTTTGCCAACTGATCTTCTAGCTCTTTTATTGGCATTTCAAAATCTAAATATTCCATTGTATTCTTGTATATAGTTTGATTTTCTAATTTTATAGTTAGTTGTTTGTAAAGGCAAACATACTAAAAAATTGTACAGTTTACCTTGATCGCTTTTCTTAAAATACTATTTTTTTATAATTTTCTTTTTTATGGAAGAAGCATTTTTTAGCACTCCGTTGAGTACTACTACTATTAAGACAATACATGCTCCATAATAAAACTCTGGATTCATTTGTTCTTTCTCTCCAAATATTAGTAACGCTAAAACAATAGCATATATAGGCTCTAAATTAATTGTAAGCATTACTGTATAAGGTGTTAGATACTTCATTACCTTCACAGATGCAATAAATGCATAGGCTGTACAAACACTACTTAAAATTAATAAATATACCCAATCAGTTACTTGTAATTGGAAAAACGCTAATGAAAACTTCTGTGTAAACAATAAGTATATAGTTACCCCTAATACTCCAAATAATAGTTGGTAAAACGAAATAGTATTGGCTTCATGTTTTTTTATAAACACTCCGTTTAATACTGAAAATAATGCTGATAAAAAGGCTGAAATTAACGCATAAATAATTCCAAGCGTATACTGACTTTCAAAATTGAAAATAATGTATAAACCTACAATTACTAGCAAGCCTAAGACTATTTCAATTAGTTTTATTCTTCTTTTAAAGAAAAAAGGTTCTATGAATGAAGCGAAAAAAGCTCCTGTGCTCATCATTACTAAAGCTACCGAAACATTTGATACTTTTATTGCTTTGAAAAAGGTTATCCAATGTACTGCTATAATTACTCCTGAGACAGCAAACTTAACTAATGCTTTTTTTTCTACCTTAAATGACTTCTTCTTTATTACAAAATACAAAGCAATAAAAACTACTGCTAATAACATTCTATACCAAACTAAAGGAACTGCATCAATTGATATTAATGCTCCTAATATTGCTGTAAACCCCCAAATAAAAACAATTAAGTGTAAAAGTAGGTAGTTCTTTAATTTATCTCCTTGCATTGAAATATAAATAAACAGCGTATAAACCAAATACTATATTAGGTATCCAAACATTTAATAATGCATTAGCTCCAGCTACTGCTCCTAATACTTCTGCTATTTTTAGAAAAAAAACATAAATAAACATTACAGTTATACCTATAGCTAAATTCGCTCCTATACCTCCTCTACTTTTCCTGTGTGCTAATCCAACTGCTATTAATGTTAATATATAGCTGGCAATTGGTAAGCTTGTTCTTTTATATAATTCTACTAAGTAAGCGTTTAAATTTTTTATACCTCTTTTCCTAGACACCTCAATAAACTTAACCAATTCAGGAGAGCTCATTTCTTGTGCCATAATATTCTTGTAATTAAAATCTTCTGGTGTAAATGCAAATGTGGTATCTAAGCTTCTGCCTGAGAAAATACTATCTCTTTCTTTGAAAATTTTTCGCGTCTTCCACGTATACAATTTAAATGTACTGTCTTTTTCATTCCAATTAATATTATCTGCAGTAAGCTTGCTTTTTAACTTTATACCATCATATAGATCTACTGAAAAGTTATATCCTGAATTTCGTTTTAAATCAAAGTTTTGGATATATACATAGGTACTATCATTAAGTTGCAAGCTAAATTCACGAATAGAAGTATCGGCATACTTCTTTTTCTTTAAATATGTTTTTTCAAAAGCTTTTCTTGTTTTGCTACTAGAAGGTACAAAGAAGTGATTCATTGATAACGCCACTGCACAAACAATAGTTGCACCTATAAAATATGGGTATAAAAATCGTGTAAATGATACTTGAGAACTATTAATTGCTACAATTTCTGTATTACTTGCAAGTTTAGAAGTAAATAAAATAACTGCAATAAACAGTGCTAATGGCATAAACGTATTAGCATAGTAAATAATAAAGTTTTTATAGTAATCGTTAACTATTTCAAACAGTGTTAAGTTTTCTTCTCGTAAAAACTTATCTACTTTCTCGGCAATATCAATAGCTACCGCAATAGGTATTAAAATAAGTAGCGTAAACAAAAAAGTTACCAAGTAACGTTTTAATATGTACCAATCTAGTATTTTCAAATTACAAACGTTTATCCATTTGTTTTACCATTTTGTCTTTCCATTCAGCAAAATCTCCTGCTATAATGTGTTTACGCGCTTCGCGGGTTAACCATAGATAAAATCCTAAATTGTGAATAGAGGCTATTTGTTTTCCTAGCATTTCTCTAGCAGCAAAAAGGTGACGTAAATATGCTTTAGAATACATAGTGTCTACCCAAGTAATCCCCATTTCATCAATTGGAGAAAAATCATTTTCCCACTTTTTATTTTTAATGTTAATGCTACCTTGTGCTGTAAATAACATTCCATTACGGGCATTACGTGTTGGCATTACACAATCAAACATATCTACTCCTAAGGCTATATTTTCTAAAATGTTAATTGGTGTACCAACTCCCATTAAATAACGTGGCTTATCTTCCGGTAGTATTGCTGTAACTACTTCGGTCATTGCATACATTTCTTCAGCTGGTTCTCCTACGGATAACCCTCCAATAGCATTTCCTTCTGCCCCTGAATTTGCTATATACTCTGCTGATTGTTTACGTAGGTCTTTGTATGTACTTCCTTGTACAATTGGAAATAAAGACTGACTATATCCGTATTTTGGAGGTGTTTTATCAAAGTGTTTTATACAACGATCTAACCAACGATGTGTCATGTGCATAGATCGCTTTGCATAATTATAATCACAAGGATATGGTGTACATTCATCAAAAGCCATAATTATATCTGCTCCAATAGTACGTTGTGTTTCCATTACATTTTCTGGTGTGAAAAAATGCGTAGATCCATCTATATGGCTTTTAAACTTTACTCCTTCTTCATTTATCTTTCTTCTTCCTGATAAAGAATATACTTGATAGCCTCCACTATCAGTTAAAATATTACGATCCCAATTCATAAACTTATGTAAACCTCCTGCGGCTTCTAAAGTTTCTAATTTTGGACGTAAGTATAGATGATATGTATTTCCTAAAATAATATCAGGATTGATTTCGTCTTTTAATTCTGATTGATGTACTCCTTTTACTGTAGCTACTGTACCTACAGGCATAAATATTGGAGTTTCTATAGTTCCGTGATCAGTTGTAATAACACCAGCTCGTGCTTTACTTTTAGGATCGGTTATTTTTAAGTCAAATTGCATAAGTGGCAAAGATACACATGTAAGTTGAATGTTTAAAAGTAGAAAGTTAAAAGTTTCTTATTACTATTTTTAATTCTTTCTTCTTCTACCAAACTTCGATTTAAAATCTATTTTTTTCTTTGGTTTAGTTTTTTGAGGAGAAGTAGTTTTAGTCTTTTTTTCCGCTTCTTCGTGTGTTTTTGATGAACCAGCTACAAGTTTATTAATTTCATCCATTTCTTTAGATGATAATTCACGCCACTCTCCTACTTTTAAGTTTCCTAAAGTAACATTCATAATACGTGTGCGTTTTAACTTTTTTACTTCGTAATCTAAGTATTCACACATACGTCTTATTTGACGGTTCAATCCTTGTACTAAAGTTATTTTAAATGTAGTATCATTTACACGTTCTACTTTACATTTCTTTGTAACAGTTCCTAAAATTGGAATTCCATTACTCATTCTTTTTATAAAGCGTTCATCAAAAGGTTTGTTAACCGAAACAATGTATTCTTTTTCGTGATTGTTTCCTGCTCGTAAAATTTTATTTACGATATCTCCGTCATTTGTTAAAAATATTAATCCTTCTGATGGTTTGTCTAATCTCCCAATAGGAAACAATCGTTGCGGATGCCCTATAAACTTTACTATATTTTTCCGCTCTTTACTATCTGTAGTACAAACAATACCTACTGGTTTGTTTAACGCTATATATATGATTTCAGGTTTTGCTTTTAACGGTTTTCCATCAATCTTCACCACATCTCCTTCATTAACTCTGTTTCCTAACTGGGTAGGTTTGCCGTTTATGGTTACTCTTCCTTCTGTAATAAAGCGTTCTGCTTCACGACGTGAGCAAATACCTGTACTACTTATGTACTTATTAAGATTTATTGATGTGTCGTTATTTTTTTCCATTACATAGAATCTATGTTATAGCTACACAAACAAATGTAACACATAACTAAGTTTATTTATACTATATTACTTTTAGATATTAAAAACTAATCAACTACAAAGAAAAAGAAAATCCTCAAGCTAACACTTGAGGATTTTATAATTTATATGTTTTTCTTATTAAAACATGATCATTTTTTGTGTACAACGTGCTAAACTTGGTCTTCTTTCATAATCAAACCCAAGTGTAATCATGTGCGTACCATAGTTATACTCTTGTGTTTTATTCATGTTTATACTAAACCCATACGACATGTATAAGTTATTCTTTTTTAGACCAAACAATGGTGCAATAGCATTTGGTTGGAAAAACTGATCATTTAAGAACGTATAACTTAAACCAGCCCAAACATATCCGTCTCTAATTCCTTTTCTGGCTTTAACGTTCATGTCTGTTCTAGATCGTTTATCTGCTTCTCTATACTCTACTAACATTGAAGGTTCCAATTCAAAGTTTCTGCTCAATCTTGTAAAGGTATACGAAGTAAAAACAGTATACTTTCTCAATACTTCTGGCTCGCCTGTTTGAAAATTTTCAATTTCCTTATTTAGAATATTCATTGCGTTAAGACTTATACTAAATCGTTCGTAACGATACAGTAATCCAACATCAAAATTTGAATTGTTTAATGTTTTGTTTGGCACTATTTGTCCTGAATTATTTTCTGAAGTATCAATACCAAACTGAATAAAACTATAGCTTAATGCAAATGATAAAAAGCTATCGTGAAAGTCACTTAATGTTAAGTGACTTGCAAACGATAATTTTGCTCCTTTATGAGTTGTATTTCCATTTTTATCATTAAACAACGTAATACCACCACCAAAAGTGTCTGCTATACGAGCTTCAACTGTTAACGATTGCGTATCTGGTGCATCTTTAACTCCAATCCACTGGCTTACTCCATTTAATCTAACCTGTAACCCAGTACCAATACCTGCATAAGTTGGAGATATTAAAAACGGGTTATCGGCTAAATGACTCACATATTGTGGTAATTCTACTTCTTGTGCAGTAAGATTTACACTACTAAATACTACACTTAAAATTATTAATATTTTTCTCATTTCTCTTTTTATCTATATAGTGTAAAGTGTCCCATTATTTTCTTCTCTTGACCAGATAGCTCTTTAAAGTAGATTGTATACCAATAATCTCCTGATGGTAGTGGTGTACCTTCGTAAGTACCATCCCATCCTTCTACAGTACCTTTAAAGTCTGCAATATTTCGTGCATATCTATCATAGATAAACACTTTGATGTCATGATAATCTTCTACTTCACGAGGATACCAGTAATCATTTATTCCATCTCCATCTGGAGTAAATAAGTTTGGAACAAAAATAGAAATATACTCTCCTCTAACAGTTAGTGTAACCTCACAACCTCTAGCATCTCTTACCGTGATGGTATAATCTTTTGTTTGTAAAACTAAGAACTCATTATCTGGACCAAAATCACCTCCATCTACACTGTATTCATATGGTTCTAAACCAAAGTCAGCATTTGCAATTAATGTATTCTTAACTGAATCATCAATTTCTAAGGTTAATGGTTGATAATCCACTATATCAATTGGACTACTAGTAGAACTTTGAGAACAAGAACTTATTGTGTGCGTCGCTGTAACATAATATCCAGATCCTGCTGGTACATCAATAAACTCTCCTGTAGTATTTGTAGCTACTTGTGTATTTACTCCGTCATATAATGTATACGACATGCTATTTCTGTAGGCTTCATCTACTATTGCTAAGACAATATTACCTGTTGGACAAGTATATTCAAAGTCTACTGTTAATTGTAAGTCTACCGGTTCTCCAGTAGTTACTCTTATTGGGTCAGCTACATTACAACCTGCTTCATCTCTAACTGTGATAAAGTACGATGTGCCCCCTTGTATGTTTTCAGCTGCACCTAATACAATTGTATTTGTTGTGTATGGAGTTCCAAGTGGAGTATTATTAATACTTACATAATAAGGTTGTGTACCACCTTGTACATCTAACTCGATTGTTGGCGTAGAATCATCAATACATACTTGTTCAGTTACACCATTTGGTCCTAGCTCTACTGTAAACTGTTCTGGTTGTGTTACTTCAACTCTTATAGGGTCTAAATAACAACCTACAACGTCTTTTACAGTAATCCAATAAACACCTGCGCTTAAATTTTCAAATACATTGTTTTTTACAAACTTAGTTTCAGGGAAGTCAGGACTACTTGGATCTGATGCGATATTAAACTCGTAATCATTATTACCTCCTTGTGGATTAACCGTAATTGTACCATCGTTACCTCCAAAACATGTAACTGGTGTTGGTGTTGCTTCAGCTTCTAACACATCTGGTTCAGATATTGTGTGTTCACCTGTTATAGCAAAACATTCAACGCCAAATCTATTCGTACTTCTTACGTTAATTTTATAAGTACCAACATCTAAACCACTAAAGATATTTGATGGTTGCCAGTTACCTAAAGGTGCATTGTTTCCATCTAATAATTGGTATTCATGGTTTGCGAAACCTCCTTCTACGTCAGCTGACAACACTGCATTGCTATCTCCATTACAGGTAATAAACGCTGAATCTATATTTAAAGTAGCGTTAAGATCTACGTAAGCTCCTACTGTTATTGTTGCAGGTTCAGAAACACATAACTCACTATCTCTAACATAGAATTGATGTACTCCAGCATCTACATTAAATACATTTGTGTTTCCGAAAGTAACTCCGTCCATACTATACATATAAGGACCTGTACCTCCTGCTCCTGTAACTTCTACTGTTGCTTGAGGAGTATTACATGTAATATCTACTGTAATTTCTGCTGAAGCAACTACTTCAATAGGATCAATGATATCTACTGGACCTAAAAGACCATCACAAGAATATCCATCTGCTACTTTTACTGAATATCCAACGCCTGCTGGTAAATTCGTAAAGATTGGTGATGACTGACTTGCACTCTCTGTTCCGTCTGGGTATACTAATGTATAACTGTATGTTAAATTAGGATCTTGTGTTTGACCTCCTGCTATATTAGTTACTTCAATAGTTGCTGTATATTCTCCTTCACAAAGGTTTGGAGTAACGTTTAAGTCTCCTGTAATCGTTGTTCCAGGTGTTAATGTAAAGGTTGTTGTCTCAGTACATCCATTAACATCTCTAACAGTTGCTGTATAATCTCCTGCGGTTAAACCAGTAATTATTGCATTGTTATCAAATGATTGAATTGTTGAACCTGAAGTGTTGTTTACCAATTCATACTGGTAAGCTCCCCAACCTCCGCTGGCACTTAACTTAACACCTCCTGAGTTTGGTGGTGTACACTTTAAGTATGTTAAATCACTTGCTAAGGTTAAATTGCTATCTGGTTGAGAAATTTCAAAATCAACTGACCTAGGTGTACAGAATGGAGAGTCTGTCATTCTAATTTGCACATAATACTCTCCTGGAGCTATACCTGAAATCGTAGTAGGCGATGGTGCTCCTGCCGCTACATTTCCTGAAACTACAGCTGTACTACCTCCTACAGGAATTACTTCGTAATCAAAAGCATCTGTATATGGTGTAGAAGGACTAAAATAGAAATCTACACTTCCTGTACCATTGAAACATGCTCTTTGAATATTTGTTAAGAACACATCATACGATGGTACCGGTCCTACTACATAGTATTCTGTTTCAATACAGTAGGTATTTAAGTTTTCTAACTCTATTCTATAGGTACCTGGTGCTAAGAATTGTGAAAAGTCACCATCCGTATTTGTTCTTGTTTCTATAGGTGAAGCTGTTGGTCCTGCTGCATTGTCATACAACCTAAACTCAAAATTAGCTAACGGATTTCCTGTACTTGTTGTATAAGTAGCAATAATATCTTCACCTTCATTACAATCAATTTTTCTTTGAGGATCAACTGTTAGACCAGTTATTTTCACAAACGGATTGATAGTTACATCTTCTGTAGCAAAACAACCTTCGTTTTCGTCATATACGTTAACCGTATATGTTCCTCCTGCTTCATCTGTAGAAGTATAAGTGAAATTATTTCCGTTGTATAAAACAGCTCCTGTAGCCGTATCTATAAACTCTACACGTACGTAATTTTCTGTACCTCCTGTAATAGCTGATTTATCTACCACTATAGTTGCACTGTTTGTTTCATTACCCACTGTACAATTAAACTGAGTAAATGTAACTGCATTGGAAATATCAATTGCCAAATTTTCATTAATTGTTACATCAGTTGAAGTAATACAATCGTTTGTTCCTTCAGCTGTAATTGTATATGTACCTGCTGGTAAACCAGAGAATACGTTGTTATTAAACGACCATCCAGTTGGCTGAGGATTAATTCTATATGTTAACGGTGAAATACCATTATCAGTTTCCGAAACTGTTATTTCTCCTGTTGAACTTCCAGAACAGATATTATCAACCGTAGCTTGTGCTCTAAACACAGGGTCTATTCTAGGGTTGATTATAATTTCTCTCGAAACCTCACATTCTGGTTTTGGCTGAGAATCCATATCACGTACCGTAACCGTATACGCTTGTGGTGTTGGGTTTCCATTAGGAATTGATATTGTAAAAGGATCGCTAGTTACTGATCCATTTACTAATGGACCACTCGAAGAACCTACTACTTCATACTCGTAATTACTTACTCCTGATGTCCAATTTACTAAATCAACTGTTACAACTCCGTTTGGTGTTGGTGAACAATCAATCTTCTTGGTTTCTACTAACGAGAAGTTAACATCTGGATTAATTGTTACGTCTATTGGAGCTGTCATTGCTGGACAACCTTTAGAGTCTACTACATTTACTGTGTACGTATCTGCTGGTAAGTTACTAAATGTATATGAACCAGCATTTAACGTTTGGGTAGCAGTATATCCTAATGTACCTGAAATACTATATACATAAGTATCTGTACCTCCTGCAGCATTAACAGTAATACTACCCCCAACAGATGTATTACATGCATTATCATTTTCTACTACTGAGAATGTTATTGGATCTGGATTTACAATAGTGACTGTATCTGACATAGTACAACCGTTACCATCTCTTACTCGAACTCTGTACTCACCTGATGCTAAGTTTGTAAATATATTATTACCTCCATTAGAAGCAAAATCATATCCTCCAATAATAGCACCTGTATTTGTATCTTCTAATTGATATATGTAATTACCCCAACCTCCACTAGGTGTTGCTGTTATTGTTGCATCCGAACCATTTGTACAGCTTACTACAGGATCTACATTAGCCCTAACCTCCAACAGAGTTGGCTCATAAATAGTAAATATTTCAGTAGTAGCCTTACAGTTAGGACTAGCAGTCATTGTAATTGTTATGTAATAATTACCTGCTGGTAAATTATGAACAGGTGTAGGCGCATTTACTCCTTGGTGTGGAATATTAAGACCTCCTGGATTAGAACTTAAATCTATAGACGCTCCTGTATTGGCATCAAATAATTCAAAGTCGTATTGATCTCCATAATCTCCTGTTGGTCTGAAATCTATAAGTACACTTCCATCGTTTGCATCTCTACATGATTCATTTTGAACATCAGATACTACAATATCATATACAGGTTCTGGTCCAACTTTATAGAAGGTTTCTACCACACAACCTGTTGTTGGGTGAGTAGCGGTAACTGTATAGTCTCCTGTATCTAAGCCTGTAAAGGTAACAGGACTTCCTGTTCCTGTTATTGCTTGATTATATCCTGGACCTACTACTCTATATTCAATTCCTACAACATTTGGATTCGCTTCTACAGTAATACTCTCTAAGGTAGTACAAGTAATAGCTCCTCCTACAACCTGATTTGCACTTACCCCTATCATTGCTTCAAAAGGAGGGATAACTACATCATCAACAGTAGCAAAACATCCTTTATCATCATATACTATAATATCTACAGTACCACCAGAAGTGTTTGTTGTTGTAAACTCAAAACTGCTTCCTATTTTTGATTCTTGTATTCCTGTATTAGGCGTATAGGTAAATGATACACTCGTATAGTTTCCTGAACCTCCTGAAATATCTCCTGCTCCATTTGGTACGGTAACCGTAGCTACATTTACAGTATTTGTACCTGCGTTACACTTAAATCCATCAACTGTTGGCGGTGTTAATATTATAGCTTCAAACTCTTTAATCTCTATAGAAGAAGTTGTTGTCTCGCATCCATTTCCTGAAGTACCTGTTACTAAATAAAAACCTGGGGCCAACCCTGTAAATACTGAGTCTCCTGCTGGTAATGTAGCATTATATGCTGGAGTTGATGTACTTGAGTCATGATTTATCTCATACGTTAATGGTAAAATTCCATTATCAACCGCAGTTAACCTAATGATTCCTGAGTTATCGCCAGCACACACACTATTTTCTACTTCATATGAGAAATCAGGATGAACAGCAGGTGCTACAGGGATTTGTTTTGTTTCCGAACATCCAGATGTTAGGTCATTTACCGTTACTGTATACGTTTCAGCTGTTGTTACCGTAACATTTTGAGATGTTTGTACTCCTGTTATTGTACCATTATTTGGTGTTGCCGTAGCGGCAGGTGTTACTGTATATGTAAAATCTCCTGAAGAACCTAAATCAGCTCCTGAAGTAATTTCTATACCTATAACGGCTTGTCCTGGTGCACAATTTAAATTTTGAACTGTTGTTAAATTAAAATCTAATACTGGATAAGTAGAAACAGCTGTTGGTCCTGTCAAAGTATCTTCACAACCATTAGCGTCTCTTACCACTATTGTATGATCTCCTGATGCTAAACCAGTAAACGTATGAGAACCTGAAGTTTGCGCTGTAAAAGCACCTCCATCAATACTATATTGATAAGGAGCTAAACCACCTGAACCTGTAACTGTAATAGATTTTAAAGGATCACAATTTGCTGTACTATCTAAAGTAAGTGTAGGCGGTTGACTTACTGTTAAAGTTTCTGTTAAAGTTAATGTACAACCATTTGTATCAACAACTTCAATAACTATGTCAACAGGTTGTGTAATATCTGATACATTTGTATGCTCTATCTCAAAAGTATTACTAGTTAATGTTATTGGTAACGTTAAGTTAGTGTTATCTGCTGTTATTACATTATAAGTATAACCAGGAAAACCTCCTGTTACATTTTCGATTCTTACTAAACCTTCAGTACTACAAGTAATGTCATTAACCTTAGTTAAATCACCTTGTATTGGTGTGCCTTGAACAACTTCAATATTAGGGCTGGCAAAAGTACATGTACCATTATTTAATATTAAATAATATGTACCTGATGCTAAAGTACCGTTCGATGTAGGTAAAATAGGGTTCAAGTCACTCTGAGTTCCTGTTTCAATTGATGTTGTAACTCCTGTATTTACATCTATTGAGAAAAGCTCCCAGTCTATCGGAGGTGTACCTCCATTCAATAAATTTGCTTTAGAATCATCTATATCAAACTGTATAGCTCCACCAAGCCCCGAATCACAAGTTTGATTTAACACTGTTGGTGTTATTTCTACATCAATATTTACTACATAAGTATCATCTAATCGTGTACAATTATCATCCCCTAAATCTCTTACAAAAAAGTAATACGTTCGTCCTGGAATTAAACCAGTAAATGTATAGTTTCGACTAGGTGTACCTCCTACTGGTTCCCATCCTGTTGGTCCAGGAGGAACTGGTATTGTATTATATGTATACTCAAATGGTCCTACCCCTGTTGAAGAGTCAACCTCAACTAAGGCAGTTGCTCCTGTTGTACAATCAGCTGAGTCTGTAGTTACATTTACAACTAAAGGGCTTACTTCAAAAGGCATTGTATAAGAACCCAAATCTGTTAAACAGTATACTGTTATAGTTGTATCTGTTGTTGGTGAAGGTGCTGAATCGTCAACAATCCTTATTACTGGATAAGACGTTGTCCCTAAGTTAAAGTCATTATTTCCTGCTGTCCCTCTAAATATTGGACTATCTTGCCATGTAACTCCATTATCAACACTAAATTGTAATTTTTGTCCTGCTGCTACTGAAGGATACCCTGTAAAATCGTAACCAAACAAATGTTCATTTCCAACAAACTCAGTACCACAAGCTGGCTTTTCATGTACTATTGTTGCTATTAATGCAGGAGGATCTACTAAAGTTATTGTTTCAGTGTCAGTACAATTTAAAGCATCAGTAATTGTAATTTCATAGGCATCAGCTACTAAACTATTAAAACTAAAGTTAGTTCCTGTAAAATTATCTATTCTACCTACTTCAGTACTTGAACTATTAGTAATTACTATTGTATAAGGTGCTTGTCCTGTATTAGCCACTATTTGTCCATCAACACTACCTGTATCTCCATTACAAGTTGGTTGATTATCTACAACTGTTATATCTACTGGTGTTGTTGTTCCTATTACCACGTTTTCAACAATATAAGAACAGCTAGAACCATCTCGCACATATACATCATAAGTACCTGGAGCTAACCCTGTAATAGGGTTTGTTCCACTATAATCTCCTGCTGCTGGTGCTGGTGATCCGTTTGCAATAACAGCAAATTCATGCGCCCCATCACCTCCTGTTGCAGTTACTGAAATTTCTCCTGTAGGGTTTGTTGGTGGTGTACAACTAGCATTGGTAGGTGTTGCTGTTGCGTAAAGTAGATTGTTGATTACAACCGTTGCATCTTCAGAACATCCTTTTCCATCTTTCACTGTAACAGTATAACTTTCTGAAGATAAACCTGAAATTGTAAACGGATCTGAAGTTATAGGAATAAAGTTGCTACTTCCATTTAAACTATACGAATAGTCACCATTACCGGTAATATTACTGATTTCTATCTGTCCGTTAGTTCCATCAAAACATAATGCTGCTGCATCAAAAGCTACGGATTCTGCTGGTGCTACAGTAACTGTGTTAGATATAGTACAACCATTAGTTTGGTCTGTAGCTACTACAACATAATCACCTAGTGCAACATCTGTAAATTCTGTAGTTGTGGTAGTTCCCGTTGGTGTCATTGGCGCTATAAATAACTCATAACTATATGTTACACCTCCATAACCTCCTGTTACATTAGGTGTAATGGTAGCTCCTGTAGGTGTACTACAAGTAACTTCTTTTGTTATTGGCAATGTTAATACCATTGGTTCTGGGTCTACCAACGTTTCTTGTAAAGTAACTACACAGGCTGCTGGTGACGCATTGTTAGGGCGAACTTCAATCGTATTTAATCCTACAGGTAAACCTGTAATGGTATGTGGGTTCGCTACTCCATTAGTCCAAGTAGTTCCACCATCTGTAGAGTAATCAAACGTAGCTGTTGGCGTACCTGCTGGGAAATAAGCTTCAATAGTAATGGTACCATCGTTACTTCCTATACATGTTTTTGAACTATCTGTAATAGTTGCCGTAAACTCTTGGTTTGGCGCAACAATTATTTGGTCTGTTTCTACAGTACAGTTACTTCCTATAGCTACAGAAACTATATGAGATCCTTCTGGAATATTTGTAAATACACCATCGTTATTTGATATTGCACCTAAAGTGTAGGTATAACTACCTGCTGGGTTTGGTGTTACTGTAAAATTACCTGTTCCATCACAATTATATGTTACTGGAGAAACTGTAAGTGTTACCTCTGGTAAAGGAGCAATCGTTACATTATTTAATAACAACTCACAACCTTTCGCATCTAGTACTTTTGTATTATACTCACCTGCGTCTAAATTAGTTACTGTAGTACTACCTGCTTGTGTATAATCGGTATCTGTTGTTAATTTATAGAAATACAAATAATCTGTTGTACCTCCTGTTGGTACTTGAAACGTAATTGTTCCTAAAATTGTTCCTGAAGGACTACACATTAAATCAGTTGCTGTTGTAGGTCCTCCGCTAACTAATGCATCTGGAGCTTGTATTGTTCTTGTTTCTAATGCAGTTGGACAATTATTACCATCTATAACTTGAATTTCATAACTTCCTGCTGTTAGACCAGAAAAAGAATAATTTAATCCACTTCCTGTTTGAGCTGGCACAGATGTAGGACCACTAGTTACAGTTACTGTATACGGTGCTGTACCATTTTCAACTACGACATTAATTGTTCCTGTTCCTCCATTACAATCAGGTCGTACAAGTGTTGTTGTATGTGTAGGATTCACTATTTGATTTACTGTTACTGTGTCTGTAAACTCACAGTAATTAGCTCCTCCATCTTTATCTCTTACATATACTGTATAGGTTCCTGCTGGTACATCGATTAGACTTGATGTATATGTATTCTGACTCCCTCCTGCATCTTCAACAACAAATTGATAATTTCCATCTCCTCCGTTTGGAGTTATCTGTATTTGACCTGGATCACAAGTTGCACTCACTGGTACTATCGTTGCTGTAACTTGTGGAAGAATTGTTGCAGATTCTGTTACTTGACAACCTTTTCCATCTCTTACAATAACATTGTATGTCCCATCTGTTAAATTGTTAAACACATTAGAGTTTTGCCAACCAGTTACTCCATCAATCATATATGAATACCCCCCATTTCCTGTACCTATATTTACAGTTAATGTTCCGTTACTTCCATCAAAACATTGTACTGGTGTAACGGTAAAGTCTAAATCTTCTTTTGAATTAACTGTAATAGGAAAAGGTGCAGATGTACAACCATCTTTGTCTGTTGCAACCACGTTATAAGAACCTTCTGGAACATTTGTGAATGCAACAGGATTTCCTGAGCTGTCTAATAATTCATGTGTATACGGTGCTCCATTTCCTCCATCTGTATCAGTAACTGTAATAGTAGCTCCTGTATTTGGTACACAAGTTATTTCTTTTGTTACCTGAGCAGCTACTGTAACTACATCTGGTTGAGTTAAAACTACATTATCAGGTATATCTACTTGACAATCTCCTATAGAGTTTACATTTGAGCGTACACTGATAGAGTATGTTCCATTTGTTAAACCTATTATTGTATGAGGACTTGTTGTTAATGCTGTACTCCATGTTCCTCCATTTAACGAATATTGGTAAGAAGTTCCGTAATTTTCTGCACTAATAGTGATTGTTCCATCACTTCCACCGTTACATGTTATATTTTCCCAAGAATCTACCTTTGCAGTAAACTCCTGCCCCTGCTCTATTTCAAACTCTACTAACGTACTACAGTCTTGTCCTTTATAGTATACCAAGATCTCATGAGGACCTGGTGTTAAGTTTGGAAAATTATTAATATTAGTCGTTGATCCTCCATCTAGAGAATAATCAAAATTATTTTTTATTTCTGAAGGTGGCCCTAATACTACATTTCCTGTACCGTCACAATTATAAGTTATATTAGGTACTAATTGTGGTGCTTGAGGAGAGTCTTCAATTATAATGTCTCCTGGTATTTCGTATACACAACCATTTTCATCTCGTATATAAAAACGGTAAGTTCCTGGAAGTAAACTATTAAATACTGCTTCAGCTGATCCATTATCATCAAAAGAATAATAATCAATATTTGTTACATTTCCACTACCATCTACAGTACCTACACCATACTCGTATGCTCCAGTACCTCCTTGCTCATTAAAAAATCTTACTTTACCTCCTGCTCCACAGTTGTAGTCTCTTTCTTTTATTACTTCTGCACTAAGTGCTTCTGGTTCTGTAATTGTAGTACTTACTTGGTAAGTACATTGGTACGTATTTTTTGATGCTCTTATATCAATAGTATAGGCACCAGCTGATAAACCTGAGAATACACCTGTATTATTCGTTGTAGAAAAACCATCTCTACTATACTCTAAAGTATACCCTGTAGCATCTCCTCCTGTTAAGTTTACTTCAATTGTACCATCATTATCTCCATTACACACAATATGTGTTGGTGTTGCAGTAAACTGTAATGCTGGCTCTACTATAACAGTAGCCTCTGCTGTTGCGCTACAATTGTTATCATCTCTTACTTCAAACACATATGTACCTTCACTTCCCATTGGAACTTCGTAGGTTGTGTCAGTAAAAAACACTTTATCAGCATCTGCTACTGGAGTTCCATTTACAGAAATTACAGCATATTCGTATGGTGAAGTTCCCTCACTTGGCGTTAATGTTATAATTCCTGGAGAACTTCCATTTTCACAAGTAATGTTTTTGGTAGTAATTGCTGACAGTGTAATTGGCTCAGGTAGTGTTATTACTCTTGTTTCATTATCCGAACAGCCACCTTCTGTAGTTACAAAAATCTGATACGTACCACTCTCTGTTATAGTATATCTTTGGTCATTACTATCAATAAAACCATTAGAGCCCGCCATGTATACATTATCCTTTCTTATTTCATAAGAATATTTACCTGGCACATTTCCTATTTGTACTGTAAGCTCTGATTCACCTCCACAGGTATCTATATTTGTTAGTACATTTAAATCAATATCTAAGCTTTGTATATTTACACTATCTGTAACATAATTACAAGATCCGTTAGAACCAACTTGACGAATTGTTACCGTATAATCTCCTGGGTTAGTTATAGAAAAAGTATTACTTGTTTGAAAACCAGTCGTTGTACCATTGCCAGATAAACTATACTCATATCCATCAGGTACTCCATTAACTACAATACTTCCATCTGTACCACATAAAATATCTGTTGGTACTACAGTAGGAGTTAATGAGTTTCTGAAGACATTAAAATAATATGTTTGCGGGCATGTACCATCGTATAAAACTTCTAATTTATAAGCTCCTGTTTCGCCGAAAGATTGAGTTAAATCTGTACCTAACGATCCCCAAGAGCAACCAGTAGATGTAGGTGCACAATCTTCTGTTTCAAAGTTATAACCACAACCTCCATCTCCATTTAATTTAAACCATTCTACAGTTGTATTTGAACCTGCAAAAGGTAAAGTAATGTCTCTAGTTTCTGTTGTGTTTCCACATAGGTAAATTTCAGCTAACTCTGTAGTATTACTAGTACAAGAAGTATTGAATCTATCTGCAAAAGGTGGTGCTAATGGATTAGATACATTTGCAAAACTTATTACTTCAATAATTTCTGGTTTTGTAATACAACCTAATGTTGTGGTTTTTGTAACGGTATATACTCCAGCACTGGTAACAGTAATACTCTGTGTGTTACCAAGAGGATTTCCGTTTTCATCTACCCAACTATACGTATCAAAACCATCACCTGCAGTTAACTCAATACTTCCACCACAAAGTACTTCTTCTCTTCTGAAATCACAATCATCTAAGTTAACTAAGAAATTTGAAGAACCTACAATTCCAAAATCACAACTATCGAAACCAGAATAACTAGGCTCGTTATCTACTACAACTCCTCCTTTAACTCCTTCATATCTTGCAAAAGCTTGGTTTTCTACTACATTTGAACATACATCTCGTAACTCATTACAGTCGGAAACTACTTGTACATGTAAACGAATATTGTACTCTGCTCCATTCTCTAGTACCATACTATCTGGTACACCAAACTCTACCTGCGCTCTAAAACCATTAGCTGCAGAAGGTGCTTCATAACCTACTATTGTTACTCCTGCTGGTAAATCGATATCAAAACGTATACCATTATATACAGTTCCTCCTGTAGAAGTTTCTAATAAATCAACATTCTTGGGTAGTCTATCAGTAATTACAGTATTTTTAGCATCATCAGTCCCTACGTTTTGAAAACTTATATTGTAAAACAATTCACTTCCTAAGCCTACGGGTGTTCCCTGAATATCATTTCCTGCGGCATCTAAAACAGATTTCACCATTTGCAACTCTGGCTCAATAATTTCTACTGATAAAGCATTTAAAAACGGCCAATAAGTATCTTGATTTGAAGTGAATCTTACATGTGCTGATGTTTGATTATTTGTTATAACACTATTATTAGGGTTACTTAATTGATATAAATCAACATCAAAACCTAACGTATTTTCACTATTTGGAGTACGTGTTGTTACATATGCATCATATCTACTTATAGAACCATTAAAAAAATTGTATCTCCAATCCCAAGCACCATTATCCCAAGCTCTAGGATTTACATTTGGAGTATATTGATCTATATAATTTCCTGTTCCATCCTCTCTATCATTAATTTGAAAACTATCCCAGTTTATACTTCTATCTCCTTCCAAAGCTGCTGCCAACAACTTTGCTCTTACTGGGGCAGGATTTGTTGGATTAGGACCAACTGGAACCGTTATAAAACCTGAATAAGATAAATCTACATTATTACCTCTACGTACATCTGCAAAACCATCAAAAACAGCTATATTCTTACTTGACTCTGTTTGGTTTTCATAAATTACTACCATCGTCCAACCTCCAGCACCTCCTAGTCCTCCTGGGTCATTACCTCTTGTTGCTCGAATATTTGCTGCTACATAGGTACCATTATGTCCTTCTGGATCCACACTTGCTAATCCTTGAATATCTGCTGTTATGTCTTTATAACAAATATAAGCTACTCCATTATCATAAATCAACTCTCTTTTTGTAACGTCACTTGCATCGGCTTCAATATCTTGATAAGCACCTCCGGGTAACTTAAACTTTATTTTATTAAAGTCATTAGATCGTGCACTACCTCCCCAAGTATCATACGGGTATACTCCAGCCCAATATAATCCAGCATATACAACACGAGAACATGTTGGTAAATTTAATACATCAGAACTTGATGAGAATGTTGAAGCATCATTATCAATATCAATATATTGCATGTTAACACTACCATTCGAACTAGAACCATCATAAGCATCTTCAGGATCATACCCCGATTGGTCAATACTTAAAACGTTATTAGCAATAAACGTTATATCTCCTTTAATATTAATACCTCCAGAAGTTCCATCGGGTTTAACGGTTCTCTGATCAAAGTAAGGTGTTGAAGGGGGTTTTAGCGCCTTCTCTTGAGAAAGTTTTTCTATTAATTTTTCATACCCTACAGTTTCATCTAAAACTACTTGTGATGGTTTTGATGATGGCTCTGGTTTTTCCTGCGAAAAACTAAAAAAGGTTTGTAATACAAGTAATAGTAAAGTAATTATTCTTTTCATAATTTCAATTGGGGGAATTAATTAATCAAGTTCTTCTGTTATATATTTTATTTAATCTGTACGATTGCTTTGCGATCGTAAAAGGCTCCATTTAAATTTGTATTATACATCTTTATTGCTTCTTCTCTATCTGTTGTTTTAAAAATGTAAACATGCATGAACCCTGTTTTGGGATCCACAAAATAATCTGCATCTATATCATCATCTCGTAATTCATCAACATTTCGATCAGCTAATGCTTTTTGTGAGTTAACATATACTCTTAAATAATATCCTGGGGTTACTCCTTCAGCATCCATAGGGTAAACTCTAGCAGGTGGTTGTGTTTTAGGCTCTTCATAACTACTTATTGCTCCTCCTAAAGTAATTTTAACCACATATACTGGGTCTTTCGTAGTTTTTTTAACCTTTATTGTTGAATTGTCTTTTTTCTCATCATTTTTTTCAAACAAACGAGTTTTATCGTTAAAGTCATCTACCTTTTCTTCAGCATCGTTCTCTTTTGCAAACCTATCAAGGTATACATAATATAGTTTTTTCTTAGGTTCGAATACGTATTTTGCTTCAATATCTAATCGAGACCATTTATCTATTAATGCTTCTGCATTTTCTTTACTTCTAAACTGATCAGAAACTACATAATACATAGTACCGCCACCGCCTGAACGTGTTATTGTACTCTTACGCCATGGTTTATTTGACCTTCTTTTTAATGAAGTATCTTTTGACTGAACCGTATCTCTTATTATTACTGTATTTGTAGTTGTTTTCGGCGCTGGTTGATTTTTTAATAATCGTAACACTTCATCAACCTTTTTATTTAAGATATCAATAGAGTCTTGCGCTTGTTGAATTTCATCAGATAAATCGTTGTGTTCTGGATTTTTATATTCAATTTCTTTCTTTGGAGCTCGTTCTGGAAGACTAACTTTTACGTTACCTGTTCTTCTTTTAGGACGCTCTCTTGTGAATGATCTCTTACCAAAATTATAAATCAATCCTATTTCATTAGTTGCTGCAAAACTGCTCTTTTCGTAAGTAAAGCCAATTGCTAACTTATCTGATAAGTTAACTCCTACACCTGCTGAAATACCATAAGTTTTATCATAACCTGCTTTTACCCAACCTGCTTTAGGCAAATCTACAATGGCATTTGCTCCATAACCAATTTCTCCATCCCCTGGTTTTCTTGCCATTGCTAACATTCGTATATCAGCTCCTTCAAAAAGTCCTTTTGCATAGGTAAATTCGTGTGAATACATTAAATGACCTGAAAATGTTTTTTCTCCGAAAGAAGTAGCCATCTCACTCTTTTTCAGGTTAAAATCTACTAAATTTTCTAAGAACACCCCCACATCAAACTTCCCTATAGATAATGTTATAGCTGGCTGAAAATTTACAATAGGAAGATCTTGGTAATTTGAAATTTGAGGATCTGGTTCTGTTGAATTTACTTTTAATCCATCTGCACTTCTTCGACTATATAAAAAGTTAAATCCAAAGGTCAAGTCCATTGTTTCATTTAACTGCAAACGGTGCGCATAGTTAGCTAAGGCACCGAAATCTTTAAAAACTCCAACTTCTTGTTGATAAATTGCTAAACCAGCCCCTACATTTTCCCGCATTTTCCCTGAATATGTAGCCAAATATAATCTGGGGTTATCTTCAAACTCAACATTACTATTCCTAACTATAGCAGAAAGTGAAGTTTTATTCTCTCTTAAGGCAGAAAAAGTAGGTACGGTTAAAAAACGATTAAACTTCATGAAGTTACGCGAACTAAAGCTATTATACTGTTGTTCACCACCAGAAAATTGCGCTTGTACCACAAACACATTTAATACTATAATAATAAGTAAAGTAATTTTTCTAATCATCTAAAATTTAATCTATTACGGATATCGTTCCTGCTTTAATTAGCCTACCTTCTCTAATAATCTTATAATAAAATATTTTTTGATTGCCTAAACTTTCTATAGGCCAATCATTTTTGTAATCGGTTGTTTTTAAAATTTCTCTTCCACCTGAATTATATAATATTACCTCCACACTTGGTTGGTATGCATATGAATTTGACAACTTCCAAGTATCGTTAATTCCATCTTGGTTGGGTGACACAATATTAGGTACTATGATTTGTCCATCAGGCTCTACTACTTCTATTGTTTTGTATAACGTACAGCTACCTACTTTTACTTGCACAGTATAAAAACCTAATTCAGTTACCTCTAACTGCTCTGTTGTTGACAACAATGTTCCTGATACATCTTCTCCTTGATACCATTCATAAGTTTCTCCTCCTGCTGCCACAACTGTAGCAGAACCTCCTTCTTCCATTACAACAATTTCAGACGGTGTAACAGTTATTGCCGAATCATCAAAAGGTACTACTGTAATAGGGGCTAACTCTTTATCATTACACCCAAAACCTGAATATCGCAACACATAATTTCCTACTTCAATCACCACCAATGTTTGAGGGTCTGTAGGCGTTACATCTTCATCACCATCTTTTATCCATTGATAAGTATAACTCGTATTGAAGTTATCTATTGTGTAAATAATAGAAGAACCTGCACATAAAGAATTTGAAGTTGATGTAGAAGACACCTGAGGAACCTCTACTAGCTTTACATCAATAGCATTAGAATCACCAGTCTTTCCAGTATTTGTACTTACTGTTAATGTATATGAGCCATTATCAGCATATGAATTGACAGTATACTCATCACTTGTTGCTCCAATAGAAACTCCATCTTTTTTCCAGTCAAAGTTCAACATTGCTATTTGGTCGGAGGTTAAATCATATTCGTTTCCATCTTCTGCTATCGCTTTTACACCTACCATACTTAACTTTGTAGTAGCTGAATTACACTCTTCGTAATCAGTAGCAGTTCTAATTACTACATTAAATGAATCTACAGCTAATAGCACGAACTCTTCTGAATCAACTACAGCATCACAAGCAGAACCTGTACTTTTTGTAACTCTTGCAAAGTAAGCCCCTGCTGTTGTTGCACTAATACATAATTGATTTCGCACAGCTGTTCCCATTGTCCCCCCGTTTCTAAACCAATCAACAGTTACATCTTCAACAGGTGTAGCATCATGACTTATACACAGCTGTTTTGTTTCTCCAAATAATATAATTCTTTTCAGAGCACCTTCATTGGTTACCGTATATCCTGCATCTGTTTGTTGTTGTAGTAATACATCATTTGAAACTGTTGTACATGTTCCTGCTTCTATCTCTAAACGATATGTCCCAAATTGCCCTACAGTTGGTGTGGTATATGTTGGGTTGTTTGAAGATTGTTTTAATTCACCATCTAAATACCAATTATACGTATAAGATGTATTTGTTACATTCGCTTCAAATGTATGAGATTGGTCTCCACAAATTTCAATAGTTGATGCCCCTTTAATTTGCGTATCTGCCCCGCTAAGACCATCAACGGTTAAAAACCTTGACTTTGGACCTCCACACAAACCATAATCAATCACAACATAATACACCCCAGTTTCTGTTATTGTATATTTAGGCTCTTGAGTAGTTGCTACCAACTCATCTGTGCCATCAACTCTTCTATACCATAAATACTCTCTATTTACATCAGTATCTAAAAAAACTTCTCTTGATTCACCATTACATAATGTAAAAGCATTACCATCATTTATAGATAATTCTCCTTCTGCGAACATATCATAATACGCTTCAAACGAAGCTGTTTGCACTGTCTGAACAGGTAGCTGACTTGTAGTTACTCGTATTACGTAGTTCTTACCATAAGTCCCTTCTTGTAACTGAAAACTGATATTATCCATACCTTGACCTTTGTTATAGTCGTTTGCGGCCGTACTGATAAGTGTTCTTAACGTTTTTACTTTAGCAGGATCTGAAAAAGATCCATTTTCATCGGAAAGTTCTATTGTAAAAGTATTAGCATCTTCAAAAATACCAGTAAAACTTATATCTAAAGAATAGTCTGTCCCTCCTACTTGATCACAAAGAGCTCTATTACTCACACCTACTAAATCGTTAACAACGACACTTTCAAGCACTTGAGCGCTTGAATTTATACACAGTAGAAATGATGCTAAAAGTAATAATATGCTTTTAGTGTAGTTTTTCATCTAAGGGATCCTTTAAGGGGTGTCAAATTTATAGTTTTTCTTAACAAAAACGGTACTAAAATTAACAAAATTTAACGCCGAAATATATAAAATCTATTTTTAACAGGCAACTAAAGTTTCTCTCTTGCCTAACCTAAGCTGCCTTTTTACTTTAAAACTATAGTAACCAACACCTTAAAACCACTTCTATTACTGCTTTCTTTTCAGACGATAAAACCCTTCATACATATTAAAATTCTACCGTATATTTGCTGTCTATTCTTCATATTATGAGCAAAAAAATAACTATAGCCATTGACGGTTTTTCATCTACAGGAAAGAGTACTATTGCTAAGCAATTAGCCAAAGAATTGACCTATATATATGTTGATACCGGAGCAATGTATAGAGCTGTTACTTTGTATGCTATGCAGCAAAACTATATTTCTGAAAGTCATTTTAACTCTGAAGATTTAATTGCTGATTTACCTAACATTTCTTTGTCTTTTGCTTTTAATGAACAACTTGGTTTTGCTGAAATGCTTTTAAACGGAACCAATGTTGAAAGAGAAATTAGAACCATTGAAGTTTCTAAATTGGTAAGTAAAGTTGCTGAAATTTCTGAAGTTAGAAAAAAGTTAGTTCGTGAGCAGCAGGAAATGGGTAAAAACAAAGGTATTGTTATGGATGGTCGTGATATTGGAACCGTAGTTTTTCCTAATGCTGAACTAAAATTATTTATGACTGCTTCTGCCGACAAACGTGCTACTCGCCGTTATAAAGAATTAATTGACCGTGGTGACAAGGTTAACTATGAAGAAATCTTACAAAATGTACAAGAACGCGACAGAATAGATTCTACCCGAAAAGATTCTCCTTTAGTGATGGCAGATGACGCTATTGAGTTTGATAACTCAGACATGGGACTCAAAGAACAATTTGAACGTATTATGAGTCTGGTTAATCTTAAAGTCCAGTAAGAATAAGCTTCAACCATCGTTATATTAAAACCTACAAAGTTCTTGTAGTTTCTTTTTGAATACTTTGTGTAAAGTTGTAAATTCCTTACATGGAAAATCTTCAAAAAATAATCAACGTTACCCAAATACGAAAAGCTGACGAGCATACTATTACTAAAAAAGGGATTACCTCTTTTGCTTTGATGGGACAAGCATCTTTAGCGTTTGTAAAAGCTATTGAGCCTTTATTAAATCGCTCTCTAAAAATTGCCATTGTTAGTGGAGTAGGCAATAATGGAGGTGACGGATTTGCTATTGCTAGAATTTTAAAAAGTAAAAAATACACCGTACAACCTTTTTTAGTTCAATTTAAAGATACACTTAGCTCAGATTGTGATATTAATTTTCAAAAACTTGATGATACTATCATTATAAAATCAACTAGTAAAGTTCCTGACTTCTCTGAATATGATGTAATTATTGATGCTATTTTTGGTTTTGGCCTTTCCAAACCTATTACTGGTTTTATAAAACATGTTATTGAAAGCATTAATAATGCTAAAAAAACTGTGTATGCCGTTGATGTTCCTTCTGGATTGTATTGCGATAAGTTACCTGATTCCGATACTGTTGTACAAGCAGACCTAGCAGTAAGTTTTCAACGACCAAAACTTTCGTTCTTTTTTCCTGAAAACGGAAATTATGTAAAAAACTGGATAACGGTTGCTATTGGTTTAGATGAAGAATTTATTCAGCAACAAGAAAGCAACTACTACATTTTAAATGAACAAATTACTGATATTTTAATATCAAGACCACGTCAATCACACAAAGGAAGTTACGGGCATGCATTATTAATTGCTGGTTCTTACGGAAAAATGGGAGCTGCCGTATTATCTTCTAAAGCTTGCTTACGAAGTGGTGTAGGGTTATTAACTAGTTATGTACCAAAATGTGGATATCAAATTATGCAATCTTCCATTCCAGAGGCTATGTGCCTAACTGATGAGAATGAAGAATTCGTGACCCAACTCCCAGAAATTTTCAAATACAACATTCTCGGGATAGGTCCTGGAATAGGTGTTAACGAAAAAACGACACAACTTGTTAAAAAATTAGTATCGGAAAGTAATAGTCCGTTAGTAATAGATGCCGATGCTATAAATATTATTGCTCAAAACGAAGGATTAAAATCGTTACTTCCTAAAAACTCTGTCTTAACTCCACATATTAAAGAGTTTGATAGATTGGTTGGAAAATCTGACACCTCAACTGAACGTTTTCAGAAGCAACTTGAGTTTTCTGCAAAATATCAATGTATCGTAGTTTTAAAAAATGCATATACTGTGGTTTCTTCTCCTGAAGGGAATTTATACTTCAACACTTCTGGAAACCAAGGAATGGCAACAGGTGGTAGCGGTGATGTACTCACAGGAATTATCACAGGCTTATTAGCACAAAACTACACTCCTTTACACGCCGCTTTGTTGGGTGTGTTTTTCCATGGAAAAGCAGGTGACGATGCCGCTTGTAAAAAAGGATACAAAGCCTTAATTGCTTCTGATATTATTGATACTTTACGAATAGAAAAAAGTTAGTTTTCTTTAGTAATTGACTGAATTAGTATTGCTAATAACATTACCAAACCACACCCTAAAGCGTTTAACCATAGGTATGGTAACCAATCGATATACCAAACTGTAATAATTAATAGTTGCGTAATAATTGCTGCAATAAATACTGCATTTCCTTTAACAAACTTTATAAAAAAGGCTAATAAAAAGATACCTAAAACGTTTCCGTAAAAAATAGAACCAATAATATTTACGAGCTGAATTAAATTATCAAATAAATTGGCTATACAGGCGACTGAAATTGCCAAAATACCCCAACCTAACGTAAACCATTTTGACATTTTTACATAATGTGCTTCGCTATGTTCTTTCGTTGAATTTCGTTTGTATAAATCAATCACTGTGGTACCAGCTAAGGCATTTAACTCAGAAGCTGTAGAAGACATAGCTGCTGATAAAATTACTGCTAATAACAAACCTATTAATCCTTTTGGAAGATTATTCAATATAAAGTGGATGAACACATAATCTTTATCGTTTGTTTCTACCAGTGGATCAGCTTTTGAAATAACAGTTTTCGCTGTTTCTTTTAATACTTTATCTTGCTTATTAAACTCTTGAATTTTTACTACATTTTCAGGTGTTAATCCTTCAAAAATTAATGCTTTTTTTCGTTCTTCTATAAATCGATGCTGCTCATCTAGTTCAACATACTTTTCAATCGTTTCGAGATTTGAATTCGCTATCGCTTCTCCTGCTTTTGGATTAAAGTTTAACGGCGCCGGATTGAATTGATAAAACACAAACACCATCACTCCTACTAACAGAATAAAAAACTGCATGGGTACTTTTAGCAATCCATTAAAAATCAAACCTAATTGACTTTCTCGTAATGATTTTCCTGATAAATAACGTTGTACTTGACTTTGATCTGTTCCGAAATAGGATAACATTAAAAATGTTCCTCCTAAAATACCTGTCCAAACAGTATAACGATTATTTAAATCCCAAGAAAAATCGAGTACCTGCATTTTATCGGAAGCCCCTGCAATTTCTAGCGCTTTTGTAAATGTAATATCGTCAGGTAAATATTGTAATATCAAATAAAAAGCAACAAACATTCCTGCGAAAATTACTGCCATTTGTTGTTTTTGTGTAACACTTACCGCTTTGGTTCCTCCAGAAACAGTATAAATAATTACTAAAACACCTATAATAATGTTTAGTGATACTAAATCCCAACCTAAAACTGCTGACAAAATAATAGCGGGTGCAAAAATGGTAATTCCTGCTGCTAATCCTCGTTGGATTAAAAATAAAATTGCGGCTAACGTTCTTGTCTTTTGGTCGAATCTTCCTTCTAAATATTCGTAGGCCGTATATACTTTTAGTCGGTGATAAATAGGAATAAACACCAAACAAATAATTACCATAGCAATAGGCAATCCGAAGTAAAATTGCACAAAACCCATTCCGCTATGAAATGCTTGTCCTGGAGTTGATAAAAAAGTAATAGCACTGGCTTGTGTTGCCATAACCGACAAACCAATTGTCCACCACTTACTTTGGTTTCCTCCTTTTATATAATCTTCAACATTTTTACTTCCTCTGGTTTTCCAAGCTCCGTATAAAACAATAAACAATAAGGTTACTGAAAGAACAATCCAATCTATTTGTTGCATGTTTATTTTGTATATATGTTAGTGATTATGTAAAATAATACGATGTACACCAAATTAGCTACTAAGACTAACGTGTACTCTTTTTTCCATACATACTTTTTACCCATACTTTGTTTGTTTTATTAGTTGATTACTGTTTTGGTTTTTCATAGAAACTATCGGCTAATGAAGCTTCACTTAACAAAGGCATTGCAAACTTAATTGGTCCTTTTGTTGGTTCTGTTGGCTGTCCTTTTTCATTTTTAGCATACCAAGTTATGGTTTTTGGCAACAACAAACCGTTAACATTTTCCCAATCGTTATATCTTATAATTTTATAAGCATCAGTTGGTTCTTTACTAAAAAAGGTAACTGTATACCCTAACCAAGCCATTTGTTTTGTTTCTGGATGGTAAAATATAAAATAATTATCATCTGGTGAAGTTCCTACGTTAGCTTTATAAGAAATTTTCACCCCAGGGTAAGATATCCCTTCAAAAGTTAGTGGTTCAGTTTCTGAGTATATAATTCCATCATCAGCTAATACAAAAGGCATTGCATAAAAGTAGAAATATAAGTTATAATAAAATTTAGGGTCTCTCTTAAAAGCTGTTGAGTCTTGCTGTTGTAACCACACCTCTCTTCCATCAAACCCTAAAGAATATTCAGGTGAATTAACTACTATTTTTCTTGAATGCAAATCTGTAGTGTGCTCTTCATTTTTTAACGTAAACGATAGTGTTTTCATTTTCTTCCATTGTTCAATACCTCCGTGTTTTTCAAGAACCACTTCTAATACTTTTGGATATTTTAACGCTGCTACCTCTTCTTTTTTGGTTATTTCCTTCTTAACTTCTTTTTTACACGCTACTGAAACAAGGACTATAGCGATTAGTACTACTATTTTTTTCATGATAATTGATTTATTCTAATTGGTCGAAACTGCTACTATACATTACAACAAAAATAAAAAACTCTCTAAAATACATTTAGAGAGCTTTATGTTAATTATAAAATTGAATGAATTTATTCATCCGTTAAGGCCTCTATAAAAGCTATTAGGTCTTCAATTTCTTTTTCTGACAAATTCAATTTATCTGATGGTAAGGTTTGATTTGGCACTTTGTGTCCTAATCCTTGTCCTCCACCCTTATTATAAAAATCAACTACTTGTTCTAAAGTTTCATATACCCCATTGTGCATATAGGGGGCCGTTTTGGATACATTACGAACGCTAGAAGTTTTGAAAAAGTATTTTCTTTCTTCAGTTTTAAATATATTATAAGCCCCTAAATCATTATCTAACTCAGTTTCTTCTATATTTGGAACTCCTATAGACTCTACTTCTGTCTCTGTAAAATTAGGAGGAACTGTTCCGTTAAACACAGGTGGAAAGTGACAGGTTGCACATTTTGCTTTTCCCATAAAAAGGTTAAACCCATTGATTTCAGAAGTTGTTAAAGTACTTTCTTTATTATTGATGTTTTTATCAAATTTTGAGCTAAAATCGCCTAAGCTTCTAATATAGTTTGCTATTGCGTTTCTGATGTTAAAATCAGTTACTTTTCCATATAAATCAGTAAATGATTTTGTGTATGCACTATCATTTTTTACAGTTTCTGTCAAATTTTCTAAGTTGGTATGAAACTCATTTTTGTTTTCAACAACTCCAACAATTTGTCCTTCTAAACTTCCCGCTCTTCCATCATGAAAAAAGGTTTGTTGATAAGCTGCATATGGTAATGTGGGTGTATTTCTTTTTTGCTTCGGAAAAGTTGCTAATCCGTCAGTAAAAGCCTTGTCTTTAATATGACAAGTAGCACAACTCATCACTCCATCTTTCGACAAGTTTTTATCATTAAATAACTTTCTACCTAAAGCTATTTTATCTTCAGACATTGCGTTCTCTAACTGATGATAATCATTAAAAAAATCGACATTAAAGGTTTCTTTTGAAAACAACGAGGTAATGTTATTATTGAACGCCATTGTTAATGGGAATTCTACTTTCCAATCTTCTGCAGTTTTTGTTAATAATTCTAATTGTTTATGTGCGTGATTTTTGATGAAATCGTAACGATTAAAAGTAGTAAAATCACCTTTTTGTAATTCTTTTTGAGTTGTTTGTAATTCATTTACCCAAGTAGCATATAAATTTGTATTTGAAAATTCACTTTTATGGGTTTTTACAATAAATAGTATAGTCTCATAGTTTATTTTAGCTTCGATAAGTGACTGTTCTAACACAGGAGAGTCAAAACCTGTAATTCCAACCAAAGCTATTCGTGCAATCTGATCACGTAACAACCATAATACATGATATTTTTTTAAATATAATGTGTTATTCGCTGCTATTAATTTAAGTCTATTTGCTGCAATATTTATAGCATCTTTTAAAGCAATGACATCAACCTCATTTTCATGCAATAACTCTTCAATGACCTGAAATCCGAAAGGGCTTCTTATTTTTATATTTGTAGCATCTTCTTCATCAACCCTTAAAAGATTAGGACTGTTTAAACTCTTGTAGTTTTCTTTATCAGCAAATGCTAAAATAGGTTCTATTAATTTGAACTCTCTCCTTGCTGATTTGTACTTTTTAATTTTTTCTGAAATAGCATCAACAGTATTTATTTCCTTTAAAATAGAAACACAACTGTCGAGATGCCTCGTATAATACTCTTGAACTTTTACAACTAAAGTTTTATCTTTTACCTTTTTATAATTTGCCGTTTTTTCTTGCTTACAGCTAATTATAGATACTAGAAAAAGACACATGATAACATATGCCTTTTTTATTATTTGAAAATTGTTCGTCATTATCTATTTAATCCTTGAACTACATATAATTGACTCCCTTCTTTTGTAGTTTCTGCTGCATCATTTGCATTTGCATCAGTGAAAGCACCACCATCCGTAGGAACCCATCCATGATTTTGAGTAATTAATAAAAAAGTGTCACTTACTCCAATAGTTTTAGAAATATCAATCATACCAGTAATTTCCCAAGCGCTATCTTGATAAGATGCTCCATAACCTTGTGCAGAAGCTGCAACTTGATCACATTCTAATACTTTTTTTAATTCTTCTGTCTTTAAATTGTATTGATACAAACTAGCTGCGTGATTCTTTTCTCCATCAAAATATCCATTTGGATCTTCTTGAATATACGCGTAATTTTCAGTAACTACGATGTTATCAGGACTATGAAAAGCACTTGCTTTACCATCTAACTTATCTCCATCTAGCACACATGTAATTTTAGCTACTCCTGTAGGATCATTTTCATTTAACTCTACTTTATAAACACGTCCATAAATAGTTCCTTTTCCTACTAAACCTTCTTTTTTACGACCTGTTACACAAAAATAAATTTCACGATTGTTTTTAGCTGAACCTCTTCTCCAATCAATATCTTCTAAACGAGAGAATCCCATAACACCTTTTTCCTTAGCTTCAGCATCTAATAAATCGATATTCTTTTCGGTTAATTCAACAAAAGAAGCATTGTATGTTGTACCCTCTTTCATATCTACTTCATAAGTAACACCTTCATCAGTTACTTTTAAACCATATAATTTACCTCCTTCTAAATCTCCTCTATCACCTACATACATTCCTAATTGCCCTGAAGGAACCATATTATCTCCATGATCATCTCCAATAAACACAACTGTTTTATCAGTATATGCTTCTTTACTTAATGGCACTGCATTTTCAGTAACCCATTGCCCCATAGCTGTTAACATTCTTGGAGAACTTGCCGCTGAAGCATCTTTAAAAGGATCAGTTGCAAAAACCCCTTGAGGTCCATCTCCCCATTCTCCTCCTGATAAATATAAAGGACCAAAACCGTGTTCTTCTTGTGTTATTAACGTCCCTGAACATTGAGCAGAACCTCCTGTTGCTATAGCGTTTAAAATATACTCACCATGAACTGGTTTAAAAGTTTTATCTAATTTAATACGAGCAATAGAGTAATCTGCCTCAATATTATTTATTAAAGTATAAGTACCATCTGAGTTCCTCATTAATCCAGCCCCATCAGCCATAGAACCATACACAAAGTTTGGAGTATCTTCTAATTTATCTTCAGATGATAATAAAGGAAAAATGTTTACTCCAGAAAACTCTGATTCTAATTTTAAGAAGTTGGGAGTTTTAGAGTGTGCTTTTAATTCAATTGAACCTCCGTGATTAGGTGTACTATCAGAATCACACGATGATAAAGTGATTGCACTACAAACACCTAAGAATCCTAATTTAAGTAAGTTTTTCATTATTATGTTAATTTTGTTTATACCGGCAAATCAACAACACTTACTTTAAGAAGCCCTTAGCTGTAGTTTAAATATACCTCATCAAAAGGTTATGAACTTTAACTAAACTTAAACAGATGCACTTAATAAGTTTACATAAATCCCATTAAACACTAACAATCAAAAAGGTACAACTTAACCTTCTCTTAACTTAGTTAATATATACTTATAAGATATCACAAATTTTCCCTTAATAAAAAAGAACGCCTTAAAGGCGTTCTTTTACTTACTTCATTTTTTTACTTTGGTTAGAGTAAAAATCTTTTTCTTTTTTTTCATAGAATTTCCCCGACGACGTGATATAAATCCCCATTTTCATATCTTACCTTATTCAAGGCTTAATTTTTAACCGAGACAAAAATAAACCGTCTATTTTTGTTTTTGGTAAGTCAGTGACTTACTAAAAGTAAGTCACTGACTTACTTTTTCATTAAAACTGAAGAAAAAATACTTTAAAAGCTAAAAAACACCTTAAAATAATAATTGTTTAAAATTATATATATTTGCTTTTTATGAAAAAAATGAATTTACATATAGCACAAAAGCTTGTTAGCTTAAAATGTAGTTTTCGCGGGAATCCTGATGAAGGAATCTTTCGAAACAGGACATTATATGTTAATTATAATGAAAACTCAAATATGATTTGATTATAAAAACTAATAATATATAAAGCGTCCAATTAATTTTGGACGCTTTTTTTTATATTTTTTTTTGAAAAATGGAATTTTAATTTAAAACATACTAAAAACTCTTAATTGAATCCTAAGATACTAACGCACAAAACGTTACAAAAACACTACTTATCTGGATATTATCCGGACAGCCTCCTCTTACCCTAAAACTAACACAACCACTTGATTATTAGTGTATTAAACAATAAAAACACTTGTTTTATTGTGAAAATTTCGTATATTTGTACCATACTTATTAAGATATACTTAATCGGTACTAAACAACAAAGCTATTTAGAACTATGAAATTAATTTATGTAAACACAAAAATCAGCTTACCTCTTAGAGAGGGTACTGATTATGCAGTAATGAAAGACAAGGATCTTTATTGTGGAGCAAAATATTTAATGAGGAATTAGTAATTATTCTACACTTATATATAACACAAAAGCGTCTTTTTAAAAAAGACGCTTTTTTTTATTAAAAAACATATTTTCAACAAGTTAAAACTTGTATAATTCGTTTTTTTTCACTATATTAAGAAGACAAAATAAATGCTATGAAAACATTAAAATTGCACATACTAAATGAAAAAGGACGTTTACTCATTAAACAAGAACACTTACTAAAAACTTACTCACTATTTACACTTGTGTCACTATTTTAGAGTAAAAATCAACTAGCGTTTATTCAAAAATTGCAAACGCTTCTTTTTTACGATATAGTAGAATTTCCTGAAGTCTGTTGTACTCAATAGGCCTTAACAGTAACGCATCTTCACGAATTGATGTTTAAATCAATTTAATTCTACATACTACCCAAACACTTGGGTTAGATGACTATTGCCTCATTTAAAAAATGATGTAATACACACGAAAATTTATTTCGATGCTATACGAGCTGCACATGCGGCTAGAAAAACTATTGTCAAAATTTAAAAATTGAAATTATGAGAACTTTAAAACTTACACTACTAATAAGCACGTTATTTTTGTTAACTACAAGTTGTACAGACTTAACAGAAGATATTGTACCAAACAACACTGTTAACCAAACAGAATTAGTTTCAAACACTAATGTACCTACTGATAGTACTGGAAATGACGGTGCTGGTGGAATTACCGACTTTGATACAGGTGATGATGGAAGCGGTAACAATGGAGATGGAACTAAAGGAAATTAACCTTATTTATTTATAAGCTTTTAACAAAATTGTTAAAAGCTTTTTTTTTAGTTTTGTCTAAAATCAACAACCTTGAAGTATTTTAAAAAAAGCTTTTTTTTATTTATTATTCTCTTTTCAGTAGATTCTTACTGTTTCTCTCTTCCCTTACAAGAAATAAAACAAAATGATAGCATTAAGCTGTGGCTCAAACAAGCCAAAAATAAAAAACTAGATACAGTTTCCAAAAAGAAATTACTTCTTAGATCTTATAATTACATTAAAAAGCACAACATAAAAACACCTTTAGAATTTAGCTCTATCGCTTATGAATTTTATAAATTAAAGGATACCATACATTTTTTTAAAATCAACAAAGAAGCATTACAACTTGCAAATAAAACTCATCACTCCTATGCTATTGGTGATACTCATTGGAATTACGCTACTTATTATGTGAAATTGGAAATTTATGAAAAAGGCTATTTTCATTTAAATGAAGCCTATCAAAACTTTATTAAAGGTGGATTTAAAAATGAAGCTTCACAAACCCTACAAGGGATGGCTAATATAAAAGGAAAGTATAGAGATTATACTGGTAGTGAGATTCTCGGTATAGAAGCTATCAAAATCTTTAAAGAACTAAAAAATTACAAACGTTTATACATTTCCTATAATCATCTAGGTTTATTACAAGTTGATATAAAAAATTATGATAAGGCTTTATTTTATTATGACAAAGCTCTATTCTACTTAAACAAAACTAAACTTTTAAAAAATTATAATGAGAATTTATTAAACAACATAGGTCTAACTTATTTTAAAAAGAAAAAATATAAAGAAGCGATAAGTTACTACAATAAAGCCATTTACAATAATTATCAAATAGATAATTTAGCTAGATTAATAGATAATCGTGCCTACTGTAAACTCTTTATGAAGGATACCATAGGGATAGAAAAAGATTTTCACTATGCTTTAAATATTCGAGATAGTTTAAAATATAAAGAAGGCATACTTATAAATAAAATTCATCTATCAGACTTTTATTTATACTCTAAAGATAGTACCAAAGCTCTACAATATGCTAAAGAGGCTAACTCAATTGCTAAAGAATTAAAAAACGGTAGAGATTATTTAGCTTCTTTAAAACAGCTCGCCAACTTAGATAAACAAAATTCTAAAAAATACTTAGATCGTTATATAGTGTTTAACGATAGTTTAATTAGTGCTGAACGAAGAATACAAAACAAATTTACTCGTATTGAGTTTGAAACAGATGAATATATTGAAGAAACCGAACGTTTAAGTCAACAACGTATATGGATTATTGTAACTAGTTTTGCTGGTCTGTTAGTTCTTAGCTTACTATATTTTTTACGTGTACAAAAAGTAAGAAATGAGAAATTAAAACTAGAGGCGGAACAACAAAAAGCTAACGAAGAAGTATATGTGTTAACACTACAACAACAGGCTAAACTAGAAGAAGAACGTGTTAACGAACGTAATCGTATATCGGCAGAACTTCATGATGGTGTTTTAGGAAAACTTTTTGGTACTCGTGTAAATCTTGGTTTTTTAGCTATGCAAATGAAACCTGAAACTCAAGATAAGCACCAAGCTTTTTTAGACGAATTACAAGAAATAGAAAAAGAAATTAGAGACGTTTCTCATAGGTTAAGTGATAATTTTGATAGCTCAAACATTAACTTTACGACTATTTTAACTCAACTTTTAAAAGACAGAAGCACAATTGGTAACTTTAGCTATCAAATTGATTTTGATAAAACTATTCCTTGGAATGAAATTAGTGAGGTTACTAAAGCCAACATATACCGCATAATTCAAGAAGCTTTACAAAACATTATAAAGCATGCAAAGGCAAAAAATGTTATCTTAGACGTCTCATTTAATAAAAAAGAGCTTATTATTTCGTTAAAAGATGACGGAATTGGTTTTAATACCGAGAAAAAGAAAAAGGGAATTGGTATAAAAAATATTACAGCAAGAGTAAAAAAACTAGGTGGTAATTTAGAGTTTATTTCTAAAGAAAACCAAGGAACTACGCTTGTCATTATAACCCCTTTTAATACAACAAATGGAAAACAAAAAGTATAACGCTTTAATAATTGACGATCATCCCTTAATATCAGAAGCTTATAAAAGCGCTTTTACTTATATTGAAAGTCAAGGTGAAAACATTTCTTTTCAGGTACAAATAGCAAATAACTGTGGTGCTGCTGATGAAATTATAGAGACATACTCCTCTTCTAATCAACCAATTGAAATTATCTTTTTAGATATTAGCCTCCCTCCTATGGAAGAAAAAGGTATTTTATCTGGTGAAGATTTAGGTTTGATTATTAATGAAAAACTACCTGATTCTAAAATTATTATCTCAACTACTTTTAACGATAATTACCGAGTACATAGTATTTTAAAAAATGTAAATCCTGATGGTTTTTTAGTTAAAAACGACATTACACCTGTAGAGTTGGTTCACGCTATTGAAGAAGTACTTAATGATCCTCCATATTACAGCAAAACGGTAATGAAAATGATGAGAAGTCAGGTTTCTAATGAATATTTTTTAGATGATTTGGATCGAAAAATCTTATATGAGTTATCTATTGGTAATCGTGTAAATAAATTACCTAATATTCTTCCGTTATCGTTGGCTGCCGTTCAAAAAAGAAAACGACAAATGGCTAAAATTTTTGGAGTTGACAATTCTGATGACCGTGATTTAATTTTAATAGCAAAAGAAAAGGGATTCTTATAAGAACCCCTTTTTTATTTTTTTTAAAATCTATTATCAATTATACTTTGTACAACTTCAGGGTTTAAGAGTGTAGAAACATCTCCTAAATTATCTAATTCATTATGTGCTATTTTTCGAAGAATACGACGCATAATTTTTCCTGAACGTGTTTTTGGCAATCCTTCAGTAAACTGAATTTTATCTAGCTTAGCGATAGGTCCAATATGCTCAGTTATTATTTGATTTATTTCTTTACGTAAGTTATCTTGATTTCTTGCTTCTCCAGTTTCTTTTAAAATCACATATCCATACAACGCATTTCCTTTCACATCATGTGGAAAACCTACAATAGCACTTTCAGCAACTGCTGGATGCTCATTTACAGCATCTTCAATAGGTGCAGTTCCTAAATTATGTCCTGAAACTATAATTACATCATCTACCCTACCTGTAATTCTGTAATAACCTACCTCATCACGAAGTGCCCCATCACCTGTAAAATACATATCATTGAATGCTGAAAAATACGTTTCCTTATAACGCTGATGGTTTCCCCATATAGTTCTTGCCATAGATGGCCAAGGATATTTTATGCACAATCTTCCGTCAACTTGATTTCCTTTTACCTCTTTTCCGTTTTCATCCATTAATGCTATTTGGATCCCTGGTAAAGGTAACGTTGCATAAGTTGGCTTTGTTGGAGTGATATATGGTAATGGTGAAATCATAATTCCACCTGTTTCTGTTTGCCACCAGGTATCTACAATAGGACTTTTCTTTTTCCCTACATTATCATTATACCAGTGCCACGCTTCTTCGTTTATCGGCTCACCTACTGTTCCTAAAACTTTTAGTGATGATAAGTTGTGACTATCTACGAAATCTAAATTCTCTTTTGCTAATGCTCTAATTGCAGTTGGTGCTGTATAGAATTGGTTTATGTTATGCTTTTCAACAATTTCCCAAAAGCGACCAAAATCTGGGTAGCTAGGAACTCCTTCAAACATAACCGTAGTTGCTCCGTTTGCTAAAGGTCCGTACACAATATAACTATGCCCAGTAATCCAACCAATATCTGCCGTACACCAGTATACATCATTCTCTTTATAATTGAAAACATTTTTAAAAGTGTAAGCGGTATACACCATGTATCCTGCTGTAGTGTGTAACATTCCTTTGGGGCTCCCTGTTGATCCGGAAGTATATAAAATAAATAACGGATCTTCTGCATCCATAATCTCAGGGACACAATCATGATATGCTTCTTCCAGCAATGGTCCTAACCATTTATCACGCCCTTCTTTTAATTTAATATTTGAATTTATACGCTTTGCTACTAATACATTTTTTATAGTAGAACAGTCTTCTAATGCTTCATCAACAATACTTTTTAAGTCGATTGTTTTAGCCCCTCGGTAAGATCCATCAGATGTAATTACCATTTTTGCTTCACAATCGTTAATTCTCGTTGCTAATGCCGTTGAAGAAAACCCTGCAAAGACTACCGAATGTACCGCTCCAATTCGGGCGCAAGCTAAAACTGAGATCGCTAACTCTGGAATCATTGGTAAGTAAATACAAACTCTATCTCCTTTTTTAATTCCGTGGTCTTTTAACACATTAGCAAATTTACAAACACGCTTGTGTAATTCTTTATAAGATATGTGTTGGGCATCTTCTTTTGGGTTATTAGGCTCAAATAAAATAGCCGTTTTATCTCCTCTAATATGTAAATGACGATCTATACAATTTTCTGTAATGTTTAGCTTTGCTCCTTCAAACCATTTAAATTCGGTTTTATCAAAATCATAGTTTAAAACGGTATCCCATTTTTTTCTCCAAACAAAGTGTTCTTCTGCTATTTCTTCCCAAAATAACTCTGGATTTCTTACGGACTTTCTATATACTTGAAAATATTCTTCTAGGTTTTTTACGTGGTAGTTACTCATTCTTATACTTCTTTTATTTTAGCTAAAGCTACTAAAATAAATCATTTTTAATTGTTTATCAACTTATTAGTTCTTCTTCTTAAAACATATACTAATCTTTATCTTCTTGCTGCAATAAACGTGAACGCACAATAAAACGAACTCCTAAAGGAATTTCTAACGAAAAACTTGACCCTCTTCCTTCAGTAACATCAATTGTTAAGTGCGTATGCTTCCAATATTCATATTGATCTTTATTCATATAAAAAGGAACTTCATCTAACACACCTAACAGAATATCACTTTCATCTAAATACATTTCATCTTTAGGAAAAATCATTGGTGATGAACCATCACAACACCCTCCACTTTGATGAAAAATTAAATCTCCATGTTGTTTTTTTAGTTTTTCAACTATTTCTTTTGCCGCATCTGTTATTGCTACTCTTTGCATATTCTATTTTTAAATTATAAAATACTGGGCCTATATCAGCCCAGTATTTTCAAACAACTAAAAGAATCCTAACTTGTTTTTATCATACGATATCAACATGTTCTTAGTTTGACGATAGTGGTCCATCATCATTAAGTGGGTTTCTCTACCAAATCCTGATTTTTTATACCCTCCAAATGGTGCATGTGCAGGATATGAATGGTAACAGTTCACCCAAACTCTACCTGCTTTAATAGCTCTTGGAATTTGATATAACTGATGTGCATCACGCGTCCAAACTCCTGCTCCTAATCCGTACATCGTATCATTTGCTATTTCTAACGCTTCAGCTTCATCTTTAAACTTTGTTACACATACTACTGGACCAAAAATTTCTTCTTGGAATACACGCATTTTGTTATGTCCTTCTAAAATAGTTGGTTTAATATAAAATCCATTCGCTAGCTCTCCTTCTAATTTATTAGCTTCTCCCCCGCATAACACTTTCGCTCCTTCTTCTTTTCCTATATTAATATAGGCTTGTATTTTTTCATATTGATCGTTTGATGCTTGTGCACCTACCATCGTATTTACATCGTATGGACTATCTTGAACAATAGCTTTTGTTCTTGCTACCACTCGCTCCATAAACTTATCATAAATATCTTCTTGTACTAAAATACGCGAAGGACAAGTACATACTTCTCCTTGATTAAAAGCAAACAACACTGCACCTTCAATTGCTTTATCTAAAAATGCATCGTCTTCATCCATTACACTATTAAAGAAGATATTTGGAGACTTACCTCCTAATTCCATCGTTACTGGATTTAAATTTTTAGAAGCGTATTGCATAATTAACTGCCCTGTAGTAGTTTCTCCTGTAAATGCTACTTTATCTATTCTAGGGCTCGATGCTAATGGCTTACCTGCTTCTGGTCCAAAACCATGTATTACATTAATAACCCCTGGAGGAAATACATCTGCTATTTTCTCCATTAAAAGTGTTGCTGATGATGGAGTTTGTTCTGCTGGTTTTAATATTACACAGTTACCTGTTGCTAGTGCTGGAGGTAATTTCCATGACAACATTAAAAGAGGAAAATTCCAAGGAATAATTTGTCCAACAACCCCTAAAGGCTCTTTAATGTTCATTGATAAGGTATTTTGATCAAGCTCGGTAGCACTACCCTCTTCTGCTCTAATTGCTGCAGCAAAATAACGCCAATGATCTGCCGCTAAAGGAACATCTGCATTTAAGGTTTCTCGTATTGGTTTTCCATTATCACACGTTTCTACTAATGCAAACTCTTCTAAATTTGCCTCAATAATATCTGCTACTTTATTTAATAAAGATGCTCGCTCCGCAGCTGAAGTGTTTCCCCAGATTTCTTTGGCTGCGTTTGCTGCATCCAATGCTAATTCAACATCTTCTTTTTGTGATCTAGGATATTTTGCTATAATGCTATTATCAATTGGAGATGTATTTTCAAAATATTCCCCTCCTAATGGAGACACAAACTTTCCATTGATAAAATTTGCATAAGTGTCTTTAAATTTTGGTTTCGTGTAACTCATAAAACTTTGTATTTTTGTTTTTTACTTAAATCAACTATCGAAATAACACTTCCTCAATAAATACGTGTTAAAAATGAATATTTCGTAATTTTTGTAAAATTAAAACATCATATAGTCAATATATTGAACGTATTTATTAAATTGTAACACATATCTATTATCTCAAAAAAAGGATAAATAGAATTTTGTACTATTGATTATGAACCATTTATTAAGTCGACATAAAGAAAGTAGAAAACTTACTACTTTAATAGAGAACAGAACTACGTATAATGCTGAATATGCTGAGTTAAATATTTTTGAGACTCATAAAAGTGCTGAACAAGTCTCTTTGACTTTTGATTTTCCTGTTATAGCAAGTATGCTTACTGGGAAAAAAATAATGCATTTAGAAGGTATGGAACCTTTTGATTTCTTCCCTGGTGAATCTGTAGTAATGCCGACTAACAAAGAAATGATTATCGATTTTCCTTTAGCTGAAAAGAATAATCCTACTCAATGTTTGGCTTTAGGCATTGATTCTAATAAGATTGATGAGATAGTAGAAAAGTTTAATCATAACGTAACTATTGAACGTGAAAACAATAATTGGAAGCTAAATGAAACTTCTTCTCACCTAGTACACAATACAGATATTAATCATTTAGTAGGACGTTTGGTACACACTTTTACTGACCAAAATAAGTCTAAAGACATTCTTCTTGATTTAATGATTCAGGAACTTATTGTGAGATTATTACAAACTAAGGCTAAAGCTTTTATCTTAAATGATCCTTCTGGCACGCTTACAGATACACGTATAGGTATGGTTATTAAGTTTATAAAAAACAATCTTACTAATAAAGATATTACTGTAGAATTGTTAGCTAAAAAAGCTTGTATGAGTACGTCTCATTTTCATAAAAAGTTTAAAAATACCTTAGGAATTTCTCCTATTGACTATATAAATTCTGAAAAGATTAAATTATCTAAAAAACTTATAAAACAATCTAAAAACCTGCGAATCTCTGAAATAGCTTACAAATCTGGTTTTAATAATATTAGCTACTTTAACAGGCAGTTTAAAAAAATGGAGATGATTACTCCTCAGCAATTTAAAAAGTCTTTTATAAAAGAATAAATCATCAACTTTTTTCAAAAAACTTTTATAGTTACATTTGTTTTATATGGTGATATCTCTTTTTCTAGATGTTTTAAGTACTAATTGGTACATAATCTTACTTTTTTTTATTGTAGCTGTTCTATACTCCTCTGTCGGATTTGGTGGAGGTTCTAGTTACTTAGCCGTTTTAGCACTTACTGGGTTACTTTTTACACAAATTAGAGCTACTGCTTTACTTTGTAATGTGATGGTCGTTACAGGGAATGTTTTACTGTATACACAACAAAAACAATATGATTGGAAAAAGGTCATTCCTCTTACTTTATTTAGCATTCCCATGGCTTTTTTAGGTGGCTATTTACGTATAAGTCAAACGTTTTTCTTTATCCTGTTAGGTTTTACGTTACTTTTTGCTGCTATTACTATGTGGATTTCTAATAAAGTAGTTACTAATAATAACAAAACTTCTGATTTAAGCTTAACAAAAAACGCAGGTTATGGTGGAGTTATTGGTTTTATTTCAGGAATGGTTGGTATTGGTGGTGGTATTTTCCTAGCTCCATTGCTTCATTTAACCAATTGGGACACTCCTAAAAAAATAGCTGCTACAGCAAGTTTTTTCATTTTGGTAAACTCTATATCTGGGTTGATAGGTCAGTATACAAATCCTGAGTTTTCTATTGATTGGGCACTAACTTCTATTTTATTAATTACCGTTTTTATTGGCGGTCAAATTGGTAGCAGAATGAGTAATCAATTCTTTACTCCCACTCAACTAAAAAAGGCAACCGCTATTTTGATTGCCTTTGTAAGTATTCGGATTTTAATTAAGTACTTATTCTAATTTCGGTTTTTAGCTCCTTTTATTAATCTTTAGCTTTGGTTAGATGTAAACATACCTTTTTCTTTTTTATTCTGTTTTGAAAGATTGTTGTTTTCTTTCCTTTTTTTTCTAAAAACTTATATGTGTAAAATCCGTCTTCAAAAGAAAACTCATTTAGTGAAGTTGGATAAATCTTAAATTTACTTGAACTCCCTTTTCTTTGACTATACAGTTGGTTATTTTCCATCGTAATTAAACGAATTCCTCCATCTTCAAATTTATAAGCACCTACCCATTTTTGCAACTCTTCTTTTGATAAAGAAACGGCATTATTACCTGTAGAAAAAGGTTTATTAATAGCCAAAGTAGCTATTTTTATAGCTGTATTGGTTGGCGAATTACTTCCACAATTAGAAAATACAATTACATATACATCTTCACTAGGAACATATACTCCCATAGATCTATACCCAGGAATTGCTCCACCATGTTCAATAGTAGGTACACCATTTATTTCGTTAAAACTCCAACCATATCCATAGTTTATTTTCTTACCATTATTCAGTGTGTAATTGGTAAGCGCTTTATCAATTGTTTCTTTTTTTACTAATGTATTATTACGAATGGCTGTTTGCCACTTTAACATATCATCTACATTCGACATAATTGAACCTGCTGCATATGGTAACGATAAGCTTAAGTATTGAGCATTTGAAAACTCTCCGTTCCTTTTTTGATATCCTGAGGCTCTGTTTTTAATTAGTTTTGTATGACTTCCGTAGTAAGAAGAATTCATATTTAGCTTCTTAAAAATTCGTTCTTCAACAAATTTCGGATAACTCATTCCACTTACTTTTTCAACAATATATCCTAAAATAAAGTATCCAGAATTATTGTATTTATACTTTTTTCCTGGTTCAAAATCCATTGGCTCATTCTTAAAGAAATCAATAAATTTTAAAGGTGACTCATCTTTCGTCATAATTTCCCCAAACTTTTGCATTGATGTATAACTTTTAATTCCAGATGTATGTGTTAGTAAATTATGAACAGTAATTTGTTTTCCGTTCGTTGGATAATCAGATATAAACTTAGTTATATCATCTTCTAAACTTAGCTTACCTTCTTCTAACAACATTAATATTGAAACTGATGTAAACTGTTTTGTTATTGAACCTACTTCGAAAACATTTTCTGGCACCATGTTTACATCAAGCTCTAAATTAGCTTTTCCGAAAGCTTTTCTGTAAATAATATTTCCTTTTTTAGCTACCAAAGCCACTACTCCTGTTTCATTATTTTTGAATTGTGTTTGTAAAATTCCATCAACCTTAGATGTCAAATTTTGTGCTGACACTAAACTTGTTAACAAAAAGCATAAAGAGAAGAGTAAGACTTTTTTTATTTGAATTTGGTTTTTCATTTGGCTTGTTTTCTTGATTATTACAAATAGGACGGCTTAAAAATAAATAGGTTACATAGTTTTTTCTAAAAACGAAAAAAAGCAACGTAAATACGTTGCTCTTTCATCCCCAAAACATAGATAACTATTTCTTAGCCTAACCAAGCATTCATCATCCACAATGTTTTTTCTTGTTCTGCAATAAAATCACTCATCATTGAATTTGTTCCTTCATCTTCAGCTTCATCTGACAAATCAAGAATTGTACGTTCTATTTTTAATAATTCTGATAATGAATTAATAATTAATTTAACTGCTTCAACATCATTTGAAATATTTTTCCCTACTGGCACTCTTGATACACTAGTGTAATCTTCAAAAGTATGTAATGGTGTTCCTTGTAGCGTTAAAATACGTTCTGCAATTAAATCTACTTTTTCTTGTGCATCTGTATAAAACTCCTCAAACTTCATATGTAACTCAAAAAAGTTTTTTCCTTTAATATTCCAGTGCAACCCTCTTGCATTTTGATAATACACTTGAAAATTTGCTAATAATGTATTTAACTCGCTTACTAAGTTTTCAGTTTTTTGTTTATCTAATCCTAAAATTGTAGTTGACATATTGTATTGACTTTAAGTTTTTTACTTTTTCTATTGCAAATTTAAGGCAACTTTTAACGCTTTTACTATAAAGGTAATCGATTGTTTTAATATCTTTATCGAAAATTATTATTGAAATGACTATAACACAATTAAAATATACACTAGCTGTTGCTGAATATAAAAACTTTACCATAGCTGCTGAACATTGTTTTGTTACGCAACCTACGTTAAGTATGCAAATACAGAAGCTTGAAGAAGAATTAGATGCTAAGATTTTTAATCGTTCTAAAAAGCCAATTGAGTTAACTGAAGTTGGGAAACGTATTGTAGAACAAGCTAAAGTTATTGTTGATGAAAGTAATCGTATTATAGATATTGTACATCAACAAAAAGGTTATGTAGGTGGTGAATTTAGATTAGGAATCATTCCTACAATTATGCCTACGTTACTCCCTATGTTTTTAAAAACTTTTAGTAAAAATTATCCTAAAGTTCAGTTAGTTATTGAAGAGTTAACTACTGAAGAAATTGTTAGGAAGTTAATGGATGGTTATATTGATGCTGCTATCGCTGCTACTCCGTTAGAAAACGAAGCAATTAAAGAGCGAGTTTTATACTACGAACCTTTTGTTGGTTTAGTTCCTAGTGAGCATCGATTATTTAAGCAAAAGAAATTAAAAGTTGACGATTTAGAGGTTGATGATATTTTGTTATTAGAAGACGGGCATTGTTTTAAAGACAGTGTAATTAATCTTTGTAGAACAAATAAAAGAAGCTCAACACATCATTTTCAACTAGAAAGCGGAAGTTTTGATACATTGATTAAATTATCTAAAGACGGGTTAGGAATGACTTTACTTCCTTACTTAAATACTTTAGACTTAAATGAACGAGACAAAACTCATTTAAGAGAATTTGAATCTCCTTCTCCTGCACGTGAAGTTAGTTTGATTTATCATAAATCACAATTAAAAATGCAATTGATTGAAGCTTTAAAAAGTACTATTGATAGTGTAATTAGAGGGGCAATTGCTTTTAGTGATGTAGAAATTATAAGTCCTCTTCAGAAAAGTTAAGAAATAAAAAATCCCGCAAATTGCGGGATTTTTTATTTTAATTTCAAAACAAGTATCTAATTAAATCTTTAACTATATCGCCCTACGATTTAAAAACTATATTCTGATAATGGTTTCGGAAAATCTTCTGGGTTTGCAGCCAAATGATAACGAGGATCATCTACCGCTTCTTCTATAACATCTGCAAAAATTGGACTTGCTTTATAAAGCAACACTTTACAATCTTCACTTAAGTGTTTTAGCGTTACCTTTTTCCCTACTTTTTGATACTTTTCAACTAATATAAAAATAGCTTCAATAGCTGAATGGTCTGAAATACGAGATTCTACAAAATCAATCTCAACATTCTCTGGATCATTCTTAATATCAAACTTTTCGTTAAAAGCTGTAATACTTCCGAAGAATAAAGGTCCCCAAATTTCGTAAACCTTAGTTCCATCTCGTTTAAAACGTTTCCTTGCTCTAATTTTCTTCGCATTCTCCCATGCAAAAACTAATGCTGAAATAATTACCCCTACAAATACAGCAATTGCTAAATCGAAAATTACAGTTACAGCAGATACTATAATTAATACAATCGCATCTGATTTTGGTATTTTGTTCATAATTCTAAAACTAGACCATGCAAATGTATCAATCACCATCATAAACATTACTCCTACTAAAGCAGCAATAGGTACTTGCTCAATATACTTATCAGCAAAAAGAATAAAAACTAATAAGGTAACTGCCATCATTACTCCTGATAAACGTCCTCTACCACCTGCATTAATATTAATTACAGTTTGACCAATCATACCACAACCACCTGTTCCTCCAAACAATCCACTTAACATATTTCCAGCTCCTTGTGCTACACATTCTTTATTTCCATCACCTCTAGAGTCAGTTAACTCATCTACTAAATTCATTGTCATTAATGTTTCAATCAATCCTACTGAAGCTGCTAAGAAGGCATACGGAGCGATAAATTTTAACGTATCTAAGTTGAATGGTAAATTACTCCAAAGCTCTGCTAAGTTCATTTTTTTAGAAATCTCATCAAATCCATTTAAACCAGCACCTCCACCATCTCTAATGAAATCTCCTACATTAATAGACTCTAATCCACCAAAAATAGATATAAATGTTACTATTAATATAGCTGTTAACGCGGCTGGTATTTTAGTTGTTAATTTAGGTAATAACCATATAATTAGCATTGTTAACAACACTAACCCAATCATAGTATATAACTTTGTTCCTTGTAAGGTAGATTTTACGACTCCACTATCTTTTACTGAATAAAATCCGTCATTTTCTATATTATAAACTACCTTTTTTGTTTTTGCATCAAAAACTTGCGTGTCTGACTTTACAAAAACTTCTTGATTTGTTTCATTATTGATAATCGAACTTCCTTTGATTGAAAACAACGCAGCATTTGAAACTAAATCTTGCACTTCGTTATCAGCAATTTTATACACCAATTCTTTCGATTCAGTTTTACGCATATTTTGTCCAAAAACATCTTTCTTATTCTCTTTGAACATTCCTAACTGTGCAATAAAAATAACTACGGCTAAACCATTTACAAATCCCATCATAACTGGGTGCGGAATTAACCTAACTAATTTCCCTAACTTAAAAACTCCTGCTAGTATTTGAATAACTCCCATTAATACTACAGCTGCTAATAAATAAAAGTACCCCATGTTTTCTACAGGTGTATCAAACAGTAATCCCTTTGCATGCCCTTCTTGTATCATATTTACAAAAATTACAGCCACAGCACCTGCTGCACCAGAAATTAACCCAGGTCTACCTCCAAAAACTGCTGAAACAATTCCTACCACAAAAGCTCCAAATAACGCTACAATAGGACTAATTTGAGCCACAAAAGCAAAAGCTACCACTTCCGGTATCATTGCTAGCGATACTGTTATACCTGCTAACGAATCGTCTTTTATGTTAATCTTCTTACTTTTAATGTATTTCATCATAATTTCTAAGAGTCTTTTGTAAAAGTGCGCAAATGTAAAGATAATTTTATAGACCTAGTTTTAGGTTTCATTAAGTTTAATTTTGTCAGCGTTAATTTTTGCCTTAATTTTGAACGTTGAACTATCAAACCAATTTGGTAGCAACAAATGAGCAGAAAAACACTACTTACTTCGAAAGAAATTGAAATCATTCTGCATCGATTAGCGTGTCAGTTAATCGAGAATCACAACGATTTTTCTAACACCGTTTTAATAGGATTACAACCTAGAGGTTCTTATTTAGCTAATCGACTAGCTGAGTTATTAAGAGACGAGTATCATATTAAAGACTTAGAGTTAGGTTTGCTAGATATTACTTTTTATCGTGATGATTTTCGCAGAAGAGAAGAACCCTTAGAAGCCACTTCTACACAAATTGACTTTTTAATTGAAGGAAAGAAGGTGGTAATTATTGATGATGTATTATTTTCAGGAAGAAGCGTTCGAAGTGCTTTAACAGCATTACAATCGTATGGAAGACCTGATAGTATTGAGTTATTGGTATTAATTGATCGTCGTTTTAGCCGTCATTTACCAATTCAACCTAATTACCGAGGAAGACAAGTAGACGCCATTAATGAAGAAAAAGTAGTTGTTAACTGGCAAGAAACTCATAAAGAAGACACAATTTACCTTGAACCCAAGCCCTCAAAGCTTGATTAGTTATGATTAAAAAAACAAACTAAGATGAAGCAGTTAAGCGTTGAACATTTATTAGGAATCAAATACCTTAACAAAAATGACCTTGAGCTTATTTTTGAAACTGCTTCTCATTTTAAAGAAGTCATTAACCGACCTATAAAAAAGGTTCCTTCGTTACGTGATATTACCATTGCTAATTTATTTTTTGAAAATAGCACACGTACAAAACTTTCTTTTGAATTAGCTGAAAAGCGTTTATCAGCAGATGTTATCAATTTTTCTGCAGGACAATCTTCTGTAAAAAAAGGAGAGACCTTAATTGATACTGTAAACAATATTTTATCTATGAAAGTTGATATTGTTGTGATGCGTCATTCGAATGTAGGAGCTGGAATTTTCTTATCAAACCATGTAGATGCTAAAATTATTAATGCTGGTGATGGTACACACGAACATCCTACTCAAGCATTATTAGATAGTTTCTCTATGCGAGAGGCTTTAAACAGCAATTTAAAAGGAAAGAAAATTGTAATTGTTGGTGATGTATTACACTCTCGTGTAGCTTTATCAAATATTTTTGCACTACAATTACAAGGAGCTGAGGTAAAAGTTTGTGGACCTACTACATTAATTCCTAGATATATTTCTAGTTTAGGTGTTGAAGTAGAAACCAATCTTAAAAAAGCCCTAGAGTGGTGTGATGTTGCTAATGTATTACGTGTACAACACGAACGTATGGATATTAAATATTTTCCATCAACTAGAGAATACACACAACTTTTTGGTATTAATAAAGAAATATTAGATAATCTAGGTAAAAAAATTGTCATTATGCACCCAGGACCTATTAATAGAGGTGTAGAACTAACAAGTGATGTTGCCGACAGTGATCAATCAATTATTCTAAACCAAGTAGAAAATGGAGTTGCTGTTCGTATGGCTGTTATTTATTTGTTAGCACAACAAATAAAAAGATAATCATGAACATAACAGATAAAACTGATTACACTTTAATTACTTCTGACGAAAAAACGTTTTCTAATTTTATAGAAAACTTTGAGAATGAGTATGTAAACCTTACAGGAAAAAACCTGATTATTGTAATTTCAGAAGAATTTAATGCCTCTAACAAAAATATTTTATTATTTTTGAATTACGCTCATGAACATCAGGACAATGGCACATCTTTTGTAGTTGTGTCTAAAGATGTTAATATTGATGATTTTCCTGAAACATTTAACATTGTTCCTACTTTAGTAGAAGCAGAAGATGTTATTGAAATGGAGAATATTCAACGTGATTTAGGTTTTTAACCTTATATTTTTAATAATTATCCACCCCCTAAAAGATAATTTATGATAAAAAAAATACTTTTTATAACTTTTTTCTTAGCTATTTCAGTTGGTTTTTCTCAAGAAAAATCAATCGATAAGTTAATAGCATCCCCTAACCCATTTACGAACAACACCACTATTTACTTTAATGCTAAACATAATCAAACAGTTATTTTAACTGTTAGAAATGTATTGGGTAAAACTGTTTATAATAAAGAGCTTAAAGTGGTTAAGGGACGTAACTCTTTTCCGTTTCAACGTAACGACTTAAAATCTGGAATGTACATTTATGCAATACAAAGTAATAAAGAAATAATTTCAAAACGCTTTGTAATTAAATAAATGAGTTTACACTTAACTGTTTTAGGTTGTCATTCTGCTACCCCAAGAGTTAATGCCTACCCTACCGCCCAATATTTAGAAATTAACAATCGTCATTTTTTAATTGATTGCGGTGAAGGTACACAACGTCAAATGCGAAAATATAAGGTTGGTTTTTCTAAAATCAACCATATTTTTATTTCTCATTTACATGGTGATCACTTTTTTGGTTTAGTTGGACTCATTGCTACTTTTGGAATTTTAAACAGAGAAAAAGAGCTCCATATTTATGGTCCTAAAGGAATCAAAGAAGCAACAACAGTTCAGCTAAAGGTTTCTAAATCGTGGACTAAATATCCTATTATTTTTCACGAATTAGAATCTAAAAAAAGTGAGCTTATTTTTGAAGATGATAAGGTTTCTGTAAAAACGATTCCATTAAATCATAGAATATACACCAATGGTTTTTTATTTACAGAAAAACCAAAGCTTAGAAAACTACACATTGAAAACATTCAGCAATATAATGAAATAGAAACTTGTGACTTTCATAATATTAAAGCTGGTAAAGACTTTACACTATCTACAGGAGAAGTAGTTTCGAATGAAGAGTTAACTATTGACCCGCCTAAACCTTTAAGTTTTGCTTTTTGTAGTGATACCGCTTACAAACCAGATATTGTTCCTATAATTAAAGATGTAGACTTGCTATACCATGAAGCTACATTTTTAAAAGATAGAGAAGATTTGTGTGATAAAACAAAACACTCTACAGCAGAACAAGCAGCTTATATTGCTAATCAAGCAAATGCTAATAAGTTAATTATTGGACATTACTCTAGCAGATATAAGAACATTAACGATTTTAAAGTAGAAGCTCAAACAGTTTTCAAGAACACTGAATTAGCTGAAGCGGGAAAACGATATAGCACTAATTCTTTTCCTGTTGAAATTTTAAATTAATACTGTTTTGTTGATAGAAGCACCAAAGTACAAGCTATTTCACTCTCAATACCATTTTCTTTTAACAACTTTATAAACTCTACATTTTCAGTCCCTGGATTAAAGATTACCCTACGAGGTTGCAAACCGATTATATAATCATAATATAATTTCTGACGCTCCGGATTTAAATATAAGGTTACGGTATCAATATCTTCAAAAAAAACATTTTCTGTTTTAATAGTAACGTCTGCTACACTTCCCTTTTGCAAACCAATTGCTACAGTATCTATACCACTATCTCTTAATCTTTTAATGACAATATTAGAGTATCTGAAAGGTTTTAAAGAAGTCCCTAGCACCAAAGTACGGTTTTTCATTTTCTGTTAATAATACGTTAAACTCTCTTAAACTAAGTAACAAAGTTAGGTAATAAGGAGTCTATTAAGCATCAAAACAATTCAAAAACAACAAAAATGAAAAACATATTACTAATACTTTTAGCTGTATTTACTACAAGTATATATGCACAAATGCCTAAAAGCAGCCTCCCTAAACCAGGTGTTATTACTGGTAAGGTAGTCGACCAAACAACCAAGCAACCTCTTCCCTACGTAAATATTATAATCAAAGATGCTGCCAAAAAAATTATTACTGGTGGAATTACTGATGACAACGGATTATTTTCTATAAAAAATATTCCTGAAGGAAATAGCACTGTAGAAGTCCAGTTTATAGGATATAAAACTTTTTCAAAGCCAGTTTCTGTAAGTCGTAAATCAAGTAAAGTTAATTTAGGAACAATTTCTCTAGAGGAAGATAGCACCACTTTAGATGAAGTAGAAATTCGTGCAGAGACTTCTTCTGTAACTCAAAAAGTAGACAGAAAAGTAATTAATGTTGGTAAAGATTTAACATCTGCAGGTGCTACTGCTTCTGAGTTATTAAACAACGTACAATCAGTAAGTGTTGATAGCCAATCTGGTAATATTAGTTTACGTGGTAACGAAAACGTACGTGTATTAATTGATGGGAAACCTACCAATATTCCTGCTTCTGAATTATTAAAACAAATTCCTTCTACATCAATTAAAAGTGTTGAGTTAATTACCAATCCTTCTGCTAAATACAACCCTGAAGGAATGAGTGGTATTATTAACATAATACTTAATAAAAATGCCAACATGGGCTTTAATGGCTCTATAAATACTGGTGTTGAAGCTGGGCATTATGTTCGTTATAACGCTTCAACAAATATGAACTATAAAACAGGAAAAGTTAACTTTTTTGGTAACTACGGATTTAATGGTGGAGATCGTTACAACTTTGGTTATGTAAATAGACCAGGAGTTAACAATCAAGACTTCATTTTCACAAATGATAACGAATCTCATTTATTTAAAATTGGAGCTGATATTTATTTAGATGATAAAAACACCTTATCTCTTTATACTACTCAAAACTGGTTTGACAGCGATGCTTCTGGTAAGGCTATTGTTACTAACAACAATGGAAGTATTAGTAGTAATGCTCCAAACATGCAAGCTTCAGAAAGTCACAACCAAGCTTATAACGTAAACTATAAACATGACTTTGACAAAGAAGGACACAATATCGAATTTGAAGCCAACTTTTCTAAAAATGACTCGCCTAACTTCTTAACAAACCAAGATATAGCATTAAGTGCTTCTGATAATAGATATAAGTTATTAAATTATTTTAACGACATAAATAATGATAGAAAAAATACGCTTCTTAATCTTGACTATACTAATCCTGTTTCTAAAAACGGAAAACTAGAATTAGGTTTTGAATATAGAGTTAACACAACTGACAATACAAACTTAACCGATCAACACAGAATTCTTTCTTACGAAAGAGATACAAACAATGAAATTGTTTATGATATTCATGGTCCTCGTGTAGATCAAACTGAAAAAATTCCAAATTCAAGTTTTTCATATGATAGAAATATATACTCAGGTTATGCAAACTATAGTCATAAGTTTGGAAAATTAACAATGCAATTAGGTGCTCGTTTAGAACAATATGAAATTGAAGGTAAATTTAATAGAATTGGTGAAGCAACTCAAAATGTAACAGATGAAATCTTTACTGTTTACCCATCGAGTTTCTTAACTTTCAATGCAAACGACAAAGATCAATTTCAATTAAGCTATAGTAAAAGAGTAGATAGACCAAGTATTCAACAAGTAAACCCTATTAGAGAGTGGAGTACACCGTTAATTACTTCTGTTGGTAACCCTAACTTAGTTCCTCAGTTTACGAATTCATTAGAATTTAACTACACAAGAAAAATTAAAGGAGGATCAGTTACTTTTGGTAGTTTTTATAGAAACATTGGAGATGCAATTAACAGAGTTACTTCTATAGACCCTGATGATGCAAGTAATACTAAGCAATTATTATCTTTTAAGAATTTTGATGATACAGATGCTTATGGTTTAGAGTTCTCTGCAAACTATAAAGTAGCAAAATGGTGGAGAGCAAATGCTAGTATAGATTTCTACTCTCAAAAACAGTTTGGAACTACAGATTTAAACAATCCTAATGCTCCAAGATTAGAAGTTAAAAACGAAGTATTTAACGCTCGTATAAGCAATAGTTTTACAGTTAATAAGAAGTTACGCTTACAGTTATTTGCAATGTATAGAGGTCCTAGAAAAGATATTCAATGGGATGTTGAACCTATGAAAATGGTTAACCTTGGTGCTAACTATAGTATTCTTAAAGGTAAAGGAAACATTAATTTTAGAGTAAATGATATTTTCAATACTATGAGATTTAAATTTAACTCTGAAAGACCTTTTGTTCAAAACGGACGTTTTAAATGGGAAAGTAGAACTGCTTATATTGGATTTAACTATAGGTTTGGTGGAGGAAAAAACAAAGCCCGCTCTCGCAAACAACGTGATAATAATGAAAAACAAGGAGGCGGAGGTTTCTTATAAAATAAGTTTTTAATTAATTATTTGAAAAAAACGAAGTATTTAACTTCGTTTTTTTATTTTAGCGCAATTTCATTCCCTTCAATATATGAAAAGATTGCTAATATTAATTTTATTTCTAGGTACTTATTTTTGTCAAGCACAAAATTTACGGCTTACCGGAATCGTTTTAGATAAAAAAAATAATCAACCACTACCTTTTGTCACAATTACTTGTAAAAATACTTCTAACCAAATACTAACAGGTAGCATTTCTGATGAAAAAGGTAATTTTAAAATTGAAAAACTTCCTAAAGAGAGTTTGCTCTTAACTTTTCAATTTATTGGGTACAAAACTTTTGAAAAGAAAATTGACTTAAAAAAGAATAGTAAAATAGGAACAATTTTTCTTGAAGAAAATACTACTCAATTAGATGAAGTTGAAATACAAGGAGAAACTTCAACTATTATTCAAAAAATTGATAGAAAAGTTATTAATGTAGGTAATGACTTAACTGCTGCTGGAGCTACTTCATTAGAAATGCTTGAAAATATTCCTTCTATAGACATTAATCAACTTTCGGGAACCGTAAGTTTACGAGGTAACGAAAATGTTAGAATCTTGGTAAACGGAAAACCGTCTAATGTAAACACTTCTCAATTGTTAAAACAGATACCCTCTAACTCAGTAAAAAGTGTTGAGGTTATTACAAATCCATCAGTCAAATTTACTCCAGAAGGTATGAGTGGTATTATCAACTTAATCCTTAAAAAAAATACTAAAATTGGTTTTAACGGAAATTTATCTGTTGGTGCTAAACAAAGTAGAAACTTAAGGCCTGAACTTTCCCTAAATACAAACTATAAAACGGGGATCACCAATTTTTATTTAAACTACAATACTGGTTGGGGCGATTATGAAACCTTTAACGATTTAAAAAGAACCGACATCAACTTAACCCAAGATATTGACTTTTTGAGTAACTCAAAGAATCACAATATTAAATTTGGTGTAGACATAGATGTTACTCCTAAAAGTATATTATCTATGTATACTTCTCTAAATTTTGATAAAAATAGTTTAGCTACCAATACTCTTGTCCATGAAAACAACTCACTAGTTTTTAATAACAAAAGTTTTTCTGATTATGACCAAAAGGACAAAACTTATAACATTGATTATCTTTATAGTTTTGATGATAATGGTCAAAGCTTAGAAGTTGAATTTAATCACTCTATCACAAAAAACCCTGAGAAAACTATTAATGAAGAATTAGTTAATCCAAATTCAAAAGAATATAATTATACAAACAACATTAAAGATACACGAAAGTTATGGTTATTAAATATTGATTATGTAAAACCTATAAAATCTGGAAAACTAGAATTTGGAGTTGAATTCAGAAAGCAAGATTTTTACAATTTAATACTTACTGATAGAGAACACATAAATGATTCGGCTTCTCTTGAACTCGTAGGAAATACAACGTTAAATTATGACAAAGGTATTTATTCAGGATATCTAAATTTTAACAAGGAGTTCAAAAAAATTTCAATTCAAGCAGGTATAAGATTAGAACAATTTAATTTAGATGCTCTTTTTTCAAATACTGAACAAGGAAACACTACTTTAAAAAATAATATTTTTAGTTGGTATCCTTCAGCATCAATTCTATACAGCTTTACTGAAAAAGACAAGTTACAATTTGCTTACAGTAGAAGAATTGACAGACCCTCTGCTTATCAAACAACCCCTATTCAAGAATGGTTTTCACCTCTAATTATATCAAGAGGAAACCTTGACTTACAGCCGCAATTTACAAACTCTCTAGAACTTAATTATACTAAAACAATCACTAAAGGTTATATATCATTTGGCACATTTTATCGAAGAACTAATGATAAAATTGGTCGATTATTACAACAAGATGAACAAAACCCAGACAGAATCATTACTTCATTTACCAATTACGATTATGCTGATAGTTATGGACTTGAGTTATCTGCAAGTCTCAAACCAACCAAATGGTGGACGTTAAATCCTTCTTTCGAAACTTACATTCAAGACTCTCAAGGTGTTTTAAACGGTAACTTTGAAACGGTAAAAAACACCTTAGTAAAAGGACGTATAAGTAACTCTTTTAAAGCTTCAAAAAAACTGAGTTTCCAATTATCAGGTATTTTTAGAGGTAAAAGTGAAAACATTCAATACACAGTACAACCATATACAATGATTAATGCTGCAGCTAGATTAAAGATATTAAACGGTAAAGGAAGTATTACCTTGAGAAGTTCTGATATTTTTAATAATGTAAACTTTGATTACACATCAAATAATCCATTTATGCAAAAAGGAAAATACATCTTAGAATACAACTCAGTTTACCTAGGTTTTGCTTATAATTTTGGAAGTGGAAAAAATAAGAGTAAAAGTAGAAAGTATAGAGACGATAATGAATCTCAAGGAGGTATGTTTTAATAAAACATCTAGAACATTAATTATATACCTAAAACACTTAGCATTGGTACTTCTAACAAATATTGAATCTACCTCATAAATATTCTATTATTAACATAACATTTGGTTTTAGTAAACAAAATTACTATTTTGGTCATTAAATAAAATTAAAAAATGATGAAAAAAAAAGTAACAACTTTAGGGAGACAACTAAGTATTAATGAAAAAAAACAGGTTAGAGGAGCATACACCGATGATATTTGTTGCAAAAAACCAAGACTTGTTGTTTGTGAATGCAAAGATGACAATGATTTTGATAGAATTCAATAAGGATTAATCATTAATTAAATACCAAAAAATAGCTCTTATAAAATCAAAAACTATTTTTTAATAAAAATATCTAACCCCGAAGTCATAAAACTTCGGGGTTTTTGTTATATATATAATAAAACTACCAACGAATCACTACTGACCCCCAGGTAAATCCACTACCAAAAGCAGCTAAAACTACTAAATCTCCATCATTTATTTTTCCTTTTTCCCAAGCTTCTGTCAATGCAATAATAACCGAAGCTGCCGTAGTATTACCATACTTCATAATATTATTGTACACCTTGTCATCAGACAATTGGAATTTCTTCTGAATAAATTGTGCTATACGTAAATTCGCCTGATGTGGAATTAACATATCAATATCTTCTTTTTGTAATCCATTTGCTTCTAAACCTTCTATAATAGCTTCCGAAAAACGAACTACTGCATGTTTAAACACAAATTGACCATTCATATGTGGATAATACGAAGTATCCTCTGGATCGTTTGCTTCCATTATCTCTGGTACCCAACGTCCCGTAGAAGGTCCCTCTAATACTAATTCTTTAGCATACTTCCCTTCTGAATGTAAATGTGATGATAAAATTCCTTTTCCTTCTTCCTCACTACGTGATAAAACCGCAGCTCCTGCTCCATCTCCAAAAATTACAGTTACCCCACGACCGCGTGTAGAACGCTCTAAACCTCCTGAGTGATTTTCTGAACCAATAACTAAAATATTTTTGTACATGCCCGTTTTAATAAACTGGTCTGCCACAGACATTGCATAAATAAATCCAGAACATTGATTACGCACATCTAACGCACCAATTGTTGGCATATCAAGTAAGTCTTGAACTTGAACACCTCCGCCTGGGAAATATAACTCAGGACTCAAGGTAGCAAAAACAATGAAATCAATATCATCTTTGGTTAAACCTGCACGCTCAATGGCTATTTTAGCTGCCTTTGCCCCCATTACCGACGTAGAATCATCAGAAGTTTTTGGGTCAATCCAACGACGTTCCTTGATACCCGTTCTTTCTTGAATCCACTCATCATTGGTATCCATCCACTGAGTCAGATCGTCGTTAGTCACTACGTTCTCAGGAACATAATAACCTAATCCTGTGATTTTTGAACTATACATATTTTTTATGTTTATTTTTTGGTTGTTTGCAAATTAAAAGCCTGTAAAAGTATGAATTTTATGCAATGTGCACAAAAAGTGCCATCTTGTCATAAATCTATATTTGGTATTTTTTTTGACTATTCATTCAACAGAAAATAATATCAATTAAAAATATATACTTATGAGTAAAGGAAACATTAATGTATCGGTTGAAAATATATTTCCTCTGATTAAAAAATTCTTGTATTCTGATCACGAAATCTTTTTACGTGAGTTAATTTCTAACGGAACAGATGCTACTACCAAATTAAAACACCTCATTTCTATTGGTGAAGCAAAAACAGAATTAGGTGATGCTAAAATTGAAATAAGCATTAATAAGGATGCAAAAACCTTAACTATCAAAGACCAAGGTATTGGTATGACAATGAGTGAGGTTGAAAAATACATCAACCAAATTGCCTTTTCTGGTGCTGAAGAATTCTTAGAAAAGTACAAAGACGATAAAAACGAGACAGGTGTTATTGGTCATTTCGGATTAGGTTTCTATTCTGCATTTATGGTTGCTGATAAAGTAGAAATTTTCACCAAATCATTCAAAGATGAGCCTGCTGCTCACTGGATTTGTGATGGTTCTCCTGAATATACTTTAGTTGAACATGACAAAGCTGACAGAGGTACAGAAATTGTATTACACATTGCTGAAGATTCTACAGAGTTTTTAGAAGAAGGTAAAATTCGTGGATTACTAACTAAGTACAATCGTTTTAACCAAGTACCAATTAAGTTTGGAACCAAGAAAATAAACGATCCTGACTTCATTCCTCAAACTACAAAAGAGGAAGATGGTAAAGAAGTAACGGAACCTCACAAGCAAATTGAAGTAGATGACATCATCAATAATACAGAACCTGCATGGACTAAAAAGCCAGCAGATTTGGAAGATGAAGATTACAAAAACTTCTACCGTGAATTGTATCCAATGCAATTTGAGGAGTCTTTATTCCACATTCACTTAAATGTAGATTATCCATTCAACTTAACAGGAATTTTATACTTTCCTAAGTTAACGCAGAACTTGGATATGCAAAAAGATAAGATTCAATTATACCAAAATCAAGTATTTGTTACCGATAATGTAGAAGGAATTGTTCCTGATTTCTTACAAATGCTAAAAGGTGTAATTGACTCACCAGATATTCCACTAAACGTTTCTCGTTCATATTTACAAGCAGATGGGGCTGTTAAAAAGATTTCTGGATACATTACTAAAAAAGTAGCTGATAAACTTTCTTCTTTATTCAAAAACAATCGTGAAGACTTTGAACAAAAGTGGAACGACATCAAAGTTATTATCGAATACGGAATGTTATCAGAAGAAAAATTCTTCAGTAAAGCTAAGAAGTTTGCCTTATACCCAACTGTTGATAACAAATTCTTTACGTTTGATGAGTTAGTTGAGAAAACTAAAGATGCTCAAACAGATAAAGACGGAAATCACGTTATTTTATACGCAGCAAACAAAGATGCGCAACATAGTTATATTGAAGATGCTAAGGCAAAAGGATATGAAGTATTGTTGTTAGATTCTCCTATTGTTCCGCATTTAATGCAAAAATTAGAAACTGAATCTGGTGATGCAAAAGTACAGTTTAAGCGTGTAGATGCTGACCATGTTGATAATTTAATTAAGAAAGATGACACGGTAATTTCTAAACTTTCTGACGAAGAAAAAGAGAAATTAAAACCAGTTATCGAAGGCGCTGTAAACAACTCTAGCTACACAGTACAATTAGAAGCTATGGATTCTAGTGCTTCTCCTTTCTTAATCACTGTACCAGAATTTATGCGTCGTATGAAAGAAATGAGCGCTACTGGTGGTGGAATGATGGGAATGGGTAACATGCCAGAAATGTACAACTTGGTAGTAAATACCAATCACGAGTTGGTATCAGAAATATTAACTGCTGATGAAGACAAGCAAAAACAATTAGTTTCTCAAGCTTTCGATTTAGCCAAATTATCTCAAAACCTATTACACGGTGAAGAGTTAACTAACTTTATCAAACGTTCTTACGAATTAATTAAATAATGACGAATCGTCATAGATAAATTAAAAACCTCTTTGTTTATACAGAGAGGTTTTTTGTTTTTCAATTATCTACACAAAAAACATTAGCTTCGTTTCACTTAAAAACTAATATCTATTTAAAACTATGACGCATATTATTTGTTTTGGAGATAGTATTACCAGAGGTGAAAACGATAGTGAAAAAGGAGGTTGGACAGATCGTTTGAAAGCTTACTGCATGAAGCTTTTTCTAAAAAACAAAAAAGATGAGATTTGTGTTTTTAACATGGGAATTGGAGGAGAAACAACAGAAGGTTTAATAAAAAGGTTTACAAACGAATTCAACACAAGGCTTTTAAAAGATGAAAATAATATTGTTACTCTAGCTTATGGAGCTAACGACATTGCTTTGTTAAATGGCAACAACACTGTTTCCTTAGAAAAATTCAGCTCTAATCTTAATTTCTGTATTGACTATGCCTTAAAACAAAAGACAACTGTTTATTTAATCAATATACTTCCAGTCATAGAAGATGATAATAATACTAAAAAAAGGTCTCTAAAAGACATTTCAAGATACAACGATGTGTTGTTATCAATAGCACAAAAACAAAACATCAATCTTATTGATATATATAGCAAATTTGAAATTACTAAAGAGAATTTACTTACCTACGATGGTGTTCACCCTAACGCAGAGGGACATGAAAAAATATTTAATATAATTAAAGAATCTATTTTACCAAATCACGATTAACAATCTAATCCTCTCTTTTTCTTTTTGGTATATTTGTTCACATTCAAAAACAAAACCATGAAAAAAATCCTCTTAACTGTAGTAGCCACAGCTACTTTCCTAGTTTCTTGTAAGCAAGAAAAAAAGGAAGTAATAAGCACTCCTACTCCAGAAAATACTGAATTCAATCAGTTATTAAAAGATTACAACGAAGGTAAACTGCAATTAAATCCAATCAGCGCTACTTTTGCCGGTGATAATCGTTTCAACGATCAATTTCCTAATACGTTGTCTGATGAACATCAAGCAAAAAGTAATGAATTTTTCAAAAATTATAAAGAAAAACTTAACAACTTTAAAGACGCTGACTTAACCGAAAGTCAACAAATGAGTAAAGCTGTGTTGGCTTGGGATTGCGATATGGCATTAGCACAAGCTAGCTATAAAAACGATTTACTCATACCTATTAATCAAATGTGGACAATTAACCTTACCATAGGACAATTAGCTAGTGGTAGTAGTGCACAACCCTTTAAAACAGTTGAAGATTACGACAATTGGTTAAGTAGATTAGACAAATACAATACTTGGTTACAGTCAGCTAAAAAACGTATGCAACAAGGAATCAAGGAAGGCTATGTATTACCTAAATCATTAATTAAAAAAGTAATTCCACAATTTGGAGGTTTAACAATTGTAAAAACATCTCCTGAAGGAATCACCGATTTTTCAGAACACTTATTTTACTCTCCAATAAACAAATTTCCTACTGATTTTTCTGATGCTGATAAAACTAGATTAACAGAAGCTTATACCAATATGCTAAATGATAAATTAATCCCGTCATTCAAAGCAATGCATGAGTTTTTAAAAAATGATTATTTAGCTGCTGGTAGAGAAAGTAGTGGTATTTCTGATATTCCTAACGGAAAAGCATATTATCAACATGCTATCAAAAACTACACGACTACAAACATGACTGCTGATGAAATTCACAAGTTAGGACTAAAAGAAGTTGCTCGAATTTTAACAGAAATGGAAGAAGTAAAAAAACAAGTTGGTTTCGAAGGAAGTTTAAAAGATTTTTTTGATTTTGTTCGTAATAACAAAGAGTTAATGCCTTATACCGAACCGCAACAAATCATCGATAACTTTAATTCAATTCACGAGAAAATGAAGCCTCAATTAGAAAAGTTATTTGGTAACAAACCAAAAACTCCATTTGTGGTTAAACAAACTGAAAAATTCAGAGAAGCTTCTGCTAGTGCTGAATACAATCCTGGTTCGTTAGACGGAACTCGCCCAGGTGTTTTCTATACACCAATTCCTGATGCTACAAAATACAATGTCTTTTCTGATGAAGCCTTGTTTTTACACGAGGCAATTCCTGGGCATCACTATCAAATTTCACTAACGCAAGAAAACGAAGAATTACCAGACTTCAGAAAAACCTTATGGTACAGTGCTTATGGTGAAGGTTGGGCGTTGTATACCGAAAACTTAGGAAAAGAATTAGGTTTATATACCGACCCTTATCAATACTTCGGAATGTTAGGAATGGAAATGCACCGAGCAATTCGTTTAGTCGTTGATACAGGAATACATGCTAAAGGTTGGAGTCGTGAAAAAGCGATTCAATATTCATTAGATAATGAAGCAGAAAGCGAAGCTAGTATTACCTCTGAAATTGAGCGTTATATGGCGAATCCTGGACAAGCATTATCGTACAAAATCGGACAATTAAAAATCCGTGAATTACGTGCAAAAGCCAAAAAGGAATTAGGAGATAAATTCGATATTAAAGAATTCCACAACCAAGTTTTAGAAACTGGATGTATTCCTCTAGCACTTTTAGAAAACAAAATTAACAACTGGATTACTTCTCAAAAGTAATCTCACTACTTTAATAAAAAATAAAAACCCGCTTTGATAACTCAAAGCGGATTTTTTTATCAGTTAAATTTTCTAGTAAAATGGTTTTTCAAATAATAGATTTGTACAAATACCATTACGGTAAAAAAGAAGCAAGCACTTAGCATTAAATTTGATACTGTGATATTTTCAAATAAATTTGGCAATTGAATATTCGATAAATAATCTATTTTTACTTCAGGTATTTTTAGCCAACTCAAAGAAGTTCCTTTGGAAACGTACAAAATACTAACAGCTAATATAACCCCAAGTACAAACCATATTTTTTTTGATATTAATGGTGTAGCTTTATAAATAGAAGACTTCTCTTCTTGTAAAATAGCATCCATAATATTTGCTGTAAAATCAATAGATGGTGTTTCCTCTCTTATTTCATTGATGTACTTTTTTGTAAAAACATCTAATTCTTCTATGTGTTTATCTTCTCCCATAATGATTTATCAATTCTGGTTCTACTTTTTTCTCTACTATACTCAACAAACTTTTTCTTGCTCTATGTAGCTTTACTTTTACATTTGCTTCTGTAAAGTCAGTAATCTCAATGATTTCTTTCAAACTTAGCTCTTCAAAGTAAAACATCCATAAAATAGACCGTTCGTCTTCTGGTAAACTTAACAAACATTTATTTATTACTTCTGCTCGTTCCTTTCTTTCAATACCTTCTAAAATACTATCAGTAGACTTTATTTTATTAATAGTAATCTCATTTATTGTATCTATACAATATTTTTCTTTATTCCTTTTTAAATTATCCAAACAAGTTCTATATGCTATTTTATAAAGCCACGTAGAAAATTTTGAATCTCCTTTAAACTTGCATAAGTTTTTATAGGCCTTTATAAAAGTATCTTGAGATATCTCTTCGGCTTCTTCTCTACTCTTTACCATCTTTAACGCCAATGTAAATACCATTGTCTTATACCTATCTACTAAAAAAGTATAAGCATTAGTTTCTCCTTTAAGGATTTTATCTATGTAAATTTGGTCGTTAATAATAGTCGTTTTATACTATGACTGTACCTAGTTAAAAAAGGTTACAACTATTCATTAAAAAAAAATAAAAATTTTCTGTAACCTTTTTTTAGATGTAGCTGTCATACCTGTAAACACATTAAAAATAATCATTTTAAACTCAAAAATATGGAAGTAGCAATTGTATTTATGTTCTTGTTTGCAGTAATATTCGGAATCTTTTATTTATTCTATTCAACAAGAAATAAGGAACGTTTAGCTTTAATTGAAAAAGGTGTAGATGCCAAAATTTTTATGCAAGGCGAAAAAAAGCGTTCTACATTAACAGGTAGGGTAATTATCTTAAACTTAGCTTTATTAGCTATGGGAATAGGTGTTGGTGTTTTATTAGGTGCTATTTTAAGTTCTTTATTTGGATATAGTGGTTCTTGGGCAGATAGACCATCAAATGCTATTGATTCAGAAGTTTTCTTTATCTCATCTATTTTTCTTTGTGCAGGTGGGGCATTATTAATCGGTTTTAATCAAACTAAAAAATTAGACAACGAATAAAGTTTGTTTAAATAATAAATTACTTTAATAAATATGTTAAAAGAGAATAAAGCTAATTTTATTCTCTTTTTTGTTTTGTAATTTAGTAAGCTAAATTCCTTAACATGAGAAAATTTACGGTACTATTCTTTCTAATTTCTACAACAATATCAGCGCAAACTGACACTAAAATATACGATATTATTAATACTGTTTCAGCAGATAGAATCAAAGCTGATATTACTACTCTAACAAATTTCGGAACACGTCATACACTAAGCGATACTATTTCAAATACTCGTGGAATTGGAGCGGCACGTCGTTGGATTAAGTCTGAATTCGATAAAATATCTTCTGATTGCAACAACTGTTTAGAGGTATTTTACCAAAAAGACTTTGTAAAAAAAGGAACCAATAGCAGAATCACCAAAGATATTTGGGTCGTTAATGTTGTTGCTATTCAAAAAGGAACAAAATATCCTAACAATTATATTGTTATGAGTGGTGACATTGATTCAAGAGTTTCTGATCCTAATAATTTTACCGATGATGCTCCTGGAGCTAATGACAACGCCTCTGGGATGGCTGGAACAATTGAAGCGGCTCGTGTTTTAAGTAACTACACCTTTGAAAACAGTATTATTTATGTTGGTTTGTCAGGTGAAGAACAAGGTTTATTTGGAGGAAAAGGATTGGCTAAATATGCTAAAGAAAAAGACTGGAATATTGTGGGTGTTATGAATAACGATATGATTGGAAACATAAAAGGTGTTGATGGCATAATTGACAATCGTACCTTTAGAATTTTCTCTGAACCTGTCCCTCCTACAGAAACAGAACGCCAGCGAAAAGCTCGTCGTTTTTATGGAGGTGAGGTAGACGGAACTTCACGTCAACTAGCGCGTTACATATACAAAACTACCAAAACCTATATGCCAGAAATGAATCCGAAAATGATTTATCGCTTAGACAGATTTGGTCGTGGTGGACATCACAGACCTTTTAACGATGCTGGTTTTGCTGGTATCAGAATTATGGAAGCTCATGAAAACTACACGCAACAACATCAAGATATTAGAACCGAAAATGGTATTGAATATGGTGATCGGTTAAAGTTTGTGAATTTTGATTATGCTAAAAAATTAACTGCTGTAAACGCTATTAACTTAGCCAATATTGCTGCTGCACCTCCATCTCCTAAAAACATAGGAATTGGTGGTATCGTTGAAGCTTCTGCTAAACTACAATGGGATAAAGTTGATGGTGCTAAAGGATATAAAATTTATTGGAGAGACACTACTTCTCCTACTTGGGATAACTTTAAATATGTTGAAAATACTACCGAATTTACTTTAGACGGAATTGTTTTAGATAATTACTTCTTTGGAGTGAGTACTGTAGGTAAAGACGGATACGAAAGTATTGTTTCGTTCCCTTCAAAAATTATACGTTAATTAATGGATAACAAACCTCATCTATATTTTAAAACGCATATTGAATGGCGAGCTTGGTTATTAGATAATCATAATGAAAGTAATGGAATTCACCTAATTTTATACAAAGTTGATGTTGACATACCTAGCATGCGATGGGAAGAAGCCGTAAAAGTAGCTTTATGCTTTGGCTGGATTGATAGCACTGTAAAAAGTTTAGGAAACGGAAAGAGACGACAATATTTTTGTCCTCGAAAACCCAAAAGTGTTTGGAGTGCTTTAAATAAGAAATATATTGAAGAATTAATTACTAATAACTTAATGCATCCTTCTGGAATTACCTCTGTTAAGGTTGCTAAAAAAAATGGCTCTTGGACAGCTTTAGATCCTGTAGAAAAATTGATTGTTCCAAAAGACCTACAAATTGAGTTTGATAAAAACCCTACCGCTTTTAATAACTATCAAAACTTTGCGCCATCTTACCGCAAGAGTTACTTATACTGGATATACCAAGCTAAAAGAGAGACCACAAGAACAAAACGAATTAATGAAATTATTCGTTTGTGTGAGGCCAATATAAAATCTAAATAAACTGTTAAATTTTATAATATAATTAACAATTATAAACAATAATAAAAGTAAATTGGTTGTCTTATTTATCAACTCAAACAATTTATTATGTTTACAAAACAACTAAAATTAGTTTGTTTACTTTTTTTAACCATTTCAATAACAAGCATTCAAGACATAAGTGCTCAAAAAAAGAAAAAGAGAAAGAACAAAGCTAAAACAGAAATTTCTTCTAAATCAAAAAAAAAGGAACCAAAAAAAACAATTAAGAGTTTAACTAAAAGTAGTAAAAAGTTAGACGGTTTATTTACTATTTTCCAAGATACAGTTACTGGAGATGTTAAACTTTTATTGAAAAAAGAACAATTAAACAAAGATTTTATTTATTTCTCACAAATTGCTGATGGAGTTATAGAAGCTGGTGCATTTAGAGGAGCTTATAGAGGTTCTAGTATTTTCAACATAAAAAAACATTTTAACAAAATTGAATTTGTAGCTCCAAATACTTCTTTTTATTTCGATAAAAACAATGCTATTTCTAAATCAGCAAAAGCAAATATTAGTGATGCTATTATAGCTAGCACTAAAATTTTAGCTTCTGATGAAAAAAAAGGAGAGTACTTAATAGATGCTAATCCTTTATTCATTTCTGAAACTTTTACTCGAATTAAAGCTCCTAATTTTCCTAAAAGTTCTCCTTTTGCATTCAAACTAGGTAGATTCGACAAGAAAAAGTCAAAAATAAATATCATAAAAAACTATCCAGAAAATACTAACCTAAAAACTGAGTATGTGTATAACAATCCTTTAGTTTTAAACCAAGGTTCTAGTGCTATTAAAGATGGTAGATATATTTCTATTAAGGTTTTTCATACGTTTATGAACGTTCCTGAAAACAACTATCAAACTAGGATGGATGACCCAAGAGTAGGTTATTTTTTAACTAATACTAACGATATGACCTCTACAGAAACAGTGAACTATAGAGATTTTATACATCGTTGGAAACTTGTTAAAAAAAATCCTGAATTAGCCATTTCTGAGCCTGTAAAACCAATTACTTGGTGGATTGAAAACTCAACACCAAAAGAGTTTATTGAAACTATAAAAGAAGGGGTTTTAGCTTGGAATGAAGCTTTTGAAAAAGCCGGATTTAAAAATGCTATGGTTGTAAAAGTTCAACCAGATGATGCTACATGGGATGCTGGTGATGTTCGCTATAACGTATTACGTTGGACTTCTTCTCCTAACCCTCCATTTGGTGGTTACGGGCCTAGTTTTGTGAACCCTAAAACAGGAGAAATTTTAGGAGCTGATATTATGCTTGAATATGTTCACTTTACCAATCGTGTGAAATACAATAAAATATTTGGTGATATCTCAAAAGCTTCCTCTGAAGAAGAGGCACGTGCTATTTTCACTAATGAAAACAACTTTATGTACTGCTCAGCTGGTCATTTAATGCACGAAAACACCATGTTTGGTAAAACAGTTTTAGCTGCTACTGGTGCTTCTGATTTAGAAATGGAAGGTATGAAAAGAGAAGCTATGAAATCATTAATCATGCACGAAGTTGGTCATACACTAGGTTTAAACCATAATATGAAAGCTAGTCAATTGTTTTCTCCTGAACAATTAGCTGACCCTGATTTTATAAAAGGAAAATGTTTAACTGGTTCTGTAATGGATTATGCTGCTATTAACTTAACTCTTGATAGAAGTAAACAGGGGCAATATTACGATACTGCTGTAGGTCCTTATGATATTTGGGCTATTCAATTTGGGTATACTCCTTTTAAAAATAGAGCTGAAATGGATGCTTTATTAGCACAATCAACAAAACCAGAATTAATTTTTGGTAACGACGCTGATGATATGCGTTCTCCTGGTAAGGCAATTGATCCACGTGTTATGACAGGTGATTTATCAAACGATCAAATCAAATATTCAATTGACCGCATTAAATTAGCTAATAATATGATGAAAAACATTAAACAACGTTTTTCAAAAAATGGAGAAACCTACGAAGAACTAAGAAATGCTTACTATATCTTAAACGGGCAAGCTGCTAGAGCTGGCGATGTAATTTCTAGATTTATAGGTGGTGTTTATGTGGATAGAGCTGTATCTGGTCAAGAAAACGCTAACCAACCTTATACTCCAGTAAGTTTAAAAGATCAAAAAAGAGCTATAGATGCTTTAAAAACGTATGTTTTTGCTCCAGATGCCTTTAATGTTCCTAAAGACTTATATAATTATCTAGCAAGACAAAGACGTGGTTTTAACTTTTTCTCTGGGTCAGAGGACCCTAAAATTCATGCCGAAGTTCTAAGCTATCAAAAAAGAGTTTTAAATCATATTTTACACAGAAACACTTTACAAAGAATTTCTGATTCTGAGTTATATGGAAACCAATATAAGCTAGCTAATTTTATGACAGACCTTAATGCTGCTATATTTAAGGCTGATATAAATACCAACGTGAACTCTTTCCGTCAAAATTTACAAACCGAATACACCAAAATGCTACTAAAAATGATTAGTAGTAAAAGTAAATATACTAACGCCTCTAAATCTATGGCCTTGTATAATTTAAACAAGATTAAATCATGGGTTAATAATGGTGTTGGAAATATTGCTACTAGAGCTCACAAAAATCAATTAAAACTATTAATTAATAACTCACTTAAAGACTTTAAGTAATAGTGTTATAATTATAGCAAAACAAGCCTCATCATAAAAAGATGAGGCTTGTTTTTTTTAGTAAGTTTATAATTTAAACTATAGGGTTATGATTCTAAATGATTTTTAGTATTTTGTAGTCCAATCAATTAACTATATGCAACTAGAATCCCTCGTTAAAAATTTTAAAAACAAAGATGTAAAAGCTTTTGAAAGACTCTACGAAATGTACAAACAAAGTGTTACTGGTGTAGTTTATAATATTGTTAGAGATCAAACAATAGCTGAAGAAATAACGCAAGATGTTTTTATAAAAGCTTGGAATAATGCAAGTACATATTCCGAAAAAAAAGGGCGTTTTTTTACATGGATTATTAATATTGCTAGAAATGCTGCTATAGACAAAACAAGATCTAAAAACTTTAAGAACAATTCAAAAAACCTTGATGCCGAAATTTTCGTAGATATATTAGAGAACCATGATAGCTTGGACTCTCAAACAGATGCAATTGGTATAAAAAACTTTGTAAACAAGTTAAAAGATACTTGTATTAAGGTTATAGAGCTTCTTTATTTTAAAGGTTTTACACAAAAAGAGGTTTCTGAAAGTTTAAAAATGCCTCTTGGTACTGTAAAAACTAGAAGCCGAAATTGTATTAACGAATTAAGACTTATGCTTAAATAATGGCTACAAATAAACACATAGAATCTGGAATATTAGAACTATACATAGCTGGAGCTCTTTCTGAAAAGGAAAATGAGCAGGTATATAGTTTAATGATGGAACATCCTGAGATTTTAGAAGAAGTAAAAGAAATTGAAAAGTCAATTTCTATTCTTACGTCTCATGTTGCTCCTAAAGATGTTGAAAATTCTTTTAAAGACGTTTTAATTAAAATGTTACAAGAAAAAGAAGATTCAGTAAAAACAATTCCTTTACGAACATCAAAAAATAACTGGGTAACTTATACTGGATGGGCTGCTGCCTTGGTTGTTGGTAGTACCTTAATTTTATCTTTAAATAAGAGTGCTAATTTGCAAGGTCAAATAGACACTATTAATGAAGCTAAAGAACAATATGAAATTCAGTTAGACAAAACAAATACTGATTTAGCTGAAAATAAAAAACTTTTAGCAGTAATAAGAAGTAAAGATATTCTTACCGTTCCGTTACAAGGACAAAAAGTATCTCCTGAAGCTTACGCAAAGGTATATTGGAATAAAAACTCTAAAAACATTTACTTAGATGTTCAAGGGTTACCTGATCCTCCAGAAGGAAAGGTATATCAGATATGGTCTTTAAAACTTGACCCGTTATCTCCTACTAGTTTAGGAACTATAGATAATTTTACAGCTAGTGATACTAAAATATTCACCATTAACAATCCTAATGATTCACAAGCTTTCGGTATTACTTTAGAACCAGCAGGTGGAAGTGAAACACCTACTTTAGAACAATTATATACTCTAGGTGCAGTATAAATATCATTTACTTATAAATTAATATAGCCGCTTAAAAGCGGCTATATTTTTGTTGCCATTAATCCTTCTAAAAAAAATGACAACTTTTCAAGTCCCCCCGGACTATCATTTATTTTAAAAAGAATATCGTATGGTGGCTTTAGCAGAAAATGGAGTTCCTGGTGTAAAGTGAATTTCTTCCACTGAATTTGGCTCATTTTGCAACCTCGATTCCGTAGCAAACTGTGTTTCATTCCAAGCAACATCAAAAATATTTTCTAAAGCTACACCTAATGTTAGGTTATTTATTTTATAACTAATATTTGCATCGGTAACAAAATAACCTTCTGCAACTATTGAATTGTCTTCATTTGCAGGTCTGTCTCCTATATATCTGTAATGTACCCCTCCTGAAAAATTCTTGTAATTATTTACTGATAATCCCCCTGTTACAGTTACTTTAGGTGCTAGTGGAATATTGTTTTCGCCTGACGGATCTTCAACACTTTCTGCTTTTGTAAAAGTAGCATCACTATCAAAATACAACCAATCTGTTAATTGATATCTAAGACCTAAATCGATACCATAACGTTGTGCTTCTCCTGATGGTTCAACAATACCTGCATCTCCAACATATACTAATTCATCTTCTGAAAGTAAATACCATAATGCTGTATTTATAGCAACTCTTGAAGTAGGCTTCCAAACTGTTCCCAAATCAACACCATAAGCTCTTGGTAATGTTTTTCTATTAGGTTGTGTTGCCACTACCCTAGTATCATTTGAATGAAATCCAATTCCTGATTTTAAAAACCATTGAATTTTAGCATTTGGAGTATAGGTTACATTAATTTTAGGGTTTACAACCACTTGTGATTTAGAAAACGTTTTGTACTCATCTAATAAAAAATCATTATAGTTAAACTTTAAGTAATCTAAACGTAACGCAGGTGCTACCATAAATTTTCCAAATTCAAATTCACTATTTACAAAAGCATAATAGTTTGTTTGGTTTACCTTTCCTAATTGAATTTGATCTAACACTTCTTTTCTTTGAAGTGTATGCGACAGCTCTAAATTATCTACAATATCAGCACGTAAACCTGTTCCAAAAGTTAACTCTACAGGTATATTTGATAATTGTGTTTTCTTTTTAAACTGTGTGTTAAACCCGAAAACATCTCTGTTTTCAGTTTGCTTTATTTGATCTCCGTTTACAGGGTCTTCTAAGAAGAAAGTAAAGTTTGAAAATAAATTGAAATTATAATTTGAATAGAAAACATTTGAAGTTACGCTAACGTCATTCTTTAAAAATTTTGAATGTTCTAAGTTTATGTTTGTTCGTGATGTCGTTCCTCCTTCGGTATCATCAATTGAACCAAAACGAGTAATATTTCTATTATCTACTTCTCTTTGTGGTATTTGCCCTGAAGCGTCCCATTTACTCGTAAAATGTGAGGCAGATAACGATAAACTACTATTATCTTTAAAAAAAGTTCTATACTTTGTGAAGATATTAATTCGACTAAAATTTTGAGGAGACTCTACAAAACCATCTGTTTCTAAATACTCAATTGCGACATAGGCATTGTCTGTACTATTCTTATCCAAAAGGTTAAACATTCCCAACGTTCTAAATGTATTGAACTGCCCTATACCTACCTCTACTTGACTGTTTTCTAAATATGTTTTTGTTTTAAAGTCTACATATCCTGCTGTATTAAAGTCTCCTTTGCTAGCGTAATAAGGTCCTTTTCCGAAGTTAACTTTTTCAATTGTTTCAGGAATTATAAAGTGTAAGTCACTGTACCCTTGTCCATGTGCATGAGAAACCATATTTACAGGTGTACCATCTACCGACAATGCTATATCAGTACCGTGATCGATATCAAAACCTCTTAAAAATATTTGTTCAGCTTTTCCTCCTCCAGCATGTTGACCTATAAAAAGTCCTGGCACTCGTTGTAATATTTGTTGAGATGAGTTTACTGGTTTTTTATCTAAATCAACTCTAACAATTGTTTGTAATGGATCTCTCTTGTTAGATAATACCATTTCATCTAACAAAAAACTTTTCATTTCTAAAATAATTGTTTTGGGAGAGCTTAGGTCATCACTATCTAATTCTAAGTTGATTTTTTTATACCCTAAAATTCCAAACTCAATAATATCTCCTACTTTCGAATTATCTAAGATAAATTCTCCACTAACTTTTGTATGTGTATGACTATTGCTGGTGGTATTATATACATACACGTTCTCTAAAGGTCTTTTATTGGTATTTAAAACTTTTCCTTTAAAATGCTGTGAAAATACATGGCAGCTACCTAGTAGTGCCGCTAAAAATAAAATCTTTGTTTTCAAAATACTGGGGTTTGATTATATACTTAAAATTTTCTCTGTCATCAATGGTCCTAATTCAAAAGAGCTTTCTAATAACTCTTTTTTTAAAGCCATAGCTTTATCTTTAACTCCATTTGCTTTGTAAATTTCAGCTATATGATATTGTACTTCAGGCTCGAAAGTTTTATCTACTACATGTGTATTAATTATTTCTAAAGCTTTTTTAAAGTCTTTATTTTTATAATAATACCAAGCTAATAAATCGTACGATTGTGGTGTAGGTCTATTCTCTATTTCTTTTTCGATGTATGATAATGCATTTGATATATCATTAAACTCTTCTAGATACAATTTAGCTAAATGCTGATTATACATTACACCATATAGGTTATTTTTTACAGCCGATAAATATACCTCTATATTACTTTCTTTCATTGTTAAATTATTCTTAAACTCTGCTATTTCTGCCTTTAACAAATAGTAATCTGGTGAAGAATGTTCGTTACTTATTATATCTAAAATTCGTAATGCTTCATCTGCATTTTTATCATGAGAATATACAATCCAAGCAATGCCTTTTTTTGCATACGCATTACTGTCATCTAACTCCAACGCTTTTAAGTATAAATTATAAGAATCCTTTATTTGACCGTTATGTCCATAAAAGTCAGCTAAATTGGTATAACTCCATGCTTTTAAACCTTTATTATTAGCTTCTTCTGCTTTTTTCATGGCCTTTTCCATAAATCGAATTGCTGAAGACAAATCTCCTTTATAATCATGCCATTTAGAAACTCTTATTAAATAATCAAAATCAGAATAATCTTCAATTTTAGCTAAGTATTCAGAAGCTTTTTGTGGAGTTCCTAATTCTAAATAAACATCAAATAACATTTTTTGAGTAGCATTTAGGTTCTCTCTATTTACCTCAGCTTTTTTTAGTAATTCTAACGATTCTTTAAATCGATGCTGAGAGATATAGTTTCTTGCTAATGATCGTAAATATGAAGCTTTGTTATAGTTCGTTTTTTTGTTGATTTTTAGTAGTTTTTTTTCCGCTTCTATCAAGTAAGAAATATTTCCCTTTTCTGAAAAAAGTAATGTATTAGCCTTCGCTAGTTTACTTAAATACGGATATTGTGTTGGCTGATTCTTTAGTTTTTTCTGCCAAAAATCTAATTCTTTTTGAGCTAACGATTCTGAAGTAGTTTTTGTATTTTGTAAATACTTATTGTACTCTTCTTGGTTAGCTACTTTTGTTGTTTTTGATGTTGTACAACTTAATATGGTACTACTTAAAATAGCACATATAATTATTTTAATAGTTCTCATTTTAGAAGGATTTTTAGTTAATAATTTGTTTAAAAATTGGTTGCTAAAAAGCAACCAATTTTTATTTTAGGAGGTTTAGTCATTTCTTTTTTACCAAGGACTAGCCAAGTATGGAAAAGAACTTAAAAAGTCTTTATCATTTGCATCTACATTATCGTTTGATAATGTTGGGTTTTCAGAAAAGTCTTCTCCTCCGAAAATCAATAATAATTCAACTGTTATCACATCATCTGCTAAAGCTCTACCTGTTAACACGTTAGTTCCATCATAAAAAGTTGTTGTACCATCTAACGAAACAGTTAACACATCAGTAGCTAAAACACTGGCAAAAGTTGCAGCATCTAAACCTAATGCATTGGTATCTCCATCATTTGCATATGCTGGACTTAATGCTTTTAAATTCGTTTCAAACATTGCAGCAAAATTTGCTCCTTGCTCTGACGGTATAGTTACATTAAATGTATCTTTCATATCACTGTTTACAAAAACTGTGTTCACCGCTGGTCTACCCATTTGATCTTTTTGCATATAGCTTCCTGAAAAATCAATAGAAGCCATTGGTGGCATATTATTATCATCGCTACAACTTGCTAAAGCAAAAATTGATAGGATTGAAATTGCTAAGATTTTTATATTGTTAAGTTTCATGTCTTTGAATTTTAAAGTTGATTGTTTCTACTGCTTTGTTTTTGTTTCTACCCAAGTATTAATGGTTCCTGAGCCTCCAATCATAGATTTTGGCACTTCTACTACTACTGATAATACATTGGTCCCCGCAAAAGTGTCTGCTCCTGGGTCGTTAAAACCACCTGCATTTCCAGCTATAATTTCACCATATTGAGCAAAATCCATAAAGAAAGGGTCGTCTCTAGGTCCTGCAAAAAATTGCATTCCTCCTTTACTACCAACTATGGCACTAGATCCGTAAGGAGTTATAGAAACTCCATACTCAGACCCGTCTTGTGGCAACGTACTACTTAAACCTGTAGTTGATGGATTGTATGGACCAAAAAAGTACATTTTTCCATCTCTTGGAATTGCTTGAATTACTAAATCTTCAACTTTATCATCGTTGTTATCAATATTAAATTCAATCAATACATTTTCATCAAAACTTGCTGATGCTGTAGCTGATGGACTTAGTAATCCTTGAATGTTTGCTACAAAAACAAGATTACTTGTATTTTCTCCTTGGAAAGCATAAAAGTCTGTAATATCACTTGACCCTCCTGTTACGTCTGGAGCATCAATATGATCGGCTGCTAATAACATTAATCCTATTAATGCAAAAGCGCTAGCTCCAATAATTAATTTCATTTTTTTCATGGTTGTAAATTTTAAAGTTAATTACTCATTCTACCTTACTTACGAGAAAATGATAATGCTGGTTTTTATTTTTTTAACTTTTTTTTATAAAAGCTTACAACCTCCTTATTTTACAAGGGCTCTAGCTATTATTTTTTAATCCTCTTCTTTCTTCTCTTAGTTTCTTTAAAAATGAATGTTTATTTTTGAGTACTATGGCTACTATATTAATTACAGGCGGAACTGGTTTAATTGGAAAAGAGTTAACTAAGAAGTTAACTAGTAAAGGACATGTGGTAAACATTCTTACCAGAACACCTAAAAAGAACAATGAATTTCGTTGGAATGTTGAAGAAAGTTTTATTGATAAAGATGCTTTTATTAACGTAAATTATATCATTCATTTGGCTGGAGCAGGTATAGCTGATAAACGATGGACTAATGAAAGAAAGAAAGAATTAATTAATAGCCGTGTAAAAACAGCTAATTTACTATTCAATAAAGCACAAGAATACCAAGTATCTCTTGAAAAATTAATTTCTGCATCTGGTATAGGATATTATGGAGCTGTTACTTCTGATAAAGTTTTTACAGAAAAGGATAAACCTGAAAATGATTTTATTTCAAAAATTTGTATGAAATGGGAAGATGCTGCTCTTCAATTTGAACAAATAGATATTCCTGTAACCATTTTACGAACTGGTGTCGTTCTTTCAAAAAATGGAGGGGCTTTACAAAAAATGAATACTCCTTTATTTTTATCTGCCTTAGGAAACGGTAAACAATATATGCCTTGGATTCATATTGATGATTTATGTGAACTCTATTCAAAAGCAATAGAAGACAAAGACTTTAATGGTATTTTTAACGCTGTTGCTCCTGAACATCAAACCAACGAAAGTTTTACAAAATTACTTGGAAAAAGTATTAATAAACCAGTACTTCCAATGAATGCTCCTTCATTTATTTTAAAAACTGCTTTTGGCGAAATGGCTTATATTTTATTAAAAGGTAGTAAAGTCTCCTCTGAAAAAACAGGTAACACTTATAATTTTATTTTTCCAAGCTTAAAAACTGCTTTAACCAATATTTATAATGAATAATAAACTTGAAAATCCTGTTTGGCATTCGTTGTGTGAAACACATGAAGAATTTGCTATTAATTATGATGATGTAAAATTTTATAATCCTACAATTTGTCCATTCGGTGCTTTTACAGATGCTTCAAAAACTACAGTAGCTTTAAATGAATACTCAAAACTTACAGATCAATTCTTTTTAGTTTCTGAAAATAAAATCCCTACCTACGACAGAGACAAAATCCTTCTGTATAAAAAGATTGATGGTTGTCAAATGATATTAGAGAACATAACAGATTTTAATATTACCGAAGAGATTATACCGTTAACTGAAAAACATGTTGATGAAATTTATAATCTAGTATGGTTAGTAATGCCTGGTTATTATAGAAAAAGAACGTTTGATATGGGTAAGTATTTTGGAATTTTTAAAAATAATAAACTTGTTGCTGTAACTGGACAACGTATGCAAACTGATAATTTTATTGAAGTTAGTGCTGTAGTTACTCATCCTGAATATACCAGAAAAGGATTGGCCAAACAGCTTTCTCAACACGTTACTAAAGAAATTTTAAAAGATGGAAAACATCCTATTTTACATACTAACAAAGGAAACCCTGCAATTCAGCTTTATAAAAAATTAGGATATGAACTTACACGAGATATGAATTGGTGGTTTTTTCATAAAAAAAAATGAAGTTATAGGATTAAAAACACATCTCTTTTAACCTTTAATACAACAAAAACAATATTACAATCTATAACTCACTTTACGACAGATGATTTCAACTCAATATCAGCGGTCTCCCATACTTCATTAAATCTTTTTTCCGTTTCTTTTTGGTTAGGTATGTCTCCTAATTTTGAATAGGCTAAACTGAGTCCCTTTAAGGCCCAACCATTTTTAGGTAAATTTCTTAAATCTTGTTTATAAGTATTAACCGCATCCAGATATTGTTCAGCATCCAATTGTACTGCGCCTAAATGATGTCTTACAGAAAAAAACCAATCAGGTGGCTCATTATAATTTAGTCCATCTTCAATAGCTACAGCTTCTTTTAATAAAACGATACTTTGCTTATAGTTTTTCTCTTGCGAAAGTATTTCTGCTTTTAGAACTTTATAGGCTATTTGTACCAATTCATATACTGAATTGATTTCCCAAACAGTGATTTCTCTTAACTCTTCTTTTGAGGCTATTTTTTCTAAGGCTTGGAGTTCGCTTTTTGCAGCTTTCATATTCCCCTTCCTTAAATAAGACATTCCTTTAGCATAATGTAATATTGCTGTCGGGTAATCTAGATCTGGTAGTTCATTTTCTATACTTAGTATATCGTCCCACTTACCAAATTTCACATAAACATAATAAGGTATGGTATAGTAATGCTGAATAGTACCCCACCCTGGTTCTTTCATCAATTGTTTATTAGTGTTTTTTTGTAAAGATTCGGCCGCATAGAGAGCCCACTTACTATTCCCTTCGAGGGTAGCTGTAGCAGACATGAAATGCTGGTTATGAGGATAATATGCTAATGGATATACTCCTTGTGCATTACAGGTTGTTACATAAGCACTATCTACTTTTATAGATCGCATATTTGCCATGGTACCTTTATGATAATCACCTGTTCTGATATACACATGGGATGGCATATGTACCAAATGACCTGCGTTGGGTACTAGTCCTTGATCAAACAATTCCGCACTTATTAAAGCTCGTTCTGGTGTCTTTGACGCTTCCACCGCATGAATGTAAAAATGATGTGCTCCAGGATGCTTCGGGTATTTTTCTATAATATTTTCTAAAGTGGTAATAATTTCTGGAGTCCATTCCTTGTCCTTACCTTCTTTATCTTGTAAATCCCAAGGGTGTAAATTCATTAATGATTCAGCATAAAATACACCTATATTAGAGTCATTAGGATATTTGGCATACAGTACTTTCATGGCATTGGCGTAGGCCATGTCTAATGGATAGCGGTTATCGACAGTTTCATTTACATACCTTTTAGAAAGGGCTTCAATAAGCAATCTCTCTTTTTCGGTTGCATTCTTTTCTGACAACTTTATTGCTTTTTGAATAGCCTCATAGGCACGCTCGTAGTTGTCGCTTTCCATACCAGCATTATAGTTAGGACCAAGTACGTAAGCATAACCCCAAAAGGCCATAGCACATTCAGGATTAAGTTTTGTAGCATAATAAAATGAACGGGCTGCTTCAGCATGATTAAAACCGTAAGCCAAAATTAAACCTTGATTAAAATATCTTTGAACTAATGAATCACTGGTGGATATAGAGTAGTGTAAATCTCCAAGTCCGTCAAACAAGGGGGCTTTATTATTACTATTGTACCAATCTCTGTCTGACACAACAGGAGCACACATTTTTGTAGAAGTGATTAAACTTTTTTCTTTCTTTTTATCTGAATTTTGACATCCTAATAAAAAAACAAGGAACATCATTAATATAATAAATTGTTTCATACTATCTTTTTTTTGACAATTACATAAACCACTATAATATAAACATTTGAACATATTTAATCTGTAAAGAATAAAAAAGCTCAGAAATTTCTGAGCTTTTATTCTATGTTAGTTTTTATTTAGTCAATTCCGGTACTGATGTATAAATATAATCACCATGTTTACCTGTAAAATATTTACTCATTTTCTTTCCAAACTCTTTTCTTTTTGCTTCGTCAGACCAATGCTCTCTATAAAGCTCATTACTTCTTTTTCCCATTTTATCTAAATCTCCCATTGACTCTATTACATAAGCTCTGGTATACTCTGTTCTATCAGACCCCCAAGCGTGTCCGTGTTGATAGAATCCTTTTATAAATTCATTTTTTTGAATAACGTTATCTAAATATTGTTTAGATAATTCATCAAACTCTTCCATAGAGCCATCTTCTGGAAATGCAAAATGCCCTTTTACTATCAACCAAATCATTTCTTTATTTGTAGGTTCTAACATTTTTGCCCCTCCGATAGGTGCATAAATTTCATCTGAATGATGATGTGTATAGTATGCGTCTTTTTTCTTAAAATATTCAGCTCTTTTATCTTTATCTGGCCAAGCGTCTTTTGCTAACTCACCACTTCTTTTGTAAGCTTTATCAATATTATCCCAAGAAGAATACGTAGTTACAAAAATAATCTCTGTATTATCTGGTGTAAAACGATGTAAAAACACAAACGATCTTAAGATGAACTCATTCTTTTTTACAACTTTATCTAAAAATTCTTTTTCTACAGCAATCCATTCTCCTTTATCAAAATTTTCATAATTTAAGTTCCAGTGCCCCGTTGTGACAGTTATATACTCAGGACGTTGATTCTCTTCTTGCGAAAAGATAGTTGATGGAATAACCATGAATAATAGAAACCCCATTAATAGCTTAAGTTTAACTGTTTTCATAATAGTTAAGTTTTAGTTATGATTAAAAAAGTAATTATGGGTTTGCTTAAAAAATATGTTATAAACTAGCCCCTTTGTGAGAAGTATAATGAGAGTTTTACAAAATTAACAAATTTTAAGACACTTAAAACAAGTGTTTTAACTATTTTTTTTTACAAAAAAAGCTCAGAATAAATTCTGAGCTTTTTAAATAAGTATGTATTCTATTTTTAACCTTTAGTAAACTTAGCAGTCATATTTGTTGTTGCGTCTTGTCCTTGAATCTTCATTGTCATATTAATGTTTGACTCTAAGGGCATACCTGAACCTCTATCTATATCCATAGCTCCTGTAATATTTCCATCAGCTGCTCCTGTAACTTTTCCTGAAATATCTATTAAAACATTTTCAGAAGAAATTGATTTAACTTTATAGGTAAAGCTGAAGTTCATTGCTCCTTCATTCTTAGTCTTTGTCCAAGTATCTCCTACTGCAACTGCTTCTTTAGGATAAATCACACTATTTGATTGCTTTGAAAAATCTTTTGCTTGTTTAATATTACTAGGCTCAACCTTTGTTTCTAAAATATTTCCTAAGTTATCTCCTTTTGTTATAATTGTAGCTGATAACATTGGTTGTATTCTAGATTTCATCATTTTACCTGCTTCATCTAGTTCTTCATCTTTTTTAGTTGAATCGTAAGATATTGGTACACCACCTTGTTTCATATCCATTGCCATTTTTGTAATTTTAGAACTACTTTCATATGTATCATCTGAAACACTGGTTATGTTATACTTCATTTGAATATGCATATTATTCGTCATTACTCCAACACCTATTACCTGAGCCATTTTCATGTCCATAGTATACTTTTGTCCTTTTTCATAATTTAAACGAAGTAACACTTTTTCTTGTGCTGTACTTACCATTGTTACACCTAACAAAAGTGCTATTAAAATTTTTTTTATCTTTTTTTTTGATTTCTATTAATAGTTTAAAGTAGCTAATATAGCTAAAAATAAAAAAGGCTTAGGTGAACACCTAAGCCTTTTAAAATAATATCTCTTTTTTTTAAAAATCTTGATTTACATCCCAAGATTCTAAAATTTCTTTTAATGTTTTAATAAACATACCTCCTAAGGCTCCATTTACCACTCTATGATCGTATGAATGAGAAACAATCATCTTATGACGAATTCCTATAAAGTCTCCTTCTGGAGTTTCAATAACTGCAGGTTTTTTAACAATAGCTCCTAAAGCTAAAATAGCCACTTGAGGTTGGTTTATTATTGGCGTACCTGTAATACTTCCAAAACTTCCAACATTAGTTACCGTATAAGTTCCTCCTTGAATTTCATCTGGTTTTAACTTATTAGCACGAGCTCTAGTTGCTAAATCATTTATTTGCTTAGTCATACCTACTAAATTCAACATATCAGCATTTTTAATTACTGGTACAATTAAATTTCCGTCAGGTAACGCTGCTGCCATTCCTAAATTTACATTTCCTCTTTTAATGATTTTATCACCATTAACAGAAATATTTATCATTGGGTGCTTCTTAATTGTAGAAGCCACAGCTTGCATAAATATTGGTGTAAACGTTAACTTCTCTCCTTCTCTTTGCTGGTAAGCATTTTTAACCTTATTTCTCCAATTAACAATATTAGTTACATCAATTTCAATAAACGATTGTACGTGTGCTGATGTTTGAATAGAATCAACCATATGTTTAGAGATTAATTTCCCCATACGGCTCATTTCTATAATTTCATCTTGACCACTTAATGAAACTGGAGTTGGTGCTGGTGTTGATTGAGGTGCTGGCTTCTTTTCTACTGAAGCTTGTGCTGCAACTTTTGGCTGACTTCCTCTATTTTCTATATATGATAAAATATCATTTTTAGTAACTCTACCTTCTTTACCTGTTCCTTGAATAGTTTCTAACTCTTCAACAGATATTCCTTCAGTTTGTGCAATACTCTTCACTAATGGAGAGTAAAAACGATCACTTGATGAAGTATCAATCGTAGCAGCTACTGTTTCTTTAGCTACTTCAACTGTTTTCTCAATTACTGTTACAGTTTCTGGCGTAACCTCTTCTTTCTTAAGCCCATCAGTTGTTGCTCCTTCTTCTCCTTCCGTTTCTATAATTGCAATAGTTTCACCTACTTGCACAACAGTATCTTTTTCGAATAAGATTTCAACTAAGGTTCCTTCAACTTCACTAGGTACTTCGCTATCTACTTTGTCTGTAGCTACTTCAACAACGGTATCATCTATATCAATAGTTTCTCCAACTTCTTTTACCCAAGAAGTAATTGTTGCTTCTGCAACGCTTTCGCCCATTTTAGGCAACTTCAATTCGTATCTAGCCATAGTGTATAATTTTAAACGCTTGCGAAGTTACTAAAAAGCAACGATTTTTTCATGATTTTATGCGTTAAATATTTTTGTTTTCTCCTTTATTGATTAAATTATCCTCAATTCAACTCTTAAAAACCACATATAGATTATTGTTATCTCTGTAAAAAACAAATATTATTACGAATAACCCAATACCAAATTAGGCTTTCGTTTGTTAGTTCAAAATTTTATTTTTGAACTCTTTAACCTAATTTAAAATTGTTGAACGTAGCTATTACCAAACTTAACTTCCTATTTGACTGAAGACCGTATCAAGCAAAAGTGCTACAAAACTTCTCCTCTCATATACAGGATGATCATTTTCATATAGTTGCGCCTCCTGGTTCTGGTAAAACCATTATGGGAAGATAGATTGCAGAACTTCTTTCCTGTTCCAGAAATTTTTAGTGTTCGTAAAAAAGAATGTCAAGCTTTTCAATCTTGCTGGAACAAACATCTTGGTAAATCTAAATTAGTGTATACACGAACTATGGATGGAAGAAAACTGCTATTAAAAGCACGTCTTTTCCACATTCATAATGTGAATAATGAACTTACTAAGAAAAATGTTGTTTGGAGATAGGCTTAAAGCTACACCCAGTTTTTAGGTTTTGCTAAAACTTCTAACAATTTAGCTTCTTCTGAACCTTCTTCTGGATGGTGATTATATTTCCATTGCACTGTGGGTGGTAAACTCATTAAAATGCTTTCGATCCGTCCGTTAGTTTTTAAACCAAATAGCGTTCCTCTATCGTGTACCAAATTAAATTCTACATATCGACCACGACGTACTTCTTGCCAGTCTTTATGTTCTTTAGTATACTCTATGTCTTTTCTTTTTTCAACAATCGGCACATAGGAGTTTAAAAAACTATTTCCTACTTCGGTAACAAAATCATATCGATCTTGCATCGAAAACTCTTCAGTTTCTTTTAAGTAGTCAAAGAACAAACCTCCTAAGCCGCGTGCTTCATTTCGGTGTGCATTCCAGAAATAGTTATCACAAGTTTCTTTAAATTTTGGATAAAAGTCTGGGTGGTGCTTATCACAAGCTTCTTTACAAATAGTATGAAAATGTATCGCATCTTCTTCAAATAAATAATACGGAGTTAAATCTTGTCCGCCTCCAAACCATTGTGTAACAATGTTTCCATCTCCATCATACATTTCAAAATAACGCCAGTTAGCATGTACGGTTGGCACAAACGGATTCTTTGGATGTATTACTAAACTTAATCCGCAAGCAAAAAAATCTCCACTTTCTACTCCAAATTGCTTTCTTAATGCTTCAGGTAACTCACCAAAAACTTTAGATATGTTTACTCCTCCTTTTTCAAAAATATTTCCATTTTCAATAACACGAGTCCTACCTCCTCCACCTTCTGTTCGCTCCCATAAATCTTCTTGAAACTTGGCTTTACCATCAATAACTTCTAATTTAGAAGTTATGGTGTCTTGTAACTGTTGAATATAGGCGTAAAATTTATCTTTCATGCTATTAAATATTGAAGTGCAAAAGTACTTATTCTGGTAATTTTTCAAGCTGTATTTTCTTAATAGTTTCTGTAGTTGCTGCGGTTACTGATAATGGTAATACCAGAATTACTCCAACAACAGGAATTAATAAAAATAGCATAAATACAACTCCATTTCCTATAGCTAATCCTTTGTTTTCTTTTACAAAATTGATACTTTCTCTGTATTTAAAATGACGTTCAAGTGTATAGTCCATATTTCCAAATCCAGCATAATATGCTTGCATTAAAAATAGTAACACAGTTGAAACAATACCAATCACAGGAATTAATCCTAATAATAAGATAGGAATTGTCAATAAGAGCTCTCTAGTTAAGTTTCTAAGGTTTATTCGTATACCTCTAATTAATTGTTCTTGAAAAGAAGTAATTCTGTGTTTATGATCTTCTCCTCTAAGATGATCCTCTATTTTCTCTGAAACAGGACTCATAAAAGGTGCCGATAACGCCATTACTATATGCTTATATAACACCAATCCTACAACCACAATTAACAAACCACTTATAAAAGTACTGATTATCTCAAAGGTTTGTTTACCAAACTCCCATTTCCAAAAATTAGCAACGTAGTGTCCAATATTATCGGATAATGTATACGCCATAAAACCAACAAATGTTGCTGTCAACAGGCTTATAAGCATCGGAATAATAAAATACTTCCATAGTTTTAATTTTGAAATCATTCCAAAAGCTCCAAAATAAGCTTTAACTCCTTTTAGAATATTTTGTATCATATTTTTTTTTGTGAAAATAAAAAACCTCTTTCAATAAAGAAAGAGGTCTATGAAATATTGTTGAATCAATTTATTTTAAAATTGGTGCTAAAAAGTCTTCAAAATTCTTTGTGTTGATTTCGTTAACTTTATCCCAACCTACTTCTTTCGTAGGTGTTGCAGCCCCCCTTTTAATATTAACAAATTGCTTGTCTTTATTAATTAAATAGGCTGTTGGGTAATCTAGCTTGTGAACAAAACCACTGATATCTAAATAACCTTTTTTAACTTTATCTATTTCTCTTGCAGGTACTAGCTTAATTCTCTTGTCTAGTTTTTCAGCCATTCTTTTAACTTTAGCCTCTTTGTCCCAAAAAATCATAACAAACTCTAATTGGTCATTATACTTTTCAACCATTTTGTTCAAAGCTGGTACATCTCCCCAACAAGGAGCTGACCAAGTAGCGTTGGCTATAAGCACAATGGGCTTGTTAATTTTGTCTGTACTTACCGCTTTACTATCCATCGTAGTAAAGTTATAATTTAACAAATAAGAGCCTTTAATGCACTTATCAATCAAACCTTCGGTATTTTCTTCTACACAATTGTTTACTGCAAAATTGTAATACGTTTTATTTTGTGCGAAAATAACAGTTGTTAAAAAACACATCAAAACAAAAGATAATTTCTTCATTTTTAATTATTTAAAGGGGGTTATCTATCGGCTTTATACTCTTTAACCGCATCTATAAATGCTTTTGCATTCTCTAGCGGAATATTCGGTAAAATTCCGTGCCCCAAGTTAACAATATATTTGTCTTTACCAAACTCATTTATCATTTGGTGTACCATCTTTTTTATTTCTGCAGGTGGAGACAACAATCGAGAAGGATCAAAGTTACCTTGTAAGGTAATATTCCCTCCTGTTAAATAGCGTGCATTTCTTGCTGAACACGTCCAGTCTACTCCTAAAGCTGAGGCATTTGATTGTGCCATTTCATGTAAGGCAAACCAACACCCTTTACCAAAAGCAATAACTGGAGCATCATCTTTTAATGCCTCTATTATTTGATTCATGTATTGCCATGAAAACTCTTGATAGTCGGTTGGAGATAACATACCTCCCCAAGAATCAAAAACTTGTACAGCATTTACACCTGCTTTTACCTTTTCTTTTAAATAAGCAATTGTGGTATCTGTTATCTTCTGAAGCAATTCGTGTGCCAAAACTGGTTGCGTGAAACAAAATTCTTTTGCTTTATCAAAGTTCTTAGATCCTTGACCTTGTACAACGTAACATAAAATTGTCCATGGTGACCCCGCAAAACCTATTAATGGGACCTCATCATTCAGCTTTTCTTTGGTTGCTTTAATAGCGTCCATTACGTAGCCTAATTCTTCGTTTACATCAGGAATAATTACGCTATCCAACCCTTTTTTATCTCTTACTGGGTTTGGTAAATAGGGGCCGAAATTAGGCTTCATCTCCACTTCAATATTCATTGCTTGTGGAATTACTAAAATATCTGAGAACAATATAGCAGCATCCATTCCGTACCTACGAATTGGTTGCACTGTAATTTCTGAGGCTAATTCTGGAGTTCTACAACGTGTAAAGAAATCGTACTTTTCACGAATTTCCATAAATTCTGGTAAGTATCTCCCTGCTTGACGCATCATCCATACTGGTGGACGATCAACTGTTTCTCCTTTTAAAGCTCTTAAAAATAAATCGTTTTTTATCATGTTATAGCTATTAACTATTAGCTGTTAGCTCTTGGCTCTTGCTTTTAGTTTTTATTTTATTAATTAATGAGTTTATCATCTTTGTTTCTTTTTCTAACAATTCAAAAATTGGTTTTAATTCTTTAGAAGAAATAAAACCTAGTTCTTCAATTATTACTAATTGTGTTTCTATCTCGAAAAGCGAACCTATTGAAATTTCTAAAAACCTTTTAAACTCAACTTCACTATTTCTACTAGCTCCTTCAGCAATATTCGAAGGGATAGAAACTGCGGCTCTAGTTATTTGACTTCTTAAGCCAAACTTTTCTTCAGAGGGCAATCTTTCTGAAAGATTATAAATCAACTTTACAATCTCAATCCCTTGTTTCCAAATATCTAAGTTTCTAAAATTCCTCATTTTCTTTTTTCTAATAGCTAAAAGCTAACCTCTATAAGCCAGCAACCGCTTCCATCGACTTATCAATGGCGTTAGCGATCTTTTGAATATCATTTTCCGTTAAAGCTGATGATAAGAACCAAGCTTCAAATTGACTTGGTGGTAAAAACACTCCATTTTTAGTCATTTCCCAAAAGAAAGTTGCATATTTCTTCGTATCAGAAGTTTGTGCATCTTCAAAATTAATTACTTTTTTGTTGGTGAAGAATGGATTAATCATTGAACCAAATCGGTTAACTGTAATTTCAACTCCGTGCTTTTTTGCTGATTCTAACAAGAAAACTTCAATGATTTGAGCAATCTCATTAAACTTTTCATATGGATTTTGTTTCTTTAATTCTGTTAAAGTTGAAATTCCCGCCGCCATGGCAATTGGATTCCCTGACAAAGTTCCTGCTTGATACATTCCTCCTAAAGGAGCTACCGTTTCCATAATTTCATTACGTGCTCCATACGCACCTACTGGAAATCCACCTCCAATTACTTTTCCTAGACAAGTAATGTCAGCTTTAACACCTAATACTTCTTGTGCTCCTCCAAACTTAGAACGAAAACCTGTCATTACCTCATCAATAATCAACAAGGCTCCTTTTGAGTTTACATACTCTTTTAATTCTTTTAAGAAATCATTTTGTGGAGTTACTACTCCCATATTTCCTGCAACAGGTTCTAAAATAACTCCTGCAATATCATCATGAGCTTCAAAATGTGCTTTTACACTTTCTAAATCATTGTAATTAGCAATTAACGTATTTTTTACAGCTCCTTCCGGCACTCCTTTACTTCCTGGTAAACTCAACGTAGCTAAACCTGAACCTGCTGCCACTAATAAAGCATCTTGATGTCCGTGGTAGCAACCAGCAAACTTGATTATTTTGTCTTTTCCTGTATACGCCCTCGCTAAACGAATCCCGCTTAATACCGCCTCAGTACCAGAGTTTACAAAACGTACTTTGTCCATTCCTGGGAAAGCATCGCAAACTATTTTTGCTAACTTGATCTCTTCCTTCGTTGATGCTCCAAACGAGTATCCCTTTTTCAAGGCTTTTCTAATAGCTTTTTCTACTTTCTTATGACGATGACCTAAAATCATTGGACCATAAGACAATACTAAATCGATGTATGAATTATTATCTACATCCGTAATTTTACTTCCTTTCGCTTTTTTTATAAATAAAGGATTCCCTCCTACAGATGCAAACGCACGTACTGGAGAGTTTACCGCTCCAACTAAGTTTACTAGTCCTTTATTATATAACTCTTGTGATTTTTTGAATTCCATAACTTACTTTAGTTATCTATTATAATTATTTTATTTATGAGTATATTGTTTATTTTGATTGTAATAAATCCCACAAATTCCCATATAAATCTTTAAACACTGCTACAGTTCCATATTCAGCTTCTTTAGGAACTCTAACAAACTCAATACCTTTAGCTTTCATTTCGTTATAATCCCTCCAAAAATCATCTGTATTTAAAAAAAGAAAAACTCTTCCTCCTGTTTGATTTCCTATGAAATTATTTTGTTCCTCTTTAGAAGCTTTAGCTAATAATATAGAAGTTCCTTTTGAGTTTGGTGGAGCAACAACAACCCACCTTTTATCTTGTTCTGGCTGATATGTATCCTCAATCAAAGTAAAACTTAGTTTTTTAGTATAAAACTCAATTGCTTCATCATAATCTCTTACTACTAAAGCTATATGTACTATTGATTGTTTCATATTTTATCTACTTAAAACTCTCGCTGCTTCTTTGGCAAAATAGGTAATGATAATATCAGCTCCTGCTCTTTTCATAGATAGTAAACTTTCCATCATTACTTTTTCACCATCAATCCATCCTTTTTCAGCAGCTGCTTTTACCATCGAATATTCCCCACTTACATTATAGCAAGCGATAGGTCGATCGAAATTATTTTTTAAATCTCTAATGATGTCTAAGTATGATAAGGCTGGTTTTACCATTAAAATATCTGCTCCTTCTTCATCGTCAAAAGTAGCTTCACGCAACCCTTCATCTCTATTAGAAGGATCCATTTGATAGGTTCTTCTATCTCCAAACGATGGCGCCGAATCTACTGCTTCTCTAAAAGGCCCATAAAATCCTGATGCGTATTTTACAGAATATCCCATGATAGGCAAGTTTGCATAACCTGTATTATCTAATGATTCACGCATCATAGCGATTGCTCCGTCCATCATTCCTGACGGTGCTACCATATCTGCTCCTGCTTTCGCATGTGAAACTGTTTGTTTTGCTAAATTTACTAACGTCGCATCGTTATCTACATCATTATCGTGTATCACACCACAGTGACCGTGTGATGTGTACTCGCAAAAGCATACATCTGTAATTACATATAAACTTGGATAGTTCTTTTTTATGAATCGGATAGCTTGTTGCATAATTCCGTTATCATTCCAAGTTTCAGTTCCCTCATCATCTTTTTTAGATGGGATTCCAAATAACAAAACTGCTGGGATTTTTAACGCTACGACTTCATCTAATTCTTTAGAAATAGTATCTAATGAATAACGATTAATTCCTGGCATTGAAGGAATTTCAGTTTCAATACCTGTTCCTTCTTCAATAAATAAAGGATATATAAAATCATCTACCGATAGTTTGTTTTCTCTTACCAACCTTCGGATTCCTTCTGTTTTTCTAAGTCTTCGTGTTCTAAACATTACTCAAGTTATTTACTTTATGTAATTTCATTTTTTATTTTTGAAAGATACTCTTATCTCGATCATAAATTGGACTGGAGATATTAAAAAAATCTAACACACTATGAAATATATAATACTGTGATAAAACTTCGTTTTCTTTATTTTCTTTTATTTTGGCTGATGACGTCCATACTATAAACGGAATTTCAAATTGTTCTTTTGGTGCCATTGAATTTGGAAGTCCATGCATATATAATCCTTCCTCACCTAAAGATTCACCATGATCTGAAATATAAATCATAGATGATTTATACTCTTTGAGTTCTTTTAACTCTTTAATTAAAGATGATAATATATAATCAGTATAAAGTACAGTATTATCATAAGCATTAACCAATTCTACTTTATCACATTTTTTAAGAGCTGGTTCAGTACATACAGGTGTAAACTTATTAAATTTTTTTGGGTATTTTTTATAATATTCAGGTCCATGACTTGTGTACGTATGTAAAACAATAAAAATTTTATCTTTTTTACTAGATTCTATTTGCTCTTTCAACCCGCTTAATAATACTTCGTCATAATTAGGATTTTGTGAACTTGATAATTTAACTAAATCTTCTCTTTTTTGATAAATGTTAGTTTTAATTTTAGGTTCTCCCCAATTAGTAGTTCTCCAGAAAACATCAACATCATTTCTGTATAAATAACTTGGTAAAAACTCATATAACTCTCTACTTTTCTTATACGACAAAATAGACTTAACACCTTCACTAGTATAAGTATAACTAGAATTTGCCTTAAATTTATATACCTCATCTATTTTTGAAAGTAGTGGATTCGTATTTTTTTCATAACCGTATAAAGAAAAGTTTTTACTTCTTGCCGACTCTCCTATTACCAATACTATAACACTTTTGTTTCCCTCTTTAATGCTTCTACCTAGAGGTAATAAGATTTCTTTTTTACTTTCCTTATTCTTATGAGAGTAATATCTTGCTGTATTTAAAATATACGACCATGGCATAGCTATTGCTCTTACACTTCTTAAATTCCTATTAATCCACAACCAGTTAGACTTATTTGCATAAGTAAATGAGGTAAGAATAATAGTGGATACTAATAAATAGGTTAAAAAGTTTTTCAGCTTAAAGTCGGCAAACTTTATTTTATAAATAAAAACGCTTGGGATGATTCCTAAAAATAATATATACACAAATAAACTAACCGACCAAAAACCATTCACTTCTTCTAGTTTTGAGTTAAATACATTACTAATCATTCCTCTATTTAACACTACACCATAATTATTTATAAAGTAAACAGCTATTGCACTAATATTAAACACAAGTATTAACAACCACTTTCCTACTGTTCTAAATAAAAAAAGTAATAAATAAAAAACGATAAAGTTAAATACTAATGTAAAAACAGTAAGACTTGCTACAAAGAAAATATTTTTCGGGTTAGAAGTATCTAACTTGCTAATCGTAAACCTATATAATGGGTAATGAAATAAAATTAAATTTAAAATACTGACTAATAAAACTTTCTTTACATCATTAGGTATTCTAAATAAATTAGAAATATTTTTTAAATCTACTAACATTCTTTTACTTTTTTACAAAATGTAAATTTACCAACTCTAGTACACTTTCTACTGTTGGCATCTTTGCTATTTGTACTTCTTTAAAATGTTTCTTGGCTTCATTAGCGGTAGTATCACCAATACAAAAAGCTATTTTATTCGCTGTATTTTTTTCCATATAACTTTCAACTGTTGATGGACTGTAAAATAATACTCCGTTTACTTTTTCATCAACTTTTGATGGACTATACATTGTTTTGTAAGCTTCTACTTCATTAACAGCAATCCCTTTTGCCTTTAAAAGTATTGGAAGTGTGTCTAAACGTAAATCACTACAGAAATACGTTACTTCTTGACCTTTTAATTCTTTTGATAAGTAGTCAGATAGTCTCTTAGCATTTCTTTCTGAATGTGCTACTTTCCCTATACGTTGCTCGATTAACTTTTTTGTTCTTCTACCAACACAATAAATATTTTTGAATTGTAATTCATCTGAAGTAAATGAATTTAAAATTGCTTCTACCCCATTTTTACTAGTGATAATTACATTTTCAATTTCTTGCTTAATTACTTTAGGTGCAATTCTGTTAAAACGGATTTTTATAAAATCACTGTCATTCACAGCCATGTGTGTTGGTAATAATTTTTTCTGTGCTTCTGATAATTTTTTAGTCGAATAGATTGAAAACTCTTTTTCAATTCCCTCATCTTCCATCATCATTAGCTTTCCTCCTTTATCAATCACATAATTAGCACAATCTTTTGCTACGTACTTATGTTTACCAACTTTTACTTTCTTACTAACTTCAATCTTTTTCTTACCATCTCTACTTAGCAAAACTCCTTTGAAATTAATTTCTTCTTCCTTTTCATTTATAAAAGCTAAAGCCCCAATTGGCGCTGTACAACCACCTTCTAAACGGTTTAAGAACTCACGTTCAATCCCTGTACAAGTTTCTGTGTCTTTATCGTTTAACTCAGCACAAATTTCTTTGATTTCTTCGTCCTTATCTAACGCTGTAATCATTATTGCTCCTTGTGCTGGTGCAGGAATCATCCATGTTAGGTTTACCGCTCCTTGTGGTCGTAAACCAACTCTTTCTAGTCCAGCCGCTGCAAAAATAGCTCCGTTCCAATCGTTATCTTCTAACTTTTGTAAACGTGTATTTACATTTCCGCGTAAACCTTCTACTGTATGAGTTGGGTAACGGTTTAACCACTGCGCTTTTCTTCGTAAACTACCTGTAGCAATCACTCCGTTAGGTTGTGACATAAACTCTTCGTTATCTTTTAACAACAAAATATCGTTGTAATTGGCACGCTTTAAAACTGCTGCTTGGATAATGTCTTCTGGCAATACCGTAGGAACATCTTTCATAGAATGTACCGCAATATCAATATCACCATTTAACATGGCTATATCTAAATTTTTAGTAAAAATCCCTGTGATTCCTAGTTCGTAAAGGGGTTTATCTAAAACTAAATCACCCGTTGCTTTAACGGGGATTAATTGAGTTTGATGACCTAATTCTTCTAAAAGTTTTTGAACTTTTTTTGCTTGCCACATAGCCAATTGGCTATCACGTGTACCTATTCTAATTATCTTCTGCATGGATGGATTGTAAATTTGCTCCGAACACTTTAGCCATTACTTCAATACTTGTATTTACTGAAGTCTCTTCGTCTTTTAAGTGTTTAACAAACTGTGTGGTTATTTTTTGAATAAATCTTGATGTTAATATCTCTGCTTGTTCTTCATCAAAATTTTTAATTTTTTTCTTGTGAAAAGCTATTTCTCCTTGTTGAATGGTTTGTAATGATTCTTTTAAAGCTGTAATTGCTGGAGTAAACCTTCTATGATTTAACCATTCTTGAAATTCTTGATTATGTGTATCAATAATCGCTTCTGCTAGAGGTACCTCTTGCTGACGTATCGCTAATGTTTCATCAGTTATTTTTGAAAGGTCATCAACATTTACCACTGTTACATTACCTAAGTCTGTAACTTCTTTTGACACATTCGCAGGCATAGATAAATCTAAAATCAACAAATCTTTATCTGTCGGAACATGTTCTTTTGTTATAGTAGGAAAACTAGCTCCCGTAGAAACAATTAACACATCACTGTTTTGAACCTCTTCTGCTAAGTTTGAATACGACGCTTTTCTAATTGAACTGTGATCTTTTACAAATTCCTCTGTTTTTTCTTCGGTTCTATTAATTAAGCTTACCGATTTATTTTGTGTGTACTCCGCTAGGTTTTTACAGGTGTGTTTTCCCATTTTACCTAAACCAAATACTAAAACATTTTTCGAGTTGTAACCTGGTAAGTTATTAATTAAGTACTGAATAGCAGCGTACGATACTGAAGTGGTTCCAGAACTTAATTTCGTTTCATTCTTAACTCGCTTGCTTGCTTGCATTACATGATTTAGTAAACGTTCGAAATATGCATTTGTAGTTCCTACTTCTTTAGCTTGTTTAAATGCTTGGCGTAACTGCCCTACTATTTCGTAATCTCCTAAAATCTGGCTATCCAACCCTGTTCCCATTCTAAACAAATGGTTAATAGCTTCTTTATTTTTATATACGTTTGATACGTTTGCAAATTCTTCTACCGAACCGTTTGAGTATTTACACAACATACTTATTAACTGAAAAGGGTGTTCTGCAAAACCACACACTTCAGTTCTATTACAAGTAGACAACACAAAAATACCGTCTATTCCTTTTTGTTTTGCTTCTTCTAAAAGTTGTATTTGATTTTCTTTAGAAATACTAAATTTCCCCCTAATCGCAGCATCAGCTTTTTTATAACTAACGCCTATGTTGTATAAATTACTATGATGTTTATTTTCTACTGTCATTGAGTCTTCTTCAAAAAGTCGGTCAAAAATATAAATATTGAACAAAAAAAAGTATCGCTAAAAGAACTTTTAATGTCGCTATTCGTTTTTTCGCTTAAAAACACCTTAAAAACTTACACAAAAGTGTATTTTTGCAGTAAAATAGACTAGGAGAAACATTTTATTTTAGAATCATTCTAAATAGCAAGATTTATACAAACCACTGAATCCATGTCAAAAAACATCGCAGAAAGTACATTTAGAGAAGTTCCCATTGAACAAGGTTTTTTTGTGCTAAAATTCCAAAATAACTCTGACGAAACAGAGTTTTTTAAAAGAGATATTGACAACTCTTACATACAACTACATTACTGTGTTAAAGGCAATTGCAAATTTCATTTTAACAACAACAGTTATACTTTTAATGTTTTAGACAAGCATTCAATATTCCTATACAATCCACAACAAGATTTACCTATCAATTTAGAAATTTTACCAAAAACCTCTTTGGTATCTGTATTGATATCAATCGAAAAATTCCATACTTTTTTTTCTAAAGAGGCTAGTTACATTCCTTTTTTAAGTGAGAACAATAAAAACAAAAAGTATTACGACAATGCAGAAATAAATGCTAATGTTTTATTAGTCCTTCAACAAATTTTAACGGCTAAGAACCAAAGTTCTATGCGAGACCTTTATATAAAAGGAAAAACATATGAACTCCTAAGTTTACATTTTGATAGTGGCGAAAACACCAATGAAGAGTATTGCCCATTTTTAGTTGATGACCGAGAAGTTTTAAAGATTAGAAAAGCAAAAGATATTATCATTTCCAGAATGAGTGAACCGCCTAGTCTGCAAGATTTAGCGAATGAAGTAGGTTTAAACTTAAAAAAGTTAAAAGAAGGATTCAAACAAATTTATGGCGATACTGTTTATAGCTTTTTATTTGATTACAAAATGGATCATGCCCGTAAACTATTAGAAAGTAATCAATACAATGTAAATGAGGTTGGCTTACAAGTAGGATACAGTACCTCTAGTCACTTTATTTCCGCTTTTAAAAAGAAGTTTGGCACGACTCCTAAACAATATGTAATGAGTTTACTACAATAAAAAGACTTAAAAATGAAGCAACTAACTCATTACGATACAAAAAACAATCAGCAAGATTTTCCAGTAACTATTGTATGTGATGCTATCCGTACTCCTGAGAATATAGGAATGTGCTTTCGTATTTCTGAAAGTTTTGGAGTGTCTAAAATCTATTTACATGAAAGTTCTCCTGCTATAGATAACAGAATTGTTAAGAAAACTGCTCGAAATACTATTCAACAAATACCATATGATACTTATGGGAATTTTGAACAACTTATTCAACAATTAAAAGAAGAAGGAAATACTATTATTGGTATTGAAATTACCGATGAAAGTATAAACATTAGCGATTATGATTTCACTTCACATTCTAAAATTGTATTACTTTTGGGTAGCGAAAGAAATGGTATAGAAAATGTCAACTCAGTAGACGCAACAGTAGATATACAGATGTACGGTCGTAATTCTAGCATGAATGTAATTCATAGTTTAGCTATTGCTCTATATGAAACAACAAACCAATTAAATAAAAAGATTCTGAAATAAATTCAGCCAAAATATGAAAGGAGTTTTATTAGTAAACCTTGGATCACCAGAAAGTACAAACCCTAAAGATGTTAAAAAGTACTTAGGTGAATTTTTAATGGACGAACGTGTAATTGATGTTCCCTATTGGTTACGTACTTTTATTGTGAAAGGTATTATTTTAAATACACGCCCTAAGAAATCTGCTGAAGCATATCAAAAAATTTGGTGGGAAGAAGGTTCTCCTTTAATTGTACTATCAGAACGTTTACAAAACAAGGTACAAGCAAAAACAGAACTTCCTGTTGCTTTGGCAATGCGCTACGGAAATCCATCAATCAAAAGTGGATTACAGGAATTGCACGATAAAGGTGTTACTGAAGTTTTGTTAGTTCCATTATACCCTCAGTTTGCTATGGCAACTACTGAAACTATTTTGGCTTTAGCCGAAGAGTTAAGAAAGGAATTCTTTCCTACAATGAAGATTACTGATGTTCCAGCATTTTACAACAAACCAGAATACATCAAAGCTTTATCAAATAGTATTAAAGATTATTTAGCTGATAAAGATTACGACCATATTTTATTCTCTTATCATGGAGTACCTGAGCGACACATTAGAAAATCTGACATTACAAAATCACACTGTAACCCTGAAGCAGGAAATTTAAGTTGTTGTAACACTCCTTCTGAAGCACACAAGTTTTGTTACCGTCACCAATGTTATCAAACAACCAAAAATGTGATTTCCGAGTTAGGTTTAGATGAGAACAAAGTTTCTACCTCATTCCAATCTCGTTTAGGTGTTGATCCTTGGCTACAACCATATACCGATAGAACAATTGTTAATAAAGCTGAAAAAGACGGCATTAAAAAATTAGCTATTGTAACTCCCGCTTTTGTTTCTGATTGTTTAGAGACTTTAGAAGAAATAGCTATGGAAGGTAAACATGAATTTTTAGAAGCAGGTGGTGAAGAATTTCACACGGTTCCTTGTATTAATGATGATGATGAATGGGTAAATGTTTTAGCAGGATGGATTAACGATTTCAATAATAACTAATTATGGACTTTTTATACGTAAAAGCATTACACATCATATTTGTAGTAACTTGGTTTGCAGGATTATTTTACATAGGTCGTCTGTTTATTTACCATGTAGAGGCAGAAAAAAAAGACGAACCTGCTAAATCTATATTACAGACCCAATACAAGTTAATGTCTAAACGTTTATGGTACATTATTACTTGGCCTTCTTTATTTTTAGCGAGTTTTTTTGCTTTTTGGATGCTATATAAAAACCCTTATTATTTAAAAATGCCGTGGATGCATGTAAAATTAGCCTTTGTATTAGCACTGTATTTTTACCACGGATTTTGCCATAAAATCTACAAAGAACTACAACGTGATGAGATTAAATACACACCTAATAAACTTCGCATGTTTAATGAAATTCCAACTGTAATTTTATTCGCTGTTGTATTTTTAGTCGTTTTAAAAAGTGCTATTAACTGGATTTGGGGCGTGGTAGGAATTATCTTATTTGGAGTATTATTAATGATTGGTATCCGTTATTATAAAAAAGTAAGAACTAAAAAATCGTGGGATAAATACGAACAAGAGTTGATTGAGGAGGATAAAAAAACTAACAATTAATTTCTTTTTTTCTAACGAGTAACTTTACTATTTTCGCGACAAATTTTAAACCTTAAACTATGAAAAAAATTTTAGTTTTAACAATTGCTATGTTTAGCTTATTCGCTTGCTCTTCTGACGATGAAAACTTAGATCCTATAGTGGGTACTTGGTATAAGTTTTCTGAAGAAGGCATAGAAGCAAGTGACTGTGAAAAAAAATCTTCTGTTACTTTTAACGAAAACGGAACCTTTAACTCGATATCATATGAGTCTATTGAGGACAAATGTGTTATAGAGGATGAGCTTTCTGCAACATGGACTAACAAAGGAAATGGAGTTTATTCAAGAACCTATAATGGTGAATCATCTAACACAAGCATTACTTTTTCTGATAATGGTAACACTATGACATCTGTATATAAACAGGAATATAATGGTGAAACTCTTACAGACATAACTGTTTTTAAGAGAAAATAATCTCTTTACATTTAACAAACAAAAAACAGCTTTGAAATAAATTCAAAGCTGTTTTTTTATCCTTTTATCGACTGTTCAAAAGGTATCCTATTTACAATACTTCTACCTAGTGTAACCTCATCCGCATACTCTAACTCATCCCCTACCGAAATTCCTCTAGCAATTGTTGATGTAATTACTCCGTATTGTTCTATTTGCTTATAAATATAAAAGTTCGTTGTATCCCCCTCCATGGTAGAACTTAGCGCAAAAATCAGTTCTTTTATCTCTCCTTCTTTTACCTTTTCTACTAATGATTCTATTTGTAAGTTTTGAGGACCAATTCCTTCAATAGGAGAAATCTTTCCTCCTAACACATGGTACAAACCTCTGTATTGCGCTGTATTTTCAATCGCCATTACATCGCGAATATCTTCTACTACACATACAATCTCACCATTCCGCTTCGGATTACTACAAATATCGCACAGCACTGTATCTGAAATATTATGACACTTCTTACACGATTTTACATCGTTACGTAAATGCGTTAAAGCCTCAGCTAAATATTTCGTGTTCTCTTTCGGTTGTTTCAATAAATGCAGCACCAAACGAAGTGCGGTACGCTTACCAATTCCTGGTAATCGACTTACTTCATTCACTGCGTTTTCTAATAATTTCGACGAAAAATCCATGCTGCGAATTTACAATTTTTCAATAAGGATTAAGTATCTTCGTGGCTTTAAAATTAAAACTTCAATTCACATGAATTCAGAGATAAGAAACCTAGAACCAAAAGCTGTTTGGAAAAACTTTGCCGACTTAAATGCTGTACCACGTCCTTCTAAAAAAGAGGAAAGAGTAATTCAGTTTATGGTCGATTTCGGTAAGAACCTAAATCTTGAAACCATGGTTGACAACGTAGGGAACGTAATTATTCGTAAACCTGCTTCAGCTGGAATGGAAGACAGAAAAACAGTGGTTATGCAAAGCCATTTAGATATGGTTCATCAAAAAAATACTGATACTGTTTTTGATTTTGACACTGAAGGAATCAAAATGTTTGTAGATGGTGATTGGGTAAAAGCTGACGGAACTACGTTAGGAGCTGACAACGGTTTAGGTGTTGCTGCTATTATGGGTGTTTTAGAATCTACTGATATTGCTCACCCAACTATCGAAGCTTTATTCACAATTGATGAAGAAACAGGTATGACTGGTGCTATGGGACTTGAAGGTGGATTATTAGAAGGTGAAATTTTATTGAACCTTGACACTGAGGAAGATGATGAAATAGGAATGGGATGCGCTGGTGGTGTAGATGTTACTGCTACTAGAAGTTATAATGAAGAGACTACTCCTGAAAATACAATTGCCTATGAAATTTCTGTTACTGGTTTAAACGGAGGTCACTCTGGAATGGACATCATTAAAGGATTAGGAAACGCTAATAAAATTATGAACCGTTTATTATTTGACGGTTTCACTAACTTCGGATTACGTGTTACTGAAATAAACGGAGGTAGTTTACGTAACGCTATTCCTCGCGAAAGCTTTTCAACTGTAGTGATTGACGCCGTTTCAAAAGAACCTTTCTTGTTTGAAATACATGAGCTTATCAACAATATTAAAGCTGAGTTTTCAACATTAGAACCTAACCTTTCTATTGAATTAAAAGAAGTAGAAACTCCAGAAAACGTAATGGACTTAGGTGTTCAAGAAGGATTAATTAAAGCTGTTTATGCTTCTTTAAACGGTGTATACCGTATGAGTCCTGATATTGAAGGATTAGTAGAAACCTCAAATAATATTGCTCGTATTATTGTAAAAGACGGAACTATTAAAATTGGATGTTTAACGCGTTCTTCTTCTGAAACTAATAAATGGGATTTAGCCAACTCGTTACGTTCATCTTTTGAATTAGCTGGTTTTGATGTAGAATTTTCAGGTTCTTACCCTGGTTGGTTACCAAATGTAAAATCTGAGATATTAAAAACTGTAACTGACTTATACGAAGATTTACACAAGGAAAAACCTATCGTAGCTGCATGTCACGCTGGGTTAGAATGTGGTATTTTAGGCCAAAATTACCCAGAAATGGATATGGTTTCTTTTGGACCAAATATTAAAGGGGCTCACTCACCTGATGAGCGTGCACAAATATCATCAACACAAAAATTTTGGAAGTTTTTATTAGAAATCTTAAAGAACACTCCTGTAAAGAATTAAAAACTTATACATAAACTTTAAAACCACAACTCTACAGTTGTGGTTTTTTGTTTACATTTATAAAATGAATTTTTTAGCGCATTTATACCTTTCAGAAAACAACACCAATATTATGATTGGTAACTTCATAGCTGACCATATAAAAGGTAATAAGTTTTCTCACTTTCAGGAAGACATTCAAAAAGGTATATTACTACATCGAGAAATTGACACCTATACAGATGCGCACAAAATTGTTAGAATTAGCAAACGAAGATTACACGAACGTTACAGGCACTATGATGGTGTAATTATTGATATTTTTTACGATCATTATTTAGCAAAAAACTGGAGAAATTACTCAGAAATCCCTTTAAACATTTATGTAAACTCAGTTTATAAATTACTTCAAGAAAACATTGATATTCTTCCTGAGAAAACTCAGAAAATACTTCCTTATATGGTACAATACAATTGGCTATATAACTACCAATTTGCTAAGGGAATTCAAGAAGTCTTAAATGGAATGAATAAGCGCACTAATGGTAAATCAAAAATGAATTTGGCTACTGGAGATTTATTAGAGCATTATCAAATTTTTGAAAATGATTTTACTGCTTTTTTTGAAGATTTACGCGAATTTTCTCATCAAAAACTAAAAGAATTAAGCTAAAACATATGAAAAAAACATTCTTATTTCTTTCAGCATTAATATTACTATGCAACTGTAAAAAAGAAAAAGCTGTAGGTCTAATTACTGAAAAAGCTATGGTAGTTTCTGCTCGTAAAGAAGCTTCAAAAATTGGGTCCGATATTCTACAAAAAGGAGGAAATGCTTTTGATGCTATGGTTGCTACCGAACTAGCATTAGCGGTCGCTTATCCTTACGCAGGAAACCTTGGTGGTGGTGGATTTATGGTATACCGAAAAAACACAGGAGAAATTGGCGCATTAGATTATCGTGAAAAAGCTCCACTTGCCGCTCATAAAGATATGTATTTAGATAGCTTAGGAAATGTAATTAAAAACAAAAGTACATTAGGGGCTATGGCAGTTGGAGTGCCAGGGACAGTTGCTGGTGTTTTTGCTACACATAAAAAATTCGGTTCATTACCTATTCAAGAAATCTTAAAACCAGTCATTGCCTTAGCTAAAAAAGGAGTTATTGTTACTCAAAAACAAGAAGACCGTATAAAAAAATACCAACATTATTTTTTAGAAGTAAATAAAAACCCTATTCTTTTTGATAAACCTTGGAAAAAGGGTGACACTATTAAATATCCTGCTTTAGCCAAAACTTTAGAGCGTATTTTACAAAATGGTAGAGACGAATTTTATAAAGGTGAAACAGCAAAACGTCTCGTTGCTTTTATGCAGGCAAATGGCGGAATTATGACTGAAGAAGATTTGGCTAAATACGAAGCTAAATGGAGAACCCCAATTACCTTTACCTACGACAATTTACGTATTATTTCTATGTCCCCACCTGCCAGTGGCGGAATTTGTTTAGCACAAATTATGAATGGAATTGAACCTTTTGATTTAGACAAATTCGGACATAACTCAACAAAATCTATGCAGGCAATTACGGAAGCAGAACGTAGAGCCTATGCAGATAGAAGTTTTTATTTAGGTGATCCAGACTTTGTGAAAATTCCAATTGAAACTCTCAAAAGTAAAGAATACACAAAAAATCGAATGAATGATTTTTCTTTTCAAAAAGCTACTTCTTCTACCGATGTCTCTCATGGAAGTATTACTATGATTGAAAGTGATGAAACCACCCACTACTCTATTGTTGATCAATTTGGAAATGCTGTTTCTGCTACCACAACAATTAACGGTGCTTATGGTTCTAAGCTATATTGCTCTGACTTAGGCTTCTTCTTAAACAACGAAATGGATGATTTTTCAAGCAAACCAGGTGTACCAAACATGTTCGGTTTAGTTGGAGCTGAAGCAAATAAAATTGAACCTGAAAAGCGCATGTTGAGTTCTATGACTCCTACTATTGTAGAAAAAAACGATCAATTATATATGGTTGTAGGAACTCCTGGAGGTTCAACTATTATTACCTCTGTTTTACAAACCATTTTAAATGTACATGAATTTAATATGGGAATGCAAGAAGCCGTGAATCAACCTCGTTTTCATCATCAATGGTTGCCAGACGTTATTAAAATGGAACCTAAAGGATTTGACAAACAAGTAAAAAAAGACCTACAAAGTCTTGGGTACAAGTTAGACGAAACGAACTCACCTGTTATTGGTAAAGTAGATGCTATTTTAGTGCTTCCTAACGGAAAATTAGAAGGGGGTGCAGATCCCAGAGGAGACGATAACGCTGTAGGTTTTTAATAATTTATTGATGCTGAAATATAAAAAAGGATAGTTAATTAACTATCCTTTTTTATATTTCTAACTACCATGTTAAAATATACTTGGATTGATAGTTTTTACTTTGAGAATCATATCCATAAACTCCCCAATGTTGCTCAAAAGTACCTGCTTCAGTTGGCTTTTTATCTTCATCAAACATTTCAAAAATAAAACAAGGAATTCTAACACTTCGGTTACGTGGTGTTCCATTTCCACTTATACAATGATTAATTAAATTTTGATTAAATGTTCGTGCATTTGCTTTTGTTGCTGTAGAGTAAGTAGCACTAGGTCCTGTAGGCCAACCTGCTTCTCCAATAACGATAGGTAAGCTTCCGTATCCATTGTTTCCTAATGCTACATATAACGCATCATACATTGCATCAAAAATATTTTTATATGTATAACTTCCATCATGAACCCAATGCTTTTCACCTGCAGTAAACAAACAATAATCTAAAGGAACATTCTTGGGCTGACTATTATGAGTAAGGAATGGATACATATTAACCATAAATACTGAATTATCTGCTTTCAATATACTACAAACATCTATAATAATGTTTTTAAGACTGTTATTAAAAGACCCTGCTGAAGGTGGGTATGAATTTCCCATAATAGCATAATTAAAAGGAACGGTTACTTTGGTAGTTAGCCCTTTCGCCGCAATAGCGCTTTTAATATTTTTTAAAGCATTTACAAGATCTGGTGCATAAGCATTATTCCACCAGCTCCCTAGTGGTTCATTTCCTACACATATCATCGGAATGGTAGTTGAATAATCTGATAATACTTTTACAATCGCGTTTATGGTAGTTGTATCATTATTGGCACAAGCTTTCAAATCACCATTAGGCACATCAACTAAAACTTTTAGTTCTTCCTTAGCAAAAGCACTAATACAATCTGTTTGATTGTACGTAAACATTTTAACCGTTTTAACGCCAGTTGCTTTTATTTGTCCTGCTGCCTTTGCTGCACTTACTTGTTTTCCTGTACTTTGAAAAGTATTACTAAAATTAACTCCTATAATTGATTTAAATATTGAATGATTCATTATTAATTAGTTTTTATAGTTTGATTATTAAAATTACTACATCTTTAATATCTTTTTTTTAAAAACATCTTTAAACGTATAAAAATGAGGTAAGAGAGTCTTTTTATAGAAACAAAAAACAGAAGTATCTAATCCCTAACCAATCTTTCAAACCTATCCTCTATATTTCCAATATATATATCTGTCGCTCAATGATTTTCTATATTTATAGATATAAATAACCTCATTTTTTAATTTTATTGACTAGTTTTGGCAAAAGAATCATTCATTTTTTATTGAAAACTATAGAAACTCATAAAGTTCCTCTATTAGAAAAACCCATTCGATTACAAGAATATAGTGTTGGTATTTTCACCTCACTGCCTACCAAATCAGGATTAAAAAAAGCGATTAAAAAAGAGCTTATTTTAGTTAATGGTAAAATAGCCACAACTGCTTTGTATATTAAAGGAGGGGAAATCATCGAGTTACTTCAAACAAAAGAAAACTCACAAAAAAAATATTTTGACTTTCGTTTAGAAGTTCTTTTTGAAGATGATTATCTAGCTATAATTTATAAACCCGCAGGAATTTTAGTAAGCGGAAATTCCTTTGCTACAATTGACAATGCTCTTACACAAAACCTGCAAAAAAGTATAGTAGCTGATGCTACTCGTCCAAGACCAGTTCATCGTTTAGATTACCCAACAAGCGGGTTATTACTCATTGGAAAAACAACCGCCAGTATTATTGCGTTAAACCAACTATTTGAAAAGAAACAAATTCAAAAAACATATTTTGCAATTAGTATTGGAGAAATGCAGAAAAACGGAAAAATTAACCTTCCTATTGAAGACAAAAATGCTTTTACTTCGTTTGAAGTTATTGAAACTGTTGAATCACCTAGATTTGATTTTTTAAACTTAGTTAAATTAACTCCTAAAACTGGAAGAAAACATCAATTACGCAAACATTTGTTTACTATTGGTAATCCAATTTTAGGTGATAAAGAATACTTTATAAAAGATTTGGTTTTAAATGGAAAAGGATTGTTCTTACATGCATCTACCCTATCCTTTACACATCCATTTACTAAAGAAACAATCAACATTACAAAAGAACTTCCTAAGAAATTCAAAAAAATATTCCCACAATAAATCTCCTTTAAATCATCTATCTTTGCCGCATGCGAATAGATATTATTACGGTAGAACCCGACTTAATAAAGAGCCCATTTGAAAACTCAATGATGAAGAGGGCTATTGATAAAGAACTAGCTGAAGTTCACTTCCACAATTTACGAGAATATGGTTTTGGTAACTATCGACAAATAGACGATTACCAATTTGGCGGAGGTGCTGGAATGGTTTTAATGATTGAACCCATAGCAAAGTGTATTGAAAAACTTCAATCTGAAAGGACTTATGATGAAGTTATATACATGACTCCTGATGCTAAAACTCTAAATCAAGCTACGGCAAATACACTTTCATTAAAGGAAAATATTATCATTTTAACAGGCCATTATAAAGGTGTAGACCAACGCGTACGTGATAAATTTGTAACCAAAGAAATTTCTATTGGTGATTATGTGTTAACTGGAGGTGAATTAGCTGCTGCTGTTTTATGTGACGCTGTAATTCGATTAATTCCTGGTGTTTTAGGTGACGAAACTTCTGCTTTAACAGATAGTTTTCAAGACAACTTACTATCACCACCAGTTTATACAAGACCTTCAGAATATGAAGGAATGAACGTACCTGAAGTCTTATTATCGGGAAATTTTCCTAAAATAGAAGAATGGCGCTCTGAACAAGCATATAAAAGAACTAAAGAAATACGTCCAGATTTGCTAGATTAACTAGTAATCAATGTTTTATTTATTTTTTTTATCAAAAGAAAAGTTCTAAATTTGCAGCCACAAAATCAACCTCTGACGAAAATCGTGAATGTTGCTTTTATACAACCATAAATAATAATAAAATGGATTTAGTAAAATTTGTTCAAGACGAATTTGTAACAAGAAACGAATTACCAAAATTCGCAGCTGGAGATACTATTACGGTATACTACGAAATTAGAGAAGGAGACAAAGTTCGTACTCAGTTCTTTAGAGGAGTTGTTCTTCAAAAAAGTGGAAGTGGTGCTTCTGAAACATTTACTATCAGAAAAATGTCTGGTACTGTAGGTGTTGAGCGTATCTTCCCTATCAACTTACCATCTATCCAAAAGATTGAGATTAATAAAACAGGTAAAGTACGTAGAGCTCGTATTTACTACTTTAGAGGTCTTACTGGTAAAAAAGCAAAAATTAAAGAAAGAAGACGTTAAAAGCTTCTTTTCAAAAAAATTAAAAAGCACCATGAAGATCATGGTGCTTTTTTTTATTCACTTTTTGTTAATAACATCCCTTCTTAAAATGTTGATAACAAAACACTTAAACCTATTAAAAACACAGTATTATTTCTTATATTTGGGGATAGAGTTTACAAAGTAAGTGACGTCAGAATTATAGTTAACTATATTAATCACAAAAAGTAAACCTTTAAAGTAACGTTCTTTATATATTTTGTTTTTAAACATAATTAAAGCTAAGTACAATCATCATAATTTTTGATTAATTGTAAGTTATTAATAATTTATAGTTTTCTAGTTATAAGTTTATAAGTATTATTGGTTTTTATTTAGCCTAACTAACCTGTTTAAAAACACCGAAGCTTTTATTTTATAGGTGACATAATTTATAAAGTATAAGTTTCTTTGAGGTAGTAACGTAGTTTTTTCTAAGGAAAAGGCATAAATACAGTTTTATTTGATTATGTAGCAATGCAGGTCAGTACCCTTACTATTTCAAGAAAGCCATATCAATTACAAGAAATTGTTTGATATGGCTTTTGTTTTTAATAACAAATTCTCTATTTCACCTGCTTAAATTATCATTTTCACAACAAAATACCCTAATTAATAATAATTTACTATCAAAAAACTCAACCGTAATTCTTAAATTTGCGTCACTTCAAAATATAATTTAATTTATTACTTATAAATATGAATAAGACTGCTAAAATTATGTACACAAAAACGGATGAAGCTCCAGCATTAGCTACTCGTTCGTTTTTACCAATCGTAAAAGCTTTTACAAAATCATCTAACATAGAAATAGAAACCAAAGATATTTCTCTTGCTGGTCGTATTCTTGCTAATTTCTCAGATCTTTTACCTAAAGATCAACAAGTTGAAGATGCTTTAGCTTTTTTAGGAGATTTAGCAAAAAAGCCAGAAGCTAACATTATCAAACTTCCTAACATTTCAGCTTCTGTTCCTCAATTAAAAGCTGCGGTAAAAGAACTACAAGCTTTAGGTTATGCTCTACCTGATTACCCAGAAGAAACTACTACTGATGAAGAAAAAGCAATTTTAGCACGTTATAATAAAGTAAAAGGATCTGCAGTAAACCCTGTTTTACGTGAAGGTAACTCTGACCGTAGAGCTCCAAAAGCTGTAAAAAACTACGCAAAAAAGAATCCTCATTCAATGGGATCTTGGAGTGCCGACTCTAAAACTCACGTTTCAACAATGACAGAAGGTGATTTTGCACACAGTGAAAAATCAGTTACTGTACCAAATACAACTAATGTACAAATTGTACATACAGATGATAATGGAAACAAAACTATATTAAAAGACAACTTATCATTATTAGCGAAAGAAGTTATTGATGCTTCTGTAATGAGTAAAAAAGCATTATTAACTTTCTTAGAAGAACAAGTTAAAGATGCTAACGACAAAGGAGTGTTATTCTCTTTACACATGAAAGCAACCATGATGAAGGTTTCAGATCCTATCATTTTTGGTCATGCTGTTCGCGTTTTCTTTAAAGATTTGTTTACTAAACACAGTGAAACTTTTAAAGAAATTGGCGTAGATGTAAACAACGGTTTTGGAAACTTAGTAAGTAACCTTGAAGAGTTATCTGCTGATAAAAAAGCAGAAATACTAGCAGATATTGAAGCTATTTACACTAGTAACCCTGATGTTGCAATGGTAAATTCTGACAAAGGAATTACCAATTTACACGTTCCTTCTGATGTAATCATTGATGCTTCTATGCCGGCAATGATTCGTACTTCAGGTCAAATGTGGAATAAAGAAGGAAAGCCTCAAGATGCTAAAGCTGTAATTCCTGATAGTTCTTATGCTGGTTTATACCAAGAAACTATTGATTTCTGTAAAAAGAATGGTGCTTTTGATCCTACTACAATGGGTACAGTTCCTAATGTAGGCTTAATGGCTCAAAAAGCTGAAGAATACGGTTCTCACGATAAAACATTTGAAATTACTTCTAACGGAAAAGTTGAAGTGATTGATGCCAACGGAACTACTTTATTAGAGCATACTGTTGAAGCTGGTGATATTTGGAGAATGTGCCAAACAAAAGACGCCCCTATTCAAGATTGGGTAAAATTAGCTGTTACTCGTGCAAGAGCTACAGGAGCACCTGCAGTTTTTTGGCTAGGTGAAGAAAGAGCTCATGATAGAGAGATTATTAAAAAAGTAGAAAAGTACTTACAAGATCACGATACTACTGGATTAGAAATTAAAATCTTATCTCAAGTAGAAGCTACTAAATATACTTTAGAGAGAGTTAAAGCAGGTAAAGAAACTATTTCTGTAACAGGAAATGTATTACGTGATTATTTAACTGACTTATTCCCTATTTTAGAGTTAGGAACTTCAGCTAAAATGTTATCTATCGTTCCGTTAATGAATGGTGGTGGATTGTTTGAAACGGGTGCTGGAGGATCTGCTCCAAAACATGTTCAACAATTAGTAGAAGAAAATCACTTACGCTGGGATTCTTTAGGTGAATTCTTAGCTTTAGCTGTTTCTTTAGAACATTTAGGAGAAACAAACAATAACAACAAAGCTAAAGTATTAGCTGAAGCTTTAGATGATGCTACTGACAAGTTATTAGATAACAAAAAAGGACCATCAAGAAAAACGGGAGAATTAGACAACAGAGGCTCTCATTTTTATTTAGCTATGTATTGGGCACAAACTTTGTCTTCTCAAGACAAAGACGCTGAATTAAAGGCTCAATTTGCTCCTATTGCAGAAAAATTAGCTACAAATGAAGCTACAATTGTAGAGGAATTAAATACAGTTCAAGGTAAAGCAGTAAACATAGGAGGATATTATGAACCAAATGATGCATTAGCTAATGAAATAATGCAACCAAGTAAAACCCTTAATGGCATCTTACAAAACATATAATTAATCAATTATATAAAATTCAAAAGCAGGTGACAAAAATCACCTGCTTTTTTATTAAAATAAACCAAACAAATTATTAAACAATAATGTCCCCTGAATTACTATTTAATCCCCCATAACATTGCTTGGCTCATAGTTAAGACACAAAAAAATTATAATCGTCACATTCTAATTTCTTAAAATTTTTAATTAGTAAATTTGAAGCATGAAGTTTACCAAAACAACTGAACAAGAATCTAACTACAATGATTTAGAAAAAATGAGCATTTCTGAATTATTATCAAATATTAATAAAGAAGATAAAACAGTTCCTTTAGCTGTAGAAAAAGCACTTCCACAAATAGAAAAACTCACAGAACAAATTGTTCTGAAATTAAAAGAAGGTGGTCGATTATTTTACATCGGTGCTGGTACTAGTGGTCGATTAGGCATTGTAGACGCAAGTGAATGCCCTCCTACTTTTGGTGTTCCCCATGAATTGGTTATTGGGTTAATTGCTGGCGGTGATTACGCCATTAGAAAAGCTGTTGAGTTTGCAGAAGATTCTACTAACCAAGGTTGGAAAGATTTAGAAGAGCACAACATTTCTAATAAAGATGTTGTAGTAGGTATTGCTGCATCGGGCACAACCCCTTACGTAATTTCTGCTCTAGAGAACTGCAACAAAAAAGAAATAATTACTGGTTGTATAACTTGTAATAAAGAAAGCCCATTAGCATTAACTGCCCAATATCCTATAGAGGTAGTTGTAGGTCCAGAATTTGTAACAGGAAGCTCTCGTATGAAAGCGGGAACTGCTCAAAAGTTAGTGTTGAATATGCTATCTACAGCCAGTATGATTCAATTAGGAAGAGTTAAAGGGAATAAGATGGTTGACATGCAACTATCCAACAACAAATTAGTAGATAGAGGAGAAAAAATGTTAGCTTCTGAATTAAATATCGACCAAAAGACAGCTAGCGAGATGTTAAAAAAATACGGAAGTGTTCGTGAAGCTATAAAAAACTTTACAAATGAATAAACCTACTACTTTTGAAACTGGTATAAAAAAGCTTTTAGTTTTTTTAGGCTTACTTATTATTTCTCCTTTAATACTAAGTGTTGCCTTTAAAGCCTTACGTGCCTTTAAAGAAGCTCCTAAAGTTTTTATTGCTTATGGTTTACTAGTCGTTGGTATTTTACTAATACTATTTACCGTATATTATGGTTTTAAAACATTTAAAACCATATTAGACCATCTTTTTAGCAAATAACTTTTGATAAAAAATAGTTCCATAAAAAAAATGATAAATTGGGAGCATTGGCCATCAGCCATGTTTTACCTCCCTAATCTTCCTTACGCTTTTTATTTAGCTTTTAAAGCTAAACACTTAGCATTTTTTAGTGCTACTAACCCTTGCATAAAAAGCTCTGGAAACGGTACTGAAAGTAAATATGAAACCATATTATTGGTTCCTGAAAAACACCGACCTAAATCAGTTTTAATAAAACCAAACACTGATTTTGAAACAGTCTGTAAAAAAATACAAAAGCAAAAAATCAACTTCCCATTAATAGCAAAACCAGATGTAGGTTTTCGAGGGTTATTGGTTGAGAAAATAGCTTCAAAAACAGCCTTAAAAAACTATCTTGAAAAGTACTCTATTAATATTATCATTCAAGAGTTTTTAGACTATAAAAATGAATGTGGAATTTTTTACCACAGAAATCCAAAAGATGATTCTGGTAAAATCTCTTCATTAACTCTAAAACGTTTTCTATCTGTTACAGGAGATGGTGTTTCTACATTAAAAGAGCTTATTCTTGCTGATAAAAGAGCTAAATTATACATCGACTTATTTACTAAAATTCACCAAGATAAACTGACAGAAATCCCTATTAAAAATAAGATTCTTAAACTTACAGCTATAGGTAATCATTCAAAAGGAACACAATTTATTAATGGTAATCATTTAATAAGTGATAAACTAACCACCACTTTTGATGAGCTTAGTAAATCAATACCAGGTTGGTACTATGGACGAATTGACTTAAAGTACAATACCTTTGAAGAATTAGAGAAAGGGATAGACTTTAAAATACTAGAAATCAATGGTATTATAGCAGAGCCTACACATATTTATGATGCGGAAAACTATACCTACTTAAAAGCTTTAAAGGCTATAAGAACCCACTGGAAATCACTCTTTACTATTGCTATTACAAATCATAGAAGCTTCAACACTCCATACAAAGGTTCTATAAGCTTTCTTAATGAAATTATTTTATTAAAAAAGTATACAAAAAAAATCAAACGTCTGTCTAAATAGAAAATCTTTTCTATCTTTGCAAACGAATACATGTTCATGTATTATAAGAATCCCCCCGAGTCTTAAGAACAATTAATTATTTGACTGAATGGAAAGAAGATTACTTTTTTCTTTGATTCTTATTTGTATGATAATGCCAACTTTTTCTCAAGTTAAAGTTGGAGATAATCCCTCTTCTATACATTCAAGTTCAATTTTAGAATTAGAAAGCTCAGACAAAGTATTAGTTATTAGCAGAATGACAGATACTCAAATGAATGCTATACAACCTTTACGTGGTGCCTTAGTCTTTAATACTGATCAAGATTGTGTTTTTATGTATGATGGAACTTCGTGGATAAGCTTATGTGATGGTAATTCTGGAAACACAAGAGAATCTATTAAAGTTACAACCTCTTCTACTCCACCATCTGATAATAATATAGGTGATTTCTGGATTAACAATACTCTAAACAATACTACTAGTATTTGGGATGGAACCAATTGGATTTCTATAGATAACAACCCAAGAAAAGGTAACGGAAGTCCTAATGCGAGCACAGCTCCTAACCCAACACCTGGAGATGTATATGTAGATACAACTACTGGTATAATTTATGCTTATGACGGTACAACATGGGTAACATCTAACGCAACACCTTCTGCTAATAACGGACTTTTTATAAACGCAAGTAACACTATTCAATTAGGTGGTATATTAATTCAACCCACTACCATTGAAACCAACGCTACAAACACATTAGCTATTACAGGTTTGCAAAATGGAAACACTACAGCCGACGATATAGTTACAGTAGATAGAACTACTGGTGTTTTAAAAAGAGCTGCTGCCTCTAACCTACTAAGAGAAGAAATTACAGATATTATAGCTACCAATGGACAAGTAACTTTTACGGGACTTACTTTATACACAACTGATAAAATTAATGTGTACAGAAACGGAGTTAGAATAGACTTTACTGTTAATAATTCCACAACAATTACCATAGAACCTGATGCTACATGTTATGCAGGTGATGAAATACGAATAGTTCAATTATATTAATAAATAACCAATAAACAAGTTTAATAACGCAATCAATTACTCAAAATTATGAAAACAATTACAAACAAATTAAAAGTAGCATTAGTTGCCGTTGGTTTCTTAGCCGTTGGTACTGTTAGTGCGCAAACTACGACTGGTGATATTACTGTACAAGGAGCTACTACTCTTGGTAATAATGGAGGTGTAGTAAAATTAGTAGATAATAAAGGAACCATTAAGTACTTACAAGCGGAGAATGGTTTAACTTCTTTTACCAACACAACGCCTAATGGTGGTGTAGTTACTACTTGGCAGTTAGGTGGTACGCTAACTGAAAACACATATATTGCAGCTGGAACTGGAACAGAATTTGCTTTAGATGGATTAGAGCTAGTTACTGCAGGTACCGCTTCTACAAATGCAGTTGATCGTGAATCTCATGATGGAGATGCTGCTGCTGGTGGTACAGGTTTTACAGTTTTAATTAGAGATGAAGATTCTGGTGCTATCCAAAAAATACAATTAGCTGATTTATTTCAAGTTTCAGCAATAAGAAGAGAAGCTACTCCTCCAACTAACACTGCTGGACCTACAGAAAATATTCTTGTAGCTGGTTTACCTGTTATTGATGCTACAAATGAAGCTAAATTATTTGTATTCAGAAACGGAGTAAAATTACGTTGGAATACTGACTTCACTGGAGCTACGGCTGGGTCTATTGATATAAATATATCTGCTGATCTACCTCTATATGCTGGAGATGTTATTGAAGTACACTACATTAATTAATATTAATGTCTAAAAACATTAAACATATAAAAACATTTATACTAACTTTTGCATTGGTACTATTCACTTTTAGTATCAATGCACAAGAAGTTAGGGTTGTTGATAATAAAGGAACTATACAAACAGTTAACAACAATACTGTTACTACCTCTACAACTACACCTACACTTCCAGTTGAAAATGATGTTTGGTTCGATACTACCAACAATCAAATAAAAATATATGATACTGTAGACGGCTGGAAATTAATCACCTCTACATTAGCTTCTCAAAACATTTATACTGTTGATGGTGCTTTAACGAGTAGTCGTATACTAAACGGTAATACAAACAACCTAACTTTCAATAATATTAACTTCTTACAACTATTTAGCACTTTTGGTACACAAATAAGTTCTACAGGAGGCACAATGCAAATATCCTCTGGAACTTCTTCTCAAATTTCAGCAGGTACAACAATGCAACTTTCTGCTCCTAATAATATTATTTTACAAAGCCCTACGGAGTTTAACAACACATTATTAGATGTTAATAATTCTGCTGGAACTTCTGGTCAAGTATTAACTTCTACAGGTAATGGTGTCCAATGGGCAAACAGCCGACAAAACACTGTAACAAAAACATCAAATTTTTCAACTAGTACACCCGCTACATATTCTTTTCCTGTAGGCTATACACCTATAGAAAATGATTTTTTTATTTATGATTTAGCTTCAGGAGAGCATAGTACAATATACATATACAATGATGGAGCTTGGGAACAAATAGCTCCTACCAAAGCTTCAAGAATATTCTACCCACCATCAATTGCAATAGATGCTAGTACAACTGGTTCAGGTAGAACCATCAATTTATATACACAATATACAGCTCAATTTAATAGTCCAGCTATCGGTAGTGCTGGTGCTCCTGCGACAATACCTACTTATAATGCTGATGAATTATACTATTACGTCACCGATTACGACACGTCTATCTTAACTGTTAATAGCATAGATAATAACGGATTAATGACTTATAGCGTAGACAATACCCCTACAAATGACAACACAATTATCAATGTTGTTTTTGTGGTTAAATAATTCAAAAAGAAACCGTATGAAGTGGTTACAAACATTATTATTTTTCTTTTTTGTAGTGTTATTCACTTCTGTTTCTGCACAATCTATAAACGATTACAGAACTATTACAAATGCAACAGGAAATTGGACTACTATTACAAATTGGGAAGTTTATGATGGTACAAATTGGGTAGCTGCTACTTACTATCCTGGTCAAGCAGTCGGCACAAATAATGTTACAATAGTTAATGGAGCTAGAATCACACTTGACACCACAATCGCTTCTACACAACCTATTAACTCCGTAACTATTGGTAACGGAAGTGGTACAATTGAAGAATTAATTCTTCAAGGTAGTCAAGGAGTCAATACGACAGAACTTAATATATTAAGTGATGGATTACTTCGTTTTGCTACGAATGGTAGTGATCAAATCAACTTACCTGAGAACACTAGTATAAATATCGAGCCATCTCCCCAATCAACACTTGGTATTGAACATGGACTATACAATCAAAATAAAAAAGGTCAAGATTGTAATGATGCTGCTGATAAAGTTGTTATTGGTAGTGTAATTTATTCTGATTGTAAAGGATCTGGACCTCGCCCTTCTTTTGAAGAAGTAAATAATAATGGAGGTACAACAACCCCTACATTAACTGTTCAAATTACTTACTCCGGAAGTTTATGTGTTTCAAATACACTTAATTTAACTGCAACACCTGGAGGTACTGCTTACAATTCAAGTAATACAACAACATACACTTGGAGTAGTTCTCCATCAACAGGTAATATAACAAACCTTAATTCAAATAATACAACAGCTTCTCCAACCACAAGTGGAATTATTGTGTATGAAGTAACTGTTAGTAATTCAGGATACACAACATCTAAGACTTTAAGTTTATTGATAGAAAATTGTCCAGCCCCTAGCCCGAAGAAAATTATTACCAACCGCCGTATAACTTACAGAGTAAACAAATAATGTTCTACAAAAAACACATATCGTTTATTTTTTTTATGAGTTGTATAGCTATCACTACAGCCCAAACAGCCTTTCATAATTCAGGAAATGTGCAATTACATGATGGAGCTCAAGTAGGTTTCCATACCAATGTTATTAATGATGGCACACTAGATAATTATACGGGGTTTGCTGGTTTTTATGCAGATAGTGAAGTTAGAACTATTTCAGGTACTAACAGTGTTACTTTTTTTAATGTAGAAATTGATGCTCTACAAAACCTAGAGTTATACAACTCTCTAGGAATACGCAATCAATTAAGCTTTATTAACGGACAAGTGATTACTCCTAGAAACAATACTAGTATAACACTTAACTTTATTGATTATGACTTTTATGCAGGTGAAGATAATGAGCGACATGTTAATGGATACACCTCTTTAAAACAAGGAAATAAAAATACTTCTAGCTTTACCTTCCCTGTGGGAGATGGAACAATGTTACGCCCAATGAGCTTACCTCATACAGACAAGTATTATATTTTTAAAGGAGCATACTTTTACGAAGACCCAAACTTTCCTACCACTTTTACTGCTAATTTTTTAACAGATCAGAAACAAGCAGTAATTGAAAATATTAGTAACATTGAATTTTGGGATTTAGAAGGGAAAAATGAAACTCGTATTACATTAACTTGGAATAGCCGTAGTGATATAAGCTCTTTGGCTAATCAAGTTTCTCAGTTAATCGTTGTAGGCTGGAGTAAAACAGAAAATCAATGGGTAAATTTAGACGTATTAGAAGTTACTGGAGATTTATTAGAAGGAACAATTACATCAGCTGCTTTTGTTCCAGATAATTACGAGGTAATTACTATTGGTTCTTTACTAGATGATGAAATTAAAACTGATAATAATAATATTTTAATTTCTCCGAATGGTGATAACCTTAACGACTACTTAGTTTTTGACGAAGTAAATGAATATGCTCACAACAAACTGGTAATTTATAATCGCTGGGGAAATATTGTTTATCAAACTGAAGATTATAAAAATGATTGGGATGGTACTTCTAATGGTAGATCAACCATTAATAGAGAAGATAAACTTCCTGCAGCAACATACTTTTATTATCTAGAGTTAGGTGACGAACCCAATGCCTATCAAAAATTAAAAAAAGGCTGGGTATACATTAATCGATAACTACCTTACCAGTTCTTTCTTTGGTGTTGTAGGATTGTACCCAAAATCTGTATCAGGTAATTCTATTCCCAATTGATTTATAATAAAACCTATGCTTGCAAAATGATGTATTGCATGGCTATGTGCTTGTATCAAAGCACTACCTAACGTATAATTTGCCGTTACTTTTCCAGTACCTAAATCATCTGTAACAGAAATAATTGTGTCAAAATCTTCTGTTTCTAAACAGTATAATTGCTCAATTACTTGATTAAAATATGCTATTCCAGACTCTGTTTTTTCTTCAGCCAACTGATTGCGTTCTCTATCAGAAAAATCAACACATCTTTTATCCAATCCATTAAAAATACAGACGAAAACATCTAAAATATGTCTCATATTAGCACCTATACTCGAATAATATGGTGGAATTGATGTATTACTGTACTGTTCGTCATTAATTGCTTCTAATAGTTTAATTCCTCTTTGTAAATTTTTATCAATAGCTACTATCATTCGTAAGTATAAGTTTTCGAGTAAGTCGTATAAATATAGAACTTTTTACGTGGACAAATAAATTATTTTTCACACCCAAAATAAAACACTATAAACCAATAAGATAAAACAAAATAAAGCTTCTCACAACTGCTTAAAGTTAGTGTTAAAATATTTTTTGGCACGCTCTTTGAAAATTATACAACAACTGCGGAAGCTGAAAAGCATATAGAGTAAGCATAACCCTAAAATTAGCAATTATGAGAACAGGGATACTTTTATTATTAGCAATGATGTCATTAACAACAGTAAATGCCGACAACATTGAAAAATCAACTAGCAAAATTGGGGTTACAAACCGTTATAATGATGCTGTTACCTTTGTAGAAAGAGGAATTCAATTCCATGTATTTTTAAACGGAGATTTCGACTTTAACACCAACTACAATAGATATTCTGACTTCAGTGTACGTATTAAACGTGACAGAGGCGGTCGTATTAGAAGTGTAGGTAATGTTTACATAAACTACGATGCCAGAGGAAATGTAAAACGAATTGGTAACGTATTTATGAAATATAAGTTTGGTAACTTATTTAAAGTAGGAAACTTACATATTCAATATGATAGATGGGGAAATCCAAGATTTAGAGGATTTGTAAAACCTGGATACCGCCATCACTATAATGATGATCGTTATTATTATAATGATGGAATTGATGTAAATATAGATATAAACATAGGAGATATTTTTGATTATGATGATGTTTATTTTTACAGAAAAGATTTTGGAAGAAACTATCGTAAGTATAGAGAAGACAATGACTATTATTACTATAGAGCCTTACCAAATGCTAAAATTGGAAAGCGTAATAAAGTTATAAAAAGACGTAAACACAAAGTTTACAAGAATAAAAAGTATAAAAACAAACATAGAAAAGGAAAGCCTGAGCAAAGAGGTAAATCAAGAAGAAACCATGATTAAACAAAAATCCCTCATCATAATTGATGAGGGATTTTTTATTATATAATCTAAATATTATTTTGCTACGTTAACAGCTCTAGTCTCTCTAATTACAGTAACCTTAACTTGACCTGGGTAAGTCATATCATTCTGAATTTTTTGAGAAATATTAAATGATAATTCAGCTGCTTTAGTATCGTTTACCTTTGCACTTTCTACCATAACTCTTAATTCACGCCCTGCTTGAATAGCATATGCTTTTTGCACTCCATTAAATCCAAAAGCAATATCTTCTAAATCTTTCAAACGTTGGATATAAGAATCTAAAACTTGGCGACGTGCACCTGGTCTTGCTCCAGAAATAGCATCACATACTTGAACTATAGGAGCCATTAAACTCTTCATTTCAATTTCATCATGGTGAGCTCCAATTGCATTACATACATCTGGTTTTTCACCATATTTTTCAGCCCATTGCATTCCTAATAATGCGTGTGGTAATTCACTTTCTGTTTCTGGTACTTTACCTATATCATGCAATAAACCTGCACGCTTAGCAGCTTTTGCATTTAAGCCCATTTCAGCAGCCATAATACCACAAAGATTTGCAACTTCACGTGAGTGTTGTAACAAGTTTTGACCATAAGAAGAACGATACTTCATACGTCCAACTGTTTTGATTAATTCAGGGTGTAAACCATGAATTCCTAAATCGATAACAGTACGCTTACCAACCTCTATAATTTCTTGAGAAATTTGCTTTTCTGTTTTCTTCACAACCTCTTCAATCCTTGCTGGGTGAATTCTTCCGTCTGTTACCAGTTTATGCATTGATAAACGAGCTATTTCACGACGAACAGGGTCAAAACAAGATAAGATAATTGCTTCAGGAGTGTCATCTACAATAATTTCAACACCAGTTGCAGATTCTAAAGCACGAATATTACGTCCTTCTCGACCAATTATTCTACCTTTAACATCATCTGATTCAAGATTAAATACAGATACACAGTTTTCAACTGCTTGCTCTACTCCTACTCTTTGAATAGTGTTTAACACTACCTTACGAGCTTCTTGTTGAGCAGTCATTTTCGCTTCTTCTATGGTGTCTTGAATAAAAGACATAGCATCAGATTTTGCTTCATCTTTTAAAGATGCTACCAACTCTGTTTTTGCTTCATCTGCAGATAGTCCAGAAATTTGTTCAAGCATATCCACATGGCGCTTGTGCATTTTTTCTAATTCAGATTCTTTCTTTTCTAAGAAATCTAATTTATAATCAAAATCAGCTTCTTTCTTTTCTAACTGCTTATTAAGTTTTTTGTTTTTGTCTAGCTCTGATGATACTTGGCTCTCTTTATCTCTTACTCTTTTTTCTACATCAGAAACTTTCTTTTCTCTAGATAAGATTACTTTTTCGTGTTCAGACTTCAATTCTATAAACTTCTCTTTAGCTTGTAAAATCTTATCTTTCTTTATTGCTTCGGCTTCTACTTTAGCTTCTTTTATAATGCTACCAGCCTCTTTTTTTGTTTCCTGTATTAATTTATTTGCATTAGATTTCTCTAATATTTTAGCAATAAAAAAACCTACTGCTACACCTATAATTCCTGCTAAAACAGGAAATAATATTCCCTCCATAATTTTGATTTGATTGTATAAAAAAAGCCTACATTAATAGGGTTTTAAAAACTCCAAAATAACAAGTTTAGGATTAACTGATTGATCAAGGATCCGAGGTAAAATCGGCTTGCTTTACTAACCACGACTCATCCTTTATAATTGAATAACGTTGAGTTTAACAAACAATGTACTAATGTAGGCAGTATATTAAATAATATATTTTAAAGAACGTTTTATAAATGATCTTCTAGCAAGTTAGTCAATTCATTTATCTTTTGCAATACTTCGGTGTTTTCTTTAGTATTTTTTAACGATACTATTTCTGCTTTTGAGGCAAATTGTAAAGCGCTCATTGCTAAAACATCTTGCTTATCTGCTACCGCATAACTTTCTTCAAACTTAGCAATTAATTCATTAATGCTTTTCGCTGCTTTACGTAATCCTTCCTCTTCATCAGTATTATTCACACTCAACGGATACGTTCTACCAGCAATTACCACATTAACTTTTATTTTTGCCATGTAAAGAACTTTATATTATGTGTTCAAAAGAGTAATACATTTATCAATCTCTCGAACCAAAGCATTTATTTTGAGTTTTGTTTCTCTTGTATTTTCGTTACTGCCCTCAATAGTTTTAGCAACTTTCAGCAAATTAAATTGTTTTTGCTGTTCTTTTAGCTGCTTCTCTTTTTCTTGTAATAAAACTTGTAACTCTGCGTTATTTTGAAGTAAAACTTTATTTTCTTCTTTCAAAAACTCATAGTTCGAAAGTAAGTTCTTCAACTTATCTTCCAGTAAATGAATTGCTTTTAAAGGGTTACTCATTTATTTTAGAGAATAAAACTATATTCACAAAGTTATTAATATAACTTATAATTAGCAACTCTTTTAGTGTTTTTTACCAAACCGTTGATTTTGAACCTTTAAGGTTTTTGATAGATTTTTACTAGTTTTGCTTTAAAACTATTGCATTTTGAAATTTTACTTTTCTCTCATTTTATTAGTCATTTTTGTTTGTGGACATGCTCAAAGTCAGTATCCACGAAATTACTTTTCAAATCCTTTAAAAATTCCTGTAGTATTGTCTGGTACCTTTGGAGAATTACGAAGTAATCATTTTCATTCTGGAATAGATATTAAAACCCAAGGAAAACAAGGTATTCCTATTTATGCTCCTGCAAATGGATATATTTCTCGTATAAAAGTACAGCAGTATGGTTTTGGAAAAGCTTTGTATATAACACACCCTAATGGTTATACTACTGTATATGCGCATTTAAAACGATTTGAACCAAGTATTCAACAGTATGTAAAAAGTATCCAGTATAAAAAAGAAAAGTATAGCACAGGAAACCTTTTTCTTAAGTCGGATAAATTCCCTGTAAAAAAAGGGCAACTTATTGGTTATACTGGAGATACTGGTAGTTCTGGTGGTCCACACCTACATTATGAAGTTAGAAATACTAAAACAGAACATATTATCAACCCAATGCACTTCGGTTTAACAGCAAAAGATGATAAAACTCCTACAGTTCAAAAATTAGTCGCCTATCCATTAAGTGACGACGCTCGAATTAACAACTCTGCTTTAGAGTCTGTTATTTCTTTTAAAAACAAGGGAGATGCTAATTATGTAGCAGAAAAAATTACAGCTAGCGGTACTGTTGGTTTTGGTATTAGTGTATTTGACCGATTAAATGGTGCATTGAATAAAAATGGAATTTATAGTTTAGAAATGAAGGTAAATGGTAAGCGTGTGTATTATCATGATGTTGAAACCTTTTCTTTTGCTGAGAGTAAATATATTAATCTATTAATCGATTACAAGCATTATAAAAAATATAGAAATAGAGTACAAAGAACACATAAAGTAAAAGCAAACAGACTTAGCCTATATGAAGGTTTAGTAAACAATGGAAAGATTCATATTGAAAACGGAGCTAATTACAATATTGAAATCATTGCAAAAGATTTCAAACACAACACTTCTAAAGTAAGAATCCCAGTTAGAGGGACTGCAAGTAATTTAGTTTATAAGCAAAAAGATACCACAAACTATAAAATTATAGCAGCTAACTTTAACAAGTTTCATCAAAAAAATGTAACAATTGCTTTTCCTAAAAACACCTTTTATGAAGATTGCTTTATTGATTTTAAGGTTGAAAATGGTACCGCTAAAGTTCACAACCCTACAATTCCTTTAGACAAGCGTTATACACTAACTTTTGAAACTTCTTTTTTAACAGAAGATCAAAAACAACATGTATACATTGCCAATGTTACAAACCCTAGATATCCGAGATATACATCCACAAGGAAAAAAATTGACAAAGTGTATACTACAACCAAGAGTTTAGGTAATTATGCTTTGCGTTTTGATACTGAAAAGCCAACCATTCAACTATATAATTTCAGTAATAACCAATGGATTTCTAAAAATAAAACTCTAAAAGTTAAAATTGGAGATCAAGAAACTGGTATTAAAAATTATCGTGCTACTATTGATGGTGAGTGGGTTTTAATGGAGTACAATCATAAAAAAAGAATACTTACTTACGATTTTAATGATAAAAAGTTGGTAGGTAGCAAACATATTTTTAAACTTGTAGTCTCTGATAATGTGGGTAATACTGAAACAGTTTCAGCAACATTCTTCAGAAAAACAAATTAAACAAGCTTGAAAAAACTCATTCTTTTATTACTGTTCCCTTCACTAGTTTTTGCACAAAAAACAGCTACAGTAAAAGGAATCATTACCAATAAATTCAATACACCTATTGAAGGAGTTGCGATTTCTTATTTATCAAAAGGAACTACTACCGATGCTAACGGAATGTATCAATTTACTATTCCTATACGAAAAACAGTAACCGTTACATTTACGCATGTTTCATATAAAACTTTAGTAAAAAAGTTCACCTCTCGAGGGAAAAAAAACTTTAACTTCTCTCCTACTTTACGAATTAAAAGTGAGGAACTAAAAGAAGTAATGATTAAAAATCAACAAAAAGAAGCACAGGGAATTACCAAAATAAGAACCAAAAAAGTTAAAAGCATACTTGGTGCTAATGCCGGTGTTGAAAATATATTAATGACGCTTCCTGGAGTTAGTAACAATAACGAATTAAGCACCCAATACAATGTTCGTGGTGGTAACTTTGATGAAAACCTAGTATATGTTAACGGGATTGAAGTCTACCGTCCATTCTTAATTCGTTCTGGTCAACAAGAAGGATTGAGTTTCACCAATCCTCATATGATTCAAAATATTAATTTTTCTGCGGGTGGATTTCAAGCTAAATATGGTGATAAATTATCTTCTGTTTTGGATATTACATATCGAAAACCAACCAATTTTGGCGTTCAACTAGATTTAAGTTTATTAGGAGGTAGTTTTACTATTGAAGATACTTTTGCTAACAATAAGCTTAGTGCTATAGTAGGTGTTCGTTATCGTGATAATAGTTTATTTGTTAATAGTAAACAGACAGAAGTTAACTTCAGACCCCGTTTTACTGATGTACAATCATTTTTAAGCTATCAAGTTACCAATAAACTCACTTTAAATTTCTTAGGAAATTTCTCTCTTAACAACTATAATTATAAACCACTAACTCGTAAAACCCGATTTGGAACTTTAACGAATCCGCTAGAATTAATCGTTTTTTATCAAGGGCAAGAAAAAGATCGTTTTCAAACCTTATTTGGAGCTTTTTCTGCTGATTATCAAGTTAACGACAATCTAAAACTTACAGGAACCATTTCTTCTTTTAACACACAAGAAGAAGAGTACTTTGATATTGCTGCTGCTTATGCCATAGGAGAAGTAAATAGCAATATTGGTTCTGAAGATTTCGGTGAAGTTGAATTTTCTCAAGGCATCGGTTCACAAATTAACCATGCTCGTAACGACTTAGATGCTTTAATTAATAATATTCAACTAAAAGCTACTTTTAAAGAGGGTAATAATGAATGGAAAGCAGGCATAAAATATCAAGCAGAAAACATAAAAGATCGTATTCGTGAATGGGAAGTTATAGATTCTTTAGGTTTTTCTGTTCGTCCGCCACATCACATACCTAACAACCAACCATACGAACCTTTTGCAGGTCCTATCGAGCCTTACAGAAATGTGAGAGCAGAAAATGAAACAGACATCAATCGTGTTACTAGCTTTTTACAATTTAGCAGGAAAACTACTTGGAACGAGCATCAAATTTGGATGAATATTGGAGTTCGTTCTCATTATTGGTCTATAAAAACAGCTTCTACTAATAACTATTCTCAAACAATTTTTAGCCCTAGAGCACAATTTGCCATAAAACCTGATTGGGAAAGTGATGTGTTATTTAGGGTTTCAGGTGGTTGGTATTCACAACCTTCCTTTTATAAAGAATTACGTGACTATGACGGTCAAGTACACCCTGAAGTGAAAGCACAAAAGTCTATTCATATAGTTGCTGGGAATGAATTTAGTTTCAACCTATGGGAACGCCCTTTTAAATTAGTCACTGAACTTTACTACAAAGATTTATCAAATATAAATGCGTATTCAGTAGATAATGTCCGTATTCGTTATCGTGCTGATAATGTTACTGATGCCTACGCCTTCGGGTTAGATGTTCGTTTAAATGGAGAATTTGTTCCTGGTAACGATAGTTGGGTAAGCTTTGGATATTTAAAAACCGAAGAAAACATTAACAATAGAGGCTACATTGCCAGACCTACTGATCAACGTTTAAAATTTGGAGTACTATTTCAAGATTACGTACCCAATTTACCTGACTTAAAAGCTTACTTAAACTTAGTTTACAACACAGGCTTACCTGGTGGTGCTCCTGCTTATGCTGATGTATATCAGTTTCAAAATAGATTAAACGATTATAAACGTGCTGATGTTGGTATTTCTTATGTTTTTGCAGATGCTAACAAGCAACATAAAACTGGTTTTTTACGCTGTTTTAAAGAACTTACAGCTGGTTTAGAACTCTTCAATATTTTTGATATCCGTAATTCCAACACCAATACATGGGTACGTGATGCCTATAGTAAAAATCAATATGGAATCCCTAATTACATGACTGGTAGAGTCCTTAATTTTAAATTAGGAATGCAGTTTTAATTTTTTTTATAAAAGACCTCTTTTTAACTAAAAATTAGCAAAAAAACTTCCTGAAACGCTTTGAACACATAGTACTTTAGCTTGTGAAATTTAAAGCGGTATGAAAACTCTATACATTTTCTTTTGCATGAAGAGTTTAAAAAACACCCATATTACACTACCAAAAAATAATTAAAATGAAAAACCAAAAAGTTGAAATTGAAAATTTATGGAACAGATTTAAAAATTGGATTACTTCAAATGCTCCACATTTATCAGAAGAGCTTCAACCTGCGATTCAAGCAGAAAAAATAAAACAACTCCAACAAACCATACAAACAGAACTACCCGAAGATTTTATACTATTTTTAAGCATACACAATGGTCAAGATAGAAATGCCGATGGTTTTATAGATGCTGAAGAATTACTTTCTTCTGACCGAATAATAGACGAATGGAGAATTTGGTATGATCTATACCAAGGAGGTGACTTTGAAGATAATGAAGCTGAACCAGATGAAGAAATTAAAAATTTTTGGTGGAATCCTAAATGGATACCCATTACTTATGATGGATCAGGAAACCACCTATGCATAGATATGGATCCTACAGAAAATGGAACTAAAGGGCAAATAATTAGAATGTGGCACGACGATAGTGTAAGAGAGTTTATAGCACCTTCTTTTAAAACTTTCTTTGAAGATTACTGTACCAATCTTGAAAATGATAAATATGTGTACTCTGACGAGTGGGGAGGAATAATTAATAAAGAAGATTTATAAAAACCTTTAACTTAATTACAGTAGTAACCATTCTTATTTCAAAATAAAACAAGTAAAAAGGTAAAATAGCTTAGCTTATAATTGAGAAAAGTTATTGTATTTTAGTGTCTAAAAAGTAATTACAAATGAATTGGATTTTGTTAATTATAGCTGGACTTTTTGAAGTTGCTTTTGCCGCTTGTCTTGGAAAAGCTAAAGAAGCTACTGGAATAGAAGCTACATATTGGTATATTGGCTTTTTAATCTGTTTATCTATCAGTATGTTACTTCTTGTAAAAGCAACCCAAGAGCTACCTATTGGAACTGCCTATGCGGTTTGGACAGGAATTGGTGCTATAGGAACAGTACTAATCGGAATTTTAGTTTTTAAAGAACCCGCTACATTTTGGCGATTATTTTTTATCACAACATTAATTACTTCGATTGTAGGACTCAAAATCGTTTCACATTAACCTAAACCATGAAAACAACACCTAAACACGACGAAAGAATAGCTAGCATGACTTTTGCTTCTGTTTATCCACACTATGTTACTAAAGTTGAGAAAAAAAACAGAACTAAAGAGGAATTGCATCAAGTAATTGAATGGTTGACTGGTTTCGACAACGAAAAGTTAGACAAATTGATTGATCAAAAAGCAACCTTTCAAACCTTCTTTAATAAAGCTAACTTAAATCCAAATGCTTATTTAATTACAGGTGTTATTTGTGGCTATCGGATAGAAGAAATAGAAACTCCTTTAACTAAACAAGTTCGTTATTTAGATAAACTTGTAGATGAATTAGCTAAAGGTCGTAAAATGGAAAAGATTTTACGTAAACCTAGTTAACAACTTCTCTTTTTAAATCCTTAAGAGCTACGTCATTTATTTTAATAAAAAGAGGCTTTTAAAACCTCTCAAACGATTTAAATACACCTATTTTCTTGCTATCTTATAAATTACAATTATTTCAATTATCACAGTAGGTATTAATAAGAACAATCCTAAACTAGCCAAAACTACTGTAGCCAAGAAAGCTCCTGTAACAATTTCTAAAACACCTCCTATTTGCACTATAGTCCCTAATTTATTCTTTAACTGTAATAAACTCATTCCAAAAATCATTTGAATTGCTCCAAAAATAAGTAACTCAGTTATAAGAGATATAGCTATAATTTCACTACTAAAGTTTATTAAAAAAATATCATAGAATTCAGATAACACATAAATTATCATAAAAACATAAACCACCATCTCTAGTAATTTATGAGCATAAATTTTAGCTACTCTTAAAAACCCCATAAAAAACAACACAAAAGCTACAGAGGAAATTACTTTAATACTAGTATATGTAGCTACATTAAAAATTGACTCATCTTTTGTAAACTGGTATATATCTGCGATAGTTTCAATAAATCCAAAAACAAAATAGATAATTCCAAAAATCCAAGCTAAGTTTAATCTCTTCTTATCTTGATTTGTATATACTACCTCATTTGTAAACTCTTCTAAATTAATAGTTGCATCTAATGCTTGTAATATAGTCTTTATGGTAAAACTTCTTGGCATAGTTTCTCCTGCCTCTATACGTTGTATTGTACGAACATTAATATTACATTTTTCAACAAGCTCTTCTTGAGTTAATCCCTTTTGTTTTCTTAATTCAAGAATCTTTTTTCCTAAACCTGGTTGTTTCATGGTAAGTAAATTTTTATTTCTCATACAATATTACTTTTCATTCTAAATTTGATAAAACTATTTAATTGTTTTAAACCCGACTTTTACACGACATCTCTTTGTTTATAGTAGTTTCAAGATGAATACCTTTTCTATAAAAAATAAAAACACCAACAAAGATGATAAAAATTGAATACATTTGCTTTTGTTAATTTTCAATACATGAAACTAGTTTTTGCTACCAATAATCTAAATAAACTTGCTGAAGTACAAAAAATGCTCCCTAGCTCTATTGAACTTCTATCTTTAAAAGATATTAACTGTTTTGACGATATTGAAGAAACTGCTACTACTTTAGAAGGCAATGCCCAAGTTAAAGCAAATCATATTACCGAAAAATTTGGATACAATTGCTTTGCTGATGATACAGGTTTAGAAGTTGATACTTTAAACGGAGAGCCTGGTGTATATTCTGCTCGTTATGCAGGTGAACCTACTAATGCAGAAAACAACATGCAAAAACTATTAACAGAGTTGAATAATAAAACTAATAGAAATGCTCAGTTTAGGACTTCTATTTGTTTAAACTTGGATGGAAAACAATTTTTATTTGATGGAATTTGCAAAGGAAATATTTTAACCTCTAAACAAGGTGAGCAAGGTTTTGGATACGATCCTATATTTCAACCTGAAGGATACAATAAATCATTTGCAGAAATGACTTCAGAAGAAAAAAATAAAATTAGTCACAGAGGACTAGCAATTCAGCAGTTAGTAGCATTTTTAAAATCAATTAACTAGTTGAATTTATCAAAAACATACACAGCTCATTTTTTACTTTTATCGGTTTTACTGATAGTTTTTTTACTCCTAAATATTAGTTTAGGTTCAGTATCAATTCCTTTACAAGAAATTTTTAATTCTTTATTTGGTAACCCTGTTGCAAAAGACAGCTGGGAAACTATCATCATTAACTACCGTTTACCTAAATCTATTACTGCTATGTTGGTAGGTTCAGGGTTATCAATAAGTGGTTTGTTAATGCAAACATTATTTAGAAACCCACTTGCTGGTCCTTTTGTATTAGGTATATCTTCTGGCGCGAGCCTAGGTGTAGCATTACTTATTTTAGGCTCTAGTGTTTTTGGAGGTTTTTTTCTAGTGGCAATTTACTCAAACTGGGCATTAGCCATCGCTGCAAGTGCTGGGTCTTTCTTAGTATTATCAGCTGTTATTATAGCCGCAAATAGAGTTCGTAATACAATGTCTATTTTAATTATTGGATTAATGTTTGGCTCATTAACATCGGCGGTTATTAGTGTATTAGCTTTTTTTAGTGAAGCTGAACAAATACAACAATATTTGTTTTGGAGCTTTGGAAGTCTTGGAAATTTAACTTGGACTGAACTTTCAGTTTTTGGAGTTATTTATCTTATCGGAATTCTTGGAACATTCTCTGTAATAAAACCCTTAAATAGTTTCTTATTAGGTGAAAATTATGCAAAAAGCTTAGGAATTAACATCAAAAAAAGCAGAAACATTGTTTTATTAATTACAAGTATTCTCACAGGTGTAATTACTGCTTTCTCGGGACCTATAGCTTTTGTTGGACTAGCTGTTCCGCATATTGCTAAAATGATTTTCTCTACATCAAATCATAAAATTTTGTTGCCTGCCGTTGCTTTAATAGGAGCAATTATTTTATTAATTTGTGACAGTATAGCACAATTACCAACAAGTGAATTTACTTTACCTATTAACGCAATAACCTCATTATTTGGAGCACCTGTTGTTATTTGGTTATTGATAAGGAAGAAAAAAATATATGTATAGAATAGAGTTACTAAAAACTTTATAAACAATTAAACGGATAAACATCAAGCAACAAGAAAAAAATATCGTCTTACAAACAGAAAACCTTTCTATAGGGTATCAATCAAAAAAGCAGCAAACAGTTATTGCTTCAAACATTGATTTAGCTATTGAAAAAGGAAAATTTGTTGCTTTATTAGGTAAAAACGGAATAGGAAAATCAACTCTGCTACGTACTATTTCTAAAGTTCAAAAACCTTTAAAAGGTTCTGTAAAAATCAATCAAAAAGAACTTTCAGCCTATACGAATCAAGAATTGTCAACTACGCTGAGTTTGGTATTGACAGAACGCTTACCTCTAAGTCAATTAACCGTTTTTGAGCTCGTAGCTTTAGGGCGTCAACCCTACACAAATTGGATTGACAAACTAACTCAAGATCATTTAAAAAAAATTCTCTGGGCAATTGAACAAACTGAAATCACACATTTAAAAGACAAACGTTTTTATGAATTAAGTGATGGTCAATTACAACGTGTACTTATTGCTCGTTCTTTAGCTCAGGATACTGAAATTATTATTTTAGATGAACCTACTGCTCACTTAGACATTCACCACACATTTAAAGTTTTTTCTTTATTAAAGAAACTTGTAAAAAACACAGGAAAAACTATTATTATCTCTACTCACGAAGTAAATTTAGCGATTCAACTTGCTGATGAATTCATACTCCTTTCTGAAAAGCAATTATACACTGGTACTTCACAAGAATTAATCGCTCAGAATGCTTTTGAAGAGCTTTTTCCAAAAGAATTAATAAGTTTTAACAAAACATTAGAACAATTCGTTATCAAGAAAAATTAAATTTGAACGATAGTAACATTTTGTTACTTTTGAAGCTAATCAAACTAAACAAACCTTAATTATTGATGAGAAAATTACTTTATATAGCTAGTGCAGTTGCACTGGTAGCATGTGGTTCAAGCAAGGAAACTGCAAATACAGATAATGACGTAACCACAGACCAAGCTGCAAAATATGCAAAAACCATTACTGCAAAAGATTTAGGTAAACACCTATTCATCTATGCTTCAGATGAATTTGAAGGAAGAAATACTGGTGAACCTGGACAAAAAAAAGCGGTAAAGTATTTAAAAGATTTTTATGTTAGTCAAGGAATCGCATCCCCTATAGGTAGTAATGATTACTTTCAAGAAGTACCTTCTGAATACTTAAGTAACAACCGTAGAGGAATGACATTAAAAGATTCTGAAAATGTTGTTGCTTTTATCAAAGGAACGGAAAAACCAGATGAAATTTTAGTTATTTCTGCGCATTTAGACCACGAAGGAGTTAAAAATGGAGAAATATACAATGGTGCAGACGATGACGGATCAGGAACTGTAGCTATTTTAGAAATCGCTGAAGCTTTTAAACAAGCAGCTGATGCAGGTAAAGGACCTAAACGCTCTATTTTATTTTTACACGTTACTGGTGAAGAAAAAGGTTTATTAGGGTCTAAATATTATACCGAAAACCCTATTTTTCCATTAGCCAATACTGTTGCTGATTTAAATATTGATATGATTGGTAGAGTTGACGACCTTCATAAAGGAAACCCAAATTACGTGTACTTAATTGGTTCTGATAAATTAAGTACTGAATTACACAATATCTCTGAAGCGGTGAACAAAAAGTATACAAACATCGATTTAGATTATAAATACAACGATGATAACGACCCAAATCGTTTTTATTATCGTTCTGACCATTATAATTTTGCTAAGCACAACATTCCAATTATTTTTTATTTTAATGGAACACATGCCGACTATCACAGACCAACTGATACTCCTGACAAAATCAATTATGAAATGTTAGAGAATAGAGCTCGTTTGGTTTTCCATACAGCTTGGGAAGTTGCGAATCGTGAGAATCGTGTTGTGGTTGATAAAGCCGCAGAATAAGGTCTAACCAAGTTTAAATTATAAAGTTTAAAAGCTCATCTAAATTAGATGGGCTTTTTTATTTACTTTAAAGTTAAATATCGTTCCTAAAATATATCTTCTTTTCTTCCTGTAAAAAACCGTTAACAGATTATTTATCTACTATAACAATTAAATTAGAAAAATAATCTAAATACTCAACTTATACCTGATAAATAACATTGCTTCGTTTACATTTGCCTGCTTAAATTTTAATACTATGGTTAACGAAGGGAAATTATCGTTAGAAAATCAACAAAAACTAGATAAGTTACAAGAAGAATTAGCTTCTGCTCGTGATACTTTTTTAGGGTATCCTGTATCAAAAGATTTTGATTATTCTGAATTAAATAAGTTTTTTCAATATCCAATTAACAACCTTGGTGATCCTTTTGAACAAGGTACTTATCGTGTACGTACCCATGAAATGGAACGTGAGGTCATCGCTTTTTTCGCAAAGCTATTTAGAGCTAATCCTAAAGATTTTTGGGGATACGTTACCAATGGTGGTTCAGAAAGTAATTTATATGGCTTATACATCGCTCGAGAATTATTCCCAAAGGCTATGGTGTATTATTCTGAATCTACTCATTACAGTGTTCGTAAAAACATTCATTTGTTAAACATCCCTAGCATTGTAATCAAATCACAAGAAAATGGTGAAATGGATTATGAAGATTTTGAAAATACTGTTCGTATGAATCGTCATAAACCTGTAATTGTATTGGCTACTTTTGGTACTACTATGAAAGAAGCTAAAGACGATATAGGTAAAATCAAGGGGATTTTACACAACTTGGCAATTCAAGATCATTATATTCATTGTGATGCAGCTTTAGCTGGTTCTTTTGGACCATTTATGCAACCTCGCCTTCCTTTTGATTTTATGGATGGTGCTGACAGTATTTCTATCAGTGGACATAAATTTATTGGTTCACCAATACCTACCGGAGTATTAATGGCTAAAAGATCTAATAGAGATAGAATTGCTAAAGGAATTTCATACATCGGTTCTTTTGATACCACTATTACAGGTTCTCGTAACGGACATTCTCCTTTATTCTTGTGGTACGCCCTAAAACAACTTGGTGTTGAAGGTTTACAACAACGTTACCAACATAGTTTAGCTATCGCTGAATATTGCGAAGCTGAATTACAAAAAATTGAAGTAAATGCATGGAGAAACCCTAATGCGATTACTGTAATATTACCAAAAACTCCACAAAGTATTAAAGATAAATGGCAGTTAGCTACTGAAGGGAACATTTCTCATGTTATTTGTATGCCTAACGTAACAAAAACTCAAATTGATGAGTTTGTAAACGATTTAAAAAATTGTACAGAACAGATTATTGAAGAGGAATTTTCCTATGATTTTTCATTAAGCTAACCTTTTATTAATCTAAGACAAGTACTTTTGATTGCTTTAAAAGAAAATTTAATTATGAAGAAATTATTATTAAGTACAATGCTACTTGCATTGTCATTTGCTTATGGGCAAGAAAAAAAAGAAAAATTAACTATTGAAAAAGGTACATGGTATACTGGTGCAAATTTTTCCATAGGACATAATAGTAATGAATTTGAAGGTTCTCCTGAAACTTCTAAATATTTTAACTTTAACTTCTCTCCTAAGCTAGGATACACTATTAACGACAACTTAATTATAGGTTTAGGTGTAGGATATGGATATTCAAAAAGTGAATCAGGGAGTGAAATTGGAAAAGGCAACTCCTATAAAATCTTTCCTTACATCAAAAAACACTTTCCGCTTGGAAAGAAATTAACTATTTCGTTACAAGGAGAGTTTAGCTATAGTTATTCTGATTATTCAAGCAATATTAATTCTACTCCATACGAAAGAAGCACCAACCAATATTTTGTAGGGATAAGACCTGGACTTACTTATTTTTTAAACAAAAACATCGCCTTAGAAGCTAATATAGGTAGCTTAGGTTATTCTAAAATAGACCGAGATGAAAGTGGTTTTCCTGACAGAGAATCTGATTCATTTCAGTTTAATATAAACTCAACTGATTTAATGTTCGGTTTATCATATTATTGGTAGTATTAAAGTTTACAAATCAAACAAAAAACGCTAAGAAAATTCTTAGCGTTTTTTTATACATTCCATTATTTGAAACTTTTTATTTTGTTGTAACACACTTACCGAAGAAAAAAGCTTTGTTAGGTGCGTACTATAATTCAAATGGGAATTAGCCACTAACAAAAACCTTCCGCTTATTTTCAAACATTTTTCTACTCCTTTAAAAAGATTTAGTGCTATCTCAATATTATTCTCATACTCGAAATGAAAAGGAGGGTTCGACACTACTAAGTCAAAAGAATTTTCTTTTAAACCCTCTAGGGTATCATCGCATAAAAATTCTGCTCTTTTTCCTTCTAAGTTAATTTTAGATGACTCAATAGCTAAATTAAAATCATCTAGCAAAGTTACTTCTGCTTGTGAATTTTGCTCGGTAACTTCATAAGCTATAACTCCATTACCTGAAGCTACATCTAATACTTTTAACTCCTCTGTTTTAACTTCTAAATTTTTTAAAAAAAATTGCGTCCCTATATCTACACTTCCAGAGGAAAACACACCATAATATTGCTGTAAAGTTTTGTCTTCCCTCTGAATAGTATTAATTAGATTTTTCTTTTGAAATTCTTTTTTAGGTGCTTTTAAAATTAATAAACGTGCCTTTTTCCATGCTTTTGACTGAGTAACTTCTTCAAAATATTCTTCAGCAATTTTTATATAAGAAGGAGAAAAATACTTAGTCATAAATCCACAAATAACCTCAGTTTTTTCATGTGAAGCTTTATGGATATGTTGTAAGAACAACTCAAATAACTCTAATGACTTTGGGATTTTAATTAAAGCCACTTCTATATGCTGCAAAGCATTAAGTGGAGTTTTAAAATCAACTTCCGTTGAAAAATTATTCAATTTCAAATTTTGACGAATTGCTTTTTGCTGACTAGCATACGTCCAAACAGTTGTAACTTTTTTATTCTGTAAAGCACAATTCCACACTCCAAAACGATCATTAAAAAGATGTAAGTGCTCTATATTTTTTTCATTTATATAATCTAACGCTAAGAGTTCAGCGTTACTCCAAGCTCGTAAACTTTTGTCAGAAGTCTCAGGGTAACGCTGTAATTGATATGTTTTTGAATTAATTTTTACTGTAGTATCCAATTAACTAATATTCTATTCTTAACTTATAAAAACCTTTTCTTTAACGTAGTAAATTTCATCTAATGAAGTTATTTCTCCTCCCGTATTTCTTCTGAAAATGTGTTTTGGTTCAATATCTTCAATTGATTCTTTCCCCATAGCTGCAACCATTTCTTTAATTGCACTAATGGTTTTATTGTGGTAGTTTTTTACACGTATATTCTTATACTTAACCACCAAAGCCTTAACCAAGTCTTTTTCTTGCGTTGCTACACCTACTGGACATGTATCTAAGTTACATTCACGTGCCTGAATACACCCTAAACTTAACATAAAACTACGAGCCATTCCAATTGCATCAGCCCCTAAAGCTAAGTATTTAATCACGTCAAAAGCGTCAATAGCTTTTCCGCTTGCAATAATTTTTATTTGATCTTTTAGTCCGTATTTTTTCAACATCTTATTTACAAAAGATAATCCTTCTAGCAACGGTGTACCAATGTAGTTTGAAAACTCTAAAGGAGCTGAACCTGTTCCTCCTTCACCTCCATCAACAGCTATGTAATCAGGGTAGTTATTCGCATCTGCAAATGCTTTAATCATCGCTTCAATTTCATCATTATCTCCAACACAAAACTTAATTCCTATTGGCTTCCCTCCTGACAACTCCCTTACTTGTTGAATAAATGTTACCATTTCATCAAAATTAGAAAAAGCATCATGTCCTGGTGGCGAATCTACTCGTGTAAAAGGTTCTACAGAACGAATTTCAGCAATTTCTTTTGTATTCTTTTTTGCTGGAAGAATTCCTCCATGACCAGGTTTGGCTCCTTGAGAAAGCTTTATTTCAACCATTTTTACCTCTGGTCTTACTGCATTATTCTTAAAAACCTCAGCATCAAAAACTCGCTTCCCGTTTACACTTTTTCCTGCTCCAAAATAGCCTGTTCCTACCTGAAAAATTAAATCCCCACCTTGTAAATGGTAAGGGGAAACACCTCCTTCACCTGTATTGTGGGCAAAACCTCCCATTTTTGCTCCTTGATTCAATGCCATAATCGCATTTTTACTCAACGAACCAAACGACATTGCTGAAATGTTAATTATAGAAGAGTTATACTTCTGCTTACACTTATCTGAGCCTATGAGTACTCGTTCACCATTAATATGATGATGGTCTTTAGGAAATAATGAATGTTTTACAAATTCATATCCTTTTGCATACACATTGTGTTGTGTACCAAAAGGAACTGTTTCAATTTCTTTTTTTGATCGCTGGTAAACTATACTCCTTTTCTCACGGTTAATAGGCTTTCCGCTTAAATCATCTTCAATAAAATATTGTTGAATTTTTTCTCGCTCTTCTTCAAATACCCAACGTAAGCGTGCAATTACAGGGAATGCACGCATTAATGAGTGCTCTTTTTGAATAAAAGCATCATATATTGCTAATAAAGTTACTACTGAAGCAACAGTTAACAAAATATAATTCCCCATATCTGGCATGAAATAAACCAACACACCACATAAAATATTAATTGCAATAATAACAGATAAGATAGTATCTCTCATTTCTTTTATTTTTCTGACAAAAATACAATTTTAGCATAAAAAAAGCCCTGACATATAGCCAGAGCTTTCTCTTATATTTAAAATACTTAAAATTACTTCTTAAATTTCGAGTATTTGTTTTTGAACTTATCAATACGCCCTGCAGTATCTACTAACTTAGACTTACCAGTGTAGAAAGGATGTGAAGTTCTTGAAATTTCTAATTTGATTAATGGATACTCAACTCCTTCTACTTCTAAAGTTTCTTTTGTATTAGCAGTTGAACGTGTTAAAAAAACATCTCCGTTAGACATGTCTTTAAACGCTACCATTCTATAATTTTCTGGATGTATACCTTTTTTCATCTCTTGTAAATTTAAAATCTTTTATTTTTGTTGAAAAAATTATAAAGTTGGTAATGCTTTATAGTTGTTTCATATATCAAAAACCTGCAATGGCTATTTGAGGGTGCAAATTTAACCCTTTTTTTTAATTTGCAAACAAATAATTTGCTTTAATTTGTACAACAACTTTATAAACTACAGAAAATAACATTTTATATATGCGTTTTTATAAACTTTTAACTTTAGGATTAACTACTTTCCTTGTAACATCTTGTAGCGAAACTAATTACAAATTTAAATTAAATACTACCAAAAAAACTACTTTAGGTAAAAAAGCTGCTATTAAGTTTGAACAACTTAAAGGTGAACAGATAGATTCTGTACAACTTTATGTAAACAACAAACGTGTAAATACTAACGAAACAAGTATTACTATAAATACTGCTGATTTTGGTGTAGGAAAACATGCTGTTACTGCGTTGGCTTTTTACCCAAACAAATCAAAAAAGCTAAACAATTCTATTGAGGTATTAGCAAAAGAAGCCCCTGCTGTGTACTCTTATAAAATTGTAAATATTTATCCGCACGATAAAGGAGCATACACTCAAGGGTTAGAATACAAGAATGGTTACTTATACGAAAGCACAGGACGTAATGGAGAGTCTACTTTACGAAAAGTAGAATTAGAAACTGGAAAAGTTTTACAAAAGGTAGATTTAGATAAGAAGTACTTTGGAGAAGGAATGACCATTTTTAATAATAAAATTTATTGGTTGACATGGCATGCTCGTAAAGGTTTTATATACGATCTTGAAACATTTAAGCAACTTGGAAGCTTTAATTACACCAATAGCAATCAAGGTTGGGGATTAACACACAACGGTTCTGAACTTATTAAAACGGATGGAAGCAACAAAATTTGGTTTTTAGACGCAAATAATCAGCAAGAAAAAAGAAGTGTTCAAGTATACACAAACAAATATCCTGTTGATAATTTAAATGAAATTGAACTTATTGATGGTAAAGTTTATGCTAATAAATGGCAACAAAATTCAATAGTTATTATCAATCCAGAAACTGGTGTTGTTGAAGGTGTAGCTAACTTAAATGGATTAAGAGATATTGTTGCTAAAGATCAAACTATAGAGCCTCAAGACGATGTATTAAACGGTATTGCATATGATACTGAAAACAATCGTTTGTTCGTAACTGGAAAACATTGGGGAAAATTATTCGAAATAGAATTAATAAAACAATAATCTACTACCTAAAATCATGAAGAACACCCTTCCCATACTAGCACTTATTTTATCTATTATTGTAATGTCTTGTAGAAAAGATTTCACTACAGTACCTAGTTATGGGAAGTTACAGTTTTCAAAAGACACAGTATTTCTAGATACAATTTTTAGCAATATAGGTTCTGCTACTTATAACTTAAAAGTATACAATAAGAGTAGTAAAACTATTACTATTCCAGAAATCAAATTAGAGAATGGAAATACTTCAAATTATCGATTGAATGTAGATGGATTAGCTGGTGATAACTTCAATAATATTGATATTTTAGCAAATGACAGCATCTATATTTTTATAGAAACTACTATTGACTTCAATACAATTCCAGATCCATTATATACAGATAAAATACTGTTTGATAATGGCGAAAATCAACAGGATGTGGATTTAGTGACTCTAGTACAAGATGCTCATTTTATTTTCCCTTCAAAAAACAACTCGGGTATTGAAACACTTGTTATTGATGGTAAAGAAACTGAAATTCAAGGTCGTTTTTTAACCGATAGCGAACTTACTTTTACCAATGAAAAGCCATATGTTGTTTATGGCTATGCTGCTGTTCCTTCTAACAAAACACTAACGATTGAAGCTGGGGCTAAAATCTATTTTCATAATAACTCAGGCTTAATCGTAGACAAAGACGCTAACCTTAAAGCCAACGGAACTTTAAATGAAAAAATTGTTTTTGAAGGAGACCGATTAGAACATCTATTTAGTGAAATCCCTGGACAATGGGGAACTATTTGGATACGTGAAGGTAGTTACAATAACGAGTTAAATCACACACAAATTAAAAATGGAACTGTTGGTCTTTTAGTTGATGGGCAAGACACATCCTCTCCTACTCTTACTATAAAAAACACTGAAGTTTATAACAATTCTAACTATGGCATTTTAGGTAGAAACACACATATTGTGGGAGAAAACTTGGTAATAGGTAATACAGGACAATCTTCATTAGCTTGTACTTTTGGAGGAAAATATAGCTTTACCCATTCTACTTTTACTAATTTTTGGAATAATGGCATTCGTCAGCTACCCGCAGTTCTAGTAAACAATCACATCACTTATACTAACGACAGCAACCAAGAAGTTACAGAAATTAATGATTTAGTTAATGCTAACTTTATTAATTGCATTATTGAAGGAAATAATAATATAGAATTCATCCTTGATAGAATTGATGGAACAACTTTTAACTACATGGTTGAAAACTGTTTAATCAAATTTGATGATTTTAATAATTCATTTACTGATAATAATGAATTGAATTTTGATGACACTTCACATTATCAAAACAACATTTTAAACAGTGAGCCTGACTTTAAAGATGTTACTAAAAACGAGTTTATCATTGGTGAAAATAGCGACGCCATTAATAAAGCAAAACCTACCGCTGTTTCTGAAGATATTCTAGGTATTGATAGAAGTACTTCTCCTGATATTGGCGCATATCAACATATTACTTTTTAGACAAATAAGTTTTATCTACAAAAACACTTCCACTTAACGATTAAAACAATCCATTCATCGAATTATACTAAAACACACTACTAAGTATATATATATTTGTAGTGTATTTGTTTCATTCATCAGAATAAAATAAATTAATTAGTTTGGTTAGTTGAGAGCTATTCTTTCATAACTGTAATGAATAGCTCTTTTTTAAAAAAGGAAAAAAACAACAATATATATTAAAATATTTGTCGGGGGGCAATACTAATAGATTGAGGAATCTATGCGGGGTAAAAAAAGGAATACTTAAGTATTCCTTTTTTTTATTAGTCATTAAAAAATTTCACCTGTTATTTATTATTAATCTTTTTTAAATACTTTTCCATTTTTCATCACAAAAACTACTTTTTCCATTGTATGAATATTTTGAATTGGGTCTTCATCTACTGCAATGATATCTGCTAAAAACCCTTTTTTAATCTGCCCCAACTTATTTTTCATCCCTAACAACGCTGCATTAGTTAATGTAGCAGATTGAATGGTCTCTATAGCAGGCATACCTCCCTCTACCATATATCCAAATTCTTTTCCGTTATTTCCATGTTTAAAAACTCCTGCATCTGTACCAAAAGCAATTTTTACTCCTTTTTTATAAGCTCTACCAAAAGTTCCTTGTATTTGTGGACCAACAGCCAATGCTTTAGGCACTACAATTTCTGGGTAAAATCCTTTTACTTTTGCTTTTTCTTCAACCTCTTTACCTGCTGTAATAGTAGGTACTAAATATGCATCGTGTTTTTTCATCAACTCCATCGTTTCATCACTCATATAAGTTCCATGTTCAATAGTTTTTACTCCTCCAATAATCGCTCGCTGCATTCCTTCATCTCCGTGAGCATGAGCAGCTACATGCATTCCATAATCTTTTGCAGTTTCGCAAATTGCTTTTACTTCTTCAATAGTAAATTGAGGGTTATCACCACTTTTAGCTACACTCAACACACCGCCTGTCGCTGTAATTTTAATACAATCTGCTCCATTTTTATAACGCTGACGTACTGCTTTTTTAGCATCTTCAACCGAATTTACTACACCTTCTTTCGGACCAGGGTTTCCTAGTAATTTTCTACTACTTCCATTAGTTGGATCTGCATGACCACCTGTAGTTGCTAATGATTTACCAGCCGTAAATACTCTAGGCCCTGTAATTTTCCCTGCTTTAATTGCTTTTGCCAAAGAAATATTGACTCCTGTTCCTCCCAAGTCTCTTACTGTCGTAAAACCATTTAATAAGGTTGTTTCTGCAAACTTTACAGAATTATACGCTCTATCAGCTTCATTTAAAATATATTTTTCCAACCTTGATTTTGGACTATGCTCACTTTCAATATGCACGTGCATATCAATTAACCCTGGCATTACTACCTTATCTTTTAAGTCTATAACAACATCTTCTGAATTTTCAGGACTCACATATCCTTTTAACACGTCAATAATTTTATTTCCATTTACTACAATGGTTTGCTCTTTATTTATTTTACCTTTTTCCGTATCAATTAACTTTCCGCAGAATATATAGGTACTCTGAGCAAATGAAACAATCGACATCGTTAAAAACAGTACTAAAAAAAGTCTTTTTTTCATGATAATTTAAGAATGATTAAGCAATAAATGTAGTGATTTTTATGTAGCTTGCCTTTTTAAATTTTAACAGTTACATGAAGAACATTGTTATTACAGGAACCAGTAGAGGTATTGGTTTTGAATTAGCGCAGCAATTTGCTAATCAAGGACATCAGGTATTAGCATTATCTAGAAATACAAAACCTTTAGAGCAAATAAATCATTCAAACATCACAACTATTTCTGTTGATTTATCTGACGAAAATGATGTAAAAAAAGCGGTTGAGTTTGTTTCTACTGAATGGAAAAAGGTAGACATTCTTATCAATAATGCAGGAAAACTGATTAATAAGCCCTTTGAACAATTAACCACCCAAGATTTTGAAGAGGTTTATAAAGTAAATGTTTTTGCTGTTGCTGAATTAACTAGAAACCTTTTACCGTTTATGCAAAAAGGAAGTCATGTAATAACTGTAAGTAGCATGGGTGGAATTCAAGGAAGTATGAAGTTCCCTGGATTAGCTGCCTATAGCTCTGCCAAAGGTGCTGTAATTACCTTGTCTGAATTACTAGCTGAAGAATACAAAGAGCAACAAATAGCTTTTAACGTGTTAGCGTTAGGTGCCGTACAAACGGAAATGTTAGAAGAAGCTTTCCCTGGTTATATTGCCCCATTATCAGCTAAAGAAATGGCTAATTACATTTTTGATTTTGCTTTAACTGGTAACAAATATTATAACGGAAAAGTTTTACAAGTTTCTAGTTCTACCCCTTAAATTCAAGTACAGCATTTGAAAAAAGCATTGATTAAATACATCCCAGAAAAAGCTATTCCGTTAGTTGAATATTTAATTATTGAGCATAAAATCAACTTAAAAATAGTGAGTGAACGTCAAACCAAACATGGTGATTTTCGTCGCTTGCCAAACGGACACATGCAAATTACGGTCAATAACAATCTGAATCCGTATCAGTTTTTATTAACCTTAATTCATGAAATTGCACATCATGTTACCTATCAAAAATTTGGAAGAGTACAACCTCATGGCAAAGAATGGAAAACAGTATTTCAACATTTAATGCTACCTTTTTTACAACCTGAGATTTACCCTAAACATATTTTACCCTATTTAGCCAACTACTTAAAAAATCCGAAAGCAAGTACCGATACCGATGTAAATTTATCATTGGCTTTACGAGAAGGAAAATCAGAAGACGGAAAGAATTTTATCTTTGAAGTTCCAAACGGAAGTGTTTTTCAGTTTAAAGAAAAACTATATAAGAGAGGAAATAAACGCAGAACACGCTACGAATGCTTAAATTTAGAAAATAAGCGCGTGTATCTGTTCAATCAAAATGCAGAGGTGAAACTCGTAGTTTTAAATAAATAACAGCTTGTATGAACACTAATTATTATGCAGTAATCATGGCAGGTGGCGTAGGTTCTCGTCTTTGGCCAATAAGTACCGAAAAATACCCTAAACAATTTCATGATTTATTAGGGTCTGGTGAATCATTGCTGCAAAGAACTTTCAACAGAATTAGCCAATTAATTCCTTCTGAAAATATTTTAATCGCTACAAATAAACATTATGAGGAATTAGTTTTAGAACAACTTCCTAAAATTGGTAATAAACAGTTACTGCTAGAACCTGCAATGCGTAACACTGCTCCTTGTATTTTATATGCTGCACTAAAAATTCGCCAGCAGAATGAAAATGCAGTGATGTTAGTTGCTCCATCAGATCATTGGATTGAAAACGAGACTGAATTTCTTAAAAATATTGAAACTTCTTTTAATGCTTGCGCTAAAGAAGATATATTGATGACTCTAGGAATTCAACCAAATCACCCTAATACAGGATATGGATATATTCAGTTTAAAGAAAAGGCTGATGAAATAAAAAAAGTAAAAACCTTTACCGAAAAACCAAGTATTGAAAAAGCTACACAGTTTTTAGCAAGCGGTGACTATTTATGGAATGCTGGTATTTTTGTTTGGTCAACTAAAAGTATTCTAGATGCTTTCAAAAAACATCTTCCAGAAATGGTTGACATTTTAGATGATGGAAACAATATGTACAATTCCGATTTTGAAGACGATTTCATTAAGAATAACTACGAAAAATGTGAAAACATTTCTATTGACTTCGGAATTATGGAACGCTCTAAAAAAGTGCATGTATTACCTGTAGATTTTGGTTGGGACGACCTTGGTACTTGGGGATCTCTGTATAACAAACTTGGTAAAGATACTAACCAAAATGCAACTGTTGGAGCTAACACTATTTTTAAAGATGCCAACGGGAATATGGTTAGTACTCAAAACGGTAAAAAAGTAGTAATTCAAGGATTACAAGATTTTATTATTGTAGAAAAAGACGATGTGTTAGTTATTTGTCCGCGTAAAGATGAACAAGACATTAAACAACTACGAACAAAAGCAAAAGAGAAATTTTAATAAGTTACTCCTCTCTTTTCTATAACACATTATTGATTAATGGAATATTCCAACATTCTTAACATAGGTATTTTAGCACATGTCGATGCAGGTAAAACTACCTTAACAGAGCATTTATTATACCATACAGGAGCCATAAGAAATATAGGAAGCGTAGACAAAGGCTCTACTGTTACCGATAGTTTAACGCTGGAAAAAGAAAGAGGAATTTCTATTAAAGTAGCAACTACTTCTTTTATTTGGAATAACACCAAAGTTAACTTAATTGACACTCCAGGTCACGTAGATTTTTCTAGTGAAGTTGCAAGAACATTATGTGTCGTAGATGCGGTTGTTTTAGTAATTTCAGCAGTTGAAGGTGTGCAAGCACATACACTAACCATTACAGATGCTCTACAAAAGCTAAAAATTCCTACTATAATTTTTATCAATAAAATTGACCGACAAGGTGCTGATACCGAGAATGTTTTAGCACAAATAAAAAATGAACTTCAATTTAAAACGGTATCCATTTATACAGGTCATAATGAAGGATTAGACACTACATCCATCAGCCCTGTTTTTAATAACAGCTCCGTTACTAAAGAACAAAAAGAAGTCATTGTAGAGGAATTGATTGAAACTGATGAAGATTTGTTTGAACAGTACTTAAACGGAGATATTATTACTGATGAAGCTTACATAAAATCCATTATAAAAAACACTTCTAAAGCTTTAATTTCTCCTGTGTTTACAGGAATTGCTAAAAACAATATCGGTGTAAAAGAACTATTAGATGGATTGACAAGTTTTATCAAGCCTAATAAAAATGAAATCTCACAAGAAACCTCTGCTTATGTTTATAAACTAGAACATCATAAAGTCCATGGCGCTATGGCACATGTAAAAGTTTTCTCAGGCGAATTATCTTCTAAATCGGTTATATACAATCATACACAAAACCTAGAAACTAAAATAAACCAAGCCAAAGTTTTTCATCAAACCAAACATATTGATACAACTATAAAAACTGGTGATATTGGAATTATTACAGGAATTATTGGTACAAAAACAGGAGACATACTAGGAACTCCTAAAAGAATTCCTAAACTCCCCGAGTTAAACACACCTGTTTTGAGTGTACAAGTGTTACCTGATAACGATAAAGATTATAATGCATTAGCACAATCATTACAGATTATAGACAGAGAAGATCCTTCTTTACAATTCAAATGGCATAAGCCTGAAAAAGAATTGTTGCTATTACTAATGGGAGATATGCAAATTGAAGTACTAACCCATGTATTACTGGAACGGTTTTCAATACCAGTTCGTTTTACTGAACCTCAAATTGTATACAAGGAAACTATAAGCAAAGCTGCTGAAGGTTATGTTCGTTATTGGATGCCTAAACCCTGTTGGGCAATTATGACTTTTTTAATTGAACCTACTCCTTTAAACTCAGGAGTTAGTTACCAATCTATTGTTTCCAAAAACGATGTTCATAATAAATATCAAAACGAAATAGCCAGAACTATTCCAAAGGCCTTAGAACAAGGTTTACTCGGCTGGGAAGTAACCGACGTAAAAATAACATTAATCAAAGGAGAAGATCACAATGTACATTCAAGACCCGGTGATTTTAATTTAGCTACTCCTATGGGAATTATGAAAGGTTTGCAAGCTGGAGGAACACATTTATTAGAACCTTTAGTTCGCTTTGAAATAAAAACCAATGAAGAATTCTTAAGTAAAGTCATTTCAGAACTCACTACCAGAAGAGCTACAATTAATTCTCCTTCTTTTCAAAACGAATTGATGCATCTTACAGGAACTATTCCAGTAGCAACATCTTTAGATTTAAGTATTAAATTAAATACTATTTGTAGTGGTCGTTTACGTTTACGAATGGTTTTTCACGGCTACGATATATGTCCTGAAGGAGAAGGTAAATCGAGAGATTTTAAAGGAGTTAATCCATTAGACGAAGCCCAATGGATATTGCATCGTCGTGGCGCTTATAAAGCAGACGAACGAGTAATTTAATTCTTATTTTTTATTTCTTCTAACACTAAAGAATCAAAAATTTCGTCTTCATTTAAAAACTTACTTTTTATAGAAATATAATTTAGTTGATCAATCTTACCCTCCAATCGCATATAATCCTTTTCAGTAGTCAAAATTATTTTTTGTTCAGATGGTAACTCATCAAAAGATTTCTTAATATTTGAAATGTCCTGCTGGGTAAAATTATGATGGTCTGGGAAGTTTAGGTGTTTAAAACCTACTTTCTTTTCCTTTAAAAAGTTCAATAATGGTTTGGGGTTCGCAATTCCCGTTACTAACAATACCTCTTTATGCTGCAAATCAGCAATTGCTAATTTATCATCTGTTCCTTTTAAATTTTCATCGTAAGCAATCGTTGTAAAAAATACTTTTTGATACGACTTCGGATTTATCTTGCGTACTATCTTTCCTTGCTCCGATTTCGATAAATTCTCAGGACATTTAGTAACCACAATTACACTCGCTCGTTTAGCTCCTCTCCTACTTTCACGTAAATTCCCTGTTGGCAACACAAAATCGTCAACATATAAGTCATTATATTTAGTCAGTAAAATATAACTACTTGCAGTTACTTTTCTGTGCTGATAAGCATCATCTAACAATACTACTTCTGGTGGGTTATGAGTCTGTAATAACTGCTGAATTCCATTTGTTCTATCAGCATCCACAGCCACCGTAATATCATTTTTAAATTTCTTATAAAACTGCAGCGGTTCATCTCCAACATCTTCAGCTGTGTGTGTATCGTTTACCAGTTGAAACCCTTCTGTTTTACGTTTATAACCACGACTTAACACCGCTATTTTATAATCATCCTTCAATAAACGTATCAAATATTCAATCTGCGGAGATTTTCCCGTTCCACCAACACTTAAATTTCCAACAGCAATCACTGGGATATCAAAAGAAGTTGATTTTAAAACACCTAGATTAAAAAAACAATTACGAATTCTCGTAATAGCATCGTACAAAACAGCAAACGGAAATAATAAAAATCGAAGTAGCTTCATTACACCAAAAGTAATAATTTAAGCATTAATGTACAGGATACTTTTATTTTCATTTTTCTACTTTGTAACTTTGCTATAGTAATATTTTGAAAACGTACCCAAATGCAAATAAAAGACGTCACCAACTATATTGAGCAACTAGCACCACTTTCATATGCTGAAGATTTTGACAATGTTGGTTTATTAATAGGTAATTACAGTACTGAAGTTACAGGAGTTTTAGTTACACTAGACACTCTTGAAGAAACTGTAGATGAAGCAATTGCTAATAACTGTAATCTTATTGTAAGTTTTCATCCCATTGTATTTAGCGGACTAAAAAAGATTAACGGCAACAATTATGTAGAACGCGTCGTATTAAAAGCTATTCAAAATAACATTGCTATTTATGCTACACATACCGCATTAGACAATGTAAACAATGGAGTTTCTTCGAAAATGGGGGAAGTTTTAGGCCTTGAAAACATGAAGACCTTAATACCTAAGAAAAGAATTATCAAGAAGCTAACGACTTATGTTCCTTCAAAAAATGCAGATGATCTTCGTAACAAATTATTTGAAGCAGGTGCTGGTAACATCGGTAATTACGAAAATTGTTCTTTTAATACCGAAGGAAAAGGAAGTTACAAAGGAAACGAAAATTCTAACCCTACAGTAGGTGAAAAAGGAACATTAATGTTTGAAAAAGAAACGTGTATTACAGTAACTTTTGATAGTTTTTTAGAAGGGAAAATACTTTCAGTACTGTTTAAAAATCATCCGTATGAAGAAGTTGCTTATGAAATCATTACATTAGACAATCAAAACCAACACGTAGGTATGGGAATGATTGGTGAGCTTCCATCAGCAATGACGGAAAAAGACTTTCTTTTGTTTGTAAAAAAAACGTTCAAAACAGAATGTGTACGACATTCAGAATTACTATCTAAACCTATAAAAAAAGTAGCTGTACTAGGCGGTTCAGGAAGTTTCGCTATTAAAAATGCGATGCGAGCTGGTGCTGATGCTTATATTAGTGCTGATTTTAAATATCATGAGTTTTTTAAAGCGGAAAAAAGAATATTACTTGCAGATGTAGGACATTATGAAAGCGAGCAGTTTACAAAAAACCTTTTAGTTGATTATCTTAGCAAAAAAATTAGTATTTTTGCAATTATTTTAAGCGAAAAAAGTACAAATCCAATACACTATATTTAACAGATGGCAAAAAAAGAAGTAACGGTAGAAGAAAAATTAAGAGCGTTATACGATTTACAGTTAATCGATTCTAGAATTGACGAGATTAGAAACGTTCGCGGTGAATTACCTTTAGAAGTTGAAGATTTAGAAGATGAAGTTGCCGGATTAAACAAAAGACTTTCTAATTTAGCTGAAGATGTTAAAAATTTAGAAACTGATATTAGTAATAAAAAGTTAGCGATTGAAGAATCTAAAAACTCAATTACTAAGTATGAAGAACAACAAAAAAATGTTCGTAATAACCGTGAATTCGATTCTTTATCTAAAGAAATTGAGTACCAAGAGCTAGAAATTCAATTATCTGAAAAGAGAATTAAAGAATATAAAGCTAAGATTGCTCAAAAGAAAGAGGTTATTGATAACACTAAAGAAAAATTAGCTCAACAAGAAGCACATTTAGCTCACAAAAAAGGTGAATTAGATGCTATCTTAAAAGAAACTGAAAAAGAAGAGCAATTATTAAAAGAAAAGTCTGAAGAATTTTCACAGTCTATCGACAGACATTTATTGACTGCTTATAAAAGAATTAGAACTAAAGTAAGAAACGGATTAGCAGTTGTTGCTATTGAGCGTGGAGCTGCTGGAGGTTCTTTCTTTACTATTCCACCACAAGTACAATTAGAGATTGCCAATCGTAAAAAGATTACAATTGATGAGCACAGTGGTCGTATTTTAGTAGATCCAGCTTTAGCACAAGAAGAAAAAGACAAAATTGACAGCTTATTTGCTTAATATTTTTCTTAAAATATACACAAAGCCTCCAATTCTTGGAGGCTTTTTTATTGCTACATATTTTGACCGTTAGATTATTAAGTCATTAAAAAGCTTGAACTCCTCACTTTTCATTTTCAACTTTTCACCGAACGTTACATTTTCGTATCTTGCATTCTGCTTATGATACAATTTATATTAAATAATCAGGTAATAAAAACTACAGCAAATGCTGGTATTACCTTACTCGATTTTATTCGAGAACACCAACAATTAAAAGGCACAAAAATAGGATGTCGCGAAGGCGACTGTGGTGCTTGTACCGTTTTAGTTGGTGAACTAAAAAGCAATTCTGTTACTTACCAGAGCATTACTTCGTGTATTTCTCCTTTAGGAAATGCTAACGGAAAGCACATTGTTACGGTTGAAGGAATCAATTTACCGAAAGAACTAAATACTGTTCAAAAAGCGATGACCGATAATTATGCTACCCAGTGTGGATTTTGTACGCCTGGCTTTGTGGTTTCTATGACTGGTTATGCACTCGATGGTAATAAAACAACCTCTTGCAACGATGCTATTAGTGGAAATATTTGTCGTTGTACAGGCTATAAATCAATTGAAAAAGCAGGTTTTGAAATAGAACAAAAACTGCAACAAAAAGATAACAATCATCAAATTGAGTGGCTGATAAAAGAAGGATTTATTCCAAATTATTTTGAAACAATTCCAGAGAAACTAGCACTATTACAACCCAAAACTTTTGAGAAAACAGGAGTAAAAATAGCCAACGGAACCGATATATATGTACAGCATGCAGATAAAATGGCTGAAGAGGATGTACATTTATTAACCGATCAAAATGCTTTAAAAGAAATTTCTTTTACTGAAGGATTTTGTACACTGGGTGCTAATACAACCGTTACCGAAATTGCAGAAAGTAAAAAACTACAAACACTTTTCCCTAAACTAAAACAATTTTTAAAACTCGTTTCTTCTGAACAAATCAGAAATATGGGAACCATTGGTGGAAACTTTGTAAACGCCTCTCCTATTGGTGACATGTCTATTTTCTTTTTAGCATTGAATTCAACGTTAACCATTCAAAAAGAAGATGGAAGTACGCGACAAGTTTCATTTCAAGAGTTTCATCAAAACTATAAAAAGTATGATTTACAAGAAGGTGAAATTCTACAATCAATCGCTTTTAAAACTTTAGAAGAAAAAGAGTTTTTTAATTTCGAAAAAGTAAGCAAGCGTACGCATTTAGATATTGCTAGCGTAAATGCCGCTGGAAGAATTTCTATTGAAAATAATATTATTACCAATGCTCACTTTTCTGTTGGAGGGGTTGCTCCCATTCCTAAATATTTATTCAACACCAATGAATTTTTACTTGGAAAACCTATCTGTTCGGAAACAGTTAAAGAAGCAGAAACTATTTTACAATCAGAAATTTCACCAATCACTGACGTTCGTGGAGCCTCATCATATAAGCGTTTATTAGCAAAACAATTATTTTTTGCACATTTTATCGAGCTATTTCCAAATCAAGTTGAACTTAAAAAACTGATTGCTTAATGAAAACGATGAAAAACATAGACAGTTTTACACATGTTAGAGGAGAATCGTTATTTGTTGACGATTTAATGCTACGCCAAGACACCTTATTCGGATTGGTTTTTGATTCGCCAAAAGCGCACGGAAAAATAAAGTCGGTAGACTATTCCAAAGCTGAAGCGCTAGACGGCGTTGTAAAAATATTTACCTATAAAGATGTTTTAGGCGAAAATCAAATTGGTGGTATTATTCCCGATGAACCTTTATGGGCAGAAGATGAAGTCCATTTTTGGGGACAACCTATTGCTTTTATCGTAGCTAAAAGTGAAGCGATTGCTAAAAAAGCGAGAACTTTAATTACCATAGATATTGAAGAACTTCCTGTGATTACAACAGCCAAAGAAGCCAAAGAAAAAGGTAGTTTTATCAATGCTCCTCGCTCATTTAACTTAGGGAATACTCAAAACGCATTTAGCGAATGTGAATATGTGTTTGAGGGCGAAACTTTTTCTAACGGACAAGAACATTTATACCTCGAAACACAAGGTTGTTATGCTGTTCCGCAAGAAAACGGGAGTATAAAAATTACTTCTTCTACGCAAGGACCTACTGCTGTTCAAAAAACAGCCGCAAAGGTGTTAGGCATACCAATGCATAAAATTGAAGTAGATGTAATTCGCTTAGGAGGTGGTTTTGGAGGAAAAGAAGACCAAGCTACTCCATGGGCTGTTATGGCTGCTGTGGCAGTACAACACCTAAGCCGCCCAGTTAAATACATGCTGAATCGCCATGACGATTTACGTATGACTGGGAAACGCCATCCATATTCATCATTTTATAAAATTGGTCTAACCAAAGACCTAAAAATAAAAGCTTTTGAAGCTGAGTTCTTGCAAAACTCTGGTGCTGCAGCTGACTTATCTCCAGCCATTGCCGAGAGAACTTTGTTTCATGCCACTAACAGTTACTTCGTTCCAAACGTGCATACCACCGTGTATAGCTGTAAAACCAACTTACCGCCTAATACTGCCTTTCGTGGATTTGGTGGTCCGCAAGGAATGTTTGTGATTGAAAGTGCTATTGCCGATGCCGCTAATAAAATAGGCATTAACAAAAGAGAAATTCAAGAAGCCAATCTATTAGCTGAAAATGATGAGTTTTCTTACGGACAAATTGCTACCGAAGTACAAGCACAAAATTCATGGTTCACTGCTAAAGATAAGTTTGAGCTTGAAAAATTAGAGCAAGAAGTTGCGGATTTTAATAGTAAAAATGACCATTACAAAAAAGGTCTTTCATTAATGCCTATCGCTTTTGGTATTTCGTTTACCAATACCCCAATGAATCATGCACGTGCATTGATACATATTTATCAAGATGGAAGTGTTGGTGTCTCTACAGCTGCCGTGGAAATGGGACAAAGTGTAAACACTAAAATGTTGCAAGTAGCACAAAGTGTTTTAGGAATTTCGGCAGATAAGGTTAAACTGGAAACGACTAACACTACGCGTGTTGCCAACACCTCACCTTCTGCTGCGAGTTCAACTGCCGACCTCAACGGAAAAGCAGTTGAAATGGCTTGTAATTCGTTAGTTGAACGACTAACAAAAGTTGCCGCTGACATGCTTTCTTCCGAAGAAAAAAATATCTCCTTCAAAGAGAATTTTGTCTTTATAAATGATCATAAATCAGAGTTAACATGGGAAGCTTTAATTGCTGAAGCGATGCTGCGTCGTGTAGCATTGTCTGAAAATGCCCATTATGCTACTCCTATAATTCATTTTGACAAGACCAAAGAAAAAGGACATCCGTTTGCCTACCATGTGTATGGTACAGCCATCACAACGGTTACTGTAGATTGTGTCCGTGGTAATTATGAAATTGACAGTGTAAAAATTGTACACGACTTTGGTAAAAGTATGAATATGGGAATTGATTTGGGGCAAGTTGAAGGCGCTTTAGCACAAGGAATTGGTTGGATGACGATGGAAGAAATCTCCTATAATAATGACGGACGATTACTCTCAAATGCGTTGTCTACTTACAAGGTTCCTGATGTTTTTTCGGCACCCAAAACAGTAGAAACCATTCCTTTAAAAACAGCAGGAAATCAAATGGCTATTAAAAAGTCGAAAGCAGTTGGTGAACCTCCTTTAATGTATGGTATCGGAACCTATTTTGCCATTCAACAAGCCGTTAAAGCCTTTAACCCTAATTATAAATTAAAATTCCACGCTCCTTTTACACCTGAAAAAGTATTAATGGGATTGTATGAAAAGTAAAATGACATACGCAATAAATGAATGTGTTTTTGATACGTTTCCTGAATTAGAAAGTGACAGACTTTTATTTAGTGAATATACAAAGACAGATGCTTCAGAATTATTTAATATTAGAACTCACCCAAAAGTTTGTGAGTATTTAGATTCTGACACGCCTCAATCTCCACAAGACATTGAAAAAAGAATAGAACTCATTCAACAAGCTTTTAAAGATAAAAACGGAATTACTTGGGCTATCATCAACAAAGAAAATAACAAACTTATTGGTGATTTTGGTATCTGGAAATTAGACAAACAAAATTTTAGAGGTGAAATAGGCTATGTGTTGAGCCCTGATTATTGGGGAAAAGGATATATGAAAGAAGCTATGAAGACCTTAATTCACTTTGCTTTTCATACCTTCAATCTTTATAGCTTAGAAGCTAATATAAACCCTAAAAACCAAAACTCAAGAAGTATTCTTTTAAAACTAGGGTTTCAAAAAGAAGCCTATTTTAGAGAAAATTATTTTTATAATGGGATGTTTTTAGATAGCGAGATTTATTCGCTATTAAAATCAGATTTTAATTCAAAATAAATAAGAAGAGTATCAAACTACAATACACCAAACAAAATATAATTCGTGGGGCACTTATTTATAGCACTGGTGATACTATTGCTGCCTTGTTAGTAAACGAGTTCTCAATATACAGACTCCTTGGAATGGTTGTGGTTGGCGCTACTGTATATGCCTTAGAAATACCTAATTATTTTAATTGGATAGAAAGAAAAACAGCCAACAATAGCGGACTAAGAAGAACTATAGCAAAAACAATATTAGCCATTGCGTACTTTAATCCATTTTGGATTTTTAGACATTTGCTGTTTATCAAATTATTTTCTGGAAATTTTGAACAAATAACCAGTAACTTATTCATTGTTGCTTGTTGGTCATTTTTAGTGAACATTCCTATTTCGTTTATCGCTAATTTTATCATTCAAAATAAAGTAAAACTCGATTGGCGTTTTTTAGCAAGTGCTATATTTTCAGCTCTTATGGCTATTTATTATGCACTAAGCGAAACCATTTTTAATTAATTTGTTAATGAAATTCTGGCAACATTTACATACTAAACTTCAAAACCAACAAAAAGTATATCTATTAACAGTAATTGAAAACGTTGGAAGTTCTCCTGGACGAAAAGGCTTTAAAATGTTAATCGCTGAAGATGGTTTTATTTTTGGATCTGTAGGTGGTGGTGTCATGGAATTTTCATTGGTTGAAGAAGCCAAACAATTATTACAACAAAAAAATCCGCCAATATTTAGTAAAAAACAAATTCATAAAGGAAATATCAAAGATGGTTCGGGTATGATTTGTTCTGGTGAACAAACGGTTGCCTTCCATTACTTAGACACTAAGCATTGTTCAATAATATCAACCATTATTTCTTCTTTACAGCACGGTAAAAAAGGAATATTACATTTATCTCCTACCCTATTTGATTTTACTCCTGATGTTCTAGAAAGTCAGTTTGAGTATGACATCAATTCAAAAGAAGATTGGTACTTTAAAGAACATATCGGCTTTAAAGAAACCTTGTACATTGTGGGTGGAGGTCATGTAGGCGTTGCCGTTTCAGAACTTTTTGTAAAGCTAGGTTTTTATGTTGTGGTTTTTGACAATAGAGAAAACCTCAACACTTTAGAAAACAACCAAACTGCTCATAAAAAACAGGTTATTGATTACAACGATATTGAAAACTACATAGAAGAATCTTCTTCAAGCTATGTAGCCATTATGACCAATAAGTACACTGATGATAAGTTAGTATTGAGTAAACTCCTTAAAAATAAGTATCAATTTTTAGGTGTTTTGGGTAGCAAAGCAAAGTTACAAACGATGTGGAAAGTCCTGCAAAACGAAGGGTTCACTCAAGAAGAATTAAACAAAGTACATGCTCCTATAGGACTCTCTATAAAAAGTGAAACTCCTGAAGAAATTGCGGTGAGCATTGCTGCACAAATCATTCAAATTAAAAACACCTAAACCAATAATGAATCAACCTAATGAATATAAAACCTTTTTAACAAGAGTTTTTAATCGTTATGCTACGGTGAGTAACGACTCTATTTCTTCTTTGTTTTCAACCGTAAAAATTCATGATTTAAAAAAAGGAACCGCCCTATTACCTTTTGGTAAAATATCAAAACATGTTCATGTTCTTTACAAAGGAGCTGTAGTTTCTTGTTTTTTACATAAAGATGGTACAGTATACCATAAAAACATTTTTTTACCTGAGAGTTTTGTAGGTTCTGTCGTATCGTCACTTACTAATACACCTTCTCAGTTTTCTCTTGAAGTTATAGAAGACTCAACAGTTATTAGCTTTCCGTATGACACCTACAGGCAACTTATTAGGGAAAAACAAGATTTACAAAACTTTTACATCGCTTATCTTGAAAAGAATTGGGTGATTGATAAAGAGAAACGAGAAATTGATATTGTTTTAAAAGAAGCTAAAGAAAGATATCTCGATTTTGTAAACGCTAACCCCAACATAGAAAATAGAATACCATTACACTATATTGCCTCTCACTTAGGCATTACTCCCACTCAGTTGAGCAGAATTCGTAAAAACATCAAAAAAACTTCATCCTAATCAACGTATGTAAAGAAAAAAGATACTTTTCCTTTCCATCTTTGCAGTATGAAAATATTCTTTTTATACTTTTTGGCCTTTATTGGTGGAGTTTCACTAGCAGTTCAAGCAGGTTTCAACACGCAATTAGGTGCTATTGTAAAACAACCTGTCATCGCTGTTATAGTCACCTCTATAGCCAGTGCTATTTTTGGGTGCTTATTCATATTTATATTCAAAGAAGAAAGTATTCAAGTAAACATAGCACAACAAGTACCTTGGTATTTGTGGTTTATTGGCGGACTTTTTAGTATGATTGGTATTTCTCTTTATTTTTACACCATACCCAAATTAGGAATCTCAAAAATGATTGCTTTTGGCTTATGCGGTCAATTGATTTTTTCGTTATTCGCAGGAAAATTTGGTTGGTTAAATTTACCTGTTGAACCTATAACTACCAAAAAGTGTATTGGAATTGTTTTCATGGCAATTAGTATTCTTTTAATCAACTCAAAATGAAAAAAATAGTATCAAATATTAATAATTTAACTTCTTTATGGAAAACTGCTGCAGCTCCATATCAAGGTTATCGTAAAGAAACATCTTTTGAAAGCGCTTACATTGAAAATGCTCAATGGCCTAATAGAATTTGGACCAACCTCTCTCCTTCTGAAAACCAACTAAAAGAAGTACAACAGCAAATGATTAGTAAAAACAACCGTTTTACATTTTCTTACTTTACACTTCCCAATCAAGAAAACAATATGGAGCTTGACGGTAAAATCCAGTTAAAGTCAACTCAATATGGAATGAGTTTAGAACTAAAAGAAAAGTTTGAAACGCAAAGAAACATCGATTTTAAAAGAGTAGAAAATAAAGAAAATGCGCAACTCTGGAGTCGTTCTTTTCAGCAAGCATTTGGCTATGAAATAAACTCAGAAATTGTCTTAAAAACAGCAGAAAACATACCCTACTATCTTGTTTATTTTGAACAAGAACTTATTGGAACCGTAATTTTATACACCACAAATACGATTGCTGGTTTGCACAGCTTAGGTATTATACCCGAAAAAAGAAAACAAGGTTTTGCTACCGAAATTATGCGTCATACACTTAACAAAGCTATTGACCAAAATTTGTCTTTAGCTACACTTCAAGCCTCAGAAATGGCTAAAGAAATGTATTTAAAACTAGGTTTTTCTTTAGACTTTTTAATGAAAAATTATGGTGTTGCCAATCTTTCTTAAAGGCACAGCATATTAACATACATAACTTTTGAACTTGGTAAAAAAATAGTAGGTTTGAGACCATTAATGAGAAAGAATGAATTATAAAGAAGTCTTTAAAACGATTGAAGAAGCATACACTCCTCTATCTACTGAGTGTCAACAAGAATTAATTACCAGATCAAAAGTTTGTGTATATAAAAAAGGTGACATTGTTGTACGAGAAGGACAATTCTCTAAAAAAGTCTTTTTCATTGTACAAGGATGTTCAAGAGCTTATTACTTAAAAGATGGTAAAGACATTTCAGATTGGTTTACTTTCGAAAATCAGTTTATGGCTTCCATCGTTAGCTTTTTTAGCAATGAACCAAGTCCACATTATGTTGAATTTATTGAAGATTCAACCGTTTTGGAATTTTCAAAAGATACTGTTGATAAGCTTTCTCAAAAACATCACGACTTTGAACGCTTAATTAGTAAAATAGTCACTGAAACCATGTTGGGGCTTTGCGAACGATTATACACCATTCAATTCAACAAAGCAGAAGAAAGGTATAAACACCTGCTAAGTATTTATCCTTTTATAACCAACAGAATTCCCCTTACACATATTGCCTCTTATTTAGGAATAACTCTTGAAACGTTGAGCAGGATAAGAAACCCCAAAAAACGAATTTGATTTATATCAAATGGTAAATCTTCCGTTTGCAGCACATTTGTAAGCAAATACAATAACAATGGAAGATAACAACAAACAACAACTAAAGTCAATCTGGGGAAAATGGTGGGAACCTATTAGAAAATGGTTTTATCCTGCTTGGTTAATCTATGAAACTTCAATTCGGTTTTATGAGTACGCCCAATCGGTTCTCCTTTATTTTAATAATCCGCAAAACAATATCGCTTCTTATATAGGAGAAGCTAGCACCCTAATTTTAGGTATATTTTGTAGCCTCAGCACTTTTTTAATCTGCACAATCTTCTTAACAATACCTACCTGTTTTATACTGTATACGTTTTTCAAAACAGAAAACTTAACAGGCTCTCAATTTGAAGCAAAAATGAAACCTCTATTTTAAATAAATGAAGAAAATACTCATTATAAACGGACACCCTGATAAGGAAAGCTTTAATTTTGGTCTTTCTGAAGCTTATAAAACAGGAGCAAAGAAATCGACTGCTGAAATACAAGAAATAAACATCCGAGAATTAAACTTTAACCCCAATCTTCAATTTGGCTATCGAAAACGAACAGAGCTTGAACCCGACTTACTAGAAGCACAAGAAAAACTAAAATGGGCAGACCATTTTGTATTGGTGTATCCTATTTGGTGGGGTTCTCTACCTGCAATTATGAAAGGTTTTTTAGACCGAGTTTTACTTCCTGGTTTCGCTTTTAATAAAAAAGAAAACTCTTTATGGTGGAATAAATACTTTACAGGAAAAACAGCCAGAATAATTTGCACGTTAGATCAACCTGCTTGGTACTATAAATGGTTTTATAGAAGCCCAAGCCATAATGCTATGAAAAAACTAACATTAAACTATATAGGAGTAAAAAAAGTACGAATAACTACTATTGGTCCTATAAGACTCTCAAAAGAAAAGTTTAGAAGTAAATGGTTGAAAAAAGTAGCAACTCTTGGAACAATGAACAAATAAAAAATAACTGTTATTTATTATAAACTGTAACAATTTCGAATCTCATCTGTCATTGAAAAAAACAGAACTAATGAAACTAATTTTACAACTATTACTAATTACTTGTTTAATAGGTAAATCTTATGCTCAAAAAAATGATAAAAGTGTTTATAGTAAAACTGATGCCTATTTAGAAAGTACCATAGATAGCCTAAATATTATTGGGTTAAACTATGTAATCCTTATTGATAATAAAGTAGTACATAAAAAATCATTCGGTTTAGCACATGCGCAGCTTAAAGTACCTATGACTATAGATAAGTCTTTTCCTGTTGCTTCAATATCCAAATTATTCAGTTCAATTGCACTTCATAAATTATTAAGCATTCATAAACGTGATGTAAATGAAACTTTAGAAGATTTTCTTCCTAATAGAAACGACTTACCTGAGTCTTGGAAAAAATTAACTCTAAAACAATTATTATCTCATACTTCTGGTATTCCAGACCAAATAGATTATCAAATCTATTTAGCTCCTGATAGTGAAAAAAGTGTTATTGATGCTCTTAGAGATAAACCATTTAGTTCTAAGCCAGGAACGGAGTCAAAATATAATGCAACAGGTTTTTTACTAGTTCGTGCTATAATTGAAAAATTAGCAAATCAGGATTTTGAATCCTATATGCAAACTGAATATTTTGACAAGTTTAATTTAAGTACAGCTAAGTACGGTGGGTTTAAAAAAGTTATTCCTAATAGGGTTACTTGTTACCAAAAAAGAAATGGGAGTTTAGAAATGTTTCCTCTAAATTATTCTTCTCCTATGTATGCTGGTGCTGGTTTAAATATCTCAATAGATGATTTAGTTAAATGGTTTCAAGCTATTCAGGAAGAAAAAATCATCACAAAAGAACAACTCAAAAAAGCTTGGACACCTGTAAAGTTAAAAAATGGAAAAGATGGCTATTTTGGATTAGGTTGGGAGTCTTACAGACTTCAAGATGGTTATAGAATGGTTGGACATGGAGGAGCTGGTATTTCCTCTTTCAGACATTACTGGAACGAAAAAACCAATCAAAATATTACAGTTATTTTATTAACTAACGGTGCTTTAAACTGGACTATTAGACCAAATCAAATTAACTCACAAATTGCAACTATAATACTTGAAGGTGAGTAAAACACTTTGTGTAATACTATACATACTCTTGCTTCTTAAAACCAAAATTACACATTTAACATACTAACTAACATTTTTCTACACAATACGATATTTCATCTTTTATTGTTTGGTATCACTCCCTTTAGGCGGAGAGCATCGTTCCCCTTAGGTGTATGGTATCACTTTCCTTAGGCTTCGTGTGTTGACCCGATAAAAAAGTTACACTTTTTTATCTTCCTTTTTTTATATTTGGAAAAAAAATTGCTAAAACTTCTCCTTACTCTACCATTATAGGAATGTAATAGTGATTTTATTATGTATATAAACTAGTAAAAGCTTTAATAATCAAAAAATGGAAAAGTCAGAATCTGGAGCACCAATTTATAAGTGCAATGAAAAAGATAAAAGAAACTTTGAAATAGCATCGGGTGAGCCTTCAATTGAAGAAATTTCTAATCATATTGAGAAACATATAGGTAAAATCGACCTAGTTTTTCACGAAATAATCTCTGATCAAGTTCACATTGATATTCACTGGGTAAAACCAACTGAAGAAAAACCTTTTCATACCTTTGTTACGTCGGGAATGAGTGATAAACCCATGCAAACACCAGAAGGTATTGAAGACTGTGACTTTTGTGAACTAAGTATTTGTTTACCTAAAGAATGGAAGGTTTCTGAAGAAGATTTTAACGATGAAAATAATTATTGGCCTATACGTTCGTTAAAATTTCTAGCCAGATTTCCGCATGAATACAATACTTGGTTAAGCTATGGACACACCATACCTAATGGACATCCAGCAGAGCCTTTTACAGAAAACACAAAGCTGAACACGATGGCCTTATTACCTTCAGTAATTTTTGGAGAAGAATTTCATACTTTAAAACTTAAAAATAAATCAATAGATTTTTACACTTTAGTTCCTCTATATACCGAAGAAGTAGAGCTTAAACTAAAAAAAGGTGTAGAAGCCTTATTTGATGGATTTGATAAGTTTGGTATTAATGATGTCTTGGACTTAAATAGACCAAATACAGTAAAAAAGAAAAAGTTTTTTGGGTTGTTTTAAACTAAGTAATATAAAAACATTACTTACACATTTCTTTATTTAAACAACCTCTCTCTAAAATTAGAATTTAACACGAATAACTCATAACCAAACCTTTAACTACAATTAAAAATGGAGCAAATAATTGATGAATACCTAAAAGAACTCACCGATCTTCAATTAAATAAACTACCAACCAAAATAGTTACAGAAATGGCTGCCCCACATCAGGATGAAAACGAAGAGTGGAGAATTTGGAATCCAGTTAAAAGCCAAGTAACTGACATTGAAATTGAAGAGTTTGAATCAAGACTTGGGCATAAACTTCCAAAGTCATATATAAAATTTCTAAAGTATAAACACTTTTATGAGCTTCAAATTAGTGAGTGTTCCTTCTGTGAACATCCCTTAGGTATTTGGAGAGCTTCTTTATCTGAAATGATTTTTAATGGATATCCTCGTGAACTTTTGTTAGATAAAGGAAAAATACCTTTTGCTAATTGGAGTGATTGGGGCTTATTATGTTTTGATACAAATAATAAACACACAAATAATGAATACCCCATAGTTTTGTGGGATCATGAAATGTTTGATGAGTTTGAACCAAAGTATATTAATTTTGAAGCGATGATTAATGAATTGAATAGTGACGCAAAAGAAAATGCTAGCTAACAGTATAGTTACCTCATTAAATATCTAAAAAACAAAACCTTGAACACTACAGAAAAAACCAAGTCGTATTTCTTACTATTAGGTTTAATCATAATCATTGGATTTCCATTATATATAATTATTAAAAATAATCATGTAGCTAATAATGGAATTGAATCTACAGGAACCATTATTAATAAAGAAAAAGTATTAAGTGGTAAACCTATAAGCTATAGATATTATTTCACAGTTGAATATAAAGTAAAAAACAAAATAAACATAAGTGAATTGAGTGTGGATAAAAACATCTACAAAAAGTATAAAGTAAAGGATATTATTTACTTGCTTTATGACAAAAAAGACATTAACTATATTATACTCAATCAAAACAAATGAAAATAGACACCGATACACTACCTAAATGCTCATTAGAAGAGAAGAAATTTTCTTGGGGAGAACCATATTTAGTTGTAACCCCAATATTTGATATGGTAATATCACAAGAATTATCTGATATTGAATTTTCTGTTGAAATATTTATAAAAAATAACTTCCGAAATCAACTATTAGAGTTTTACAATGTTTTGATTAATTATGAAGAAAACAATCGGATTGAAAATTTCGAGGATACCATACCTGAACAGCTTCGTAAAGAAGTGTTAGCAAAAATTAAAAGCTTTCTTGACTCTGAAAAAAAATTAACCCCTTGGGAGAAATACGATGAATATGGAAAAGAACTAGATTTTTTGTATGAGTTTGAAGAAGAGCTTAACCGAAAAATATTATTTATCAACCCTAAATAGAGCCACTTACAGTAATTATTATAAGTAATTGCTTGTTCTCAACTACTTTTTATCATCTTGAACAATAATATACTATGCTAAAAAAACTCTTTCATAAAAAGAAACTATCTGATATTTATTCTAATTACGAAAAAAATCTACGACAAGGGAAAGACTTTTTTGAGGGCATTACTCTTAACAGAAAAAAATATAAAACTCAAGTTTTAAAACTATTTAGAGAAGCTATTGAGAACAAGGATAATGATAAACTTGCCTTTTGTATTACTGTGTGCTTTTATGATGGTACTGATAATGAGTATATAGATTTTTTTGAAGAAATTATTTTAGCTGACTGGCATGAAGAACATGAAGATGTTGTTGATATAGTTAGAAGTTTTAAAGATGATAGATTTACTGAGTCTCTAAAAGAAATTGCTGTAAAAGAAGAGATTTACAGAAAATACGATGATGAAAACGAATCAACTTTAAGAAAATGTGTTCATGCATTGAAAGCTATAAACTCCCCTAAAAGCAATCAAATAATTAAGGAGTTAATAGACAGCGGAAATGAAAATGTAAGATATGCCTTAGAAAACTATAAAGATTAAACAAATTATAGCTAATTAACAGAAAAACACCTCAAATGACACAAGAACTATATCAAAAAGCAATAAAGTTTGCTGGAGAAAAACATAAAGATCAAAAAGTTCCTGGAACAAACTCTAACTATTTGCTACACATCTCTAACGTTGCTATGGAAATAATCATAGCACATAATGCAAATAACAATTTCGATTTGAATTATGCTGTTCAATTAGCGCTACTCCACGATACGTTAGAAGATACTGATACCGACTTTTCAGAATTATTGAACATGTTTGGAGAAAAAGTTGCTATTGGAGTTCAAGCATTGACTAAAAATAAAAATCTTGATTCTAAAAAAGAGAAAATGATAGACAGCTTGAACCGAATAAACAAACTTGAAAAAGAAGTTGGAATGGTAAAATTAGCAGACAGAATCACAAACCTTCAAGAACCTCCTAAACATTGGAAAAAAGATAAAATTCAAAGCTATTTATCTGAAGCTACCTTAATTAATGAAGCACTAAATAACAAGAATGAATATTTAAATAAAAGATTAGAGAATAAAATTACTGAATACAAAAAGTATGTTGAATAAAAACATTCCACGCTACCAACCCTTAGTATAAGTAGCCAATTCCCCCCTATTCTGAAAAATTGCTACCATATCCTTAAACTACATTTCTTTACTAACATTTTTCTACACGGTAACATATACCACTGTTTAAAACAACTCCCCTTACTATGGGAGAGTCATTCCCCTTAGGCAGGAAATGCCATTTCCATTACCGTTGGGGTGTCACCCCAATAATAATTTAGATATTATCTTTAAATAATAAAACAACCAACAAAAGCTAGCCTTTCTAACAAAAAACACTCTAAAAGAGCATATTACAAACACTACCTTAATCAAACCACGCTTAAAAAGTGTAATTTTTTTCATATCTTCTCATGGTCTAACCACTTAATAATAAGCCTTAAACGCAAAAGTCATGAGGAACAAACTAAAAAAAGACTTAGGATTATTTGATGTTTTTGCCATAAGTACTGGAGCTATGTTTAGTTCTGGTTTCTTTTTACTACCAGGAATCGCCTCACATTACACAGGGCCTTCTGTATTTTTAGCCTACTTACTTGCAGGTGTATTAATACTACCCACCATGTTTAGTATTGCTGAAATATCAACAGCTTTACCACGATCAGGAGGTGCTTACTTTTTTTTAGACAGAAGCTTAGGTCCACTCATGGGAACCATTGGCGGACTGGGTACCTATTTTGCTTTAATGCTTAAAACAGCCTTTGCTATTATTGGTATTGGTGCTTATGCCGCTATATTTTGGGAAGTTCCCACAAAAATAGTTGCTATCGTAGCCACCTTTTTTTTTATGGCGTTAAACCTTGTAGGCGCTAAAAAAACCTCTGCTTTTCAAAAAGTGTTTGTCATATTCCTTTTAATCATTTTAGTTGGTTTTATTGCTGATGGACTTTTTTCCATCTTCACCTCAGATAATATCACCAACGAATCTATCAACAAACAACTTACTCCCTTCTTTTCAAACGGATTTGGAGGAATGTTTACCACCATAGGTTTTGTTTTTGTTTCCTACCTAGGGCTCACTCAAATAGTAAGCGTTGCAGAAGAAATTAAAAACCCTGAAAGAAATATTCCTTTAGGTATGATACTCTCTTTAGTCGTTACAGGATTAATTTATGGTTTGGGTGTTTTTATTATGGTAACTCTTATTGAGCCTACTGCCTTTGCTAACGAATTAGCTCCTGCGGCTACAGCAGCAGAACATCTTTTTAAGTGGTTACCTGATAATGTGGGAGTATTGTTAATGTCAGTAGCAGCGCTTGCTGCATTTGCTTCCACAGGTAATGCAGGGCTTTTATCAGCATCAAGATATCCGTTTGCCATGGGACGCGATAAATTATTTCCTGCTATTTTAGCTAAAATTGGTAAAAAAGGAAGCCCTGTAGTCGCTATATTTTTAACCACAGCGCTAATTATCGTATTCATTTTAGTATTATCAGAAGAAGGTATTGTAAAGCTTGCAAGTACCTTCCAGTTGTTGATTTTTATCTTTATCAACTTCTCTGTTATCGTTTTTAGAAAAAGTAAAATAGAATCGTACGACCCTGGTTATGTATCTCCACTATACCCTTTTATGCAGGTTATTGGAATTGTTATTTCATTCATCCTTATTATTTATTTGGGATGGATGCCCATACTTTTCACCTCAGGTATTATTGTAATAGGCCTACTTTGGTATCACTTTTATTCCAAAGGAAAAGTAAAACGAGAAGGTGCTATTTTTCATTGGTTTGCGCTTTTAGGAAGGCATCAATACGATGAATTGGAAAATGAATTAATGACCATTTTAAAAGAAAAAGGGCTTCGTGAAGGGGATCCTTTTGATGAAACCGTAATTACATCGAAAATAAAAATACTTAAGGACACGACTAACTTTGACAAGGTCTTAAATATCGCTTCCGATTACTTTTGTAGGGAGTTAGACCTCAACAAAGAAGGAGTACTACACAAGTTTTTCCAATCTATACCCGATGAATCTGTGATAGCGTTACCTGGTATTTTAGTTTTTCATGCCAAGTTTAAGAGCGTTTCGCATCCTTCCATGAAAATTGTGATTTCTAAAAACCCAATTAAAGGCGCATTTCCGTCTGAAGGCTATGAGTTTAAAAAGCCCATACAAATCTGTGCTTTTCTAATTAATTCTGATGAAAACCCAAAACAGCAATTACGTATGCTATCGAGACTTCTTGATATTTTAGAGCGAGAGCACATCGTAAAAACCTTGCTTAAAATGAATAGCCACAGAGAAATTAAAGAGTTTTTACTACAAAACGAGCGATTTGTAAGCATCAAACTACTCGAAGGAACTCCGCAAGACACCATGATAGGAAAACAGCTAAAGGAAATTCAGTTACCAAAAGATGTTTTAGTGGCTTTGGTTGAAAGGAACGACAAAACCTTTACGCCTAATGGTTCAACTGTTTTAGTAATGGATGATGTACTCACCATACTTGGAGAAACCAAATCCATCGCAAAACTGTATAAGGAATACATGAGTTATGAAATAGATAAATTGGATACGGAAGAGGCTAGTTAATTTTTGGTTTGATTTCTAAAGCTATTTTAAATAATTTGTTATTAATCAATATTAAACATTAGTATGAGCCTACTTCCTTTATCACATTAGCAATAATTAACTATAATAAAAATAAATGATTCGTATTTACCTAGATTGGAATGTAATTAGTAGTCTTAAACGACCTGAGTTTAAAGAAATAAAAGATTTTATATTCAAACATAAAAAACATTTACAATTCCCTTATACCCCAGCTCACTTTACCGACTTAATGAAAAGCTACAATCCAAATAATAACCTTTTCAATGTTGACTTGGAAACTTTAGAATTTCTATCTGAAAAACATTTCCTAAGATGGGAGAAAGATAGTGTCAAACCTTTGTTTGGCCCACCAAGTGAATACTTTGAATATGAGAAAAACAAAGATGATATTTCCGAGTTAATGAATATTGAAAAAGTCTTTGAAGATCTTGACAAATCACTTGAAGATATTGGCTCTGGAAAATTAGGTAATTTGATGAAGTCACTTTTTCAACTACAACCTTCTGGAGTTGAAATAACTGATGATAATAAAGATTTCATAAAAAAAATGTTTCCAAATCTTAAACCTGATTCAACAATGTGGGATTTAATGAAGGAAATGGGACCATTTTCTCAAAAATTCTTACAAGATGGTGAGTACTATAAAGACTTTAGAAAAACAATGTCTGATTATGGTTTTAAACTTGAATCTAACTCTGGTAACTGGAATTATGATGAAGTTATAAAGAACATTGATAATTTCCTATTAAAACTAGGAACAAAAATGACATATCTAGAATATGTAGAGACAGCATTTAAACACAGAAAAGAACCTATAAATCAATATGAATACTATACTACTGCATACTTAATGCTGGATATGATAGGATATAAGATTGATAAACTACCTAAACCAACAGATAATATGCAAAACATTCAAGCTGATGGAGAGCATTCTTTTTATGGAGCACATTGTGACTATTTAATTGCAATGGATAAAAAATTAAGAATTAAGTCAAAAGTTCTTTACAACGAGTTTAATATCCCTACAAAAATTATTGAACCAAAAGATTTAATTTCCGAGTTAACAATAGTACTTGACGATATTCATAATAAAGAAAATTTCCTTAATGAAGCAATTGGCTTTTGTAATGAGAATTTATTAGTTCAATCATATCCCAAAGAGGGTGAAGAAGCCATTGAAAGGTACGCCTTTAAATTACCAAAGTTCTACTTTAACTACTTCAACTATGTAATCTATTCCAATTACCCTGAACAAGAGGGGTTAGTTTTAACCTTTAAAAAGGTCTTCAAAAACTTTTCAAGATTTATTTATTATACCGAATCTGAAACACTAATTGATACAATTACACAATATTTTGGATATGACAATGATGAAGAATTGGAATTTAAGAAAAATGAATTTGTTTATGGAGATAAAGAAGTTACTTTTGATTGGAATTTTAAAGGTGGTTTGATACGACTAGAAAAGGAAGATCACACCAAAAGACCTATTTTAAACTACATATTATCAACAAAAAAAGAAAAAGACGATTAACACTGTATTTAAAAGTATAGCGTTTTATGAAACGCTATATATACAAATTTTGCTATAACTAAGTTCAACAAAACTCCCCTCTACTCTCTTTCTAAAAAAATCTAATTAACGTATCTTGCAGTCTTATTAAAAGACACCTATAATGCAAGACAAAAACTTACATACGTATATAAAAAATGTTGTAGAAAATATGCCAGCAGATTGGTTAAACCTAACCACTCACCGTCTGGATATTTATGTAGAAAAGCTAGCTAAAACTCAGTTTTTAGAGCAGTTCGAAGATTTGTATAAAAACAACAATACTGCTGCTGCTGCTGCTTTAAGCGAGTTACCAACTGCGTACGATTATATTCGTTTAGGACATCCATTATCGTCTGTATTAGAGTGGACGATTGCCAAACTATACAACACTAAAGCAGCAAATGTAATTAGTTTTTCGTCACAAACGGTTCCTGTATTGGCTGTGTTAAGAGCGAATTTGTTTGCTAATAAAAACACGCAAATAGTGTACACCAATGAAATCCCTAGCTTTTTTGATGCAGAGGTAATTAAGAGCGTATACGGATATCAATTTGAATTAAAAAAGGTGGATAGTGTTGAAGCTATTCCTGAGTTTGATGGTAGCTCCGTATTCATTGTTGAACAAGAAGCTATTTGCAACTTTACCATTGTACCAAATGTTGATCTTTACATCAACACACACCCAGAATTAGGAAGCCTTTTATTGGTAAACGGTGCACAAAACAACGCTTATATTTCAGACATTCAACATGTAAGAAGAAGAGAAACTATTGCCATGACTCCTGCTAATTCGTTAAAAGCATTAAAAAGTCTTATCGATGAGCCGTATGAGGTTACAGTAACTGACGTAGCACAAAACAAAGCGAAGGTTGAAAAATTAATCAATGAAATTACCAACACCAGCACAAAAGCGTTAGTAGCATCAAGTGGACTTTCAATACAATATGCTATTTTAATGGGATTGATTGACGATGCTCTTGAAAACCATAAAGGAAAAGCTATTAAAATTGTAGTGCCTCCAAACTGTTATGGTGGTACAAACGACCAAGCGAGACGTGTTGCTGCTTGTTTGGATAATGTAGATGTTGTTGATTTACCTGTTGATGGAGACAACGATATGGTTGAAAGCATTGACACCCTGTTAACCAACATTGCAGCACAAGATGCAATTCCTTATATCATTGCTGAAATTCCGACCAACCCAAGAGTAGAAGTACCAAATCTTACTGATTTAAGAGATGTTTTGAGTAAAAAGCGTACGACTCCTACCGGTGAAACAGCGATTGATCCTGTATTTATTTTAGACCAAACTTTCTGTCCGAATGTTCACTTTTTAGGAGATACAGATATGTTAGCCAATATTAGAACTATTTCGTTTGCTAGTGGATCAAAATTCCCTAGTGGTGGAAAATGTACTGCTGGATACTGTGTTGGAAATAAAACAACGAATGGTTTAATAGAAAAAATAGAAAAACACTTACACATTTGCGATAACGAGGCTACACCGCTTCAATATGAAATATTAGCTGCACAAATGCCTTCTATGACGCAACGTATTAGCGATGCTTATAAGAATACTCGTGAGTTTGTAAACTTTATTCATGAAGTGTTACCAGATGCTAAAATCAATTTTGTTTCTGAGGAATTAGCAGCACAAGGATTTACGCCATCGGTATTTTCATTAGATCTTCCTACCAAAGGAAATACTGCGGAAGAAAAAGAAGCCTATAAAAGAGCCTTAAACTTAAAGCTTATCAATTTAATGATTACTGAAATACCTAATGAAAGTAAGTATTGTGTAAGCTACGGACAGTTAAAAGGTTGTTACTGGACGATTCCTGCAACCTCAACCCAAGGAACTACAAAAGAAGGCGATAAAGATTATATTGCTCGTGTAGCGCTATCTCCTAATATGGATTTGGAGCTTCATAAAAAAGTATTCTTAGACTTTGTAAAAAGTATTTAAGAATAGTAAAACGTCATTTCGACTGAAGGGAGAAACCGCAGGGTTTGGCGATGCTAAATCTCATCAAGGGCAGTAATAACTCCCATCGTTAAGATTTCTCAGTCGTAACCTCCTTCGAAATGACGTTTTGTTTTGTCATTTCGACCGAAGGGAGAAATCTCACCAAGGGCAGTAACCCTGATTATTGAAATTTCTCGTTATCACTCGAAATGACGTTTATTAATTATTTTAGAAAGTTTCTTTCCTTTTCTAAAACCTCCAGCACTCAATTCATATCACTTTATTAACCTTAAAGTCAACTATTAAAAAAGGCTATCTTTTCGTTACCCTTACTTTGTTTCATATCTGATTTTCAGTATCTTTGCCGCTTCAAAACTTCCCCTCAAAACAACAAAGTATCTTAACATATTAAATATAAAAAACAAAAAAAAAATGTTAAACATTAAAGATTATAAAATCGTAAAATTAAGCTGTTTAGCTATTGTTTTATTGACCGTATTAAGTCTTACTTCATGTAGTAGTGATGATGATTCTACTCCGGAACCAATTACTAAAGCTAATATTATTGGCTCTGTTAGTTTATATGATGAGGGTATTACACAAGTTGATAATGCTTATATGACAGTTAAAGTTGAGGGTACTTCACCAACCATATCAACCACAACTGATGCCAATGGAAACTTCACTTTAACTGATGTTCCTTTTGGAACTTACACTATCGTATATGAAAAAGTAGGATACGGAACCTATAAAAGATTTGATATTGAACACAATAATACTGGAGCTTCAACAAGAATTATTGGAACACCATCATTAGGACAGGTATCAACAACTCAGGTAGACAATCTAAGTGCTAACGTAAATGGAAATGATGTAGTACTCTCTGTATCAACAAATCCAGTAGGAAATGCTGGAAATACTAGATATGTTAGATACTTCCTTTCAACTAGTTCAGATGTGAGCGATGTAAATTATACTTACTTTTCTCCTGGATTAACTTCTAAAATAAACCCAAAAGAAATAACGCTTACAGCAAGTGATTTATCTAACGCTGGATTTACATCAGGTGAAACTGTATATGTAAAAGTTTATGGTGATTCGTTTTGGAGTAGTGAATATGACGATTCTGATTTAAGCAGGAAAATATTTCCTAATTTAAATACAACTTCAGCTAATGCAGTATCTTTTGTTATACCTTAAAAAGTATACAAAAACAACATATAAAAAATCGACTTTGATACTTAATCAAAGTCGATTTTTTAGTTTTTACAATTATATTTTATAACTCGTGATTTATACAACTAACAAAACTCTCTAAAACCTCCAGCACACAATACGTGTTACCTTGTTCCCTTGGTGCATAGGGATTACTTTAAATTCTTTAACTCCTAATTTCTTACCTGAGTTTTGTAAGCTTTCTACGTTTTCTTTTTTAGAAACCAAACTCGTAAACCATTTACTTACTTTCGGAAATTTAGAACTTTCATATAAATACGTATGTAAAAAAGCTTTCTCTCCACCTATATACCACAACTCATTAGAGTTCCCTGCAAAATTACGGACAGCATTGTTTCCTAAGTTCCTCGACTTTCTTCGATTCGCTCCTCTCGCCTCTTCTGCCGATTTATAGAATGGTGGATTGCACATCGTTACTGTAAATGCATCATCTGCTTCTATGACACCTTCTAAAATATGCTCTTCTTTAAACTGTTGCCTTAATTCAACCTTTTCAGTAAAACCATTATCGTCTATAATATCCTGAGCATAATCTAGTGAATCTAAATCGATATCAGTAGCAACAAAATTCCAATCATACTCTGCAATTCCTAATAAAGGATAAATACAACTTGCCCCTGTACCAATATCTAACACCGTTACGTTTTCCCCATCTACTACCAAATCGGCTAAATGATGAATATAATCTACTCTTCCAGGTATTGGCGGACATAAATTATCATCAGAAAAATTCCAATGCTTAATATTATAGTGAGCAGCTAATAATGCTTTATTAAACTCTTTTACTGCTATTGGGTCAGAAAAATCGATGGTTTCCTTCTCAAATTTTTCAATAACAAACTCCTCTATTTTTGGGTATTTTTCTTTTAAGAGTTTAAAATCGTATCCGTTTTTGTGTTTGTTTTTTCTGTGTAATCCTTTTTTATCTGCCATTAAAGTGTAATAACTGTAAACTCTAGTTGTAACGGATGTAAATTTTCTTTTAGAACTTTAATAAAGTCGGCTCCATATTCTAAATAGAACTCTGAAAAATTACGTTGACGTTCTTCTAAACTTTGATTAGGTAATAATTCGTTTTGCAAAGCTACAATTCTTTCAACTGTTTCTTTTTGACGTCGTTTTTCTGCACGCAACCATCTTTTTTCAAGGTTTTCTAATCCTTTTATCTGCTTTTTTTCTTGTGCATTTACTGCTCCTACAAAAGAAACATCTGTTTTTTGAGCTAGCTCACGTAAATCGTCAAACTGTTGCTGTAACAACTGTTTCTGTTTGGTAAAATCTACTTTGGCTTCACCGTTAGCTAATACCTTTCTTGCCAACAAATCATCTTGCTTTAAAAACAACTCTTCTTCTGAAACGTTTAGTTTCTCTAACTTTCCTAATTGTTTTTCTGAAAGTATTTGAGCTGAGTTTCTTAATAACAAAATAGGAAACGGAACATTTACTTTATCAAAATATGCCTTTAATTCTAACCAATAGGCTAACTCTCCTCCTCCACCTATGTAACATAGGTTCGGTAAAATTACCTCTTGGTATAGTGGACGCATAATTACGTTTGGTGAAAAACATTCTGGTTCACTATGTAAATGATCTAGAATTTCATCCTTTGTCCAAGAAATATCAGTATTATTTACTTTGTAAATTCCGTTTTCAAGAACAATACGTTCGCGAATCCTATCGGTGATATAAAACAAGTTTATCTCACGCGGATTTACTTGTATTTTATATGATTTCTCTAGTTCTGTAATTGTTTTCGATACTTCTTTATAAGAGGTTTTGTGTAACAAATCGTATTCTACATACGGTGTTAGTGCTCTTTTTAATTCTCTTTCATCAGCATCTAAAATTACCAAACCATACTTTCCAAAAAGTTTATCGGCTATATATCTGGTTGCATCTGCTAATGTTTTATGTTGCAAGTATCCTTTTTCAAATATCTCTTTTATTTGAATAGCATTTTTTGAAGTTCCTAAATGCTCTGCAAATACTTCAAAAACATCTTGTAATCCCTCGGTTGTAAAACGTCCTACAGGTCCTGTTTGGTCAGAGTTCCACTGTACTTTTATCCCTTTAAAGTTAAAGAAGTTGATTTCTTCAAAATCGTGGTCTTCAGTTGCCATCCAATACACAGGTACAAAATTATCATTCGGGAATTGCATTGACAAATGCTCGCACATGTTTATGGTTGATATAATTTTATACAGAAAATATAACGGTCCTGTAAATAAGTTCAGCTGATGTCCTGTTGTAACAGTAAATGTATTCTCTTCTAGTAAGCTTTCTATATTTTTTTGTGTCTCAAAAGATAAGTCAACGTCTTTGTATTGTTTTCTCAATACTTCAACTAACCTTTTTCTTTGTGTGCTTGAAATAGGATTTTCTTTCTTTTCTTCTAGTTGCTTTTCAAAGTTTCGTAAACTCGGATAACGGTTATAAAAAAGTTGAATATTTTCATCAGCCTTTAAATAGTCTTCCATTGTTTTAGAAAAGAATCCTGTGTTTTTATAAGGGATATTAGTTACGTTCATTACTTGTGCGTTCTTTGAAATAAGGTGTAAACATACGGACGTTCTCCCTCGTACGGATTTACAAATGTGTGATTAAAACTATTAACTAAAACAAAATCATTTCCTAATTTTTCTTGTAGCATTTCCGCATTGTAACGTTGTAATTGCAGTCCACAACATTTTTCTGCTCCGTCTAAAGCAAAAACAGCAATAATTACAAATCCGTCAACTTTTACAAGCTTTTTTAATAAATTAAAATAGGCGTTCTGTTCTTCGTTTTTTAAAAAGAAGTGTAGTACCGCTCTATCATTCCAAACGTCAACTTCATCAAGCTCATGTAACTTGGTTGGAGTCACTAAATCATCAGCTATAAAATTAACTTTTGATGCACCTTTTCCTAATCGATTTTGTATATCGGTTAAAGCTTTTTCAGATAAATCATTTGCTATTAAACCTGAATATCCATCAGCTACTAGCTCGTCAATTAACATGGATGAACCAACGCCTACATTTAAGATTTTAGCGTCTTTAGATACTTTGGATTCTTTTAGTAATTGAATAGTTTCTTTCGAACTCTCTTCGAACCAGCCTAGTTTTTCTGTTGGATTTTTTACGTAGGCAACATTCCAGTGTTTTTTATAATTAATTTCTTCCGGAATGTTACACTCACTCTCTTTTGTAGTCATAGTCCAAAAATAGGAAAATTTAATCCTTTGTCGAAAACTTACCAGACTTCTAACAGATTTTTAACTACATTCTTTTTTTAACCATCTATTTAGGTATTTTTACAGTTAGTAAATTACAATTATGCAGTTTAAACATCCTGAGATTTTATATTTCTTAGCTTTTTTACTCATTCCTATTTTGGTACACTTGTTCCAACTACAGCGATTTGTAAAAGTCCCGTTTACCAATGTAGCTTTTTTACAAAAGTTAGTGTTGCAAACACGTAAAAGTTCTCGTATAAAAAAATGGTTGATTTTAGCCACGCGTTTACTGCTACTTACTGCCCTAATTTTTGCTTTTGCACAACCGTATTTTAGCAATTATAAAGAGAATGAAAAGCAACATTTCTTTATATACTTAGATAATTCATTAAGTACTAATACTGTTGGAGAAAAGGGTAATTTACTGCAAGTTGCTACTCAAGAAATTATTGAGAATTCAACAGAAAAAACAAGTTATTCTTTACTAACAAATAATCATTTCTACGCTAATAAAACAGCTTCTGAACTAAAAGAAAAGCTATTAAAAACAACAAATACAGCAAAAAACAGCAACCTTGCTGATGTTTTTTTAAGAATGACTAATGAGAATAAATCTATAAATTCTCCAACCAAAAACATTGTAATTTCTGATTTTCAAAATATTAAAAAAGAGGAAATTGACAACGCTCCTAAAAATACTTCTTTTGTAAAGTTAGTGCCTGGACAAAAAAGTAATGTTTCTATTGATAGTATTTTTGTTGATGATAATGGTGGCTCTAATTTTAACGTCCATATTACTATTAAAAATCAAGGAAACGCCCAAAAAGACATTCCTATTGCTATATACAATAATGACAAATTGTTGAATAAACAAACCTTTAGTATTGAGAAAAACAAGACTACGGAGGTTACTTTTTCTGTTGTAAAAACACCTGTGTTTTTAGGTAAAGTAGCTATTAATTTTAACGACACCTACGGGTTTGATAATTCATTTTATTTCACCATTAATGCAAACGAAAAAATTAATGTACTAGCTATTGGAAAATCGAACAACTTCTTACAACGAATTTATACCAAAGAAGAGTTTAACTTTACTTCCTCTTCGCTACAAAGTATAAATTATAATTTGATAGATAAACAACACCTTATTGTTTTAAATGAGTTAGAAAATATTCCTGAAACACTTATAAATAGCTTAGCAAGCTATACAGCAAAAGGTGGAAATATAGTTGTAATTCCAAGTAATAAAGTAACTCTTCCCTCTTATAATAACTTTTTTAATAAACTAAATACAGGAAAGTTATTTTCACTAAAAAGTGACAGCTTAAAAGTTACTACGATTAATTATAATCATCCTCTTTTTAAAAATGTTTTCGAAAAGAAAGTTGCCAACTTTCAATATCCGTTTGTAAAAACCTCTTTTAATACTGAGTTTAAAAATGCTAGCAATATTATTTCTTTTGAGAACAAACAAGGCTTTATTAAACAGGTTAGTTTACCAAATGCTTCTATGTATTGGGTAGCTGCCCCTCTAAATAAAGACAATAGTAATTTTACAAACTCTCCTTTAATTGTTCCTGTTTTTTATAATATTGGGAAACATAGTTTACAACTTTCTGAATTGTATTATACCATAGACAAACAAAATACTATTGATATTGATACCCAATTAGGAAAAGATGAAGTTTTAAGTATTACTACCAATAAAGGTTCTTTTATTCCTTTACAACAAACTTTTCAAAACAAAACGCGCATCACAACTAAAGATCTACCTTTAGTTGCTGGGTTCTATAAAGTACAACAACAAAACAATGTACTTAGAAATATTGCTTTTAATTACGATAAAAGTGAAAGTCACTTAGATTTTTTAACGCTTTCTGAAGCTAACGATATAACCATATCTACTTCGGTTAAAAACACCTTAGAAAATATTAATAATGAAAACAAAATTCAATGGCTTTGGAAATGGTTTTTGGGCTTAGCTATTGTATCTTTGCTTTTAGAAATTTTGATTTTAAAATTCTTTAAACCATGACAACGCTGCTTAAATCGGCAACAATAATAGATGCTTCTAGTCCTTACCACCAACAAACTAAAGATATTTTAATTACTGACGGTATTATTACCAAAATTGACAACAACATTACTAGTAAAGAAAACTATAATGTTGTAGAGCTTGATAACCTTCACGTATCTCCGGGGTGGTTTGACACTAGTGTTTCTTTTGGTGAACCAGGTTATGAAGAACGCGAAACGTTACAACATGGTATACAGGTAGCTGCTAAAAGTGGTTTTACCAATGTAGCAGTCAATCCAAACACAAACCCTATTGTTGATAATAAATCGGCTATTGAGTTTTTAATTAATAAAGTGAATGGAGCTGCAACCAACATTCATCCTATTGGAGCTTTAACTCAACAAAGTAAAGGTGCTGAAATGTCTGAAATGTATGACATGCAACAATCAGGTGCTATTGCTTTTGGTGATTATAACAAACCTGTTAGCAACGACAATTTGTTAAAAATAGCATTGTTATATGCTCAAAATTTTGACGGGCTGGTACTAAGTTTCCCTAAAAATAATTTAATTGCTGGTGAAGGTGTTGCAAACGAAGGTAAGAATAGCACACTTTTAGGATTGAAAGGAGTTCCTGCACTTGCTGAAGAAATTCAAATTTCTCGCGATTTATTTTTACTAGAATATACAGGAGGAAAATTACACATCCCTACAATCTCTACAGCCAAATCTGTTCAACTAATTAAAGAAGCAAAAGAGAAAGGTTTAAATGTAACTTGTAGTGTTGCTATACATAATTTAGTATTAACAGATGATGAATTACATGGCTTTGATGCCAATAAAAAGGTAAATCCTCCTCTACGTACAGAAGAAGACAAAAAAGCTTTAATACAAGGTTTAAAAGAAGGTATTATTGATGTAATTACCTCAGATCATAATCCTATTGATGTTGAACATAAAAAAGTAGAGTTTTCTACTGCAAAAGACGGAACCATAGGTTTAGAAAGTGCCTTTGGAGCTTTAAATACAGTATTAGATTTAGAAACTATTATAGGCTGTTTATCTAACAATCCAAGAAAACGTTTTAATATTGAATTAGCTTCCATAAAAGAAAATGAAAAAGCTAGTTTATCTATTTTTAATCCTGATGGAGAATATACTTTTTCAGAGCAAAACATTGTATCTACCTCAAAAAACAGTATCTTTCTAGGGAAAAAGTTAGAAGGAAAAGTATACGGTATTTACAATAACAATCAACTAATTTTAAACTCATAAAACCATGGAAAACCAAACAGTAAACGAAGGAAAGACTCCTGCAATTATCAGTCACTTCACAGTTATAGGGCTTATCATTGCTTTTGTTTTAAACATGAACAACAAAAACGCTTTTGCTAGCTTTTATATTAGACAAATGCTTGGTTTAAATATATTGTACATGATAAATATTTGGGTTGTTTATAAATATTTAGGAAGCACAATAGGATGGATTGTTGGAGTACTACTATTTGTACTTTGGTTAATTAGCCTTTTAGCTGTTTTAAAAGGAGAAAAGAAGCTTGTACCAGTTGTTGGAGAACAATTTCAAAACCTATTTAAAGGAATTTAATACATGAGTTTACAATATATTGTAAGAGAACCTAAAACTTCAAACCCTACCCCCCCATTATTAATTTTATTACACGGGTATGGTAGCAACGAACAAGATTTATTTTCATTTGCTGAAGAATTACCTGATGATTTACTAATTGTAAGTGCTAGAGCTCCTCATGATATGGGCTATGGGGGGTATGCTTGGTATGCTATAAATTTTGATTCAGTTAACGGAAAATTTTCAGATCTAGCACAAGCAGCTGAATCTGTTGACAAGATTGCTTCGTTTATTGATGAAATAAAAGTAAAATATAATACAAATTCTGATAAAACATTTTTATTAGGATTTAGCCAAGGTGCTATTTTAAGCTATGCACTAAGTTTTAAATACCCTAATAAGGTAAAACACGTCGTAGCATTAAGTGGGTATGTTAATGAAGAATTACTACCAGCTGAAATAGATGATTCTATTACAACAGATTACTATATTTCTCACGGAACTGTTGACCAAGTTCTTCCGATAGATTGGGCCCGAAAAGCTCCTGTTTTATTGAAAGACTTTAAGTTAGCTAATGAATATTCTGAATACCCTGTAGGGCATGGTGTAGCTCCTCAAAACTTTTATAGTTTTAAAAGCTGGATTGAGGAAAGACTATAAACTTTAACAGTTAAATTGGGGAAAATTAAATATTTTTGCACCCTAAAAAAATAGCATGAGCAACATATTTAATCAAGATATATTATACTACTGGAGTGCTCCTTTTTTCATTTCAGTAATTTTTCTCGAAATGTACTTTAGCTATAGAGCTAAAGCAAAAAATTACGAGTTTAAAGATACTGCTACTAATGTTTACTTTGCCTTAGTCAATTTTAGCTTAGACCTATTAATGAAGGTCGTTTCATTTGCCATTATGGGCTTTTGTTATCAATACAGAATTATTGACTGGGAAGGTAACATGTCGTGGGCATATTGGTTGTTAGCTTTTATTGGTCAAGACTTTTTATATTATATACACCATTATGTAGATCATCATTCGAGATTTTTCTGGGCTGTTCATGTAACACATCATAATTCTGAGTATTACAATATTTCAACAGGTTTCAGATCTCCAGTTTTACAGCCTTTATTTAGGTATATGTTTTTTTTACCATTAGCCTTTCTTGGAGTTATGCCGCTACATATTATGTTTGCATACGCCATGAATCAAAACTACGGAACATTATGCCATACTAATTTTATTAAAAGTAAACTAGGATGGTGGGGATATATTTTTGTTACTCCATCTCACCATAGAGTTCACCATGCTTCTAACACTAAGTATTTAGATAAAAATATGGGAATGGTTTTGATTATTTGGGATCGTATTTTTGGTACTTTTCAGGCAGAGGAAGATGAAACTGAATATGAAAAACTACGTTATGGTTTAACGAAACCTTTAGAGGATAAAGGACCTATTAATATTATATTTCACGAGTGGAAAGAAATTTTTAAAGACTTCTTCAAACGAAAAAAAGAGTTACCATTAACAACACGATTAAAATATGTGTTTATGCCTCCAGGGTGGAGTCATGATGGTAGTACTAAAACAAGTAAAGAATTACAAAAAGAACTTAAAACTACTCCTTTAGAAGAGTTGAAGTTACAAAAAATAAAAGTCGAGTAAATACTCGACTTTTTTCTTTTTTATGATATTTTATATCTATTACTTTAATATCTGGTTTGCGTGTTCTTTTGTTTTCACTTTTGCTATCACATCTTCAATCACTCCTTTTTCATCAATTACAAAAGTAGTACGATGAATTCCATCATACTCTCTACCCATAAACTTTTTTGGTCCCCAAACACCAAAAGCATTAATTACATCTTTACTTTCATCTGCTAACAAAGGAAAAGGTAATTCATTTTTATTAATAAAGTTTTGCTGACGTTTTGCTGAATCTGCACTTACACCTAAAACATCATATCCTTTTGCTAAAAAAGTTTTGTAATTATCTCGTAAATCACAAGCTTCTGCTGTACAACCAGGCGTACTTGCCTTTGGATAAAAGAATAATACTAGTTTTTTCCCTGCATAATCAGAAAGTTTTACTGCATTTCCTTTTTCGTCTACCGATTCAAAATTTGGTGCCTTATCTCCTATTTTTAGTGTTGTCATATTATTTTGCTTCAAAGTTATAAAGTCAAAGTTACAAAGTTGATTTTGATTATCCATAAAACATACAAAGCTTCTTTGTACCTTTGATTTTTTCAAACAATATAAAGCGATGACTAAAACAGAAAAAGTACAATTTGTTATAGATACTTTAGAAGAATTATATCCTGAAACTCCAATTCCTTTGGACCACAAAGATCCTTACACATTGTTAATTGCTGTATTAATGTCTGCTCAAAGCACAGATGCACGTGTAAACACTATTACACCTTTATTATTTGAAAAAGCTGATAATCCGTACGACATGGTAAAACTTACCGTTGATGAAATTCGAGAAATTATCAAACCTGTTGGTTTATCACCTATGAAATCGAAAGGAATTCACGGTTTATCTAAAATCTTAATTGAAAAGCATCATGGTGAAGTCCCTGTTGATATGGATGCTTTGGAAGAATTACCTGCAGTAGGACACAAAACTGCTAGTGTAGTGATGTCGCAAGCTTTTAACATTCCTGCTTTCCCTGTAGATACGCATATTCATAGATTAATGTACCGTTGGAACTTAACCAACGGAAAAAATGTTACACAAACCGAAAAAGACGCAAAGCGTTTATTTCCAAAAGAATTATGGAACAAGCTTCACTTACAAATTATTTATTACGGACGAGAATACTCACCTGCTCGTGGTTGGAAGTTAGAAAACGACATAATTACTAAAACGGTTGGAAGAAAATTGGTTATAGACGATTACAATAAAAAGAAAGCATAAAAAAAGCCCCAACCTTGTTGAAGCTTTTTCCACTCTTAATTCAAATTCAATTCAATGAGATAGTTTGATTTTGTTTTAACTACTGTTAGCGATTTAGAAAAATTAATCAAATATTGAACTGTTTCTTGTTTAGGTTCCATTTTAAAGTCCGGAGACTTCTTAGAGTAAACTTGCATCATATATAATCCCTTATTATTACTTATTATCAATGATTTAACGATGCTTTTTTTCAAATATTGTCTAACTAACTAAGATAATTTTATTTTTTTCAATTATTTTTCTCAAATTGATTAAAGCATAACGCATTCTACCTAGTGCTGTATTAATACTAACTCCAGTATTTTCTGATATTTCATTAAAACTCATATCATTATAAATACGCATTTTTAAAACCTCTTTTTGTTCTTCAGGTAGTTCTTCAACTAATTCTTTAACGTCATTTAAAATCTGTTCTTTTATTATTTTTCCTTCTGCATTTAACGCTCCATCACTTAATACCGAAAAAATATCAAACTCTTCTGTATTATTAAATGTAGGCATACGATTGTTTTTTCTAAAAAAATCAATAATTAAATTATGAGCAATACGCATAACCCAAGGTAAAAATTTACCTTCCTCATTATAATTACCTTTTTTTAGCGTTCGAATAACCTTTATAAAGGTGTCTTGAAAAATATCTTCTGTAGTATCTCTATTTTGAACTTTACTATAAATAAAGCTATAAAGACGTTGTTGGTGGCGTTTAATCAATAATTCTATGGCGTATTCATTACCATTAATGTAGTTTTTTACTAAAACACTATCATCTACTATGTTTTGCATAATAATTACTTTTGTAAAGAGTAACTCACTAGTTCTCTTTTTGTTAGGGGATATTAAGTTATAAAAGTAATTATGTAGCTATAGGCTTTTATTTATTGATTAATAATGAGTTACAAATATGATGTATTTTATTAATAAATACAAAAAAAACTATAAAAAAAGAGAAAAACACTATTGTTTATTCATTAAAACCACTTGAATTTGGTATTTTTATCGCTTATTTTTTTGAGTATATGAAGACTGATATTTCAACTGTTAATCCAAAGGAAAATATTATAATAAAAGGGGCTAAACTGCACAATTTAAAAAACATTGATGTAGTTATTCCTCGTAATAAATTAGTAGTAATTACTGGACTTTCTGGTTCAGGAAAGTCTTCTTTGGCTTTTGATACTTTATATGCCGAAGGGCAACGTCGTTATGTAGAAAGTTTAAGTTCGTATGCACGCCAGTTTTTAGGAAAGCTACACAAACCTAAAGTAGATTATATTAAAGGAATTGCTCCCGCAATTGCGATTGAACAAAAAGTAAACTCTACCAATCCACGTTCAACAGTTGGTACTTCTACTGAAATTTACGATTATATCAAGTTACTATTTGCTCGTATTGGTAAAACCTTTTCTCCTATTTCGGGTGATGAAGTAAAAAAACATACAGTTTCTGATGTTATTAAGCATGTAAAAAATTTTGAAGAACGTACTAAGTTATTATTACTCGCTCCAATACATATTAGTAAAGATAGAGACCTAAAAACTGTTTTGCAAGTATTAACCCAGCAAGGATATGCTCGTTTAAAATACCAAGACACTGTATACAGAATTGATGAGTTCCCTATAAAAGACTTTAAAGGAAACGAATTACAGTTAGTTGTTGATAGAATTGTTGTAAAAGACGAAGAAGATTTTTACAACCGTTTAGGAGATGCTGTACAAACAGCTTTTTTTGAAGGGAAAGGAATTTGCTTTATTCAAAACTTATCAGATAATAGTACTAGTGAGTTCAGTAATAAATTTGAAATGGACGGGATTTCATTCTTAGAGCCTAACACACATTTATTCAGCTTTAACAATCCTTACGGAGCTTGTCCTACTTGTGAAGGCTATGGAAATGTAATTGGTATTGATGAAGATTTAGTAATTCCTAATACAGGACTTTCTATTTACGAAAATGCTATTTTTCCTTTTAAAACAGATAGTTACAAAAAATATAAAAATGATTTAATTCTGAATGCTGAGGAATTCGGAATTTCTATTCATAAACCATGGTTTGAACTTTCGGAAGAGCAAAAAAACCTAGTTTGGAACGGAACCAAAAAATTCAAAGGAATTAATCATCTATTCAAAAAACTTGAAGAAAAAAGTTACAAAATTCAAAACCGTGTAATGCTTTCTCGTTACCGCGGAAAAACAAAATGCACTGAATGTAACGGGAAACGTTTGCGTAAAGAAGCCAACTACGTTCAAGTTTACGGTAAAACTATTGATGAATTAGTAACCTTACCTTTAGATGAGTTAGCTGTATTTTTCAATAATATTCAATTAAACAAATACGAAGAAAAGATAGGTAAACGGTTACTTACCGAAATTAATAATCGTTTACAGTTTTTAACAGATGTTGGTTTAAATTATCTTACTTTAAATAGAACCTCAAACACCTTATCTGGTGGAGAAAGTCAACGAATTAATTTAGCTACTTCGCTAGGGAGTTCATTAGTAGGTTCAATGTATATTTTAGATGAACCTAGTATAGGTTTACATCCTAAAGATACAGAACGCTTAATTGGTGTCTTAAAAAATTTACGCGATTTAGGTAACACCGTAATTGTGGTAGAACATGATGAAGACATTATGAAAGAAGCCGATTATATTATTGATATTGGCCCTGAAGCAGGAACCTATGGTGGAAATGTAGTTGCTGAAGGAACTTTTGAAGATATCCTACAATCTGAATCACTTACAGCTAAATATTTATCAGAAGAATTAAAAATTGAAATCCCTACTAGTAGAAGAACATCAAAAAATTCTATTGATATTATTGGTGCTCGTGAAAATAACTTAAAAAACATCGATGTTTCTTTTCCTCTTAATAACTTAACAGTTATTACTGGAGTTTCAGGTAGTGGTAAAAGTACCTTGGTTAAGAAAATATTGTATCCTGCTATGCAAAAAAAGCTAGTTGGGTATGGTGAAAAACTGGGGCAACATACAGATGTTACTGGTAGTTTTGACTTGTTAAAACACGTGGAGTTCATCGATCAAAACCCAATTGGTCGTTCTTCTCGATCTAATCCTGTAACGTATATCAAAGCTTACGACGATATTCGTAAATTATTAGCTTCACAAAAACTATCTAAAATAAGAAATTACCAACCGAAACATTTTTCTTTTAATGTTGATGGTGGTCGTTGTGAGGTTTGTAAAGGTGAAGGGGAAGTTACCATTGAAATGCAGTTTATGGCAGATGTACATTTAGAGTGTGAAACCTGTGGTGGTAAGCGCTTTAAAAAAGAAGTACTAGAAGTAACTTTTGAAGGAAAATCTATTGATGATGTTTTAAACTTTACTATTGATGATGCTGTTGCTTTTTTTACAGAGCATCAACAAACCAAAATAGCCCGAAAATTAAAGCCTTTACAAGATGTAGGATTGGGTTATGTGCAGTTAGGACAATCATCTTCTACCCTTTCTGGTGGTGAAGCGCAACGTATAAAACTAGCTTCCTTTTTAGTAAAAGGAAATACTAAAGACAAAGCTTTGTTTATTTTTGATGAACCTACTACCGGATTGCATTTTCATGATATTAAAAAGTTATTAGCATCTTTTAATGCGCTAATTGAAAGGGGTCATTCTATTATTGTTATTGAACATAACATTGAATTGATTAAGTGTGCTGATTATATAATTGATCTTGGATTAGAAGGTGGAAAAAAAGGTGGAAATTTAATCTTTGCGGGGACTCCTGAAGAGTTAGCTAAAAACAAAAAATCATATACCTCTAAATATTTAAAAGAGAAGTTACATTTTTAACGAGAAAAGCCACCCAACCTCTCGGTCGGACAGCCTTTCACAACAAAAATTAACAAAATTTAATAACGAAATTATTATTTCAATAAACTATATACAAACTCAGGGTAACCTCGTTCTCCAGCGTCATTTGTCATAGCTAAAAATTTAATTTTATATATATTACCATCGGTATCTTCTAATACATAAAAAACATTTTCTTTAAGAGAAGGTAAACTTCCTGGTCCTCCTCCATTTCTCCAGCTACTACCAATACCTCTTTGATCGTTTGAAAAAAGCTCTGTGCTCACATCTGCCAAGACAAAAGCCTCATATGTAAAATCTTCTGTTTCTGTATTTATCATATATACCTTTACATTTGATTTTATATTATTTATTACAAAATCTGAGTAACCATAAGCACCATAACCTTCTATTTCATTTGTAAAAACCGTAAAATTTAAATCCCACTCAGTTTTAGCAGGTTCAACACTTACTATTTTTTCTGTATCAAAACTGAAAAAAGAAAAATTATTATCTTTTGCTTTTGTTATTACTGCTTCACTATGTGTAGTCGCATCTAAATCTGCATACTGTAAAACATAAGCATCTCCATCTTTTAAAATTCTAACTTTTTTCCAACCTCGAGAGTCATCAGAGATGTCTACACTTCCAGTAGCAGGGTTCTCCGTACCTATTTCATCTCCTAAGTTTATTAAGTATACTTTATTATTAGCTTCAGTATCTGAAACTTCCGCAATTGCTGTAGTGTTCAAATCTCCACTTGGTGCGTCTATATATGCTGAACTTGTAGCATCAAAAGTACCTATAGCTACTTTTGGTTGTAAATCTTTTACCTCTTGATCTGAAGAATTAACAGCATCTATATCGGTAGATGATAACTGAGCTGCTGCCATATAAACTGAACCATTTATAACAACCCTAAATTTATCTCCAGAATAAAACCCTAAATCCCAAGAATCTCTTTTTATTTTTGTTGTCGTACTTGTACTTAAATCTACATACACTTGGTTAGGTTGATTAGGCCCTCCTACTTCTGGGGCAACAGTTGCTCCTTCAATTACTACTTTTATAGGGTCTGAAGGTAAATCATTATCACTATCACAACTTACAAATGAGCATATAGTTGCTAGTAACATAAATGATAAAATCTTGTTTTTCATGATTATTAATTTTAAAAATTGATATTATATAATAGTTTTAAATAGTATGAACGTCCGTATCCCAGTAAAAGAGAATTATTATTTACCGAGTGTACTCCACCAGTACTTGCATTACTTATATTTACATTCGTAACATCAAATAAATTTCTGGTTCCTAAAGTTGCTTGTAATTTGTTCCTTAAAAATGATTTCTTTACTGAAGCATCTAACCAATTGTAGGCTGCTGTTGTAGATTTTGAAAAAACTGAGTTCCCTTCATTATCTGTACCTGATGCTATATAATTTTGTTGTTTACCATTATGCTTTAACAATAAAGTAAATGCTGTTTGCCATTTTTCAACTTCATAAGTAGCACTCGTATTTAATTGAAATGAGTACAAGAAATCATTTTCTGCATTTGTCTCATTATTTGCAATCCGAGAAACTCCTTGCAAAGTTGCTCCTAAGTTAAATACCCAATTTTCCGCTTTGACTTTATTAGTAGAAGAAATTCCCCACAATTTATATGCATCAATATTTATATATTGATATTGTAAAGGGGATGAATTCACAATAGCTAAATCAATTTTATCTTTAACATCTATGTAGTTAATTTTTATACTGTTGAGTAATGATACATTTGTCTTATCAAACCAACTTCTTTTCTTTAAGTTTAATGAGGCTGAATATCCATTTTCTGGATTTAGATTTTCATTTCCCCTCATATCATGATTAGAATCTACAAGATAATAGTATAACTCTTCAAAATTTGGGGTTCTATATGAAGTCCCTACATTACCTCTAAGCTCAAAACCATTTTTAAGTAGATAGCAAACACTTAAAGCTCCTAAGAGTTTTGAAGAAAACAAAGAGTTATATTCATATCTCAAACCTGGGCGCACCATAAAAGAATCTGAAAAATTTATTTCAGAAGAACCATACAATGCATAGTTACTTTGAGTCTGTTTCTTATCTTGTTGAGTAACATCTCCAGACGCTTGTGTATCAAAACCACTTATATAGCGTGTTTCATAACCTAATTGAAAGTTATGCTTATCACTTTTTATAAAGTCATTAATGGCTCCTTTAGAAAAGAACACTTCACTTGACTGATAAACCTCGTCAATTTCATTTGTTTTTTTACCACTAAGTATATAATAATTAAATTCATTTAAGTACCGCTTTTGAGTTTGGTAAGAAGCTGATAAAAAATAAGTAATCCCTGTTTTAAATTGACCGTTTAAATTTAAGCTATTAACAAACCTGTTTGTTCTAAAAAATCTATCTGTTGCTGATGGGTTACTAGTTTGAGTTTCTGAATCAATATTGGCTCGCACACTAGCGTTGTAAAAGTTTATTAACTCATTAAAATAGTTCAGTCTATAGCTGATATTAAAACCTTCTTTTTTATAGTTTAAGAAACCATTTGTATTAATTTGTGTTTTTGGCAACCAACTATATCCTCTTAAACCATCGTTTTTATAATAATCTCTTCCTCTTCTATTATCAAAAAAACCAGCAAATTCATTCCTATTAAAACTAACCCTAGTAAACAAATTTTCTGATATATTATGTGCTACATTCACACTTTGAATATGTCTTCCTTTATCAAAAAAAGAAAATTCATCACTAACTGTTTCTTCTTGCAAAGCTGCTCTGATATTCCATTTACTCCTTACTGATTTTTTGGTAATTATATTAATTACCCCAGATACTGAATTAGCTCCATACTCCACTCCCATTGCTCCTTCTACTATTTCTATACGCTCAACATCATCTAAATTAACTTGAGTTAAATCTATATTATTTCCCAATCCATTATCACTAACTAATGGAATATTATCTATCAAAATATTGAAATATTGTGAGTCTAATCCAAAAAAAGAAACGGTAGACTTACCTGATTGAGAGTTTGGGACAACAGTTAGGTTTAGATTAAAATTTAATAAATCTGCTAAATTGTTTGCTGCTTGTTTCTCTATCTGTTTTTTATCTATAACTGTTACATTATGTACAGACTTTTTTATTGATTGTGGATTGTACTGCCCTGTAATTACAACCTCTTCTAATTCATTGTAATAAATACTGTCTTGCTTACTCTCTTCTTGTGAAAAAGAGGATAACGTAACAAACAATAATAAAATTCTAATAATTTTATTTAGAAACATTCTTAATAATTTTCCTGCAAATATATCTTTTATTTTTAATCAATCTAAATAAAAGTTATATTTTTGTCGAAAAATAAAATCAAACAAAACTCACGATGAAAAAAATACTATTAGGTAGTTTATTACTACTATCTGCACTTACCATTAATGCTCAAAATAATAAGAAAAAAGATAGAGCAGCTATAAAAGAAATGTGTGGTTGTTATGAAGTAACTTTCAATTTTGCTGAGACTTTTAACAACAGTAAAGACTCTCTTTATAAGCCTTCTAAAACAAAAAAAGACAAAGCTTTAGAGTGGGCAGAATTAGTTGTTGACGAAAACAACAAAATTTCAATTCAACATTTATTACAAGTAGGAAATCCTTCAAATCCGCATATAGTTAAACACTGGAGACAAGATTGGTTATACGAAAACACTGATTTTTACATGTATAATGGCGATAACAACTGGCTATATCAAACCAAACCAAAATCAGAAGTTAAGAAACAATGGACTCAAAAAGTGTATCAAGTAGATGATAGTCCACGATATGAAGGCTCTGCTACTTGGGTTCATGTAGATGGAAAAAGCTACTGGGAAAACACTACTGATGCACCATTACCAAGAAGAGAATACACTAAAAGAAGCGATTATAATGTAACTGAAAGAGGAAATCGCCATGAAATTACGAGTTACGGTTGGTTACACGATCAAGATAACAAAAAAATTATACGAGAAACTGGTAAAAAAGATGTTGTTATAGCCCACGAAAAAGGTTATAACACCTACGTTAAAGTAGCTGATAGAAAATGTAAAGCTGCACAAGATTGGTGGAAAAAGAACACTAATAAATGGCAACTAGTTAGAAATAAATGGGCTGAAGTTTATGGCAGAAATACCAACCTTTCTTTAGAACAAAAAGTAGATAACAAACCTTTATACAAACACTTATTTTCTGAAGAGACTTCAGAAGAAGAACAAATTGATAAAGCAATAGAATCTTTTGTAAAAAAGTAGAATACACATGAAAAAACAACACATAACATTTGCTCTTGTACTTTTTATTAGTGCAATTCAAGCACAAACAAAAAACATCTTTTTTGAAAGGTCTTTTTGGCAAGAAAAACCTACCATTGAACTTGTTGAACAAAAAATAGAAGAAGGGAATAGTGCGATAGCATTAAATCCGAATGGATTTGATTCTGTTACTTATGCTATTCTTGCAAATGCACCTAATAAAACAATCAAACATTTACTTACTAAAAAAGGAAATGGTGTCAACAAAATTACACACGATAAAAGAACCTATGTTTTTTGGGCTGCTTATAAAAACAATGTTGAAATTATGAAGCATTTGATAGCTAACAATGCTCGTATGGACTTAAAAGATTCTCATCAATTATCTCCGTTGACTTTTGCTGCAAATGCAGGACAAACTAATAAAGAAATTTATGAGTTGTGCATTCAAAACGGAATTGACATCAAAACAGATGTTGATGAACACGGAGCCAATGCCCTACTATTAGTATTACCTAGCTTAAAAAATTTATCTTTTGCAAAATACCTTACTTCTAAAGGGTTGAGCTTACACAGTGTTGATAGTGATGGTAATGGCGCTTTTAATTATGCTGCTAAAAAAGGCAACAAAAAAATGTTAGAACTCCTAATAAAAAAAGGATTGCCTTATAAAAAACTTAATAAAAAAGGTGGTAACGCTATATTATTAGCTACGCAAGGTTCTCGAAGTGGCTACAACACTTTAAAGTTTTTTAAATATTTAGAGAGTTTAGGTATCAAACCTAACATTACTAACAAAGAAGAAAAAACACCGCTTCATAATTTAGCTCGTGGCAACAAAGATTCAAATACCTTCAACTATTTCCTTGATAAAGGTGTAAATGCTAATCAAGTTGACGATAACGGTAACACTTCTTTAATTATCGCAGCTAGTAGAAATTCTTTAGAAATTGTTCAGTTATTATCAGAAAAAACAAAGAACATCAATCACACAAACAAAAAAGGGAATTCAGCACTTACTTATGCTGTTGAATACAACTCTGAAACTGTTGTAGATTACTTAGTAAAAAATAAAGCTAATATTCAAGTAAAAGATGCTAATGAAAATTCATTAGCATATTATTTAATTAAAAGTTATCATCCGAAGAAAGTTAATGATTTTAATGAAAAAATGAGTCTTTTAGCTAATAATGGATTAAACTTAACACAACTCCAAGCTAATAACAATACTTTATTTCATATTGCGGTAGAGAAAAACAGCATCGATTTACTAAAAAAAGTAAATACTTTAAAAATTGATGTAAATGCAAAAAATAGCGAAGGCTTAACTCCATTACATTTAGCTGCTATGCAGGCTAATAATACCAAAGTAATAAAATATTTATTAAGTATTGGAGCTAACAAATCAATTACTACTGATTTTGATGAAACAGTACACGATTTAGCTAAAGAAAATGAAATCTTAAACAAGAAAAAAATAGATATTAGCTTTTTAAAATAAATCAATATAAAATGAAAAAAATCATAGCTCTTTTTATAACTGTATTAACATTAATGGCTTTTAATACAAATGATAGCGCCACATACAAATGTATGATTCAGATGAAAAATTATACTGGTGAAGGTGCTTACATCGCTATTTCATTATTAAGCCCTAATGGAGAATACGAACAAACATTGTACGTTCAAGGTGATGATGAAGAATGGTACTCTGATATTACTGAATGGTGGAAATTCCAAGGAAAGGTTCGTACAGATATTGACGCTGTTACTGGTGCAACCATTAGCGGAGGTAACCGAGCAATTACCGTTTTAAAAATTGATAACGATAAAATTAACAAAGGATATAAAATTAGATTTGAATCGGCTGTAGAAGATCAAGAGTACTACAAAAACGATGTAGAATTTGAATTAACTACCGATAATCTTAAAGGTAAATTTGAAGGAAATGGGTTTATTCGTTACATCCGCTTAATGCCTCAATAATTTTACTAAATAGAAATAGCTAACAAAAATGACCACTTCTATATGGAGATATAGCCACTTAACTTTGGCTATATCTTCTTTCCTTTTCGTACTCGTTGCTGCCGTTACAGGTATTGTTTTATCTTTTGAACCTATCTCAAAACAGCTTTCAGACTACAGTATTTCTAATACTGAAGAAATTACACTTGCTCAAACAATTTCTGAACTACAAAAACAATACGACGAAATAATTTCTATCACTATTGATGAGAATGATTTTGTAACAGCTTCGGTAGTTACCAAAGAAGGAAAAAGTGACACATTTTATGTAAACCCAACTACAGGAGAAAAATTAGGTAATATGGAAAAAAAGAAACCTATTTTTCAGTTTGCTACTAGCTTACACAGATCTTTATTTTTAAAATCTACAGGAAGATTTATCGTTGGCTTTATTTCATTTTTACTTTGTTTAATTGCGGTAACTGGACTCATACTAATTGCTAAACGACAAGGTGGATTCAAACAATTTTTTTCTAAAATTGTAAAAGAAAATTTTGAACAGTATTATCATATTATAATTGGTCGTTACACATTTATTCCGATAATTATCATCACACTAACAGGAGTGTATTTATCACTAGATAGATTTTCAGTTTTACCCAAAGAAAAAATTAATCACTCTTATAATTTTTCTTCAGCTTCTTCTAACAAAAAAATAGCAGTTGCTGATTTCCCTACATTTAAAAACACCTCTCTAAACGAAGTAAAAAGCGTAGAATTCCCTTTTTCTGAAGATGAGGAAGATTACTTTTTTGTAAAACTAACCGATAGCGAGCTACTAATTCATCAGTATACAGGAACGATCATTAGTAAAGAAAACCTTTCTTTAACAAGTATACTCTTAAACTGGAGTTTATTATTACACACAGGAAACGGAACAATTATTTGGTCAATTGTATTATTACTTTCTTCAATATCTATCCTGTTTTTTATCTATTCAGGGTTTTCGATGACCTTAAATAGAACACAGAAAAAAACGCTTCCAAAAAATAAAACTACTAAAGACAATGCCGAAATTATTATTTTAGTAGGTTCAGAAACAAACAATACCTACCCTTTTGCTTCGTCTTTACACAATGCTTTAATTAAAAGCAATAAAACTGTTTTCATTGACATCTTAAACAACTATGCTTCGTATAAGGGTGCGAAACATCTAATCATATTAACTTCAACTTACGGAGAAGGTGAAGCTCCTTCTAATGCTAATAAATTCACACAGTTAGCTCAACAAACAACTATTCAAAATACAGTTAACTATTCGGTTGTAGGTTTTGGTTCTAGGGCATACCCTCATTTTTGTCAATTTGCTATTGATATAGATATTACACTACAGCAACTTCCTAAGTTTAAAACTCTTGTACCTGTTTATAAAATCAATAATCAATCCTTTCAAGATTTTAAAACTTGGGGACATTTATGGAGCGAAAAAACTGAAATTAATTTTGAATTGACACAAGAGGTAAAAAAGCAAAAAAAACAACAAACTTTTACCACAGTTTCTAAAACTGACTTAAACAACGACGATTCCTTTTTGGTCCGCTTACAACCAACTAAAAAAATTCGTTTTAACTCTGGTGATTTATTAGCTATCACACCAAAAGAAGACAATATTGAACGTTTATATTCTGTTGGTAAAATAGATGATGATATTATACTTAGTATAAAAAAACATGAACTTGGAGTATGCTCTAACCTACTCTATCAACTAGAAGAAAACGAACCAATTCAAGCAAATATTCAACAAAATAAAGACTTCTATTTTCCCAAGAAAAAGAAAGAAGTAGTCCTTATTGCTAACGGAACAGGTATTGCTCCTTTTTTAGGAATGTTACAACATAAAAATGGTACAAAAGCGCATTTATTCTGGGGAGGAAGAACTAAAGAGTCTCTAAGAATGTATACTCCTTTGTTAAAAAACATAGAACACAACAATATTCATATTGCCTATTCTCAAGAACAACAGAAAGAGTATGTACAAGATTTATTATTAAAAGAAGAGACTACAATTACTACTGTTTTACAAAACAGAGGAACCATCATGATTTGTGGTTCTATCAAAATGCTAAAAGGTGTTGAGAAGGTATTAGAACAGATAACTTCAAATAAACTAAACACATCTTTAGATCACTTTAAAAAGAATAATCAAATTAAAACGGATTGTTATTAATAGATTAAAAATAGTTTTTCTATTAGAATACAATCAAGATATTTAGATTACCCAATTATCAGGTTCCTACTGGATAATTGGGTATATTTTTTCTACATTTAATTACCTTTCATATAAAAATCAACGAATTCTAATTTATCTACTACGAATTCTAATTTACTCCAAATTAGCCTCTACATCTGTGGTAATTTTGATCATATAAAAACAACAATTATGTGGTCTAACAACAATTATTCATCAGTATTAAAAATGTATTTAGGAAAATACACAAGTTTAAAATTACAAATAAACACAAGCGGATTAATCGCTTCTGTTGAAAAACAAGAAAACGGTCAATGGATTAATGACCGAAACCTTCCTAACATCTTAAATAAACTATCAACTAGTATGAATTTAGGAAAGGATGTAACCATCATTTTACAACAATAATAGTAACTATAATAACCTTAAAACAAAAACTATGAAACAAAACATTTTAAAAGTAGGTACAGTAATGGGATTACTACTACTAATCGGAGTATTTTCAAGTTGCAACAACACAAAAAGCGACAATAAAAATCAAGAACTGGGAAACATTGCTACCACTGAAGAAACAATTGAAAAATCAGTTGTAGAATACAGAAAGCCCGTGGTATTTATTACAGGAAACGACAAAGGAAACAGTCATTTTTACGACAGTGCCAGAGTATATTTTAAAGAAAAAAACTATGAAATAATCAATGGTAAATATTCAGTAGAAGAAATTATTTCTTGGATGAATAAGAATACTACTGAAAATCCTTACGGAGAAGTTCACATCGTAAATAACAACAATCCTTTCCAAGCAATGAGCTTAGAAACTGTAGTTAATGGAGATAAAGTAACCACTGAAACTTTACAAAAAACAATTACTAAAGGTGCATTACCCTCTGTAAAAAGTGAAGCTATTACAGATGATACTAGAATTATTTTTCACACCAATCAATTGGCAGAAAACACTGATTTAGTAAACACTTTAAAAAGTGCTTTTATAACCAAAAATAAAATCCCTCAAGTAGTTGTATCACCATACTATAATGTTTTTGGAGGTGAATTTTCGAACCATTATTTAGCACAACCGTACTATGTATTTTATCCAACTGCTAATTCACCTGGGAAAGTAGATTTATCAAAAGAAATCGCTAAAAAATATCCAGAAGAAAAGGAAATTGCTTGGTACGATGCTTTAAACAATGAAAGAGAGCGTTATGTAGGAGAGCCTTATACTATTCAGTATATCATTCCTGTAAATCTAGAATTAGATTATCATAACTCTGACAACGAAATTCCTCACTTTGTAATGCAAGAAGAAATCATGGATTTCATTGCTAGCGAAGAAGGTTTAATGGAGGAAGTTGAGAAAACAAATATTCCTGTAGAAAAATTTAGATGGACGTATACTGTAAAAAACAGTCAATTAATTATAAAAGGTAAATCTTCTGCACTATGTGTTTTAAAACCTTTAACTAAACCTTACGGAGAGTTAGAGCATGTAAAACCAGATACCAATAACAAACGTTTATACGCTATGAAGTAACTAATAATTGTTGAACAAACGTCATTACGAACTTAGGAAAACCTCATAATAAAAGTAATTACTTCAACCTCCTTCCCTTCGTAATGACGTTTAATTTAAGTATGTTTGTTATAATGAAAACCCAACATCATATTACAAAAACAACTATGAAAAACAGTTTTGTATTGAGTACTCAAAAACACTCAATACAAAATTCTGTTTTTTTACTACTTTGCTGTTTTTTTTATGGCCTGATAAGTATTTCTGCCCAAAACCACCCTTTAAAAACCTACACAAAAAACAACGGGTTACCTAGCTTACATATAAACAACGGTATTCAAGATAAAACTGGTTATATATGGTTAGCATCTAACAACGGGTTAATACGTTTTAATGGAAATGAGTTTACAACATTTACTACAAAAAGTGGACTAGTTTCTAACAGTATCAATACTGTTTCCACAAAAGAAAACACCGTTTTTATTGGCACCAACAAAGGTTTAAGTATAAAAAATCATCGTGGGATTACTAATTTTGAAGGCAACAATGTTAACTGTATTTTAATTACAAAAAATCACACTTTTTTAGGCACTGACAAAGGAATTGTTAGGGTTCGTGAAGACTACCTCTCTCCCTTACGTACCAATTTTCAAATTGACCTAAACCGTGTAAATGATATGTTATTCGACGGAGAGTTTTACTGGATAGCAACGAACAAGTCTTTATGGAAACTCGACAAACTTATCAATCCGAAAGTTCTAAAAAGAATTGATGTAAATAACTATACTTCCATTTTAATTAATGGTGAAACCGTTGTTGCAACTACCTACAATAAAGGTCTTAAGTTTATTACAAACGATGAAGTAGAAACACAAACCATCACCACACAAAATATTACTGGCATCAAAAAAATAGATGAACAGTTTTGGATTATTTCAGATGATGGAGGTATTGAAGTTTTAGATGTTAATTTTAACTTTGTTAGAAACATTAATAAATACAACACCTTAACCACCAATAAAATTACTAGTGCTTTTCAAGACAACGAAAAAAACACTTGGGTTTCTACAAAAGACAAAGGGGTTTACTTCATTAAAAGTGATAAACCTGTACAGAAAAAGCCTACTATTTATTTTGAAAACATCGAGGTTGTTTTTACTTCTCTAGATAGTATTAATATTAACAACTACAAAAAAACGCTACAGCTACCTGCTGATAAAAACCATATTTCGTTTTATTACAAAACTATCAATATTAGTAATTCTAATAAGTTAGAATATCGATACAAGCTTAACAACCAAGCAAGTCCTTGGAGTAGCAAGAGTACAATTGATTTAGCTTATTTATCTCCAGGAAACTACACCTTTTCCGCTCAATCAAGAGTAGGAAAAACAGAAAGTAATCCTATTGAGTTTAGTTTTTTTATTGACACACCTATCTATAAGAAAAACTGGTTTATTTGGTCTAGCGTTGGATTAGCCTGTTTAATTTTAACTCTCACTATTTGGTTATACATTCGAAGAATTCAAGCTAAGAATAAAGCTAAGGTAGCGAAGCTAGAGCTGGAAAACCACTTAATATCACTAGAGCAAAAAGCATTACAATTACAGATGAATCCACATTTTATTTTCAATGTTTTAAATGGAATTAAGGCATTAGGTAATTCGGGTAAGTCGGCAGAATTAAATACTACAATTAGTAAGTTTGCCACACTTTTACGTGGTGTTTTACACAACTCTAGACAAGAAGAAATTAGTTTAGCAGAAGAAATTACAACGTTAAAAAACTATATTGAACTGGAACAACAGATGAACTCAAACACTTTTGAGTATTCTATAACTACAAACCTTACCATAGATTCTGAAGAAATTTTAATTCCGCCAATGCTTATACAACCTTTTGTTGAGAATAGTATAAAACATGGAATTTCTTCTGTAGAAAATGGAAAAATTGAGATTAATTTCTCTGTAAATAGAGACCTTTTACATTGTGAAATAGTAGATAACGGGATTGGAATTCATCAATCAAAAGGACTAAAAAAAGTAAGCTCACATAAATCGGTAGCTTTAAAAGTTACACAAGAGCGAATTCAAAATTTATCAAACAAAAGTACTTTTTCTATAAGTGAAATACGCAAAGAGAGCGAAATAACAGGAACTAAAGTGCTTTTTAAAATTCCTTTAAAAACCGATTTTTAAAAACTCAGTAATTAAACTATGAAAAGAAGAAAGTTCGTTAAAAAATCGCTACTTAGTCTTATCGGAACAGGTTTGTTAACTGGTCTTTATAGTTGGCAAATAGAACCCAACTGGTTAGAGTTTGTTAAAAAAAAAATGCCTATTAAAAACTTACCTCAAAGTCTAACAGGTAAAACACTTATGCAAATAAGTGATATTCATATAGGAAACCGATTTGATTACACTTACATTATAGACTCTTTTAAAAAAGCACAAAATTTAAATCCTGATTTTGTAGTTTACACAGGAGATTATGTTAGTTATGATAACGAAGAACAGTTTGAACAATTAAAAGAAGTTTTAAATTTTTCGGTGAAAGGAAAAATTGCTACAATTGGTATTTTAGGAAATCATGACTATGGAAAAAACTGGAAAGAAACGAACGTATCTAATAAAATATCCGACTTATTAAAACAATCGGGAGTAACAGTTTTAAGGAATGAACAAAAAGAATATAGCGGTTTAAATTTTATAGGGCTTGACGATTATTGGGGAACAAATTTTAATCCAGAACCAATTATGAGTCAATATAACGACAAAATAGCAAACCTTGTATTATGCCATAACCCTGACGTTTGTGATTTAGATGTTTGGAACAATTACAAAGGGTGGATTCTTGCTGGTCACACACACGGAGGACAAGTAAAACCTCCTTTTTTACCTCCATTTATGATCCCTGTAAAAAACAAAAAATATGCTTCTGGAGAAATAGATTTAGAAGACGGTAGAACTTTATATATAAATAGAGCATTAGGTCACTTATGGCAGGTACGATTTAATGTAAGACCAGAAATAACACTTTTCGAGTTAATTTAAAACACTATGACAAAACTTACTGCAATTTTAGTAGATGATATGCCTACAGCTTTAAATATGTTGCAAAACGACCTTACTCAGTTTCATACAGAAATTGAAATTATTGGCACTGCTAAAAGTGTGGTTGAAGCTTCAAAAGTTTTACGTAAACAACAACCAGATATTTTATTTTTAGATATTATGTTAGGTGATGGTACAGGTTTCGATGTTTTAGAAATTCATCCAAACCTATCTTCAAAAATTATTTTTGTTACAGCTAGTGACGAGTATGCTATTAAAGCTTTTAAGTTTGCTGCTATTGACTATGTACTAAAACCATATTCAAATGACGATTTAACAAATGCTATTAGCAAAGCAAAAAATCAAATTAAACCCGATAAAGAACAGTTAACTGTACTTCAACAATCCATTACAAAACCAAATCAACGTCCTAAAAAGATATCATTAAACACTTCTGACAAGATAATGGTAGTAAATTTAGATGATATTGTTCGTTGTCAGTCAGATAATAATTACACAGAGTTTTTTATGAATGATGGGCAAAAAATATTGGTTGGAAAAACTTTAAAACACTTTGCAGACATGTTAAAAGAATATGATTTCTTACGTGTACACCAAAGCCATCTTATTAATATTCAATTCATTAAAGAATTCATAAAATCTGATGGTGGTTATTTAGTTTTAAAAAACAAAACAACGGTTCCTGTTTCAGTTCGTAAAAAAAATGAAGTTATTAGCGTTTTAGAAAAAATGTAATTACCGTTTTTTTCCTATTTCCTCTGGTTTTTTAACACTTTTGTTAAAATTTTATTAAAATTTTATTTACCTTAGTGTTTATAAACTAAAAAATTATGGTTGCATTTAAACCGGAAAAAGGTAGGTTGTTAATTGCTGAACCAGCAATTTTAAATGATAGTTCTTTTAAAAGAACCATTGTTTTACTTACTGAACATAATGAGAAAAGTTCGGTGGGTTTTATTTTAAACAGACCTTTAGACCACGTACTTAGCGATTTAGTTCCTGAGATAGACTGTGATTTTACAGTATATCAAGGCGGACCAGTAGAACAGGATAACTTATATTTTATCCATAAAGTTCCACACTTACTTCCTGATAGTATTGAAGTTGCAAACGGTATTTACTGGGGGGGAAATTTTGATCTTTTAAAAGAGTTATTAAACAGTAAACAGTTAAAGGCTGGTGATATTCGTTTCTTTCTAGGATATTCTGGTTGGGGAACAAACCAACTGGAAGAAGAGTTATTAATGAGCTCTTGGTTTATAGCAGAGAATGACTACGAAAATATTTTAACCACCAATGACCAGAATTTCTGGAAAGACAAATTATTGCAGCGAGGTGGTAAGTATAAAATTTGGGCTAATGCTCCTAGCGATATTCAAATGAACTAGCTCTAGCTAGTTACTATTGCAAGCTTTAAGCTACTTTTTATTTTATTCGTTATTTCTGTTGAAAACTCTTTTTTACGATAATTGGTAACTGACTGAATTCCAACAATAGCATTGGTTATAAAAACTTCGTCTGCTTTTTGAATTTCGAAAGGAGAAATAGTAGTTTCTTCTATTGTATATTCTGGGTGCTTTTCTATAATTTCAATTACTTTTTTTCTGATAATTCCTTTAATACAGCCTTCAGTTAAAGCAGGAGTTTTTATGACACCTCCTTTTATTATAAAAATATTTCCGTTAATAGATTCAACGACTCCTTTACGTTCATTTAGCAAAATACAGTTATCTAAATCATTTTCTTCAGCAAAAACAGCAGCCAATGTATTCAACATTCTATTTGTTGTTTTAATCGTTGAAAGTAATCCTGAATAATTATAAAAATCTTTAAAAACATCCATTCTATACACCTCTTTTTCCGTGTACTCTAATGGAGTTCCTTCAATTATATAATCTATCTCATTTGTAACTGGAGCATACAAACCTCCATCTTTTCTAAAAACAGTTAATCGTACTCTGTAAGTAGAAGATTTAGGTAATTCTTTTATTACTTTGAGAATTTCATCTTGTAAAAACTCAAGGGTAAACTCCATAGGTATCTTCATACGAAGCATTCGCATCGATGCCATTAACCTAAAATAGTGGTCTTCAACAAAAACAACTTTACCATTTAATACTTTGATTGTTTCAAAAATAGCATCTCCATATTTAAAAGCTCTATTCTTTGTTGAAATTTGTACTTCGTTATCAGAAATTAAAGTTCCATTAAAGTTTACCATTTCTTAAAATTTTAATTGCAAACTTACAATTTAGGTGAATATTAGCCACAAAAAAACTCGACAAAATTGCCGAGTTTATCTTTTAGTTCTTTTCTCCTTGTATGTTAAGCTCCTATTGTATGCTTTAATTCTTCTATTTGATTTTGCCAAAGCATTTTTGCTTCTTCTGCATCGTCTTCATCATCAGCAAAATCTGTAACAATTACAGCAACATCTTTTGTTAATGGATCTACCTCTATTTTAAACTCAAAATAACTATCATCACCTTCACTTTCAGTCCATTTAAACTTAATACGCTCGTCTGCTTTCTTGGTAATAATCTTTGCTTCTTCTTCAGAATCATCCCAAATAAAAGTAATAAGCTTTCCTCGTGAATTCACTCTGTCTGCAAACCATTCTTCTAAACCTGCTGGTGTTGCAAAATATTGATATAACATGCTTGGAGATGCATGAATAGGGAACTCTAACTCAAATTTAACTTTGCTCATTTATTTTTTTCTTTAAGTGCCAATATATATAATTATTTTTTAAAAAAAAATTTAAATGTTTGTTGCCTAAAACCAAAAAGTAATTATATTTGCACCCGCAATCAGGCGAGGTAGCTCAGTTGGTTAGAGCGCAGGATTCATAACCCTGAGGTCGGCAGTTCAAATCTGCTCCTCGCTACAAAACCCAAATCATTCGATTTGGGTTTTTACTTTTACTTCATTTTCAAACTTTTATAAATCGCTTCTTTTATTTTTTCTTCTGTAATCCAGCCATTATAATTTTTATAACTTTCCGTTATTGTAAGGTTATTTTTAATCTCTTCTAAACTTGCTCCTTTTTTAATTTCTGACACTACAACGCTTTTTAAGTCTTTTAACATCTCTAAATATACTTTCAACTCTTTTTTTGACGACACGTTTCCATGTCCAGGAATTATTTGAGTATCATCATCGGCTAGCATTATCATTTTTTGAATACCTTCTATGTATCCATCAATAGATCCTCCAGAGTCTATATCTATGTATGGAAACTTTCCTTGAAAGTAAGCATCCCCTACATGCAACACATTACTATTTCCAAAATACACTAACGCATCACCATCAGTATGTGCATTATGAATATGTGTAATCATAATCGGTTCATCGTTAATATAAAACTGTATATCTTCTGAAAATGTAATGATTGGTAACGCTTCTTTTGGTGATACAGGTCTTTTTTTACCTCTAATAACCTGACCTGTACTCATACGTTTACGTACGTTTTTATGAGATACTATCACAGCACCTTCTTTTTGAAAGTTAGCATTTCCACCTGTATGGTCTCCGTGCCAATGCGTGTTAATCAAGTAGGTTATAGGTTTGTCTGTAATCGTTTTGATGGTAGCTAGTATCTTTTTACTTAAAGGAGCAAATTGATCATCAATCATAAATACCCCATCCTCTCCTATAAAAATTCCTATATTACCTCCTTGTCCTTTTAAAACATATATATTCTCTGTTAGTTTTTCGGGAATAATTTTCACTTCTTTTTGCTGTGAAAATATATTAAATGAGAATAAAGAACATAAAATAAGTAATAACGCTAGAGTTTTCATTTTAAAGTGTTTTAGTTTTGAGTAATGGTCGACAAACAAACTTCTAGTTTACAATATAATACATTTTATAATGAAGCCCAACTTGCTCTACTTCAAACTCCTCTCCTATTATTGTAAAACCCAAACTTTCATAAAAACCAGTAGCTTCTTTTCTTGCATTACACCATAAAGTAGTAATATCCTTACTCTTTAAAACACTTTTAGCTTCTTCTACTAACATTCTTCCGGCTCCCATCCCTCTAACTTCTGGTAATGTTGCCATTCCTCTTAATTGAAATTGCTCACCTTTAATAACATCAGTTTTATTCTGTATAAAAGATGCTATACCTACCAATTTATTATTGTGAAAAGCCCCTAAATGAAAAGTACTTTCATGCTCATCTTCTTTAAACTTATAAGGTAGGTCAACGTTATTTCGTAAAACAGTTAATCGAATATTATAAGTTTCTTGAGCTGATATATTTTTTATTTTTATCATCTTAAATTTCTTTAATCCAAAAATACAGAATGAATATAAGTTTTAACCTAATTAGTAAAGAAGATATTCTTACAATCCTTCCTCTTTTACGTAAAGCAAACACCACTACACCGCAAGATATTTTAGAAGTTAGAGTTTTAGAAATGGCTGAATATTCAAACTATGAATGTATTGGAGTTTATGATGATGATAAGCTTATAGGTATTTGCGGACTTTGGTACAGCACTAGACACTATATTGGTAAAAGCGTAGAGCCTGATCATGTGATTGTTGACGAAGCATACAGAGGTAATAATATTGGTAAACAACTTTTTAAATGGGTTTATGATTACACAAAACTCAAAGGTTATGAGGCTGTTGAGTTAAACACCTATACTGCTAATAGAAAGTCTCATAAATTTTATTATAACGAAGGCTTTGAAATATATGGTTTCCATTTTCTTAAAGTTATAAGAGATGAAAAATCTTTCTTCTAGGATACTTCAAATAAGTTCGAAAAAGTAACATAAAACCTTACTTATATTACGTTTTTTTTATTTTATTATTCATTAAATTCTAATTAACTTCGTAGTACTTAAGAGACGTCTTAAGTTCTTTTTTATAGCAATTTTCCCACTCAATCTTTGAGTGGGTTCTTTTTTTATCACTCATACTACAGTTTTTTGTATGTTAATTTTAGTTAAGTAAGGATTATCCTTACTTTTATTATGTCTTTTTCTTATTAATCTTAATTTTTACTTTTTAAATTTGAGAAACTTTAAAACTTAAATTATGTTAAAGAACATTTCAATCTTAGGTTCTGTATTGAACAAAAAAGAACAACAAACAATCAAAGGAGGATACAACCCTTGCTGCATAGCTTCAGGTCCTAATCAAAACACTTCTTGTTGTGTACCTGTTCAAGAGAAATAATTCTGGGTGGCTTTTATGCCACTTTTTCACATTACATAACCATTCTTTTTATAACCATATTCCTGTCTAAAGAAAAAAGATCGGGTTAACTACAGTTTTACTTTATTCTATTTTTAATAATTTTGCTCACATGCATGGACTTATTATAAACACATTATTCTTAATATTCTTTTTTATGAGAAAAGGTTCAAGTTTTCTTATAAGTAGATCAAAAAACTTCCATAAAAACATAGAACAACTCTAGCTGACAAAGACAGATTTTTCAATTTTTTCCAACTCTTTTTTAATATATTTTCATCAGTTACTATTCTTTTAGTCTTTATTATTTGGTTCAGATTTCTCACTTCTTAAACCTATACTCTTTTTATTACTCTTGAGTTCTGAGTTTGGATTACCTTTTATTTTAAAAGGTAATTCGCTTAAAAATTAAACATAAAAAAAGACTATCTTTTCAGATAGTCTCTTTTGTATAGTTAGGTTTAGGTTATAAAATAACCACAACTTTAATCTACAATTTCTACATTAAAAGCGTTTAAGCCTTTTTTACCTTGTTCGGTATCGTAACGTACTTTGTCATTCTCTCTAACATCGTCAATTAACCCTGAGTTGTGTACAAAAATATCTTCTCCTGATTCTGATGATGTAATAAATCCAAATCCTTTTGAGCTGTTAAAAAATTTTACTGTGCCTTCTTGCATCTTACTTAAATTTTAAATTATTATATATTGTTGTGTAAAAGAAGAACCTTTATATGACCTTTTATAATGTTATTACACATTTATAAAAAGCTATTATGCTTATAAACACTTAAAAAAAATAAAGGAATAATGAAATAAAAAAAGGCAAGAAGAGAATAAACTCAAAAAAACTAATTAATATATATACTACCTTGAAATAATTAAGGTGTTCTACTTGAACGTGGCAAAGATAATCTTTTTTAATTGATTATCTGTAAATTAGTTTCTTTTTAATTTTTAAATCATGTTAAGCATCATAATTCACGATACTCCACAGGAATATTAAAACTGGTTTTAGTACACTTTGTTACAGTAAAAAATTTAGATTTTATGCTCATATCTAAAAATGCTCTTGTTGTATATATTTTTTTCAAAACCTTATAGTATTCACTTTCTGAAAGTTATACCTAAATAGTGAATTTTTCATTATTTTTTTTCAAAAAAGTCTTTGCAGATATTAGAAACAGTCTTATATTTGCAACCGCTTTACTGCGGGAGTAGCTCAGTTGGTAGAGCGTCAGCCTTCCAAGCTGAATGTCGCCAGTTCGAACCTGGTCTCCCGCTCTAATTAAAAACATAGCAAGTAATTGCTAAAAACTTTACCAATCAATGCGAGAGTAGCTCAGTTGGTAGAGCGTCAGCCTTCCAAGCTGAATGTCGCCAGTTCGAACCTGGTCTCTCGCTCAAAAAAAACCGAAACATTAGTTTCGGTTTTTTTATTTATTCATTTTTAGTTTATCTCCAAAGAAAAATAACCCTGCAATAATTAATGCCATAACACCAATCATTATCGTGTGATTTGTTATCACACTTGGTCGCAACAATAATGTTATTAAATATCCACCTATCGCTCCACCTAAATGTGCTGAATGACCAATATTTCCCGCTTGATTTTTCATTCCGTAAATTGAATACAACAAATACCCTACACCAAAAACATATCCTGGTATTGGAACTGGTATTGGCAACATAACTAACTCCATACCTGGGTACAACATTATAGAAGAAAATATTACTCCTGACACTGCTCCAGACGCACCTACTGCACTATAGTAAGGCTCTTTTTTATGTTGATATAACGAATACATGCTTCCAGCGATTAAACTCACAAAATAAATTAATATAAAGTTTAATGTTCCAAAACTAGAGTCTACCACTTTCCCAAATAAATACAAAGCATACATGTTAAAACCTAAATGCAACCAATCAACATGCAAAAAACCAGACGTTAACATTCGTATTTTCTCTCCATCTAAAATTTTTTGAACTTGAAATTTATAACGATCAAAAAAGGCAGCATCGTTAAACCCTTTAAGAGATACCAATGCATTAGCTACAATTAGTATAATAATAATTTGACTCATAATTTTATATATATCCACAAACATAAACAAAAGTTAATAAAGTAAATGATTGATAATTTAATGCGATATTTGCATTTTTAATTTTTCTTATATGAAGTTTTTAGCTTTTATTTTTATTTATCCATTTATCTGGTTATTATCAAGATTACCAATGAGGGTTTTATATATTTTTTCTGATTTCTTTTTTCTTATACTTTACTATGTTATAGGCTATAGAAAAAAAGTAGTTGAAAAAAATTTAAAAACAGCTTTCCCTTCTAAAAGGGAATCAGAAATCAACAAAATCTCTATAAAATTTTTTAAACATTTTGTTGATCTACTTTTTGAAGGTGTCAAATCATTTTCTATCAGTAAAAAAGAGCTATACAAACGCTATAAATATTTAAATCCAGAAATTATTAATAAATATGCTGAACAAGGAAGAAGTGTTACTTTGGTCGGAGCTCATCAAGCGAATTGGGAATGGGCCTTTGGTATGCCTTTAGTTTTAAATATTGATTGTTTTGGTGCTTATAAAAAAATCAAAAATCCTTATTTTGACAAAGTAATTAAAGAATCTAGAACAAAATTTGGTTTTGACGCTGTTCCTACTAGTTTATTCAATAAAAGCATGAGTTATAGACACTCTAAAGGAATACAATGTTTATATATTTTACTAAGCGATCAATCTCCACAAGTAAAAAAAACCAAATATTGGACTACTTTTTTAAACGAAAAAGTACCTGTACACACTGGAGCAGAAATTTTAGCAAAAAAATACAATTCTGTAGTAGTTAACATGAGTACTACTAAAGTCAAAAGAGGATATTATGAGGTTAAATTTGAACTAATCACTGATTCTCCAAATGAATTTGATAATTTTAAAATTATAGATCAATTTTTAGAAGTAACTAAAAAAAACATTAAAGTTCAACCTGAGTATTACCTATGGACTCACAACCGCTTTAAACATAAAGACAAATACGAACAATGGCTAGAAAACAGAAAAGCTTCTCAGAAATAACTGAGAAGCTTTTTTTACTTATTTATACTAGTTTACTCCACAAAAAAAGCCTTTCTAAATAGAAAGGCTTTTGCTTTTGGGTGAAAGACCGGGTTCGAACCGGCGACCTCCGGAACCACAATCCGGCGCTCTAACCAGCTGAGCTACAATCACCATGTAACTTGCGGATGCAAATATACAAGCTTTTCATATTTTGACAAAACTTTTTTCTAAATTAATTTACTTAAATTTTCAACTGCCACATAACGCTCTGATGTAAAGCCTTCTGCAAAATCTACACCTATCAACCTTCCTAAATCTCTAGCTCTATACTCAATACTATCAGTAAAATTCACACTAGTTATCGGTGTTTCTGGCTCATTACTATTAGGATCAAAAAACTGTGATGAGTATGCCATAACCGAACCTATCTTTTTATCCATAAAACCTGTAACATCTACCACGAAATCAGGTTCAATGTTTTTCCATTGTATGTAATGGTATACTTGTTTTGGCCTCCACTTTTCTTGCTGAACTCCATCTAATTCAGTTGCTATTTTAAGTAAACCACTTAAAAAACACGCATCAGATACTAACTTACTTCCTTTTGGGTGATCAATATGGCGGTCGTCTATAGCGTTACACAATACTATTTCTGGTTGATACTTACGTATCATTTTAATAATTTTTAATTGATGCTCTTTATCATTTGTAAAAAAACCATCTGCAAATCCTAAATTTTCACGTACTGATACTCCTAAAACTTCAGCAGCTATTCTTGCCTCACTATCTCTTAACTCAGCAGAACCTCGTGTTCCTAATTCACCTCGAGTTAAATCGACTATACCTACTTTATTTCCTAACGAAATTTCTTTGGCTATTGTAGCAGCACATCCTAATTCAACATCATCTGGATGCGCTCCAAAAGCTAATATATCTAGTTTCATTTATTGTATTGTTTTTTGTAATGCTTGTTCTATATCTTTAATTAAATCTTTTGTTTCTTCTATTCCTACCGAAAAACGAATAAGTCCATCTTTTATTCCTTGCTTTGCTCTTTCTTCTGGTGAAAGTAACGCATGCGAGGTTTGTGTAGGACTTAATACTGTGCTTTCTACTCCTGCTAAACTCATAGACGGTTTTATCAATGCTAAATTACGTTGAAAATCCATCGCATCAATTTCTTCTTGTAGCTCAAAAGACAACATACCTCCAAAGTACTTCATTTGAGATTTAGCTAACTCATAATCTGTATGCGATTTTAACCCTGGATAATACACCTTAGCTATGTGTTTATGCTTCTCTAAATATTTTGCCATTTTTAGAGCGTTTTTACTTTGTCGCTTTACACGTAAATTCATCGTTTTTAAACTACGTTCTAACATCCACACCGTAAAATCACTCAAACTCCCTCCTAGGTTTTTTGCTAAATTCCATATTCGTTGTATATGTTCTTCTGAAGCAGCTACTGCTCCTGCCAAAATATCTGAATGACCTCCCATATATTTAGTCGCAGAATGTATCATAATATCAATTCCAAAATCAACTGGAGTTTGATTAATTGGAGAGGCAAATGTATTATCTATCATTGTTACAATACCATGTTCCTTTGCCAAATTAGCAACAGCTTGTATATCTACCACTTTTAATAAAGGATTGGATGGAGTTTCAATAAAAATTATACGCGTATTTTGCTGAATTTCTTTTTCAAAATCTTCAATAGCTAAACTATTGGTAAACGAATATTCTATTCCAAATTTATCAAACTCTTCTACTATAAAATTATAGGTTCCTCCGTACAACGTTTCTTGCAATACTACATGATCTCCTTTTTGTAAAAAAGCTAATAGCGAAGTACTAATAGCAGCCATACCTGAACCAAATAGCAAACCTGATTCCGTTTTTTCTAAAGCTGCTATTTTTTTACACAAAGCTTCTTGATTAGGCGTATTAAAATAACGCGGATATCTTTTTACATCAACATTATCAAATTGGTAAGATGTAGACATATATATAGGTGAAATAGCTCCTTTAAACTGTTCGTCTTTTATCTCACCAACATGGGTACAAATAGTATTAACGCCTAGTGTGTGTTTGGTATTCATAGTAATAAGAGGTTTTAAAATCTTAGACTTTAGATTTCTTTACAGAACTTTAGTAGCTAAATTACAAAAACTACCTTATACCTTAACAGATTTCCATTTTCCTTTTTTAAACATCCAAACACCTACCACAGCAATTAAAATTTCTGCTAATGTTATTGCTAAAAAGACGCCAATAGGGCCAAACTCAAGAGTAATTGCCATAAGGTATGCAAATGGTAATTGGAATAACCAAAAACACACAAAATTGATATAGGTCGGTGTTTTCGTATCACCTGAACCATTGAATGATTGAATTACAACCATTCCGTATGCGTACGCTATGTATCCTGCCGCCATAATTTGTAAACACAATGCTCCATTTTCAACAACTTCAGAATTTTCAGAAAACCATCCTAAAAAGGTTGGAGCAAAAACTATATAAATCAATGAAACTGCTCCCATAAAAAAAGCGCAGTATTTACTGGTTATCCAAACGGACTTTTCTGCCCTTTCGGGTTGTTGTGCTCCTAAGTTTTGACCTACCAAAGTAGCTGCTGCATTACTCATTCCCCAAGCAGGCATTAAAGTAAACATCATTATTCGAATAGCAATTGTATATCCAGCAAGTACTTCACTTCCAAACTCAGACATAATTCGCATTAAAAATACCCAGCTAGAGGTACCAATAATAAACTGCCCTATTCCACCTAATGACACTTTAATTAAGTTTATCATTACTGAAACTCTTATCACTAAATCTTTAACGGCTAATTTTACTTTACCAGCCCCAAAGAACAATACTAATAATTGTGCTACAACTGCTGTTCCTCTACCTATTGTTGTTGCTATAGCTGCTCCTTCTACTCCGTATGCAGGTATAGGACCTAATCCAAAGATAAAAATAGGATCTAGGATAATATTTAATCCGTTTGATAAAATCAACGTCCACATTGCGATAGATGCATTTCCTGCCCCTCTAAAAATAGCATTGATTAAAAACAGTAACATTACAGTAATGTTTCCTCCTAACAATACTTGGGTATAACCAAAACCTTCAGCTATTAAGTCTGGATCCCCTCCCATGAGTGCTAGTATTTCTTTTGGATATAAAATTCCAACAACACTAATAAGTATTGAAATAAATACTCCTAAAAAAATAACTTGTACTGCTGTTTGATTTGCTCCTTCAGCATCTTTTTCTCCTGTTCTTCTGGCCACCAAAGCAGTTGCCGCCATACTTAACCCTATCGCTACTGCGTATACTAAGGTTAGTACTGACTCAGTTAACCCTACAGTAGCTACTGCGTTTACACTTACTCTCGATACATAAATAATATCTACCAGAGCAAAAATAGATTCCATTAGCATTTCTAAAATCATCGGAATTGCTAATAAAAAAATAGCTTTACGAATACTTCCTGTCGTAAAATCTTGCTGTCTTCCTAAAACAGCATCTTTAAAAAGTGAGAATATGGTTTGTTTTGATGTTTGATTGTAATCTGTCATTATAAAATTTTATATATACATAAAAATTGTCTTAAGAAGATTAAGACGTAACTATTTGTTGCTCAAGCAACACTACTATTTGAGGTGACTTATACAATCATAATGATACAAATATGCAAAAATATTTTTAATTAATTTCAATATCTTCGTGCTATGATTAAGGTTGCCATTATAGGAGGCGGTAATGTAGCTACACATTTAGCCAATGCTTTTAGTAAAACAAACGAAGTATCGTTGGTGCAAGTATATGCTCGAAATATTGAGCAAGTAGAGCATTTAAAAGAGGTTACTTCTATTACAAATAGCATAGAGCTTTTAACAAAAGCTGATGTATATATCATTGCTGTTTCTGATGACGCTATTGGTGATGTTTCTCGTAAAATTGAACAAAAAAATGGTTTGGTGGTGCACACTTCTGGAAGTGTGGCTATGCAATCGTTACAAAACACTGGTCGTAAAGGTATTTTTTACCTATTGCAAAGTTTTTCAAAAGACAAAGAAGTTAATTTCGATGAAATTCCGTTTTGTTTAGAAGCTGAAAATGAAGTAGACTTGCAGTTATTAGAAAATCTAGCAAAATCAATCGGAAAAAAGATATACCGTATCAATTCTGAACAACGTAAACGATTACACGTCGCAGCCGTTTTTGTAAATAACTTTACCAACCACATGTATAAAATTGGTGCTGATATTTGTAATGAATATCAAGTCCCTTTTGAAGTATTACAACCGTTGATTAAAGAAACAGCTCAAAAGATAACTGAATTGACTCCTGATGCAGCACAAACTGGTCCTGCTAAAAGAAACGACCAAAAAACTATTCAAGATCATTTGGCTTTGCTAAATGCTGAACAACAAAAAATTTATAAACTTATTACTAAATCAATCCAAGAAAATGGAAAAAAGTTATAAAGAATATTTACCTCAAATAGATACTTTTATTTTTGATGTAGATGGTGTGTTGACTAACGGAATTGTAACCATTTTTCCTGATGGACAACTCGTACGTCAAATGAATATTAAAGACGGGTATGCCTTAAAAGCAGCTGTAAAAGCTGGCTACAGAGTTTGCATTATCTCAGGAGGTAAGAATGAAGGTGTACGTGCACGTTTAGAAGGCTTAGGTATTACAGATATTTATTTAGGAGCTCACAACAAAATTCAACAGTTTAATGAGTTGGTTGAAAAATACAAATTGAATCCTGAAAATGTAGTGTACATGGGAGATGATATTCCTGATTATCCTGTGATGAAACTTGTTGGTATGCCATCTTGCCCTAACGATGCAGCTCGCGAAATACAACAAATTTCAAAATACATTTCTGATAAAACTGGCGGTAACGGTTGTGCTCGTGATATTATTGAACAAGTGTTACGTGTACAAGGAAAGTGGGATAGCAACTTTGACGCACAATACGATTAATTGGAATACTTTTTGAAAACGATATACTATTAAAACTTTTAAATTATGAAAAAAATACTTTTTGCTTTATTATTTACAACTGTTAGCTTATCAATGAGCGCACAAACTATATTCGGAAAATGGGAAAACCGAGATGAAGAAACTAACAAGGTAGACTCTGTAATTGAAGTATATAAAAAAGACGGAAAGGCGTACGCTAAAATTGTTGAGATTACCGACGAAAAACGTCAAGAAGCTGTTTGTGATAAATGCAGCGGAAAACTTAAAAACAATCCTATTTTAGGAATGAACATTTTAACTGGATTAAAAAAAGATGGTGATGAATGGAGCGGTGGAAAAATTTTAGACCCTAAAAACGGAAAAGAATACAAGTGTTATATTAAACTTGAAAACAATGACAAGTTAAAAATTAGAGGTTACATCGGTTTTGCTGCCTTTGGTAGAACAGCATACTGGCACCGAAAAAACTAAACACAAAATAAGATTCAAAAGCATCATTTTTTAATGGTGCTTTTTTTATAAAAAAATAAAAGACTCTAGTATCTTTTTTAAAGAAAACCAATATCTTTGTAGCATATTATTTTTATATGTTTTCAAAATCTTGTGAATACGGTTTAAGAGCAACTATTTTTGTTGCAGAGCAATCTAGCTTAGATAACAAAGTTGGTGTAAAAGCCATTGCTGCTGCTATTGATTCACCAGAAGCTTTCACAGGAAAAATATTACAAATTTTAACGAAGAATAATATCATAGATTCTATTAAAGGACCTTATGGCGGCTTTGTAATTAACAAAGCCAACCTTAAAAAAATTCGTTTAAGTGATGTAGTTCGCGTGTTAGATGGTGATAGTATTTATACAGGATGCGGATTGGGTTTAAAGCAATGCGACGATAGCTCTCCTTGCCCTCTTCACTTTAAATTTGTAGAAATTAGAGATAACCTAAGAAAAATGTTAGAAGAGAATACACTTCATGATGTATTATACACCCAGGATAAAAAAAATACTTTCTGGCTAAAACGAGAGTAAAAAAATTTACACCAATAAAAGATAAAAAGATCTTTTTATAACCTATAAATATAAACTGAAACAAAATGGAAATAAATAACAACTCAACAGTAGCCAACATAGTTGCAAACAACTATAAAACAGCTACAATTTTTAAACTTTATGGTATCGATTTTTGCTGTAATGGTAACAGAACTATTCAAGAAGTTTCAACGAAAAAAAGTATTGTTCCAGATACGTTAATCAATAAACTCATCCGAATTGATAAAGGCTCTAAATCTACTAACGACTATCAAAGCTGGTCGTTAGATTTTTTGTGTGATTATATCTACCAAAATCATCATACGTATGTAGAAAAACAAATTCCTGAAATTTTAGAATACCTAACTAAAATAGCCAAAGTACATGGCAATAATCACCCTGAGCTACTCGAAGTTTTACAGCTTTTTAAAGAAAGTACAGGTGAACTAACAACCCACATGAAAAAAGAGGAACTTATTTTATTTCCTTTTATTAAAAAATTAGTCACAGCTAGTAATACGAACACTCCCCTTTCACCCCCTCCTTTTGGCACGGTAGAAAACCCTATTAACATGATGCATACTGAGCATGATAATGAAGGGGATAGATTTAGAACCATTTCAAAACTTACTAATAACTACACTCCTCCTGCTGATGCCTGCAATACTTATAAAGTTGCTTTAGCTATGCTTCAGGAGTTTGAAGAAGATTTACACAAACACATTCATTTAGAAAACAACATTCTATTTAAAAAAGCAATCAAATTAGAAAATCAATTAAATAATTAATAATGAGAAAAATTTGGACTGGATTTATTGCAGTAGTGGTATTATCATTTATTGCATTAATATGGGTAGGTACAGAAATTTACCAAACCCAACCCCCTATACCTGAAACAGTAAAAGTTAACGGAAGTAATGAAACTATATATACAAAAAAAGATATTCAAGATGGACAAAATATATGGGAGTCTATTGGAGGAATGGAAGTGGGTTCTATTTGGGGACACGGAAGTTATGTAGCTCCAGACTGGACAGCCGATTGGATTCATAAAGAAGCTGTTTATTTATTAGACTATTGGGCTAAAAAAGACTTCAACAAAAATTATGATGCTTTAGATGAAGAAAATAAAGCTGCTTTAAAAGCACGTTTGGTAAAAAACATTAGAACTAATACGTTTAATGAAAAAGACCTATCAATAACAATTTCTAAAGAGCGAAAAGAAGCTATTGAAGCAAACGCTGCACACTATGCGAATATCTTTTCAAAAGGTCATGAAAAATATGCTATTCCTGAAGGTGCTTTAACCGATACTGAAAAACTAGCTAAGCTTAATGCCTTTTTATTCTGGACTTCATGGGCAGCCAGTACAGAAAGACCAGATCAGGAATATACCTATACTTCAAACTGGCCACATGAGCCGTTAATTAATAATACGATTACTCCCGATTCACAACTTTGGTCAGGGTTTTCAATAATTTTATTACTGCTGTTTATTGGAGTGTTAACCTATTATTACATCCGAAACCATGAAAAAGGAGAAGCAGTAACAAACCCAAACAAGGATCCTTTACTCGACTTAAAGCTTTTTAGATCGCAAAAAGCAGTATTGAAGTACTTTTTAGTTATTTCCCTGCTTATTGTATTACAAGTTGTTTTGGGGATTGTTACTGTACATTACACAGTAGAAGGGCAAGCATTCTTCGGATTTAATTTATCTGAATATCTTCCGTATTCAATCTCAAGAACATGGCATACGCAACTTGCTGTATTTTGGATTGCCGCTACCTGGTTAGCAACAGGATTATTCTTAGCACCAATAATCAGTGGTAAAGAAATGAAGTACCAAGTTTTCGGTATCAACTTCTTATTTGTAGCCTTATTAATAATTGTATTAGGGTCTATGCTAGGAGAATGGTTAGGTGTACATCAATTTTTAGACTTAACCACTAATTTCTTCTTTGGTCACCAGGGATACGAATACATGGATTTAGGTAGATTCTGGCAAATATTCTTAGGTATTGGTTTAATATTATGGGTAGTTATGGTTGGTAGACACGTGCTGTATGGTATCCGTAAAAAAGACGATTCTAAACATTTGCTTTCTATCCTATTAATAGCTGTAATTGCTATTGGTATGTTCTTTTTCTCAGGATTAATGTATGGAGAAAACAGCTCATTACCAGTAATTAATTATTGGAGATGGTGGCTAGTACACTTATGGGTAGAAGGCTTCTTTGAGGTATTTGCTACGGTAGTTATTGCTTATATCTTTTCTCGAATGAAAGTTATTTCAACCAAAACAGCAGGAAAAACAGCTATTGCTTCTGCTACTATCTTTTTAGCAGGAGGTATTATTGGTACCCTACATCACTTGTATTATTCAGGAACACCAGTGCAAGCTATTGCTTTAGGAGCTACGTTTAGTGCCTTAGAAGTAGTACCATTAACTTTAATGGGGTTTGAAATTAGAGAAAACTGGAATTTATTAAAAAAGAATGCTTGGATTCAACGCTACAAGTGGCCTATTTTCTTCTTTATTGCTGTTGCCTTTTGGAACATGGTGGGTGCTGGTGTATTCGGGTTCTTAATCAACCCTCCTATTGCATTGTACTATATCCAAGGATTAAACACTACCGCAGTACATGCGCACACAGCCTTGTTTGGAGTATATGGAATGTTAGGTATGGGGTTTATTTTAATCTGTTTACGCCTGTATTCAAATATTCCCTGGAATGAAAAATTGGTAAAAAATGTATTTTGGTTCTTAAATATTGGATTGATATTAATGGTCGTATTAAGCCTACTACCTGTTGGTGTAATTCAGGCATATACTTCAATTACCAAAGGATATTCTTTTGCTAGAGACCCTGAACTACTGTACAACCCAACAGTGCAAACCTTAAAATGGATGCGAATGATAGGAGATATTGTATTCTCTTTGGGTATTGTATGTTTCTGTTGGTTTGTAATTAAAACAACAATTAATGCCATAAAACAAAGATCGTAAACCTTTATTATATTATAAAAAACCTGTGTAATTGTTTTTACACAGGTTTTTTTATTATCCTATTTTTAGAGATGTCATACTTAAAGAACCTGCTAATAGCTTATCATTAAAAAGCTGAATTTCTTCATTTTTTTGTTGCAATCCTAAACTGTAAAGCAAAGGTAAGTAATGGTCTGGTGTTGGAATTGCAAGTTGAAATGCTCTCGACTGTTTTTTGTAGTCAATCAATGGTTTAAAGTTTCCTTCTAGCAAATATTTATTAATTGTTTCTCTTGTTTCAATAGCCCAATCATATCCATAATCATCCTTATCAAAATTCTTCCAATCAACTAACCTTAGATTATGAACAATGTTTCCGCTTCCAATAATTAACACTCCTTTTTGTCTTAATGAAGTTAGTTGTTTAGCCAATTCAAAATGATAAGTAGCATCTTTGGTATAATCAATACTTAATTGAATTACAGGTATATCTGCCTTAGGAAATAAATGCTTTAATACAGTCCAAGCACCATGATCTAACCCCCAGTGCTCGTCTAGCTCTACAAAATTAGGAAGCAATAATTGTTTTGTTTCTTTAGCTAATTCAGGACTTCCACTAGCAGGATATTGTTGTTCAAATAATTCTTGAGGAAAACCACCAAAATCGTGAATTGTTTTAGGCATTTCCATTGCTGTTACTTTTGTTCCTTTGGTAAACCAGTGTGCCGAAACACAAATAATCGCCTTGGGCTTGGATAGTGTTTTTGAAATATTTTGAAAACCTCTAGTAAACTCGTTTTCTTCAATAGCATTCATAGGGCTACCATGCCCCAAGAACAATACTGGCATTGTTTGAGAAGCCGGCAAACTATCTGATAACTTTTTTAAACCATTAAGTGTTCCCATACTCAAATTCACTGAAGCTAACCCTAGTATTTGTAAAAACGTAGCTCGTTTCATAAGGGTGTTCTTGTTTAATTCTATTTTTAAAACATACCCCAAACCAAAGTTCGAGGTATGCATACAATCTTAGTTGGGTTTTAAAAAACCAAATCAACTACCAAATCAAACTCGTCATAAATTGCTTTATCTTTTAAACCATCAAAAAAGCTTGTAGAACCATATTTTACATCATACTTTGTTCTATCAATTTTTAACGATGCTGTTGCTTTTTCTCCGTATACAGAAATTTCAAAAGTTACAGGGTTTGTTTTATTCTTAATTGTTAAATCTCCTGTTACTTCATAAGAATTCTTTCCTTTAGCTTTCACCTCTGTAAAAACTAGTTTTGCTGTTGGGTGATTATTCACACCAAAAAAATCATCAGACTTTAAATGACCTTCTAACTTCTTTTGGTAATCTCCTGATAAGTCTGTTACTGCTATAGATGTCATATCTATTGCAAACTCCCCTCCTACTAATTTATCTTCTTCAAAATTTAGAGTACCTGATTGTAGGCTAACTGTTCCTTCATGAGAACCTGTTACTTTGTAGCCCTTCCACACCACTTTACTCTCTTTGGTATTCACTTTTTTTACTTCTTTTCTAATGGTAGTAAACGATAGTGTTGCAAGTACGATTAATGCTAACACTAAAGGGTTTTTAAAATTTTTCATTGTTTCTGGTTTTAATTATTGTAAGATTAAATCTGCGTATTGTTTTGAGTTTACTTCAATGTCTTCAAGCTTCGGATTGTCATTTGCTCCGTAAAACACATGTGATGGTAATACTTCTGATCCGCAAAACTCAAACGAAACAGTTACCGATTTTAATAAGTCTTCTAAAGATACAAAACTATTATAGGTTTGTTCGGTACCTCCTGTTGATACTGATAAACGGAATTTCTTTCCTTTTAACTTATCTCCTCTTGGACCAAAAGCCCAACCATATGTTAGTACCTCATCCATCCATTTTTTTAATAAAAAGGGAGTGTTAAACCAATGCAACGGAAATTGAATAACGATACTATCATGATTCAATAACAACTCTTGCTCTTTTGCTACATCAATATTTAAATCTGGATATTCTTTATATAATTGATGAATTGTTACTTTATCATCGTGCTGTTGCAACTCATTTATCCAAGACTTATTTACGTTTGATTCCTCAATATTTGGGTGTGTTACAATTACTAAGTGTTTCATTCTTTTATTTTTACTTGTTTTTTATATCACAAAAGTATGTATATTTGCTATACAAAAGTAACTACTATACTTTAGTATACCAGTATACAAAAGTATACCAACTCAATAAACATGGAAACAGTTGTTCAAATGGAGGAGCTAAAAAGATGCTCTGTTCAATATGTATTAGCATTAAGAGATACTTTAAATGTAATAAGCGGAAAGTGGAAACTATCTATTATTGGTAGTTTATTATACGGAAAAATGCGTTTTAAAGAATTACAACGAAACATTGGAAAAATTTCTCCAAGAATGTTGTCTAAAGAATTAAAAGATTTAGAAGCTAACGGAATCATTAAACGTACCATTCACGATACCACTCCTGTTACAGTTGAATATGAATTAACAGAATCTGGAACGCGATTACATACCGCTTTAGATGTGATGGTTAAATGGGGAATTGAACATAGAGAATTAACTTTAAAGTAAGTTAACGCTTCTTTATTCTTCTACCTAACAATACATAACATCATTAAGAACGGAACGTAATGAAGTGACCTAATCTCATGAATCCAAAACGGTCATTTCGACTGGAAGGAGAAATCTCATAAATGGGAGTTACTCATAACCTTAAGATTTCTCAGTCGTAACCTCCTTCGAAATTGTAAAGGTTAACTAATTCGTTGACAAAATCTTATATTTTGTTATGCGTATAAATACAGATGATTTAAC
>NZ_JBNXUE010000007.1:0-155972 GCF_050566205.1 Tenacibaculum sp. SDUM215027
TGGTAATAATTAGTAGAAAAGGAGTGTTTGTTAAAACACGGTTTCTACGTGCCGCAGGCAATTATTACCAACGTTGAGTATAAGAAATGTAGGGCATTTGATAAGCACTATCGTTTCGATTTATGACTTAGCTAAATATAAATATTTTGCTTTTATATTTTCTTCTATAAATGCCAAATTTTATATTTAGCGGACTTTGTAAATATTCACAAACTCTTCGGTTTACCAAAAAACGCCCTATATTTTTTATACATTGTTGCAAGTGGTAGCTTTTTTATCAAATTTTAAATATCTTTCAAAACCATAAAAATTATTAATCAAAGACTCTCTTACTTTCATAAAAATATGGTTGATCTTGAAATCTTTTGGTTACTAAAAAAATATGTTTGTTTTTAAGAGAATCCTCAAAGTATAATTTAAATTTATAATCTTTTTTAAAATCTACATTAGTTGCTTTTAATTCAAATTCCACGTTTCTATTAGAATTAAGTTTAAAACCCTTTATAGGTATTGGTAATACACTATGCCATTCAAAGTCTCCTGCAATATTAACAATTTTTGTTAAATGAGCTTTTTTATTTAAATTTTCAAAATTAAAAAAAATAGTATCTCCTTCTCCATATTTACTAGTTGCCATTTCGTATTGTCTAGACAAAGAAGGACCGTTTATATAGTACATATCTTCTATAAGATAGAAAAGACCTTCTTTTCTAAGGCTATCTTGATAAGTATAAGTGTTTTCTCTTATTTTTGAGTTACTAAAAATGGTGTTCTTGAGTTTCTCTATCGTTAATGTTATTGTGTCTTTCTTATTATCTTTAATGTAACTTTCCTGAATAAGACGTGGTATTGGATTATAAGCTCCTACACGAAACTTAACCAGTTTAACTTCTGAATCGTCTATTTCAATAACTTTCAAAAAATTTTGAAAAGAACTTTTTTCTTTTAAATACGTTGTTTTCAGATAATGAAATTTGGATAAATTGTCAATATTGTATGTCATTTCCTTAATCCACCTTTGATAATTCTCTATTTTGTCTTTTCTATCTTGTTCTCTTTCTGCTTTTTTATCAAAAAAATCATTTATTCTGGTGAATAGTTGAAATATAGTAAAACACAAAATTATTATCGTTATAAACATAGATAAAATTGTTTTATCAGAAATTATTATCTCCTCTTCTTTTGTCCGCTCTTTTGGCTTAAACGTCCTCTTGTGAAAGAAGAAAAATATAGCGCTTATTGCAAAAGTAATTGCAGCAAAAGAAAAAAACATTCCAGAATCAGTATCCCTTCTACTAAATCTATCATTGGCGTCCCATATACATAATAACATAATTAATAATAAAGTAATTATTTTAATCCATTTATTTGTTGAAGTTCCCATACTTTTAATTCAGAATTTTACTATTGGTTTAAGTTAAATAAAAATTTTAGTCAAGTTATTTCTTGTAATAATTTGGTGCGTTAAGTTCTTGAATTCAGGGTTTCGATTTTCTATTACTTGCAACTCGTTATAAAAGAACTATAACTTCTTTTATCCGTGTATTTAAACATGATAAGTGAAATTTTTAGCAATTTTATTCTTCTTGTTTCAAGCATCCAAGATAAAACAAAATTATGTTGTTACCTAGCTGCAAAAGCGGTCTTTCTTCTTTTATTTATTTTTAGTTTTGGTAACTAAAAAATAATACTATAACTTTGCCCCGTTCATTAACGTATTGATGTTATCAAGAAAGGTGGAGGGAATAGACCCTTTGAAACCTTAGCAACCCTTTGTGCAAACAAAGAAGGTGCTACATTCTACTGCTTCGGCAGGGAGATAACGAAAAGAATTTTACTTCCTCTTTTCCTGATAACATTACACTAAATATCAGGAATGTCAAACATTTATCAAGAAATACAAAAACGAATTCTCGTACTCGATGGTGCTATGGGAACCATGCTTCAGGAATATAAGTTTACTGAAGAAGATTTTCGTGGAGAGCGCTTTAAAGATTACCCAACTCCGTTACAAGGAAACAATGATTTATTATCCATAACTCAACCTGAGGCGGTAAAAGAAGTCCATAGAAAATACTTTGCCGCTGGGGCAGATATTGTAGAAACCAATACTTTTTCGGGTACTACCATTGCTATGGCCGATTACCAAATGGAAAATTTGGTGTATGAGCTAAATTATGAATCAGCGAGAATAGCTAAAGAAGCAGCTGACGAATTTACAGCGAAAGAACCTCATAAACCTCGTTTTGTAGCAGGGTCTATCGGTCCAACAAACCGTACCGCAAGCATGTCGCCTGATGTAAATGATCCAGGATACAGAGCCGTAACGTTTGACGAGTTACGAATAGCTTACAAGCAACAAGTAGAAGCTTTGTTAGATGGAGGTTCGGATATCTTGTTAGTAGAAACTGTCTTTGATACGTTGAATGCCAAAGCGGCATTATTTGCTATTGAAGAGGTAAAAGCTGAACGAAATATTGAAGTTCCTATCATGGTTTCAGGAACCATTACCGATGCTTCAGGAAGAACTTTATCTGGGCAAACAGCAGAAGCTTTTTTGATTTCTATTTCACATATTCCTTTACTGTCTGTTGGATTTAATTGCGCGTTAGGAGCCAATTTATTGCAACCACATTTAGAAGCAATTGCCTCTAAAACAGAATTTGCTATTTCGGCACATCCCAATGCAGGATTGCCCAATGCTTTTGGAGAATATGACGAAACCCCAGAAGAAACTGCGGAGCAGATAGAAGAATACTTAAAGAAAAATTTAATAAATATCATAGGAGGATGTTGTGGTACCACGCCTAAACATATTTCAGCAATTGCAGAGGTAGCAGCTAAGTACAAACCACGTCATGCTGAATTTGTAGCAGTATCACAGTCAAATAATTAGAAGATGAGTGAAGAGAGAAGATATATGCGATTATCTGGTTTAGAACCGTTAATTATTACGCCCGAAAGTAATTTTATCAATGTAGGTGAGCGAACAAATGTTGCGGGGTCTCGTAAATTTCTTCGATTGATAAAAGAAGAAAAATTTGATGAAGCCTTAGCTATAGCTCGTCATCAAGTAGATGGAGGTGCGCAAATTATTGATATTAATTTCGATGATGGTTTAATTGAAGGAAAAGAAGCCATGGTGCGCTTTTTAAATTTGATAGCAGCTGAACCTGATATTTGTCGTGTGCCTATTATGATTGATAGCTCAAAATGGGAGATTATAGAAGCAGGTTTACAAGTAGTACAAGGGAAGTCAGTGGTTAATTCGATTTCCTTAAAAGAAGGGGAAGAAAAATTTATTTGGGAAGCTACGCAGATTAAACGATATGGAGCCGCAGTAATTGTCATGGCTTTTGATGAGACAGGACAAGCAGATACCTATGAACGAAGAAAAGAAATCGCAGAACGTTCTTACAGGGTATTGGTAGATAAAGTAAACTTTGCTCCTGAAGACATTATTTTCGATTTAAATATATTTCCTGTAGCAACAGGAATGGATGAGCATCGAAAAAATGCAATCGACTTTATAGAAGCAACCCGTTGGGTTCGTAAAAATTTACCTCATGTTAGTGTTAGTGGAGGGGTGAGCAATGTTTCCTTTTCATTTAGAGGAAATAATGTGGTACGAGAAGCAATGCATTCCGTATTCCTTTATTACGCTATTAAAGCGGGAATGAACATCGGAATTGTAAATCCGACGATGTTAGAAGTCTATGATGATATTCCAAAAGATTTATTAGAGCATATTGAAGATGTTATTCTTGATAGAAGAGATGATGCCACCGAACGATTATTAGATTTTGCTGAAACGGTAAAAGGAAATAAAAAAGAAACTAGTGAGCAAGTTTTAGAGTGGAGGAGTTTACCGCTACAAGAACGTATTACACACTCATTAGTAAAAGGAATAGATGCTTTTATTGAAGAGGATGCAGAAGAAGCTCGTTTAAGTGTAACAAAACCATTACACGTCATTGAAGGACATTTAATGACAGGAATGAACGTGGTTGGAGATTTGTTTGGAGAAGGAAAAATGTTTTTACCTCAGGTAGTAAAATCTGCTCGAGTAATGAAAAAAGCAGTAGCTTATTTAAATCCGTATATAGAAGCAGACAAAAGCGAAGAACAGCAAGCTATAGGGAAAATACTCATGGCAACTGTAAAAGGAGATGTGCACGATATCGGTAAAAATATAGTATCTGTTGTTTTAGGTTGTAATAACTACGAAATAGTAGATTTAGGCGTGATGGTTCCGCCAGAGAAAATTATTGAAACTGCTAAAAATGAAAAGGTAGATGCCATTGGTTTAAGCGGATTGATAACACCTTCGTTAGATGAAATGGTGTATTTAGCGAAAGAAATGGAGCGTCAAAACTTGGAGATTCCATTATTAATTGGTGGAGCAACAACTTCAAAGGCACATACTGCAGTCAAAATAGATACGCAGTATAAAAATGCAGTAGTACATGTAAATGATGCGTCAAGAGCGGTAACAGTAGTAGGAGATTTATTAAACAAAGAAACCTCCAATGAATATGTAGCCAAATTAAAGAAAGATTATGAAGAGTTTCGTGATAAGTTTTTAAAACGAGGAAAACAAAAGCATTACATACCTATTGCAGAAGCGAGAGAGCGAAAATTCAAAATAGATTGGGAAACAACTAATATTACCAAGCCTAAAGAATTAGGTGTACAAAAGTTAGAACAGGTAAGTTTAAAAGATTTAGTACCGTATTTTGACTGGAGTCCGTTTTTCCGTTCTTGGGATTTACACGGGAAATATCCAGATATTTTAGAAGATGAAGTAGTGGGGGTAGAGGCAACTAGTTTATATAAAGATGCACGAGAAATGTTGCAACAAATTATAGAAAAGCAAGCCTTGAAACCCAAAGCTATTTTTGGATTGTTTGAAGCGAACTCTATTAACGATGATGATATTTCTGTACAAAAGAAAGGAAAGGAAGTGGTTGTGTTTAGAACCTTACGTCAGCAGTTAAAAAAGCGTGAAGGGAAACCTAGTTTTGCATTGGCAGATTTTATTGCTCCTAAAGAAACAAAGAGAAAGGATTATGTGGGAGCTTTTTGTACAGCTATTTTTGGAGCAGATGAACTGGCATTACGATACAAAGAAAATCACGATGATTACAATGCAATTATGGCACAAGCCATTGCCGACCGTTTTGCAGAGGCTTTAGCAGAATATTTACACCACAGAGTTAGAACCAAACATTGGGGCTATGCTTCCGAAGAAAATTTAACCAATAATGAATTAATAAAAGAAGACTACAAAGGAATTCGTCCAGCACCAGGTTATCCTGCATGTCCAGATCATTTAGAGAAAGAGACCACTTGGGAGCTTTTACAGGTAGAAGAGAACATAGGAGTAACCTTAACCGAAAGTTTAGCTATGTGGCCAGCAGCAGCAGTTTCGGGGTATTATTTTGCTAATGAAGAAGCTAAATATTTTGGCTTAGGAAAAATAACAGACGACCAAGTAAGAGATTACGCAGAAAGAAAAAATATAGCCTTAGAAAAAGCCAGAAAATGGTTGCATTCTAATATTTCAGATAATTAATAATAACTTTAAAATAAATAAACAAAAGAGCGTATTTAATTAACAATAAGTTTTAAGTTAGGTAAACTAAAAACTACAAAACAGTAGTAATATTGCCCTATAAAAAATCAATAAAATTAGACAAATGAAAAAGTATAATTTAGAGATTCGGTTTGCAATACAGTTACTAGTAATGGCAGCAATATCGTTATTTGCAGCTTCATTGGTATAGTTAAATACGCCTTTATAAGATACGCTTATGAAGGTAATAGAACATTTAGAAAAAGCTAACGGAGAATCATTGTTTTCGTTTGAAATACTTCCACCGCTAAAGGGAGATACAATAGAGTCAATATTCAAAAATATTGATCCGTTAATGGAGTTTAATCCTCCTTTTATAGACGTAACCTACCATCGTGAAGAATACGTGTATAAAGAGTTAGGGGATGGACTATTGAAAAAACAAGTTGTAAAAAAACGTCCAGGTACTGTAGGTATTTGTGCGGCGATTCAAAATAAATATCAAGTAGATGCCATTCCGCATATTTTATGTGGAGGATTCACCAAAGAAGACACCGAGAACTTTTTAATTGATCTCGACTTTTTAGGAATTGATAACGTGGTTGCATTGCGTGGTGATGCTGTAAAAAGCGAAACCTATTTTAAACCAGAAAAAGAGGGGCACGGATACGCTAGTGAGTTGGTTACGCAAATAGAAAACTTAAATAAAGGAAGGTATTTGGATGATGATTTACAAAACTCATCAAAAACTGACTTTTGTATTGGTGTAGCAGGATATCCTGAGAAACACATGGAAGCACCAAGTTTAGATTCTGATATCCACTTTTTAAAGAAGAAAATCAAAAACGGAGCGAATTATGTGATTACTCAAATGTTTTTTGACAATCAAAAGTATTTTGAGTTTGTAGAAAAATGTAGAGAAGAAGGTATTACAGTTCCTATTATTCCGGGTTTAAAACCTATTTCGACCAAAAAACAGTTGAATTTAATTCCACACCGATTTAAGGTAGACTTACCAGATGCTTTGGTAAAAGGAGTTGTGAATTGTAAAAATAATGCAGAAGTACGACAAGTAGGAGTAGAGTGGTGCATTACTCAGAGCAAAGAGTTACAAAAAAGAGGAGTTCCTATTTTACATTATTATTCAATGGGAAGGTCTACAAACATTCAACAAATTGCTAAGGCAGTTTTTTAGTAGTAGGTCGATAGCCAATATTTTTATTCCTTGAGGTAGTTTATTACTAACCGTCATTGCGAACCGAGTGAAACAGAGTGTGAGAAATCTCATTAAATATGAGTAACTCATATTTAATGAGATTTCTCCCTTTGGTCGAAATTGTAAAGGTTAACTAATTTGTTGACATTTACAGTAATGACATTAGTAAATTTCTTATTGTTATCTTGTTTATGCAACAAAACTGAAAGCAATATATTTACATAATTAAACAAAGAAAAAGATGAAATTACCATTATATCAAATAGACGCTTTTACAGATAAAGTATTTGGAGGAAATCCTGCCTGTGTTGTTCCGTTACAAGATTGGCTTCCTGATGAAGTTCTTTTAAAAATAGCAAAAGAAAATGCTGTGGCAGAAACAGCATTTTTTGTTGATAAAGGAGAGAAGATACATTTAAGGTGGTTTACTCCAGAAATTGAAATGGATTTATGCGGACATGCAACACTTGCTACTGCTCACTGCTTACACTCAATTTTAAACTATCCTCATAACGAAATAGTATTTGAAACGCTGAGTGGTGATTTAACTATTAAGATTGAAAAAAAATTTTATTCTATGGATTTACCCTCTCGAATGCCTGTTGCTTCTGAGTTACCTGAAATTATTCAGAAGTCTTTAAATATAGCGCCTAAAGAGGTTTTAAAATCTAGAGATTATGTATTAGTATATGATTCTGAAGAGGAAATAAAGAATATAAAAGTAGATAGGCAGACCTTTGATCAAATAAATTTAGATCCAGGAGGGGTAGTAGTTACAGCTGTAGGAGATAATTCCGATTTTGTGTCAAGATATTTTACACCACAATCTTCTATTTTAGAAGACCCTGTTACTGGTTCTTCTCATTGTTCATTGGTACCATTTTGGAGTTCTCGATTGGATAAAGATAATCTTGATGCAATACAGGTTTCTGAAAGAGTAGGAATATTAAAGTGTCAAAATAAAAAGGATAGAATATTAATTAGTGGTAAAGCTAAAACGTATTCAGAAGGAAACTTGTGGATAGAGTAAATAGATTAAAGGAATCGTCATTTCGAACCGAAGGAGAAACCGTAAGGTTTAGCGGAGCTAAATCTCATTAAAGTTAATTACAAACATTCTTAAGATTTCTCACACTTCATTTCACTCGGTTCGAAATAACTTATAATTAATTACTCTTAACCTTAATAAAATCAGAAATTAAATAGCTGATATATTTTCCTACTTGTCCGTTAGCAATGTCATCTTTAACTACTGCTGGAGCACCCTCACAAATGTGTAAATAAGAAGCATTTTGTAGCTTTCCAAAATAATGTGTGAATCTACGTGCTTGCTGTGGTGTAAATCCGCTAGGTGTCATGGCACTACTAGGAAAGTGTTGTATACAATCCAAGTCAATTTCAATTCCGAAAGGAGTGTTTTTTATAAAATTTTTAGCGCGTTGTAATTCTCCATCAAAAGAAGTAGATTGATATACTTCTAACTCTTCAAAGGTGTTGTACTCTAAGTTTAAACTATCATGAATCATTTCAAAAACATACTGAGGCGTGTAGTTTTCATGCAATCCAAACATAAAGTAATTCTTAATAAAACCTTCTTGCAACGCATACGAGAATCCGTTACCACTATGACGTTCCTCCAAACGACGTAAATCGGTATGCGCATCTAAATTAATCACATTTACAGGTTGTTCCTTACCTTCAGAAAGTCCTTTAATGTTTCCGTAAGCGTTGTTATGACCTCCACCAATAATAATTGGTGTTTTACCACTTTTAACAATGACTTTGATAAGGTTAGAAAGTTCTTTATCAATTGCTTTTACTAATAAATCACCTTTCTCTCTGTCGTTAACGTCAAAGCTATATACATCGTCTAAACAATCTAAATATCCTAAAACTATGATGTTATTTCCGTCAATAAACTGATTCTGCTGTGTATTTAAAAATGCTTTTAAAGCAGGAACAAAAGCAGTATGTGCACCACCATTTCCTCCATTCATACGAACACCAATATCTTCGGGAACTCCTAAAATAACAAAAGAAGCAGTTGAGTTTTTAAGTTCTTCTTGTAGCTCTTTTTTAGAGTTGATAACTGCAACGCACTCACCTAATTTTGTTTCACCTTCACGTGGGGTTACAAACTCTTGTATGTCTTTTTCGTTGAATATTGTTAGCATATTGTTGTATTGTCATTCCTGCGTAGGCAGGAATCTTTTTGTTAGTTATACCAGTTTTTAGCTAAATCCTCCCAATTAGGGTTCTCTTTAATAACTAAATTTGTTTTCCAAGCTCTTTTCCATTTTTTCATGTTTTTCTCTCTTTTTATAGCTTCCTCAATAAATTGGTACTCTTCAAAGTAAATTAATTTATCCAGGTTGTATTTAGAAGAAAAACCTTTTACAAGTTTGTTTTTATGTTCAAAGATTCTTCTTTCAAGGTTGTTAATAACACCAATATATAAAACACCTTCTTTTTTGTTTGTAATGATATAAATATAATATTGATGATTGGTTTTATACATCTTAATATCCTCTAAGAGATTCCTACCTACGCAGGAATGACAAGCTTTGTTAAAATGTCATTTCGAACTGAAGTGTAACGAAAGGAGAAATCTTAATGTTGAGTAGAGTTAAATTTATTACTCACCTTAAAGAGATTCCTCGTTATCACTCGGAATGATAGCTTGTAATTTACACCTCTTTTCCGTTGATAAATACTGAATCGATTAAGTTACTTCCGAAGGAATACGGTAAAAATCCATACGAAGGAATTTCTTTCGTTAGGATTAAATTTGCTTTTTTCCCTTTAGTAATACTTCCAACCTCATCAGATAAATTCATTGCATACGCTCCGTTAATTGTAGCTGCATTAATGGCTTCTTCCGGTGTCATTTTCATTTTAATACAAGCCGTTGCTACTACAAAGTTCATGTTTCCTGATGGAGTAGATCCTGGATTGTAATCGGTAGCTAAGGCTAATGGCAATCCTGCATTTATAATATCACGAGCAGGTGTGTACGGAATACTTAAAAAGTACGAGCACGATGGTAAGGCTACAGGCATGGTTTGTGTATCTTTCAATGCTTCAATGTCTTCTGCATTCATTACCTCTAAATGATCTACTGACAATGCATTGTGTTTTATACTCACTTGTACACCACCAATAGTTGTAAACTGATTTACGTGTACTTTGGGTGTTAATCCGTATTGTTGTGCAGCGGTTAAAATTCTGTCAGTATCTTCCACCGAGAAATATCCAGTTTCACAGAAAGCATCTACAAAATCCGCCAAGTTTTCTTCAGCAACTTTAGGTAACATTTCCTCAATAATTACATTGATGTATCCTTCTTTGTTGTTTTTATATTCGGTTGGGAAGGCATGTGCTCCTAAAAAAGTGGCTTTTACAGGGATGTTGTAGTTTTCACGTAGCTTTTTTATAACACGTAGCATTTTTAACTCAGCGTTTACAGTTAAACCGTATCCTGATTTTATTTCAACTGCTCCAGTACCTAATGCAATAACTTCTTCTAATCGTTTTGCCGATTGTTGGTACAACTCTTCTTCCGACGTTCCTTGTAACTTCTTTGCAGAGTTTACGATACCACCACCACGATTGGCAATTTCTTCATAACTCAATCCGTTAATTCTATCCACAAACTCTTGTTCACGATTGCCTGCATATACAATATGTGTATGCGAATCACACCAAGTAGGCAACATCATTTTACCAGTACAATCCACCGTTTTATCAGCAGAAGTAGGGGCTTTTTTCATGCTTCCATAGTCAGTAATAATACCGTTTTCAACCATTAAAAAAGCATTTTTAATGGTAGGTAAAATGTTCATCGCAGCTCCTGATACTTTTTTAGTACTTGTTTCTCTAATTTGGATTAATTCTTTGATGTTTATGAATAAAGTTGTCATGTTGAATGCTTAAATTTGTTAGACAAACTTACGGTAAAAACTACAATTTATGATACATTTTTTAGGAGTGATTTGTGTTTTAATACTCTTTTCTATTTCGTTAATTCATGTTTATTGGGCTTTTGGTGGAACTTTATGGGTAGATGCTGTAATACCTACTAAAACAGCAAATGAAAAAGCGATGAATCCACCTAAAGCACTAACGTTTGTAGTGGCTATGGTTATCAGCGGTTTTGCTGTTATATATGCAGAAAAAATACAGTTCTTTACGTTAAGTTCAATGCCCACATGGCTAAAAGAGTATGGACTTTATGTTGTAGCCAGTATTTTTCTCATTAGAGCGATAGGAGATTTTAAGTATGTAGGCTTTTTTAAGAAAGTTAAAGCGACAGAGTTTGCCATAAACGATACCAAGTATTTTTCTCCACTGTGTTTGTTCTTAGGAGTAGTTGGGTTGTTAATACTGTTGATTTAGTTTAGACAATTTGACCTTGTTTTTTTAGATTAAAAAGATATTTAATTTTACATAAGACTAGTCTAATATTCTTAGGAGTGTTATGTAAACTCCAATTATATTTATTACTTATTGGATTGTTTTTTATCAAAAACAATATTTTCATATTTATCTAAAATCACTAAAATTTCATCAATATCTTCTTGACTAATTTTACCTGTTTGACATTTAAAAAATTCTACATTTTTTAAATCAATACCTTTGTAATCTGTCTCATATTTTAATAATTCATTGATTTCATTTCTGAAGTGTATATTGAATTCACTTTCGTTTCTTAGGCCTCTAAAATCTGAATGTATTATTATCACGCTCTCCATTGTTGTAGAATTGAAAAAAGCCGCTCTAAAGTCATTATTACTGAAAGAGTTTAAGTTTTTAAATACCACTTCGTTAAAATTTGATAATGAGAACTTTGAATGAAGAATATGGGTGCTGTAGAAAGTACATTTGTTGAAGTTGCAAGCAATAAATGACCAATCATGAATATTGCAACTGTCGAAACTCACATCATTAAAGTTAATATTAAAAAAACCTAGAGTTCCAAATTCAGAATCTATATTTAATTGTAGGTTTTTAAGTCTACCTCCATAAAAATATGTTTTATGCATTTTTGTATTACAAAAATCTATATTTTCCACTTCTCCAAAAAAGAACAAGGAATATTGTAAGTCTACGTTTTTAAAGCTAGAGTTTTTTAAGTTAGATAATTTGCATCTGGATAAATCAGAATTGTCTAGTATTAAATTATCAAACTCTACACCAATTAAATCAGCTCCTCTTAAATTACCTTTATAGTTCTTATAAGGATTTTTTTTTGAGTTTTTAAACAAACTATTTATTATAGTTTGTAAAACTGTAGTGTTTTTATTTTTTTTAGCATTTGATCTTATATAGCTGTTTAAGATATTAAAAACTATTTCCGAATATTCTGCTGGATATTCTTTTACAATTTGATTTAACTCTGCTATTCCTCCTAAAATAATAGGTTCGCTATCACTGCCAAGATGTTCAACTGCATTTTTAAAACGCTCATCTGTTTGTGATTTTCTTGAAAGTTCTATTTGATTACTTTGAAGGTTTATGGCTAGACCTTGTTTTTTAACACCTTCCTCAATAGCTTTTGCTCTTCGTAATGAAATATAGAGACCAAATAATATACCTAAAGCCCCTAAAATACTCAAAACAATTTTAAATAATTCCCCATTTCTATTAGGGTTTTCAGGAAATAGCCATTTAGAAAAAGCTTCAAAATATTCTTTAACTATACTTATTTTAAAAATAACTAATAAAAAAATAGAAAGTATAATTATAAAATAGACAAATTTTAGAAGGTTTTTAATCATACTTTCATTATAATTTATTTTAGCTAGCAGCTATCTATTTTAGATATATTATAAAATCACTAATAAATTCCTCAAATAGTAAAATAAACAGAAACCATAGCAATTTCACTCTCCCAAATATAAAAAAATAAACACAAGAAAGGATGCGACTTTTATAGGTACAACATTTTATATCTAAGAAGAGCAACTTCAAACAAGTAAAGGGATACGAATAGGTGCGTGTGTAGAAAAATGTTTGTTAGCATAGTATGCCGTATGCTTTTAAAGGTATTGTACATCAGTTAGTTATGTGTTTTTCTTTTATACACATAAAACATATGTTCGTGATTGATTATCAATCGTTTACTACCTTTTTTAGAAACCATGTTTATTAATTTCTCAACTTTATAATAGCAAATGGTATAAAATCAAAATAATAAGTGTAGTGGGGGACTTAAAAAAACAGTATTCGTACTAAGGTGATGCCTAGGTTTGTTAGATACATAATGTATTTAATTAGGTTTTTAATCTGCTGTCGAAAATAACTTAGTAAATATTAAATACAATATATTATGAAAAATTCTCAATTCCCCTACGGCATTAATGCTTGGATCTTTTTAAATGAAGATGAACCACCAAAGACCAACTATAATAGTCCTGATAGTTGCTTTCAATCACTTATTAAATACAACGTATATAACAGCGCAGCATCTCTTGGAATAGCTTTTTTTGAGGTAGTTCCAGCTACCAAAGGCTCTACCATTAAAATTGGTGATTCATCGCACCCGGATGGACTTACGAATCAAGATTATTTGAACTCTGTATTGAAAGATGCTCGCCAAGTAAACCCGAATATTAAGTTTTTAGCAACCATGGTTTATTCGGGAGACAACACGCTAGCATCTATTTTTTCATCAGGTGGAAACGAACAAGAAGAGGCTACTAATTTTGCAAATAACCTAGTTACTTATCTGAAAGATAATGGAATGAACGGATTGGATGTTGACTGGGAAGGTGATGTATCTATACGCATGACCCAATCTCAATTTAAAGTTTTATTTTCTACGATTCGCTCTGTATTTGATAAGCAGCAAGTAAAATATTACTTGTCGTTTACTCCAGCATGGCCAACAAATTCGATTGATTATCCAACTGTAAATAGCGCCTTCGATTTTGTATCACCGCAGTTCTACGACGGTACACCGTTATCTGACTTTATAGGTGCTGGAATATCACCTGAAAAAATTGGCTATGGAGCGCAATTTGAACCAGGAAATGCAGCACCTAACTCTAGCGCTCAACAAGTTTGGAGCCAGGTTTCTGATGGGTTTACTAGTAAGGGGGCTTCTTATGATTATCAGGATATTTTTATGTGGCGTTTCAACTCTGGGAACTTCCAGTTTGAGCAAGCCCAATTTATGATTCTTAGTCAATTAGCTAATCCAATAACAAGTAATACATTTGATGATACTGCGATAGTTGGAGCTGCGGGGAATCCAAATATAACGCAAATAACGATTCGTTCGGGTAATGTACTAGATGCTATTCAGACTGTAAATACTGGAACTGGACCTTATAATACAGGTACTCAGAATAGAAATACTGGTGTTTATACATTACCACAACATGGTGGAAATAGTGGAGTAGCTAAGACGATAGATATTCCTCTAAACGACCCAATCGTAGCTGTTTCTGGTTACACTGGTGTATGGTATGGTTGGCAATGTGTATTGCAAATAACTTTAACAGGTAAAAGTGGAGCTTCTTATGGTCCTTACGGAACTATGAATGGTTCAGTTATGCAAACACCTTTTAAGCAGTCTGCTGAGGCAGGACAAAGTTTAGTAGCGTTTAAAGGATCTACCATAACAGTTCCGTTGGCAAATGGTAGTCATACTGAAATTATTGCTAGCTTAAATGCTGTTTTTGCTAAGCCTTTTGTGGCTCAGAAAATAAACGAAAAGACGCTTTCTATTTAAGTTTTAGTAGTATAAAATACTTTTAGCATAGAATAAATAACATGGGCTATGTGTCTTTAAAGCGGCGCATAGCCTTACTATTATTTCAATTTACCCTATAAGTTTTTTTAGTAAATAGTAAAGCAATTAGGTGAGAGTAAGCAATTAATTATACACTTCTTAAGTTTGTCTTTTATTCATAAATAACAGTGTCTATTGTTTTATTATTAACCGTTAAATTTTAGATTTGGTGGGCTTTGTTATAATGTACCAACTACTAAACCTTTATTATTTTTTATATTTTGTTAGCAAACGTATTTCAACTTTCGCTTCTGTTCTAAACAATTTATCCCAAAAAAATGTATAAAATCCAAAATTTCTACTATTAAGCTTATGATGAGCTTTATGAAATGTATTTGTTGTGAAAATAAATAAGAAAGGTTTGTAGGTGTTTCCATTTAAATGTGTGATTAAGCCATACAACCAATTGAAAAATAAAAACAGAATAAAACCATAAATATTAAACTGAAACAAAATGGTTACTATTGTTAGTAACAATCCAAAAAATATAGATTCCCAAGGAGACATATAATATAAGCTGACACAATTAAACTTATTCGAATGTTCGTGATGTTTTGCGTGAATTTTTTTTAATAAGCCTATGCGATGGGATAAATAATGTAAAACATACATTAAAAAATCCATTAATAAGAATATACCAACAAAAGAGAGCCAGATATTAGATTCAGAAAATAGAATTACACCTTTAATCCATAAAATATAACCAGGTATAGCTATTATAATATTTATACACAAAATAAGTATTGACCCTATTATTTCCTTTTTTAGTAGATTTTCTTGATAATTATATATCTTATTCCACAACTTACTAGTAACAATAGTTAATCCATACGCAATAATATTTGCTGTTATTAGTAATGAAAAAAAAGTAAAGGGGTTTTTTAAATCCATATTATATTCAATATTTCTTTGTTATAAAATGTTTGGATAGACATGCTCTTTATGTTTACCAACGGTAAAGTATATGAAACCGTTACGTTTAATTAAGCTACCTTTCAAGTATCCTTTTGTTTTGTAAAGAAACAAAAATAGTGTTTAAGCAAACACTAGCAATGTTTTATATACATCCTAAGTTAGTAAACCGTTTTTCATTTTCAAAACTATTTAAGTCAGATAGTAACAAATAGCATTATAAGTCGTCTTTCAATAAAACAGATAAGTATGAAATACCCTTTGATTAAACCGAAATATTACTTCTCGATATTCAAAGAAATTGTAAGTTTTATTAAAAATCCTAGAATTGATAAAAATCTCGATAAATCAGTGAAGTCTAAAATTTATGAAACTATTGGATTGTACTTTTTAAAGTTAATATTCTTAATTCCGGTTGTTTTATTTTTTGCAATTGTATATGACCCAGAAAACATACAAAAAGGAAATATGTCTGAGCGTTTTACTCCACTTGTTTTTTTATTAGTGGGTGGAGTGATTCTACCATTTGTTGAAGAAGTTGCGTTCAGACTTTCATTAAAATTTAAACCCATTTATTTGACTTTATCGTCAAGTGTATTCTGCTATTATATATTGACTAAATTTATTTTTCATACAAAAATTAGCGCTATAGATGAAAGTTTTTTAATAAGGGTAGTTATCTCATTTTTTTTAGGAATAGTTCTTTATTTAATAATCAATATTAAATCAGTAAATAAGAAATTGATTAAATTTTGGAATATACACTTTCGAAGTATTTATTATATTACTTGTGTGTTTTTTGCTTGGATACATATATCGAAGTATGAATTAAACTTGACGAATATTCTTTTACTTCCGATTCTTACTTTACCACAATTGATGAGTGGTTTAATTTATGGGTATATTAGAGTGTCCTTTGGATTTCAGTATCCACTATTTTTTCATATGTCTAATAATTTAATAGGTATTGGATTGTCTTTTTTGCCCTTTATCGATTTAATTTTAATTTGATATTAGTGAGTTTAATCGAAATGGTTGGCAACGCTCTAGGTGTATGGGGTGTGAGGTACAGCCTCATGAGGAGCCATAATTGTGCCTCATTCGTTATACATTTTGTTGTTTATAGTTTCGTGTGTAGTTCACGAAGAAGTCTAAAGGTACACAATATAATTGTTAGAGGTGCAATTAACCTAGAGCGTTGATAATAATTAGTAGAAAAGGAGTGTTTGTTAAAACACGGTTTCTACGTGCCGTAGGCAATTATTACCAACGGTCTCGGCTATGAGTAGTTGCGTGGGTTAGCAGTTAACTTTGCAAGTATGCACCAAACTGAAAATCCGCGAGGATTTTCAGAAATAGGCAAGAACAAGCAATTACTTATAGCCATTGTTGGCAACTGACTTTATTTATTAATTTCTATACTTTTTGCAAATCCGAAAGATTGCCATAATATGTCAAAATTCGGTTTTAATGAGCTATAAATATCAGTTTCGTAAGTCGGAACCAAGATTAGTGGAAAAGCTATTTCATTTTGTTTGAACTCTCTATTGTAATAACTTCTATCATTGTCTAATACTTTTCCTAATACGTTATGAAAACTGAAAGAAATTAAAAACGGTGGTTCAAACTGTAAATCGTTGAGAACTTTTAGTCCTTCATCCACACTTCGAATTGTTTCCTCAATCATTGACCTTCCATCAAATGCTTTTTTTCCGTTTCTGTTTTCGTAAAATAGTTCAGACGTATAAACTTCATAAACACCATTTCTAAAAATTTGATTGTAAGAAGTTACTTTTTGTCTATCAAAAGATGTAGCAAATGTGGCATAGCCATCTATATTATACATTTTATCCCAACCATTTGAATAAAGAGGTCGCATATCAAGTACTCTATCCTTTTCTGCTTTAGAAAAATCAACAATTTGATTGTCCAAAAAACCAAAAGGTATTATGTGAACAAAAAATGAATTCTCAATTTCTAAATTTGGTATGTTTTCCTGGTTTAAAACAGCCTTAATTCTGTCTTTTCTGAAATCGTTTGCCTTTTCCTTTAATACTTGATTTTGCATAAACATATTATTAAGTTCATATACGTCAACTGCGAACTTTCCACTGTTTCTGCGTTTGTAAAACTTATTTGTTTGATTATAAGTTACCATTGATGGTAATCCCAAACCTTTTGGAATTCCTAAAATCAATACAGTTTCCCCATCAACTTTTAATTCGTTAATTATTAACTGATTTATACTTGGCTCAGTACAGTTCTTTATTATGTCTTCAATTTGTTGAATTAGTTTGTCCGAATTCTGAATTTCAATTCCTGTAATCTCTTTAGGTTTTCCTGTATTTTGGTTGTTTTTATCTTTCTCTTCTTCTATTCCAAAAACCAAACATCCTCCATCAGTATTATACATAGCAGTTACATCAAACAAGAATTCTTTTTTGTCTTTGTCTTTTGAAATCGCTAATTCCTTTTTGTAATCCAAACTTGAACTTTCCTGAATTTGGTTTTCTACTAGACGTTTTATGTCAGCTGCTTGTATTTTATCTGCTCTAATTCCTAAAATATACATTTAATTGTTCAGTTTTTTTAGCTTGTTGCAACTTGTTTATATACGTAATAAAATTACTGTTATATCCCCTTAAGGGAAGGATAAGCGGAACTTTCAGTAATTTTATCCTCCCAAATATAAAAAAAGTAAGATAAAAAAGTTACACTTTTTTATCGGGTCGACACCCCAAGCCTAATCGGGTCAACACTGCTTGCCTAAGGGGAGTGTTATTCACTGGCTAAGGGGAGCAACACCAAACAACAAAAAAGATAAAAAATAGGTGCGTGTGTAGAAAAATGTTTGTTAGGTGCTGTGTTATATAAAGAGGCATTAAAAAACGCTGTTAACATAAGTATTAACAGCGCTCGTTTGTAGAGGGTGTACTTTAAACCTCTCCAATTTCTTGATAAATCTTCTTTTTAGAACTTTCAAAAATAGCACCTCCGAACTCCTCATTATCTAAAGAAATTATGGTAATGTCTTGAATACCCATAACTTCAAAAACAAACTTCAAATAGGTCGTTTGGAAGTTCATATGCTCGTTTTTTTCATTTTTACCATAACCTGTATCCCCTCGGCTAGATAGAATAAACATTTTTTTGTTTTTCAGTAACCCTACATAATCACCATCGGGTGTTCCTGAACGGAATTTCCATGTTTCATTAATTCTCATAAGCTGATCGATGTAAGCTTTTAATCCGCTGGGTATAGACCAATTGTACATAGGTGTTCCAATAACATACACATCGTGTTCTTTAAATTCTTTAATTAGCTTATCGCTTAAGTTAACACCTGATTGATTTTCTGCTGTTCTGTCTTCAGGTTTAATAAAGGCACTAGCAATCCATTTTTCATTGATGGGAGGTATTTCTTTTAATCCAACATCTCGGTATGAAAATGTATCGTTAGGATGCTTCTTTTGCCAATTCTTTACAAAGAGTTGGGTTAATTGCCTACTATGCGATTTTTCATTTCTTACACTTGCATTGATGATAAGTACCTTGTTCATATCTTAATATAGTTTACATGATATGGCAAAGGTCGTTGTAGAAGAAATAAAAAAAATTGATCTAGTTTAAGATGACTTATGTTTTTTACGAATTCTGCTTAAAAACTCAGCAGTTACACCCAAGTATGAGGCTATTAGGTATTGAGGAACTTTACCTGATATTTTTGGGTAATCTTTTATAAAATCAAGATACCGTTGTTCTGCATCATACACATTGTTGTGAATAATTCTTCTTTGCAAGCTACCAAGATAGTTTTCGAGTATAATTCTAAAAAAGCGTTCAAGTTTAGGTACTTGCTTTAGCATTTCCTGAAAAGAATCATAACGTATTTGTAACAAGTTGGTTTTTTCTATTGCTTGAATATTGTAAATAGAAGGTTGTTGTTTTTGAAAGCTATCAATATCTGTAGCCCACCAGTTTTCTATGGCAAAATATAAAACTTCTTCTGTTCCTGTAGCAGCGTTTATATAAAAGGCTTTAAGGGTTCCATTAATTACAAAATTATCGGTTCTACATACATCACCGTTTCTTAGAAGATAGTCTCCTTTTTCAAGAGTTTTCTCAGTCCAAAAGCTTTTAATGATGCTCTCTTCTTCTGAAGTTAATTTGATGTATTTTGAAATTGATGTGATTAATGGATCTTTCATTTAATTTACCGTTAAAGAAAACATATTACTCTTTTTTTAATTTGGCTAGGGTATAGGTTCGTTCTACAGAATCACCTGTTTTACTTGTAACTTGTTCAGTTTTATGGATAAGCTCGTCAATTTTTAAGTGAGAAGCACTAACAAGTGTTTCCATTTCTTTTGTGCCAAAAAGCTGAAACTTATCCCCCACAAAAGATAAGTTTTTCATAAACTCTTTATCGGCATAAGTTAAAACGCATACACCATTAGGTTTTAAAACGCGTTCAATTTCAGTTATCAGTTTTTGAGGGTTAGACCAAAAGTAAATTGTATTTACACTCATAACACGATTAAAAGAATTGTTTTTAAACGGAATTGTTTCTCCGTCGTAAAGAAGAAACTCAGCCTGTGTAGTTGTATTAATAGCTTTAGCTTCCTCGTGCATTGTTTTAGAAATTTCTAACCCAAAGTAATCTATATTGTTAGCTGTGACTAATAACTTTTGTAAATGTCCGCAATTACCATGACCAAGCTCTAAAACTGAGTTATTGTTTTCTAACTTTAAAGAATCAATAGTACTTAAAGTCATGTTAATATTAGTCTCGTTCATGTTCTTTCCAACTTCAACGCCTAATTTACCATCAGGGCAGCTTAATTGTTTTTCTAATTCCTTAATTTCTTCTTGTGTTAATTGCATAGCTTTTTGGTTAAGATTAATAGTGGGATATTAAAAAACTAAATTATTGAAAATTGAACTTGAAAACAAGATAAACCGAGGGTATAAAAAGTAAGAACCTAATTTTTTTAAAAAGGATAGGGGGAATAATACTGATATATCTTTTTTATTTGTCATTTACCCATTCAGAAAAAAATCTTTTTAGTTATATAACTAAAGACAAAAAGGGAAAAGACATGTTGCAAAACTTATATTTAAAAATGTATTTAGTTGTTATTTAGGTGTTTAGTCTTGTAGTTTAGTGTTGATTTAATATAAAAACTAAATAGTTATGCATTATCACGACGGACATTTTTGGGGAATGCACTATGTATGGTGGATTGTTTGGATAGTAATAGGAGTATTCTTTTTCTTGTTTTATAGTTCTTTATTCCAAGTAACAAAAAAAGAATCTCCGTTAGAAATACTTAAAAGACGTTTTGCAAAAGGTGAAATCACCAAAGAAGAATATGAAGAGGCTAAAAAAGTATTAGATTCTTAAGTGTAATAAAAAAGAAACCCTTTGTAAAAACTACAAAGGGAACTTTATTGGCACCGCCAAAGGGTATTATCTCGAGGTTATTTACTCTAATACTCAATTTTATCTTCTTTCTCAGACCATTTCTGGAAAGGCTCTAAGGCAATATCACGTCCTATTTGCTCAAACGGAATACTTCTCTTTTCGTATGGTAACGGAATTTCTTTATAAATAAATTCATCATCAAAACCAATGTTAGCAGCATCTTGTTGGTTACTACCGTAAAAAACTTTATCAGGACGCGCCCAGTAAATAGCACCTAAACACATAGGGCATGGTTCACAAGAGGTATATACAACGCAACCGTCTAACTGAAAAGAGCCAATATTTTTACAAGCATCACGAATAGCAGTTACTTCTGCGTGGGCTGTAGGGTCGTTGGTAGAGGTAACTTTGTTGTTTCCTCGTCCAATGATTTCTCCATCTTTTACTACAATGCATCCAAAAGGACCTCCTTCGTTATTTTGCATTCCTTTTAAAGCTGCTTTTACAGCTTCACTCATATATTCTTCGTGTGTATTCATTGTTTAGTTTTTAATAAAAAAGGGTTACAAAACTAAGTCTTTTCTTTGATTCAATTTACGAAATAAAACACTTTTTAAAGTAAGGGCATAAAGGGTATATACACTTGGCATCAAAAAACAGCTTTTTATAACTATAATTTAAGAGTTTATGCCTTCTTTTTTAACAAGCTACTAAAATATTCGCTAATTTGTAACTATTATCAAAAACTAATCAATCATGAAATTAACAACCAAACTTATTTTAAATACAATGCTTGTAATGAGTGTTGTGTTTTTTAATTCTTGTAAAAAGAAGAAAAAAGAAAATGATGCTGTAGAGCAAGTAGAAGAAGTAGCTTACAACAAAACAGCAACCCAAAGTTTATGTGAAAGTGATTGGTTCCCTCACACACAAACCCCAGCACCATCCGAAGGAAAAGGAAGTCCGTTTGATGTATCGAGTACAACCAATGCAATTTTTCACCAATGGTCTTGGCAAAAGTTTTTATGGCTAACCAAACCAGAATATCAAATAGAAAAATTATTAGTAAAACAAGAAGGAAAGGAAGTTCCTCTGTATGTGGGAGAAATGTTACCGTTATTTTTAAATCCTAAGAAAATGCACCAAGTAACAGCTCATATGCAAGATGTAGTTCCTAAACAAGGAGCTGCTGTAGTATTAGAAGACACAGCCCAAGCAGGTTCAGGAGGAATATTAAAAACAAATCCAGGGTATAACAAAGAAGGGGTATCAGAAACGGTATTTTATTCAATTCACATAAGCTCTACAATGAGAGAGGCATCAAGAAAGTATAGAGATTCTATAGTTAACGGAACTTTGAGTCAAGATAATCAAGCATCTTTCCCTGTAGGTTCGTTAGAGTTAAAAGTATCATGGACACCTGTTACGGCTATTGCTGAAGAAGAAATTGACAACTACTATACAACGGTAGCGGCATTGAGTACAGATGGGACAACGTACACTAATACAGAAGTAGCATTGTTAGGAATGCATGTTGTAGGGATTGTAGAGAATCATCCAGAGTTTATTTGGGCTACTTTTGAGCATGACGATTTAGCACCAAACTATAATTGGAAAGAAAACAAAGCGACTTCAACTACCAATAAATTATTATTTGCTGAGGGTACTACTACAGGAATTGACGGAATTACATGGAGCAATGGTAGCGCGAAGTTACCATACAAAGCATATGATTTATTTAAATTTGGAATTCCAAGAGACAGCGTAGGGAACTTTATGAAAACAAGTCAATCAGAACCTATCAACTTTAATAACATAGAGAATCTTAATACCTGTGTAAAAGAAAATTTAACTGATGTATGGAAGAATTATTTTTACAATGGTTCTCTTTGGATTGATACGGATGGATTGACTCCTGAAGAACAAACAGCAACAATAAATAGTTTAGGTGGAAATATAGGAAAGGCAACACCTGATAGTACTTCGGTAGCGAGAGGATCAGTAAACTGTGCTAATGTTACTATGGAAACGTATACACAAACTTTTAAAAGTAGCTTAAAAGATATTAATGCAGCGAATTTAGCAAACTGTTTTAGTTGTCATAACGCTGTAAACTTTTCAACTAATAAGAAATCACCACTATATATAAGTCATATATTTAACGCATACTTATTAAGAGGAGAAGGAAAAACATTTAATGAAGTTGAAGCTTTAAAAGCCAAGCAAGAAGTTGAAGACTTTATGAAAAATAGCTTAAAGTAGAGTTTTTAAGATTGACTTTACTAAGAAGCCTCTCTAGTTTGTTTTATGACTGGGGAGGTTTTATTTTTACTAGTTGTTAGTTGTTGACATGTTTTATCTGAAATCATAGTCACTCCGAAGAAGGCAATGATTGGAAACCAAAAGGTGTAGCGGAGCTAAAAACAAACAGCAAAGCGGTCTTTTTTCTTGGTTCTAAAAGCTAGGAAATCAACAGTTAATGACTACTACGCCTTTTCCAAAAAGGAGACTCTTTCCATCTAGTTTCAGTACTATAAAAAAAGTTTTTATGTTTTAGATAATGATTCCAAATTTGTTGTATTTGCTGACTATACAACATATTGAATTGTTCCATCTTATCAGGGTGTAAATCCTTAATAAAATCAACATTTATAAGTAACTTTTGGAGTTGCACCGCATTTGCCATAGCATTAAACATACCTTGAGAAGAAAGCGGATCAAAACTCATAGCAGCATCGCCTAAAGCAATCCATTGTTTGCCAGCTACCTGTTCTAAACGAGTAGAATTAGCACTTACCGTACCATGAAAGTTAATGTTAGCTTCGTTACCTTCAACCAAAGACTGAATGAGTTTGCGCTGTTTGGTAAAAGCTAGAAAAGTATCTAGATGTTTAAACGTATTCCTATCTACTAAATCAGCATCTGTTTGAAAAGCGATCACTCTTTTATTATTGGGAACGATTGCACTATACCACCAACCTAATTCATCAGCAACAATGGTACTCATGGTATTTTCTTGTGTATTAGGTAAGCTCACCCAGCAAGATATTAACTTATCATACGATGTACGTTGAATACCTAAGCTCTTTGTGAAATGAGATTGCCTACCAGTAGCATCAATTACAAACTTAGCATGAATGGTATGTGTAGTTCTGTTTTTTAAATCATCAGACTTTGTTATTACTTTCCAGTAGTTATCTTCGTATGAAGTATTAGAAAGACGTGTTCCCCAAATACAATTAACACCTCTTTCAGTAGCAACTTTTCTTAGATAACTTTCAAAGTTCTTTCTATTTAAACTTCTAGAGAAGCCATCGGGATTTCTTAAATAATCAACAATTTGAAGTTGGTTACTTTCCCAATACGATTGCATTCCTAAATTGTTGCGGAATATTGTTTGTTTTATAACATCTGATTCGTTTTCTAATAGATTTAACTCTTTTAAAATCCGTTGTGAAGCAGGAGCTAACGATTCCCCAATTCTATCAACAGGTTCAAGCTGTTTATCTACTATGGTAACATTATAATAATTAACTAAAGAAATGGCGGCAATGCAACCTGCAATGCCACCACCTATAATTAGTATGTCAGTAGTACTATTATATTCTTTCAATTCGTATATTATTTAGGAATATATCTTGAAAAACGTGTCATCTTCTCAGGAATACCAACTTCAACTCTTTTAGGAGCTGCTTCTTGATGTGAATCAGACTGTTTCATGTGATGTAACTTAGAAGCAATTAAATGTATGGTTTTAATAACATTTGGTGTTGCTTTAAAGTCTTTTTCTAGTTCATCTTCCGTTAAGCTTAATAAACTACGCTGAGCATCTTCCAATACAAATTGCTCGTTTAATAAATTATCGTGTGATAGTTTTTCTACAGCTGTATCTATTGTATTTTGAACTCCTTTCTTTAGTGTACGTTTAGCTGTTAAAACACCTTGTAAATCTTGTATCGTAGCTTTTAATAATGCAGCTTCTTGTTCTGGAGTAGGAGTAATACCCACTTGCATTTCTTCAGGGAAATTTGGGTCATGCTGAACTCCTGGACGCTTTTGAACCACCGCTAACTTATCAAAATACTTAATCATGCTATTAATTTGATTCGTATAAGTTGGTGCTTCACCATCTAAAGGAAGGTTGTCTAACCAATCGGAACGGAAATTAAAGGCTTGAATCCTTGTTTCTTCTGATAAATTAGGATCTATTGTTTCCTTATAGCGTTCTTCATTTAAGACATTATTAGGTACTCTCGCAGGCCAAAACGTTGGTAAATACGGATCATATTCACTAGTGTATCCATCTCTACAACTTGCCGTATCAGTTTGCCAAGGTATTGCCATCCAACGTGTAATTCCCCCAGCTACTTGTCCGCCCAAAATAGGACCTTTCGCTAATGGTAATATATCATTATTCATCATCGGTCCATAATATGTAGTATTAACAGGCGGTGTTTTAGGTGCATGTTTAATTCTAAATGGAGCCATGTACATTCCTGATGAACGCATAGGCCATGTCATTTCACAACCTGGGTGAAAAGCATCAGCCAAACAAAATTCCATAGAAGCTTTAGTCAACATATCTGGTTGTTCTGAAACAGGAAGTTCATCTATCGTAGGTGGTTTTGGAATATGAGGACATCCTGTCATGTCTACATAATCACCCTCAAAATCACCTTCAACCCATTGATCTAAAAATTCCAATTGTAAGTCTGATAAAGTAGCGTGTTGGCGTACAGAACCTGTGGCAGGGATACTAATCGCATCACCATACAACCAAGGCCATAATTGTGGTGCTTCTGCTCCAGACACATCAAAACGACGGAAGTTGTTAGAAATCGTTCTTCGCATTTCCATATAAGCAGGCGATGGATTTCCTAATCGCTTTATCCATTCGTTGGTAGTATAATCAAACTGACCACCAAAACCAAAAGCTCCTGCAAAACCTGCATTTACCCACTGTAAATCGGTCATACGTTGAAAAATAGGTAAAATATCTTTGGTAAAAGAAGGTCTTGATGGACGTACTAACATTTTAGATTTTACGGCTACATCTCGCATTAAATCCCACATTGTACGTACCGATTTTTGCATAGGGGCATAATCTGGCGGTGCACAAATAACCCAAGCTGGGTCTACTTTTAATTTTACACCTTCATGTTCAACTTCAGCAGTAACAGGTCCATCTGAAATATCGTCGTACCAACCTTCGTTATTCGCAAAGGTAATGGCAATATCACCGTTGATATTTTCAGATTTTCCGTGTCCACCTAACATCACCAAGCGTCCTTTTTCATCGGTACGCATTTCACCTAAGTACACTTTTTTAGAAAGAAATTCACCTTCAAAGAAAGGCCCTTCGGTAACATTGGTACCAGTAATAGACTTTGCTCCACCATCAATTAATAAAGAGTTACGATCTTTTACATCAATATTACGTAACATAGAAGGTGGCATATCGGCCGCTTCAGGAATATCTAAGGCTATGTTAAACTGATACCAAGACGATTTTTGATTGGCTAAATGGCTATGCCATGTAATTTTTGCATTTTCAGTAGTTAATTCTTTTACCGCTTTTCCTGCAGCATTGAATCCGTAGACTCTAAACTGTGCCGCTTGTCTTTTTAAGGCACCTGTTTTATCTCGATAGGCATACGGATCGGTTTGTGGTTCAGGATTGTCAACTAACGGACCGATAAAGTATTCGTGTTCACTATTTCCTACACGCATTACGCCAATAGGAGGGTAGATGCCTGCTTTTACGATACAATCGCTGTTTTCATCAGTATTTCCTTCAAACTGCGGATTGATTTCTTTAGGTTCTTGTAATTGTTGCCCGTTAGCTTGATGACGTGCTTCGGCACTAGCAGCATATACTACTTTTCTTGCTTGTGCAATAGATCCTAATGGTTCGTGTTGAGGTAAGGTTCTCCAAATATTAAAGGCTAAGTTACTCCCAAATTCGGCTTGCCCAATACTAGCCACATCTTGTTGAGGTAAGTGTAATTTAGCAATGCAGATATACGGACTTTCTTCCGTGCTCCATACTACTTGAGCGTCATCTAACGGCATAGTAGCATCATTGGTACGTAATTGTATTTCGAAACGGAAAGTAGTTTCTTTGGTTAATAAACGTTGTTGCAAATCAATACCTAAGTAATTGTTATCGTTAAAAGGCGTTCCTTTATAGGTGTCTTCAGGAACCAAACGATATTTTACAATTTGAGAGTCGCCTAGTTTAAAGGGAAGAATTGCCCAGTAGCTAGCACTTAATACACTAGCTTCTTCTTTGGTCATCGCCTGTAAAATACTAGCTAATTCAGGATGTTTGGCTATGTACGAATCGTAATCACGGTCAATAACACCAGCAGTGGTAAAGCTACACATCTGTTGTGCATCACGAGCAAAGAAACGGTCGATGTTTTGAAAGATAAAATCGGCATTGGTACCGTCTCCTAATAACTTAGGACCTTCCACACCAAAGAGTTTTAAGCCGACCCCTAAGGTAGAATGTAAATCGGGAGAAGTTGGCCCAGTATCGCTTGAAAAACGAACAGCACATTCGTAAGTATCACCAGCAAAAATTCCGATTTTGAATTTTTCTTCGATGTCTTTGTTTACAACAAAACGACCGTAAGCAATACCGTGTTGTTTTCTAAATACAGCTCTTTCGGCAGGCTGTTGTCCGTTTTCAATGCGTGTTTTTTGCCCCATTTCCACAAACATTTCTTTTAAACGTTGTGTAACTTGGGTAATGTCTCCATCGCAGTTCCAGCATGATGAAGATTTGTCTTGTGAGGGGTTTGTCATTTTTTTGGTTAGTTTAAGTTTGATATTATATACCTTTAAAAATAAGGAATATAAGTTAGAGTTGGTTTTAAGAAATTCTTAAGTGTTTAGTTTTTGGGTATTAATTGTTGGTATTTTGACTTGAGAGAATCCTCATAAAAATTCACGATAACTAGAAATGACAGGTGCTGATAGCTTTATACTATTATAAGAAATAGAAATCTTTTTTATATTATAACGTATATCTTTTTGTAGTGCTATTAGTTATCCGTACCTTCAAACTTTGAAAAAGCAAAAGTAATCCTTACTATATTCCTTTTAATTTTTTGATTGAATTAAGAATACACTACGTATAAGCGTAATGGTGTATTATCGTGATTTATGTGTTTTTAAAACACAAATAATAATTGTAAAAAGAAACTATTAAAAATTTAAATAAATAATTATGACAAGGACAGAGAAAAATAAGAAAGGAGTAATAGGTATTACCAAACAAGCAAGTTTAATAGATAAGAATATTGGTTCGTATAAAGAGCATTTTATAAATGAACATTTTGGATACACCGTAAAGTTATCTAACGGTGCAATTCATATACCAAGAAAAACTGCTGAAGATTATGAAGTTCAAAAAGGAATTGTTACTCCTGAAAGAATAAAAAAAATAGCTAAAACATACACATATCAAGAAATATAATATAATTTATAAAAGTTCGTTAAATAAAAAACCACAACATTTTGTTGTGGTTTTTTATGTTTATGTGAAAGAAGTAATTACTTTAAACTTCCTGTCATATCTTCTGGCTTTACCCATTCGTCATATTGTTCTGGAGTTACATAGCCTAAACGTACCGCTTCTTCTTTTAAAGTAGTTCCGTTAGCATGTGCTGTGTTTGCTATTTCAGCAGCTTTGTAATAGCCTATTTTGGTATTTAAGGCAGTAACTAACATTAATGAGTTGTTTAATAACTCAGTAATTCTTGTTTGGTTAGGCTCTATACCTGCTGCACAGTTTACATCAAACGATACACAAGCATCTCCAATTAATTGAGCTGATTGTAATACATTAGCAGCCATCATAGGTTTGAATACGTTTAACTCATAGTGACCTTGTGTTCCACCAACAGTTACAGCAACATCGTTACCCATTACCTGTGCACATACCATTGTAATAGCTTCTGCTTGGGTTGGATTTACTTTTCCAGGCATGATAGAAGAACCTGGTTCGTTTGCAGGAATAATGATTTCACCAATTCCAGAACGTGGTCCTGATGCCATTAAACGAATATCGTTGGCGATTTTATTTAACGAAACAGCTAATTGCTTTAAAGCTCCGTGTGTTTCAACTAAGGCATCGTGGGCAGCCAAAGCTTCAAATTTATTTTCAGCAGTTACAAATGGTAATCCTGTAAACTCAGCGATATACTTAGCAACTAATACATCGTAACCAGCAGGAGTGTTTAATCCTGTTCCAACAGCAGTTCCTCCTAAAGCTAATTGAGCTAAGTGTGCTAAGGTGTTTTTTAAGGCTTTTAATCCGAAGTTTAACTGCGCTACATATCCAGAAAACTCTTGTCCTAAGGTTAGGGGAGTAGCATCCATTAAGTGTGTACGACCTATTTTTACCACGTCTTTAAATGCTTCTGATTTTGCTTGTAACGTATCACGTAATTGTTCAACACCAGGAATCGTTACTTCCACAATCTTTTTATAAGCTGCAATGTGCATTCCGGTAGGGAAAGTATCGTTAGACGATTGTGATTTGTTTACATCGTCATTTGGTTGAATGGTTTTATCTCCTTCACCAATTACATTTCCTGCAATTTCGTGTGCACGGTTCGAAATTACCTCATTTACATTCATGTTAGACTGTGTACCAGAACCTGTTTGCCAGATTACTAAGGGGAATTGATCGTCGTGCTTTCCTGCTAAAATCTCATCACATACTTGTGCAATTAAATCACGTTTTTCAGGAGCTAAAACATCTAACTCTGCGTTAGTGTAAGCTGCTGCTTTTTTTAAGTATGCAAATCCGTGTACTATTTCTAAAGGCATAGAGGCAGCAGGACCAATTTTAAAGTTGTTACGAGAACGTTCTGTTTGTGCTCCCCAATATTTATCAGCAGGAACTTCTACTTGTCCCATTGTATCTTTTTCGATTCTGTATTTTGTCATTTTAAATGATTTAAAAGGCTAAAAATTATTGATGTTCAAAATTACAAATTCTTATAGTTTTTAATAGTGATTTTTATCAGATTTTATTGGAGGAAAAGAAAAATAGTTATAATTTTGTCGCATAACAATTATTAATAAGAAACAAATGTTAGATTTTTCAGAATTTTCAGGATTGGTATTATTCATGTTTATTTTTACAGCTGGATTTTGGTTGTTAATTTTCTTATTAACATTTGTAGTTCCTTACTGGATTGGTGGAACCATCTGGGAAAACATGAAATTAAAGAGAGAAGCAAAGAAAGCTGCTGAGGAAGGTAAGTAGTTTTTTATAAAATAAAATAAAAAGGCTCGCAATTATTGCGAGCCTTTTTTATGTATACAATTAGGACAACATTTATTTCTTTAGTAAATGCTTATTAAAGTTTTTTCCGTTTATTTTAGTGTATTTTGAGTCTATATCAAAAGCTACTTCCATACCAGTAATATCAAACTCACCAGATACTTTAGTATATTTAATATTTAAGTCTTCTTCAAATTTTACATTTCTAAATGATACACCATCTTTAAACTCAGTATATTTAAAAATAGCACTTTCATTAAAAACAGAGTTTTTAAAACTAACAAAACGCTTAAAGTCTGCATATTTAAAAGTAGCTGGTTCTTCAAAAGAAGTGTTTTCAAAAGTAATATCTCTATTAAACTTCGCATATTTGAAGGTAGAATCTCCTTTGAATTTAGTGTTAGAAAAATTAGAATCTTTTTCAAAATCAGAATACTTGAACATAGCTTTTTGTTCAAAAGTACAGTCTTTAAATACAACTACATCTTCAAAGTTAGCAACAAAAGTGTATCCGCTTTTTTCATGAGGAATGTAAGCTAATACATCATCCTCAAAAACACAGTTAACAAAAGAAACATTATTGGTAATTTGTTTTTCAACAGTATTGGATCCGCCATTATTCCACCAACTTTTCCTTTTAGGTAATTTAGGTAAGGCTTCATCCATAAAAGTAAAGTCTAATACACCTTTAATAGTAGCGTTTGAAATCTGTATTGCTTTTCCGTTTTTAACATCTTTCATAATATCAGATGCATTTATAGTTTTTTGTGCAAAAGCAGTTGAAAGGCAGAATAAAAGTCCGATAACAGTAACTATATTTTTCATTTTGAATGGTTTTAAGTTCTATATAATAGACAACCAGTATTTGTTTTTTGTGACACTTATATATAAAAAAGCAGCATTTAGTTGCCTAAATGCTGCTTTTAATATGTTTCGTGGAAAATATTAGTTCACTGAATTGCTTAAACCAGCACCAGCTTTAAACTTAACTACATTTTTAGCAGCAATTTTGATTTCTTTTCCTGTTTGAGGGTTTCTACCAGTTCTAGCAGCTCTCTTAGAAACAGACCAAGTTCCCCATCCAACTAAAGCAACTTTATCACCTTTCTTTAAAGTGTTAGTTACGTTAGCAGTTAAAGAGTCTAATGCAGCTTTAGCAGCAGCTTTTGAAATTCCTGCATCAGCAGCCATCGCATCGATTAAATCTGATTTGTTCATAATTTAAATAGATTTTAAAATTAATTAATGTTTTTTTTGCTTCAATAGCTCAACAAATATAGACGGAATGCGGGATTGTGCAAGATTTGACTCAAAAAAAATACTCTTTTGTTAATAAGTTGCTATGAATTGTTAATAACCACTAGTTGTTTTTTGTTTAAAACGCTAAAACCTTATAAACAAAGGGCTACAGCACTTTTGCTTCTTTTTTAAACTGATAACCATTTAATAGACTTTGAGCATCCATTAATTTTTTACCAGAAATTTTAATTTGATGGATATTTAAGTAACCATCTGTAACAGCTATTTTTAACTCTTTTTTAGAGGTGATAATACTACCAATATCAAAGCTATGTGAAGAAAGTTCTTTACTAACTCCATATATTTTGGCTGATACTTCTTCATCTCCATTTAAAATGGTTGTCCAAGCTGCAGGATATGGGTTTAATCCACGGATATGATTATAAATATCATCTAAAGGATTAGACCAATCTATTTTACAGTTATGCGGAAATAATTTTGGAGCAGATTTTTCTTCTAGTTCAGGTTGTTTAGTGGTTATAACATCACCCTTTGCTATTAAGTCTAAGGTTTTAGCAACTAATTTAGCTCCTAAGCGCATTAATCTGTCGTGTAATTCTCCAACAATTTCATCTTCTTTAATAGGTACTTCACTTTGTAAAATGATTTCTCCTGTATCAATTTTATCATCAATAAAAAAAGTGGTTACACCAGTTTTTGATTCTCCATTAATAATAGCCCAGTTAATAGGAGCAGCACCACGATATTCTGGTAATAATGATGCGTGTAAGTTAAATGTACCATATTCTGGCATTGCCCAAACCGATTTTGGTAACATTCTAAAAGCTACTACAACTTGTAAGTTGGCATTCCATTTTTTTAAATCTTCTTGAAATTCCTCGCTTTTTAAATTTTTAGGTTGAAGGATAGGTAAGTTTTGAGATAAAGCATATTTTTTAACTGCAGACTGATTAAGCTTACGACCCCTACCAGCAGGTTTGTCTGCTGCGGTGATAACTCCTACTACATTATAATCATTCTCCACTAAATGCTGTAAAATAGTAGCAGCAAAATCAGGAGTTCCCATAAAAACGACGCGTAAATCTCTCATTTATCTTAAAAAGTATTTATTGTTTTTTGTGTGTATTTTTTCTTCAGCAAGAAGTTCTCGCAAAAGTATTAAAATGTTAGCTTCTTTTTCATTTAATAGCGAGCAGATTTCAGTAACTGTAAAGCTTTCTTCGTTTCTGAATAATGAAAAAACTTCTTTCAAGGTTACTGTAGGAGCTTTCTTTTTATGTAAACATACATCACAAATTTCACAATTATGAGTGTGATGTTCACCAAAATAGGAGAGGAGTTGTACACTTCTACAAACTGAATTGTTTTCTATAAACTGAAGTAAATCTCTATTCTTCTGTTTTTTTTGTTTGATGTATTGTTGAATGTTTACAGCAATTCGGTTGATGGTTTTATCATCCTCTCTTGGATATAGAAAAAAAAGTTCTGCATTGTTTGTTGCTTTGGTATAAGCAATCAATTCTTTTTGAGCTAATTTTTCTAAAGTGTCAATTACAAACCAAGAAGTTGTTCCTAGTTTTTTAGCGATATAAAACTCATCAATTTTTACTGGGTTTTCAAATACACCACCATACATACGTAAAACTTGCTGAATAAAGTTTTTTACTTGAGAGTTTTGATTAGCATGTGATATAACTTGTTTACTTGAAACTAAAAATTGAATAGTAGAGTTTTGTTGAAAATTATGATTTAGCTCTATTACACCATTATTGTTAAGTATTTGAAGTGTATTAAATGTTTTATTAGGAATAAAATTGTACTTACTACAAAAACCTAAAAAATTGAAATCAAAAGCAGTTTCTATCAATTCTCCTTTAACGATTTGAAAGTGTTGATACAGTTTTTGATGAACAATTTTTATTTCTTCAATTGTTGGCAATGACTTTTCGAGTAATTCACTGCTTAAAGAAACATCACTATTATTTGTTAATACTACAGAGAAAGATTTAATCCCATCACGTCCACCACGACCAGCTTCTTGGATGTAATTTTCAATAGAAGAAGGTAAGCTAAGATGAACAACTACCCGAACATTGGGCTTGTCAATGCCCATACCAAAAGCGTTGGTAGCAACAATAATTGGAGTTTTCTCCGACATCCAATTTTCAAAAGCAAGTTTTTTTTCTATAGAAGAAAGACCACCATGGTAAAAAGAACTTTTAAAACCTTGTGCATTTAAATAGCTACTAATTTCTTTCGTTTTACTACGAGTATTTACATATATAATTGCTGAAGCTTTTGTTTTAGTAAAAATCTGAATGAGTTTACCAAGTTTGTCTTCGGTTTTAAAAATTTGATAGGCTAAGTTTTTTCTAAAAAAAGATTTTTTAAATACAGTAGGTTTTTCTAACTCAAGAGAAGAAATAATATCTGAAATTACTTTTTGAGTAGCTGTAGCTGTTAAAGCAATTATCGGAACAGTCGGTTGTAGTTCTTTTAAAATAGTAATATTTTGATAGGACGGACGAAAATCGTGTCCCCATTCAGAAATACAATGTGCTTCATCAATAGCAATTAAGTTTACATTTAACTGTTTAATTTTTTCTTGAATGAAACGAGATTGTAATCTCTCAGGAGAAATGTATAAAAACTTGGTGTTACCAAACCTAATATTATCAAAAAGTGTAATAATTTCATCTTGCGTGCTTCCCGAAGGTATTAAAGTTGCTTTTATACCTTTATCTGTAAGGTTTGAAACTTGGTCTTGCATTAAGGCAATTAAAGGAGAAACCACTATACAAACCCCTTCTTTAACTAATGCAGGTATTTGAAAGCATATAGATTTCCCGCCCCCTGTAGGAAGTAAAGAAACAACATTGTTTCCTGCTAAAACGTCAGTAATTATTTCTTGTTGAGGCTTTCTAAATGAATTATAGCCCCAATAATGTTTTAATATTTCTAACGATTCATCATACATCGTATTTTAACGAATGTAAAATAAAATCACAGCGTTCTCGTACCGAACCAAAAGGAACGTCAATAATATTATAGCCTACTTCCTTGTAAGCTTCTTTTAAAAAGGTATCTATTTTTACTGATTGTTCGAAAGTTTCATAACGCTCGTTATCAGATTTATAAATGTCTTCCCAAGGCGAACACATAAATACTTTACTGTATAAGTATTTATTACTTTTTTCAATAAAAACCTCTGGGTAGTCAGATCCTAAATAATTCATATAAGCATGTACATCAGGAATTCCTCTATCAAAAAAGATGACTTCTGCATCGCTTTGATGAGCTTCTAAGTACTGTTGCTCTCTTCCTTCTAATAATAGTTGGCTAAATAATAAAGGTTGCTCTAAGAAAAGTTGGTCAATCCCATCTTTTTGAGCTTTTAGTATAACCTCTCTTGAAATCTCTGGCATACATTCATATCCTCGTTTAATAAATTCTCTTAAAATAGAGGATTTACCCGTCCCAGGACCACCTATTAAAACTATTTTTTGTTGCATGGGGCAAAAATAAAAGTTTCAAGTTATAAATATAATAAATAGTGTAATTTTGTGCTTCATCATTATATACTCTATATTTTTTGATGAATTTTAATAAAAATAGTAATTTTTGAGTTATGCAAGATAGAGAAGCTTTTTACGCAAAATTAAAATCACAGTTAGAAGATACCACAACGTTTCCTGCTAAGTATTTATATAAATTTATTGTTCCTACTGATGGCAATCAGGTACAGGAAGTACAAGATTTATTTGATAATGGAGGAGCAGTTATTGAAACAAAAAAATCTAAAACAGGAAAGTATGTAAGTGTATCAATACATATAACTGTTAAAAGTTCAGATGAAGTTATTTCATATTATAAAAAGGCAGAAGCTATAAAAGGAATTATTTCTTTGTAAATTTATAGCATGAAAAAAATATTTTTCATAGCTGCTGTTTTTTACGGTATACTACCGTCTTTTAGTCAAAAAGATTCGGAGTTATTCCGTATTAACAATACTCCAATAATGGTGTCGGAGTTTAAGCAGATGTATGAAAAGAACTTAACCATTGCAGAAGATAAAGAGGCTAACAATATTGAGAGTTATTTAGAACTGTTTATTAATTATAAGTTAAAAGTAAAAGAAGCTTATAATTTGAGGTTAGATACTGTAAAGTCTTACAAGGAAGAGCTTGAAAGTTACAAAAAACAATTACTAGCACCTTATTTGTATGATACAAAAACGCTAAATAAGCTAGTAAAAGAAGCCTATTATCGCACTAAAAATGAAATTAAGGCTAGTCATATTTTAGTAAAATTTCCAAGTGATAGATTAGCTGTAGATACGTTGTTTTTAAAAAACAAGATTGAGGGATATAGAAATCGTATTTTACAAGGAGAAGATTTTACAAAAGTAGCTAAAGAAGTTTCTGAAGATCCTTCTGCTAAAACTAATGGAGGAGATTTAGGTTATTTTAAAGCATTTCAAATGGTGTATCCTTTTGAAACTGCTGTATACCAAACAAAAAAAGGAGAAGTTTCTAAGCCTTTTAAAACAAAATTTGGTTGGCATATTGTAAAAGTAACAGACGTAAGACCTTCTAAAGGAGAGTTTGAAACAGCCCATATATTGGTTAGGAATTCACCAAAGAGCGAGTTAAAGGTTAATTTGCTATATAAACTCTTAGAACAAGGAAAACCGTTTAAAGAAGTAGCGAAAGAGCATTCAGAAGATGCTAATACAGCCAAGATAGGAGGCAGACTACCAAAATTTGGAACAGGAAAAATGGTAGATGAGTTTGAAAATAATGTAAGAAACTTAAAAGAACCAGGAAATTATAGTAAGCCTTTTAAAACAGCATATGGTTGGCATATAGTTGAACTTATAAAAAACTATCCAGTATCATCTTTTTCAGAAATGAAAAACGAGTTAACTAGAAGAGTAAAGAAATCTAAAAGGATTAAGATATCAGATAAGGCATTATTGAGTAAACTAATAGCTAAATATCAAGTTAAAGAATATCCTGAGGCATTGACAGTTTTTGCGAAAAAGAAAAAAGAGGAGTTAAAAGTAAATGAGTTAAATGCTATCATACTTTCTGTAAATAAGAAAAAGTTTACTCAAAAAGATTTTTTAAAGTTTATAAAATTTAAAAACAAAACAATAACAGAAAATTTTAACGACTTTAAAAAGAAAGAACTACTAAATTATTTTAAAGAAAATTTGTTTCATACAAATCTAGAGTATAGAAATACATTGTTAGAGTATAAAGAAGGTTTGCTATTGTTTGACTTAATGCAAAAAAAGATATGGAATAAGGCTTCAAAAGACACCTTAGGTTTAAAATCTTTTTATATTGCAAACAAAGTAAAATATGGCAAAGAACTTGATGATATAAGGGGACAAGTAATAAGTGATTATCAAGACGAACTTGAAAAAGAATGGGTTAAAAAGCTACGAAACAACAATATGGTTAGAGTAAGAAAAGGGGCATTAAGAAAATTAAAGAATACGTATAACCAATAGTATAAAGTGAGAAAAAATATTTTTTTAATAACATCATTATTAGTAGTAGTTTCATGCGACCTTATAAGTTTAAAAACTAAAAAGGTAACAAATGAAAGACCGATAGCTACAGTATACAATAAACATTTGTATAAGAAAGATATTGCTGGGTTGTTACCTAAGAATCTTTCACCTAAAGACAGTTTAGTTATAGTTAAAGGGTTAATTTACTCGTGGGCAAAACAAGAGTTATTGTATGTAAAGGCTGAAGAAAACATATCAGAAGTAAACAGTGAAGAAATACAAAGTCTAGTTAATGACTATAAAAAAAGTTTATACATTAACGGCTACAAAGAGCGCCTGATTAAGCAACAATTAGATACTGTTGTTACTGAAGAAGAAATAGCCTTGTATTATAACGAAAACAAAGATAATTTTAAGGTAAGTGAAGAGCTTGTACAGTTTGAATATGTACATTTTGGTGAAAACTATTTGGATAAAAAAGAAACAATAAAGCAATTTAAATCAGAAAAAGAAGAAGACAAAGAAGATTTAGAAAGACATTTGTTAAATTTTAAATCATATCGCTTGCAAGATTCAACTTGGGTAACTTTTGATTATTTAAAGAAAAAAATACCGCCTTTACGTACTGAAACCAAGGAGAATTTGTTAAAAATATCAAAATTCATACAAAAAGAAGATAGTTTAGGAGTATATTTGGTCGCTGTAAAAAATATGTTACCACAAAATGCTACGGCTCCATTAAGCTATGTAGGCCCTAGGATAAAACAAATTATTTTACATAAAAGAAAATTAGAATTAATACGAGATATTGAAAAAACGCTGATAAATGATGCAATTGAAAACAAGAACTTTAAAGAATATTAGTATAGTATTTACGTTGTTTTTAGCAGGCTTAACAACATTAAACGCACAGAGTAAAAAGATTGATGGTGTTGCTGTTGTGGTGGGTAAAAACATTGTTTTAGATTCTGATATAGATAAGTTTAAGCAAGAAGTAGAGTTAAGAAGTGAAGGAAAAGTAAAGATTTCTGACTGTGAAATGTTAGAAGAATTAATGCAGCAAAAATTATTAGCTCACCATGCAGTAATTGATAGTGCTACAGTATCTCAATCAGAAATAGATAGTAGAGTAGATAGAAGTATTGCTTTCTTTTCACAAGAATATGGAAGTGAAGAAAAAGTAGTTGAGGCTTATGGGTTTAATGATATTGAAGATTTAAAGAAAGAGTTAGGAAGAGTTCAAAGAGAGAATCTATTAATAGAAAAAGAGCAACAAAAAATCACAGAAAATATTGATGTTACTCCAGAAGAGATTCGTATCTATTTCAAAGGCTTACAAGATAAAAAAGAATTACCTGAAATACCAGCCGAAGTTCAATTGCAACAATTAATAGTAAAAGCAGAGCCAACCAAAGAAGAGGAAGAACGTGTTGTTAACAAGTTAAAAGAAATCAAAAAAGAGATTGAAAACGGTGCGAGTTTTAAGCTAAAAGCAATTATTAATTCAGAAGATCCAGGAGTAGCTCAAAATGGAGGAAAATATGTTATAACAAAAGATAGTCCATTTATTAAAGAATTTAAAGAAACTGCTTTTTCATTGGATGTAGATCAAATTTCAGAGCCAATTAAATCTGCTTTTGGATATCATATAATTCAGTTACATAAAGTAAAAGGTAACCAACGAGAAGTATCACATATTTTAATGCAACCAGAAGTTTCTGACGAAAAATTAAACGAAACTAAAGAACAAATTGAAAAGATAGTTGCTGATATAAAAGAAGGAAAGATAACTTTTGAAGAAGCAGTTAAGAAGTATTCTGAGGATGAAGAAACAAAAAATAGTGCAGGTATAATTATGAATCCCTATACACAGGAACCTACTTTTGAATTAACAAGAATGCCTCCAGAATTATATCCAAGAATTAGTGAATTAAATAAAGGTGATTTATCAGAGATATTTTATGATGAAACACGTGAAGGTGAAAAAATGTATGGAGTAATCTTGATGAAAGATAAAACGGATAATCATACAGCAGATTTAGTTCAAGATTATGTAAGAATGCAGCAGTATGCTTTAGCCAAGAAAAAAGAAGAAGAAATTACAAAATGGACGAAAGAAAAAATCCAAGAAACTTACTTAAAGTTAAGTAACGATTATAAGAAGTGTACTTTTAAGAAAGATTGGAAAAAAGAAAACAAATAAGAAATAATAAAATTAGTATATTGTCATTCCCGCGAAAGCGGGAATTTCATTTTTATAAAAGTTTGTAATTAAATTTATTGAACAAAGAAAAACTTTGATTTATGTCTGACGTAACAGCAGTAAACACACTTGTAGAAAAATATAGTCAACTACAACAAGAAATAGGTAAGGTTATAATAGGACAGCAAGAAGCTGTAAATTATACATTACTGTCAGTTTTTTGTGGTGGACATTCGTTGTTAATTGGAGTACCAGGATTAGCAAAAACCTTGTTAGTAAATACAATTTCTAGCGCATTAGGCCTTAACTTTAATAGAATTCAGTTTACACCTGATTTAATGCCTTCTGATATTTTAGGTAGTGAAATACTAGATGAGACACGTCATTTTAAATTTATAAAAGGTCCTATTTTTTCGAATATTATTTTAGCGGATGAAATTAACCGTACACCGCCTAAAACACAAGCAGCGCTGTTAGAAGCAATGCAAGAAAAATCGGTAACTATTGCAGGACATCATTATAAGTTAGAATTGCCATTTTTTGTGTTAGCTACACAAAACCCAATTGAGCAAGAAGGAACTTACCCGTTACCAGAAGCTCAATTAGACCGTTTTATGTTCTCAATTAATTTAGAATATCCAAGTTTTGAAGAAGAAGTACAAGTAGTAAAAAATACTACCTCAATAATTGATCAAAAAGTAAACGCTATTTTTTCTTCGGAAGAGATTATAGCTATTCAAAAACTAATTCGTAAAATTCCTGTAGCAGATAATGTAGTTGAATATGCGGTTAAATTGGTAGGTAAAACACGGCCTAATTCTGATAAAGCAACTGAGTTAATCAAAAAATATATCGATTGGGGAGCAGGACCTAGAGCTTCACAAAACTTAATCTTAGCGGCTAAAGCACACGCAGCTGTACATGGAAAATATTCACCAGATATTGAAGATGTTCAAGCAGTAGCTATTCCCATTTTATCACATAGAATTGTGAAAAATTATAAAGCAGAAGCAGAAGGAGTTACTGTAAAAGAAATTATAAACTCATTATTCTAAAATGAAAAAGTTATTAAGTATTGTTTTTTTAGCTATACTACTCATTTCGTGTAAACAAGAAGCTACTAAAGTTGTATCAGAAGACACTGAAAAACAAGAAATCTTATCAGTCATGAAAGCGCAAGAAGAAGCTTGGTCTAACCATGATTTAGAAGGTTTTATGCAAGGGTATTGGAAGAGTGATTCATTAAAGTTTTATGGACGTAACGGAATTACTTTTGGTTGGCAAAAAACCTTAGATAATTATAAAAAAGGCTATCCAACAAAAGAACACTCAGGAACGTTAACTTTTAAGATTAATGATATTTCTAAAATTACCAAAGGAGCATACTCTGTGATGGGAAAATATCACTTAAAAAGAACTGTAGGAGACGCTAACGGAGTTTTTATGATTCTTTTCAAGAAGATACAGGGCGAATGGAAAATCATCGCTGATACTTCGTGTTAACCTAATTTTTTTAAAATAAATCTATAATTAGGAACATAACCTTTAGTTTACTTTGATGATGTTTTGTAATCATCTTTTTGGTTATGTTCAGGAAAAGGAATTTTCTTATGTGCCATATAATCAATTCCCCAAGTATGTAGTGGGGCTAAAGCATCAACTAAATTATTACCAAATGGAGTAAGAGAATACTCAACTCTTGGAGGTACTTCAGCATATATTTTCCTAGTAATAATTCCATCAGCTTCTAACTCTTTTAATTGGCTAGTTAACATTTTTTCTGAAATCGTTTCACACGCAGTCTTAATTTGCCCATATCTGAGTGGCTTTTCAACAAGTCTAGAAATGATGAATAACTTCCATTTTCCACTTATAACTTTTGTAGCGTAAGTTAATGGGCAATAATAAGGTGAAAATTTTTTCATTTTTTTTCAATTCTATCTTTTTGGTACTAAAAAAACTAACCAAAAGGTGCGTAAGGTACAAAAATGTAACGTATTGTTTCCTGTAAAAAAGTGCTTTAGTTTCGTAGTTAAATAAGAAAATAGATATAAAAAAATGAAGAAATTTAATCAACTATTAATAGTAATTTTAACTGTAATTAGTTCATGTAAAACAACGAATAATGCTATAAAAGAGACAGTAACGAAACTACAATATATAAGACAAGCTACTGTGCTTTTAGAAGTGAATTCAAAAAAAATAGTAATAGATCCTGTTTTGTCAGATAAAGGAAGACAAGACCCAATTCCTTTCTCTAACGAAAAACGGATTCCGATGAATGATTTACCGATATCAAAAAATAGAATTATACAACAAGCAGATGCTGTTTTGATAACACATTATCATCCAGATCATTTTGATGCCGACGCTGAAAAATTACTTCCTAAAGATATACTTATTTTTTGCCAGCCTTTCGATGTAGAAAAATTAAAATCAAAAGGTTTTACAAACTTACAAAGCATAGAAGAGGTTGTAACTTGGTCTGGTATATCGATAAAACGTTATGAGGCACATCATCATGAAGGAGCAACAGGAGCAATGCCTTTTGGTGAGTCATCTTCTTTTTCTTTAAGATTTAAAGAAGAAACGATTTTTATAACAGGTGATGCTGTATTAGATAACCTTTTAAAGAAGGCTTTGAAGAGTGAAAAACCTACCCATATAATTGCAAATACAGGAGAATGTACTTTTAGTAAACCAAATCCTGTTTTAGAACCAGGTAAATATATGACTTTAACTAAAGAAGAATTATTGAGTATAGCTACCAATAATGAAGCCATAGTAGTTGCAATTCACATGGACGCAATAAATCACTGCGGATTAACAAAAGATCAATTTCGTTTATTTTTACAAGAGAAAGAAAAACTTATTCAAGATAAAATTTTAGTACCTAATGAAGGAGATGTATTAAAATTATAAAAATAAAAAAGAAGCCTATTTTAGGCTTCTTTTTTATATATAACTATGGTAGCTTTTAAGAAAACATCTTCGCTACTTTTTCAGCTTTTCTACTTTCTGAATAATCGTAAAAGCCTTCACCAGATTTAATTCCTAATTTACCTGCAGTAACCATGTTTACTAATAACGGACATGGAGCATACTTAGGGTTTTTAAATCCGTCGTACATTACGTTTAAGATAGATAAACAAACATCTAGTCCAATAAAATCTGCTAATTGTAATGGTCCCATTGGATGTGCCATTCCTAATTTCATTACGGTATCAATTTCTGCAACACCAGCAACGCCATTATATAATGTTTCAATACTTTCGTTAATCATTGGCATTAAAATACGGTTGGCAACAAAACCAGGATAATCGTTTACTTCAACAGGAACTTTGTTAATCTTTTTAGTTAAATCAACGGTAAAGTCCATTACTTCATCAGAAGTGTTGTAGCCTCTAATAATTTCAACCAATTTCATAATTGGCACAGGATTCATAAAGTGCATTCCAATTACTTTCTCTGGACGATTTGTAGCCGCAGCAATTTGAGTAATTGAGATTGATGAAGTGTTGGTAGCTAAAATAGTATCCTCAGCACAAGCTTCATCTAAATCTTTAAAAATCTTAAGTTTTAAATCTATATTTTCAGTAGCTGCCTCAACAACTAAACTAGTATTTTGAACACCTTCTTTAATAGAGGTATGTGTAGTAATATTATTTAAGGTATTATTTTTATCGTCTTCAGTAATTTTTTCTTTCGCTACCATTCTGTCTAAGTTTTTAGTAATGGTTGCTAGCCCTCTATCTAAGGCAGCTTGCGAAATGTCGATAAGTTGAACATTGTATCCAAATTGAGCAAACGTATGCGCAATTCCGTTCCCCATTGTTCCTGCTCCAATTACGGCGATATTTTTCATGTTGTTGTGTTTTGGTATTTATATGGGCGTTCCCCTGTGGGTCGGACTTTCCGTTACTATCTTTTTTGTTGTATTCTTCGATTCACTCAGAATAACAAAAAAGGATTTTCACTGCAATCCCTAACGCGGTTATTAATTGTTTACTTTATACGTTAAAACAGTCTATAATTTGATGTGCTACACGTAAAGCTTCAGTGCCTTGGCGTAATGAAACAATAGGAGTAGTGTTATTCTTAATAGCATCTGCAAACGACTCTAATTCATCTAAAATAGCGTTGTTGGCTACTACTTCAGGATTGTCGTAATAAATTTGCTTTTTAACTCCCTCTGCATTTTGTAAAATCATCGCAAACTCATCAGGTTTTTCAGGTACGTCTTTCATTCTAACAACTTCCGAGTTTTTTTCTAAGAAGTTTACTGAGATATATGCATCTCTTTGGAAAAAACGACTCTTACGCATGTTTTTCATAGAAATTCTACTTGCCGTTAGGTTGGCAACACATCCATTTTCAAATTCAATACGAGCATTGGCAATATCAGGAGTTTCTGAAATAACTGATACTCCACTTGCATGAACACTCTTTACTTTTGAATCTACAACTGATAAAATAATATCAATATCATGAATCATTAAATCTAAAACTACAGGAACATCTGTTCCTCTAGGGTTAAATTCAGCTAAACGGTGTGTTTCAATAAACATAGGAGTGTCAATCAAGTCTTTTACAGCCATAAAAGCAGGGTTAAAACGCTCTACATGCCCAACTTGACCACGAACATGGTATTGACTAGCCAAGGTTCTTATAGCCTCAGCCTCTAACACTGTGTTGGTGATAGGCTTTTCAATAAAAATATGTTTTCCTTTTTCAATAGCTTGTTTAGCACAATCAAAATGAGAAAGAGTAGGTGTAACAATGTCAACTACTTCAACAGCATCAATTAATGCTTCTACTGAATCGAATAATTTATAGCCAAGTTCATCAGCTACTTTTTGTGCATTTTCTGTAAAAGGGTCATAAAACCCTACTAATTCATATTTTTTTGATTGTTGTAACAAACGCAAATGGATTTTTCCTAAGTGACCTGCGCCTAAAACTCCAGCTTTTAACATAAGTGAAAGATTATTAGTTATTTGATTGGTTTGTTGAAAAAGAATTCATTTCTACAAAAAATCAACGCAAACAAAGATACACTTTTATACAGATTTATTACTACTTTTATCCTGCCGAAATTTTATAATTAGTGAGCCCCATAATGGGTGTTTTAAATAAGAAATTATAGGTTTTATAGTAATTTAGCTAGTAATACCTATTGGTAGATTAATGTAAGAATGAAGGATACAACCAAACATCAAGGACTTAGAAATCAATTAGCAAACGTTTTAGAAGCAAAAGGAATTAACGATGAAAAAGTGTTAAAGGCTATTAGAAAAATTCCAAGACATTTGTTCATGGATAGTAGTTTTGAAGCACATGCATATCAAGACAAAGCTTTTCCTATTGCTGCTGAACAAACAATATCTCAGCCTTATACTGTGGCATTTCAATCACAAGTATTAGAAATAAAACCAGGCGATAAAGTATTAGAGATTGGAACAGGGTCTGGTTATCAAACAGCAGTATTGTTAGAGTTGGATGCAGAGGTGTATTCAATAGAACGACAGCATGAATTGTTTAAAAAAACTTCGATGTTTTTGCCAAAGTTAGGATATAAGCCAAAAAGATTTATTTTTGGAGATGGCTATAAAGGGTTGCCAGAGGAGGCTCCTTTTGATAAAATTATTGTCACAGCTGGAGCTCCTTATGTACCAAAAGCATTATTAGGACAAATTAAAGTAGGAGGTAGGTTGTTGATTCCTGTGGGAGATCAAGAACAAGTGATGACACTTTTTATTAGAAAATCTCCTAAAGAATTTGAAAAACACGAATTGGGAGATTTTAGATTTGTACCTATGTTAAAAAAGAAAAATTAATTATTAAAACTAAACTATATTATGAAAAAAGAAAATAAAACAATGTATTATGTTATTACAGGTGCAGCAATCATATTATCATTGGTAATGGTGTTTGCTTTTGAAAAAGGAGAGTTACTGGGAGAAATTATAGCAAAGTAAAAGATTATATAAATACAATTTCAAGTCCTTTTCTAAATAGAAAAGGATTTTTTTGTGAAAATTATTCAAAATAAAAAATCCGCCTAAAAAAGCGGATTTATTGAATTTGAATAAAGAAACATCAACTTATTCAGCAATAGCTACTTCAGTTGCATCTGCAACCACTATTTCTTGTTGTTGATGTTGTTTTTGTTTGTTTTGATTAGTTTTTGCTAAACCGCAAGGACTAGTACTTCCGCAAGAAGAAAAACCTAATAAACTAACAGTACAAATTGCAATAAATACTACTTTTTTCATCATTTTCAGTTTTATAAAAATCAAATATACATATTTCTGATTAAGTCACCAGAATTTTCCTTCTTTTCAATAACGTTAAACTCTACCATTTTATTTTGTATATCCGTAATTAAATTTTCGGAAATAGCTTCACCATCATTCCATTCAGTAATAGATAACCATTCTTGAATGTCTTCTATTTGTTGTTCGTATCTGTTGGCAAGAATTTCATCAATATTATCAAAGTCTTTAAAATCTTGTGTACAATCATTAATAATATTGTGCACTTTTTTTACTTCTTCAAAATGATTTTCTAATATTTCATCACGAACAGCAATTACAAAACATGGCCATGGAGTAGGGCAGTTACCAACTCTTCTAAAAGTACCTTTATCAACTAATGGTTTAGTAGTAAAGTGTTCCCACATAAAATAATCAGCTTCACCGTTAGTTAAAGCATCAATTCCTCCTTGCAAATCTCCAACTACTTTAAATTGTAATTTATTAATGTCCCAACCATTGTTATGAGCATTTACAATTGCCATAAGTTGAGAACCTGAACCAAAGCGACTAATAGCTACAGTTGCGTGTTCTAAATCGTCAATAGTTTTAAATTTAGAATTGGCAGCTACATGAATTCCCCAAACAAGTGGACTTTTAACGAAGGTTTGCGTAATTTTTGAAGGGTTTCCGTTAATAATATCTTTTATAATTCCTTCAGTAAGCACTAAAGCAATATCTACTTCACCAGAACGTAAAGCTTTAGACATGGCTCCTGTACCTCCAGGGTAATCTTTCCAACGTAGGTTTATTCCTTCTTTGGTGTATTCTTTATTTTTTAGAGTGATGTACCATGGATAATTAAAGTGTTCTGGAACACCACCTATTTTTAACTTCAGCATTTATTCAACTAATTTGTCAAGAGTATATACAATTAAATCACCTACTACTTTATATGGATCTTCACTGAATGTTCCATTTGCTCTATTAGCAATAATAGCATTCATTGAAGCAGCATTGTGGCCTAGTAATTTAGCCAATCCGTAAATAGCGGAGGTTTCCATTTCTAGGTTAGTAATTCGATTGTTGTTATAGTTAAAACTATCTATTTTTGTATTTAAATCTGGGTCTTGCAAAGGTAAGCGTAAAACACGTCCTTGAGGCCCGTAAAATCCACCAGCAGTAGCAGTAATTCCTTTATATACTTCATCAGATAATAATTTATCTTCTAAAGATTTTCCGTTAGCTATAATTAATGGATATGATTTTTTTGTACTCCAATTAGTGTGTTTTATGAAAGCTTCTTCAATATCAGGATGTGAAATTTCATCTACTTGATAGGATTGTAGCATTCCGTTTAAATCCAACGCATGAGAGCTTAATAAAAAGCTATCAACAGGAATATCAACATGTAAAGAACCAGAAGTTCCAATTCTTGTAATGTTTAATTGAGTATGTTTTTCTTTTGCTTGACGTGTATTTAAGTCGATATTGACTAAAGCGTCTAACTCATTTAAAACAATATCAATATTATCAGGACCTATTCCTGTAGAAATTACAGAAATTCTTTTTCCTTTATATGTACCGGTAGTGGTTTTAAATTCTCTCTTTTGGGTGCTAAACTCTATGGTATCAAAGTGTTTGGTAACTTTATCAACACGATATTGATCTCCAACAAAAATGATATCGGTAGCAATGTGTTCAGGTCTTAAGTTCAAATGGTAAATACTACCATCTGGATTTAAGATGAGTTCAGAATGTTGTATACTCATTTACGATGTAATTTTTAACAGCTTATCAGTAGAGTTTACATAGAGATAGCTGTATTTTTTTGCGCCACCAAGATACGAAAAATCAGAACGAATTTTTGCATAATAATTAGTTTGGTTTTGCAATACTTTCTTTCCTGTTTTGCTAAGTTTTACAGGATCAAAAGAGGTAAATAGCTTTTTAAGGCTTTCAAGTTTGTTAATGTATTGAATGTCACCGAATCCGTAATTTTCTTGGTGAGTTAAAAGATTAGCTACGAATTCATTTTGGTTGGCAAAAGTATGTTCGTTAGCTATTTTTAAAATATTATTTTCAATGTGATTCAATCCATTTTCAATAGAAGGAAAACGTAGTAAATGTGCTTTTATAGCATTTTCTAAATACACAAATGGAGATTCTGTATTGAATTTATGTGCGTTTTCAAGAGGTAATGGACTATCAGAACAGTATAGTTGCCAAATATAATCGGCATATTCTATATCGTCTTGAGAAAGTTCAATTTTATTATTAAAGTGTTCTGTTAATTGCGTGTCAGATAATTCACCTAGACCAAATAATTTTCCAGAGTTGTCTATTTTGCCACTAGTAACTAAAGATACTTTATGGTTTTTACGATATCTTTTTAACCAACTTATTACAGCGAGCATGTTTATTTGACAAAACAAATCATATTCAAACCATAAAATAATTTCGTCTTGTTGTTTTTGGTTACAAAGGTTACGATATTCTTTAAGAGTATAGTCTATAAACTTCCTTTTGGTAACTTTATACGTAGTTTTTAAAAAGTCAAAACGTGTTTTCCAAAAGGCTTCGCTACCTACATCTACAGACGTTTTTCCTTCACACAACATTTCACGCCATGTAATAATATCGCCTTCAATGTTTAATTTTTGAAGCCTTTGAGTTGTAGCGTCTCCATTAGTTATGTGTAATAAAGAATGTTTCATGATTTTTTAGGGAATTGGTGATTTCTTTATTTATATAAAATAAACGGTTTATTTTATACGTTATTATTTATTGGTTGATATTTAACACTTTGCAAAAGATGTAAATATAAAAAAAATGTCGAAGAATAAAATTCTCGACATTTTTACTTATCCACCAACGCGTTTTACGTTGAATCCTTTATCTTTTAGAAGTTGCATTATAGTATCTCTATAATCTCCTTGAATTATGATTTTATTGTCTTTAAAACTACCGCCAACACTTAGTTTAGTTTTTATTTCTTTAGCAAGCTTTTTAAAATCTTGAGTAGCCCCATTATACCCATCTATAATGGTAACTGGCTTCCCTTTTCGTTTTTCATACTTACAAAGAATTGGTTCTTCTTGTAGCCAGACATCAGGTTTTTTTTCTTCAGGTTTTTCTTCAAACTGATGCTCTGGAAATAAATTTTTTAATTGATCTTGTAAATCCATTAGATTTATTTTTTCAATCCTAACTCGCGTAAACGTTCATCTAAAAACTCACCTGCAGTAATATCTTCAAACTGTTTAGGGTTGTTTTTATCAATACAGTTATCTAAAACATCTAATTTCATATCAGAAACTGGGTGCATAAAAAACGGAATTGAATAACGTGATGTTCCCCAAAATTCTTTTGGAGGGTTGGTTACACGGTGAATTGTTGATTTTAATTTGTTGTTACTATGACGAGATAACATATCGCCAACATTAATCATTAATTCATCATCTTCGGCTATAGCATCAATCCATTCTCCTTTATGGTTTTGTACTTGTAATCCTTTTCCTTGAGCTCCCATTAACAAAGTAATTAAGTTAATGTCACCATGAGCAGCTGCTCTTACAGCTCCTTTAGGTTCAGTAGTAATAGGAGGGTAGTGAATTGGGCGTAAAATACTATTTCCGTTTTTGATGTAATTATCAAAATATGTTTCTTCTAATCCTAAATGTAATGCTAATGAGCGTAAAACGTATTTTGCAGTTTTTTCTAACATTTGGTAAGCTTTTTTCCCAACTTTGTTAAAGTTAGCAAGTTCTTCTACAACTACGTTTTCTGGGTATTCTTTTGCGTATTTTGAGTCTGCATCAACATACTGTCCAAAGTGCCAAAACTCTTTTAAATCTCCTTCTTTTTTTCCTTTAGCACTTTCTTTACCAAATGAAACATATCCTCTTTGACCTCCAATGCCTGGAATTTCATACTTCTCTTTTACATCTGTAGGTAAATCAAAAAACTTTTTGATTTCAGCATATAAGTTGCCTACTAGTTCATCGTCTAAAAAGTGTCCTTTTAATGCTACAAATCCTATATTCTCGTAAGCGTCACCAATTTGATTGATGAATTTTTGCTTTCTTTCAGTATCGTCCGATAAAAAATCTGCTAAGTTTACGCTTGGAATTTTATTCATTGTTAATAAGTTTTATTATTCAGGTAGTAAAGTTAGTGAAATCAAGCGTATGCTGATAATTTATTTATTAACAAAAGGGATTAAGTACGATATTGTATAATTAAATCCGAATCCTGTACTACTTTCAAAAATGCGATTAAAACCAGGGGTATATAACGTTTTAAAGCCAGTTTGATCGTCAACACTTAGCATTATTTTATACGAAAAACTAAAACCTATAAACAAGTTCTTAAAAGTTTCGGCTTTTATACCTAGTTGTAATTCAGTCCAATGAGCGGTAAGTCCACTATCAGACATAGGTGTTGTTACAGGGTTTGAAGGAAAGTAAGGAGGGATGTTTTCAGTACCTGAAGATACATTAGGGTGATAGCTGTTTAATGTATGATCAAACATAGCAAAACCGTAACGCATACCAACAAAAATTTCGTTATTCATGTCTAACCAATTCTCGTAAGCATTATAATTAGCACCAAGTCTAATATAGCTTCCTTTTGAGGTAGAAGAAGAAAAATCTTCATAAGTGGTTTCATCTTCATACCCTAATTCTGTAGCGATATACCATTTTTTAGATACTCTATAATCACCCACTAATTCGAGACCGCTGTAACTTTTATCAATAATAGCAAGACCAGGTTTGCTAATATCTAAGCCGATACGTAAGCCATATCCTGTTTTATATGTAACGGTATCTTTTTTTTCTTTGGTTTCTTCTTTAGATGTATTTACTTGTGAATATCCGTTCACAAATACAAAAACGAAACATAGACTAATGAAATACTTGTACATGGGCGCTTATTTGATTATTGATTAAAGGAATTTCTGTAGTTGATAAGCTATCTATCCACCCTGTATGGTTTAGAGTTACATTTTCAAAAAATATTCTGAAACCACATGAGCGAGACACATACTCCTCTTCAGGGTTGTATTCAATAGTAAGTGTAGCAACTTGATTGTTTGCTATGTTACCATCTACATCATTCATCTTTAAGGTATAGACTGTTTTCTGTGATAAACTATTTAAAGGAATAGCAATGCTATCATTAGTTATATTTGTAAAAAGACTATCGGTTTTACCTTCTGCAATGATGGAAAGACGTTCAGCTTTTTTTAATTCATTGTTTTCATCTTTGTCATAAAAGCGAAGTATTAAGTTAGGTGTTACAGGGTTTTGTGTACAGAAATCATCTTTTTCACAGGCAGTTAAACCCGCTATGAGTATGAATAGAGCAATATATTTTTTCATCAATATTTATTTTTCAAATAAAACAACCGTTTCTATATGTGATGTATGTGGAAATTGATCTACTAAACTAATCTTTTTTAATTGATATCCGTTGTTCATCAATTCTTCCGTGTCACGAGCTTGTGTTGCTGGGTTACAAGATACATAAACCATTCTATCAGCGTTTAAGTTTATGATTTTCTTAAGTGTTTTTGGCGCAATTCCCGCACGAGCTGGATCTAAAATAATAGTTCTTATTTTGTTTTTATACTGCGGGTGTTCGTTTAAAAACTTACCTACATCAGCAGCGTAAAATTGTAACCCATCAATGTTGTTTCGTTCTGCATTTTTCTTAGCATCTTCAATAGCAGAAGCTACAATATCTACACCAACAATCTTTGTGTTACTCGACTTTGAAGCAATAATTTGGCCAATGGTTCCCGTTCCACAGAATAAATCCATTACTACAGTATTATCTATAGCTTCTTTGTTTTCTAACGCATAATCAACTACTTTGGTATATAGTTTTTCGGCAGATTTAGGGTTGGTTTGAAAAAAGCTTTTCATACTAATTTCAAAGTTTAAGCCTAATAATTCTTCAACAATTTTATCTTTTCCGTAAACTAAGTCAATGCTTCCTGAAGTTGCGATAGTTCTATCACCAGTTTCATCATTAATAGTGTGCAGTAAACCGGCCACTCTATCACCAAATAACTCTACTAAATAGTTAGCAAATTTTTCTAAATCGAATTTAGGTAAATCGTGAGAAGTGGTTACTAAATTAAATAGTAACTCATCAGTTTTGTATGATTTACGTACTACAAAATATCTGAAAAAACCTTCTTTTTTAGGTCCGTGCCAAGGTGCTAACCCTGTGTTTACACAGTACTCTCTAATATTTTTGATGTTATCTTCAACATGTTTGTCAAATAAACCAGAGTCTTTTTCAAGGTTATCACCCATCCACCAAACGCCACGACGTTTAAAGCCTAAAGTAAACTCGTCAATATCAGTTTTGTTTTCACGGTCATAACCAATAGCAGAAAAACCGTATTCCATTTTATTTCGGTAGTGAAATACATTAGGAGAAGCGATAAATTCATCAAACAAATCTTCAATATTTTCAACTTTACCAATGCGTTTAAATAAAGATAAAGTACTTTCTTGCTTGTATTGATGTTGTAACTCAATTGGTAATTGAATGTAAGGTGCTCCAGGAATATCTTGATATGGAACAGTTACTTCATCATCAGAATGTTTTAAAACATCAATTAACTTACACTCAGCATATTTCTTTTTTGATTTATCTACACGTGCTTTTACCAATTGTCCTGGTAATGTGTTAGGAACAAAAACAACAAAAACACCTTCCTCAGAACGTATTCTTCCAATTCCTTTTCCGCCAAAGGCATAATCTTCAATTAATATTTCAATTACTTGTCCTCTTTTTACAAATTTATTTCGCTCTCTTCTTGGCATTCTATACTATGATTTATAGTGTGCAAAATTAGGAAAAGATATGGTTTGTGTAACTTTAAACTCAAACATTAATTCTTATTTTTAAGAGAAAATTGAACCTTTTTATTTTTTCTACGTCTATGAGGTGTAATCAATTATGAAAAACTTGGAGAATATAGCCGATACAAAATTGGTTTTAGCATATCAATCAGGAAACAAAAAAGTACTTAATACTTTGGTGAAAAAATGGCATTTACAGTTTTGCAAATTTGCTTTTTGGATGGTAAAAGATGCTGATGTTGCTAAAGATATTGCACAAGAAAGTTGGAAGGTTATTTTCGATAATCTTACCGATTTAAAAGACCCAACAAAGTTTAAATCTTGGGCAATAAGCATTGTAAATAGAAAATCGATAGATTATTTGCGGTTAAATCAAAGAAGGGCTAAAAACTTAAAAAAATATCATCAAGAGCAATTTAGTACAAACATTAGTGAAGATGATAGTGATGTTCCTTTTTATAAGGAAAAGCTAAAAGAGGCAATAGCATCGCTTCCTAAGAATCAAAAAATAGTTATCGAGCTTTTTTACAAACAATGTTATTCTTTAAAAGAGATAGCTGAGTTGTTAAACATATCAGTAGGAACGGCAAAATCAAGGTTGTTTCATGCAAGAGAGAAATTAAAACTAATTATTAAAAAATAGAAACCATGAGTAAATTAGAAGATATTGATGCATTAATAAAAGAAACATTATCAGAAGAAGAAGCAAAATTTTATGATGAACTAGAAGAGCAAAATGTTTTAGAAATGGTAGGAGGGTTGTTTAAAGGAAAAAATAAATGGATTATGTACCTGATGAATGTTGTTACCTTGGTGTTTTTTGGGCTGTTTATTTATTGTATTGTACATTTTTTTCAGGCAGAAGAAACTAAAGAGTTAATTAAGTGGGCTACAGGAACTGTAGTTTTTTTAGTAGGAGTAAGTATGCTAAAGGTTTTTGCTTGGATGCAAATGGATAAAAAAGCAATTATTAGAGAAATAAAAAGATTAGAATTACAAGTGTCTTCTTTATCAGGTAAAGTATAAAAGGAGGTAGTTTTATAAATAAAAAAAGACTACTCAATTTGAGTAGTCTTTTATCTTGTTGTGAAGGCTTTTTTATTGGCCTGCTTCTTTTTTAGCTTCTTTTATCATTTGTTGGTTTGCAACAATAGCAAACTCAACACGTCTGTTTTTACTTCTTCCTTCAGCAGTATCGTTTGTTGCTATAGGATCTTTAACACCAAGCCCTTTAGTTTCAAAACGACTGTTGTTTAATCCTTTACTAGCTAAGTAGTTTCTTACAGAGTTAGCTCTTTTTTCAGAAAGAGTTTGGTTGTATTCAACTCTACCTGTACTATCTGTATAACCGTAAATTACAATGTTAGTATCTTCATAGTCTTTAAAAACAGGTACTAATTTATCTAAGTTAGCTTTAGCAGTAGATGTTAAAGTAGCTTTGTTAGTAGCAAATCGAACAGCATTTTCGCCTAAAGTAAGTTTAATACCTTCACCAACTCTTTCAACTTCTGCTCCAGGTAAAGCTTCTTCAATCTCACGAGCTTGTTTGTCCATTTGGTTACCAATTACACCACCAGCAACACCACCTACAACACCGCCTAAAATGGCCCCAAGTTCTGAGTTGTTTCCGCTACCTACATTGTTGCCTATAACAGCTCCAATAACAGCCCCTGCTGTGGTACCAATAACAGCACCTTTTTGAGTGTTATTAGCGTTTTGGATAGATTTACAAGAGGTGAAAATAGTACCGGCTAAAAATAAAATTGATAAACTATAAATAATTGATTTTTTCATAATGCTTTTATTAATTATTGTCTTTGAAATGAATATGTAATTTCTTTTACTTGTCCTGCAACGTTAACTTTGTCAATTAAGTCAAAACTAGTTTCAGTAACGTTATTTAATCTTAAAATGTACCCGCTATTAACGTTTTTAGCTTTGTAGTCATTAATAATTTTTAACACAAAGTTTCCATCTTTATTAACGTACCAAGTAATAGGAGAGCTAAAATCTTTACAATCTGTACTTGGATTGTTTAAGCTCATTTGCCCTTTGTTATTGTTTGAAATAAAGCTCCAATCACTGCCAATAAAGCAGTTTGAATCTTCTAAATTAAAAGAATTTACCTTTAGGTAGTTAGAACCTGGGAAATTTACAGCAGTAATGGTCCAGTTACCCTTTAGCATTCGTTCAGTTTTGTTGTCAAGTTTAGTGTTAGTTACAGATGTGGATTTACATCCGATTACAGCTAAAGAAAGCAGTAATAAAAAAAAGATTTTTTTCATAAAATGATATTTAGTTAATTTCTTTTAAAGATAAAAAAAACTAATTAACTCAAGTTTTATTGTGAACCATATAAAAAGTTAAAGTAGTTTATTTTTTTAGACCCACTAAAATCTAAGAAAGTCACCTAAATTTAATATTTTTGTAGTTAGGGATGATTTCTTTCCCACGCTGAATTTTCGAAACTTCTTTTTCGAAAGGATAAAGGTAGATAAGGAATGGTTATTTTATAAATTTTAAAAAATTAAGAAAAATGGCTGTTTTAGACCAATTAACTTCGCAACAAGCGATTGACTTAGAAAACAAATACGGAGCCCATAACTACCATCCATTACCAGTAGTATTGAGTAAAGGAGAAGGAGTATATGTATGGGATGTTGAAGGAAAAAAATATTATGATTTTTTATCAGCTTACTCTGCAGTAAACCAGGGGCATTGTCATCCAAAAATTGTTGGTGCAATGGTAAACCAAGCACAAACATTAACGTTAACTTCTCGTGCTTTTTATAACGATATGTTAGGGAAGTATGAAAAGTTTGCAACTGAATACTTTGGTTTTGATAAATTATTACCAATGAATACGGGTGCTGAAGCTGTAGAAACTGCTTTGAAAATCTGTAGAAAATGGGCGTATGAAGTAAAAGGAATTAATGAAAACGAAGCACAAATTATTGTTTGTAAAAATAACTTCCACGGAAGAACAACTACAATTATTTCTTTTTCAAACGATCCTGTAGCTCGTAAAAACTTTGGTCCGTTTACTGAAGGGTTTATTAAAATTGAATACGATAATTTACAAGCATTAGAAGAAGCATTAGAGAACAACGATAATATTGCTGGTTTCATGGCTGAACCAATTCAAGGAGAAGCAGGAGTATATGTGCCTTCTGAGGGATATTTAGCAGCAGCTAAAGCATTGTGTGAAAAGCATAATGTGTTATTTATTGCTGATGAAGTACAAACAGGAATTGCGCGTACTGGTAAGTTATTAGCGGTAAACCATGAAGATGTTCAACCAGATATTTTAATTTTAGGAAAAGCGTTAAGTGGAGGAGCATATCCAGTATCTGCGGTGTTAGCAAACGATAGCATTATGAATGTTATTAGACCTGGAAACCACGGTTCTACTTTTGGAGGGAATCCAGTTGCAGCAGCAGTTGCAATTGCTGCTTTAGAAGTAGTTAAAGAAGAGAAGTTAGCTGAAAATGCTGAGCGTTTAGGAAAGATTTTTAGAGAAGAATTAGCTGAGTTTGCTAAAGAGAATGATTTGGTAAACCTAGTTAGAGGAAAAGGGTTGTTGAACGCAGTTGTAATAAATGATTCAGAAGAAAGTGATACTGCTTGGAATATTTGCTTAAAATTACGTGATAACGGATTGTTAGCAAAACCAACACACGGAAACATTATTCGTTTTGCTCCGCCTTTAGTGATGAACGAAGAGCAATTAAGAGATTGTGTTGAAATTATTAAGAAAACAATTACTGAGTTTAAAAAGTAAAACTCAGTATAAGAATAAAAAGAGGAGCGATTTATCGCTCCTTTTTTTTTGCTAGTTGGCCATTTCATAAATGTTTAAATGCCTTTTTAAAATTCCAGATGGCGTGTTTTTTGTTTCGTCAAATATTCGGGTGTCACCAAAAAGAATAAAACTTTCTTTAGCTCTTGACACTGCTACATTTAACATGTTAGGCTTGTTGTCTCTTTCAAAGAAAAGAGTTCCTTCATCGTTATTAGAATATACGGAACTGAACAAAATGATGTTTCGTTCTGCACCTTGTAAAGCATGCACCGTACCTAGTTTTATATCGCTTACTTTATAACCTGCATCGGTTAAGGCTTTTGATAGTTCTCCTTTTTGGCTTGCAAAAGGGGTAATAATTCCTAAAACAGGTTCAATAGCGTCTACATCGTATGCTTCTTGAATGGTTTCTTTATTTTGTTGTAACCAAGAAATTATGGCTTTTACTTCACTACTATTTTGACGACTGTTGTATTTACGTTCACTAACTCCTTCTATATGATATGCCATCATTGATGGGAATGCCTGATTTTCTCTTGCTTTTCCTTTCATAGGTTTTAAAATACCATCGTACGCCAATTCGTTGCAAAAACTAATAATTTCATCATTGCATCGTCTGTGTTCCAATAAAACTAATCCTTGTTCTTTTTTTGCGGGTAATGGTGTTTCAAATTCGCAGGCATTTTGAGCCATTTTCATAATACTTCCGCTAGAAGCTAAAAAACCTAATTCGTCTAAATGTGCATCATTTTGATTTTCAATAATATCAAGGCTTGTTAAGTTTCCCTGATCAATTTTTTTAGGAATAGACCAAATAGGCTCAATTTGTTGTAAATCACCTACTACAAAGGCTTTTTGGGTTAATGAAAATATTGGAATACTTACCTCTGGCGTAACCTGACCTGCTTCATCAATAATTAACAAATCTAAAAAGTTGAATAAAGGTAAATATTCAAAAATAGGTTTCCCGTTTTCGTTTTCTCCTTGAAATTGACTGTATAAAAAGTGACTTGGTGCTGTGTAAAAGGTAGCTACAAAGCAAGGAGTAAGCATGGCTCTTCGTTTCCATTTTGCTTTAATAGCATATTCTCCTGTTCCTTTTTCGGTGTTCTCTTCTAACATTTCTCTGGTTTCTAGTAACCAGCGAGCTTCCCAATAATGGGTTGCTAATAAGAATGCTTTGTGACGTAAATCGATATCTAATTCATCATAAAAGAAACGTTGTGTTGCATCGTTAGAGTTTATTTTTTCATATTCGTATGCCCACATTTGTTCTTCAGAAACAAAAGGAAATCCTTTAATGTTGTTTTCATACTTCCAGTTTTTTAGACTTAAATGTGATTGCAATAACAGGTTTACATTATTTGTACATTCTTTTATGTATGCAGCTGCTTTTTTAGCATCTAATAATGTTTCTGCAGTAGTCTTAAAAATATGTTCAGCATTTTTTGTTTCAAACGCAGCTTCATCAATAAAATAGTGTTTTACTTTATCAATAAAATCAGTGTCTTTTGCAGCTGTTTTTAAATCGTTTAAAACAGTTCTCCATTCTTGTAGTTTGGAGATTTTAAACGTGCTTTTTTCGATGAAATCTTCTTCGTGTACGAGTATGCTGTTAATATAGTTTACCGCATTAATATAGTTTCTTGAGAAATCAACACCATCAGCTAAAATATTTTGAATACCTATAATTTCTTCTTGTAGATGATTGCAAACATCGTCAAGTGAATTTGTTTGGGTATTAAAGTAATTACAGTAATTGGTTAAAAAGTAATATTCAGCTTCTGAAATGTATTTTTCGTTTTCTAGATTACATAAGGTTCCTTCATGACCAAATAAGTTTCCTTTTAAATAATTGATATTGGCCAGTTTTTTCTCACTTTTTGAACTGGAAGGAAGATAGGTAGCATATCCGTTAAAATCAGGAATCCACCGGTTGGCTAATTCTTCCATAGTGCTTTCAGAATTAATAAAACTATCAATAATATTCGTTACTGCTTGGTTATTGTTAGAGCATGCTAAAATTATAGGAGCTTCTTCACCGTTGATTGCTGCTTTCACAAACTCAGTAGCTACTAAACTTTGCAAAAGTGTAGTTTTTCCAGTTCCTGGAGGTCCGTTTACAGCGGTAACCGCATTTTCTTCGGCAACTAAATAGGATAATAATGTTTTACGCTGACTAACAGAAAGTGGAAATTTATTTGACATTTGCCCTAAATGCAAATGGTTATACACTAAAAATCCGTTATCGGTAATGGCTTTTTGTCGTTCTCTAGTATATGGGTTGATGATTTTAGAGAGTACGGGTAACTCATCTGTATTTTTAAGTAGGTTTTCGTATAAAAATAAAATACTTTTTGCTGTTGAAATTTTTGAGCTTAATGCAAAATAAGTAAGCTCATATTGTGTGGTATAGCGTTCTACTTGATAACGATATAGGTTGCTAAAAGTTATCGCAGAAAATACTTCGTTAATATAGTTCCAGTATTCATCCCAAGGCACAGGGTCTTCGCTATTTTCAAAATCGGGAGAAGCTAACTCTTTTGCTTCTAAAACGGTGTCGATAGAAGAAAAGATAAAATCGTTCTTAGTATCTGCCATAGGAGTTAGATAGTTACGAACGATTAAAGGAAATCCATCTTTTGGTGCTGACAATTGCCCTGAACGATTTACAATAGCACTAATCCAAAAAGGGTGTATGGGACGTTGTTTAAATTTTGTATTGTCGGTTTGATATACTAAATGAAAAGGCGCAATCAATATTTTGGTTTCTTCTACCTTGTGCCATTTAGGATTGTCTTTTTTTGTGATTCCTTTTAATCGATTAATTCTACGTTCTTCAACATCTAATAGTTGATTTGCTTGTTTAGAGTTGATGAGTGCGTTACTTAAATCGGATGATTTTTGATGAAAAAGGTTTTTAATTTTACTAATGTCGATAGCTAAGTTTTCACTATCAGATAAGCTGTTTTTATAATATTGTAACCAGTTTTTTTCGTCGTTCATAGTTGTTCTCGTGCCCTTGAAATGTGATTTTTTCCTGTAAGAAAGGGTGCGAAAATACTATATTCAGCGTATGGAAAAATAGTTTTTATTGGCTTTTTATTAACGAAATAAAGACTCTTAGAGTAGTAGGTTAATTATCAATAAAATAAAAAGAAGAAAAACTACTGCCTTGCGTAGTAATGATAATCTTTAATCACAGTATCTATAAATTGAGCAGGTTTTTGCTCGGTGGTAATTCCTGTTAACTCAATAACTTTTGTATGTAGTTTTAAAATTACTTTATGATTTCTTTTCTTCATGGCATCTCTATATACCCTTGTAATGGTATGAATATCGTTATCATTCAATAGAGTAACTTGTGAATAAGTAGGTGTGTAGTTATCAATCACATCACTAGCAATGGTATCTTTTAAAGTAATTCTTTTCTTTTCAGATATTACAGTAGTTCCCGCAGCAATATCTCCTAAACGTTGCCCTTTTCCGTTTAATAAAATGGTAAGAACAGCAACAGAGCCACTAGCCAAAGTGAAATCAACAAAACGTAGTAACCATCTAATTAAATAACTTCCAAAAGTGGGTTTAGAACCATCTAATTTAACCACTCTTATTTGATTGAAGTATTTACCAGGCGTTTGTCCGTTCATTAAAATTTCAAATAGTAAGCTATAAAAGAATACAGGAAGCCCTAATAAAACAAATAGGCTCATATATTCCATACTCATAGGAACGTCTAACATTCCTATTATAATGGCAATGATAATGTAATACCCAACAATAAATAACGCATCAATTAAATATGAACCGATACGAGTAGTAACATGTGCTACATTTTGACTAATAGCAATGTTTTGAGCTGTTTCTATTTGAAAATTATCCATTAATTAGTTTTTCACTTTTTTTTTGTTGATATTTATGCAACTTTTTTTAGTTTAGCGAAGATAAAAATATTCTATGATTAGAGAAACTTCTCAACAAACATGCTTTAATTTTTTAAATACATGAGAGAAGCTGCTTTTGTAAATAAAAATAAAGAAAAGTGGCAGCTTTTTGAAGATGCGCTATATAATAAAACAGTTATTTCACCAGATAAACTATCTGATTTATATGTGGAGTTAACTGATGATTTAAGTTACGCTAAAACCTTTTACCCGAACGGAAATACGGTGATATATTTAAACTCGATAGCATCGGCAGCTCATCAAAAAATATATAAAACTAAAAAAGAAAGTAAAAACAGGTTTGTTAGTTTTTTTAAAACGGAATTTCCTTTGATGTTTTATAGCTACCAAAAACAATTATTGATTGCGTTTTTAGTATTTGCTTTTTTCTCAATTTGTGGAGCTTTTTCAGCTGCAACTGATATTGATTTTGTCCGCCTTATTTTAGGAGACGGTTATGTAAACATGACCTTGGAAAATATTGAAAATGGCGACCCAATGGCTGTTTATAAAAAGGCTAATGAAGTGGATATGTTTATTGGAATTACCATCAATAATATACGAGTTGCAATGTATGCCTTTGTTTTTGGAATATTATTTTCGGTAGGAACACTATACATTATGATGCAAAACGGAATTATGTTAGGTTCATTTTTGTACTTTTTTTATGATAAAGGCTTGTTTTGGGAATCGTCAAGAACTATTTGGATTCACGGAACTATAGAAATATCTGTAATAATTATTGCTGGATGTGCAGGATTGGTGTTGGGTAACGGATTATTATTTCCAAAAACTTATTCTCGATTAGAGTCTTTTAAAAGAAGTATGAAAGACGGATTAAAAATAATGGTAAGTACCATTCCTTTTTTTATAGTTGCAGGATTTTTAGAAGGTTTTGTAACCAGACATACTGAAATGCCCGATTGGTTAGCGATCTTAATTATCGGTACCTCATTAGCATTAATCATATTTTATTACGTCATTTACCCAGTTAAAGTTTATAAAAATCAACAAACCAATGCATAAAGAATATATAGAGTTTAAAAGAGAAAGAGATTTAGGTAGTATTATTTCAGATGCTTTTAAATTTATAAGATTAGAAGGGAAACCGTTCTTTTTAACCATACTAAAGGTATCTGTAATACCAATTGTTATAGCGGTGGCTTCTATGATTTATTACATGATGTCTATGTCGTCAATAATTAGTGAAGATGCAAGTGCAGTTGCAGGAATGATGGGAGCAGTGTTTATTATGATAATAGCTTATTTAGTAGCTATTGTTTTTATCAATTTAGCAGGTATGTATTACATTAAATCATATATAGATAATAAAGGTGTAGTAAGGCAAGATGATGTTGTAGCTAATACAAAAGCTAAATTTTGGTCGTTTACGGGCTTTGGAATTTTGGCAGGTTTGATATTAACTGCAAGTATAATGCTATGTTTTTTACCAGTGTTTTATACTTGGCCAGTGCTATCTTTAGGTGCTTCAATATTGGTATTTGAAAATGAAACAGCTTCAGGAGCTGTAAGTAAATGCTTTTATTTTGTCAGTGGGTATTTCTGGGAGACTTTTGGAGTGGTTTTCGTTGTATCTATTTTAGTAAGTATTCTAGGATATGTATTTCAAATTCCAGCAATGATATATCAAATTATAAGTATGGGGATTGGCTCTGGGAGTGATGATCCAGCACAGATTTTTGGTTTCTTTAGCGACCCTATTTATTTAATTTTAAATGTTATTTCAATAGCAGGTCAACTACTATTTTATTCAATTACTTTAATAACCAACGTACTTTTATATTTCGATATTAACGAAAGAAAAAATCTTACAGGAACTATTGAAAGAATTGATAGTATAGGACAATAATCTTTTGAAGCAGTTTCTTTTTTACATAGCGTTTTTTATTTGTTCAATCTCTCTTTTTTCTCAGGAAGAAAAAAGAGAGATGCAGTATGATGATACTATTATTGAACAAAAAAAGTTTGATACTCAAAAAATAGAGGAGTACAAGCAAAAAGATGAATTTATATACATCGTAGAAAAAAGAGAACCTACTATTTTAGAAAAAATATGGGATTGGTTAAAACGAACCGTTATAAAAATTCTCTCTTATATTTTTGATGATATTACACCAGCAGTAGGGTTTTTACGTGTTGTGTTAAAGATTTTACCTTATGTAATTGCAGGTTTGGTATTGTTTTTTATTATAAAATTCTTTTTAAAAGTAAATGCGCGTAATATTATTGATGGTAAAAAAGTTAAGCCTATTGTGCACTTATCGGAGGAAGAAGAGTTAATTAAAGACAAAGACTTACCAAAGTTAATACAAGAAGCAATTTCTGTAAGAAATTATCAATTAGCTATACGTTATTACTACTTGCTATTATTGAAAAGTTTGTCAGATAAAGAGTTTATTTCTTGGCAACAAGAAAAAACAAACGAAGATTATATAAAAGAATTATCATCTAAAAAACAATTGTATAGCGATTTTAAAAAGCTAACTTATTTATACGATTATGTGTGGTATGGTGAGTTTTCAATAGATGAAGAAAAATTCATACAAGCAGAGAGTAATTTTAAAAACACCCTAGCTAAAATTTATTAATTTGGATAAAAAACTTAAAATATACATTGGTTTATTAGTGCTTATAGTGCTCGGGATTTTCTATGTCGAGTCTGTAAAGCCTAAAGAAATCAATTGGTATCCAAGTTATGCTGCGAAACATAAAATTCCGTACGGAACGTATGTGTTGCACAAAGAAATTCCGAGTTTATTCCCAAAAAGTAAAGTAAAGGATGTTTATCAAAATCCATACTTGTATTTAAAGGATACCAAGAATAACGGAACGTATTTTTTTCTTGATAATAAAGTGAATTTTGATAAAGACGAATTGAATGAACTCTTAGATTTTGTTGATAGAGGAAATGATGTTTTTATTGCTACTAACGGAGTTCATATTGATACACTACAAACGGAAACAAGCTATTTAACTACTTCTGCATTCGAGGAAAAGGCTTATCAAAAAATGAGCAATCCAATTTTTGGAGAAAAAGAGTATCATTTTGATAGAGACTTTTCAAAATTACATTTCTCTGAAGTTGATACACTGAACACGACTATTTTAGGAGAGATAGTGATACGAAATGAAAAAGATTCCATCATCAGTAAAAAGCCAAACTTTATCAAAGTAAAACACGGGGAAGGAAACTTTTATTTACATACCTTTCCACAAGCTTTTACGAATTATAACATGCTGTTAGCTGATAATTATGAGTATGTAGCTAATGTATTGTCGTATCTAAATAGCCCGGATAAAGAAGAAGCAGGAGTTAGTTCTAACAGTAGCAAGGCTATTTTATGGGATACCTATTACAAAACAGGGAAAAGTAGAATAACCTCACCGATGCATTATATCCTGTCAACCAAATCGTTAAAATGGGCATACTATATAGGATTGATAGGAGTGCTGTTCTTTATTATTTTTAAAGGAAAACGTAATCAGCGCTTAATTCCTGTAATTACCCCATTAAAAAATCAAACATTGGCTTTTACACGTACCATAGCCAATATGTATTACGAAAAATCAGATCATAAAAATATAGCAGAACATAAAATCAATTATTTTTTAGAGTATATCAGAATCAAATACCGATTGTCAACCTTAAAAATAGACGAGCGATTTTATAAGAATCTTGCTAACCGAAGTGGTAATTCAGAAGAAAAAGTAGTTGCTTTATTTAAAAGGATACAGCAAATACAAACAAAATTAAGTATAACCGAAGAAGATTTAGTAGCCCTAAATAAAGCTATTGAAAATTTTAAAGCATATAAAAAAGAGTAGGATGCAAACAGAAAACAATCCAACAGAAAACACGAACGAACTATTTTCAAGTAGAGTAGACTTGTCGAAATTAAAAGAAGCTGTGATTAAAATTAAAGAACAGTTAGGAAAAGTAATAGTTGGGCAAGAAGAATTTATGGAGTTGTTGTTAGTTTCTTTACTAGCAGATGGTCATGTATTGATAGAAGGTGTACCAGGAGTTGCTAAAACGGTAACAGCAAAGTTATTGGCAAAAACCATAGCAACTGATTTTAGCCGAATTCAGTTTACACCAGACTTAATGCCTTCGGATGTATTAGGAACTTCGGTACTAAACATGAAAACATCTGATTTCGAGTTTAAAAAAGGACCTATTTTCTCAAACATTGTATTGATTGATGAGATTAACAGAGCGCCTGCAAAAACACAAGCAGCGTTGTTTGAGGTGATGGAAGAAAAACAAATTACGATGGATGGAACTCAATATACTATGAGCCCTCCATTTATGGTATTAGCAACTCAAAATCCAATAGAACAGGAGGGAACGTATGCTTTACCAGAAGCACAATTAGACCGTTTCTTATTCAAAATAAATGTTGGGTATCCAAATTTAGATGAAGAAATACAAATTATCACAGCTCATAACGAGCGTAAAGGAGCCTTACCACAAACTCAAGTGGAAGCAGTATTAACTGAAGCTGAATTGTTAGAATATAGAAGCAAAGTTTTTGAGGTATTAGTAGAGGAAAAAATTATCAAATACATTGCGCAACTCATTTCAAATACGCGTAACAATGCACATTTGTATTTAGGAGGTTCGCCAAGAGCAAGTATTGCTGTGTTAATGGCATCTAAAGCATTTGCAGCGATTAACGGACGTGATTTTGTAATTCCAGAAGATGTAAAAAAGAGTATTTATCCAGTATTACGTCATAGAATTATGTTAACTCCTGAACGCGAAATGGAAGGAATGACTGCTGATAAGGTGATTGAAATGATTGTACAATCTGTAGAAGTTCCAAGATAGTGATTCAATTCTTTAAATCGTTATACGTACACAATCGCTTTTTTATCTACATAAGCGTAATTTCGGCTTTATTTTTACTGTCGTTTTGGATTCCTGCGCTCTATTCTGCAACATGGATGTTAGTATGGCTATTTGTGATAGCGATGTGTATTGATGTGCTCATTTTATATCGATTTAAAAACGGATTTTCAGCCAGAAGAATTGTATCAGAAAAATTATCAAATTCAGATGACAATGAAATAGCTATTACACTTGAAAATAACTATCCATTCCAAGTTTTTATTTCATTGATTGATGAATTACCACCGCAATTTCAAAAAAGAGATTTTGAGCATGCAACGTCATTACAGTCAGGAGAGAAGTCTACTTATACATATAATGTAAGGCCTGTTGAAAGAGGAGAGTACAAATTTGGAAGAGTAAATGTGTTTGTATCTTCTTTTTTACAGATATTTTCTAAACGTTATTCGTTTTCTGCAGAAGAAAGTGTGAAAGTATATCCGTCGTACATACAGATGAAAAAGTACGAGTTTTTGGCAATGCATAATAACCTAACGGAATTTGGTATGAAGAAAATTCGACGTATTGGGCATACTATGGAGTTTGAACAGATTAAAAACTACATTCCTGGTGACGATGTACGTACTATAAACTGGAAAGCAACTGCTAAAAGAGCAGAGTTAATGGTGAATCAATACCAAGATGAAAAATCCCAACCTATTTATTCTATTATTGATTTAGGTCGTGTTATGAAAATGCCTTTTGAAGGGTTGAAGTTATTAGACTATGCAATTAATTCAACCTTAGCTTTTTCAAACATAGCCTTATTAAAAAACGATAAAGCAGGGATGCTTACCTTTTCCAAAAAGGTTGAAAAGATAGTAGCTGCCAGTAACAAAAAAACAAACTTATCGGTCATTAACGAAGAGTTGTATAATATTACAACCGACTTTTTAGATGCTAATTTTGCGCTATTGTATGCGAATATCAAAAGAAAAATAAATCAACGTAGTTTGTTGATTTTATATACCAATTTTGAGCATATATCGGCGTTAAAAAGGCAATTACCATATTTAAAAGCGATAGCTAAAAAGCATTTATTAGTAACTGTTTTCTTTGAAAACACTGAATTAGATACTTTAATCACTGAAAATGCAGAAGACTTGCAAAGTGTATATCACAAAACCATTGCAGAGAAATATGCTTACGAAAAACGTTTGATGATAAAAGAACTAGAGAAAAATGCAGTGCATGCTATTTTAACCAAGCCACAGCACTTATCCGTAAATGTTATTAATAAATACTTAGAGTTTAAAGCTAAAGGAATGATATAAAAAAAAGCGACCATTTGGCCGCTTTTTTATTTATATCATCGATTGAACTATTGTAGTTCTTGTAGTCTTTCTTGTAATAACTCTGGATTTCCTAACGCTTCCATTCCAATCATTGAGATGATCCAAACAATGTAAGCAATAAAAATAACGTTTAATATGATACCAACGATACCTAGTATTTTACCTGTATTGGCATTTTTTACTCCCTCATACATATCAGGATTTTCATTATCCAATTTAATAGCTTTGTTACCTAAAACTAAAGCAATAATTCCAAGAGGTAATCCAATAACTCCATAGCAACAGCACGTTACAATAGAACAAATGCCTAATACTAAAGCTGTAGTAGAATTTGGTAGTTTTTGTTTTTCCATAGTATTTACTAAAATTTAAATTAAATGATTCATTTTTATAACATAACTAGTAACAATAATAATTATGTTAACTACAGCTAATATACTGATTATTTTTTGTGCATATTTTACTTTGTAGAAGAAGTTAAAACCAACAAGAATAGCCAAGATTAGTAAGGTATATATAGCTGGATACATTTTAAAGGCAGCTACAAGTTCTCCTTGAAAAATTAGACTTAAAGCGCGCTGTATACCACAACCTAAACAATCGACTCCAAAGAGTTGTTTGTTTAAGCAAGGTAACATATAATCTTCTAGTTGTAAAAACATAAGATATTATTTAAACATGTCCATTCCAGGAATATTAGGCATTCCGCTTTTGGCAGCAATAGCTAATTCTTGCTCATTAATTTCACCAGCACGTTTCAATGCTTTATTTAGGGTTAAGATTAAGTAATCTTCTAACTCTTCCTTATCTTCTAATAAAGATTCATCAACAGTAATAGCTTTTACTTCACGATTAGCAGTCACAGTAATTTTTACTTTTCCATCAGCAATTGCTTCATCTATTAAAACGGTGTCCAATCGCTTTTTTGTTTCTTCTACTTTTTGTTGGGCTTCTTGTAATTTACCCATCATTCCAGAAATATCTCCGAACATTGTTGTACAGTTTTTTATGATTTACTTAACAACAAAAATAGTATTTTCACAAGAAATATAAACCAACTTAAAAAATGAAAAAAATAATGCTACCGGCTTTGTTTTTTAGTCTTATTTTTGGTTCTTGCAAAAAACAAGAAATGAATAAAGATATCAAAGCCCCAGTTGCTGAAAAGCAACCGACTAAGTTAGAGAAACATGGAGATGTTCGTACCGATGATTACTTTTGGATGCGTTTAACCGATGCTCAAAAAAATGCTAAAATTAAAGATGAACAAACCCAGAAAGTACACGATTACCTAAACGCAGAAAATGCTTATTATGATGAAATAACGAAAGAAACAAAAGAGTTTCAAGAAGAATTATTTCAAGAAATGAAGGGGCGTATAAAAGAGGATGATGAGTCAGTACCGTATAAAAAGGACGGATATTTTTATATAACTCGTTATGAAAAAGGACAACAATACCCAATTTATAGTCGTAAGAAGGAAAACCTAGAGGCTGAGGAGGAAATCATGTTCAATGTGAATAAAGAAGCAAAAGGATATGATTATTTTCAGTTAGGAGGTTTAACGGTTTCAACTGATAATAAGTTAGTTGCTTTTGCTACAGATACTGTGAGTCGTCGTCAATATTTTATCAGAATTAAAAATTTAGAAACAGGTAAAATTTATAAAGATATTATTGAGAATACCACTGGAGGTTCGGTTTGGGCAAATGATAATAAAACATTGTTTTATGCTAAAAAAGATCCTGTAACCTTACGTTCATCAAAGATTTATAAACATACCTTAGGTTCTGATGCTTCTTTAGATGAATTAGTGTATGAAGAAAAAGATGATACGTTTGGAGCTTTTGTTACTAAATCAAAATCAAAAAAATATATTATAATAGGTTCTTATAGCACAGTTTCTACGGAATACCATGTGTTAGAGGCAAATAACCCTGATGGAGAATTACATGTAATTCAACCTCGTGAGCGTGATTTGGAATATGAAGTAGCACACTACGGAGATCATTTTTATATTAAAACCAATAAAGACGGAGCAACCAACTTTAAGTTAATGAAAACTCCTGAAAACAAACCAGGAAAAGAAAATTGGGTAGATGTAATTCCACATAGAGAAGATACCTTATTTGAAGACTTCTCAATTTTTAAGGATTATTTAGTTTTAGAAGAAAGAAATGAAGGATTGAATAAAATTCGTATCAAGAAATGGGACGGAACTGAAGATTACTATTTACCTTTTGATGAAGAAACCTATTCAGCAGGTGTATATGGAAATCCTGAATTTGATACTGAAGTAATCCGTTATTCATATAATTCAATGACTACCCCAAGCTCAGTTATTGATTTCAATATGAAAGATAGATCAAAAGAAATCAAAAAAGAACAAGAAGTATTAGGAGGAAAGTTTGATAAGAACAATTATGTAAGCAAACGTATTTGGGTACCAGCGCGTGATGGTAAAAAAGTAGCGTTATCAATCGTACATCATAAAGATACAAAGCTTGATAAAAACACACCGATATTACAATACGCATATGGTTCTTACGGATATACAATCAGTGACGGGTTCTCAACAACGCGTTTAAGTTTGTTAGATCGCGGATTTGTATATGCATTAGCTCACATTAGAGGAAGTCAATATTTAGGGCGTGAGTGGTATGAAGATGGTAAAATGCTGAATAAGAAAAATACATTTACCGATTTTATTGATTGTTCTAAATATTTAATTGATAAGGGTTACACTTCACCAGAACATTTATATGCTATGGGAGGTTCTGCAGGAGGTTTATTAATGGGAGCTATAATTAATATGAATCCTGAGTTATATAACGGGATAATAGCTTCAGTACCTTTTGTTGATGTGATTTCTACCATGTTAGATGATAGTATTCCGTTAACAACAGGAGAATATGATGAATGGGGTAATCCGAATGATAAAGAATATTACGATTATATTAAATCGTACTCTCCATACGATCAAGTAGAAGCAAAATCATACCCAAATATGTTAGTTACTACTGGTTTACATGATAGTCAAGTACAGTATTGGGAACCTGCAAAATGGGTTGCGAAACTACGTGAATTAAAGACTGATAACAATATGTTATTCTTACATACGAATATGGAAGCTGGACACGGAGGAGCTTCTGGAAGATTCAATGCATTAAAAGAAACTGCAGAAGAATATACGTTCTTTTTGATGTTAGAAGGTAAGTTAAAAAAATAATTATATTTTTGCGCTCGATTGAGTGTAAGTGTCATTGCGAAAGTAACGAACAATCTCAACAGATTTTTCGTGTCTGTTTTTCGTAATGACACTTTTTCTTATTTAAAAACTATAATGGAGAGACATCAAGGTATAACCAATTCAATAATAGATTTAGTAGGTCAAACCCCCATGATTCAATTGCACCGAATTACCCAAGACTTACCGGGTACATACTATGCAAAAGTTGAAGCATTTAACCCAGGGCACTCTGCTAAAGATAGAATTGCATTGCATATCATAGAAACAGCAGAACAAAAAGGGATAGTAAAAGAAGGAGATATTATTGTTGAAACAACTTCTGGTAATACAGGTTTTTCATTAGCAATGATAAGTATTGTAAAAGGATACAAATGTATTTTAGCAGTAAGCGATAAGTCTTCTCAAGATAAAATAGACATGCTAAAATCGATGGGAGCAGAGGTGCATGTATGTCCTGCAAATGTTACTCCTGACGATCCTCGTTCGTATTACGAAGTAGCCAAACGATTGCACAGAGAAAATCCAGGATCTATTTATATCAATCAGTATTTTAATGAATTAAATATTGAAGCACATTACAAGAGTACAGGACCAGAAATTTGGAAACAAACCGACGGAAAAGTAACCCACGTAGTTGCAGCAAGCGGAACAGGAGGAACGATTTCCGGAACAGCTAGATATTTAAAAGAGCAAAATCCAGATATTCAGATCCTTGGGGTAGATGCAATGGGGTCTGTAATTAAAAAATATCACGAAACTGGTGAGTTTGATGCGAACGAAATCAGTCCGTATAAAATTGAAGGATTAGGTAAAAACTTAATCCCAACCTCTACCGATTTTGATGTGGTAGACGTTTACGAAAAAGTATCCGACAAAGAGGCAGCTTTAAAAGCGAGGGAATTGGTGAAAACAGAAGGGATTTTCGCAGGATACACTTCAGGAGCAGCCCTACAAGCTACACAACAATATGCAGATAACGGATTTTTTGATGATAATAGTGTGGTGGTGGTAATTTTACCAGACCACGGTTCTCGTTATATGAATAAGATTTATTCTAATAACTGGATGAAAGAGCAGGGGTTTTTAAGTTAATTTTTTTCGATATTTATTATCTTCACTTAGTGGATACAAATTGAATAGAGAATCCTCGTAGATCTTCATAGGTAAGATTGCATAATCATCAATTGATTTTACACGTATATTTGGAGTTGTAATTATTATTCGTATGTTACTTCTTCCCCTTTAGCTATAAAAATAAGAGCGTCAAAGTGATTTAGTAACTTTGTCTTGTTACTTGGTAAATTAAAAATATACATATCATTAAAAATTTTATTTTTTAACTCTATGTTTTTTGATGTTATTTTTTTTGAGTCAAGAAAATAGTTGTTTTTTAAGGAAGGTAAAAGAGATAATATATTATTACTTTTTTTTCTAGCTTTTAGGATGTCTTTTTCCTTTCTTTCAGGTAGTTTTATTGAACCAAAAGCAATATGATAAGAATTATTTGGATTTAATTCTCTAAATTTAAAACCCATAGTTTGTTTACTCATTAATTTGCTATTAAATTTTGACATATGTCCATTAGCAAGCCAGACAATAAACTTTTTATTAGGGTTAGTTTTAACTAAAAAGTCAAGGTTTTCAGCCATTTGTTTATCCCTTATTGGAACTCTATTCTTATCTGAGGAATTGTCCTTTACAGTATAAAGTTCAATAGCACTTTCAACACTTTTTAAAATTTGATTCCAAAGTTTGTTTGTTTTAATTAATTCATTTACTTGAAGTTTAGAAACGTATTTTTTTAAATATTCAACTTGTTTTTGAGATAATTTCTTTCTACTGTTATATTGATTCTTTATAATTAACTTAATAAGCCTAATAAATTCTGTGTTTAATTCTATTCCTCCTTCTTTAAGAATTTCAAGTAGTTTTTTTGTTAAATTTTGATATGAATATGTTGAATGTAATTTGTTATCAAACCCCCAAATAGTCACTTTATTCTTTTCAAGGAAATCGAAAAGCTCCTTACATTGATTAGATTTACTCCACATTGTATATAAGTTTTGTTTGTCGTGGTCAAATAATAGAGCAAAAAAATCACTCTCAAAAGCGATGTCTTTGTAACCATGTTCAGTCACCAAAAATTTTACAAATTCAGTTTTAGCAAGAAAATCAGAACCACTATAATGAACGGCTTCTCCTAGAAATACTGTTTGTTTTTTACTAACATTATGGTTAATGACAATTTTAACTTCATTAGTTAGCAAGTTACTTATTGAATTTAATTCGTAAATCTCTTTTTCGACTTGAGAAAAGACAATTTGATTTAGAAAAAATACTATTAATAATAAAAGAGCTTTTCTCATTATTGTTGCCAATAGTTATAATATTCTTTATTTTAATGATGGGTATCGTTTGGTAACTAACTTATTAAGAATAGGTTAGTGGTTGGGTTGAATTACTAGTACATCAAATATTTAGCTCTAGTAATTTTAAAACTTTCTAAATCTTGTTGCCAGCTTGTTTTAATTTCCTCTTCCGAAAGTCCTTGTTCGATTTGTTGTTGTAGTTTTTGAGTTCCTGCTAGTTTAGTGAAAAAAGCATTGAAAAATTCAGTTTTAGGAGATTGTTGATACGCTTTTAATAACCAACTAAGGTCTAGGTTAACTAAACGTTTGGAAGCGCTTAAATCTTCTCCAAAGCACATTTTTTCTTTGTGTTTAGGGTGTTTAGCTCCTTCATTGGATTTTGGAGTAAAATTAAAACTACTTTTTTCTAAAAATGGTGAACCATACACCTGAAACTGTTTGTTGGTTCCTCTTCCAGCAGATACGTTTGTTCCTTCAAAAAAACACAAACTAGGATATAAGTTTATTGAAATATCATTCGGTAAATTAGGCGATGGTTTTATTGGTAAACTATATGTTGATTGATGCGTATAATTTTCTAATGGAATTAAGGTTAAGTCACACTGAACACCATTAGCTAACCATTTTTCTCCGTTTATCATTTGTCCGTATTCTCCAATTGTCATTCCATATACGACAGGTACAGGGTGCATTCCTACAAAACTTTTATGTTCAGGTTCCAACATTGGTCCGTCAATATAATGTCCGTTAGGGTTTGGTCTGTCAAGTAAAATCACAGGGATGTTTGCCTCTGCACAAGCCTCCATTACATAATGTAAGGTTGAAATATAGGTGTAAAAACGAGCGCCTACATCTTGAATGTCAAAAACTACCACATCAATTCCTTTGAGTTGCTCAGGAGAAGGTTTTTTGTTTTTTCCGTATAAAGAAATAATTGGAATTCCAGTTTTTACATCTTTTCCATCTGCTATGGCTTCACCAGCATCCGCTTTTCCTCGAAAACCATGCTCAGGAGCAAAGACTTTTTGTATGTTAATACCTTCATAGTTATGTAAGTAATCAACTAAATGATGCGTTACCTGTTTAGATCCCATTACATTTGGTGCAACTTCCGATCGTTGTAATACTTGTAAAGCCGAAGTCTGATTTGCAACAATGGCTATGTTTTTATTTTTTAAAAGAGGAAGATATTGGTCGGTTCTATCAGCTCCTGTTTTAATAGTTTTTGGTTCTTCTTGTTTTATAGCTTCTTTAGTGGTAGATTTTTTTTGTTGTTGTGCACAAGAAGAAAATTGAAAACTGAATACTAAAAAAAGTAAAAAAACGGAATTAAAAGAAAGCTTCATCTATAAAAAATTAAAAGATAAAGGTACAGATTTCTATTTTTTAAGAATAAAAAAAGTTCAAGAATTAAAACCTAGATAATCTTCTCTTTCTTTACACAAGAATTAGTTACTTTTGGTTTTGTAAAAAATACAACCATTTGAATTTCGAACTATTCATAGCAAAACGAATTATTGCTGGAAAACAGTATAAAAGCAGTATTTCATCACCAATTATTACCATTGCCACTATTGCTATTGCTTTGGGTGTAGCTATTATGTTAATAGCAGTGTCAATTACCTCAGGGTTTCAGAAGAAGGTACGTGATAAAATGACGGGCTTTAAAGGACATATTCAAATTGTAAATTACGATAATAACAATTCGGATGTTTCTACAGTTCCAGTTGATATTAATCAAGAATTTTATCCTGAGTTTAAAAATATTGATGGCATAAAAAAAGTGCAACCTTTTGCCAATGTGGGGGGAATTATAAGAACTCCAACAGATTTTGAAGGGATTATTTTTAAAGGCGTTTCAGCCGATTACGATTTTACTTTTTTTAACGAGTGTTTAGTAGAAGGTCGCTTACCAGATTTTACTCAAGAGAGAAACCGAGAAATTCTAATTTCTGAATCTATAGCAAATCGATTAAATTTTAAACTCAACGACACGATTCAAACGTGGTTTGGAGCAGAAAATAGTAGTTTGAAGTTCAAATCTAGAAAACCAATTATTGTAGGTATATACAACACAGGTTTTGAACAGTTTGATAAGATTATGTTGTTGGGGGATTTAAGAGAAGTACAAAAAATTAATCGTTGGCAAGATAACGAGGTAGGAGGTTTTGAAGTATTGATTGATGATTATGATAAACTCAAAGAAAAAGGAGATGAAGTTTATACAAGTATAGGAGCGACTTTAAATAGTATTACGATTGTAAATAATTACCCTGCTATTTTTGAGTGGTTAAAATTACTCGACAATAACGTATGGTTTATTATCGGAATTATGGTATTGGTTGCAGGAATAAACATGGTAACAGCGTTGTTAGTGCTTATTTTAGAACGTGTACAAATGGTAGGGATACTCAAAGCACTGGGAAGTGTAAATTGGAGTATTCGAAAAATATTTTTATACAATGCTTCTTACTTAATTTTGAAAGGACTGTTCTGGGGAAATCTTATAGGGCTTAGTATTCTTTTAATTCAGAAATATATGAAGTTAATAAGTTTAGATCCTGAAACCTATTATGTGTCAACAATGCCTGTTGATATTAATTTATTGGCAATTTTATTGTTAAATATAGGTACGCTAGCACTGTGTTTTTTAATGTTGATTATACCTTCATACATCATCACAAAAATCCGCCCTTCAAAATCCATTCGATTTGCTTAGTTTTGCATAACATTAATAAGATATGAAGTACGCAAAAAATATATTAGAAACTATTGGTAACACACCTTTAGTTCAGTTAAACTCAGTAACAAAAGAAGTAGATGCTTTGGTGTTAGCTAAAGTAGAAACGTTTAATCCAGGAAACTCTGTAAAAGACCGTATGGCACTTAAAATGATTGAAGATGCCGAAGCAGATGGTCGTTTAAAACCAGGAGGTACTATTATTGAAGGAACCTCAGGAAATACAGGAATGGGATTAGCATTAGCGGCTATTGTAAAAGGGTACAAGTGTATTTTTGTAATTTCAGATAAACAATCTAAAGAGAAAATGGATATCCTACGTGCAGTAGGAGCAGAGGTAGTTGTTTGTCCTACAAATGTAGAGCCAGATGATGCTCGTTCATACTATTCGGTTTCTAAGCGTTTAGGTGAAGAAACACCAAATTCTTGGTATGTAAACCAATATGACAATCCGTCAAATGCACAAGCACATTATGAGCAAACAGGACCAGAAATTTGGGAACAAACCGATGGTAAGATTACACATTTTGTAGTTGGAGTAGGAACAGGAGGAACTGTATCTGGTACCGCGAAGTTTTTAAAAGAAAAGAATCCAAATATTAAAATTTGGGGAGTTGATACGTATGGTTCGGTTTTTAAAAAGTATCACGAAACAGGTATTTTTGATGAGAATGAAATCTACCCATATATTACTGAAGGAATTGGAGAAGATATTTTACCAAAGAATGTTGATTTCTCTTTAATTGATGGATTTACGAAAGTAACCGATAAAGATGCTGCTATTTATACACGTAAAATAGCGAAAGAAGAAGGTATTTTTGTTGGGAACTCAGCAGGATCAGCAATCAAAGGATTGTTACAGTTAAAAGATGAGTTCAAACCAGATGATGTAGTGGTAGTATTATTCCATGATCATGGAAGTCGTTATGTAGGAAAAATGTTTAATGACGATTGGATGCGTGATAGAGGTTTCTTAGATGAAGAAATTACTACAGCAGAAGACTTAATTAAAGATCATATAGATAAACCATTAGTAACTGTTCAAACAGAAGAATTAGTATCGCATGCTATCGAAAGAATGCGTACATTTAAAATATCACAAATTCCAGTAAGAGATGTAAATGGTTTTGTAGGTTCTGTAGATGAATCAGCATTATTACATAGTTACTTAGAAGATAAAAATATAGCAGAAAAGCCTATTAAAGATATAATGGGTAAAGGATACCCAATAGTTAAAAAATCAGCTTCTATTGACGAGGTTTCGAAGTTAATTAATAAAGAAAATCAAGCAGTTTTAGTTGATTTAGAAAATGGGAAACATCATATTATAACTAAATATGATATAATTAGAGCTATTTAAGTAAGTTTATTTATAATACAATTATAAAACAAGAAGCCCGCTCAATTGAGCGGGCTTCTTTGTTAATCAACTAATTCAAATAATTTACACAATGAAAACAATGTTACTTGCTTACGGTATTGTTGTTTCCAATATCTGTGCCAAAATTATAAATAAAAAGGCGTACTTTATTTAAAATTTAATTATTTGACATTTTTTTAACGTTAAACCGTTAAAAAGTTAAGAATATTTTAATTTAAGGTTAGCTAGCGTGTTTATGTGCTTTATATGAAGAACGTACTAAAGCTCCACTTTCCACGTACATAAAGCCCATTTCTAACCCCAATGTTTCGTATTTCTTGAACTGGTCAGGTGTTATGAATTCCTTAACAGGTAAATGCTTTTTACTAGGCTGTAAATATTGACCAATAGTTATAACATCTAATCCAACACCACGTAAATCTTTCATGGTTTGTATTACTTCGTCTTCTGTTTCTCCTAAACCAAGCATAATTCCCGATTTGGTACGCATTCCGTTATCTTTTAAGTATTTTAAAACACCTAAACTACGATCGTATTTCGCTTGAATACGAACCTCACGAGTTAAACGACGTACAGTTTCCATATTATGAGAAACTACTTCAGGAGCCACTTCAATGATACGGTCTATTAACTTTTCGTTTCCTTGAAAATCTGGAATTAGAGTTTCTAAAGTCGTATTTGGATTAGCTCTACGGATAGCTTGTACTGTTTCAGACCAAATAATAGAACCTCCATCTTTCAAGTCATCACGGTCAACCGAAGTAATTACCGCATGCTTAATATCCATTATTTTTATTGAGCGAGCTACTTTTTCAGGTTCATCCCATTCTACAGTATCAGGACGTCCAGTCTTAACACCACAAAATCCACAAGAACGTGTACAAGTATTACCTAAAATCATAAAGGTAGCTGTACCTTCTCCCCAGCATTCTCCCATGTTAGGGCAGCTTCCACTGGTACAAATGGTGTTCAGTTTATATTTATCAACAAGCCCTCTTAGTTCAGTGTATTTTTTTCCTACAGGTAATTTTACACGTAACCATTTTGGTTTTTTCGTTCTTTCTGGTGTTGCTACAGTTTCGTTTGCCATTCCATAAAAATTGAACTGCAAATTTACAAAGAAAAGATTTATAAACTAAGTAAAAACCAAATACTAAATCCGAATAAAAAAACGATACCAACAAGGCTTAAAATACGTAAGCCGATACCTGGTCTGTGTTTTTTTGGTGTATGCTTACCAGTGATTAAGATATAGTTTAGGATTGCATAAAAAGGAGCTGTTAAAAAAGATAATACAGTGGCTATTCGTACAAGGAAAACCATATCACTTAAAAAATAGTATAAAATAACAGAGGTTCCAAACATTAGTAACACTAACCAAAACCAATAGTTTAACTTTCTTTTTTTAGGGAAAAGTAAGTTAGAAGATTTTTCCATGGCTCTAGGAGAAGCATCTAAAGTTGTAATTGTAGTACTAAACATAGTTGTAAAAGCTGCTACTCCAATAAAAACTGAAGAAAATTCTCCTAAGTTTTTAGTATATAAGTTGATGAGTTGAGAGGCAAAAATAGTTCCTTTACTAGAGAAAGATTCTCCTGATTGATACATAACCAATGCCCCTAACATAACAAAACAAACTCCTAAAAATAAAGCTCCGATATATCCAACGTTAAAATCAAAAATAGCTTGTTTGGGTTTTATTTTTTCAAAAGTAGTTTTGTTTTTTTCTACCGACCACAAAGAATGCCAAATAGAAATATCTAAAGGAGCAGGCATCCATCCTAAAAAAGCAATTAAAAATGTTACCTGAGCAGTTCCACTAGGCACTATTTGTTGAAAGCTAAAGCCTTTATTAGTTTTAAATAAAGCAATGTTTACTGCTACTATGGTACTAATGGTTAAAATAGCAATAATGTACTTCATTAGGTTGTCTAAAAACTTGTATTTTCCTATACCTAAGAATACAATACTAACGAACATAATTAGTACTGACCAAGTAACTAAATCAAAGGAAATACCAAAAAGATTAGAAGCCAAACTAGCTGTAACAATGGTAACAGCTGCTTGAATGGTAAACATGGTAGCGATATTTAAGATAAAATAACTTATTAAAACTCCTTTTCCTAGTTTTTTATATCCATCTAACAGCGTTTCGCCAGTTGCAGTAGCATACCGAGGACCAAACTGAAAAAATGGGTATTTAATAATATGTACTAGCAGTAGTGCCCAAAGTAAGCCAAATCCAAAGTCGGCGCCAGCTCTGGTTGATTGTACTAAATGAGAAACACCTATAGCAGCACCAGCAAATAATATTCCAGGACCTAATAGGTTTAAGAGAGATTTTTTCATAAAAAAAGAGAGCTTAAAAGTTTAAGTAGTTACTATTTTTTAACTTTTCAAACAAAGTTATTAGATACTTTTTCCTTACTCTTTTTTGTTGAAATTCTTTATAAAGCTCCTTTTTGTGTAAGTTTTTTCCTCTTTCATGAAACTGTAAAATCATAAGGTTTTGATTTTTATGGTTTTGCAATTTATGATTTCTTTATTATTTCAGCTAATAATTTTTTTGCACGAAGTAACTTCACCTTTACATTATTCATAGGTTCTTCTATCTGCTCAGAGATTTCCTTATAGCTTAACTCTTGAAAGTAACGAAGATTTATGATTTCTTGATACTTAGGTTTCAATTTTTTGATGTCTTTTAGAAGTTTTGCTAAGTTTTGTTCGGTAATAATTTTGTCTTCAGGTGAAGGAGCATCATCAACAACAGCATAGACTTCTTTTTCTTGTTCTTCGGTTGTTTGTGTGTATATGGTAGATTTTTTCTTTCGAAGAGAATCGATATATACATTTTTAGAAATTGTAATCAACCAAGTTTTAAACTGATAGTTTTCATCAAAAGTTTCAATTCTATCAAAAGCTTTAGAAAAAGTTTGAATGGTAATATCTTCAGCATCATTATCATTCTTGGTTTTTTTTAACTGAAAAGCGTATACTGTTCCCCAAAAAGTATCTAATAAATAATTAAAAGATATTTGATTTCCGTTTTTTGCCTGTTGAATGTGGTGAAGTACTTTTTCTTGATTTATTTCCAATGCTTAGGTTTCGAAATTTGATTTGATATAAAGATACTAATTTGCAGCAATACTAAACAAATATCAAGGAATGGTAGCAATAAAACAAAACTTTCTTATGTTGATTTTCCAAGAGAGATATGTTAAAATAAGTTAATACACTATCTGTACAGCCATAGCTACATAAGGAGCGTAGAGTAGGAGTATGTATTGTAAAGAAAGTAAAAGGTTAGTTGAGAAGTGTTATGCTTAATTATGCTCAGGCTCACTACATGTATCGAACTGATCTGGGGTTTTACCACAAAATCCACAAGCTTCACCACTTTCGTTTAACATCGGGTTTTGGCTAGCACAAGTACCAGCAAACTCTCCGTCTTTTTTTGCCCAAATTTTAATGGCAATTCCAGCAAATGCTAACGCTAATAATCCTATGGTAACAAAAATTAATTTCATGATGTATTGTTTTGTATTGCAAAGATACAAACTTCACGTTTTCTTTTAGAATTAAATTATTGTAGATTTATAACAGTGTGACTTTTATTTGTTTAAGTGTCATAGATAATAATCAATTAATTTAAAATTATGAATATGAAAAAATATTTTGCCGAATTTTTCGGGACATTTTGGTTAGTTTTTGGAGGTTGTGGTAGTGCTATTTTTGCAGCGGGTTTTCCAGAGTTAGGAATTGGTTTTGCAGGCGTTGCACTGGCTTTTGGTTTAACAGTGTTAACAATGGCGTATGCTGTTGGACATATTTCTGGGGGGCATTTTAATCCTGCCGTTACTATAGGTTTATGGGTAGGAGGAAATCATACAGCAAAGGAGGTACTTCCTTATATCATTTCTCAATTAGTTGGTGCTGTTTTGGCAGCTACTTGTTTGTATGTAATAGTAACAAATAATAGAGGATTTGAATCGCTAGGAGGTTTTGCAGCAAACGGTTATGGAGAGTTGTCTCCTGGAGGATATAACTTAACAGCAGCTTTTATAGCGGAGTTTTTATTAACTATGTTTTTCTTGTTAATAATTTTAGGAAGTATTCATAAAAATGCACCTAAAGGTTTTGCTCCAATTGCAATTGGTTTAGGGTTAACTCTAATTCATTTAATAAGTATTCCGATTACCAATACTTCTGTGAATCCAGCTCGCTCTATGAGTCAAGCATTATTTGCTGGTGGAGGTTATTTGTCACAAGTATGGCTATTTTGGGTAGCACCGATTGCAGGAGCAGTTGTAGGAGGTTTTATTTATAAAGTTTTGTTTGATAAAGAATAGAGAAATAAAAAAGGAGCACAATACGTGCTCCTTTTTTATTTAATAATATTGACTTCTATCTCAAGTTTTATATCAAATTTATCTTTAATAGTCTGCTGAATTTTTTGTGCTAATTCGTAAATTTCTTTCCCTGTAGCATTACCATAGTTAACTAAAACTAAGGCTTGTTTTTCATGAACCCCGTAATTACCAAAATTCTTTCCTTTAAATCCACTTTGTTCAATTAACCAACCAGCTGGCACTTTAACTTCAGTGTCTGAAATTACATACGAAGGAATATTAGCGTGTTTTTCTTTAAGCTTTTCAAAGTGTTTTTTAGGAATCACTGGATTTTTAAAGAAACTTCCGCTATTACCAATTTCTTTTGGATCAGGTAATTTTGACTGACGAATGACAATAACAGCATCAGAAATATCTTTAATCGTCGGATTTGTAATTCCTTTTGAAGACAACTCAGATTCTATAGCTCCGTAAGAAGTATTAAGTTTATGATTGTTTTTTGTCAACTGAAAACTAACAGAAGTTAGTATGTACTTTCCTTTAGCTTCATTCTTAAAAATAGAATTTCTATATCCAAATTTACATTCTTCCGCAGCAAAAGAAATTAGCTTTCCTGTTTCAATTTCAATCGCTTCTACTTTTGTTATAGTGTCTTTTACTTCAACACCATAAGCTCCAATGTTCTGGATTGGGCAGGTACCTACATTCCCAGGAATTAAAGATAAGTTTTCCAATCCACCGTAGTTTTGAGAAACACACCATAAGACGAACTCATGCCAGTTTTCACCAGCATTTACAGTTATGCGGATATCGTTATGATTTTCTCTATCGATAGAAATTCCTTTAATATCAATATGTACAACTAGGGTTTCAATATCTTTAGTAAGTAACATGTTACTACCACCAGAAATTAAAAAAATGTCTTTTTCTTCTTTTAAAAGTTGTTGTAGTTGGTATACAGAAGTAATAGAAACAAAACGTTTGGCATTTACATTAATGCCAAACGTGTTGTACTCTTTTAAAGATATGTTTTCTTGAATATTCAATTAACTATTATATTTTTCTAAGGCACTTTTTAATATTTCAACCGAACGTTTTAAATCAGCTTTGTTTAAAACATAGGCAATACGAACTTGATTCTTTCCTTCACCTTCGGTAGAGTAGAATCCACTTGCAGGGGCTACCATTACCGTTTCGTTATTATCATTGAATTCTTCTAAAATCCATTGTGCAAAATCGTCAGTATCTTTAACCGGTAATTCAGCTACACAGTAAAAAGCTCCTTTAGGGTTCGCAACTTTTACTCCATCGATTTTCTGTAATTCAGTAATTAATGTATTTCTACGATCCTCATACTCTTCAATAACTTCATCAAAATAACTTTGAGGAGTATCTAAAGCTGCTTCACTAGCAATTAGAGCATATGTTGGCGGACTTAAACGTGCTTGTGCAAATTTAAGAGCAGTATTAATGAATTCTTCGTTTCTAGAAACAATGCAACCAATTCTTGCGCCACACATGCTGTAGCGTTTAGAAACAGAATCAATCATAATAGCATTTTGCCCTAAGCCTTCTAAAGTCATTACTGAATTGTGTTTTTCTCCACCGTACGTAAATTCACGATACACTTCATCAGCGATTAAAAACAAATCATGTTTTAATACAATTTGTTTTAGTTTTTCAATTTCCTCCTTACTATATAGGTATCCGGTTGGATTTCCTGGGTTACAGATTAAAATTGCTTTGGTTTTTGGAGTGATTAATTTCTCAAAATCTTCAATTGCAGGTAAGGCAAAATTATCTTCAATTTTAGAAATAACAGGAACTACTTTTACACCTGAAGCAGTAGAAAAACCATTATAGTTAGCATAAAAAGGCTCAGGGATGATTATCTCGTCTCCTGGGTCAGTTATACTACCAATACTAAAAAGTAAAGCTTCAGATCCTCCAGTAGTAGCAATAATATTGTTAGCATTTACATGAATGTCGTTTTTAGCATAATAATTAGCTAACTTGGTTCTATATTCTTCTGAACCTTCAGATCTAGCATATGATAACACTTCAATAGTATTATTTTTTACAGCATCTAAAGCAACTTGTGGTGTTTTAATATCAGGTTGACCAATGTTTAAATGGTAAACTTTTGTTCCATTTTTTTTAGCGGCCTCAGCAAAAGGAACCAATTTACGAATTGGTGATTGAGGCATAGCATTTCCTTTACTAGAAATTGATGGCATTTTAATATAAATTAGTTGTTTGAAAAGCAAAATTGCGAAATATATTTGAGAGTATCAGAATGTTTATTGGAAAAAAAACGGTTAAAAAAATCATAAAAACAAGAAATTCTAAAATGAAGATTGTATCTTTAAGTATATAACTATAAAACAAGTTCTTTTGAATAGATTATTACTATATTTTTTTGCGCTTTTTTTTAGCGTGTCTGCTTTTACTCAACAAAATTTTCAGTTTTTAGGGGAAGAAACTGATAAGCAATCGATAAGATTTCAGTTAATCAATAATTTAGTAGTCATTCCGTTGGAAATTAACGGGCATCAGTTATCATTTATATTAGATACAGGTGTAAATAGAACAATCTTATTTAATTTGACTTCTAAAGATAGTATTGGCCTAAATAATGTAAAAAAGGTATTTATAAGAGGTTTAGGTAGTGGGGAACCAGTAGAAGCTTTATTTTCTAGAGGTAATAATTTTAGAATTAAAAACATTACTAGTTCTAATCAAGGGCTATATGTTATTTTGAAAGATGCATTTGATATTTCCGCTAAAATGGGGACAACCATTCATGGGATTATAGGGTATGATTTATTAAAAGACGTTATAGTTAAGATTAACTATGTAAGTAAACGGATTGATTTTTACAATCCTAAAACATATGATTTGAATGTATGTAATAAATGTGAAAGTTTTCCATTACAATTTTATAGAAACAAACCATATATAAATGTTAAAGTACAGGTTGATACAGTAGCGAACAGAATGTTACCTGTAAAACTTTTAATAGATACTGGGGGTAGTGACGCTGTTTGGCTGTTTGAAGGAACAAAAGAAGAGTTAAAAACACCTAAAAAGTTTTTTAAAGATATAATTGGTGAAGGTTTCAGTGGTACTATTTATGGTAATCGAAGTAGGGTTCCAAAAATTTCTATGGGTAAGTTTAAAATAGTGGAACCGACTGTATCTTTCTTAGATTCTTCATCAACTTTTAATGCAAGACAATTTAAAGAAAGAAATGGTAGTATTGGTGGAGGAATTTTGAAACGTTTTAAGATTTGGATTGATTACCCCAATAAAAGAGTAATACTCAAAAAAAATGCTTCATTAAATAAAGGGTTTTATTACAATATGAGTGGTCTTCATATAGTATATGATGGACAAGAGTTAATAAAAGAAAAAGGAGCAACTAAGTTTGAAGATAGTTATAGTTTGAATAATCAAACTCCTAAAAACAATGTAATTTCTTTAGTTAGCACTTTCTTTTATCGTTTCAAACCTAAGTATAAAATAGATAAAGTAGTAGAAAACTCACCTGCATTTAAAGCGGGGCTTCAAGTAGGTGATGTTATTAAGAGGGTTAATGGAAGACCGTCACATGAATATCATTTAAATGAAATTATAGAAATATTTCATACAAAGCCAGGTAAGAAAATGAGGATGGAAATAGAGAGGGGAGGAGTTCGATTAAAATTTATGTTTAGGTTAGAACAAAGAATATAAAAAAAAGCTCAACTTAAGTTGAGCTTTTTTTTATATTAAGATAAGTCCTTAACTATCACTTACTGTACTTTTCTCTTTTGAAGGAGTAGCATCTTTTACAATGAATCCTTTAATTTTAACTCTTTTTCTTTTGTTTTTAGCATTTGAAATAACAGTTAAAGTTTTAGAGAAACCTCCTAGTCTTTTCGTGTCATAAGAAACCTCAATTTGTCCTTTTTTACCAGGCATAATTGGTTCTTCAGGTTTAGTAGGTACTGTACATCCACAAGGAGATACAATATCTTTTATGATAATTGGAGATTCTCCTACGTTCGTGAATTCAAATACGCGTTTTCCTTCAGACCCATAAGCTATCTTTCCATAGTCAATAGTTTCAGATTCAAATTTAAATTCTTGTGCGCTTACTGTTAAGGTAATAAAGCAAACAGCGATAAATGATAAAATTGTTTTCATAATGTTAAAAATTAATTTTTTAGGGATATTAGCCGCTACAAATTTAGTATTATTTCTTTAAGTTCTAAAAAAACAACCTCTAATTTTCTGTACCTCATAGATAGTTGTATTTTTGCTAATCGAATTTCAAAAACAATGCCAAAGGTTAAAAAATGTTAAATTATTAACCATAAAGATACACATAACATATGAATATTCCATCAAAATATAATTCTAAAGAAGTAGAAGGAAAATGGTACGATTACTGGATGAAGCACAATTACTTTCATTCAGAAGTAGATGAACGCGAACCCTATACAATTGTTATACCACCACCTAACGTCACAGGGGTATTACATATGGGGCATATGTTAAATAATACGATTCAAGATGTGTTAATTCGTCGTGCCCGTTTACAAGGAAAAAATGCATGTTGGGTTCCAGGTACTGATCATGCCTCAATTGCTACAGAAGCAAAAGTGGTAGCGAAGTTAAAAGAACAAGGAATTGATAAGAATGATTTAACTCGTGAAGAGTTCTTAGCACATGCTTGGGAATGGAAGAACGAGTATGGAGGAATCATTTTAGACCAATTAAAAAAGTTAGGAGCTTCGTGCGATTGGGAACGTACAGCATTTACTATGGATCCTGCGTTGTCAGAATCAGTGATTAAAGTATTTGTTGATTTGTATAACAAAGGATTGATTTATCGTGGTTACCGTATGGTAAATTGGGATCCTGAAGCAAAAACAACGCTTTCTGATGAAGAAGTGATTTACGAAGAGCGTCAAGGAAATTTATACTATTTACAGTACAATATTGTTGGTTCTGACGAAAAAGTTGTCATTGCAACAACGCGCCCTGAAACTATTTTAGGAGATACTGCAATCTGTATAAATCCAAATGATGAGCGTTTTACACATTTAAAAGGTAAAAAAGCAATTGTACCTTTATGTAATAGAGAAATACCAATTATTGAAGACGAATATGTAGATGTTGAATTTGGTACTGGGTGTTTAAAAGTAACTCCTGCACATGATGAAAATGATAAAGCTTTAGGTGATAAGCACAAATTAGAAGTAATAGATATTTTTAATGAGGATGCTAGTTTAAATTCATTCGGATTACATTATGAAGGAAAAGATCGTTTTGTAGTTCGAAAAGAAATTACCAAAGAATTAGAAGAAAAAGGTTTTTTAGTAAAAACGGAAGTTCATACCAATAAAGTAGGAACCTCTGAAAGAACTAAAGCCGTAATTGAACCAAGATTATCTGATCAGTGGTTCTTAAAAATGGAAGACTTAGTAAAACCAGCTATCGATGCTGTTTTAGGAGAAGGTAGAGAGGTAAAGTTATTTCCAAAAAAGTTTGAAAATACCTATCGTCACTGGATGGAAAACATTCGTGATTGGAATATTTCTCGTCAATTATGGTGGGGACAACAAATTCCTGCGTTCTATTTTGGAGATGGTAAAGAAGACTTTGTTGTTGCTGAGAATATTGAAGATGCAGTAAAACTAGCTCAAGAAAAAACAGGAAATGCATCGTTAACTGCTTCTGACTTAAAACAAGATCCAGATGCCTTAGATACATGGTTTTCTTCTTGGTTATGGCCAATGTCGGTTTTCGACGGAATCCGTAATCCTGAGAATGAAGAAATCAAGTACTACTATCCAACAAACGATTTAGTAACGGGACCAGATATTTTATTTTTCTGGGTAGCACGTATGATAATTGCTGGATACGAATACAAAGATCAACGTCCGTTTGAAAACGTATATTTAACAGGGTTGGTACGAGACAAGCAGCGTAGAAAAATGAGTAAATCCTTAGGAAACTCACCAAATGCCTTAAAATTAATAGAAGATTTTGGTGCTGATGGAGTTCGTGTTGGATTGTTATTAAGTGCTGCTGCTGGAAACGATTTATTATTTGATGAAGATTTATGTCAACAAGGAAAAGGCTTCGCTAACAAAATCTGGAACACTTTCCGTTTAATTAAAGGATGGGAAGTAGATGAAAGTTTAGCCCAACCAGAAACTGCTAAAATAGGACTAGCTTGGTACGAAGCGAAGTTTAGTAAAGTATTACTAGAAATAGAAGATCACTTTAGTAAGTATCGTTTATCGGATGCATTAATGGCTATTTACAAGTTAATTACTGATGATTTTTCTTCATGGTTATTAGAAATCGTTAAACCAGGATACCAACAACCAATTGATGCAAAAACATACAAGGCTGTAATAGAAGTATTAGAGAATAATTTAAAAGTATTGCATCCATTTATGCCTTTCTTAACAGAGGAAATTTGGCAGCATATTACAGAAAGAACTCCAGAAGATGCTTTAATTATAGCAAAATACCCAACTGTAGGAGAAACAAACGAAGAATTAATCACAAATTTTGAGTTTGCTACAGGTGTGGTTTCAGGAATTAGAACAATTAGAAAAAATAAAAATATTTCGTTTAAAGATGCGATAGAGTTATCTATTGTAAATAACGAAAACTTCACTAAAGAGTTTGATGTAGTAATTCAAAAGTTAACAAATGCTTCAGAAATTAACTATGTTACTAATAAAGTAGAAGGAGCAGCATCATTCCGTGTGAAATCAAACGAATACTTTGTTCCAATTTCGTTAGATACCATTGATGTAGAAGCTGAAATAACGAAGTTAAATGGAGAATTAAAACGTGCTGAAGGCTTCTTAACAGGAATTCAAAAGAAGTTGTCTAACGAACGATTTGTAAGCAATGCGCCAGAGCAAGTAATCACTTTAGAGCGTAAAAAAGAATCAGATACCTTAGCTAAAATTGAAACGATTAAAGCTAGTTTGGCTTCGTTACAATAAGAAAGTAAATTTAGATAATAAAAAATCCGCTGTAAATTTACAGCGGATTTTTTTTGTAGTTAGTTAAGGTGTTTTAATTTCTATCAATAACACTTCCTGAGCCTAGAGCTGTCTTGTCTATGTCTGATGGTTTTCCTTTATAATATATACTCCCAGAGCCTACTATTGTAGCTTTAATTCTATTATTAACAGTGGCTGATACATCGCCAGAGCCAGCAATGCTAGCTTTTAAAGAGCTTGTTTTTAAGTCATATGCTTTTACATTTCCCGAACCACCAATAGAACATTTTAAGTTGTCACCTTTTCCTTTTAGTTTAATGTTCCCCGAACCACCTATAGAAGCTTTTACTGTATTAGCGTCTACACTAGCTATAATGTTTCCTGAGCCTCCTAAGCTAAAAGAAACTTCATCAGCTTTTATGCGCTTTTTTGCAATTACATTTCCAGATCCTCCCAAAGCAACAGCTTCAATCTTTTCAAAAGGAATGGTTACTGTTAGTTTTTTTGTAGCTTTAATATTGGTATTTTGTTTAAAGTGCACATTTAATTTTCCGTTTTTAACTTCAGTTTCAATGTACTTTAAAATATTCTCTTCTCCTTCTAAGGTTATTTTACCTTCAGTTCCATCAATTAAATAAACATCAAAGGAACCTCCAACGTTTACTTTGTCAAAAGAACTAATCTTTCTAGTTTCTGTAATAACTTTTCCGTTACCTTCAATTTTTTTTGAATTCCACCAGCTTTGTGCCTGTGTTTGGAAACTAAAAAAAAGAGTTAATAATAAGATTGCTAATTTTTTCATTGTAGTATAATTTGTAAGTTGTTGGGTTAATCATTTAATTTTAAAGAAACGCCTCCGTATCTAGATTTTATAGTAATAGAAGAGTTAGAGTTGTCTTTACCAAAAGTTCCTTCGTAATATTTTTTAGAAGATTTACTAATGCTTTTAAACATTTTTACATGGTTATCAGGATATCCAAACCCGGCATAACCTAGATCAATAGTAAAATTAAAGTTGTTATTACTACTGGTACCAAGTTTAATACCGGCATAACTTCCATCAATAACAATGCTTTCAAAACCTTTTTCAATATTTCTAACTCTGACACCACCATAATCAGTATCAATTTTTAAGTTTTTTCTAAGAGTTCCAATTTTTATACTAGCATAATCAGAATTACCATTAATATTTGAGGCGTCATCTATAGAAATACTTCCATAATCACTATTAAAGTCAACATTGTTTGCTGTACCTATTTTCATGGTAGAATAGTCGGCATTTACTTTTAAGTTTTCTGACTTTATAATAGCTAACTTAGAGTAATCAACACTTAGGTTTCCTGATTTCATAAAATTAATTTCAGAAGTACCACAGTAATCTAAATTAATGTTATTAGTTTCATTTAGTAATTGGTCAATTTGTATTTTACCATAATCACAATTAATATTGGACTTACCTTCTAGTTTGTCTAATTCAATATTTCCGTACTTATTGTTTAAATCGGCATTATTGGTAACTGGCATTTTAACAAAGTAATTAATCTTATAGTTTGTGTTATTGCTGCCCCACCATGACCAGCTAGATTTTGTTTTTTCAATAATAGTTCTTGCTTCTACTAAACTAGGAGTAGACTCAAATCGAACATCAATAGCTTTTAGTTTACGTTCAACGTTAGATAAATCACTCCCTTTTACGGTAATTTTTACGTTGATTTCTATTCTGTTTTCATTCCAAGTAGTTACGTTTACATTACCGTATTTATTGTTAATGTATAAGGTAGCATTTTTGTTAACAGAAAAAGTTTTACGTATATTTTTGCTTTTTTCGTGTTTTTTATCATTAGCTACTAAAAGTGTAGGAATGAATAAGAGTAGGAAAAGTAGTTTATATAATTTCATCTTCTAATATTTCTAATTTTGTAGGGTTTTGTTGTAATTCTAATCGTAAAAGAAGTTTTTCTAAGACATCTAATCGTTGTTGATAATTTTGTATCATTTCTCTGATAATTTGATGTTTGTTTTCTCTTTTAGATAATTCTTTTACAAGGGTTTTGTATTGGTCCTCTAGTTCTTCAATTTCGTTTAAAGAATCTTCAATAACCGTTTCAGTTTCTAAATTTCTATATTGTTCAACCTCTTTTAGTTCTTGATTTATGGTTGTAACAAAAAAGTTTTGAGCTTCTGCCATTTTAGGTGAAATATCGGCTAAGTCGTATGTGTTTTTTTGTTGGTAGCTACCAAGGTAAAAACCTAAAACCAATACTACAGATGCTGCAATACTCATCCAAAAAAACGATGGTTTTTTAGGTTTTTTCGGAGCTTCTAGCTTGCGCTGAAATCGATTTAAATGTCCTTGATGAGGCTCAAAAACATCAAAATCATTCTCTTTAAAAAATTGATGCAGTTTATCCTCCATATATTTGTGTTTTATTAGTATTAGTAGTTAATACTTGTTTTAACTTCTTTTTTGCTCTTGATACTGTTGTTCGTACATTTTCATTAGTATAATTTAGTATTTGAGCGATTTCTTCATAATCATAGCCTTCAATTAGGTTTAAAGTCAATACAATTCTGTAATTATCCTTTAAGCTTTGTAAACAGTTTATAACTCTTTTAACTTCTAGTGAACTATAATCTATCTCTATATCTTCAACTTCATAGCTAGGAATCACGTCCATTCTTACTTCATCATATCGAGTAACTTTCTTTAATTGGGTTAAACTCTTATTAATTACAATTCTTTTTAACCAAGCTCCAAAAGCAACTTCACCTTTAAAAGTATCTAATTTCGTAAAAGCAGTTAAAAATGCTTCTTGAATTAAATCTTCTGCTTCGAATTCGTCTTTTAAAATACGATATGATGTATTATACATGGCTTTGTAATAGCTTTCATACACCTGCATTTGTGCAGAGTTATCGTTTTTCTTACAGCGTTCGATTAGTTGGTTGATATGTGTTTGTTGCGACTCCAATGAAATCATTCTATACTAGAGACAAATTAACTTTTAAATTGTGACAGTTTATTTTAATAAAAATAAATTTTTTAAAGTAAAATTTCAGAATTTAAACTTTTTTATTTGGTATTTTGTTGATAATTAATTAATTGTGTATTCTTTTTTTGGTTGAATTAGAGCAAGTAACGCAAGGTAAAAAAATGAATCAAAATACGTATATTTGGCACAATGGTTAACAGTGTTAAAATTATTGAATGTCCAAGGGACGCAATGCAAGGAATTAAAAGCCATTTTATTCCCACAGAGGCGAAGGCAACATATATCAATTCACTGTTAAAAGTGGGATTTGATACGATTGATTTTGGAAGCTTTGTATCGCCAAAGGCAATTCCACAAATGAAAGATACAGCTGAAGTTTTATCGAAATTAGATTTATCAACAACTAAAAGTAAACTTTTAGCAATTGTAGCAAATGTACGTGGAGCAAATGATGCATCTCAGTTTGAAGAGATTGATTATTTAGGGTATCCTTTTTCAATATCAGAAAATTTTCAAATGCGTAATACGCACAAAACGATTGAACAATCTATTGATACTTTGAAAGAAGTGTTGGCTATTGCTAACCGAACAAACAAAGAAGTAGTAGCTTACTTGTCAATGGGATTTGGAAATCCTTATGGAGATCCATGGAGTGTGGAAATAGTTGGAGAATGGACAGAAAAACTTTCGGCGTTTGGTGTTAAAATCTTATCTTTGTCAGACACAATTGGAAGCTCAACACCTGAAGATATAGACTACTTATTTTCAAACTTAATACCTAGTTATCCTCAAATAGAATTCGGAGCTCATTTACATACAACACCAGCTAAATGGCATGAAAAAGTTGACAGTGCTTTTAAAGCAGGTTGCCGACGTTTTGATGGAGCTATAAAAGGGTATGGAGGTTGTCCAATGGCGAAAGATGAGTTAACAGGTAATATGCCAACAGAAAAGTTATTGTCTTATTTTACAGCAAATAAAGTAACAACCAATATTAAACCAATGAGTTTTGAAAGTGCTTATAATAAGGCACTAGAAGTTTTTTAAAGATGACGAAATTAAATATTATTTTTCTATTTTTCTTTATTTCAGCCTTTTCTCAATCTACAGATAGTGAGAGAATAGGAGTATGGAATGTGAAAGGTAGTAAAGTGGTTAAAAATGAGTTAGTAAGCGATGAGTTAGCGGCCTATTACTGGGGTGAATTTAATAGGATTTTTCCAAAAGAACTCACTCAGAAATATATAAAACGTATTGTTTTAATGACGGATGGCGTAGATGAAAAAACAGGAGCTTTAGTTGCATTGAGTTCAAAAAATGACAAATGGCAATTAGAAATTGATATTAGAGATGTTAATTTTGAAACTAAAGATAAAAGAAGGCTTCATGAGTCTGTGTATACTTTAGTGCATGAGTTCGGACACTTACTAACATTAAATAGGACTCAAATAAGACCTACAGAAAAAAGGAAGCAAGAAGAAGGAGAGTTGTATTTAACTCTTGAAGGAGAAGCCTACAAAAATAGTTATATCAATAGGTTTGTTAATATATTTTGGAAAGGAGGGCTATTAAACCGTTGGGATGTTATTCAACGAAAATATTGTTACACTGAAGCAAATTACTATACCGAAGCAAACTGTGTAGAAAAGCTGTATGATTTATACTTAAATAATCGAACAGAGTTCCTTACAGATTACGCTGCTGAAAGTCCAGAAGAAGATATTGTTGAAAGCTGGACAGCTTTTGTGTTAAGACCTAAAATAAAGAAGCCTAGAACTATAGCGCATAAAAAAATAAACTTCTTTTACCAATTTCCAGAATTGGTAGAATATCGAAAAATGATAAGACAAAACACACGTCAATATCTTCACTAGAATTTGTAAATTTGGTTTTCTTATAAAAAAAACCAAATGAAGCAATTTAAAACCCTATTACTACTTTTAATAACTTGCACTTTAGTTAGTTGTGGTTCTCCAAAAAAGAAAATCAATACAACTACATCAGAAACAACGTATCAGTTTAAAAAAGATACTGATAAAACCTATTTTACATTACTACAACTAAACGATGTGTATGAAATAGCTCCAATTCAGGGAGGAATGTATGGTGGAATGGCTAGAGTTGAAACGGTACATAAACAACTTCTAAAAGAAAATAAAAATACAATGTTAGTATTGGCAGGAGATTTTTTATCACCTTCTTTATTAGGAACAATGAAGTATAATGGAGATAGAGTAAGAGGAAAACAGATGGTAGAAGTCATGAATGCCATGAATTTTGACCTTGTAGCATTTGGAAATCATGAATTCGATTTAAGTTATACACATTTACAAAATCGTTTGAATGAGAGTAAGTTTGATTGGATATCTGCCAATGTGCTGCATAACGCTGATGGTAAACACTCTTATTTTTATAAAATCATTGATGGCAAAAAAGAAACTTTAAAAGATTCTTTCATTAAAGAATTTAAGAATTCTGATGGAACGAATTTAAAAGTAGGGTTTATAAGTGTTTGCATTCCTTCTAATCCAAGAAATTATGTGCATTATGGAGATATGTACAAAGAGATACAACGTTCATATAACGAAATAAAAGATAAAGTTGACATTGTATTAGGGTTAACTCATGCATCACTTACACAAGACAAAAAAATAGCAAAACTTTTACCAAATGTGCCACTAATAATGGGAGGGCATGAACACACCAATAGTTACACAAGAGTAGGAGAGGTTACAGTTGCAAAAGCAGACGCTAACGCAAAAACAGCATATATTCATAGATTTGAATACAACCCTAAAACAAAAAAAGTTAACTTTAAATCAGAATTAAAAGAAATTAATAAATCAATCCCTTTTGATGCGAATGTAAAAGAAGTTGTAGATAAATGGCAAGCAGTCTTAGAAGATAAAATTCAAGAAGTAGTATCGAATCCTTATGAAGTAATATACAAGGCAGCTGAACCTTTAGATGCAAGAGAAAGTACAATTAGAGTTGTACAAACCAATATGGGTGAAATTATTGCAGAATCAATGAGCTTAGCTTATAATAATGAAGTAGACTGTGCTTTAGTAAATGGTGGATCTGTAAGAATAGATGATGTGTTGGCTGGAGACGTAAATGCTGTAGATATCTTTAGAGTGTTACCATATGGAGGTGAGATTTTAAAAGTTAAAATTAAGGGAAGTTTATTAAAAAAGGTATTAGATTTTGGAGTAGAATCTTCAGGGACAGGAGCTTATTTACAACGATTTAATGCTAATAAAACGAACGGAGAATGGATACTTAAAAATGGTAAACTTCAAGAAAACGAAACCTATACTGTTGCTTTCTCTGATTACTTATTAAGAGGACTTGACATTCCAATACTTTCAGATAAAAGTGAAGGAGTTTTAAATATTTATACACCAAAAAAGGAAGAAATAGCACACGATATACGTAAGGCTGTTGTTAATTTTCTTAAACAAAAGTAGTTTTAAAGTATTGTTAGTTATGTAAATAACTAAAATTGCTGAAATTTATTTAAAATAAGTCTTAATAAGATTTGTGAGGTTAGATTTCTTATATAAATTTGCCGAATAAAATTAATTAAAACTTAATCTAAATAAAAATGAAAAGAGTAATCCTTTCTATGATAGCTGTGTCAGCTTTAGTATTTACATCTTGTTCAGATGATAATGACAATGATGTAAAACAACCAGTAGAAGCTCCAGCTACCTATGCTTTTAATGGAAAAGATAATAAATCTAACGTTAGTTTTTCAGGACAAGTAGCACGTTTAAAAATGGCTAAAGAGTTAAAGGATGCGCTTGGAATTAATACCAAAACTCTGGCTCAGTTAGAAGAAATGTTTAAAGAGGGTACAGGTTTTGAAGATGCATCATTAAACACTTCAGGGAAAAAACTTAGAGGTACTGTGGCTTCTGCTACAAACTCTAACGTAGATGCTGTAGAAACAGATGAGTTAAGGTTAAAAATGGATGGATGGATTGAAGACCATGCCACAGAAGTATATGCTAATTGGAATACAGATGCAGCCGCAGGTACAGCAGGAAAACTAATTACAGGTAGTAGAACAGTTTATGTAAGTGCTAAAGGAGTTGAGTACAATCAAGCAGTAGCTAAAACATTAATAGGTTCTGTGATTGCAGATCAAATGATAAACAAATATGTTTCTCAAAAATTTATTGATGCTAATAAAGCAGATCATGAAGCTGGAAAACCATATAAAGGAGATGCCACCAAAAATTATACAGCTTTACAACATGGTTGGGATGAAGCTTATGGGTATTTATTTGGTTTAGAAGAAGATCCTGCAAAACCAGTTAATTCTTTAGACGACAGAAAAGGTTTTTTGAACTCTTATATTAAAAGTGTTGATAACGATAGTAAGTTTAAAGGAACTTTTGATGATGTGTACAATGCATTCAAATTAGGAAGAGCAGCAGTAGATGCTAATGATTATGAACTAGCAAGAAAGCAAGCTGAAACTATTAGAGTATCAGTATCTAAAGTAATAGGGGTGATGGCTGCACATTACCTATTAAAAGGAAAAGGAGCTAAAGATGCAAATAGTTTACATGCATTATCTGAAGCATATGGTTTTTTACAATCACTACGATTTGTTGAAATTAACGGACAGCAAGTTGAAAAAAATCAAATCGCAGGTACTATAACAATGTTAGAGGCTGATAATGGTTTATGGTCTATTACAGATGACCAATTAGATCAAATTGCATCTAGGTTAGGAACCTACTTTGGTTTTACAACAGAAGATGTAGTTAGTTTAAATGACTAAACTATTAAATGAGATAAATTAAAAATAGCCATGTACAGTTACGTGGCTATTTTTTTTTATTTTTGCGTGTTTATTTAGATTAATAAAAAATTAATTAAAACAAGATGAAAAAAATCGTATACATATGTGTACTCTCTTTAATTGTTGCTTGTAGTCCAAGTAGTAATGATGATTCCAGTACATCAACACCAGATGATTTTAATAGAAAAGAAATGTTGACTTTTTGGGCTGATCAAATGATTATTCCTGGATATAATGATTTTGTAGAGAAAACAGAATTATTAAATGAAACAATAAATAAATTTACAACAACAGCAAACACAGCTAATTTAGTTGAGGCAAGAACTGCATGGAAAAATGCTTATATAACTTGGCAAAAGATTTCGTTATTCCAAGTAGGTAAAGCCCAAGAAATAAACATGGTTGGTTATATGAATACAATACCAACGAATGCTACTCAATTAGATGATTATGCTAAGTCGGGGACTTATAACTTAGAATCACCTAATTTAATAAGTGTACAAGGTTTTCCTGCTTTAGACTATTTACTTAATGGGAAAGGTACTGATGAAGAAACAGTAACTTTTTATACAACAGCAGAAAATGCAGCTAAGTATACACAATATTTAAAAGATGTAAGTAACAGAGTTTACAATTTATCTAAACAAGTTAAAGATGATTGGAACGGAGGTTACAGGCAAACTTTTATTGAAAACGATGGATATTCTATATCAAGTAGTGTAGATAAATTAGTAAACTTTTATGTTATAGCTTTTTTTGAAAAACAATTAAGAGACCCTAAAATAGCAAATCCATCAGGAGCAAGAACAGGTATACCAGATGTTACATTGGTTGAAGGCTTTTATAAAAAAGACATCTCTAAAGAATTATTTATAACCGCGTTAACAGCAACAAAAAACTTTTATAAAGGAATAGGTTATAATGGAAATAAAGGAAAAAGCTTACAGCAGTATCTTGAGTTTCTAAAAAGAAAAGATTTAGCAGATTTAATAAACACAAACTTTACAAAAATAGAAGATAAAGCAAGTTTATTAAAAAATGACTTTACAGATCAAATTCAAAATGACAAAAATGTGTTTTTAAATACTTACGAAGCTATGCAAACAGTATTAAAAAACTTTAAACCAGATATGATGAGTGCTATGAGTATTAAAAATACTTCGAGCGACGCTGATAATGATTAATACAGTACAAAAATATTTTAAAAAAAATACGGAAGCTGCTCCACTTGCAGTATTTCGTATTTTTTTTGGGTTTATGATGTTTTGTAGCATACTACGTTTTTGGTTAAACGGATGGATAGAAGAACAATATATAAACCCAAAGTTTTTCTTTTCTTACTACGGATTTGAGTATATAAAACCATTAGGTAACTATACCTATTTATTATTTTTTATTTGTGCAATAGCTGCCTTACTTATAATGTTAGGTTATAAATATAAAGCAGCGACAATTACGTTTTTTTTAAGCTTTACCTACATAGAGTTAATGGATAAAAGCTATTACTTAAACCATTATTACTTTGTAAGTTTAGTAGCATTCATTTTAATTTTTCTACCAGCAAATGCTTATTTTTCTGTAGATGCAAAACAAAATGAAAAAATAGCTTATCAAAAAATACCTAATTGGACTATAGATGCTATAAAATTATTATTAGGTATTGTATATTTTTATGCAGGATTAGCAAAACTAAATTCCGATTGGTTGTTTAGAGCCTCTCCATTATGCATATGGTTACCTGTACAAAATAATCTACCATTAGTAGGTTTTTTAATGTCTAAAACATGGTTTCACTTTGCTATGAGTTGGGCAGGAGCCATATACGATTTAACAGTACCTTTTTTATTATTAAATAAACGAACACGTACCATAGCATTTGTTACAGTAGTTGTTTTTCATGTATTTACACGAATACTATTTTCAATAGGAATGTTTCCTTATATAATGATTGTCTCAACCATTATATTTTTCAATCCAAAAGTGCACCATAAAATACTAAATATCATAGCAGCTATATTTAGAATTTCTAAGGATTATTTCGATCAAGGAAAAACCTTGGTAACTACCCAAAAACTAACATTAACAAGAAAGTTTTTAATACTGTTCTTTATACTACAAATCATTATTCCTTTTAGGTATTTGTTGTACCCTGGAGAATTATTTTGGACAGAAGAAGGATACCGTTTTTCTTGGCGTGTTATGTTAACAGAAAAAGCGGGCTATGCAGAGTTTAAAATAATTGATGAAGAAACAAAAAAGCAAGTATATATTGACAATAGCGACTATTTAACAACATTACAAGAAAAACAAATGAGTTTTCAATCAGATTTTATACTTGAATTTGCTCATTTTTTAGGAGATACCTACAAAAAGAAAGGAATGAAAAATCCTAAAGTATACGTAGATAGTTATGTAACATTAAACGGTCGACTTAGCACACAATTTATAAATCCAAAAGTAGATTTATACCAACAAAAAGAAAGTTTTAAACACAAAAATTGGATTATACCATTTAACCATGAAATCAAAATTAAAGGTCTGTAGTATTATTTTTATCTTATTTTTAGCTGTGCAAACAGCGGTAGCACAATATACCATTTCAGGAAAAATAGTTGATGAAAAAGGGAACCCTATTAATAATGTTGAAGTTTTTGACGCTTCAGGCGGAAAGTTGGCAACATCAGACGCTCAAGGAAATTATAAAACCAAACCATTACAATCAGGAAACTATTCATTGGTATTCTTTTCTTATAATTTCGAGATGAAAGAAGATGTATTAACTATTGGAAATAAAAATATAGTAGTAAACATAACTCTTTTAAAGTTAGACGAAGAACTATCAGAAGTAATCATCAATCAAAGGCTAAGAAAAGTATTTAGTTTAAAAAGATTAAAAGCAGTGGAAGGAACTGCTATTTATGAAGGAAAAAAAACAGAAGTAGTTTTATTAGATCAAACAGTAGGAAATAAAGCGGCGAATAACGCACGCCAAATATACAGTCAAGTAGTTGGACTCAATATTTACGAAAATGACGATGCTGGATTACAGTTAAACATTGGAGGTAGAGGCTTGGATCCTAACAGAACATCAAACTTTAATACACGACAAAACGGTTATGACATTAGTGCAGATGTATTAGGGTATCCAGAAAGTTATTACACACCACCAGCAGAGGCCTTACAAGAAATCCAAATTGTAAGAGGAGCTGCATCATTACAATACGGAACACAATTTGGAGGGTTGTTAAATTTTAAATTTAACGAACCCAATAAGAGTAAAGAATTTGAGTTCATAACAAGACAATCTACAGGATCTTTCGGTCTTTTCAATTCTTTTAATAGTGTTGGAGGCACAGTTGATAAAACAGGTTATTACGGTTACATAAATTATAAACGAGGAGATGGTTTTAGACCAAATTCAGAATTTAACTCAATAAATATTTATGGTCATGTAGATCATAAACTATCAGAAAAAACAACTTTAACAGTAGAGGCAACATATTTAAATTATTTAGCAAAACAAGCAGGAGGGTTAAATGATAGAATGTTTAATGAAGATCCTTTTCAGAGTAACAGATCAAGAAATTGGTTTCGTGTGAATTGGAATTTATGGGCGGTAAAACTAGACCATAATTTTACAGAAGACACACGCCTAAGTGTTAACTTATTTGGATTAAATGCTTCGAGAAAAGCCATAGGGTTTAGAGGGAATTATAAATCAAGTAATGTAAGTCCTATAACCTATGTAGATGAACCTTTTGCAGATGGAAATTATGCTACAAGAGATTTAATTAACGGACAATATAAAAACTGGGGAACAGAAATACGTTTTTTATCAAACTATAATTTTAGGGGGCAAAAGAATACTTACTTACTAGGTGTAAAATATTACAAAGCAAATAATTCAGAACAGCAAGGAGCAGGATCTAATGGTGTAGATGCAAACTTTACATTTGCAGATGTAGATGCCTATGCCTCATCTAATTTTAAATTCCCAAATACGAACGTAGCATTATTTGGAGAACATATTTTTAAACTATCAGATAAATTCTCAATAACTCCTGGATTTAGATTAGAATACATAAAAACAGGAAGTAATGGTGATTATAAAACAGTATTATGGAATAATGAAGACCTACAAAACGGAGAGCCGTTACCTAATGGAATTAATACGTTTAGAGACGATAGAACAAAAGAAAGAAGCTTTGCTTTATTTGGTATTGGTGCAAGTTATAAACCATCAACAAAGTTAGAGATTTATGCAAATGCCTCTCAAAACTATCGCTCAGTAACCTTTAATGACATCCGTACGGTAAGTCCTACTTTTAAAGTAGATGAAAACATAGATGATGAAGAAGGAGGAACAGCAGATATTGGAATAAGAGGAAAGATTAAGAACATTGTAACCTATGATCTAAGCGGATTTGGACTGTTTTACAACAAAAGAATCGGAATTTTTTGGGTAAGCAGCGGACCCGATGCAGGAGATAGGTTAAGAACTAATGTAGGAGACGCTTTTATTTATGGTTTTGAAGGTTTTACAGATGTTAGTTTGGCAAATGCATTTAAGTTGTCACAAAACTATGTACTAAATACCTATGTAAACCTAGCGTTAACACAATCAGAATATACAGATTCATTAGAAAAATCAGTAATAGGAAATCAAGTAGAGTTTATACCGAACCTAAACTTAAAAACAGGAGTGAAGTTTGGATATAAAAACTTTTTAAGTAGTTTACAGTTAACGCATTTGTCAGAACAACAAACCGATGCTACACATGCAACAGTAGATAGCACACATCCTAGTTACGGAACAATAGGTCCTATACCAGCATATACAATTGTAGATGCTTCTTTTTCATATTCGTATAAAAAATGGAAGCTAGAAACAGGGGTTAACAACCTGTTAGACGAAAAATACTTTACACGTAGGGCAACAGGATATCCGGGACCAGGTATTATACCATCATCTCCAAGAAATTGGTATGTAACATTACAGTTCAAAATTTAAAATAAAGGGAGATACTTAGTTTTCTCCCTTTTTTAGTTACATGGTATTAGCACATAGTTTCATCGTGTTTATAACGGTTTTCTCTTACTGTAAATAATATTTACTTTCCCAATAGGAATATGAGAAATTTCACAAAAGACAAATTTCTCTATAACCTCTATAAAATAGTAACAAACTATTTTTTCTTTTCTTTTTATAATTGTAAATTTAGCCAATAACCAAATTTAAATTATAAAACATGGGAAACCCAGTAAACGTTAACGGAGTTACATTAACATTAAAAAGCTTTAGTAAGTTTGACACAAATATTAGTGCAGATAATGTACCTACAGGTCCTTTAGTAAACATGTCTAGAGATGAATCTGGAAACAGTGAAACTCCTAATATCGTAACGGTTTTAGCTTACTTACCAGACAACACATTAAACCCAGTAGACAATATAAGTGGGCTACAATTAGAAGGAGATAAAGTATACTTAAATTACTATGGAGTTACGCCAACTAGAATCTTAAACAAAGATGGTGGATACGATACGGTAAGTTGTAGAGACTTTAGAGTAGAATTTAATTGCGATGAAGTAGCTAGCCAATACGATTTATATTATGTACAGTTTGCCTATCAATTAGATGAAGGAACTCCATCTGTAGATATGATTTTAGTACGTAGTGAAAATGATGACCCAGTAACAGATAGAGGAACTGTAACTACGCCTGCTGATCCAGAATAATTATTTTGAATAGAATAACATTTTTTTTTATAGTTTTAGGTTCTGTTTTTTTTTTAAAAAGTGAGCCTGAAAATAAGTCTTATATAATTATAAGAGGAGATAAATTATGTGAAATAAGTAAAGGAAAAAGTTTGTTTTGTAAAGCTTTTACTTTTTACAAAGAAAAGGAGTATGATTCTTGTTATGTATATAGTTCGAAGGCTTTGGCTTTAAGTGAAGGGATACGAAGAGAGGAAAAGAATATATTGAATTATATACAAGGCGTTAGTGCGATTAGAAAGAAATTATTAAATAAAGCATTGAGAAACGCTTTTTCAATTTCAGAAGAAAATCATCAATATAGAGAGTTAAAATATGCTGCCTTAGGAAGGGTTTATCTTGGAATGAAAAAGTACGATAGCGCTATTTTTCATTATAAAAAGTGGGAAGAAATAATAAAAATTTCTACGCCAAGATTTAGAAAAGTAGCGTTTCATAACCTAGGTTTAAGTTATGTTCATAAAAAAAACTATAATAAAGCAAAAGAATACTTTTCAAAAGAACTTTCTTTGATAGAAGAGAAAGATACCGCTGTTATCATTAGGACTAAAATGGATTTAGCAAATGTCTATTACAATCAGTATTTAGATGATGAAGCGATTCCATTATTTATAGAGGCGTATGATTTAGCAAAATTATTTTCTGATTTAGAATTGAAGCAAAATTCTACGAGAAATATGGCGGTTGTTGAGAAGAATAGAAAAAACTACCAAAAAAGTATAGAGTATTATATGGAATATGGTAATTGGAAAGATTCTATTTGGAACCGTGATAAAATTTGGGAGCTTACAGAAAAAGACAAACAATTAGCCGTAGCCCAAAAGCAACAAGAAATCGTTTTACAAGAAGAGCAGTTAAAGCGTCAAGCAGTAGTGCAAAAGAGTTTGGTAATAGGAGCTTCGGGTTTATTAGTTTTTCTCGGATTTTTAGGTTATTTTTATAGAGAGTTAAGAAGTAAAAATAGGTTTATTACCCAACAAAAGGAGGAATTAAACGTTGCAAACAAAACGAAAGACTATTTATTTTCTGTAGTGTCTCATGATTTACGTTCGCCAATAAATACAATTAAGCGACAACACGTAAAGCTAAAACGTCAGTTAAAAAACAAAGAATACGATGCGGTAAGTGAAACTACCAACAATGCTATTGCATTAACAGAAAGCACAAGTCACTTATTAAACAATGTATTGCATTGGTCGTTAGAGCAAAACAATCAGTTATCGTTTAAAGCAGAAGAATATCCTTTAAAACCGTTGGTGGAACAGGCTGTTTATAACTTTGAAGAGATTGCAGAAGCTAAAAATATTGCACTAACTACAAAGTTAGAAGCCACTATTTTGGTAAAAGCAGATAAAGAGTCCTTAAAAATAGTATTGAGAAATTTGTTAGATAATGCACTAAAATACACAGGAGAAAACGGTAAAATAGCAATAAAAACCTATACCGATTCTGAAGAATTTAGTACGATTGAAATTAAAGACACAGGTTTTGGAATTTCAAAAGAAAAACTAGCAAAAATAAAAGGTTTAGAAGATTTAAGTATTGATAAAATTAACAGATCTGAGGGTGTAGGGCTAGGTATGTTATTGTGTCAAACACTTATTAAAAAGAATAATGGAAAATTACTCATAGATAGTGAGTTGGAAGTGGGGACAACTATACGAATTTTGTTACCCAACGCAAGCGCATAAATTATGAAAAAACTACAATTATTATTGTTAGAAGATTCAGGAGAGGAAGCTTTAGAACTTTCTTCTTTTTTAGAAGATAATGATTACGAAGTATCATTAGCAAAAAATGCGGTAGAAGCAGAAAAACTGATTAGAAACCGCTTTTTTGATGTTATTATTTTAGACATCATGATAAACGGAAGACCAGACGGAATTTCGTTAGCACATCGTTTGAATAAAGAAGGAATTAACGTACCGTTTTTATTCTTAACAAGTATGCAAGGAAGAGAAATTTTTGATGAAGCAAAACTAACCAATCCGTTAGTGTATCTTTTAAAGCCATATAACAAACTAGAATTGTTATTCTCTTTAGAATTGGCAATTGAGTCGTGTTATCAGCAAAATAACAGTATTAGTTTAGCATCAGACAATGGTGTATTAAGTCCAGCTTTTTTATTCATAAAGAAAAAAAGAAGCGTAGTAAAAGTTGATGTAGCTGCTATTAATTATGTAGAAGTAAAAGAAAAGTACTGTAGTATAATTTGCGACTCAGGAAATTACCTAATAAAGTTATCGCTAACCAAGTTAAAAGACATGCTGTCTAATCCAGATTTTAGACAGGTACACAGAAATTACTTGGTAAACGTTAAGAAAATCAAAGAAATTTACTTTGAAGATAACCTTATTGTTTTAGATAATGAAGAGAAAATTCTCTTTAGTGAGCGTTATAAAACAGCCTTTATAAAAGACAATACAATTTTTAGATAGTTATACAACTTTAGAAACTAAACTTATTACAAAGCCAAAGCCATTTTCGATGTTAGAAATAGCTTTGGCTTTTTCGTTATTACTAATAGTAGCATCATCAATAAGTTTAAGTGTTTTTATGGCGTTAGCATTGGTAATTTTACTTTCCTTAATAAAAGCATCTACTTCACTAAGTTTTAAATTAGTTAAACTAGCCAATTGTTTGTTAAACTCAGTATCAGTTTGTGAAGCAGCTTCTTTAGCTATATTGTTCCAATCTATAGAATTCATAATTGTTATTTTTCAGTAATTACTTTTTCAATGGTTATCAATTTATTTAGAGTATCACCAGTTTTATCAATAGTATTGTTTATAGTATTCTCAACCTTTTTTATATCAACCTTATCACCTGTAAGTTGATCTATTGCCGACAAAGCCTCACTTTCTGTGGTTTTTATTTTTACTGCAGAGTTAACTAAGTTTTGAAGTGAAGTAGTAGCTTTATTATACTCACTATAATTAGAGTTTAGCTGGTTTAAAATATCTTGTCTTTGTGAATCTAATACACTTTGAAGCGAGTCTTTTTTATGATTAATAACAGGAACAATACTGTTAAGAATGTTTGGTAATTCCTTTTTATAATCTAAAGAATCTGGTAATAAACCTTCATACTTTTTTAGTAGTGTAGGAGTATACTTATTTTCAATAAATAAGTTTATTTTTTCCTTTCGCTCATCAAAAAGTCTGTTGATTAAAGACACATTTAAAGCATGCATATTATCAGCTTCTTTAATAACTTCTTTGGTTAGTGTAACCGTAGAACTAGGAATACTGGCACAAGAAAAAAGAGAAAAAGAAAAAATAGATACGTAAAAGTACTTCATAAGTGTAGGTAGTTTTAAAGTTAAAAAGAGGTTGCTATGATATTGAGCTAAGTTTGGTTAGTACGTTGTAAGCTCTATTAATAATCACTTAACGTCGCAACCTCTTTATTTTCTTTAATTATTTTTTATTGAGTTTAGGCATGATAAAAATGGATTTAACTCTATCTATAATACCCTGTAGTATGCTAAAAATAGCTTCTGAAGAAAAACCTCCAATCAGAGCTAAAACTCCTTTGTTAAAAAGGTTAATATCTTCAGGGCTTTTAGTGTAAAATGAAATAATTTCCGACATAATAAGCCCAGCAATAATACCAAGTACTATTTGTGCTAAATAAGAAATAGACTCTTCTGAAACCATGGTTGATTCTCTAATGGAGTCGCTAACTCTTTTCAATAAGTAAAAAATAACTCCTAAACCAGCAACGGATGCTAAATAAGAAAGGTTTAAAAGTAATGGCAATCCTGAATTATTCATTAAACCTTTATCTAATGAGTTGTTATTAACATGAGGAGAAAGTGCAGTAACAATAAATAAGACTAAGAAGAAAAGAGCTAAAAAAATAAGATTTCTTACTAAAGGAAGCTTGCTGAAAATAGATTTATTTTGCCCCTCATCACGAAGTGCTTTCGTATACTCTATAGATTTAGGTGTAGCAGGAGCAATATTTTTAACAAGAATATTATGTGCGTTAATTAAATCGTTCAAACTCTTGCTTTCAATCAAAGAGTTCACTTCAGTGTTTATAACAATACCGTTGTAAATAGCATATGATAGCATGTTGTTAATTTCAGTAATTAATTCATTTGATACCTTAGGATAAACTCCATTCGTACTACTAACTTTCTTGCTGTCTTTTAGAAGGGTATTGGTTTCCATTAATTTTAGTTTTATGAATTTGGAATGGGGATAAACACATACTAAAATTAAGAATGATTCAAAAGACAACCAGAAGAGAAACCTTAAGCGTATAAAAGTTGATTATTAGCGTTATTGATAGAAGGTTAAAAAAGAAACAAAAGTCAAAGTAAAAAGTATAAGAAAAATGAATTACTTAACTTAAATTTAAAGGTTGTTTTTATATTATTTGTAGTATATTTGCATGCAATTAATTAACAACACACTAAATTGATTGCATATGCAAGCTCATCAAGCTAAAATATTAGGTGAAGGATTAACGTATGACGACGTTTTATTAGTTCCTGCTTATTCAGAAGTACTTCCAAGAGAAGTTTCAATCCAAACAAAATTTACTAGAAATATAACAATCAATGTTCCTATAGTATCTGCCGCTATGGATACTGTAACCGAATCAGCTTTAGCTATTGCTATTGCTAGAGAAGGAGGGATTGGAGTGTTACATAAAAATATGACAATTGAGCAGCAAGCTCAAGAAGTTCGTAAGGTAAAACGTGCAGAAAGCGGAATGATAATCGATCCGATTACTTTATCGTTAAGCGCAATTGTTTTAGATGCAAAACAAGCAATGCGTGAGCATAAAATAGGAGGAATTCCAATCGTTGATGAAGGAGGAAAGTTAGTAGGAATTGTAACCAATCGTGATTTACGTTTCGAAAAAAATAACGAACGTCCTATTGTTGAAGTTATGACTTCAGAAAACTTAGTAACAGTAGCAGAAGGAACTTCGTTAAAAGATGCTGAAGTTATTTTACAAGAAAATAAGATTGAAAAGTTACCAGTTGTTAATGATAATGATAAACTAGTAGGGTTAATTACCTTTAGAGATATCACAAAACTTACACAGAAGCCAACAGCAAATAAAGATACTTTTGGACGTTTACGTGTAGCTGCTGCATTAGGAGTAACACACGATGCTGTTGATAGAGCAGAAGCATTGGTTAATGCAGGAGTAGATGCTGTGATTATTGATACGGCTCACGGACATACCCAAGGAGTAGTTTCAGTGTTAAAAGAAGTAAAAGCAAAATTTCCACAATTAGATGTGGTTGTAGGAAATATAGCAACACCAGAAGCTGCTAAATATTTAGTAGAAGCAGGAGCAGATGCGGTAAAAGTAGGAATAGGACCAGGGTCTATTTGTACAACACGTGTAGTAGCTGGTGTAGGATTTCCACAATTCTCGGCAGTGTTAGAAGTAGCAGCTGCTATTAAAGGAAGTGGAGTTCCAGTAATTGCTGATGGAGGTATTCGTTATACAGGAGATATTCCTAAAGCTGTTGCAGCAGGAGCAGATTGTGTAATGTTAGGATCGTTATTAGCAGGAACAAAAGAATCACCAGGAGAAACTATTATTTACGAAGGAAGAAAATTCAAATCGTATAGAGGAATGGGATCAGTTGAAGCGATGAAACAAGGTTCAAAAGATCGTTATTTCCAAGATGTAGAAGATGATATTAAAAAATTAGTTCCAGAAGGAATTGTAGGTCGTGTTGCTTACAAAGGAGAATTGCAAGAAAGTATTCATCAGTTTGTAGGTGGATTACGTGCAGGAATGGGATACTGTGGAGCAAAAGATATTGAAACATTAAAAAATACAGGGAGATTTATCCGTATTACTGCAAGTGGAATTAACGAAAGTCACCCACACGATGTAGCTATTACCAAAGAATCACCTAACTATAGTAGAAGATAAAATATAAAGTTATTTCAAAATAGAAACGCCGTTAATTTAATTATTAACGGCGTTTTTTGGATATTATTCTTTCTTAGGTAATGTGGATGGTAACTTTTTAAACTTCTAAACGCAAACAAAAAAAGAGAACTGTATTATACAGTTCTCTTTTTTATTAAGTTGTTATATATAATTAAGAATTAAAATCCTTCGCCACCTCCATCAAATTCACCGTTTCGTTCAGGACGTTCACGTTTTTTATTTTGATTGAATCGGTAGGTAAAACTTAGCGTTATTTGACGTTCTCTCCATTGAAAAGAACCATCATTTATTGTTTTAAGAAGTCCGTTGTCATCATATAAGTAAGTAGTACTTTCTCGTTTACGAGAGTTGAATAAGTCACTAACATTTAATACTAAAGATGCTTTTTCTTTAAATAAGTCTTTACTTAAGGCAATATTAGCCATAAACATACCTTCCCTATCACTCTGAGCGCTAGATTGTGGTCCACGGTACATTAAGCGTGTTTGCCATTGTAGTTTCCAAGGAAGAGTAACACGAGAATTAAAACGAGCAAACCAACTACTATTGTTAACTTCTTTTAAAGGAGTGATAACTTGATCTCCGTTTGCGGCAGTATATACATAAGTAAAAGCATCTGTATTGAATTTGAAATAGTTAAAAGAAGCTGATAATCTAACTTTTTTTGTTGGATTATAGTTTGTTGTAAACTCAAATCCATAACGATTTTCATCATTTAAGTTTACAGGCTGTCTTACAGTTACATTGGTGGGGGTAGTGTCATCTCCAATAATTCTTTCCTCTAAGATTGAAACCCCTTGAATAATATTTGTAGAATATTGATAGTATAAAGAAGCTCCTAGATTAAGTTTACTAATTCTAGTGTTATACCCTAAATCTAATGAATTTGTGAATGTAGGATCTAAGTCTGGGTTTCCTCTAAATACATTAGTAGCAGAACTACGACTTTCAAAAGGGTTTAAAAACCAGTGACGTGGTCTACGTAATCTTCTACTATACCCTAAAGAAATGTTTTCTCCATCATTAATTTCATACCCTAAGTTAACAGTAGGAAACCACTCGGTGTAGTTTTTCTCTTTAAATTGATCTGTTGTAAATACTGTTAAATCGATATCGGTTATTTCAGCTCTTAATCCTAATAAGTATGAGAATTTATCAATTTTACTTCCATATTGAGAGTAAAAAGCATAAATATTTTGCTTGAATTCAATAGCGTTTGATAGGTCTCTTGGAAAAGGGTTTCCAAAAGCATCGCGTACTTTAAAATCTGAGTTTAAATCTTGTAAGGTTACCTTATGTCCTGCCTCAAATTGACTATTTTCTCCAATAGGTAATACATAATCCATTTGAAAAAGACGATCTTTAGAAGTTGTAATTTGTGAATTAATTTCAGAAAGGGCTCCATCTACAAAAATATCTGCAGGTTCAGATTCGTCACTTTCTCCATATTGTAAGTCAATAATTAACTTTTGCCCTTTATCATCAATGTTATTTGTGTAGTTTAAAGAGTATTGTATGTCGGTGCCGTTTTCCCTTTCATCTTCAATTCTAATTTCTCTATCATCTATATTTTTATTAACATCAAAAAATGTAGTGTTGTTTGTAGCAATATCTTTGTCTTTTGAGTTTCTATAGAAGAGACTACCTGTAACAGAGCTTTTTTTGTTAATGTAGTATTCTACACCTAACGAACCGTTGTAGTTATTACTCTTTCTGTCAAAAACCCTATTTTCATCTCTATAATCAGTAATATTACCATCCTTATCAAAGTTAGTAAAAAAACTATTTGAATTTCCAGGGCCTTTTCTGTAAGAGTATGCTAAGTTTGAAAAAATATTAAGTTTTTTTGTTCTATAATTTAGGTTGGGAGAAATTCTCAACATATCAGGGTTACCAACAGTTAAGTTTACTGAACCATTGAAACCAGTAATTTTACCTTTTCGAAGAATAATATTTAAAATTCCCGCAGTACCTTCTGCATCGTAACGCGCAGATGGAGAAGTAATAACCTCTACCTTTTCAATAGCATCAGCAGGAAGGTTTCTTAAGGCATCCGTACCAGTTAATCCTACCAAAGCAGAAGGTTTTCCGTCAATTAAAATACGTACGTTTTCATTACCACGTAAGCTTACAGCCCCTTCAGCGTCTACATTTACTGATGGTACATTGTCTAAAACATCAGAAGCATTACCACCTTTAACGGTCATATCTTTTCCAACATTGTAAATCTTTTTATCTAAACGAATTTCAACGGTAGACTTTTCAGCAATAATTTCAACTTCTTCTAACGTTTCTGCATCTTCAGAAAGTAGAATAGTTCCTAAGCTTTTATTTTCTGTTAGAGTATGATTTCCTAAACTTTTAGTTTTAAAGCCTATAAATTCAACTTTTATATCATATGTACCAGATGAAGCATCTATAGAGAAACCTCCATTAGCATCGGTAACTCCTCCAATAACTTGTTGTGTGTTAGCATTTTTTAATACTAAAGTTGCGTACTCTAAAGGTTGTTTAGAGTTTGTTTCTAAAACTTTACCAGTTAGAGTAATTTTAGAATCGATACCTTTTGTAGTACGCTGTGCAACAGCTGTAAAACTAATTAGTAAAATAAGTAATGTAATTTTCTTCATTATGTTGATTTATAAAGCTTGTTTGACCGCAAATTTCCCTAAAGGTTTAACGGGCTTTAGTTAAAAGAATGTTAAATAAAAAAAGGATGCATATTAGCATCCTTTTTCTATCAAATTATATACTGAAAAACTATTTTTTACCTTTAGCTTTTTGTTGTGCAGCTTGTTGTTCTTGAGCTTGTTTCATAGCAGAATCTAAACGCTCACGGAACTTACTCTTTTTAACAGGCTTCTTTTTGTTTTCTTCAATCTTAGCATGAATCTTAGCTTCATCAATAACATAGTTCTTAATAACGAACATAATTATAATAGTTAACAAGTTAGAGATAAAGTAGTATAAACTCAAACCACTAGCATAATTGTTAAAGAAGAACAACATCATAATAGGAGAGAAGTAAATCATCCACTTCATCATTTTACTCATGTCAGGCATTCCTTCTTGAGTAGGAGCTTGCATGTTAGCTTGTTGACTCTGATTCATTTTCATGTAGAAGAAAATAGCTATAGATGCTAAAATTGGGAATAAACTTACATGGTCTCCATAGAAAGGAATTTTAAAAGGTAATTTAAAAATAGTATCGTATGAAGATAAGTCATTTGCCCATAAGAAACTCTTTTGACGGAAATCGATATTGGTAGGAAAAAACTTAAATAGAGCAAAGAATACAGGCATTTGCATTAATGCTGGTATACAACCAGACATCATGCTTACGCCAGCTTTTCGCTGTACTGCCATGATTTCTTGTTGACGCTTCATCGCGTTTTCTTTACCTGGATACTTTTTGTTTATTTCTTCCATTTCTGGACGAATCACCTTCATTTTAGCACTTGATAAGTACGATTTATATAATACTGGAGACATTATAATACGCACTACGATCGTCATTAAAATGATGATTAATCCGAAGTTACCAATAAACCCTTTTAACATATTAAATACAGGGTAGAATACAGTACGGTTTAAGAAACCAAAAATACCCCAACCTAAGTCAGCAATTTCATCTAAACTAGTTCCTTCATAAGATTTTAATAAATTATAATCAGTAGGTCCATAGAACCATTGCATATTATAATTTAATTCCCCATTAGTTAAGGCCAAAGGAGTTTTTAATCCATAAGTTTTAGTGTATACGCTATCTTTATCTTCACCTGCAAAATCAACAGATTTTAAAGTTGCGTTGCTAAATGGTGTATCAGATGATAAAATAGTAGAGAAGAAGTGTTGTTTATAAGCAATCCAGTCAATATCACTAACAACATCATCATCATTCATTTGTAAGTAATCTACTTCATCGTCAGCTTTATAATAATAGTAAGAGTACATATTTTCGGTTTTTAAACTCTTTTCGTGTCTAAAACCTTTTAAACTCCAATCTAAATTAATTTCTTGAGAACTATTAATGGTATTACTTAACCCTTGTGAACGAACAGCAAAACCTACTCGGTAATCACCTTTTTTCATTTCGTAACGGTACTCTAAAAATTTAGCTTCAGAAACCTTTAATTTTAAAGAAAGTACTTGGGTATCTCCATTTTTGGTAAGAGTAGGAGTAAATAATAAATCTTTAGTATTTAAAATTCGGTTATCAGTAGTTCCGAAATTGATATTAAAGGAAGCGTTATTGTCTTTAACTAAGTAAAGCGGTAACGAATCGTATGTTTTGTAGTTCTTAACTAAAGCTTCGATGATTTGACCACCTTTGTTATCGATAGTTAACTTTACAACGTCATTTTCTAGTGTTGTGTTTCCTTCTTGGCTTTTTGAAGCTCCATATGCAAAAGCACCAAACTTATTTTGTAAAGCAATTTGTTGTAACGAGTCATTTACAACTACGTTATCTGTTAAATTGTTTTGAATGTTGGTTGTAGCATCAGTAGTTTGCTCTGTTTGGGTAGTAGCTTCAGGAGTTTCTTCTGGCTTTTGTGTGTTCATCCACCAAAGCATAATTCCTCCTAATAAAAGCATTCCTATAAAGGAATTTAAATCAAATTTTTTTTTTTCCATTGATATATATTAAAATGTCAACTTGTCATTTAAAGTTTTTCTTGAAAGCTGAAAAACCGGACAAAGGTAGTAAAACCCTCTAGTTTTTTTGAGGTTTTACGATGAATAATTTCGTTAGTAATGGTAGTTCAAACAGCGTTCCACTTTTTTGTCAATAAAAAATCCTGCAATTTTTAGTTACAGGATTTTTAATTTATTTTTTTGATTGTTTTAAAGCAGCTTTAATGAAACCTACAAACAAAGGGTGTGGATTTAACACCGTACTCTTATATTCTGGATGATATTGAACTCCAACAAACCAAGGGTGTGAATCGATTTCAACAATTTCTACTAACCCAGTTTTAGGGTTAACACCTGCTGTTTTCATACCAGCACTTTCTAATTGTTCTTTATAATCGTTGTTATATTCAAATCTATGACGGTGACGCTCACTTATTAATTCTTCTTTATAAGCTTGAAAAACTTTAGAATCTTGTGTTAATTGACAGTCCCAAGCTCCTAAACGCATGGTACCACCTTTTTCAGTAACATCTTTTTGCTCTTCCATTAAGTTAATAACTGGGTGTGCTACTTTAGGGGTCATTTCGGTAGAGTTTGCATCTTTAAGACCTAACACATTTCTAGCAAACTCAATAACTGCCATTTGCATTCCTAAACAAATACCTAAGAAAGGTATATTGTTTTCACGTACATATTGTACTGCTGCAATTTTACCTTCAATTCCTCTGTCACCAAATCCAGGTGCAACTAATACACCGTTTAAACCTTCTAATTGCTTAGCAGCGTTTTCAGGTGTTAATTCTTCAGAATGAATCCAACGAACGTTAACCTTTGTTTTATTACTAGCTGCTGCTCCTGCATGGATAAAGGCTTCTGTAATTGATTTATACGAGTCGTGCAATTCAACATATTTTCCAACTAAACCAATTTCAATACTAGAGGTAGGGTTTTTGTGACGTTCTAAAAACTTATTCCATGTTTTTAAATTAGGTTGTTTACGTGTAGATAAGTTTAATTTATCTAATACAACATAATCCAACCCTTCTTTAAACATAAGGTTAGGAACATCATAAATAGTCTCAGCATCTAACGATTGTATTACATTTTGCTTTTTAACATTGCAAAATAACGCTAGTTTACGTTTAATATCATCAGAAATTTCGTGCTCTGAACGACATACTAAAATATCAGGTTTAACACCACTTTGCATTAATGTTTTCACAGAGTGTTGTGTAGGCTTGGTTTTTAATTCACCAGCGGCTGCTAAGTAAGGAACTAAGGTTAGGTGGATAACAATTGCATTATCCTCTCCTAAATCCCACTGTAATTGACGAACTGCTTCTATATATGGTAATGATTCAATATCACCAACGGTTCCTCCAATTTCAGTAATTACAATATCGTAATCACCTGTATTTCCTAAGATTTGGATTCTGTTCTTAATTTCATCGGTAATATGAGGAATTACTTGAACAGTTTTTCCTAAAAACTCTCCTTTACGCTCTTTATTTATTACAGATTGATAAATTCTACCTGTAGTAACATTATTAGCTTGTGAAGTAGGAATGTTTAAATAACGTTCGTAGTGTCCTAAATCTAAATCGGTTTCAGCCCCATCATCGGTAACATAACATTCTCCATGTTCGTATGGGTTTAATGTTCCTGGATCTATATTAATATATGGATCTAATTTTTGAATGGTTACTGAGTATCCTCTTTCTTGTAATAATTTGGCTAAAGAAGCGGCTATAATTCCCTTCCCTAGTGATGAAGTTACGCCTCCGGTTACAAAAACGTATTTTGTGTTATTCATGGTGCTGTTAGGTTTGGGCAAAAGTAAGAAGTCTGGCAATTAGAACAAATAAAAAAGATAAAAAACGTACAGAAAAATTATGTATGTTTGCCAAACAAACTTTTTTTTAAAAAAAATAAAACAAGGGTTTGTCAGACTGAAAAACTGTTGTATATTTGCCAACGCTTTTAGCAGACGGAATTTCACAAAAGCAAAACATTTTTAAAGAAGATATTTAAGATATACTGTAATGAGTAAAAGAACGTACCAACCATCGAAGAGAAAAAGAAGAAACAAACACGGTTTCCGCGAAAGAATGGCTTCTGCTAATGGACGTAAAGTATTAGCTAGAAGAAGAGCAAAAGGAAGAAAGAAATTGTCTGTTTCATCTGAATCTAGACCAAAGAAATAATGATTAACTATTGTTAATTTTTTAAAGGCGTTACTGTTAAGTATCGCCTTTTTTTATAACCAAACAATTTTTATTTTTACATCACAACACAACACAAATTAAAATGCCTAAAAGACAAGACCTTAAATCGATTTTAATTATTGGATCTGGGCCAATTGTTATTGGTCAAGCATGTGAATTTGATTATTCAGGATCTCAAGCGTTAAGATCTTTGAGAGAAGATGGTATTGAAACTATCTTAATTAATTCGAATCCTGCAACAATTATGACAGACCCTTCGATGGCTGATCATGTATACTTGTTGCCGCTTAATACGAAGTCTATTGTTCAAATCTTAAAAGAGCACCCACAAATTGATGCTGTTTTACCTACTATGGGAGGGCAAACTGCATTAAATCTTTGTATTGAAGCTGACGAAAAAGGAATTTGGAAAGACTTTGATGTTGAAATCATAGGAGTAGATATTGATGCTATTAATATTACAGAGGATAGAGATAAGTTCCGCTTATTAATGGAAAAAATTGGCGTGCCAATGGCACCTCAAGCTACTGCAACGTCATTTTTAAAAGGAAAAGAAATAGCGCAGGAGTTCGGGTTTCCATTATGTATTAGAGCTTCTTTCACATTAGGAGGAGCAGGAGCATCTATCGTATATGATGAGAAAGAATTTGAAGAATCGTTATCAAGAGGATTAGAGATTTCTCCAATTCATGAGGTAATGATTGATAAAGCAATGATGGGATGGAAAGAATATGAGTTAGAGTTATTACGTGATGATAACGATAACGTTGTAATTATCTGTTCTATTGAAAATATGGATCCAATGGGAATCCATACAGGAGATTCTATTACAGTAGCTCCAGCCATGACATTATCGGACAAAACGTTCCAAAAAATGCGTGATATGGCAATCAAAATGATGCGTTCTATTGGTGAGTTTGCTGGAGGATGTAACGTACAATTTGCGGTTTCACCAGACGAGAAAGAAGATATTATTGCGATTGAAATTAACCCACGTGTATCTCGTTCATCAGCATTAGCATCAAAAGCAACTGGATATCCAATTGCAAAAATTGCAGCTAAATTAGCTACTGGTTATACTTTAGATGAGTTAGATAACCAAATTACTAAGTCAACTTCAGCATTATTTGAACCAACATTAGATTATGTAATTGTAAAAATTCCTCGTTGGAACTTTGATAAGTTTGAAGGTTCTGATAGAACGTTAGGTTTACAAATGAAAGCGGTTGGAGAAGTAATGGGGATTGGACGTTCGTTCCAAGAGGCGTTACATAAAGCAACGCAATCGTTAGAGATTAAACGTAATGGAATTGGAGCTGACGGTAAAGGATATAAGGACTATAACCAAGTTATTGAGAAATTAACATATGCTTCTTGGGATAGAGTATTTGCTATTTACGACGCAATTCAAATGGGAATTCCGTTAAGTAAAATACATTCAATAACTAAGATTGATATGTGGTACTTACGTCAATATGAAGAGCTACATGAGTTAGAGAAAGAAATTTCTAAATATACTGTTGATACACTTGATAGAGAACTTTTATTGGAGGCTAAACAGAAAGGATATGGTGATCGTCAAATAGCTCACATGTTAGGATGTTTAGAAAGTGAAGTGTATAAAAAGCGTGAGGAATTAAAAATAAAACGTGTTTACAAATTAGTAGATACTTGTGCTGCGGAATTTAAAGCACAAACTCCTTATTACTATTCAACATTTGAAAGTGAAATAGAAACAGCGGATGGTATCGTTTCTGTATCAAACGAAAGTGTGGTTTCTGATAAGAAAAAAGTAATTGTATTAGGTTCTGGGCCTAATAGAATTGGTCAAGGTATTGAATTTGACTACTGTTGTGTTCATGGTGTGTATGCAGCAAAAGAGTGCGGTTATGAAACTATTATGATTAACTGTAATCCAGAAACTGTTTCTACCGATTTTGATACAGCAGATAAATTATACTTCGAGCCTGTTTTCTGGGAACATATCTATGACATCATCAAGCATGAAAAACCAGAAGGGGTTATAGTTCAGTTAGGAGGACAAACAGCTTTGAAATTAGCTGAAAAGTTAGAGCGTTACGGAATTCCGATTTTAGGAACTAGCTATAAAGCGTTAGACTTAGCGGAAGATCGTGGAAGTTTCTCTAGCTTATTAAAAGAAAATAATATTCCTTATCCAGAGTTTGGAGTTGCAGAAAATGCTGATGAAGCTTTAGCGTTAGCAGATGAATTAGATTTTCCAATTTTAGTGCGTCCATCATATGTATTAGGAGGGCAAGGAATGAAAATTGTGATTAACAAAGAAGAGTTATTAGAGCATGTAGTAGATTTATTACGCAAAATTCCTAATAATAAATTATTGTTGGATCACTATTTAGAAGGAGCAATTGAAGCAGAAGCAGATGCAATTTGTGACGGTGAAAATGTATATATCATTGGAATTATGGAGCATATTGAGCCTTGTGGAATTCACTCAGGAGATTCAAATGCTACTTTACCAGCGTTTAACTTAGGAGAGTTAGTATTAGAACAAATTAGAGAGTATACTAAAACAATTGCTTTAGCACTTGATACGGTTGGATTAATTAATATTCAGTTTGCTATTAAAGATGATAAAGTATTTATCATTGAAGCAAACCCACGTGCATCTCGTACGGTTCCGTTTATAGCAAAAGCATATAAAGAACCTTATGTTAACTATGCTACAAAAGTGATGTTAGGAGACAAAAAAGTAACTGATTTTAATTTCAATCCACAGTTAGAAGGTTTTGCAATTAAGCAACCTGTATTCTCTTTTAATAAGTTCCCTAATGTAAATAAGAATTTAGGACCTGAGATGAAATCGACAGGAGAAAGTATTCTGTTTATAGATTCACTTAGAGATGATGCTTTTTACGATTTATATGCAAGACGTAAAATGTATCTAAGCAAATAAGTTGTAAGAATAAATACAATATATTGAATAAAAAAATCCGAAGCTTAAACTTCGGATTTTTTTATTCAAAAATGGCAACAGCTCTTACAGGAGAGCCTGTTCCTCCTCGTATTTTTAAAGGTAAAGCGATGAAACGAAATCTACCTTTGCCTAATAGTTTATCTAGATTTATCATGTTTTCATAATGAGTAAACCCCATTTCTCCACAAATATGATGTACTTTTTTGTTGGATACTTTAGGAACACCAGGAGACATAGTTTCTACACCAAAAGCAGCAATTTTTTGCTCACCTAACCAAGTAGCACATTCAGCTGTAATACCTGGGCCTTTTCCCCAGTTTTCAGTATTAAAATGTTTAGTATAATGGTTTGTGCAAATAAGAACAGTATCACCTTTTTTAATGCTGAGTTTTTCTTTTTCTAACTGTTCTTTAACTTCATCAGAAGTAATTAATTCCTGTAAGTTTTTATGAGAAAAATCTAAACAAATGCCTTCGGTATAAAACATAGAAAGTGGCATGGTATCTATCGATTTTCCTTTATGTTTAGCAGCCATATGGTTTAAAGCATCAACATGAGTTCCTGTATGCTCTCCCATTTCTAGTTTATATACAGCAGGAGTTTTAGTAATAGGGTTTTTAATTCCGTCCCATTCTTCATGGGTATTGTGTACAGACATTTTAACTTGTGGAAGGCTTTTGTAAACAGGCATTCCGTCAAAAATATCTTGACTTAAATCGATAATTTCAGGCATAGTTACAATTTAATCTTTACATTATGATTTTTAAGCTCTTCAATGTAGTTTTTAGCAGTAAAATTATCGTTGTCAAACTTCTCTTGCCTATTTTTTTTCATTTTTATTCTATGGATAGCTTCTAAAAAACGACGCATTTCATTATCATCATTAATAATAATTCCAGGAACTTTGGCATTGTCACCATTATCCTTTTTGGCAACCATAGTAAAATAAGAAGAATTACAATGCTTGGTCTTTCCTGTTTGTATATTTTGCGCTTCTACTCGTATACCAACGACCATTGAAGTTTTACCTACGTAATTAATTGAGGCTTTCATGGTAACTAATTCACCTACTTCAATAGGATTAATAAAGTTAACAGTATCTACTGATGCTGTTACACAATAAGTTCCTGAATGTTTAGAGGCACAAGCAAAAGCAATTTGATCCATTAGCTTCAAAATGTATCCACCGTGAATTTTGCCACTAAAATTAGCATGAGAAGGAAGCATTAACTCAGAAATAGTAATATGAGTATCTTCTATGTTTCTATAACTATTATTGTTCATTGTCTTTTTTTATTCCTCTAAAGTGAGGAGATTGTTCTTCTTCAACATGGGTTATAAAATGTTTTGTGTCACCTAACCAAAAGAAGGTTCCGAAACGTTCCTTATAAGTCACTTTTACATAACGACCTTGGTATTCTTGAAGCTTCTTAATAACTTCTTTTTGGCCATCTTCTACAGAAAAAGAAAAAATTTGTGCACCTGAAATACCTTGGCTAATTTCACCTTCCCAAGTTTTTACTACCACACCTTTATAGCTAATTTTTATTAGTTCACCCGAGCGAACTCCTTCACTGTAAGGAACAAAATAAATAAAAGCGTAGTATAGCGCTGCTATAACAGCAATACCAACTAAAATTAATCCTAAAATTTTTTTCATAGTAAAATATTGAAGAATGTATAATAACAAAAGTAAGGTTTATATTTTGACTTGTAAAATGAATTGAAAGTGGTAAGTTTGTGTTGCTTCAAAAAATGATTAATATGAATTATATTTTATTTGATGGTGATGTGCGTACAGCGTTACTACCATTTACATATACACGACCAGTAGCTGATATTAGAGTAGGAATTTTAACCATTAGAGAAAAATGGGAAAAGTATTTAGGTCTAACAACTACAACTGTTACAGAAGAGTATTTAGAAGAGAAATACCCAATGGTTGAAATGGAAGAAAATGTGTTATTAAATGCCTCTTTTTTACCAACTAAACCTCTGGTTGAAATGGTTAAAAATCTCCAAGTTAATCAAGCTATTTTTAAAGGTGAAGATGTAATTGCTTTTTATACGACTGACACTCAAGATGAAGTAGATTTTTATACTTATGAGCATATAGAATTTGAAGATGATATAATTCAAATAAAAAATACTTGGGATATTTTTTCATTAAATGACAAAGCGATTAGAGCTGACTTTGATTTAATTACTGAAGGTAGAAAGTCTCAACCAATACCAGAAACTGTTAATTGTGTTAATAGAAATGATATTTTCGTTGAGAAGGGTGCTAAACTGACTTTTGCAACATTAAATGCTTCAATAGGTCCAATTTATATTGGTAAGGAAGCTGAAATAATGGAAGGAGTAGTTGTACGTGGTGCTTTGGCTATGTGTGAAAATTCAGTATTAAAGTTAGGAGCAAAAATTTATGGAGCTACTACTTTAGGGCCTTATTGTAAAGTAGGAGGAGAGGTGAATAACTCGGTATTATTTGGATACTCAAACAAAGGTCACGACGGATTTTTAGGGAATTCAGTGTTAGGAGAGTGGTGTAATATTGGTGCAGATAGTAATAATTCAAACCTCAAAAATAATTATGCTGAAGTTAAATTATGGAATTATGAGTTAGGACGTTTCTCTAAAACAGGATTGGAGTTCTGCGGATTAATGATGGGAGATCATTCGAAGTGTGGAATTAATACCATGTTTAATACTGGAACAGTTGTGGGGGTCTCAGCTAACATTTTTGGAAGCGGATTTCCTAGAAACTTTATTCCATCATTTAGTTGGGGAGGAGCTTCAGGTTTTACTGAATATAAAACAAATAAAGTTTTTGAAGTTGCAGAAGTAGTAATGAAAAGGAGAGGTGTTGAGTTTGATGAAAGGGAAAAACAAATTTTAGAACATGTTTTTGACGAAACAAAACAATATAGAAACTATTAAACTGAAGAAAGGCTTTACATTTTGTAAAGTCTTTTTAGTTAAAAACTAACTCTAAAAACAAAGTTAGGGGTAACCCCTAAAGACATTTTATCAGCTTCTTTTAGTTGGTACTCAATTTCATCATTAGAATTTCGGATAGGAATAGAACTGTAGGTTCTACTCAAGATATTCTTTTTATTAAAGATATTAAGTAATGAGAACCCTAATTTACCTTTCCATTTTTCAGAGAAATTAAAAGAGTAAGTCATTGAGGCGTCTAATCGACTATAGTTAGGAAGCCTAAGAGCATTAATGTTATCTGAATCTAAGTTAATATGAGGGGTACCATCTTCGTCAGTGTAAAACTCTTTTACGGCAGTGTAAGGATTACCAGTTCTATAAATCCACCCAAGAGAGAATTCATAATTGTTTAACTTGTATGCATGAGACCAAGAAAAATAGTTAGTAATGTCATGGTTTGCAGGAAAGTACTTGTTTTCTAAATCTAAGAATTTAAAACTGTTTTTAGTGTATGAGTAATTAATCCAGGTTCTATAATTATTAAACTTTTTATTAACTAACATATCAATACCAAATACTTTTCCTTCACCATTTGAAAAGTCGTCAGTTTGATCATTATAGCCACTAGTTTGTGACGTCATTCCACTAACTTTTTTATAGTAAGGTTCAATATCTATTTTCCAATTGTTTTTATTAAAAAGTATTCCAGAAGAAACTTGCAAACTTTTTTGAAGAGGAATATCATCGTTATTTACCTGCGCCCATATTTGATTTTCTAAATCAAAACCTAAACTTGAAGTTAAAAATTCTACTATTTGACTTAGAGTTTGATGCTTTTGTTCAAAAGAAGCTTTAACACTTAAACTTGATGTTAGTCTCTTTTCAAAGTATAATCTAGGCTCTAAAACAAACTTATTAATCTTAGAAAAGTAATTAAACCTTATACCAGAGTTTATATTCCAATTATCGTTGTCGTATAAGTATTCTGCAAAGACAGAATGTGTGTTATTTGTTGCTTTGTCTTCTTGTAATAAAGAATATCGGTTCTCTCCTTCTAAATCAATAGAATATTTTAGCTCATAAGCAGCTTTAGTTGAAGTAAAGTCATATCCCCAAAACAAATCTGTTCTATCGTTAAAAGAATAGTTCATGTTGTATGAAATACCAAAATCTGTTAAGGAATTACTTTTGGCAGATGATAAAATAAGATAATCATCTATATAATTGTAATTTCCTTTATAATGTAAATGAAAACTAGAAAAATAACTTTTTATATTATGAGTCTTTTTTTCAGTTGATTGTTTTTTCCAGTTAATACTTGCTCCAGTATTGTCAATATCTAATTCATCGTTGTATTTGTCTTTATAAAAAGGAATAGCAAAGTTATTAAACATTTTGTTTTTTGTGTGTAAAAAACTAAGGCTTAAAGATTCATTTTCATTAGGCTTATACACAAACTTTGTAGTGTAGTCTAAAAATTTAAATTTATTATCTCTATTAAATTTAATATTCTTATCTATGATTTGATTTTCTTGATTATTATCAAATGTTTGAAAAACACGCATAGATATTTTATTAAAAGTAAACGTTTTTAAAATATCAGAAAAAGACCTTCTAGCGGAAAAAGAAAGAGCTGTTTTCTTAGAAAGAGGAACTGTAAGAAGCGCGTCAGCATGCGTCATATTTAATCCAAAGTTACCTGTAATTTTCTCTGGAATTTTCTCTGTTGTTTTAATATCTATTACACCAGAAACTCTATTTCCATATCTTGCTCCTGTACCACTTTTAGAAAGAGTAATTTCTTTAGTAGTGTAGGGGTTAAATGCAGAAATCATTCCGAAGAAGTGTCCAGAGTAATACATTTTTATTCCATCCCACAAAATTAGGTTTTGATTTGGTGTTCCTCCTCTTATATAAATACCGGCTGCTGTTTCATTAGGGCTTTGAACACCAGGTATAATTTTTAAGCTTTCTAATACATCAGGCTCAGTTAAACCAGGTAAAACACCTAACTGCTTAGGAAGAATAGATATAGCTCCATTTCTTTTTTTATTAATACCAGAGGTAATATAATTAGTAACAAGAACTTCTTTTAAAAGATTATACTCATTAGTATCAAAGTCTGAATCCTTAGTTATATAGTAATAGCGTTTGTTAATTTGGTTAAAAACCAAAGGAGTTTGACGTTCAATCTCACCAATGAGATATACTAATTCACACTTCTCCTTTTTGAAAGAGAAGTTTTTTCCTTGAATTATCTCTGTATTAAAAGAAAACTTTACGCCAAAATTAGTTTCTGTTTCTTTTAAAACATCTAATAAAGGCACATCAACAAAAGAAATGTCTACCTTTTCCTGAGAAAAAATAGACATCGCTAAGCATATAAAAAGTATACTTAATTTTATCTTCATTTATTATATGTCAATATAACTGAACTATTTTCTGCTAATTTATAAGAAATTTTCATAGGAGCAAAAACAGTTTGCAATGCTATATTAACATCTTCATGTGTAAAAGTACCTGTAAATCGTTGATTGGTATCTATTTTTGAAGTGTCAAATTTTAATTTGAATTGATTTTCTAAAGCTTTTATAACTTGATGTAACGGAGTATTGTTAAAAGAACTTTCACCTACTATCCAAGAAGGAACGCTATCCAAAAACTCCCATTTTTCAATAGAATTACTATAATTTCGGTAAGCTTTACCTTTAGTTAAAATAACTTCTTCTTTATTCTTTGAAGTAACTTTTACTTTCCCTTCATAACATTTAACTTCAAAGTAACCTTCTGAAGTATTTACAGTAAATTTAGTTCCTAATACAGTTACATTACCTTGATTAGATTTTACAGTAAAAGATTTTCCTTTCTCAACTTCGAAAAAAGCCTCCCCTTTTAAAGATAACACTCTTTTATAATCCCAATTTCTCTTTTTGTATGTTATTGTAGATTTAGGTGATAAATGAGCTTTAGAGTTGTCTGGTAAAGTAATAGTTAATTGCTCTCCATAATTTGTAGAGAAATCAGTAGTACTATTGTTGAAATATAAAAAACTAATTAATAATGCTATAGAGGCAACCGCACCGTACATCCAAGTAGGTATTAATTTCACTACTTTTTTGTTAGTTTTTGCAGGCTCTATGTTTTTCATAACTTTATTAAAAGCATCCTCTTTATTGTAGGAAGGGGCTTTTAATAATAATGAAGCATCATCAATAGCTTTAAATTGATGATAAACTTCTGTTTGTTGAAACTCTTTCAACTCTTCAGTAGATAGCTCGTTGGCTATCCATCTGGCTAAAAAAGTTTCATCTTTATAATTTATTTTCATTTTCTATGATTCGTGCTATTTGTATAGAAACAAGTAAAAGACTAATTACCCTACCTGTTACAAATATTATTTTCTGTTATACTTTACCTATTTGTTCCTTTAAAGTTAGCAACGCCTTACTCATTCTTTTTTCTACAGCTTTCACAGAAACTCCAACGATATCTGCAATTTCACTATACTTTTTCTTATCTATTCTGCTAAGCAAAAAAACTTCTCGTTGTTTTTCTGGTAAGTTGGCAATTGCTTTTTTAAGTTTTGTGTGAAATTCCTCTTCTTCTAAAATATACTGAGGTGTCTCATTAGTTGTACCAGAAGAAACACTTTGTTTTTGATGTTCTAAAACAACTTTTTTGTGTGCTATATCATTTAAAAAATGATTGTTAGCCACTGTATATAGGTAAGATTTTGCTTTTTCAAAAATAACTTTAGCGCAATTACTCCATAATTTTATATATGCTTCTTGTACGATATCCTCAGCTTGCTGAGTATCGCCACATTTATAGTATATATAGTTTCTCAATGTTTGTGAGTGTTGATTAAAAATTTCTTCAAAATTTCTCTGCTCACAAACAGATTTCAAGGGTTCTTTATTCATTTAGATTAAGTTACTAATCAGCAACAAATGTATGAAAATGTAATTAAGAGGTTAAAAAATTATTAATATAACTTAAAAATAGGCAATTTCTTATGTGCTTTTTCGTAGTGAGGTGTTTTTTGATAAATCCAGTATAATTGTGCTTGTGGGTTTTTAGCAAAATCTATCTCTAGTTTTAGCTTCTTAATAAACTCTTCTTTTATTAAAGGATTATCATTTAAGAAACCCTCAGCAATATCCTCAAAAACATAAGCAGAGTACCCTTCTTTTTGTTGTAAGATAGTATCAAAGAAGTTCCAATTAAAAAAAGAGTCAGTAGCTTCGGCTTCTAATGTTTCTATAATATATCGAATGCCTTGTTGGTTAGTTGGAATATAGATATCGCCCTTTTTTAATGAAATGTCTTTTTTGTTTTTTAATACTGTAGTGTTATAATGTAAATAATGACCTTCATAAGCCATTTTTCGAGTGTTAAAGTCTTTTATGTGTTGAACTTCGACAGTTAATAAGGTATCTTTTTCAAAACGAGTAAATTCAATTTTATTATTTTGTAATCGATCTACAACATTATGCCAACCTTGTTCTAATATATAGGCTTTAGGTATGGTGATTTCTTTGGTAGGAACAAAGTTGTTATAATAAGAAACTTTTTTATTGTAAGGTTTTGTTCTATCATAAAACAAACGTTTTCCATTGGTAACTTTACTGTCTATAAAAGTTCCTTCATATCCCTTAAAATGAAGAGCTGTAGGATTATTCTTATCAACTGTAAATACAACGGGGTACGTTTTCTTATTTATTATTACATCAACAGCATTTTTTCGTAGGTCTTTTATTTTACGACTATTATCTTCGGAAAAATCTAAAGTAGAAAATAACAATTCATAGGTTTGTTCTACTCGAGTTTTGTATGGCTTCAACATGTGAGTTTCAACCATTAATCCTAATGTGTTGAATAGAGTAGTGTAGCCAGTAGAATACCTAGGAGAATCAAAAAATTGAGACCATCCATTTTCTGGAGTAGTTCCCCAAACGTTTACATATGGAGTAATAATAATGTTTTTTTCTACCAAAGATTGTTCTATTTGAGGACGCATTTTAGTTTCAATAAACTCACCTAGTTTTCCTCCTAATTTATTATGCTGTGTAAATAAATGTGTAATTGCATATTGGTAATCTGCCCCGTTGCTCACATGATTATCAATAAAAACATCGGGATTTACAGTATGAAAAATCTCAGCGAAAGCAGCCGCATTTTTAGTGTCTTGTTTAATAAAATCACGATTTAGGTCAAAATTACGAGCATTACCTCTAAAACCATACTCTTTAGGTCCATTTTGATTAGTTCTTGTATGTGAGTTTCTATTTAATGCACCACCAATATTATAGACAGGAATAACACAAATCAATGAGTTTTTGTATTTGTTTTTTAAAGAATCATTTTGAACGATGTCTCTTAATAAAAGCATGGAAGCATCAATTCCGTCAGACTCTCCTGGGTGAATACCATTGTTGATTAAAACTCTGTTTTTTGAAGAGTTCTTTAGCTCTTTAATATTAGTTTTTCCATCTGTATTGAAAACAACTAAGTGTAAAGGCTTCCCAATATCTGTAGTAGCTATTTCAAACAAAGAAATTTCAGAATAGGTGTCAGCTAAATCTTTGTAGTAAGAAATAACCTCTTGATAAATGGGAGTTTCTGTACCATTTGAAGTTTCAAACAACGTAGTAAATTTTTTTGTTTCTTTTGTTGACTCTTGTTTACAAGCAACAGTAATTAGTAGAAATAATACAGCTAGCTTTTTCAATGAATAATATTTTAGGTGTTTAGAGGTAAGCCTAGATAATTAACTTCTTGGCTATCGCCCTGCGATTAAATTCTAACAGCATCTGGAACCAAGCCTGTATAGTCTCCATCGTTTCTAATAACATCTCTTACAATAGATGAAGAAATATAGCTTTTACCCGAAGAGGTTAGCAAGAAAACAGTTTCAATTTCAGAAAGTTTTCTGTTGGTATGTGCGATAGCTTTTTCAAACTCAAAATCAGCAGGGTTACGTAAACCTCTTAGAATGAATTGAGCATCTTGCTCTTTACAAAAGTTCACGGTAAGTCCGCTATAGGTAAGCACTTTTATCTTTGGTTCGTGTTTAAAAGTCTCCTCTATAAAACGCTTACGTTCTTCTAAAGAAAACATATATTTTTTATCTGCATTTACACCAATTGCGATGATTAATTCATCAAAAAGTGTAACGCCACGTTCAATAATATCTAAGTGTCCTAAAGTAATTGGGTCAAAAGACCCAGGAAAAATTGCTCTTTTCATTATATTTTGTCGTTTAAAGCCATTTCAATAGCATTTCCAAATAATTGAGACAACGAAATACCTGCATGATTGGCTTGCTGTGGTAAAATACTAGCTTCGGTTAGTCCCGGAACAGTATTCATTTCTATAAAATGAGGTTCATCGTTAACTAAAATATATTCAGAACGAGAGAAACCACGCATGTTTAAAATTTCATATACACGTTTTGCTACTTCTTTAACTCTTTTTCTTTGAGAGTCTGTTAAACGCGCAGGGGTAATTTCTTGTGATTCTCCTTCATATTTTGCTTTGTAATCAAAGAAATCATTTTCAGAAACAATTTCGGTCATTGGTAATACTTTTGTTTCTCCTTTATATTGAATTACTCCTACAGAAACCTCAGTACCATCTAAAAAACTTTCAATTAATATTTCAGTATCTTCTTCATAAGCTTTTTCTATGGCCGGAATTAATTCTTCTTTCTTGTATACTTTTGAAATACCAAAACTAGAACCTGCCCCGTTTGGTTTTACAAAGCATGGAAGTCCTACTTTTTTAATAAAAGCATCACAATCTATTTCATCACCTTTATTAAGATAAATAGAAATAGCAGTTGCTATTCCGTATTGTTTTACCACGCTTAAGGTATCACGCTTATTAAAGGTTAAAGCCATTTGATAGAATGGGGCAGAGGTGTGTTTTAAGCCAATAAGATCAAAGTAAGCTAAGATAACACCGTTTTCACCAGGTGTACCATGAATGGCATTAAAAACACAATCGAATGTGATTTTTTGTCCTTCAATTTCAACTGAAAAATCTTTTTTATTTATCGGATATTCCGCTTCATTATCGTCAACATATACCCATTTATCTTCTAAAATATGAATTTTATATGCGTTATATGTTTCTGTATCAATATGTTTGTAAACTACATTACCACTTTTTAGAGAAATTCCTACTTCTGAGGAATAACCTCCCATAATAATAGCGATGTTTTTTTTCACTTCAAATGTATTTCAATTACTGTTTTTATCATTGTTTGCCTAAAATCCAACCGTTGGATTATACAAACTTACCAAAAAAACTCGTTTAAGACTTATTGAATTTAAAATAGTAATATTTTTACTGTAAATTTGTGCGATCTTACAAAAAAATGATATGAGTAATTTTACAGAAAAGTTTAAAGGTTTATTTCAATTTATTAAAAGTAAATCTTTTTTAAAAAACGTAATTATAGCAATTGTTTCGATACTTGTTTTTGTATTTGTTTTACAATGGTGGTTAGGAGTTACAACGAATCATAATCAAAAAATACAGGTGCCTAACTTGCACAAAATGTCTTTAAGTGACGTTGAGCAAAAGTTAGATGAGTTGAACTTAGATTTTGTGGTAATTGATAGTGCTAGCTATAACCCAGATTATCCAAAGAAATCAATTATTGAACAAGATCCGGAAGCAGGTGATTTTGTAAAAGAAAAGCGTAAGATATACTTAACCTTGAATCCGTCAAAGTATAGAGATGTGGAAGTGCCTAATTTAAACGGGCGTACAAGGCGTCAAGCAACAACACATTTACGTTCTATTGGATTTAAGGTAGGAACAAAAGTTACTTGGGTTCATGATATAGGAAAAGATGTGGTTCGTGGATTAAAACATAACGGACAAAAAATAGAGCCAGGAACTAAGTTACCAAAACAAACAACCATCGACTTGATTTTAGGTGATGGTAATGGATACTAATTTTTTATAATTGATTGATGCAGGAAGATAACACTCCAGAGATAGAAAATGATGACTTATACGAACATCATAAATTCGTAGCAACAGAAGGACAAGTACCTTTACGAGTAGATAAGTTTTTAATGAATTTTATTGAAAATGCTACTCGAAGTAAAATACAGCAAGCAGCTAAGGCAGGAAATGTTTTGGTAAATGATGTTGCTGTAAAGCCAAACTACAAAGTAAAACCTAAGGATGTTGTGAGAGTTGTATTAACATACCCACCTCACGAAAACTTATTAGTTGCAGAAGATATCCCTATTGATATAGTGTATGAAGATGATGAAGTAATAGTAGTGAACAAATCAGCAGGAATGGTAGTGCACCCTGGGCATGGAAATTATTCTGGAACATTGGTTAACGGACTAATACACCATATTGAAAATTTACCTAAGAACTCAAATGAGCGACCTGGTTTAGTACATAGAATTGATAAAGATACTAGTGGATTGTTGGTGGTTGCTAAGACTGAATATGCAATGGCACATTTATCTAAGCAGTTTTTTGATCGTACCACGGAACGCTTGTATTATGCTTTAGTTTGGGGAAATATTGAAGAAGATGAAGGTACTATTGAAGGAAATATAGGACGTAGCTTTAAAAATCGTTTACAGATGGATGTTTTCCCTGATGGGGAACATGGTAAACATGCTGTTACTCATTTTAAAGTATTAGAAAGACTTACGTATGTAACATTAGTGCAATGTAAGCTGGAAACGGGTAGAACACATCAAATTAGAGCCCATTTTAAGCATATTGGTCATACGCTTTTTAACGATGAGCGTTATGGTGGAAACGCAATTTTAAAAGGAACTACGTTTACTAAATACAAACAATTCGTAGATAACTGTTTTAAAGTATTACCAAGACAAGCATTACATGCAAAAACCTTAGGTTTTACACATCCAACTACAGGGAAATTTTTACAATTTAATACTGAAGTACCGGAAGATATTAAAGCTTGTTTAGAAAAATGGCGCACCTATTCTGAACACTCTAAACTAGAGGAATAATAATTTATTAAAATGTAAAGGCTATGTAAAATGAATTCATTTTACATAGCCTTTTATTTATTTTTTTATTTCACTCTTCTTGTAAAGCCACTCAGTGATAAAACAAAAAAGGACAATACTTAAAGAAACAAACACTCCGATAAGATTTGATTCTAGCTGTTGTTTTATTAAAATAACTAAGGCGATTACACATAGAATACAACCTAATAAAGGAATTGTTTTATTAGAGTTTGTTTCTTTTGAAAGCTTAAAGCCTACATAATTTACAATTCCGAAGATAAGGATGAAGCCAACACTACCAGCAGTAGAAATACTTTCTAAATTCAATGTGTTAACTAATATTAAAGTTGCTATAGCTGTAATTAGTAACCCGATAGGTTGATTCCAAAACTTGGCAAGAAAGTGATGGGGTAGTTCATCGTCTTCTGCAATTTCATAATTTACTTTACTACCTCCATATAATGAAGCATTAATAGCAGAAAATGTAGAAATTAATGCGGCTATAGTTATAATAGTAAAACCTATTTGTCCTAACATTGGTTTAGCGGCTTCTGCTAATACATAATCTTGTGCTTTCGAAATTTGATTAAATGGGAGGGAACCTACAGTAACAAGAGCAATGATAATGTACAATACAATTACAAATATTACAGAGTAGTAATAAGCTTTTGAAATGTTTTTCTCAGGATTTATAATATCAGGAGCAGCGTTGGCTATTAATTCAAAACCTTCATAGGCTACAAAAATAACCATACCTCCAGCAAATAGTTTGATGGGATTTTCCCAATTACTAATAGATAATTGAGCTACGTTAGGGTTTCCAATTAGTCCGTAAGTTCCAATAGCAATAAAACCAATAAGAATAATGAGTTTTATAATTACTGCGTATGATTCAATTTTTCCAACTACGGCAATGCTATAGTAGTTAATAGCTGTAGCTATTATAATAATTGCACTAGCGTATATGTGAAAATTGATTGTTTTGTTTTGAGTAATTTCCCAAAGGTTAGGAGCATAAGATCCAAATGCAGAAGCATATAACGAGAGCATGACAATATAACTAATCCATAAAAGATTATTAATAGCTCCGCTAAAAATAGTTCTACCAAACCCTTGATTAATAAATTTTACAGTGCCACCTCTATCTGGATATTTTTTTGAAAGATGCACATAGCTGTATGAAGTTAGTAAAGCTAGTGTTCCTGCAAGTAAAAAAGCAATTGGAGTTCCTCCTTTGGCAAGTAAAACAGCGAGACCTAAAACAGCAAAAATACCACCACCTACCATACCGCCAATTCCTATTGAAATGGCTTCTTTTAACCCTATTTTTTTGGACATAGTTAGTGACTGTTAGTTAATGTAACAGCCACTAAAATACTTATTTATTTTGAAATATTGATTAATGAAGAGTATTAGAAAATAATAAATTACTCAAACTTATTTTCTAAAAATGTATTTGCAATATTTTGAAGTGTATTCCCATTTACTTGATACTCGTAGTCAAGTTTAGTAACTAATTGGTTACCAAACGTTACATCTTTAATGTATTTAAGAGCTTTAGGGGTTAATTTATTTACAGCATTTTTATTAATTATAATTGTAGACTTGTCTTTACCACCTAATAATCCTCTAGGCTCCTTTAAAGGTCTTATAGTATACGTATGAAAAAGATATTGTGGTTTCCATAGTGGAATAATTAGCCATTTTTTCTTTTTATAGCCGTCAATAAAGGTGTTAGTACAATCTGAAATAGTTCCAGTCTTAAACTTAAAACCTAAAGAATCTAAACCATAAGATTTTATAATATTTCTTGAAAACCTTGAAATACCTGCACCTTCATTAATACCTTGAATGGTTTTATTAATTTTTTTTGCGGTTGTAGGATTTGTGATATCGCTTATTTTTTCTATCCCCTTTGGAAGATAATCTGGAACTCCCCAAATACAAAAAGGTGTATATAGTGTTGAAAATTTATGTGTTTCGTTTTCTACTTCTCTTATGTATTTTCCATGAGAGGAAGGTAACCACGCACCCAAGATCATATCTATTTCCTTTTTTCTATATTTTTCAAATAATTTTTCGTGAGGCTCGGTGTGCAATTGGTAAGCTTGTCCTATAGTATCAAAATAAGCTAAAACAATAGCAGCAGTAACTTTATGAAAGCTTAGATCAATTTGACCTATTTGTAAAGGAGTAATTTTCATGACTATAGAATTTATTCAATTTCGGCAAAAACATAAATTAGAGTACTAGCATTAAGGGGCGAAGCATTCATACCTTGAGCTGTTCTAGTATGTCTGCCTTTTTCTCCAAATACTTCATTAAAAAGGTTGCTTGCACCATCTAATACTAGCGAATGTTCACTAAAATTTGGAGCAGTATAAATAGTACCTTCAATTCTAATAATTTGTTTAACTCTAGTTAAATCACCATTAGTGGCTTCTTTTAATTGTGCAATAGCGTGTAAAGCGCATAATTGAGCAGAAAGAGCTCCTTGTTTTGTAGTTACTTGATCTCCTAGTCTACCTGTAAAAGCTACTTTGTCTTCTTTCCATGGAATTTATCCTGATGTACAAACAATATTATTTGAGAAAATAGTCCAAGCTTTATAAGCTCCAACTCCAGGTTTGGGTGTTGGTAGTTTTAGACCTAATTTTTTTATTTTTTCTTCAATAGTATTCATAGTTTATTTATTTTAAAAACGGATAATCTGTATATCCTCTAGCATCTCCACCACCAAATAACGTATGTGTATCAGTAATTTTGTTTAGTGGAACATTTTGTTTGACTCTTATCGGATAATCAGGATTAGTTAAAAAATTGCGTCCAAAACCAATTAGGTCAACTAAATCTTTTTTTAATAGATCCTCTCCTTGCTCAGGTGTTTTGTTACCAGTAGCAATAATAGTTTTGCTAAATGTTTTACGAAGGTTATCTCTAAAACTATTAGGAATTTCTGGAGCGTCATCCCAATCAGCTTCACATAGATGCAAGTAAGTAGCCCCGATTTTTTCAAGCTCTTTGGTAGCAATCATTATAGTATCTAATATTTCAGGATCGTTCATGTCTTTAAAACTAATAAAAGGAGAGAGGCGAACGCCAGTTTTTTCACTACCTATTTCTTGAGCAACTGCCTGAGTGATTTCAGTTAACAAGCGTACTCTATTTTCTTTGGTACTTCCGTATTCGTCTGTTCGTAGATTAGAGTTACTTCTTAAAAATTGATCGATTAAATATCCGTTAGCCCCGTGAATCTCAACACCGTCAAAACCTGCTTCAATAGCATTTTTTGCTCCTATCCTGAATTCTTCTATTACTTGATTAATATCAGCTTTAGTCATTGCTCTAGGCTCTTCTACAGGTACAAAAGTTGCATCACCATTTGGAGCACCTTCAAAAATATAAACACTAGTTTCTTTAGCAGCTTTTTCAGAAGGAGCTACAGGTTGCAATCCGTTTACTTTAGAACTAGATACACGGCCAACATGCCATAGTTGTAAAAATATTTTACTTCCTTTTTTATGTACTTCTTCCGTAATTAATTTCCAACCTCCTATTTGTTCTTGCGTATAGATTCCAGGTGTTTTTGCATACCCTTTTCCTTGTAGTGAAACTTGAGTAGCTTCAGATATAATTATTCCTGCGGAAGCTCTTTGTCCGTAATACTCCGCCATTAATTTGTTAGGGATATCACCAGGTTGAGAGCTTCTAGAGCGAGTCATAGGAGCCATTAAAAACCTATTTTTTAATGTTAAACTATTTTTATTATATGTTTGATATAACTTTTCAAAAGCCATGATTTATAAAGTTTTAATTATTTAATACTACAAATTTACTGTTATTTAGAGATGTTTTTGTTGTATAATTACATGCTCTATTTGTAAAAATATATTGTGTTGTTATGTGAATTCAACAGTTGTAAAATGTAGGGTAGTGTTACCAATATTTTCTAAATTGTGTATAAAAAAGTTTTCGGCGTTTAAATCTTTAAAGTATTTAATATCATTAGGTTCATATTGTGTTTCAATTATAGAGCCGTTTGAATAATAGGAGCGTGAGATACCTTTTGTGTGGCAAACATAAAAATAAGGTTTATCGTGTTTATGAAAAGGTAGTGAGCTACCAGCTTTTAACTGAATATTCCATACTTTAATTCGTTTGTTTTCTAACAATAATTTTTGTCCAATTTCATGACAATTAGTTCCTAATAGAGCAGCTTTTTTTAATGACTCTGTCCAAAAAGGAGACCAATTACCTGCTGTGTTTATTGTTGCTACTTTCATAAGAGTTTTGTTATTTGTTTATAGTATATAAAAGCCATTCTTTAAACTCATGTTTAGGAAGAATGATGTCTTTTTTGAAGTTGAAACCTAATTTATTGAGTAATTTTTGTGAACCAGTATTACTAGGACGTGTAATAGCAACTAGGTTCTTAATTTTTAACTCGTTTATAGCTACTTCTTTCATTTTAGAAGCACTTTCGAAAGCGTACCCTTTACCTTCGAATTGAGGTAAAAAAGCAAAACCTAAATCAATTCCGTCTACACCATCACGATTATATAGACCAACAGTTCCTATTTTTTCATTATCAGATTGCCTAATTATGGTATAACTAGAGTACCCTAGTTGGTTGAATTGCTCAAGCATAACTGTTTCTATGTATTGTTTTGCATGATGAGTTGATGCTATATTTCTATTTCCAATATTTTCAATCCATTTTGGAGTATTGAATAAGTTGAAAATAAAGTCAGCATCCTTAGTATTTGTTGGACGTATAATTAATCTTTCTGTTTGATATTTTGAATTCATTTTATATTAATTATTTACAGGTGTTTTTCTTTTAATGTTGATAATTTGTTGTCAATAGACCATTTATTCTCTGATACTTGACTTATAATAAAGAAATAAAATAAAGCATATAGCATTTGGGCACCAGCCCACTCCCAATGTTCTATTAAGCACGAACCAAGAATAAGTATGGCAATAACAAGAGCCCCAGCAATAGCTGCTCTGTAAGTAAATAAGCCAATAATTAATAATGTACCTATGATAAATTCTATAAAAGGTAATACGCTTCCCCATGTGTATACAAGAAAATCTGGAAGTATACTTTCTTGAAATTGAGTAACCATCCAATTACGAAATGCAGAGATTTTTGGTAATCTAGCCAATCCATGTCCCAAAAAATTAACTCCCATGGTAATACGTAACAACGCATACGCTGTTTGTTTAGGTGTTGTTTTCATTTATTTACTTTTCTTTAAATATGCAGGTAATTCGTTAGTCAACCAATCTTGTCTTACAGGTACATGTACATCTAAATCAAGTGTGTTTTCAAGTGCAAAAAACTCGTGAGATACGTTTTCAGGAAACACGATTACTTGACCAGCAGAGATGATATAGGTTTTTCTTTTTCCTTTATCAATAGTGTTAATTTTTACTTTTCCTTTAAGGATATAGGTAATTTGCTCATTTGGGTGTTTGTGCATTGGAATATGTGATCCCTTTTTTAAATGAAAATAGGCCATTTGCCCTTTAGCACCATGAAACCATTGTCGTGTAATTCCTTTACTAATTGTATCGTGCGGCATTGATTCAAAGTCAATAACTTGAATACTTTCTACTTTTTTACTTGTTGTGGTATTATCTTGGGCAGTTATTTGTCCGAAAAAAGATAAAAAAACACACAAGAATATTAGTTTTATTTTCATGTTATTATTTTTTAAAATGATACTTTAATAACTTATTATTCAACATTAATGGAATGTATAGCGTTTTAGTAGTCTTATCAAAATAAGTATCAGCACTTCCTTGGGGTAAGTCGATTACTTTTTGACCTTTATGATAGTCTTTTTTGAAGTAAAGTAAGCTACCGGCAAACCAATCAGTAATAAGAAAACCATGGAGTGTTTCACTCAACCCGTCTAAGTTTCCAAAAGGTTGACTCATGGATTTAATATTTTTTGTTTTCAAATTGATTTTAACTAAACGGCCTGGTGTTTTAGTAGCAAATGTTTTAGGGTCTAAATCCATGCCCCAACCAGCAGCTATTAAGTTGTTTTTTTCTATAAGTAAGCCATTGGGCATATTTAAACTATCGTTTTTTAACCACAACTCAACCTTTCTTTTACCTTTTACAGGTAGTTTGTAAATTCCACTAAAACCAAAGGTGTTAGAAGCATAGACATTTCCTTTTTTGTCAGCAACAATATCGTTGAGAAAAGTAGCGTCTTTGGCTGTAAAACGTTGTACTTGTTTAGTAGCTATATCAATTTCAACAATAGTATTTATATCGGTAGCATACAGTTTTCCTTTGTAAATAGTCAGCCCTTTTGGTGCATCAAAGCCTTTAAGCCATTCTAGTTCCAGTAGTTTTCCGTCTAAACTTATTTTAGAAATAAAACCATTACCATCTTTGTCTGTTGGAGCACCATTTATATTAGATACATATAATACTTGATTTGATGTATCGAGAACTACACTTTCAGGGTTTTTTAATCCTTCCAGCTCCCAGTCTTTTTCTAATTGAAAAGGCAACTTACTTTGCGCATTGATAACAGTTAATGTACATAGTACAAAGTATAGAGAAATTAAATGTTTCATGTTTGTATTCTTATTGGTTAAATTTTAGTTCAGCATTATCAATAGGAGTGTTAGGGTCGTTTATGACCATTTTTGCAATGTCATCTTTACGCATAAACACAACTCCTTCATGCTGTTTTGCATATTCAATAAATTGATTTACAACATTTACTACAGCTGGTGTTCCACCAATTCTGTCATGTAGGCTTACGCTCATCATTCTTCTTTTAGAAGCTCCTTCTTTATAAAGTTGATTAAACTCTGCTTTTAATTGAAAAAGAAATTGATCTGGCGACCAGTTTTTACCGGCTATATTTACAATATCATTGTTGCGTAGAGTGTACGGCATAACAACAAAGTTTTTACCTCTTACTTTGGTAATGAAAGGTTCATCACGGCTTACATCATCAATGTGGTATAAAAAGTCAAGTTCTTGTAAAACTTTAAGAGTGTTGGGGCTTCTACGTAACCAGTTTGCATTGTACCCACGTCCTCTTTTTCCTGTTATGGCTTCTACAGTATCAATTCCTTTTTTAACAAAGGCAAGTTCTTCTTCGTAACTTAAATTCCATTGATCGTCCCATGCAATTCCGTGAGCAGCTATTTCGTGTCCTTTGTTGGCCATAGCCTTAGCGATTTCAGGATATTTTATTGCCGCTTCACCTACAACATGTGAGGTTACTTTTATTCCGTGTTTATCCCATAAGTCCATCATTCGCCACATGCCTTCTCTTGCTCCGTAGCGAAACCAACTTTCTGCAGATAAATCTGGGTTTCCTTTAGGTAAAGGATTTCCAGAAAAAGGGCTTTCAGCACCTTCTGGTTGTCCTCCTGTTTCAAACTGCATTGAAAAAGAAATAACTAATTGTGCTTTATTTGGCCAATAGCTTTTTTTTGCTACATTTTTTGTTGAAGTAGAATTTGTTTTACTTGTCTTCTTTTGCTCTTTTTTACAAGCATTTAATGTTAAGCTTACCGCTATGATAACCAGTGCTATAATGCTATTATTTTTCATTATTATATTGTTTAATTAACTGTTGTGACTGCAAAATTAGTAGTTGTTTTAAGCTATATTATTGTATGAATACATTGTATATTTGTATAAAAACATTCTGATGACACAACGTTTTTATATTACCAAGAATTTAGATGTATTTGAGTTTGATGCAGAAAAGGAGTGGGGCTATCCAAGGCATAAACACCATTTTTTTGAGCTAACTTTTGTTTTAAAAGGAAGTGGAAAACATGTTTTAAACGAAAGTGTTATTGATTATAAAGAAGGAGATTTGTTTTTTTTAACTCCAAAAGATGAACATGAGTTTATTATAGGGGAACCTACAAAATTTGGTGTGGTAAAATTTACAGAACAGATGTTTATAGAAAAAGCGACTTTCTCAACAAGTACTTATTGGAGAAAGAATTTAGAGTCTGTAATTTTTCATCGAAATATTGTTGCCAAAAGTGTGATTAGCTGTGCTACGGATAAAGAACAGCTCTTTAGGCTTTATCATTTAATTAAAAGTGAATTGCATAGTCCGTTAACCTATAGCCGTAATGTACTTACTGAATTGTTTGGAGCTTTGTTAATTATATTGTCCAGAAACCTAAAGTCGACATTAAAAAATAGTGGAGATGTTTATGATAAGAATAAAGTTGATTTAATGTTGACTTATATAAGACAAAATGTACAAAACAAAGACCTTATAAAAGTTGGTGCTATTGCAGAAGCTTTTCATTTATCGCCAAATTATGTGGGGATTTTTATAAAAAAGCATACAGGTATATCGTTACAGCGTTATATAATGGAAACTAAAATTAAAATGGCTGAAAGTTTATTAAAACAAAGTAGTTTAAGTATAAGTGAAATAGCTGATAAAATTGGTTTTACAGACTCTAGCCACTTTAATAAAACATTTAAAAAATATATAGGTAAAAACCCGAGTGAATATCAGGGTTCTAAGTAATTTAAGTTGTTTTTTATATTATTAGAGCTTTATAGGTGTACAGATTTCTATTAAAAAACCATTAATATCTCTTATATAACCTACTTTTTGTCCCCAAGGTTTTTCTTTGAGTGATTCAAATTCAACAGCGCCCATATCAATAGCTTTTTTAAAGTCAGCTTCTATGTTTTCAGATACAAAAGCCATTTCTACTCCCAAAGGTCTATCAGACGAGCTTGATTTCTTAAACTCTTGTTTAAAGTTAGATTTTCCTAATTCGTAAGAAGCAAAAGCAATGGTTGTTTCTCCTGAAATTAACTCTCCATAATCGTTTTCTGGTGTGATGAATTTAGGAGTAAAGCCAAAAGCTTTTTCATAAAAGCTAATCGTCTTTTTTACATTTTCAACATAAAGTATTGTGTATCCGTATTTCATTATTTAGTTTTTCTTTAGCATTTTTAATACAGGTAAAATTACTTAATTTTTTTTCTAAAAAAGAATAGCATCAATATATAGTTTACGAGGTTTTAATGTTTTACTTATTAAAATCATTATTTGTGTTTACTACCAAAAGGAGCTCTTTTTATTAAATACTTTATAGTACTATGATATTTGTCTAAACCTGACATAAAAGGCTTGCGAGAAACAGAGTAAATATTAGAACCTTTATCATTGTATATATCCATTGTAATCTTAGAGTCATATGTATCTGATGTAGATGAATTTCCTGAGCTAATAGTTGTTCCTTTCCTCTTTTTTCTTTCTTTTTTCGATTTGTATGAAGTTACTGTTGATCCAGAGGTTCGAGTACCTGTGTTTTCAATATCGTAAGAACCAAAAACAACATGTTCTACACCTAATAGTAAAGCCAATTCATTAGGCAGCATAACTTGAAGCTGGTCAACAGAAATATTATTTTTAGCTAAGGTAGCGTTCACTATTCTTGGGTCTACAACATCAATCATAGGTGCATCTTCCTTAATGGTATTAGAGCAATCAGTCTGAATTTGCCTACCAACAGCCTCTTTATCTATAGATGTCATATTGGTTATAATTTTAAAAGGTAGTACAGCCATTTTGCCTTTTCTAACCGTAAGGTTTGAGATGTTTTGTGAAGTTTCAGGAGCGCTTTGTTGCATTGTCTTTTCAGAAATGAACTGGGTTCGTCCACTAGCAAATATTATCTTGTTTACTTTTGATCGTTTGATTTTATACTCTAAAGTTTCACCTGTAAAAGTAAATGTAATTTCATTATCGTCAATAGCTGTTACTTTTCCTTTCCTTTCTTTTCCATCCATCATTACAACTATATCAGAACTTTCTTGTGCAGTAATAGAAAAAGATAAAAAGAACATTAAAAAAGATAAAATAGTAAGAGAGGCAGTGTTAAATGAGTTTTTCATAATCTTATGTTTTTATTCTTAATAAAAATACAAAAAAATGATAATAAAAGATTTATGTGTTTTGTTTACAGTTTTTAACTGTTTGTTTTTGTGAAGTGTTAATTATAAAAGTTTAAAGTGAATTCAGTTTATCTTGAGTGAAGTAGAAGAGGAGTTGAACTCGTTTTAATTGTAATTCTGATTAACTGATAATTGTTTTTATTCAAAGTGCATTTTCATTCCTTCGTGAGTGGCTTTAAATCCTAAATCTTCGTAGAACTTAATAGCTTTTGGTCTTTCTTTGTCAGTTGTTAGTTGTAATAAATGTGCATTGCGCTCTTTTGCTCTATTAATTGCCCATTCAAACATTTTTTTTCCAATTCCTAATCCTCTTTTTCCCTTTTTAACCCTTACAGCTTCTATTTGAGCTCTAATTCCTCCACAATAAGTCAGATATTGAATAAAAGACAATTGTAAAGTTCCGATGATTTCGAAGTTTTCATTTTCGATAACAATTAACTCTTGATTTTTATCTGCATTTATATTTTCAAAAGCCTCAAGATATTCAGGCGGTAATGGTATTTGAAATTTTTCTCTTTTTTTACCAAGTTCATCATCCGCAATCATTTCAACTATTTTTGAAACGTCATTTCTTGTCGCTTTTCTAAATATCATATTTTTAGTTTTTTGAACTTATTGTCAATAGCTTTATAAAACTTTAGTTATTCTCTACTATTTCATCACCACGATAAGTATGATTTTTATCTTTATATAATAAAGAATGTTTTTTGTTTACTGGTCCAAAAGTAGCTACATCAGCATCTTTTAATAGCTTCCCATAAACGAATACATGGTTTTTATCTTTTGAGTAAAAAGATGTTTCAAAAATACTAAAGGTATTTGGGTCAGCTTTTTCAATAACATCTCCGTGATAGAATACATGATTTTTATCTTTTGAATACGGAAATTGAATTATTGTAAAAGATGAAGCCTCAGCGTTTTTAACTCTTACTCCATCATAAATAACCTTATTGTCAAATAACAAAAATTTATCTTCTAAAATGGTTAAATTATCAATATTTTGGTACGGTATTGAGATTAATGAATCTACTATTTGACGATTTTGATATTCTTGAAAATCATAAATGTTGTTTTCATCTGAAATATATCTATTGTTGATTTTTTTTGTTATGGTAGGATCTATTGTTAATGCAAGTAGTTCATAATTTTTTAATGCGTATACTCGATTTTGATCTTTAACAAAATTGTTATTTATAATTGTAAATGAACTATAATCTACATCTATAGGCTTATAGTTGTAAAAATAAAACTTGTCGTCTTTAGACCAGTCACTATCAATTTTTTTAAATGTTTTTGGATTGGCTTTTGCTATCTTCCATAGGTGTTTTTTTTCTTGATTTACTTCATTAATATCTTGTGGTAAATAATCTACAGCTAAGTATACATGGTCTTTATCAAAACAGATGTAATTGTCTTTATGAACATAAAAAGTAGCAACATCTACTTCATTATCTATTATATGAGTTTTAAAGTATAGGTGATTTTTGTCTTTACCAAAATCTCTTCCTAAAACCTTAAAGCTCTTAACATCCGCATTTATTTTGGTATTACCCAGTTCAAACCAATTTCCCATAGGAGAATAACAGATGTTACTTTTTGATTTTGAATAGTAATAGGAGTCAGAGATAGATTTATCAACGGGGCCCGCAAAAGGACTACAGGCATGGCTAATTATTGCTATGATAAATAAGAGCACTTTTTTTAATGGAGAGTGTTTAGTTCGTGTAATTTTTTTAATTATAAAATTCAAAATAAGTATAATTATGATTGTTGATATATAAGGATGGTTTGTAATTAAGTTCATTAAGTAAACTTAGGTTTTAACTTTTGTTGTTTTCTTTTTCATTTTAAGTTAATCTATAGATGTAAGAGTTTAGTGATTTAAACTAGTACCTTCTATAATAATGAGGTAGTAATGCTTTAATTTTTTTTATATCATTTTTAGGTATTTTATTTCCAGTTAAATAAAAGAGCTCTAGTTTTTTTAAGTTTTTAATTGATTCTGGTAATGAAGTAATAGGGTTAAAATCTAAGTTAAGTGTTTTTAATTTTGTCAATTTTCCAATTGATTTAGGTAAGGTTGTTAATCCATTAGCTTTTAATCCTAAGTATTCAAGGTTTGTTAATTTACCAATATTTTTAGTTAAGATACCTAAGTTATTAGCTCCTATTTCTAACTCTTTTAATTTAGTAAGAGAAAAAATAAAATCTGGTATTTCAGTTAATCTATTATGATGAACTCTTAAAGTTTCTAAGTTTACTAGTTCTTTAATTTCTTTAGGTAATTCGTGTAAACCTTTATCTCTAATTTGCAAAGCTTTTACTTTTTTTTGGGGTTTTTAAAGCTTCTTTTAACGAGTAATAAGTAACTATTTCTTCGGGTTCACTATTTATTTCTTCTTTTGTGTATATTACTTCTTCAATTTCTTGAGAGTATATAAATGAAGAAAAAAATAATAATAAGTAAAGTAAAGTATTTGTTTTCATAGCTTATGTTTAAATTATTTATAGATTTTGTTTTATTATTTTTTATTGACATTTGGTATCAATAAATTCTTCTTTATCGTCATTATATTCAATACATTTTTGTGAAATTAAAACCATTTCGTTATTAACCACTTTGTAAGTTGCATTCATGTGGATTCTTCCTGCACAGCATTGGTTGTGCTCGTGAATTAACTTTGATTCATTATCGAATATTAAGGAAGTACCGCTGAAACTACTTTTAAAATAATTATTCGAATTAGGAGTCCTTAAAATATAAATACTGGAAGTATTTGGACCAGCATAACTAGCTTCAAAAACAGAAAAATCTTCAATTCCATCAAAGTTATAATCACCAATACTTACATTATCTATTCCAAAAAGTTGGCAGTCTAATTCAATAGTTTGAATTAGTTTATCTGTTTTCTTTTTAAATATTTTTATACCAGAAACTCTAGCATAAAAATTTCCCTTTTCTTTAGTTATTATGGTTTTAAAGTAGTGTTTTTTTGTAGTGTTAGACTGGATTAGTTCTCTACTTTTCCATTCTATATCGTCTCCATAACTTACATCAAAATCTTTTTTCAATAAAATTTGATAAGTTTTTGTAGAGTCAGCATTAATCCATTTTCCTGTAACTTCTGTATCACTTTCTTTAAAATTTTCAAAAATAAGAGTAGCAGAAGTGTTTCCTTTCTTATCCTTTTCTAAAAGTTTTAATTCTTCATTTTTAAGGTTTCCGTTTATTATTATCGGGTTATCATATTTATTATAAACATAATAAGCTAAAGAAACTCCATCACTATAGTGGTACATAACCAATGTAATGGGGAGCTTTCCTAAATGACCAGAATAACTAGATTGACCTTTACTTGTTATTGAAAATAACAGGAATAATATAAATAATGGAAATTTCATTTTTCTCTAAAATTGTTAAGTTATATATAATACTTATTTAAGTAACTAACTCAAAAAATATAAAGATAATTGAGTAGTTAGGGTAGCAATTATTTATAGATAATATTAACAGAAGTTTTGTTTATTTTTCTTCATTCATTACTATGTCATATAAATTGATTATTTTTAAACCTGTATTTTTGCTTTTATTATAGCCAGCAATTACATAATTTAATTTACCTTCTTTATCAGGATTAATTTTTTCTAATACATGAATATATTTGAAGTCTGATACAGCTAATTGAAAAATAAAGTCTCTTTCTTTTCTATACATATTTGTTTTGTAAAATTCATCAGATAAACTTAAAGAGTTTTTCTTTTTCAAATCTACTGAGTAAGTATATATTCCGCCTCCATTGTTACTTGTGTTATAAACAACTATACCTTTTCTGCCTGAACTTTGGAGTCCCTTATCATTAATATATTCCTCAATTACTAGTAATGTTTCAATTTGGTCAAAGCGTATGTTTTTTAGATTTAAAATTTGCTTATAATAATCAATATTATGTTCTTTTGGTTTATTGATATAAGAAACATTTAAAAACGCTAAAAATACAATTAGGTATTTCTTTTTATTCATAAAGTTTAATTATTACTAATGTATTTGTTTAGTGTTAATTTTAAGTTGGTTGTATTTTATTTGAAGATATGTGTGCTCTTATTTTGAAATTAACCTTAGTTCTAAATTTAGTTTGGTATTTACATTTTTATTATTCTTCTTGCCAGCAATCAGTTGATTTTTAAAAGCTAGTATACTGCTTATAATATTTTTTTCAATTCCAGTAATTTTACCTTTTTTACTTTCTTTGTTATTTTCTTTAGTTCCATAAATTACTTTAGCAGTCATAGTAAGTCCATTACTGGGTTTGTTGTTTTTAGATTTTATATGTATGTTATAAATGTTACCTGTATTATCTACAGTAAACTCTATAAAATAACTTGTATCTTTTTCTACTTTTGAAAAATCTATATAGTACTTCATGTTTGAGTTAAAAGAGTTAAGAAGGCAATCGATTAAACAATTTTCATCAAATTCGACTGTCTTGAATTTAGGAGGTTTATCTAAATCATTAATACTATATACTTCTCCTGAAATTTTCTTTTCTTTCTTGAAACTTTCTTCTATTTCATTATATTTACTAGGAAACTTTTCAATGTTTATTTTTGAATTCTTATAGTTCTCTGTTTTTTTAATTTGAAGCATAATATTACTTAGTAAAAAGTAACATGTGTTATTCTTAATAAAGAAGGGGTAATATTGGTTGTTTATTACAACTTCGCTAAAATTATTTACAAAGAACTTTTGGTTTTCTAAAAACTGAAAAGCAGGTTTGTTACTAGAAAAAGTTTGATTTAATTTAAAATCTAAAACTAAATCACTTACAGTTTTGTCTATATCTTGTTTTTCTTTCCCATCAAGACCTCTTCCTACGAAGCTCATATAAGTCCAATCAACTACTTGCCATTTTCCTTCAAGAGTAATAGGGGTATTATCTTGAGCTAAACATGAGAAGGTTAAACTTAAGTTAAGAAGTATAACAAGGGAGATTTTAAAGTTCATTATTATTTCAATTTTTATTAGTACTAAAGTTTATTTTAACAGAGAATAAAAATCAATAAAAGAAATAATGGGTAGAAGTTTTTAGCAATTTTTATTCTTTTTCTATTAGTGTTAGCCAAGATAAAACAAAATAAAAAACCGTACAAAAATGTACGGTTAAATTAGAAGTTTTTGAGCTTTGGAAAGTAAGTTATTGAATCTATACTATGTAAGTAATACGAAAACTTTCAATTCTTTACACGCAAATTATGTACGTATTACCACCCTGTTGATTTTTTTAGAATTATTTTATCTACTTTTTTTGTGTTTTCGGTAATTAATTTGTTGTCTTGATCATAAAGCAGAAAATTTCCTTCGCTGTTATATACCAAAATACCTTCACCTGTATAACGCTGAATAAAAACATTAGTAAATGTTTTGTCAGATAGTAATAGGTTTTTTTCTGCAGATAATAATTTAAAGCCTTCCTTTCCTTTTTCTTTAACAAGTAATATAGGCGAGCATAAGTACTCTATTTGAGAATGAGGAAGTTTAGAAACAACTTGTTTGTTTTGATCAAGGTAATAATAGTTTTTCTCTTGGTTAAGATAATAACTAGTTTTTTCTTTAGCTCTTTCTGTGTAGAAATATTTATCGGAATGATAGCCTGTATGATGTGATAAAAAGTGAACAGAAGAAGGAATTGAAGTAATTACTTTTCCGTCTTTGTCAATAAACTCTGTCTTGTCCTCTAATTTATGAAGGTAAAGTTTTTTTACAGATGAGTTGTTTTTAAGTGTGGTTATGAAGGTAATAGTATCTCTCTTATTTTCTATATATAAGGTAAAAGAATCAACATTTCCTTCTAAGGTTACTCTACATTTAGTTTTTTTAAGTGGACTATTATAGTTTTTTAAATCTAGGTATTTTAATGTAAGAAAAGCTTCTTCTTTAGTAGTTATTCTATTTATATATTCAGAAGTACTTTTTATATAATTCAGCGTTTCATTGTATTCTTGTACAGGTGTCTCAGTGGATAGATTACTTATACTGAATTTAGTTTTTAAGGCTTTTCCTTCATTATTGCAGTAGTATACTTCAAGATAGGGAGAGTAAGCATCTGGAGTTTCATATTCTATATAATTTTTATTCATTTTAAGCAGTTTAAAATTTCCTTTTTGTATTCCTATTTCATTTTTTTTAAAATGAATAGAATCAATTTTGGTTAAGTAATTAATTTTAAACTCCATTTGTAAACTGTCAACATGTTTCATTTGTTTAACAGGAATAGAATTCAATGGGAATAAATGTGGATCAATGATGATTGGTGTTTTTTTTCTTGTACCATCATGATAGTAAATATTAAAAATCCTCAAATTCTGTTCAGAATGAGAGTTTAAAGAATAGTAGGGGAGAGTGGTTACTTTATTTTTTAAATTATAAGTAGTAAAACCACTATTCATTACTAGAGGTTTAATGTAAGATTTATTGTGTTCAAAAAGCTGATTAAAATAAGTGCCTTTTTGTATAGTATCTCTATATTCTAAATGGTTGTTGTTTACTAATTTTAAAAGTATATTTTCCTTATTAGTATATTTTTCTTCGTTAGGTAAGTATAATTTTATGTTACTATTAATTCTTTCATTTATATCTTTTTGATGATTGTTAAGTGATTCAATGATACTACTTTCATTTTTTATGTAGTAATTTAAATTCTCATTAACTTGTTTCTTTAAATTATTAATGCTTATCGTATCTAAAAAAGATTTTATTTCTTTTTCTTTTTTTTCGATTATGCTTTTGTCTTCACATAACTTTTCTTGTTTTATAACCATTAGTTCTGTAACAGGTTCTTTGGTAATTGTTTCCTGAGCTTTAGTAGGGCAAGAGTAAAGTAAACATAATATGATTACCGATTTTACTTTAAACATAACAATTGTTTTAATTTTAAGATTTTTTAATAGTAAGAAAATAGTATTCATAAAGAGCATCAACTATTGTTTTTATTTTTAATTTGAGTGAATTTTTATTTTAAATATAATTAATCGAGTGCTTGAGTTCAGTATAAATGGTTTGTCTAAAATTTCATAATTATTTTATTTATATCTTTTTTTTCTTTACCCAGTTCAAACCAATTTCCCATAGGGGAATAACAAATATTTCTTTTTGATTTTGAATAGTAATAAGAATCTGAAATGGATTTATCAACTGGTCCTGCAAAAGGACTACAGGCTTGGCTAATTATAGCCATGATAAACAAGGATACTTTTACAAGTGGGGAATGTTTAGCTCGTATAATTTTTTTAATTATAGAATTCAAAATAAGTATAATTGTTATATATAAGGGTGGTTTGTAATTAAATTCATTAAATAATTATAATCTTTTTATTTAATTTTTAGAGCTTTGTTAAAGGAAATTATTAGTTGATGTTTTTCTATTTAGTTTTAAATAAGTTAATAGTGTAATCTAATTACTTCATATTTCCATATTTTCCTTGTCTAGGAATAATAGTTTATTTCAATTATCATTGTCGTAATTCTATAGCTTCTTTTTTTATCCATTTCATTGCTATGTTAAATGGTTCTTTAGAGGCTGAATATCCAGTATTATGACCTAAAGTTGGAAATAGAACATGTTCGAAAGGTTTATTCTGAGCTTTTAAGTTATTAAGGTTTTGTATGCATAATTTTACAGGTATCTGAATATCTTTTTCACCAAAAAGCCAAAGACCAGAAATTGAAAGAGTGCTAAGCGCATCTAGAGGGTCAGTAGCTTTAAATTGGTATCTGTCAGGATCATTTTTAGTGTGTTGTTTGGCATCCTCTTCGGTATGATTTTTCCAAAAGTCAGAATTTCCATTAGTGTAAAATTGAAACCTTAGCTGTTCAAGAGTAGTAATAGTAGGACAACTAAATAATACCATGAATTCTACATGTGGATTTTTGTTTGCAGCAATTGGAATTATCCAACCTGCTTGACTAAAACCTAATAAACCAATAGGTAGGCTTTTGTTTTCTTGTTGAATTAAATTTACAGCTGCACTTGCATCTTTTGCTAATAAATCAAGGTTATCCATGCTAATATTGTTAGTTCCTACTTCGGGACCTGCATAAATTCCACCTGACTCTCCAACACCACGCTTATCATAAGTAAATACCAAAATGTCATTTTTTGCTAATAATTCAGCAAATTTGGTCATTCTAGGAACACTATCAGAACCGTGCACCATAACAACAGATGCCAGAGGGTTTTTGGGTGTGTAAATTGTACCAGCCAAAGTAACTTCTTCACTCTCGAATGTTACATCTTTTGTTTTTATTGAATCTATTGATTCGACTTTTGCTTGAGTAACTGAGACGTTTTTTTGTTTACTTAATTTATTACAACCAATTAAAATCACAAATAAAGATAGTAGTAAAAGATGACTGATATGTTTCATAAGTAATGTTTCTGTTGGGTTATTTCTTACCTGAATCTAGAATGTATTGCTAGCACTAGTTTATATATATAACAAACTTATTACACTCCTTTTTTACTAAGGTAAGTAAAGGTTTTTAGCAATTTTTTGTTCTTTTTTTATTAGCGTTAGCCAAGATAAAACAAAATAGAAAACATACAAAAATATAGAGTTAAAAAAAGTATATTTCAACTATACATTGTTACCAACTATTTTTTTCTTCAATCAATTCTATTTGTCCGTTTACAATTTTATAAAACATCATCTTTTCATTTCCTTTTTCTACATACGGAAGCCCGTATATAATTAATTCTTTATGCGAGTTTGTTTTAGTATTTAGAAATTGATATTTAGGTTTCAATAGGATGTTTTTATTTCTATCGGCAATACCGTAAGAATAATAATCATCAGTTCTACTTCCTCCACCACCAAAACCAATCAACATGACATCTTTTGAGTATTTATATTTTTTAATTAAATAGAGGTCATCTTTAAGTTGGTCGTTAGCATATCTCAGTTCATCCGAGTTCTCTATGTATTCAGTTCCAAGAAGGGTTATTTTATAATAAGGTTTTCCAAGAAATCGCCATAAAAAATATGAGAATAACACACCTATTGTTAGTGCTATTATTAAGCTGACTTTTAGTATTTTGTTCATTTATTGATTTTTAGAAGTAGCAAGTGTACAACGATTTTTTTATCTAGTTTAAAACAGTAATTTTTATATTACTCTCCATATTTCCCAATAATATTCAAATTCAAAACAATTGACTTCGTCACACTTTTGTTTAATTTCTAATATTATTTGATTTAGTCTATCACTTATCATATAAGATCATCAATCATTTTTTTATAATCTAAAATTTTTGATTTTAACCTTTGGTTTAAATAATCATTCTTGTTAGAAAGAATAGATGAAATAAATTTAGCTTCTTCATAATATGTAATTATTTTTTTCTTATCCCAATGTCTATGAGGTCTTTGTAAGTTTGTGATTCTGTCTGCTATTTTTATAATCCCGACTTCTTTTTGTAATTCATTTATTCTATTTAGACTATCAATCATCCTTTCTTTTTTGGATTGTAGGTTTTCATCTTTACTCAATGCTTGTACAGCTTTAGCTATAAGACTCTCCAAATTTATTTTTTACTTCTTCAAAATCAGTATTAGTATCCTCTATAACGTCGTGAAGTATTGCTACTTGAATAGCAAGTTAATGTCAAAATTATTATCAAAATTATAGGCTATCAGAACCTCCATAGCTACATTAGAAATATGTAAAAGATAGTTAGCGCTTGTTCCAGGAACTTTTTGATTACTATGTTTTCACCAGCAAATTTCATTGCTTTTTGATATAATTCTTGCGTCATATTTTTTTGCTATTTATGCAAATATATTTATGATTAGTTGTCTCTTTTTAAGCAACTAATTTAGCAAATACGAACAGAATAGAAAACTCGTAAAGATTTCTTTTCCGCTCAATGAATTTTCTATAGCTTCTAATACGTGTTTTTCTTTTACGTGAAAACCGTATATGTCATTAAGCAAACCATCATAAGTTTCAGCTACTACAGGATATGTATACCACTAATCTTCTCCGTTATACCAATCCGTATCCACATACCACTTTAAAACTGCGTCTCGAACAACTCTAACGCTATTTATTAGTTATCATAATTGGTGTTTCTAAAAACCCGATTCGGTGACCCAAGTTCTTACAGGTCCTTTGCTAATAATATTTTTTTCATCTCCAGAAATTATAGTGCTGTATCCTACTTCAACTCCTTTAACATCAGTAATTGCATTAAACTCTCTAGTTTTACCAACAAATAGAACTCCTAAACCTCTTTCTCTCGGTTTTTGTCCGTAAGATTGAGAATTAATTAGTGTTACTAAAAAAATATAAATATTCTTTTCATATAAGTTAGTTTTAATGTGTTACAGCGGTTTATATAAAAAACGCAGGGAGGTTATATGTCACTTCGTTTCGGGTTGTTACAGAGCTGAATATAAATATTTTGTATTTAGCTTATGTTTTTTATGAATTATTACCCACAGGTTTTTATTTACAACATTCCTTTACAGTTGTTATAGGGAATAATAATTGCCTTAAATATTCTTTGTCTTTTGGATAATTGGTTTCAGAATTTTTGATAACTCCAACTTCTTTAACTACACCTTTTCTATTGTAATAAGTTCCGAACAATAAGTCCCAAAAAGGAAAAATATTTCCAAAGTTTTTAGCTTCTTCCATTTTTTTACTATGATGAAAATGGTGAGTTTGAGGTGTTACTATCAAATAATCCCAAAAACTTTTCTTTGTTTTAATGTTAGCGTGCGATATATATGCAACAACAGTATGTGTAATACCTACTAAAAAAATGATTTTTTTATTAAATCCTAAAAATAGAAGAGGAGTCATTTTAAGGAAAATGTTTAAAAACATATTAATGGGATGAATCCAATTTGTTTTAAACCAATTCATACTTGTAGGTAAATGGTGAATTGAATGTATTTTCCACATAAGAAGACTTAAGTAAGAGTCAATATTACCTTTGTGGCTAATTCGATGATATACGTATGGAAGAAATTCACCTATCAAATTTGCAATAACGTATGTTGTAAAAAATGGTAAGGAGTTCCAAAAATTAGTTACTGTAAAGAATCTTTTTTGAATATAAATAACCAATGATAATGCTAGCATTTTTCCTAAAGCGTCAAATATGGCTGTTGAAAAAATGAAATGTTTAATATCTGTCCAAAGTATTTGTTTCTTAGGCCGCCAATCTTGTTTTAGAGGAACAATTCTTTCTAATGTTAAAATATAAACGAGGGAAAATAGAAATATTGAATACGAAGCTATTTCAAAATTCCATTTGTAAACGATTGTTAAGTAACTAAAAACACCTGTTAAAAATAATAGTGTTGGTACAGCTACTGTAGATACAATTTTATGTTTCATGTTTTTACTTTCTCTTGTAGTCGTTAGATGAAAGTAAAAAGATGCAGGATTATAGAATTAAATGTATTCTTTCCATTTCATCTTTTAACTCTTGTGGGAGTTCACAGTTGTTTTTTAATTCAAAATCAGATATTTGACCTTTACTGTTATAAGTAATGTCAATGCAGTCACTTACTATTTCTTTTAGTTTTTTTCGCCCTCTTTGAATACGCGATTTTGTTGCAGATAAACTCAAATTAAGCATTTCGGATATTTCTTGTTGTGGTTTCTGTTCAATATCACTTAAATAAAGTGGTTTGCTATATTTTTCTGGTAGGTAAGTTTGGATTACAAAACCAGACAAATCACAGAAGCAAGCACTTGAATGAATATTGATTTCTGGTTGGTCTATTAATAACTCTAATTGTTTTTTGTTCTTTCTGTAATAATCTACAATTGTATTTCTAGTCACTTGAAAAAGCCAAGCTTTTTCATTATTAATTATTGTTTTTCGATTTAGATTGTCAAGTAGTTTTATACTAACTTCTTGTAATATATCTTCTGCAATATGGTTTTCATCAATTTTAGTTTTGATAAAAATTAGCAAATGATCTTTGTGCTTATTCCAGATTTCGTTAAATGTCATTGTCTTTGTTTAGCTTGTAGGTGGGGGGGTATAAGAATAGTAGTGGTTTTATTTCATTTACTTTTCTATTATGTATATACTTTACTAATATTTGATTATTTCAATTTTATACTTTTTAGTTTGTAATGAAATTGTGATTAACCATAAGACACATAATAGCATAACTATTCTTCCTGACCAACCAATTAATACATTAGGACCTAATTCTCCATTATTTTTAGGTAGTTCTGTTGCCATATCCATTATCACATATATTTCCGAAACCCAAAGTAGAATTGTCATTAGCAAGATAGGAGTCTTATATTTTTTGTAATTCGCATTTTTAATAAAAATCCAAATAAATAGCAATGAAGCAATTACGAAAAAAAACAAAAATCCTGCTCCGATGCTATGGATTAATCCGCCTGTAGTCGATTGTTCCTGTGGAAGAATTGCTGGGTCTGTGTTGAAAAATCCAGCCAGTAAAAATCCGATTGCCGAAATGGCTAAAAATATTTTTCCGATTTTTCCTCCAATATTTGTGTAACATTTTCTTGATTGCATAATAAAAGAGATTATACTCAAAGCCATTAATAAAAATGCAATGTTCATTAACCAACCGTTATTACCAAGAGCTGTTTCGCTAATAGGCTGCCAAGACGGATCGATTTCGGGATTTACAAAATGAGCAATAACTGTTAGAATAATAGCAAGAATACCCACAAAGACTGAAATGTTACCAAAGTTTGTTTTCTTTTTCATAAGTAGTTATTTATTTAACACTAATAATAATTTGTCTAGTTGATTTAAGCCTGCGGTAAAACCTTCTTTGAAGCCCATTTCTATTATTTTTTCCAAACCTTCAAGAGAATCTAGTGTTAGAGTAACATTTACTATGGTACTTCCAGAGTTATCACTAAAGTTGTTTTTCCAATGTATTCTCGAAAATTCCGTCTCCACAAACGCCCCTTCTTCATTACAAAATCCATCCCAACCTGTAAACATTTTTTGCACTTCAATTTTTTCGTAGTCGAATCTGTTCCAATGCATTTTATTTTCAGGGCTTACCATTGCATAATGCCACATTCCGCCTTCCTTAAAGTCTAGAATTTTAGTTTTATTTTTAAAAGGTTCTGGCGCCCACCATTGGTCTAGGATTTCAGCGGAGGTCCATGCTTTCCAAACTAATTGAAGATTGGCATCGAACTCACGTTTTATGTTAATCGTATTATTTTCTTTATTGACAGTGAAGTCAAATAATAAATTACTGTTCATTTTTTTTATTCTTTAGGTTAGATATTACGTTGTCTAATTGATTAAAGCGGTTTTCCCAAATTTTTCTGAATTGCTCTAACCATTTGTCAATTTCTTTCATTTTATCAATTTTAATTTGATAATGAATTTCTCTTCCTTGTTGATTTGCTTCAACAAGTTCACATTCGTTCAATATTTGAATGTGCTTTGATATTGTTGGCCTTGACACATCAAAGTTTGATGCTATAGCACCTGCTGTCATAGATTGTGATGTAAGCAATACTAAAATAGCTCGTCTTGTTGGGTCGGAAATAGCTTGAAAAATATCTCTTCTTAATTTCATTATGAAGTTATTTGACTACAAATATATGTGAAGTTATTTAGCTACGCAAATATTTAAATAATATTTTATGTAGTATAGTATGAAATTGGAATGTTTGTGGTTAGTTCGTAAGTTATTTTAATAGATTTGTAATTATTTGATTTATTGGGTTTTATTTGTTTTGTGTAGTAAGCGTCAAACTGAAAATCCGTGAGGGTTTTTGTAAGAAGGCGAGAACTAACAATTAATTATTAACGTTGTCAGTCACCGGTTTTTAACAATTCAGTTTTAGTTAAGATATTTTTTTATTTCACCAACAATAGAGCAAGAAGACTTTACTGTATTAAATATTGTTCCATATTTCTCGATATTCTTTTTTAGCAAATCAATATTTAAATTATCATCTTGACTGTAGATTTTTAACTCATAGTTTAATTCATCCATCCTTGGAGGTTTTTCTAAACGTGTTGCGTTGACTATTAATTCAGTATTAGAGTATTCAAAATTCATTAAATGTGAAAAGCGTTCAACATTCTTAAGAATAAATGCAGAAAATGAACCTAAAAACAATTCGGCTGGGTTTGATAAATTATCAGCTGATTCTGAAGTAATCTCAAAATAAATTTCGGAGTGTTTAATGTTTATTGAAGCGTTATTTTTTGAATAGGAACTTGCTTTAATACAATACTTCATAAATTAATTTGGTTTTTATTATTTAACTTGTGGTTAACAATGTGTATGAGTAGTAGCGAATTTATAAGTGTTAATTTTCAGATAGTAAGATACATATTTATAAGTTTATCAGTATTGTTTCCATATTTAAGCTGAAAGATAATCTTTTGTGTTTTTTACATCTGCTGGAATAAAATCGAGCGCTGCTAAAATAGCATGATGTACATCATCTGCTTTAACCGTTTTGCCATTAATCTCTAAATCTCTTGATGCGCAGTATTCCTGGGATTGGGGGAATAGTTGCAAGTGGTATTATCTGTGAACTTGGCGATTTACGGAGATTCACCAGTATAAAACATTTGGGAGGTTACGTTGGTCTAGCTCCAGGGGTTCATCAAAGCGGAGATAACCAAAAACACAGAGGTATCACTATGTGAGCACACAGTTTGATGCGTAGCTATTTTATAGAAGCTTCATGGCAAGCCATTCGAACGGATCCGGTGATGCAGGATTATTATCGAAAGGATTATGGCAAGGACACCAAAAAGATAATTATTAAAATAGCCCGTAAGTTACTTAGCAGAACTTTAGCAGTTATAAAAACAGAGACTCCTTATGAGATAGGAGTTATAGAATAGTATATAAACCAATAACAAAGCTCACAAAGAAGTATTAAAAGTTCATATCACAAAACAACGTGGGTGACTTCAGTATTGAATTGAAGATCACATTTTTATAGCAAGTGGCTGGACTTATTATAACTTATAATCATACAGATGCTGGTGACGACCCAAAAGAGTTGATCACATATAGGATGCGGAGCAAGTTATAAGGTATTGAAGTATTGATAATCCTATCGGAATTATCAACACTCCAACACCACAGAATCATCATTATGAGATAATTAAAAAATAAATATTAACTTTGGAGAACTAGGCTAGTGCTTTTCATAGGATACGGTGTTGGCAATAGTTATTTTAATTTGACTCCATTAAGGCTAAATGTCTCTTTTTTTGAATTTTTATTTGTGTGAATTTTATTTTCAATAATATTTATGTCATCATATTTTATAGGCACTACTATTTTTCCTGTTACACAATTTACAACACCATATTGAACTTTTATCATATCTCCTTGCCTTTCTTGATTCTCTATTAATAAATATTTTTGATAATAATTGTATTTGGCGCTAGACATATATGTTGTTAATTCATAGTCCACTTCTTCTAAACGTTTTTTTCTTGTGTTCAACCAATAAAGTTTACACTTTTCGTTAACAATACATTGCTCAAAGAAATGATTGTTAAAAACGGATAACTTATCATATTTTGGTTTAATTATTAGTTTTCCATTTAAATCTATTAAGCCTTCTTCCCAAGTTACAGTATCATTTACAACGAAATACTTGTCTTTTTCGTTTATGAATGTAGATGAACCTATTACTCTATTAATAACTACAGTCTTTTGTTGAAAACTGTTTTTTGTTTTCATAAATATATTTATGGATTTAATATCTCCTGAAAAATGAAAAGTATAACTTGTGGTTTTTAGCAGGTTTTTTTTAAAAATGGCTGTTTTAGGTGTGTTTTTTGTTATAAAACTTTTTATTTCTTCTATTGTTTTAAAATCTTTATTTTCAATCTTATTAACAACTTGCTTTTGAAAGGCTATCATTTTTTTAATAAATAATCGTTTTTCTTTAGATGGAATACTCTTGGAAGATTCGCCTAAGTTTCTTAAAACTCTTCCATCTTTATATATCCCATTTATAGCAATAATGTTATTTTTTATGTGTTCTGGGATTATGAAAGTTGCTTTGTTGTCTTTAATTTCTTTTAATATTATTTCCTTACTATCAATATTAGTTTTTGTGCTATTTTTGTTAAATTCAAATTTATTTATTACAGGAAATTGATAATCAATTTTGAATGTGACACTTTCAACTGGCTTAGCATTTTTTAGAAATATTTCTCCATCTAAACCGTCAAAATCAAAAGAACTTGTTTTTTTGGTCTTATTTTTGAATACTATTTTTATTGGTATAAATTTTGGCCTTTCTTCATCATACTCTCTGAAATATTGATAATCTCTTAATAATTTACTCACAGGGCTTAAGTCCTTTTTCACTAAAATTGAAGATGCTAATGGATATTCAAAAGATTGCTGAAGAGACGCTTTTTTAAAAACTTCTTCAAACCCCTTTTTAATAGATGTAGAATCTGATATTTTAAATTCTTCATCAAAATCATTATCTTGAAGTCTTTTATTGACTTCAGATTTAGTCGGAATCATAATAAAACCATTTTCAAAATAGTCTAATGTTGATTGCATAGAAGTAATACTTTTATTAAGTTTATTTTTTATCTCAATGACTTCTTTTTTTTGTGAATTACAAGAAGATATTAATAGAAAAAGTACTGCGCTAATTATAGTGGTTAATTGTTTCATTTATTTTTTTTACAAGAATTTTGTTAATTACCGCCAAAAGGTATATTTCGTATTATTAAAACAAATAAAATACTTATTATTAGGATAGTAATAATGAATAAAAAACTAAAAACCCACCAAGGAACATCAAAATCGTGAGAGTATAGTGTGCCTTCTGAAATACCATAAATTAAACTTATAGGTATAATTGTTAATGATAAAGATTTAAAATATTTTTTTTGTTTGGTTAGTGCAAATTTTTTATGCAGCCCTAAAAAAAACTAGATAAATTACCGTAATTAAAGTAAAACTGATAAACGTCATTATTATATAATTAGTAATATTTTAATATCTATATGGTGTTCTTCTTCACAATTTTTTGTGTTTATTCCTGATTTTTAGGCTAGGTTTTAATTGCTGCCAACGGTTTGCATATGGCTTGTGGCGGTTTCGAAGCACTTTCCTGTCCACCGAAACCAAAGTTGGCTACGGAGCGTAAACCTTGCTGGCAGCCGTTCACTGGCCATTAATTATAGCATCCATGAAAAAGCAGTAAGTCGAGTATCTTTAAAGTTCATCAAAACAATAAAAGATATGAACACTCAAA
>NZ_JBNXUE010000008.1:0-68921 GCF_050566205.1 Tenacibaculum sp. SDUM215027
GTTAAATCATCTGTATTTATACGCATAACAAAATATAAGATTTTGTCAACGAATTAGTTAACCTTTACAATTTCGAACTAGAGTGAAATGAAAGGAGAAATCTTAAGCATAAGAATTACTCACCTTATCAGATTCCTTCTATCGTCGGAATGACTAATATTTTCTAATGCAAATTCATTTATAAACTGTAAATTTGCCATCTTGAAAACAGCAATCGTCATATTAAATTGGAATGGAAAAAAATTGCTTGAGCAGTTTTTACCTTCTGTCGTGAATTTTAGTTCTGAAGAAGCAGAAGTATATGTCGCTGACAATGCTTCTACAGATGATTCTATTACCTTTGTTACGCAGCATTTCCCTACTGTTAAGATTGTAAAAAATACCGAGAATGGTGGTTATGCAAAAGGTTACAACGATGCTTTGCAACATATTGATGCAGATGTATATTGTTTAGTAAATTCTGATATTGAAGTTACCAAAGATTGGTTAACTCCTGTTATTAATACTTTTAAGAAAGAAGCTAACACTGCGATTATTCAACCAAAGATTTTAGATTTTAAAGATAAATCGAAGTTTGAATATGCAGGTGCTGGTGGTGGCTTTATTGACGCCTTTGGGTATCCGTATTGTCGTGGTCGTTTGTTTAGCGACTTGGAAACCGATAACGGACAGTTTAACGATACTTCTGAAATTTTTTGGGCATCGGGAGCTTGTTTTTTTATTCGTTCAGAGATTTTTCATCAACTCAAAGGTTTTGATGAAGACTTTTTTGCACATCAAGAAGAAATTGATTTGTGCTGGCGTGCTAAAAATAGTGGACACACCATAAAATATGTTGGTACATCAACTGTATATCATGTAGGTGGTGCTACATTGGATACTTTAAACCCTAGAAAAACGTTTTTAAATTTTAGGAATAGTTTACTCAACTTAGTTAAAAACTTACCTTCTAGGAAATTGTTTCCAATCATTTTTTCTCGTTTGGTCTTAGACGGATTAGCAAGCCTTAAATTTTTATTGGAAGGAAAACCTAATCATTTGTTTGCTATTTTAAAAGCTCATTTTAGTTTTTATATGCATCTTCCTAAGTTCATAAAAAAGAGAAATGAATCTCCTAAAAAATCGAATTACTACGAACACAAGTCTATAGTTTGGCAGTATTACGCTAAAGGAAGGAAAGAATTTACTGAACTACGTTAATTCTTGCTCATCTTTATAGATATAATATAATAGGAAGAAGACTGCAATTCCGCCGAAAGTATGCCATAACCAGTGCGTTCCCATAGGTAGTAACTCTACTTTATTATCTAAAGTTCTAAATAGTAACGCTATTCCAAATACCATTCCTCCATACATTATATACTTTGCGTTTTTCCAATGTGTTTTGTAAGCATACCAAATTAACGGGGTTATTACTGCAAATGCTGTTACTGCATATCCAAACGATGTTCTATATCCTGAAGGTATTGGTAAAAATCTTGGTAAAACGGATACTAAAAGTATAGCTACAATTATTGCTAATCGTTGCCACCATTTCTTTTTAATTTTTCCTATGAAATAAATAATAGCTCCTAAACATACAATCATAATAGGAACCCAATCTAACAACAACCAAAACTCATGACTTCGTGTTCCGTGAAACATGGTGCCTCCTATCCAACTGATAAATATTACTGGAATGGCAAACAGAAAAAATGGATATTGTTTAGGGTTTTGATAGATTCTTCTTCCGAAGTAAATCAGTAGTATAATAAAAATTAAGTTACTAAAAGTATTGAAAGGCTCAACGGGCAATCTGCCTGCTATGGTTTCTTGATATATTGGTCCGCTGTCGTTGGGGAATCTATCCAGTAAAAACATATATCCTTTTTCTATTCTGTACCAAGATAAGGATTACGCTTTTAATTAAAAAGTGATTTTTTAAGATTTCAACCAGACTTAATATTTACAAAATATCTAAACTTCCTTTTCCTTCACGAAGTACTTCTGGTTCATCAGTTGTTAAATCAATTACAGTAGATGCATGGTTATCTCCATAACCTCCATCAACTACAACATCGACAATATTTTGCCATTTCTCGAAGATTAATTCAGGATCGGTTGTATACTCTAATACTTCATCTTCATCGTGAATAGACGTAGATACAATAGGATTCCCTAAAGCTGCTACAATGGCTCTGGCAGTATTATTATCTGGCACACGAATACCTACCGTTTTACGCTTTTTGTAAGCTCTTGGTAGTGAATTACTTCCAGGTAACACAAAAGTATATGGGCCTGGTAGTGCTCTTTTTAAAATTTTATAGGTGGTTGTATCAATTTGTTTTACATAATCTGATAAGTGACTCAAATCGTTGCAAACAAACGAAAAGTTAGCTTTTTCTGGCTTTACTTTTTTTATTCTCGCTACTTTTTCTAGTGCTTTAGTATTGGTAATATCGCAACCTAAACCATAAACAGTATCGGTTGGATAGATAATCAACCCTCCATTTCGTAAAACTTTTACAATTTTTTCAATCTCTTTCGGATTGGGATTGTCGTTATACAATTTTATAAATTGTGCCATAGCTTAATAATTATCAAAGTCAAAATCATCTAGACTTTCAAAATTATTGAATTCATCATCAATTTCATCATCTATATTTTTTGAAAGATCTTCTGCCTTAAATTCTTTTTCAGGAGCTTCTTCTGGTAACTCCCCTACAGATAAAATCATTTTTGTTTCAGTAAGTACTTCGTTTGATTGTTCTATCAACTCTACATAAAACGTCCACATTTGTAAGAAATCATACACATAAATTAACTTATCGTGTTGATTAGGTAAGGTTTCATTCAAAATACATGTTGACATTGAAATTCCTTCTCCTGCTTCTGACATATTGAATAGTGGAATTTCTTCTCCTTGATTCCAATCTTCATCGGTACGGTAAAAAGAAGCCATCTCTTGTCCGTTAAAACCAAACGCTTTTGCAATATCAAAATGTAGGTTTTCTAACGAAGTTTTTTCATTTACTAACAGTGTTCGTATTACATCTTCTTTCGTATCTAAAATTACGCGTACTTTATACATTCTATCATTTTTATTCAATGCAAAAATACGTATTTTTGGGTGATAATTTCTAGTAACAATGAACAAGCAAGAATCTCTTACTATCTTAAACAATTACAATAAAAATACCTTGATGGAAACTTTAGAAATAGAGTTTATTGATTTGGGGGATGATTTTATTACTGCTAAAATGCCTGTAACGCCTAAAGTACACCAACCCTACGGAATATTACACGGTGGTGCTACTGCTGCTTTGGCTGAGTCAGTCGGAAGTTGTGCTTCTGCTTTTTTTTTAAGAGACTCTAATAAAATTGTTAAAGGAATTGAGCTAAGCATCAATCATGTAAAAAGTAAGCGAGAAGGACATGTTTTTGCTACCGCTAAAGCAATTCATAAAGGTAGAACTACACATTTATGGGAAGTGAGAATTGTTGATGAAGATAATAATTTGATTTCTCTTTGTAAGATTACCAATATTGTTTTAGACAAACAATAGCATGAAATTGCTAAAAAAAATCTTAAAAATTATTGGAATTGCTCTCTTTGTACTCTTCCTTATTCTGTATTACTTGTTTTGGAATTTTTCTGTCCCTAAATCTGATACAAAAGTACTTGAAAAGTTTTCAGGTAGTTCCGTTACTCCTGTTCTCACTAATGAAAATTTTAAAGGTTTTGAGTATAGAAAACTTTCTATTCTAAAAGATACGACGTTACCTACACTCGTTTTTGTTCATGGAACCATAGGCTCTTCTACCGATTTTGTAAGATATATGAAAGATAGTTTATTACTAAACAAAGCTAATATAATTTCATACGATAGAGTTGGTTATAATTATCAAGATAAAAGCCCAGTTCAGGAAAGTATTGCTTTTGAGCGTGACATGCTGAAGAACATTTTACAAGATACTAATCCTAACAAAACAATCCTAGTAGGTTATTCCTATGGCGGACCTATCGTCTTAGCTTTACATCAAAAAGTTCGAAAAGTACTATTATTGGCTCCTGCTGTTTATAGCAAAGTAGAGCCTATGCCTTGGCCTTTAAACTTATATAAGTGGAAGCTTACTCGGTGGCTTGTTCCTCCTATTTGGCAAGAAGCTAGCAGAGAAAAGTTATCTCATAAACAGGATTTACTACTTTTTGAAAATAATTGGAAATCAACTCCAAACAAGGTTGTAAGCATTCATGGAACTAGTGACTGGATTGTTCCTTTTCAAAACTCTTTATTTTTAAAGGATCAGTTTCCTAAAAATCAGTTTGAGTTAATTAGCGTCCCTGATGCTGGTCATGGGTTTATTTGGAGTAAATTTGACACGATTAAAAAACATTTAATACAACAATTAGATTGAGTATTTTTTCAAACATAAAAGAAGCTTTAGACAAACAATTACCTTTTGTTACTTATAGAAAACCAAATACTTCTAAAATAAGAGGATGGTTTCAACAAAATGATAATTTAATTGCTTCGGAAAATTATAGTGAAAGTGGGTTTATTTTTGCTCCGTTTGATAGTAAGGAGAAAGCTATTTTAATCCCTAAGGATCAATCAACATATATTGAAGAGAAAACTACTTTTGATACTATCTTAGTTAACAACACAAATCACACTCCTGATACTACTTCCGAAGAGAATCATATTCAACTAGTTGAAAAAGGAATAGCAGCTATTAAAAACCAGCAATTTAAAAAGGTCGTACTTTCTCGAAAAGAAAAAGTTGAAATAGCTGATTTTAATCTTATTGAAACTTTTCAAAAACTATTAAGTAACTACCCTACTGCTTTTGTATATGTTTGGTATCATCCTAAGGTTGGGATGTGGTTAGGAGCTACTCCAGAGACCTTAGTTAGTATTCAAAATAAGAATTTTACTACTATGGCTTTGGCCGGAACACAAGTTTATAATGGTACAACTAATGTTACTTGGCAACCAAAAGAGTTAGAAGAACAACAATTTGTAACTGATTACATCATTGATAGGTTATCAAATATTTCTTCAAAAATTACAACATCAGAAGTTGAAACTATTAAAGCAGGTAAATTACTTCATTTAAGAACAGTTCTTAATGGTAAGCTAAAAACTAATACTGCTTCTTTAATTAAAACTTTACACCCCACTCCTGCTGTTTGTGGACTACCATTAGAAGCATCAAAACAGTTTATTTTGGATAATGAAAGTTATCATAGAGGGTTTTATACAGGTTTTTTAGGCGAGCTAAATATTAACGCTAAAGAAAGTAACTTATTTGTTAATCTTCGTTGTATGGAGGTTTCTAACAATATTCTATACATTTATGTTGGAGGAGGAATTACAGAAGACAGTAACCCTACAAAAGAGTGGAAAGAAACAGTTGCTAAAACAACTACAATGAAAAAAGTTTTATAGGAAAAATGCCTAGTTGATTATTTTTTTCAAACCAAAACAAACTTAACCCACTGAAATTCAGTTTTTTTTATTATATTTAGATAAACTCAAAAACTCGCTTTCCTATGAAACAAAAATTACTTAGGATTAACCAGGGTGAAGATAAACTTAATAGTAGAGTAGGTAGAACTTTAACTTATAAGCAGCTGGTTGAATTCGCATCAAAACTACCAAACAAAATAAAGTCGCTTATCTAAAAATAAAAAACCACCAATTGCTGTGCAACAACTGGCGGTTTTTCTAGTGTAAATTGAATTTGAATTGATTTTTTTCTGCACAATCCAATCTCTAAACACAAATTATACATTTGTGTTTAGAGTTATGCAAAACAGTTTCTTCTGTTTAAATATCGTCAAAAGAAACGTCAGTAAAACTTTCAGTTGAAGTTGCTTCTGTTTCTACGTTTTCTTCCTTTTTATAGTCTTTTTGATGACGCTCACTGATTACCTCAGATCCTTTTTCGTTTACGATAAAGTCTGTTGCTTTGTTCAACATCTCTTTAAAGTCGCTAAAATCTTCTTTATATAAGTAAATTTTATGCTTTTGATAATGAAAAGAACCATCATCATGAGTAAACTTCTTACTCTCTGTCACGGTTAAATAATAATCATCTGCCTTTGTAGATCTAACATCAAAAAAATATGTTCTTCTTCCTGCTCTTAAAACTTGTGAAAAGATTTCCTCTTGTTCTACTCTCTCGCTCATAATTCGCTACTTAAAATAATAGTTGTTTACTTAAATTTTTCTCAACAAATCTAACAAAATATTTGACTTGACAATACGAAATGCTATATTTCTTTTTCTAAAAGCTGTTGCTCATATAACTCTTTGTAATACCCCTCTTCTTTTACTAATTGATTATGAATACCTTGCTGAATTATCTTTCCGTTATCTAATACAATTATTTTGTCTGCATTTTTTGCTGATGATACTCTATGACTTATTATTATCGTTGTTTTATCACTAGAAACTCGTTCTAGATTGGATAATATCCTTTCTTCTGTCTCAGTATCTACTGCTGATAAACAATCGTCAAAAATTAAAATTTTAGGATTTTTTATAATAGCCCTCGCTATTGAAGTTCGCTGCTTTTGACCTCCTGAAAGCGTAACACCACGCTCTCCTAAAATAGTTTTATATCCTTGTTTAAAGTCAATAATATTTTCATGAATTACTGCATTTTTAGCTGCTTCAATAATTTCTTCTTCTGTCGCGTCTTCTTTACCAAACTTTATATTGTTTTCAATCGTATCTGAAAACAGAAATGGCTCTTGAGGTACAAACCCAATTTGGGTTCTTATATCATATAAATTACAGGTCTCAATATCTTTTCCATCCATTAACACATTTCCACCTGTAGTATCATACAAACGTGAAATTAAATTGATAATTGATGATTTGCCACTTCCTGTTTTCCCTAAAACTGCTAGCGTTTCTCCTTTTTCCACATTAAAGCTAACATCTTTTAGCGCAGTAATATTTGTATCTTCATATGTTAAAGAAACATTTTTAAACTCAATATTTCCTTCTATTATAGTTTCTCCTTCATTTGCGTTTTTAATTTCAGGAACTTGCTCTAAAAACTCGTTTATTCTCTCCTGAGAAGCTTCTGCTTGTTGCACCATAGAAGTAACCCAACCAACTACAGCTACTGGCCAAGTTAAAATGTTTACATACATCACAAATGCTCCAATGGCTCCTACCTTAATTTCATCATTAATATATAAACTACCACCAACATACAACACTATAATATTACTGATTCCTATTAACAAAATCATCAATGGAAAAAACAACGCTTGTACTTTATATAAGTTAATGTTTTTGTCTTTACTAGCATCTGCTAACGTATCAAAATTTTTAATCACAGCACTTTCTATTGCATACGATTTCACTACATTAATCCCAGAAAAGAACTCTTGATTAAAAGTGGTTAACTTTGAAAGATATTGCTGAACTACAGTACTTCGCTTATTGATTTGCTTACTTAAAACAAAAACTGATATTGATAAAACCGGAAAAGGTATCATTGTATACAAAGTAAGCTTTGGTGAAATCGCATACATTTGGGTAAAGCCAACAGCGAAAGATACCAGCATATTTAACGAGTACATAATAGCCGGCCCAAAATACATACGTACCTTAGACACATCTTCACTAATACGGTTCATTAAATCACCTGTTCTATTTTGTTTGTAAAAATTAAGTGATAGTCGTTGGTATTGCTGATAAATTTCGTTTTTTAAATCAAACTCTATTAATCGTGACATTACAATAATAGTTTGACGCATTAAAAAAGTAAAAAAACCACCTAATAATGTTACTCCAACTATAAGTAGGATATTTGTAAAAAGAATACTTTTCACCTCTGACATTTCTGTTATTTTACCTAACTGATAGTCTTCTACAACATTTAATGAATCACCAACAAAATTGGGGATTTTTAGTGTCAGTATTTTTGATAATATTGTAATTAAAATTCCTAGTAATAATCTCCATTTGTATTTAACAAAGTACTTGTTTAAATATTGTAATGCTTTCAATTCTATTTTATTATAAAAGTTAAACTTTATAAAGACGTCTTGTTAAAGATACCATAATTGAGACTTCTTTTTTTGCTTATGTTTTAACGATTTCTTATTTTTGCCCTCTAATTTTTGAGATTATCCAAATCATCTCAAATTAAAAAACAAAACAAATGACATCAGAAATCATTGATACTAAAGATCTTAAGAATGACCCAGTGTTTGGTCAGTTATCTTTTGACAATCACGAGCAAATCGTTTTTTGCAACGACGAAGATACAGGTTTAAAAGCAATTATCGGTATCCATAATACAACTTTAGGACCTGCTTTAGGAGGTACTAGAATGTGGCAATATAAAAGTGAATGGGAAGCTTTAAACGATGTGTTACGTTTGTCTCGTGGTATGACTTACAAGTCTGCTATTACTGGTTTAAACCTTGGTGGTGGTAAAGCAGTTATTATTGGTGATGCTAAAACTCAAAAAAATGACGCTTTAATGCGTAAGTTTGGTGAGTTTGTTAATTCTTTAAGCGGAAAGTATATTACTGCCGAAGATGTTGGAATGGAAACTCGAGATATGGATATTATCCGTGAAGTTACTCCACACGTAACAGGTGTTTCTGAAAGTATTGGAGGTTCTGGAAACCCTTCTCCTGTAACAGCTTACGGTGTTTACATGGGTATGAAGGCTGCCGCTAAATATAAGTTTGGAACTGAAAACTTAGATGGTAAAAAAGTATTAGTTCAAGGTGTTGGTCATGTTGGAGAAACTTTAGTAAAGCACATTACTGATGAAGGTGCTCAAGTTGTTTTAAACGACATTAATGAAGCTCGTTTAGAAGAGTTAAGTAAAAAATATGGTGCTAACGTGGTGTTAGGTAATGACATTTTTGGATTAGATGTTGATATTTACGCTCCATGTGCTTTAGGTGCTACTATTAATGATGAAAGTATTGCTCAATTAAAAGCTAAAGTTATTGCTGGTGCAGCTAACAACCAATTAGCTAATGAGTTAAAACACGGTACAATGTTAAAAGAAAAAGGAATTGCTTATGCTCCTGACTTCTTAATTAACGCTGGTGGTATTATTAATGTATATGCTGAGGTTGTAGGTTACGATAAAGCTGAGAGCTTAAAAAGAACCGAAAACATCTACAATACTACATTAGATATTTTCAATTTATCAGAAAAAGAAAACATCACTACACATCAAGCTGCTTTCAATATTGCACAAGCAAGAATTGATGCTCGCAAAAAAGAGCAAAATAGCTAGATAAAAAATAAAAAAGTTTTACTTTTGCAGAGCGTTAGAAATGGTTTCTATCGCTCTTTTTTTTAAAGTTCTTTAGAATGATTAACAGAAGACATATTCGTGTTAAAGTAATGCAGTCGGCTTATGCGATGCAACAATCGCATAGCGATGATTTGGTTAAGGAAGGAAAATTCTTAAAACACAGCATTCAAAAAATGTACGATTTGTACGTTTTAAATCTTCAATTATTAGTTGAAGTGCAAAAATTAGCTCGTAAGAGAATGGAGCTTTCTAAAAAGAAAATACTTGCTACTAAAGAAGAACTGAATCCAAATACAAAATTTATAGATAACAAGCTTTTAAACTTACTTAACGAAAGTGTGAGTTTAGAGGGGTATATTGAGCTTAACAAGCTAAATTACTGGGATCTTGATGATGAGTACGTAAAGATTTTATTAGATGAGCTACAAAAAAGCGATCTTTATAAAAAGTATATGGATACTATTGAAGACTCTTATAATGTAGACAAAGCTTTTGTTATCGACTTTTTTAGAGAAATAGTAGCTCCTAATGAAAAGTTAGCTGATTATTTTGAAGATAAAATGATCTCTTGGGTAGATGATATTCCTTTTGTAAACACTTGGATTCTTAAATCTTTAAACAAACAAAAAGCTAATAAACCTTTTATTTTAGGTAGTTTATATAAAGATAATGAGGATAAAATATTTGTTTCTGATTTGTTTACAAAAACGATGTTACATCAACACAAATACGAAGAAGACATCATAGAAAAAACTCCTAATTGGGAAGCTGATAGAATTGCTGATATTGATATGATTATTATTAAAATGGCAATTACTGAGTTTTTACACTTCCCTTCTATTCCAAGTAGAGTTACTATAAACGAATATATTGAACTAGCTAAGGATTATTCAACGAATAAAAGTGGTTACTTTATAAATGGTGTTTTAGATAAATTAGCCAAAGACTACCTAAGTTCAAACAAGATGGTAAAAATTGGTAGAGGTTTATTATAATAAATTAGTATTTTTACAATAAATTAAAAATATTTTTACAATGAAGAAAATAGCAGTAATAGCAGCATTTGTTGTATCGGCAGGAATGTTAGTTTCTTGTGGACAAGGAAATGCTTCATCAAAAGTTAAAAAAGAAAATGTTGAAAACGCAGAAAAAAGAGACAGCTCTATTGGTTTAGGTGCTCCTGTTATTTCTTTTGACAAAGAAGAATTTGACTTTGGTACTGTTAACGAAGGAGAAGTTGTTAAAACGACCTTCTTAGTAACAAATACTGGTAAGAGTGATTTAATCATTACAAATGCACAAGCATCTTGTGGATGTACTGTTCCTGAATGGCCAAAAGAGGCTATTGCTCCAGGTAAAACAGGAGATATTAAAGTTAGTTTTAACACCAACGGAAGAGTTAACAAACAATCAAAATCTATTACCCTAACTACCAACACTGAAAAAGGTAGAGAGGTTATTAAGATTTCTGGAATGGTAACTCCTAAAAAGAAAAATTCATAATGTTTACAACCATTTTTTTACAAGCTAGTTCTCAAGAAAGTTTAATGAACATGCTTCCTTTTGTAGCAATGATTGCTGTTTTTTACTTTTTAATTATTCGTCCACAAATGAGACGTCAAAAAAAGGAAAAGCAATTTCAAACTGAAATCAAAAAAGGAGCAAAAATAGTTACCACTAGTGGTATTCACGGTAAAATTGTTGAAATTAACGATACTGACAATACAGTTACTATTGAAACTGGCGCTGGTAAAATAAAATTTGAGCGTTCTGCCATTTCTATGGAAATGAGTAAAAAACACTCTACTGAAACTAAAAAATAGTAATCTATTATTTTATAAAAAAAGTGAGCTCTTGAGCTCACTTTTTTGTTTTTTACGTAGATTGCGTCAATAAACTATTTCTTGAAAACAAAATTTAACATACCTAAAACTTTCTTTGGTTTTTTAACTGCTTCTGTATTTTTTTGGTTGCTTATCAATTTATCAAAAGAATATGATACTACTATTGTGTATGATGTTGAATACATACAACTACCGCAACAAAAAACATTGATAGAAACACCTATTAACAAGCTTTCTTTAAAACTAAAAAGTAGTGGATATAATTTGTTTGTTGCTAGCATTACCCATAAACCTATTAAGTTAAACCTTAATAAAACTTCAAAGAAAACTGGCACTAATTACTATTTTTTGTCTAAAGACCTAACTTCAGATATTCAAGAGCAATTAAAATCTAGTATTGAATTAATTGAAATTAAAGAAGACACGATTCCTATAAAAATTGGTACGCTTAGTTCAAAAAAAATCCCTTTAAAACCTAACTTAAATATCACTTTTCAACTAGGGTATGACCTCTCTAAACCTGTTACAATCACTCCCGATAGTGTTTTAATTTCTGGAGATGAGACCTATATTAAAAGCACAAAGTTTTTAACCTTAGAAAATATAAGTTTAGAAAATTTATCAAAAAGCACTAATATTACCTCCCCTATTATTTTCCCTGAAAATGTACAACTAAAATCAAGTCATTCAACTGCTGAAATCAGTATTGACGTTGATAAATTTACAGAAGGAGAAATAGAGATCCCTGTGTTTGTTAAAAACGCTCCAAAAGGAATTAATATCTTTCCTAAGAAAGTTAAGATCATCTATAAAGTCGGTCTGCAAAATTTTAATGAAGTAACCCCTGACTTATTTAAAGTAGAATGTGATTACCTACAATCTAAATACAAAGAAGTAAACTATCTTACCCCTCAAATAAAAGATCTTCCTGATATAGTTACATTAGTAAGAATAGTTCCTAATAAGATTGATTTTTTAATATACGAATAACATGGTAATAGGTTTAACAGGCGGTATTGGTAGTGGAAAATCTACCATAGTTAAAATGTTTTCAGAGTTTGAAAATATTGCTATTTACATTGCTGACGATGAAGCCAAAAAGCTAATGAACACATCAGCTGAAATTAAAAATCAATTAATTACTGAATTTGGTGAACAAGTTTATATTAATAATAAACTTAACAAGCCTTATTTAGCTTCAATTGTCTTTAACAACAAAGAAAGGTTAAGTACGCTTAACGCCATCGTTCACCCTGTCGTTAATAAACATTTGCAACACTTTATTAAAGAGAATAGTAATAAAGATTACATTTTATACGAAAATGCCATTCTTTTTGAAAACGGAAGCGATTCTTTCTGTGATAAAATTATTACAGTTACCGCTCCAATAGACATAAGAATTAACCGAGTTATTAAAAGAGATAACTCAACCATTGAAGAAGTAAAAAGCAGAATCAAAAATCAATGGAACGAAACTAAAAAAAATCTTCAATCAAACTATTTAATTGAAAACATTACACTTACAAAATCAAAAGAACAAGTCTTAAAAATCCACAATTATTTAACAGAAAAGATAAGTTAGTTTACGTTTTGCCAATATTTTTTGTTAAAATTATCTTAATTTTATAGTAACTTTGTTAATCTAAGTTAAAAGATTATACGCCTAAATTTTATTAATTTATTTTTGAATAATGGGTAAGAAAATTTTTATTCTCATTGTTGTTTTAATGAGTATTTCTTTAATAGGAATCATATCTATTCAAGTGTATTGGATTAATGATGCTATTAAAAATAAAAAGGAACAATTTAAAAACAATGTGAAAATTGCTTTGGCTCGCACCTCTGAAAATATAAAAGAGAGAGAGTATCTAGAGTTTAAGCAAAATTATAAAGACTATTTTGAAAACGATAAGCTAAGAACTGATGCTGAAATAACGACTTTTCTTTTTCAACAAGTTGATACAGTTAGTAAGAAAAAATTTTCTTTTGGTAGTACTATTTTAGAAGAGAGTATTAAAATGCCTAATGAGTTTGTAGATAACGACTCTATCATTATCAAGCGCTACTCTGGGAAAGAAGACATTTATTTTTCTCAGGTAATAAAATCTGAAAATAAAGATTTTAAGCCTTTTTTAGAAGAAAATCGTTACTCTACGTTTAGACCTTATAATAGTTGGAATAATGAAGTAATGGAACATGCTTTTAGACGAAGTAAAGCCGTGTTTCCTATTAATCAAAGGATAAGTAATAAAGAATTGAGCTACACTCTTAAAGAAGAGTTTGCTAAAATGAATATTACACAAGATTTTAAATATGTTGTTTATGAAGATGGATTAGCAACACAATTAAAATCTGGATACTTTAACATACAACCAGAAGATATTAACTATCCGTTGTTGGAAGATGAAAATGGAAATAGTAAGTACAAGTTATATGTTAAATTCCCTAACGAGAAAAAGAATCTGCTTTCAGGTATGATGAAGGTACTGATACTTTCTTTATTCTTTATAGGAATTATCATTGCTGCTTTTTCAACATCATTATATCAGCTTATTCGTCAAAAAAAGATCTCTGAAATAAAAACAGACTTCATAAACAATATGACACATGAGTTTAAAACACCTATTGCTACTATTAACTTAGCTTTAGATGCGATTAAAAACCCAAAAATCATATCAGACGAAGAAAAGGTAAAGCGATATGTTCAAATGATTCGCGATGAAAATAAGCGTATGCATGGACAGGTAGAAAATGTATTACGAATTTCAAGACTCGAGAAGAACCAGATTGAAATTAGTAAGGATGCAGTAGATATGCACGACATAATTGAAGAGGCTACTGAACATATCCAGCTATTAACTGACGACAAAAAAGGAAGTGTAACAACTCATTTTGAAGCTATTTCGACAGAAGTTCTTGGAAATCAGTTTCACTTAACAAATGTTGTTGTTAACATATTAGAAAATGCATTAAAATATTCAGAAAACGCACCAAAAATTGATGTTTTTACTGAAAACACAAATAAATACTTTATCTTTAAGATAAAAGATGAAGGTATAGGAATGAGTAAAAATGCTCAAAAATATGTGTTCGATAAGTTTTATAGAGAACATAAAGGGAATATACACAACGTAAAAGGTCATGGATTAGGCTTAGCCTATGTAAAAGAAATTATAGATAGTCACCAAGGTACCGTTTATGTTGAAAGTGAAAAAGGTAAAGGAAGCACATTTACAGTTAAATTACCATTAATATAAATTATTAAGAAATGGGGAGTAAAAAAATATTATTAGTAGAAGATGATCCTAATTTTGGAACAGTTCTGAAAGATTATTTAGCATTAAATGATTACAATGTTACACATGCTAAAGATGGAATAGATGGTTTAATTATGTTTAAAAATGCAGAGTACGACTTATGTATTTTAGATGTAATGATGCCTCGTAAAGATGGTTTTTCTTTAGCTGAAGACATTCGTTCGACTAACAAAGAAATCCCTATTATTTTCTTAACCGCTAAAACACTAAAAGAAGATGTTTTAAAAGGGTATCAAGTAGGTGCTGATGATTATTTAAATAAACCTTTTGACTCAGAAGTTTTATTACATAAAATCAAAGCTATTTTACAGCGTAAAGAAACCGAAAAAACAAATGACAATGATGAGTTTGAATTTAAAATTGGGGCTTTTGACTTCAACTCTAAACTACGTCATTTAATATACAAAAGTGGTGAACCACAAAAATTATCACCGAAAGAAAGTAAACTTTTACGAATGTTAGCCGTTCATAAGAATGACTTAATGCCTCGTGAATTAGCTTTAACAAAAATATGGAGAGACGATAACTATTTTACGTCTCGTAGCATGGATGTTTATATTGCTAAACTTCGTAAATACTTAAAAAGTGATGAGAATGTTGAAATCTTAAACATTCATGGTGAAGGCTTTAGATTGATAGACAATAAATAAGGTATAAATACATTAAAAAAACATGTAAAAGACTTCTTAAATTTAAGAAGTCTTTTCTTTTTTATACATTGTAACAATAATTTACATCAATCGTCAAATACATATAATCAACAAAAACCAAAATAGCTTGGAAACAATTTTATCTATTCGAAATCTCGATAAAAAATACGGAAAAGTTCATGCCGTAAACAACCTTTCTTTCGATATTCAAAAAGGGACTGTCTACGGAATTTTAGGTCCTAATGGAAGTGGAAAATCGACCACATTAGGAATTATTTTAAATGTAGTAAATAAAACCTCAGGTAGTTTTAGCTGGTTTAACGGAAACCTTTCTACACACCAAGCATTAAAAAAAGTAGGAGCGATTATAGAACGCCCTAATTTTTATCCATACATGAGTGCTGTTCAAAACTTACAATTAATATGTAAAATTAAAGGAGTTTCATACGATAAAATAGATGAAAAATTAAAAACTGTTAACCTTTATGAACGTAGAAACAGTAAGTTCAAGACTTATTCTTTAGGAATGAAACAACGTTTAGCTATTGCTTCTGCCCTATTAAATGATCCTGAGATTTTAATTTTAGACGAACCAACAAATGGATTAGATCCTCAAGGAATTCATGAAATTCGTCAAATAATTAAAGAAATTGCTAAAAATGGAACCACAATTTTACTTGCCTCTCACCTACTTGACGAAGTTGAAAAAGTATGTTCGCACGTTGTAGTAATTAGAAATGGTGTAAAACTATATAGCGGTAGAGTTGATGAAATGAGCGCTTCAAATGGTTTTTTTGAACTTCAAGCAGATAATCAAGATACACTTATTCAACTTTTGGAAAATCATCCAGCAATAGGAAAAATTAAAGAAGAGAATGGAATTTTAATAGCAAGTCTAGCTTCAGAATTGTCAGCATCAGAAATTAATACATTTTTATATGACAAAGGTGTATCTCTTTCTCATTTAGTAAAACGTAAACCTAGCTTAGAGCAACAATTCTTAGACCTAACCAACAACCAATAAACCTACATCATGTTACGACTTTTAAATATAGAAATTCATAAATTAAAATATAACAGAGCTAGTAAAGTTCTTTCTATTATATATTTCGCTTTATTAACCTCAATCGCTTTAATTGCAGCAATAAAATTTGATATAGGTCCTATTAAGTTTCATTTAGCTGAACAAGGAATTTTTAATTTCCCTTATATCTGGCACTTTAACACATATATGGCTGCTATTTTTAAATTCTTTTTATTACTAGTTATTGTTTCCATGATGGCAAACGAATACAGTTATAAAACTTTAAAACAAAATTTAATTGATGGATTAAGCAAAAAAGAATTTATTCTTTCAAAATTTTATACTGTTATAGATTTTTCTCTTATTTCTACCGTTTTTGTTTTTGCAGTTTCATTAATTCTTGGAGCTATATATTCTGATTTTAATGAAATTTCTATCATATTTTCAGACTTGGGTTATTTATTTGCTTTTTTCATTAAACTTTTAGGCTTTTTCTCTTTTGGTTTGTTTTTAGGAGTCTTAATTAAACGATCTGCCTTTGCTGTAGCTGCTATGATTGTTTGGTTAATTGTAGAAAGTTTAATTAAAGGATATTTATATTGGACATTTAGAAATGTAAAAACTGGTGTTGATGAGGCTGTTAATTCAATTATGCAGTTTTTCCCTCTAGAGTCAATGGCAAACTTAATTAAAGAACCTTTTACAAGATTAGGTGCAGTTAAATCAGTGGCAAATCAAATAGGAGAAAATTTCACGAAAGATTATTCTGTTAGTTTATTCAACATAGTAATTGTATTAATTTGGACAACTATTTTTATTTATTCATCATATGCTTTGTTAAAAAAACGAGATTTATAGAGGGTTTTATGTAGCTTAGTTGTTTTATTTATATAATTAATTCCATTTAAAATGAAAAAACGACTACTTCTAGTATATTTCTTTATAGCTTCTATTTCTCTGTATAGCCAAAAAGAAGCAAATGTTTGGTATTTCGGGAACAATGCAGGACTGGATTTCAACTCAGGAAATCCAGTAACATTAAATGATGGACTACTAAAAACAGACGAAGGTTGTTCAACTATTTCAGATGAAAATGGTAGCTTATTGTTTTATTCAGATGGAATTAATGTTTGGACAAAAAACCATGAATTAATGAAGTATTCAGATGGACGCCTTGCTAATAATTTACAAGGAAACCCTACAAGTACTCAATCTGGTTTAATAGTTCCAAAACCAGAAGACAAGAATATCTACTATATTTTTACAGTAGGTACAGATTTTGTTCTTAAACCTGCAGACGCTAATCCAGGTTTTAATTTCTACACTATAGATGTCTCAAAAGGTAATGGAGGTGAAATCACATCAGGGCCTATAAGTTTATCTGATGGAAAAGATGAACTATGGTCTGAAAAGATTACTGCTGTACAAGGAAAAAACTGCAAAGAAATATGGGTTCTCTCAATTATTAGAAATACTTTCTATGCTTATAAAGTAACAGAAAATGGAGTAGACTACTTAAACCCTATAACCTCTGCTTCGTCTTACAAAGTACTTAACAAAAGAGGATACTTAAAAGTATCGCCTAATGGAACAAAAGTTGCTTTAGCAGACTTTACTGCTGGCGTAAACGACTTAGGAAATGGTCGTTTAGTTTTGTATGATTTTGATAATATTACAGGAAAGGTTACTTCTTCAGGAACTATACTTACTACCCCTTTAACGGATGGAATACCATATGGAGTTGAGTTTTCCCCACAATCATCTAAACTTTATGTTTCCTTACTTATTCCACCTTTTACTTTTAACATTCTTCAATTTGACTTATTTGATAGAGATGTAGCGCTAACAAAAGCTCAAGTATGGAAAGGGTCTGGGTATAGAGGTGCTTTACAGCTAGCTTCAGACGGAAAAATATACAGTTCTATTCCAGATAAATCATATTTAGGCGCTATTGAAAACCCTGATGAAAAAGCTAATAATGTCACATACAATCCAATAGCTGTTGATCTAGGAAGAGGAAAAACTACACAAGGACTACCTCCTTTTATTCAGTCTTTTTTTGCTCCTGTAAAATTGCTCAATGCAAACTCTAATGTAGTGTTAAGCAACACAAAACAAGTATTTTGTATAGGAGATGACTACGAAATAGTTCCTGAAATTAATAACCCAAACGATATTTATACATGGTTTAAAGACGGAACAGAAATAACTAGCACAAGATCTTTAATTATAAATAATACTAATTTTGGAAGCGGTTTGTACGAAGTTAAAATAGAATCTAGTGCGGATTGTAAAAAAACATACACAGGTAAAGTTCAAGTAACATTCGAACCTAAACCTATAATCAATACAATTCAACCTTATATTCAATGTGATTTTGATAACAATACCATTGATGGCTTCACTACTTTTAACCTAGAAATACTAGAAAGAGCTCTAGTCAATAACCTTTCTAAAGTTACAATAGACTTTTTTGAAACATCCGATACTAGTTTTTCAACACCTATCAACAAGAACAATTACACTAATTCAGTAGCCATAAATCACTCAATAACTGCAAGGGTTACTAACAACACGACCCAATGCTATCAAACTGAAATTATCAACTTACAAGTAAACCCTACAGGGTTAACTTCATATACCAATGAATATATTCATGAATTAGATCAAAACGCATCTAATCCTGGTGCTAAATTTAGTATTGGTACTAACAACGGTTTTCTTGATTTTTCTCTGAAAACTCAAGAAATAATTAATAACTCTGGTGGAACATTATCTGAAACTACTCATGATTTCCAATATTACAGAACAGCAGAAGACGCTTCATTACAAACAAATCAAATTCTACCTCCATACCAAGACGACTTATTTACCGATAATTCTGATGTATATGTTAGAATCTCTAACAAAGGAGCTACATCATGTGAAGCAGTTGGAAGTTTTAAAATTTTTGTAGAAAAGATCCCCGTACCTCAAGGAGACCTTAATGACTTAATTTTATGTATCGATAACCCAAGGTCAAACCCTCAACCACATACAATCCCTTTAAATGCTGACACAGGGAATCCAATCGACACCTATAAGTGGTACTTAAATGGTAAATTAATTTCAGGTGAAACATCTGCTATTATAAATGCAAATTCTGCAGGAGAGTATAAAGTTGAAACTTATAGAAAATACCCAAACATAAATTCTCTTTGTATGGGCTATAATACTTTTTTTGTAAAAGAATCCAATCAAGCATTAGTCGTTAATATTAAATCTGTAGATGATCTAGATAATCCAGAAAGTAATAAAATTGAAATCACTGTCGATGGAATTGGAGATTATGAATATGCATTGAATAGTACCAGTCTTAGTGACTTTTCGAAAGGAGATGAAAACTTAACTTTTATATTTACAGACATCCCACCTGGTTTAAATTCTATTTCTATTAGAGATCGTAATGGTTGTGGTGTTGTATCTTCAAACCAAATTTCAACTATTTACTTTCAACGTCACTTTACACCAAACGGTGATGGGCACTTTGATACTTGGAAAGTGTTAGGAGTGAATAATGATTATTACGATGTTGTTAAAGTTCAGATTTATGACCGCTATGGAAAACTTATCAGTGAAATCACAGATAAAAATCACCCTGGATGGAATGGGGTTTACAATGGTACTATCCTTCCTTCAAATGATTATTGGTACAATGCTGAGTTAATTGACACTAATGGAAAAACTCGTAAAAAAACAGGTCATTTTTCTTTGTTAAGAAAATAAAAAATGCCACAAATAATTACAAATCATACGGATAGTTTTTCACATAAACTATCCGTATTTTTGTTGAATGAACTTTGAATTACACTCAGAATTTAAACCGACTGGAGATCAACCCCAAGCGATAAAACAACTTTCAAACGGAATTTTAGCCGATGAAAGATATCAAACTCTTTTAGGGGTTACGGGGTCTGGTAAAACATTCTCTGTAGCCAATGTTATAACTGAAGTACAACGACCAACACTTGTTTTGGCTCATAACAAAACCTTGGCAGCACAGTTATATTCTGAGTTCAAACAGTTCTTTCCAAACAATGCTGTGGAGTATTTCGTTTCATACTATGATTACTATCAACCTGAAGCCTATATTCCAGTTACAGGAACCTATATTGAGAAAGATTTATCAATCAACGATGAAATAGAACGCTTACGAATCAGCACCTCTTCTTCCCTACTTTCAGGACGTCGAGATGTATTGGTTGTAGCTTCTGTTTCTTGCTTGTATGGTATAGGTAACCCTACAGAGTTTAAAAAGAACGTTATTACCATTGAAACTGATCAACAAATTTCTCGTACCAAATTTTTACATCGCTTAGTAACAAGTTTATATGCACGTACCGAAGTTGAAATAAAAAGTGGAACGTTTAAAGTAAAAGGTGATGTCGTTACCATTTATCCTTCTTATGGAGATAATGGATACAGAGTTCATTTTTTTGGAGATGAAATAGAAGAAATTGAAACCTTTGATATTGAAACCAACGAAGTCATTACACGTTTAGAAAAACTTAATATTTATCCTGCTAACTTATTCGTAACATCTCCTGACATACTACAAAACGCCATTCATCAAATTCAGGAGGATATGGTGAAACAAGTAGATTATTTTAAAGAGATAGGAAAACATTTAGAAGCAAAACGTTTACAAGAACGTACTGAATTCGACCTAGAAATGATTCGTGAATTGGGGTATTGCTCAGGAATTGAAAACTACTCTCGTTATTTAGATGGACGAGAAGCCGGAACACGACCTTTCTGTTTGTTAGATTATTTTCCTGATGATTATCTAATGGTAATTGACGAAAGTCATGTTACCGTACCACAAGTTCACGCGATGTATGGAGGCGACAGAAGTAGAAAAGAAAACTTGGTAGAATACGGATTTCGCCTACCAGCTGCTATGGACAACCGTCCGTTAAAATTTGAAGAATTTGAAGCTTTACAAAATCAAGTGATTTATGTGTCGGCAACCCCAGCAGATTACGAATTACAAAAAACCGAAGGTTTGTTTATAGAACAAGTAATTCGACCTACTGGATTGTTAGACCCAGAAATTGAAGTTCGTCCTAGTTTAAATCAAATTGATGATTTAATTGAAGAAATTCAAATTCGTGTTGAAAAAGACGAACGTACTTTAGTGACTACCTTAACCAAGCGTATGGCTGAGGAATTGGCAAAATACTTAACACGAATTCAGGTGCGTTGTCGTTATATTCATTCCGATGTTGATACTTTAGAGCGTGTAGAAATTATGCAAGATTTACGAAAAGGTTTATTTGATGTACTTATCGGGGTAAACTTACTTCGTGAAGGCTTAGATTTACCAGAGGTATCGTTAGTTGCTATTTTAGACGCTGACAAAGAAGGCTTTTTACGTTCACACCGTTCGTTAACACAAACCGTAGGTCGTGCTGCACGTAACGTAAACGGTAGAGCAATTATGTACGCTGATAAAATTACCAACAGCATGCAACTAACGATTGATGAAACCAATCGTAGACGTGAAAAGCAAATTAATTACAACACCGCTCACGGAATTACACCAACACAAATCAATAAAAAGATAGACAATACGCTATCTAAAAATGCAATTACCTCGTATCATTATGATAATGTGGCTCAAAAAGCTGCTGAACAAGAGTTAGAATACTTACCAAAACAAGAAATAGAGAAACGCATACGCACTAAACGCAAACAAATGGAAGAAGCTGCTAAAGCGCTAGACTTTTTAGTAGCTGCACAGTTACGCGATGAAATTGAGGTTTTGAAAGGGAATTTGTAATACTATAATTTTAATAAAGTAAAGAAATTGAAAGGAAGAATAAACCAAGAGGTCTTATATTACATTTAGAATCTAATAGATATTTCTGACGAACCTTCTGCTAGAGGAGAATATAACTCTTATGTAGATACAATTTTTAATTATATTCAAATGAAAGGGTATAAATAAAATTGTAATAGAAGAAGGTTTGAAATATTACTCTCTAGTCAAAAATAGCATATACAACAAAAACCTCACTGCAACAGTGAGGTTTTTTTTATATTCTAACTAAGAATTAAAAGGTAGTTTAAGCGTTTAAAACTTCTCCTACTTTATCGGCTGCTTCTTGGAACTCAGTTGCTGAGATAATTTCCATTCCGCTATTATCAATTAATTCTTTTGCTTCTTTAGCGTTTGTTCCTTGTAAACGACAAATAATAGGCACATTAATTTTGTCTCCCATATTTTTATAAGCATCTACAACACCTTGAGCAACACGATCACAACGAACGATTCCTCCAAAAATGTTTACTAAGATAGCTTTTACGTTAGGATCTTTTAAAATAATTCCGAAAGCTGTTTCAACACGTTGTGCATCTGCAGTACCACCAACATCTAAGAAGTTAGCTGGATCACCACCTGCTTGCTTAATTAAATCCATAGTTCCCATTGCTAAACCAGCTCCGTTTACCATACATCCAACGTTACCATCTAAATCTACATAGTTTAATCCTGCAGCTTTAGCTTCTACTTCAATTGGGTTTTCTTCACGTAAATCACGCATTGCTGCATAATCTTTATGGCGATATAAAGCATTCTCATCTAACGATACTTTAGCATCTACTGCCATAATTTTATCATCAGACGTTTTTAATACTGGGTTGATTTCAAACATCGAAGAATCAGACTTGATGTATGCTGTATATAAAGCGGTAACAAATTTTACCATTTCTTTTAAAGCCCCACCGCTTAATCCTAAGTTAAAAGCAATTTTACGAGCTTGGAAAGGTAATAATCCTGTACCTGGATCAATTTCTTCTGTAAAAATTAAGTGTGGAGTTTCTTCTGCCACAGTTTCGATATCCATACCTCCCTCAGTAGAGTACATAATCATGTTTCTACCAGTAGCACGGTTTAATAAAACTGACATATAAAATTCATCTGGCTCATTATCACCAGGATAATATACATCCTCAGCAATCAACACTTGGTTAACTAACTTTCCTTCTGCTGAAGTTTGAGGAGTTACTAACATCATTCCTAAAATATCATCAGAAATGCTTTTTACTTCGTCTAAGTTTTTAGCTAACTTAACTCCACCTCCTTTTCCACGACCACCTGCGTGTACTTGAGCTTTAATTACGTGCCAACCTGTACCTGTTTCTTCTGTTAATTTCTTTGCTGCTTCAACAGCTTCTTCTGGAGTATTTGCAACAATTCCGCGTTGAATACGAACGCCAAAACTGCTTAATATTTCTTTACCTTGATATTCGTGTAAGTTCATTAGATATGAATTTTTAAAGTCGAACAAAAATACAAATTCAATTTATAATACCTTATAATTTGTACTTTAATTTATAATTAAAATCAATTTTAGTTTTTACATTTTTTTAACATTTAAACATGTAACATTCTTTTTTTTAACAGGTCTTTACTGTAATTAACATGATTTTATGATTTATTAACCCAAATCATAATAATTTAGCTCAACAACTAATACTATATCTCAATCAACTATGCTTAAAATTTTAGCATTTCTTACAATCTGTTTCTTCTTTATAGAAGTCACAACTGCTCAAACTATTAACCAAAATAGAAAAAAACTAGACGTAGTACGTGTAGATTCACCACCAAAAATTGATGGAAAACTAGATGACACCGCTTGGCAAAATGTTCCTGCTGCTAACGATTTTGTTATGATGCGCCCTGATAATGGAAAAGCGGAACCTAACACCCATAAAACAATAGTAAAATTGGTGTATGATGACGATGCTATTTATATCAGTGCCAAAATGTATGATCCTGATCCTTCAAAAATACCTGCTGAGTTTACTAACAGAGACAATATTGGTAACAGTGATTTCTTTTTAATAACCATTAACCCTAACGATGATGGACAAAATCCTTTTGAATTTATTGTAACCAGTTCTGGTGCGCAAGCAGATTCAAAAGTATCAAACGGAAATGAAGATTTTAACTGGAGTGCTGTATGGGGTAGCGATTTTAGTATTAATGAAGACTCTTGGGTTGTAGAAATGAAGATTCCTTATAGAGCTTTACGTTTTGCCAATGTTCCGGTTCAATCATGGGGAATTAACTTCCACAGAAAAGTATTGAATTTAAACGCTCAATTTACTTGGAATCATATTGATAATCAACAAGGAAACTGGACACAATACGATGGTTTGTATGAAAACTTCACCAACATAAAGCCTCCTACTCGATTAAACTTTTATCCTTATGCCTCAGCTACCTCAACCACTAAAGATAGTAATACCGATTTTGACTGGAGCGTAGGTATGGATGTAAAGTATGGGGTTACCGAAAACTTTACGTTAGATGCCACTTTAATTCCTGATTTTAGTCAAGTAGGTTTTGACAATGTTACTTTAAACCTAGGTCCTTTCGAACAACAATTTACAGAACAACGTCAATTTTTTACAGAAGGAACCGACCTTTTTACTAAAGGTAATTTGTTTTATTCTAGAAGAATTGGTGGACGACCTATAGATCAATTTTCTAACGAACGAAAAGACGATGATGAATTTACTGATGGTAAAAAAATAAATGATGAAATTATAGATGTTCCTGAAAAAGTACAAATGTTAAACGCTATAAAACTTTCAGGAAGAACCAAAAGTGGTTTAGGAATAGGTTTTTTTAATGCTATTACAGAAAAAACAGAAGCAACTGTTCAAAGAACAGAACAAAACATTAACGGATTAGATACCATAAGTAATGTTAGTACCTATAAAACTACAGTAAATCCGTTTTCTAATTATAATATTATGGTATTAGATCAGCAGTTTAATCAAAACTCATCTGTTACCTTAATTAACACCAATGTAACTCGTGATGGACGATTTAGAGATGCTAATGTTACTGGATTACTATGGCATATTGAAGACAAAGAAAGTAGATACAATATAGATGGTAGTTTTAAAATGAGTAATATATCTGACGATGAAGACAACCCTAATACAGGTTACACTTTCGATACTAGTATAGGAAAACAATCAGGAAATTGGCGTGGAGAAATTGGATATAACTTTGAGAACAAAGATTATAACCCTAACGACTTTGGTATCCTTTTTAGTAATAACGAACAAACTATTTATGGTTTTGTTGGTTATAGATCGTTAAAACCTAAAGGAATTTTTAATAACTATGGAGCTGATATATATTACAATGTTAACTTCTTACACAGCCCTGGAACTTATGTTGGTACAAATGCTGGTTTATCTTTTTGGGCTGATACTAAAAAACGATTTAGCTTCGGAGGTAATTTGAATTATAGTACAGAACGAAAAGACTTTTTTGAACCAAGACAAGGAACTACTAGTGGAGTTTATTTTAACAGGCCTGAAAGACTAAATGTGAATCACTGGGGGTCTACTGATTATAGAAAAAAGTTTGCTGTAGACTATAATTGGTATTATACTTTCTATAAAGACAATCCTAAAGAAGACTATGGATTCAGAGTTTCTCCTAGGTATCGTTTTACTAATAAGTTTTCTTTAATTTATGGCTTTAGATACGGAAAAACCAATAACGGTCAAGGATATGTCACAAAAGTTAGCGAGGAGGATGTAGAAGAAAAACCTTCATTAGCTCCTTTAGAAGATAATATTATTTTTGGACAAAGAGATTGGGCTACTTATGACAATTCTTTAACTGGAAAATATACGTTTAGTACAAAATCAGCAGCATCGTTATCGTTTAGGCATAACTGGAGTAAAGTTCCATATCTAGGTAAATTTTATAGTTTAAATGAAGATAACGGAGAACTTGCTTCGAATAACTATCAAGGAGAACACGACAAAAACTTTAATAGTTGGAATTTAGATTTAAACTATCAATGGCAATTTGCTCCTGGTAGTCAATTAATTTTCTTTTACAGAAACTCTATAAGACCTGATCATGATTTTGCTCCTGCAAATATTGATTTCAAAAACAATATTTCTAAGCTTTTTGACCAAAGTATGCAACATAGGTTTTCCGTTAGATTGGTTTATTTTATCGACTATAACAACATCAAAAACATAATTTAAATACACGTTCATTTATTATTTGAAATCAGATAAGCATTAAAGTTTATCTGATTTCTTTTTTATACATTCGTTACTTAGAAAATAACACTATGATTGTTGCTAAAAACATCCACAAACATTACGGAGAGGTAGAAATTTTAAAAGGCGTTGACCTTCATATAAAAAAAGGTGAAATTGTAGCTATTGTTGGTCCTTCTGGAGCTGGTAAAACAACCTTATTGCAAATTTTAGGAACTTTAGATAAACCTTTAAAAGACCAAAACTACGAATTGTTAGTTGATGGTGTTTCTATTAAAGATTTAAACGATACAAAAGTTTCTACTTTCAGGAATAAACATATTGGGTTTATTTTTCAGTTTCATCAGTTATTACCTGAATTTACTGCTTTAGAAAATGTTTGTATTCCTGCTTTTATAGGAGGAAAAGGAAAAGCAGAAACCGAAAAAAGAGCCAAAGAATTACTAACCTTTTTAGGATTATCACATAGAGAGAACCATAAACCTAATGAACTTTCTGGTGGAGAACAACAACGTGTAGCCGTTGCCAGAGCTTTAATTAATGAGCCTTCTGTTATTTTTGCTGATGAACCTTCAGGAAACCTTGACTCTACTTCTGCTAAAAACTTACATGAGTTATTTTTTAAGCTACGTGATGAGTTCGGACAAACTTTTGTGTTAGTTACGCATAACAAAGAGTTAGCGAAAATGGCTGATAGAACACTTACCATGAAAGACGGAATTATAGTTGAATAATGTAACTATTTAAAGTTTCTGCCTACTAATTAATAAATCAATTCCATGAAAGAAACTTTTCAAGAGCTTATCAGTTATTTAAAAAATCCTGTTTTAGAAAAAGATACTAACCAGAATATTACGTATCGATTTCAAAAATTCTTTCATCTACTTATCATAAGTATTATTACAGGTGCAGCATTATCCCCTCTTTTTGTTCTTATTGAAGAATTAGGCTGGGTAAACATGAATGAGCATGCTATGGAAGAATTACTAAAAGCACATACCAAATGGTTCATTGCCTTTCTTGCAATCATTTTAGCACCATTGTTTGAAGAATTATTTTTTAGAGCTCCAATCACCTTATTCCATGGTAAAAAAACTTTTAAAATAGCCTTTTATGCATTTGCGCTACTTTTTGGTTTGGTACATTTAACTAACTTTAATATTACTACTAACGTACTTTTATTAGCACCAATATTAGTAGCTCCACAAACTATTTTAGGTGGTTATTTAGGTTTTATAAGAGTTCGTTTTGGTTTACAATGGAGTATCTTATTACACGCTTGTTACAATGCTTTCTTTGTTTTACTTAGTTTTGCAGGAGATTTAGCATAGAATGAACAAAAAAGAACTCAAAGAATTTTTAGACGAAAAAGTAATACAGTACAACAATCCTGATTTTATTGATAGTGACCCTATTCAAATTCCACATCAATTTTCGTTGAAAGAAGATATTGAAATTGCTGGCTTTTTAGCAGCAACTATTGCCTGGGGAAATCGTAAAATGATTATTAACAACTCCCATAAAATGATGAGCTTAATGGGAAACTCTCCTTACGATTTTATACTTAATCATTCTGAAGAAGATTTAGCTGGTTTCGAGGGTTTTGTCCACAGAACTTTTAATTCGGAAGATTTTAAGTTTTTTGTTCAATCATTAAAAAACATATATCTAAATCATGACGGATTAGAAGCTGTTTTACAACCAAAAGACAATGCTGATAATTACCAAAATGCTATTCATAATTTCAAACAAGTTTTTTTTGAAATTCCACACCAACCAAGAACTTTAAAACATGTTTCCGATCCACTGAAAGGTTCTGCTTCCAAACGAATTAACATGTTTTTACGTTGGATGGTACGCGATAATACAACTGGAGTCGATTTAGGTATTTGGAAAACACATTCACCTGCACACTTACACTGTCCGCTAGATGTTCACACAGGAAATGTTGCTCGAAAACTAAAAATCCTTACTCGAAAACAAAATGATTGGAAAGCAATTCAAGAACTTGACCTTACTTTAAGAAAGTTTGATAAAGAAGATCCTGTTAAGTATGATTTTGCTCTTTTTGGTTTAGGAGTATTTGAAAAATTTTAATTTTTCTAAAAAAAGTAGTTACTTAGTTGATATGAAAAATAGTTTTGATAAAATGATGTCTTTAGATATTTATGTATCTAATTTAGAAAAAGAGGAGTATTCTAAAATTGCTACTGACCTTGAACCTTCATCAAAGAAAAGTGTAAACCTTTTAAGTTGGGGAATTCAAGATTTGTTTTTTGAAAAAGAGTTATACAGTGACTTAAAAGTTATAAAAACACTGTCTAAAAGTTTCAACTGGAAAAACAACATCTCAACTGTTATAAAAGAAAGCTATTATGAGTCTTTAGTTCTTACCGATACGAATAAAAAAATAGTTTGGGTAAGTGACGGTTTTACAAAAATGACAGGTTATGAAAAAGAGTTTGCTTTAAACAAAACTCCACGTTTTTTACAAGGTGAAGAAACCAAAGAAACTACTAGAAAAAGAATTCAAACGAAACTATTAAAAGGGAAGCCTTTTAAAGATGTAATCATCAATTACAGAAAAGATAAATCTACCTATAAATGTGAATTACACATTATTCCACTGTATAACAATAACAGTTCAAAAATCACACATTTTTTAGCTCTAGAAAAAGAAGTAGTTTAATCTTTAATTAAATGCAAGCATTTATTCATTACTTTTTACATTTCGGTTTTCCTATAATCATAGCCTATCTGTTTTTTAGAAAAAATTGGAAGAGAGTTGCTCTAATATTGCTTGCTACCATGTTAGTAGATATAGACCATTTATTCGCTAATCCAATATTTGATCCTAATCGATGTAGTTTTGGATTTCACATATTCCACTCCTACTACGCCACGGGATTATATATTCTTTTACTTTTTTTGAAAAAACCTTATAACATTATCGGTTTAGGATTATTACTACATATGCTAACCGATTTTATCGATTGCTTATTTATGTACAATACTTGTAGTTCTTACTTAGAAAATGCTCCAGCAAAAACAATGCTAGAAATAGTATATAATTTACTTTTTTAACTGCAAATCACAGTACCAAAAACTTCTATCATAATTTTTAGTGTTTTTTTCTTCAGATTTATTTGTATCCTTTGAATTCTGATAACAGTTGTCATCATCGTTTTTATGTAAGGTATACGATTTTAGCACCTTCTCTCCTATTTCAAACTCTACAGGTTTCTTAAAAATAGGCCCGTCATAACAAAAAGTATGAAATTCTCCATTTTCTCCACAAACGTCTACTCCCTCAGGAAGCTCATTGATGAAATCTTCATCAATAACCCTGCCTACAAACTCTTCCCCTAACAATTTTGCGTTGACACAAACGGTAATTGTTTTAAAACCTAAACTCAGAAATTCACGTAATAACTCCTTAGTATCTTGCTTCCATAATGGATATACTCCTGTAATTCCTACTTCTTGTAATTTTGAATCACGATACGCTCTTAAGTCTTCCAAGAAAATATCGCCAAAAACGCCATTTACAAGACCTGCATCTTTTAACTCAGCAGTTTTCTCCTTCATTTTTTGATTGTACAAATCCATCGTAACTTCAGCAGGAAAATAGATTTTCTCCAAAGGGATTCCGATACTTTCTGCTTGTGCATCTAGTAAATCTTCATGCAACCCATGCATTGAAACACGTTGGTAATCTTGATTTACGTTCGTAATCAACTTTTGTACATCGTATTCCTTTTGTTGCAATATTTTGTATAATGCTAATGAAGAGTCTTTCCCTGAACTCCAATTAAAATAGGCTTTTTTCATGTGACAAATATGCATAAAAAATCCTGCAATAGCAGGATTCATTTTTATTTCGTTTTTAGTAAGATTCCTCTCTTCGTTCGGAATGACGTTTATCAGTATTACTTTCTTTTCTGATTTAAAGGAACTGGTCTTTCTTGCTTTACTACAGGCTTCCCGTGTAAGTCAAAATCACCTGCTTCAAAAATTTCAATATCAATAAACTCTCCTAGTTTAATATAATGTTCACGTGCATCAACAATTACATCATTATCTACATCTGGTGAATCAAACTCGGTACGTCCGTAGTAATACTCTCCATCTTTTCTATCGAATAAACATTTAAAAGTTTTCCCTATTTTTTCTTGATTCAATTCCCAAGAAATTTGAGACTGTACTTCCATAATTTCGTTTACACGTCTGAATTTTACATCAGCAGGAACATCATCTTCTAAAACAAAAGCTCCTGTGTTTTCTTCGTGTGAATATTCAAAAGCCCCTAAACGCTCAAAACGCATTTCTTCTACCCAATCTTTTAACTCTTGAAACTGCTCTTCGGTTTCTCCAGGGTATCCAACAATCAATGTTGTACGAATTGCCATATTTGGCACTGCCTCACGGAATTTATGAATCAATGCAGTAGTTTTTTCGTGGGTGGTACCCCGCTTCATCGATTTTAAAATCTCTGTGTTGATATGCTGTAACGGGATGTCTAAATAATTACAAACTTTCGGTTCTTTTTTCATTACCTCTAACACATCTAAAGGAAACCCAGTTGGAAATGCATAGTGCATTCTAATCCACTCAATTCCATCAACCTTTGTCAATGCTTGTAGCAAATCGGCTAAAGCCCTTTTTTTATAGATATCTAATCCGTAATAGGTTAAATCTTGTGCGATTAGCATGATTTCTTTGATACCTTTTTCAGCCAACTTCGTAGCTTCTGTAACCAAATTTTCAATTGGAGTAGAAACATGTTTACCTCGCATTAACGGAATAGCACAAAACGAACACGGACGGTCACAACCTTCGGCAATCTTTAAATAGGCATAATGTTGCGGAGTCGTTGTTAAACGTTCCCCGATTAACTCGTGCTTATAATCTGCTTCTAAAACTTTTAACAAGTTTGGTAAATCGTGAGTACCAAAATACTGATCTACATTGGTAATTTCAGCTTCTAAGTCTGGTTTATAACGCTCACTTAAACAACCGGTAACAAATACTTTATCAACTTCTCCTTCTTCCTTCTTTTGTGCGTAGTGTAAAATAGTATCTACACTTTCTTCTTTGGCTTTACCTATAAAGCCACAAGTATTAATTACTACTATATTTCCATCGTCATTTTCATCTTCATGAACTACTTCTTTACCATTGGCTTTTAACTGCCCCATTAACACTTCACTATCGTAAACGTTTTTAGAGCAACCTAAAGTAACTACGTTAATTTTGTTTTGTTTTGTTGTTTTGGTACGCATACTATAAAAATTCGGTGTGCAAAGATACGTTTTAATTGAACTTCTTTAACTTTAAACCCTTAAAAATTAGTTTGATTGAAAATCTGTTTTCGCATATATTTGCAGCTATAAAAATTGCTTACACTTTAAATTACTATGAAAAAAACTATTTCTATTCTCTTCTTACTATTATTTTTATCATGCTCTAATAATGATAATATACCTCCTGAAAACACAAAACCAGAACAATTAATATTAGAAAACATTAGCTTTTATGGAAATGAAGTAACCATAGATTGGAATGATGTTTTAGATATTGACAATGATATTATATATTATAGTCTATACATTAATTCTGTCTTAGTTACAGAGACAACTTATTCTAACTATACTTTTCATTTAGAATATAATAATGAATATGAAGGAAAAATAATAGCAACGGATAAGAAAGGTGGAGTCTCTGAATTAAATTTTACATTTGAGAGTCCTAAAAGTAAAATTCTTTTCATTCCTATAGCTTCAAATGATTTAATTGCTTATGATTTAATAACCAATGAAATCTTGTGGAAATCCAAGACCTATTCTCTCATAGAAGCCCACACTGGACATAAAAACCTTATTTTTTCGGGTATAAACGGAAATGCGTTAAATATTCTTTCAGGAAAACCTATATGGAGCATAAATCCAAATATAGACACCAATGATGAATTTTATAGAGATATAATAACAGATGACACTTATTTATATACCTTTGATGTTTATTCTAATTTACAATGTTTTTCTATTGAAAAACAAGAAAAATTGTGGGAACGTAGATTTAATTTTACAACACCGCTATCTATAGATGATTCAAAATTATATATATCAAACGAAAATTATTTTGAGGTAGTAGATAAAGTTTCTGGAAACGTAACATGGAATTTCAAACCTGACAACAATACACACGCTGCTCTTGAAATAAACACCAATCCGTTAATACATGAAGGCAATATTTACATTGGGGATAATATAGGTCGATTTTATTCTTTAAATAAAAATACTGGAACTTTAAACTGGACTTTTAACGCAGGGCTTTTTAATGGATTTGAAAATTCGCCAACTATTTATAATAACTATATTATTACTGCAACCGCTAGAGATTTATATGCTCTTGATAAAGAAAATAATAGTGTAAAATGGAGTTATCACAAAAATAACGGAGTTATAGAATCATCTCCTTTTGTGTACAACGATAATATTTATATCGGAATTTCTAACTCCACTGATGGTAGTGGTGAACTAATTTGCTTTGACGCTGATAATGGAAATATAAAGTGGAAATATAATTTACAAAAGAAGACTACAAGTTCTCCAATTGTATATGAAAATACCGTTTATATTGGAGATTGGAATAAAACCTTTTATGCTATTGATGCTAGCTCAGGTAACTTAAAATGGACTTTACAAACAGAAGAAATTATAACTAAATCACCTACTATTATTATAGGTAATAGTGATATTGTAATTTACCCAAGTTCACATGGCTTGAAGAATTAAAACTATACTTAAATAAATAAAAATGATAAAGAAAATTATATCGATTACTTTTACAATACTAATGTTTGTCTCTTGTTCAAAAGATGATGAACCAGAATCTCCAATTATTTTAAATTCTGAAAGTAAAATTACTTCATTTGCATTAAAGATAAATGGTAAAATTTTAAATGGCAATATAGACCAAACAGCTAAAACTATAGTTTTTAATGTTGTAGGTGCTGATATTTCTTCATTAATCCCTTCTATTGAATACTCTACTGGAGCAACTATATCTCCCTCAGAAAATGAAAGTCAAAATTTTAACAATGAAATCCCATATACAGTCTATGCTGAAAATGGTGAGACAAGTATTTATAGAGTTCAAGTTAACAATAGACCTCTAAGTTCTGAGAATCAGATTCTTTCTTTTTCTGTCATCTTAAATAATCAAACTATTGATGCAGAAATTAATCAAGATTCTAACATAATAAGTTTTAACACTGGAGAATTAGATATAAGCTCTCTTACCCCTACAGTTTCAATTTCAGAGTACGCTTCAATTTCTCCTAACAATTCTAATAGCCAAAATTTCGAAACACCTGTAACATATACTGTTACAGCAGAAAATGGTGAACAACGTGAGTACAAAGTAATAACAAACATGCCTGTAATAAATAATTATAGAAGCTATTATCTTTATTACATTAGAGCTAACATGGTAATTTCAGGAAAATTTATAGATCCAAGTAAACCTGGAGCAGAAATATATTTAACTGATGGCACAAATAAATATTATTTACCTATTTTAAACTATGAGAGTTATTCTTCACAAGAGAGAGTCACTACTTTCAATATTAATACTAAAATTCCTGAAAACATCCCTACAAACACTAACTATAAAATAATTTATAAAACAAATTTAGTAAAGATTGAATCTGATCAGTTTATTGATATTTTGGCAGAAAATGCACCTAAAATAATATCTACAAATCAAAACTCTTATAGCTATGGAGATAATTTAATTATTACTGGTGAAAACTTAACAGATTATATTGGAGTTCCTTCAAATGGAAGCTTTTACCAGTTTAATCCTAGTGGTAGTATTGATGCAACTCTAAATCCTGAAAAGACAGAATATAACTTATTAATGGATGGGAGTTTTGTTCGCAGTGCCTTTTTCAACGATAATTTAACTGAAAGAACAGTTATATTTATAGGATCAGAAGGAAGAATGGGAGATCAAATTAATATTAATGTTAATAATTAGAATGTTTATTCATCTAATAAAGCAAAAACTCCACTATTAAAGTGGAGTTTTTTAATTTTTATAAATTATATGATGTTATTTTTTTATAAAAAAAAGAATCAACAAATTCGTGTTTGTTAAATACTTGTAAATCATTAATACCACCTCCTACTTCAATATACTACAAAGAGCTTCTCTTCTATTTACACATTTAAGACTTGTTTGATTTTTAAACTTGTTTTAGATAACTTCGCTACTAATTGAACTTTATATTAAAGAATGGACGAACTCAAAAAATTGCTACATGACTTAATCGGACTCACAGAAGATGAGTTTCAACAATTTTACAATCAATTAGAAAGAAAAGAATATAAAGCTAAAACGTTATTAATTGAGGAAGGAAAAATAGTAAAAGATTTATACTTTGTCGAATCTGGGCTCTTTAGAACATTTAAAAACATAGAAGATAAAGAATTCACTACCTATTTTGCTTGTGACAAGCATTTTATAACAGTTTTTGACAGTTTTATATACCAAACTCCTTCTTCTGAATTTTTAGAAGCCATTGAAGATAGTGTAGTTTATAAAATCTCTTTTGAGAATTTAACTCAATTATATAAAAAGTCTTCTAATTTTGAAAAGTTTGGACGCGTTTTAGCTGAAAGAAATCACCTTTGCGCTCAGCAAAGAACGTTAACAATGCAAACTAAGTCAGCCAAAAAAAAGTATTTAGATTTTATAAAAAATTACGATAAAAAAATTGTTTTGAGAGCTCCCCAATACCAAATAGCAAGTTTTCTTGGTATAGCTCCTGAGTCGCTTAGTAGAATTAGAAAAGAGGTTGTCATTTCCTAACATTTGTCAAGATAAAAATAATTTATCATCGTTTTCTTTGTCTTTATAAATCATAAAATAAATACAATGAAAACCGTATCGATAGTAAAATATACTATACTCTTAATCTTGCTCATTTTTATAGCTAGTGTTTCGTTTAAATCATGTTCAATCAGCCCTGAAGCTTGGTTTCCTCCCACACCACCAAAATTGGTAGGCGTGCTTCTTGAAAATGAACTGCTAAGTTCAACTAAACACATCAATTTAGACGGTTGGTATGGTCCAGAAGATATTGCTGTAGATAATCAAGGAAATTTATACTGTGGGGTACACATTTCTGAAACAGATTTTTCAGATGGTAGAATTTTAAAAATTGATACATCAGGAAAAGTCTCTGTCTTTTGTAATACAGAATCTTGGGTTGCTGGACTACATTTTGATAGTAATCAAAACCTAATTGCTTGCGATTTAGAAAGAGGTTTAATCAGTGTTGGTAAAAACGGAAAAATCACAACCTTAGCTAGTGAAGATGAAAAAGGAAACAAGTTTTTAATCCCAAATGACGTAGACATTGCTTCTGATGGGATTATTTATTTTACCAATACTTCTTCTAAAATTCCTTTTAGTAGAACACATATTTGGAAACTATTAATGGAAGCGAAACCTGATGGTGGTCTTTATAGTTACAATCCGAAAACTAAACAAGTAAAAACACTTATAGAAGGCACCTATTTTGGAAATGGTGTTGCGGTTTCTCAAAATGATGACTTTGTTTTAATGGTAGATCTAGCGAAATACAGAATCCTTAGATACTGGTTAAAAGGCGGTAATAAAGGAACAACAGATATTTTTCTAGACAACTTACCTGGTTTCCCAAATGGAGTCTCTAGAAGAGCCGACGGGAGCTTTTGGCTTGGTTTTTCTACTAAAAGAGATCCTTCTTTAGATGGAATACACTCTAAACCTCTTGTAAAAAAGTTAGTTTATGGTCTTCCTCTATTTTTACAACCTAAAGTAGCTCGCTATGGAATGATTATGCATTTGAGTGCTGATGGAGAGATTTTAAAAACGTATTATGACACGACTGGTAAAGTTGTGTCAGAAGCTAGTTCTGTTGAAGAGCATGATGGATATCTTTATCTCGGTGGAGATGTATCTGGTCATATTGGAAAATATAAATTGGAGAATTAAAATTCTTCAGAATAATACAGCAACAAAAAACTCCCTAAATGGGAGTTTTTATTTTATATGTAGTTCTATTAATGATAATCAACTGGAATCTTTCTTACTTTCTTTAGTTGTTCAAATCTATATCCTAGTTGCAATAATTCTTTTTCAGTAAAAGGCTTCCCTATAAACGTTAAACTAACAGGTTCTCCAGAGTTTTTATATCCCATAGGAACTGTTAAGGTTGGGTATTTCGCTACTGCTGCAATACCAGAATGATAATTATTAATGGATAGAATAACATCTAAGTTTTGAGTTTTTAAATCTTGTAAAAACTTCTTTCCGTTAAAACTCAAACTATCTTTTACGGCTTCTAACTGTGCTAAAGTTGTTGTGTCTTTTAATATTCCTTCAAATAACTGTTGTCCGTAAGGAGCTCTTTTAATTGAATCTTTTTTATTGAATACTACTACATCTTCTATATCTTTTACTGTTAGTTTTTTATTTCCATAAATAGATAGATACTTAGGTAAATCGTGTTTCATATCTATATTTAACAGTGTTAAAAATCCATCAAACGATATTTCAGGTGGTGTTAACTCAATAATTTCTGCACCAGCTTCTTGTAGTTTTTCTATATTTTCTTTGTAAATAGAATCTGTTAAAATAGGTTTTAGTACTCCTATTCTTTTTCCTTTAATTGTGTAGCTTTCATTAAGTAACTCTTTAGGATTAAAATCTTCTATTTCTAAAGAAGCAGCATCTTCATTATCTTTCCCTAGAATTGCTTCAAATAAAATAGCATTATCTACTATGCTTTTAGTCATCGGCCCTGGAGTATCTAACGTGCTTGAAATTGGTACAATTCCTGAACGACTTAAGACTCCAATCGTTGGCTTTAATCCAACTATTGAGTTCTGACTTGAAGGTGAAGTAATAGAACCTGCTGTTTCTGTACCCACAGCAGCCACTGCATAATTTGCAGCTATGGAAACACCACTCCCAGAGCTAGAACCACCAGTTTCAAAAACTTTTCTTCCGTAAGGATTTAAAGTTTGTCCTCCTGTAGCACTATAACCTAATGGGCAGTCTTCACAAAAGAAATATGCCCATTCACTTAAATTCACTTTCCCTAAAATTAAAGCACCAGCCTCTTTTAACTTTTTAACAATAAAAGCATCTTCATCGATTAAATTGTTTTGTAAAGCTACGGCTCCTGCAGTAGTTATCATTCCTTCTGCATCAATATTATCTTTTATTAAAATAGGTATTCCATTCAAAGAGAATTCTGTAACTTCTTTTGATTCTTCATCTTTTGCTCTCGCCTCTTCTAAAATTTTTGGGTTTAATGATATGATTGCGTTTAAATACTTTGTACTATCACTTTCAAACTTTCGAATTCTATACAAATAAAACAGAGTTAATTTTTCGTAGTTAAGCTTCTTTTCAGATATACTTTTTTGAATAGACGGTATGTCTTTTTCTAAAATTAATGATTTTAATTTATTGTACTCTTCTTCAGAAAAATATGACAACTCCTTTTCAAAAGGTTTAAACTCTTTATTTAAATCTAAATATTTAGATTGAAGTAGTTGAAACTGCATCCTTGTTTTCTCATGTTCCTGTTGCTTTTCTATTTCAGAAGATTCATCGTATTTCTTAAAGTACACCTTTGCTGGTGTTTGCTTACATGCACCTATTAATAGAATTGTTATTAATAAAAAAACTGTTTTTCTCATTTGCCAAGTATTTGATAATCAAATGTAATTATAAAAAACAAAAAAGCTCCTTTTGTTATAAAAAAGGAGTTTTCTCTTAATATGAATTCAAGTGGTATACATTCATAAACTATTACTTTGAGTGACTATTCACTACAGAATCGCCCCAATCTGCAATAGATTGGACTACAGGAATTAAAGTTTTTCCTAAATCAGTTAAAGAATATTCTACTTTTAAAGGTGGTTTTGATGTATATACCTTCCTTTTAATTACTCCATCTTCTTCCAACGATTTTAATTGTAAACTTAGTGTTCGTTCTGTAACCATTGGAATTTCTTTTCTTAACTCACTATAACGGAGTGTTCCTTTTATTAAGTGGAAAAGAATAACTGTTTTCCATTTACCTCCAATAACCCCCATAGTAAGACTAGTACAGCAAGGGAATTCTTTTCCTTTAAACTTAAGTGTTTTAGATGTTTGTGCCTCCATAATTTATACTATCCTTTTTGACCGTTATTGCAAAGATAAAATACTATAATTACTTTTGCTACTATAATTTTTATAGTTTAATTTAAAAAATAAGATATGAGCTTTATAACATCAATGCAACAACGTTATACAACCAAAAAATACAATGCTTCAAAAAAAATTGAATCTGAAAAAATTGAAGAGTTACAACAGGTTTTACAACTAAGTCCTTCATCAATAAATAGTCAACCTTGGAAATTTATTTTTGTTTCTGATACTGATACTAAACAACAACTTTCAGAAGTATCTTGGTTAAACACAAGTAAGGTTATTGAGAGTGATACTGTTGTAGTGTTCAACCGAATTAATGATATTGAATTATTTGAAAAGCAAATTGAACAAGAACTACCTGAAGGAGCTGTTGGCTATTATAAAGAATTTATAAAACCAAAACCTGAAGAAGAAATTAAGGCTTGGTTTGACAGACAAGTTTATTTAGCATTAGGAGTTTTTTTAAGTGCCTGTGCAGAAATGGGAATTGATGCTACTCCAATGGAAGGTATTGAACCTGAAAATTATGACAAAATTTTGAATAATGAAGGTTATGCAAGTCTTGTTGCAGTGGCAATAGGTTATAGGGATAACGAAGATTTTAATCAACCAGATAGAAAACCAAAGTCAAGGTTAGCTTTTAACAAGGTTATTCAAACAGTTTAAAATATAAAAAAACTCCCAAATTGGGAGTTTTTACTTTATTATAGGTTCCTGTCTTCTCAGTAATAATATTATTTAAAAAACGAGTCTACAAATTCGTGTTTGTTAAACACCTGTAAATCGTCGATACCTTCTCCTACTCCAATATATTTAACCGGAATTTGGAATTGATCTGAAATACCAATTACCACTCCTCCTTTTGCTGTACCATCTAACTTTGTTACTGCCAACGAAGTTACTTCTGTTGCTTTCGTAAATTGTTTGGCTTGTTCAAAAGCATTTTGACCAGTAGAACCATCTAATACTAATAATACATCGTGTGGAGCATCTGGAATTACTTTTTGCATTACACGTTTAATCTTTGTCAACTCATTCATTAAATTAACCTTGTTATGTAAACGTCCTGCTGTATCTATGATAATTACATCAGCATCTTGATTAACTCCTGATTTTACAGTATCAAAGGCTACGGAAGCAGGGTCTGACCCCATATCTTGTCGTACGATAGGTACATCTGTTCTATCCGCCCAAACTTGTAATTGATCTATCGCTGCCGCTCTAAATGTATCAGCTGCTCCTAACACTACCTTTAAACCTTTCTTTTTGAATTGTGAAGCTAACTTACCAATCGTTGTTGTTTTTCCTACTCCATTCACTCCTACTACCATTAACACATATGGCTTTTTATTAGCAGGAATCGTGAAGTCGGTTTCATCTCCTGTATTCGTTTCTGACAGTAAACCTGCAATTTCTTCACGTAAGATTTGATTTAGCTCTTCAGTTCCTAAATACTTATCGCGAGATACACGCTCTTCAATTCTATCAATAATTTTCAGGGTTGTTTCAACTCCTACATCAGACGATACCAATACTTCTTCTAAATTATCTAATACATCATCATCAACCTTTGCTTTACCTGCAACTGCTTTTGATAATTTAGAGAAAAAACTTGATTTGGATTTTTCTAATCCCTTGTCTAAGGTTTCTTTTTTCTCTTTCGAAAATATTTTCTTAAAAAGACTCATTCTTAAATTTTATAATCGCTTATATAGGTTAAAAACTATACCAAATTTTTGATACGGTCAAATTGTCATTGTACGATTACAATTCGCGTTAGGGATTGTAGCGGCATCCTTTTTTGAAGAAAAAGATATAGCGAAAAGCCCGACCCGAAGGGTAACGCCCAAAAATACAGATTTTTAATACATAAAAAAAGCTACTCTCTAATGAAAGTAGCTTTTCTTTAAACTGTATACAAGAATTACTTTTTTGCTATAAAGTCGTTTACTTGTGTTGGATCCATAATAGCTTCAACAAATATGTAAGCTCCAGACTTAGGAGACTTTACCATTTTGATAGCTTTGGTTAATCTTTTCGAACCTGTTTGTAACGATGCTACTGATTTCTTTGCCATTTTATATTAAAGTTTACGCCGTAGCTTATTATTTAATTTCTTTATGAACTGTCATTTTCTTTAAGATTGGATTAAATTTCTTTAATTCCATTCTATCAGGAGTATTCTTTTTGTTCTTTGTTGTAATATAACGAGAAGTTCCTGGTTGACCAGAAGCTTTGTGCTCAGTACACTCTAAAATTACTTGAACTCTGTTTCCTTTTTTTGCCATCTCTCTAAAATTTTATCTAGTAAGGAATTATTTAGTTAAAAAACCTTTTTCTCTAGCTTCTTTGATAACCGCAGAGATTCCTTTTTTATTAATATTTTTTAATGCAGAAGCAGATACTTTTAAAGTTACCCATTTATCTTCTTCTGGAATATAAAAACGCTTGGTCATTAAATTAGCGTTAAATCTTCTTTTAGTTCTATTTAAAGCGTGAGATACGTTATTACCTACCATCGCTTTTTTTCCTGTTAATTCACAAACTCTAGACATCTTCTTGACAGTTTTTAGTGTTATTTCTAAACGAGGTGCAAATTTATGCAATTTAATTTATTGCACAAAAATATTCTCGATTAAATTTCTAATTATTTTTATCTTTTCAAAACTAGGTTCAGCATCTAACCTATTCGGAAGCGTAACGGCGGCAAAAATACTAATTATTTTAATATAGTAGCTTGTAAAAGTTCTAAAGATTTAGTTACTGTTCTATTAATAACCTTTTCTCTAGGTTGCCCAAAATTAAATTCGTGAACCTCTACTCCTTTCTTAGTAGCAATAGCAATATACACTAAGCCTACATTCTTATCGTTATGATCTGTGGTTGGTCCTGCATTCCCAGTCACAGCTATGACATAATCAGTTTGTAATTTCTCTAAACATCCTTTTGCCATTGCTGATGCTACTTCTTTACTTACTACAGTAAATTGATCAATTGTTTCTTTAGAAACACCCAATAACTGTTGTTTTAAAGCTGCTGTATAGGTTATAAATCCTCCCATAAAATATGAAGATGCTCCAGAGACAGAAACAATAGTTGATGCTATCTTTCCTCCTGTTAAACTTTCTGCTGTAGCTACAGTTTTACCATATCGTTTTAACAATTTACCAACTTCTTTTTCTAATGAGGTTTCATTATCGTCACCTACAATTATCTCAGGAATTAATTCATATAGTGCAGCAACTTGCTTCTCCATCTCTTTCGTTAACAAATCTTCATCATTTCCTTTAGCTGATAATCGTAAACGAACACTTCCGTAAGATGGCAAATATGCTAATTTTATAAAATCTGGTAAACTATCTTCCCAATCAGAAATTCTTTCAGCAATAATTGTTTCACCTGTACCAACAGTCATAATTGTTCTATGTGAAATAAATGGTAATTTAAAAGTAGACTGCAACTTAGGCAGTACACTATACTTCATTAATCCTTTCATTTCATAAGGAACTCCAGGAAGTGACACAAAAACCGTATTGTTTTCATAAAACCACATTCCAGGTGCCGTTCCTAAACGATTCATTAATAATGTTGCTTTTGATGGAAGCTGTGCTTGGTACTTCTGAATTTCGTTGAACGGGTGATTAACTTTTTTGAATAAATATTTAATATTATCAATCACCTCTGGATATTCAACAATCTTATTGTCTTGAAAATATTCAGCAATTGTTTTTTTTGTGATATCGTCTCTGGTAGGCCCCAATCCTCCAGTTATTATCACAATATCTGCTCTACTTTCTGCTTCTTTTAACGCATTTAATATGTGTTGTTTTTCATCCTGAATTGAGGAGATTTGATAAACCGAAATTCCAATTTTATTAAGTTCTTGACCAATCCATTGAGAATTGGTATCTACAATTTGTCCGATAAGAATTTCATCTCCTATCGTAATGATTTCTGCATTCATTTATATATCTAAAAAAGAATCCCGCCGAAGCGGGATATATTTTATTTTACTTTAATTTGAAAAGCTTGCTTTCCTTCAATAGTTCCTGTTAAAATATCATTTTCTACCACTCTTCCCACTCCTGCTGGTGTTCCTGTAAAAATGATATCTCCTTTTTTTAAGGTAAAATATTGTGACACATAACTAATCAATTCATCAATCTTCCACAGCATACTAGATGTATTTCCATCTTGCACAACCTCATCGTTCTTCTGTAATTGAAATGACAAGTTTTCTAAGTCAAAATCTTCTTTTGGAAAAAACTCTCCTACAATAGCACTACCATCAAAAGCTTTTGCTTTTTCCCAAGGCAATCCTTTTTCTTTGCATTGTGCTTGCACATCACGAGCTGTAAAATCAATTCCTAATCCAACAGTGTCGTAATACTTGTGTGCAAATTTTGGAGAGATATGTTTTCCTACTTTGTTTATTTTTACCAATACTTCTACCTCATAATGAATATCATTTGAAAATGGTGGAATGAAAAATGGCATTTTCTTAGGAAGAATAGCCGAATCTGGCTTTAAGAAAACCACTGGGTTTTCTGGTCTTTCATTTGCTAATTCTTCTATATGTTTTGCGTAATTACGCCCTATACAAATTATTTTCAATTCTGATTTGTTTTTACGTTTGACTTAGAGACTTCTTACATTCGTTCGAACTGATAACTGATAACTGATAACTGATTTTAAGGTATCCAAGTTTTAGGGAAGTTAGGCTTACGCTTTTCTAAAAACGCATCACGTCCTTCTTTAGCTTCATCAGTCATATATGCCAAACGTGTAACTTCTCCTGCAAATACTTGCTGTCCTACCATTCCGTCGTCCGTTAAATTCATTGCGAACTTTAACATTTTAATAGAAGTTGGTGATTTTGCTAAGATTTCTTGTGCCCACTCAAAAGCTGTTTGTTCTAACTCATCATGAGGAATTACGGCATTTACCATTCCCATTTCATAAGCTTCTTGTGCTGAGTAATTTCTTCCTAAGAAAAAGATTTCACGTGCTTTCTTTTGTCCTACCATTTTAGCTAAATATGCTGAACCATATCCTGCATCAAACGAAGTAACATCGGCATCTGTTTGTTTGAAAATAGCATGCTCTTTACTTGCTAAAGTTAAATCACAAGTTACATGCAAACTGTGTCCGCCACCTACAGCCCAACCTGGAACTACGCAAATCACCGCCTTTGGCATAAAACGGATTAAACGTTGAACTTCTAAAATATTTAAACGGTGGTAACCATCGTCTCCAACATACCCTTGGTGTCCACGTGCATTTTGATCTCCACCAGAACAAAAGCTCCAAACTCCATCTTTTGTTGATGGTCCTTCTGCCGACAATAATACAACCCCAATATTAGTATCTTCATGTGCATCTTGGAATGCATTTAATAACTCAGAGGTCGTTTTAGGACGAAATGCATTACGTACATTTGGTCTGTTAAATGCTATTCTTGCTACATTATGTGATTTTTTATAGGTAATATCTTCGTATTCTTTCGCAACTTTCCAATCAGGTTGTATCATAATTTTAATATATTGTCGTTAATTAGTTGTACAAAAATAACATAATAACTTTATTTTTCTTTTCTATATTTGAACGATATAATTTACCCCCAATATGAAACAAGTATATTTATTATTTACCTTATTAATTAGTACTAGTCTTTTTTCTCAAAGCATTGTCAATCAAACAGTCAATTCAAAAGAGTTAGAAAAAGATAGAAATATAAAAATCTACCTTCCTAAAGGTTACGATGTAGATGAAACTACTAATTATCCTTTAGCTATCGTTTTAGGTGACGAGTATCTTTTTGATTTATACGTAGGAAATGCTAAACTTTATGCTAATGTTGATAAAGCTCCGAGGCAAATTGTAGTAGGAATTGACATGAAGAATACTTATGGAAAAGATATTTCTATTATACCTTCTAACAATGCCTTAACTAGCTCTGGAGTGCATTTTTTTAATTTTATTAAGCACGAATTGATTCCTTTTATGGAAGGAAACTATAGAACTTCTGCTTTTATGACAGTTGTTGGTGAAGGAAAGGGTGCTAATTTTATCACTCATTATTTAAAGGATGAAAAGCCTGTTTTTAACTCATACATATGTATTACACCAGATTTCCCTCAATTTGCTCCAGCAATTATGGAATCATATTCTCTTAACAGATTAGGCTCAATTGATAACACCTTCTTTGTATATACAAGTAATAACAAAAAATATATTGACCCAAAACAATATAATCGCTTTAGTGAAATTAAAACTTTGTTATCATCTTATGAAGCTAAAAACTTCAATGTTGTTTTTGATGAGTTTGGTTCTTCTCCTAGCTATCTAGCTATGATTGGAGAAACTATTCCTAGAGCTTTTACACAAATGTTTAGTTTATATTCTAAGATTACTAAAGAGGAGTTTGAGGCTAATGTGAAAGATTTAGCTCCTTTAGATGCTATTAAGTATGTTGAGAAAAAATATTTAGATATTCAATATTTATACGGTTCTAACTTAAATGTTCGTTTGGATGATATTTTTGTTATTGAAGACATCGTTATTGATAGACAAGACGGTGATTACCTAAGAGTTTTAGGTGATTTTGTAATGATAAAGTATCCTGATTCTCACATGGGTGATTTTTACATTGGTAAGTATCATGAATTAGGAAAAGACTATGAAAAAGCTGATTTTTATTATAAAGCTGCTTATGGGAAAATGGATCCTTCTAACCCTAATGCCGATGCTTTTTACGAAAACATTAAGCGTGTAAACGATTTAATGGGAAGTGAAAAGAAAGAAGAAATTAACAATAATAAAGAGGAGATTATTGAAGAACAAGAGGAAGAAGAAGAACAAGAATAGGTTATTTTAACACTATTCTGTCTTCTTGTAATTCTATTTTTTTACTCTTATACAAGCTGCCAATAGCTCTCTTGAATGCTTTTTTACTCATTTGTAAGTGAAATTTTATTGATTCAGGAGAGCTTTTATCTGTCAACAACAAAAAGCCTTTGTCTTCTAGCTTTTTAAGTATTTTTTCTACATCTGAATCAATTACATTTTCAAATCCCTGTGGGCGTAGCGACACATCAATTTTCTCGTCTTCACGTATCTTTTTAATGTAACCTACTTTTCGCATTCCTTCTTCAACATCACTAAAAACTTCATTGTTATACAACAATCCCTCGTACTCTTCATTAATTAAAACTGTATACCCTAATGGTGTTTGTACACCTATAATTAAGTCTACCTTATCACCTTCTTTTAATTCCATCTTATAAGTTTTTAAAATAGTTTTTTAAAACTACATCATTTATTTCTTTTGGAGTAAAAATCTCCATTATTTTTGGTTGATTCGATTCTGAGTAAAACGAAGTCAAACTATTTCGCAAGCTCTTTAAGTCCTTTACTTGAACATATTCAAAATCATACATTTTTGACAAATGTTCTGCTGTTAAGCCGTGCGGTGTTTCAAAATACTCGGCAGCATTTGTTGTTAATGGCCCTGGGATATATCTAAAAATGCCACCTCCTGCATTATTTAAAATAATTATTCTAAAATTCTTCGGAATATTAGTATTCCATAATGCATTACTATCGTAAAAGAAGCTTAAATCTCCTGTTATAAATACTGTTTGATTTTTTGAACCAAATCCAGCTCCAATAGCTGTACTTGTACTTCCATCAATTCCACTAGTTCCTCTATTACAAAATACTTTTAATGTAGAATTTACATCAAACAATTGTGAGTATCGAATAATTGAACTGTTGCTAATCTGTACTTGTGAATTATCAGGAATACTATCTAAAACAACTTCAAAAGACTTTAAATCTGAATATTTACAGTTTTTTAAATATTCCTCATGTTTTATGGCTCTAAGTTCTTTCTCTTGTAACCATCTTGCTTGGTAATCACTTTGAATATCTTTCTTTTTACCAGAAAGCATTCTTAAAAAGGTTACAGGGTTCGTTTGTACAAACTCTGACAAACAATGATAGGTATCTATTGCTTTTAACTCATCAACATGCCAGTGATGTTTTGGCTGTAACTTTCTTAAAAACTGCTTTATTCTTTTAGAAATCACCATTCCTCCTAAAGTAATTAATACCTCAGGTTGTAGCTCTTTATATTCTTCTTCAGTTAACTTAGATATTAGCTTATCAATACTACTGATAAACTTCGAATGGTATACGTTTGATGTTGTTTCTGTCAATACTAAAACAGAAGCATCTTCTGCGTAGACATCTAATATTTTTTGAAGTTCAACATCTGGAAAATTGCTTCCTACTAAAATCATTTTTTTAATTGAAGAATTCCAAACAGGAACTAATTTTTCTAAATCTACAGATTGTTTCGTATCACTCGAAATAACGTTTGAAAAATCAAAAACTTTTTGCTCTTCTACAGTTTCATATAAAGGTTCGTCAAACGGAACATTGATATGAACTGGTCCTTTTTGGTTTTTAGAAATCTGTAATGCTTCAACCAGTAAATCGGTATTATTTTTCAACTGACTTTCTTTCTCAATCAAATTAGCTGAAGACAAAATATGATTTTCAAATACATTTTCTTGACGAATGGTTTGTCCGTCACCAATATCAATTAAGTGTTTAGGTCTATCTGCAGAAATTACAACTAGCGGAATTTGGCTATAAAAAGCTTCTGCTATGGCAGGGTAATAATTCAACAAAGCCGAACCTGAAGAACATACAATAGCTACAGGTTTTTGCTTTTGTTGCGCTATTCCCATCGCAAAAAAGGCTGCACAACGCTCATCTACCACACTTAATGCTTCAATTGCTGGATGATTTGAAAATCCAACGGTAAGCGGTGCATTACGAGAGCCTGGAGAAATTACAACGGTATCAATATTAAATTGATGACATGCTGAGACTACTAATTGCGCGAGTTCTTTTTTTGGGAACATTTCTTTTAAAGTTAAAAAATGTCATTTCGAAAAAAACGAAAAACCTTTTTGAACAAATAGATTTCTCACTTCTGTCGAAATGACATTGTATTATTTCCAACTAAGTTGGTTAGTTTCCTTTTTTATAATCTGCTAAGAATTTAGCTAAACCAATATCAGTTAATGGATGTTTTAACAACCCTTCAATAGCACTTAATGGTCCAGTCATAACATCAGATCCAATCTTAGCACAATCAATAATATGCATTGTGTGACGTACAGATGCTGCTAAGATTTGCGTTTCAAACATATAGTTATCATAAATCTGACGGATTTCAGCAATTAGGTTTAAACCATCTGTAGAAACATCATCTAAACGACCAATAAATGGAGATACGTACGTAGCTCCTGCTTTTGCTGCTAATAATGCTTGACCAGCTGAAAACACTAATGTAACATTGGTTTTAATTCCTTTGTCAGAAAAATATTTACATGCTTTAATCCCATCTTTAATCATAGGTAGCTTTACTACAATTTGAGGATTCAAAGCAGCTAACGCCTCTCCTTCTTTTATCATTCCATCAAAATCAGTAGAGATTACCTCAGCAGAAACATCACCTTCAACAATTTCACAGATTGCTTTGTAGTGATTAATAATATTTTCTTCTCCTGTTATTCCTTCTTTAGCCATTAATGACGGATTGGTTGTTACTCCATCTAAAATACCTAAAGCTTGTGCCTCTCTAATTTGATCTAAGTTAGCTGTGTCAATAAAAAATTTCATCTGTATATTTATTATGTAGTTGTGTTCTAATTCTTACTATTTTAAAAGGGCTAACCCCTCTATAAAACAATTTTATATGCCGTAATTTTCTTCAATTACTAATCTTCTGCGAATTTACAATTTATAATGATTCATTAGAAGCTTTTCATAAACTTTATCAGGTAATATTCTTTTTAATACAATTGAAAACTTCTCCATAAATCCACCTATTTTATAATGAATTTTAGGATTTTTATTTTCAATGATTTTATAAATGGCCTCTGCCATAATTATTGGGTCTGCTCCTGAATCTACATGAGTATCCATCAAAGCTAAGTTTTCAGCATATTTTTCTTTGTAGGCAGAGTTTTCAAAAACAGGTGTGTGATATCTTCCTGCTGCAATATTCGTAGCAAAATCTCCTGGAGCTACGTTTACAACATTAATTCCGAAGCTTTTCACCTCCATACTCAATGCTTCTGTTACTAACTCTAAAGCTCCTTTACTTGCAGAATAAATCCCTCTAAATGGTAATCCCATATATCCGGCAATTGAAGTTGTATTAACAATAGTTCCTGATTGCTGCTTTCGCATATGAGGTAATACCGCTTTAACAACATCAATTACTCCAAAGAAGTTTGTATTAAAGTTTTCCTTCATTTCTTCTGTTGGTGTATCTTCAATAGGGCCTGTAATCCCTTTTCCGGCGTTATTAATTAACACATCTATCTTTCCTTCTACATCAATCACTTTTGCCACAGCCTCTTTTATAGAATCTTCATTAGTTACATCTAACGCTACCATTTGAAATGGAACATTCACTTTTTGAGGATTTCTACTTGTTCCGTAGACTGTAAACCCTCTATCGTATAAATATAAAGCTATTGATTTCCCTATTCCTGAGGAAGCTCCTGTAATGAAAACTATTTTTGACATTGTTCTTATTTTAAGCAAATATCTTAAAGTTACCATCAATAAAAAAACTTTAAAAACTTATCTTAGCGTTTTATCTTTCAAGAATAAACACTATGCATAAAAAAACATTTTCTTTATCTGTTTTTATGACATCTTTGGCTATTTCAATTGTCGGATGTTCTTCTTTAACAGCTCAAAAAAACACATCTTTATTTTCAAATACTGAGAAGTTTACTCGTCAAGATTCTTTACGTGGTTCTATTACTCCTGAAAGATTGTGGTGGGATTTAACCTATTATCATCTTAACGTAGCTGTGAATCCTGATAAAAAATTTATTGAAGGAAAAAACACTGTACAATACAAAGTTTTAAAACCTCATCAAGTTTTACAAATAGACTTACAACCTCCTTTAAAAATTACTAAAGTCACTCAAAACAATGAAGAACTGCAAATTGTTTCTGAAGGAAATGCCCATTTTATTCAACTAAAATCTCCTCAAAAGAAAGGATCAATAAATTCTATTGATGTGTATTACGAAGGAAATCCTAAAGAAGCTATCAGAGCTCCTTGGGATGGTGGTTTTTCTTGGAAAAAAGACAGTAACGGAAACCATTTTGTGGCAACTTCTTGTCAAGGATTAGGTGCTAGTATTTGGTGGCCAAATAAAGATCATATGTATGATGAAGTAGATAGTATGGCTATTAGCGTTCGTGTACCTAAAAATTTAATGGATGTTTCCAACGGACGTCTACGTAACATCGAACAACATAATGATAATACAACTACATATCATTGGTTTGTTGATAATCCGATTAATAATTACGGTGTTAACGTAAATATTGGAGATTATGTTCATTTTTCTGAAAAGTATAAGGGTGAAGATGGAGAGCTAGACATGAATTATTATGTGTTACGTGACAACCTAAAAAAAGCTAAAAAGCAATTTAAAGATGCTCCTAAAATGATGAAAGCTTTTGAGCATTGGTTTGGTAAATACCCTTTTTATGAAGATGGCTTTAAATTAGTAGAAGTTCCGTATTTAGGAATGGAACATCAAAGTTCAGTTACCTATGGTAATCAATATAAAAATGGATATTTAGGTAGAGATTTATCTGGAACTGGTTGGGGGCTAAAGTTTGATTTTATTATTATCCATGAAGCGGGTCATGAATGGTTTGCTAACAATATCACCAATGTAGATATTGCTGATATGTGGATTCATGAAAGTTTTACTGCGTATTCAGAAAACTTATTTTTAGATTATTACTACGGTAAAGAAGCTTCTGCAGCATATGTTATTGGAACTCGAAATGCAATTCAAAACGACATTCCAATTATTGGCAATTATGATGTAAATGATGAAGGTTCTGGTGATATGTATTATAAAGGTGCCAACATGTTACATACTATTCGTCAGTTAATAAACAACGATGAAAAATGGCGACAAATTTTACGTGGATTAAATGCTGACTTTTACCACCAAACAGTAGCTACACAAGAAGTTGAAAAATATATGATTGAAAAATCAGGAATTGATTTAAGTAAAGTATTCGACCAATATTTACGTACAGTGAAAATTCCAGAGTTTGAGTACAAAATTGAAAACAATACTTTAAAGTATCGTTGGGGTAATGTGGTAAAAGAGTTTAACATGCCTTTAAAAGTAATTATTAACGGAAAATCTGAATTATTACATCCTACTGAGAATTGGCAAACAAAAACAATTAACGGTAATTCTATTGAAGTTGATAAGAACTTTTATGTAAACTCAAAACCTGTATAAAATAGCTGTATTTTATCTTTTTATGATTAAAAAGCTACTAAAAAACATTCCCAAAAAACCTAAGAAGTTGTTTTTAATAGATGGTTTAGGAGCTATTTTATCTGCTTTTTTATTAGGGGTAGTATTGGTTAATTTTGAAAGTATTATAGGAATTCCACCTTCAACACTTTATTTACTCGCTGTTTTACCTATATTTTTTGCTGTTTATGATTTTTACTGTTATCAAAAAACAGACAATAGTCTAAAACCCTTTTTAAGAGGAATCGCCATATTAAACCTGCTATATTGTTGTCTTTCTATTGGAGTAGCATTCTATCATTTTAAAACAATCACTAGCATTGGGTGGGGTTATATTTTAGTTGAAGTCTCAATCATTATCATTCTATCTATAGTTGAACTTACCATAGCAAAAAGACTTACCAAAAATTAGACATAAAAAAACTCGAACCTTATCTTGTTCGAGTTTTTTCTTTAACTATATATTATCGTTTAGTAATCTAATCTTCTTAAATAGTCTAGCTTTTCTTGCCAAAGATCTAATTGATCTTTAAACTCTTGTATTCCATTACGAACATTCTGTACTAAAGGATTATCTTCTGTTGCATTTGAAATAAAACTTAGGTTATTTTCTAACTGTTGCATTTCACGTACAGTTTCATCTATTCTCTTTCTAATAAAGAACTGCTCACTATCTAGTTTCCTGTAATCTTCTTGTGATAAATATGTATCAATAACACCTTTAAACTTCATCATTTCAATATCAATTCTACTCATATCTAGTTTATCTAAATGAGCATCCATTGCTTTATTGAATTTTTCGTCTAAGTAACGTGCATTTCTTGGCAACGCTCCTAACGCTCTCCAATCGGCTAACGTTTTTTCTACATCTTCTTCTGTAGCAATTTCAGCCGTTTTAACTTGTTCTATAAATTCTTTTTTAGCTTCCACTACTGCTAATTGTTCTTTATTCTGCTCATTTTTACGAGCGTGCAGTCTATCGAAAAAATGATTACAAGCATTTTTAAAACGTTTCCATATATCATCAGAAAATTTTCTAGGTACATGCCCTATTTTTTTCCAATCAGCCTGAATACGTTTCATAGTATTGGTAGTTTCACTCCAATCCTCGCTCTCTTTTAAACTTTCAGCTAGTTCTACTAACTCCATTTTCTTTTTTAAGTTCTCATTTTGAGAGCTTTTTTCATCCTTATAGAAAGCATTTTTTGCTGTATTGAACTTTTTTGTAGCTACTTTAAATTCCTGCCAAACTGCTTCACTTTTACTGTAAGGTAACTTACCTATGTCAAAATATTTTTTACGCAGTTTTTCTATTTCTGCAATACTTTTTTGCCAGTCGTTATGTGTTTTATTGTTTGATGTATCGTATGCATTTATTTCTGCCGCAACAGCCAATTTAGCATCAATCATTTCTTGATGTTTTGACTTTAATTCTCTGTAATGCTGATGACGTCTGTCATGAATTTTCTTAGTAGCTTCACTAAATCTACCCCAAACATCTTCTCTATGTTCTCTTGATACAGGTCCTATATCTTCTTTCCACATACGATGTAACTCCTGCAGTTCTTTAAAAGCAACATTAACATCTTCTACTTCACTTAAAGCTTCTGCTCTTTCAATTAATCGCAGTTTTTCTTCTAGGTTATGTTTAAAGTCTAACTCTCTAAAATCTTTATTTAAGTGTAGTAAATCGTAAAAACGCTCTACATGGTGATGATAGGTTCTCCAAGTATCATTATACTTTGTTTTTGGCACTGCTCCTACAGTTTTCCAACGATTTTGAATTTCTTGAAAATCGTTATACATTGTTTTAGGATCAGCATTTTTGATTAAAGACTTTAACTCTTCAATCAAGTTATTTCTTCTCTCTAAATTTTCTTTTAATTGCTTTTCTAACTGAGCATAGTATGCATCACGCTTAGCTTTATATTCACCTAATAAGTTATTGTACTCTGTTTTTACTGGGCTAGAAAATTGAAAGTCTATAGAATTTCCTCCATCGGCTAAAAATGCTTCTTTTTTCTTTGCTAACAAAGCTCCAAACTTAGAATTAAATGCTGTTTTAATAGCATCTACATTTGATTTTAATTGTTGAATTGGATGACTTTTAAGCAATTTTTTTAATTCATCTACCAATTTTTCTAACTCCATCGAAGCATAATCAAGCATAGGTATTTCGTGCTTTTCATCTGCTTTCTCAGATTCATTGGCTACTTCATTTTCAACCTCATTAACAGCATTTTCAGTTTCCTCATTTGTCTTCGTTTGCTCTTCAATAATTGGTTTTTCTACTTTCTCCTCGTTGTTTTCTAACATATCTACAATGTTTAAGTTCCTTTGATTTAGATTATAAAGATAAGGATTCTTAGAGAATAGCAAATTTTATTTTAGTTTTTAAAATTTTAGCTATTGCTCCATATTTTCCAAGCTTTCTCCGCTTGAAGCTCTAACATCTCTAATCCGTTTTTTATAGTTGTTCCTTGCTCTTTTCCTCTACGTAAAAAAATAGTTTCTGATGGATTGTATATCAAATCATACAACAAATGTTTGTCTGTCAAAAACTCATACGGAATATCAGGACAATTCTCTACATTTGGGTGTGTACCTAATGGTGTACAGTTTATAATAACAGAATATGACTCGATAAGTTCTTTATTAATATCTTGATACGAAATCTGCTTTTTCCCTTCTGGAGTTCTCGATACATATTTATATTTCATCCCTAGGTTTTCAAGTACAAAGGCTACTGCTTTCGAAGCTCCTCCTGTTCCTAAAATCAAGGCTTTTTTATGATGTTTTTTCAACAATGGTTTTAATGACTTTTTAAAACCATACACATCAGTATTGTATCCTTTTAACCTTCCTTTTTTGGTAATTTTAATAGTATTGACTGCTCCTACTTTTAAAGCTTTCTTATCTATTCTATCTAAAAAATTGAAAACATCTAGTTTGTACGGAATGGTAACATTCATTCCTTTTAACTGCTTTTTATTTTCTTTTATTTTTTGAGGAAGTTCATGTATAGATTGAATATCAAAATTGATATACTCATGATTTTTTAAGTCTAATTTTTCAAACTTTTCGGTAAAGTATCCACGAGAAAATGAGTATGAAATATTCTTTCCTACTAAAGCATATAAATGCTTATTTTCTTTTTTGGTCATAAAAATCAATAATTAATATTAATGCGATTCCAATAATAATAAATCCTATTGAAACCCATGTTTCTTGATCGTTAAAATTCGGAATAAATCTTTGGTAGTTTTCTATAATTTTATTTCCGCTTTGATCTAACAAAAACACACCTTCTTCTTTTTTATAAATAGTTTCTTTCCATGGCCAAACAACCCCTAATGAACCTGTAATAAAACCTATGATAATTGCTGTTACAATTTGATGCCACCTTTTTAAAACATAGCCCAAAACATGTGAAATAGATACAAGACCAAACGCTGAACCTGCTGTAAAAACTCCTATAATTTTTAAGTAACGTATTTTTACCTGATCATTCAATACTTCAAAATTTCCAGAAAATAGATTTGTGATTACGTTTCCTAACACATTTACACTATCTACTAACAGCATTACATAGTTACCTAATAATATGAGTATAAATGAGCCTGAAAGCCCTGGTAATGTCATTCCTGAAACTCCTATTATCCCACACAAGAATACAAACCATAAGTTATCATTTTCTGTAGCAGGTGTCATAAAACTTATGGAGATACCTACTGAAACTCCTATTAGTAGCCCTAAAATAGTTTTAGGTTTCCAATCTCCAAAGTCTTTTGATATGTAGTAAATAGAACCTATAATCATTCCAAAGAACCATGACCATACATATAGTTGGTAATTTCTTAAGAAGTAATCTAAAACAAGAGAAACACTGAAGTAGCTAAACATACTTCCTGCCATTACCCATACTAAAAACTGTAAATTGGTATAGCTAGCGAAACTTTTAAAGCGACCGTTAATCAACAACTTAAAAGCTTTACCATTTATTCTTTGAAAAGTATAAATAAGTTCTTCATAAAACCCCATCACAAAAGCCACCATACCACCAGAAACTCCTGGTACTTTATTAGCTCCTCCCATTATCAATCCTTTTAAAAAAAGATTTATTTTTTGTGATAGCCTGCGTTCTTTATACATGCTGTTTGATTAGAAAGCTAAGTTAGTTATTTTCTAATGCTTTTTTACTGCTATTTTTTCTAGTAATAAAATAAGTCCGAAACCTATTAAGGCTAATACAGCTGCATACATTAATTGAGGATTTCCATCATAAGAAAACGGAGAAATAGACAACTCATTAAAAGGAACTTGCTCTCCATGAGAATTGGTTCTATAAGTCAATACTTTTTTCCAAGGCCAAATTTTATTTAATGAACCTATAATAAACCCTGTTAACACTATCAGTGTATAGTTTTTATAATTTGAAAATAAATATTTTAAAACCCTTGAAAATGTTAGTAAGCCCACAATCGCCCCTAAAGCAACAAACGTTATAGTTGTAAAATCACGATTATTTACAGCTGCTAAAACTGGTTTATAAGCTCCTAATAACACCAGAATAAAAGACCCTGAAATACCTGGTAAAATCATCGCACAAATTGCTATAGCTCCTGCTAAAAACATAAACGACATTGATGAATGTTCTGAAACCAGTGGATTTAACGTTGTTATATAGTAAGCAAGTATCGCTCCTAAAATTAGTAAAACTCCTGAAACAAGATTCCATTGAGTTACCTGTTTTGCTATGTAAATAACGCTTGCTAGTACTAAACCAAAGAAAAAAGACCATACTAAAATTGGGTGATTTACTAATAACCAAGAAATCATTTTTGCTAACGAAACGATACTAATAAAAATCCCAACAAAAAGAGATACTAAGAAATTACCATTTACCTGTTTCCATGCTGACTTGAAACCTTCTTTTTGTAAGATTTTAAGTAATTTTATATTGATATTACTTATAGAGCCTAATAGCTCTTCATAAATCCCTGAAATAAATGCAATGGTACCTCCAGAAACACCTGGAACAACATCGGCAGCTCCCATAGCCATCCCTTTTAACATGATTACAAGGTAATCCTTACTTGTTCTATTCATAAAATAGTTTGGTTATTTTTTCTCTTTAGATTTAAAATTTATCAGCCCTTTTTTCTTAGGTTTTATGCTATCTTTTTTCACTTCCTTTTTCTTTTCTTTTTTATTTAAACCTAATTTTTTTCCTAAGTCGCGCAAGTTATTAAAATTAACTTGATATGAAATACCTACTCCTTGCGTATATCCTTCTTCTTCTGTAGAGTATTGTACTTCATTTTGACGATTAAATACCGTACCTCTTAAATTACCTTCTTCATTTAAAAGAACTTCTACTTTTACTTCACCAACAACACTAGTTTGTGTATTAGCTCCTACTGGTACCCCAACTTTTCCATTAACCAATACTCTATCAGTCAACTGTGTCGATACTGACACATCTACTTGATCGTCCGAATTAAGGTTATCAACATTTCCTCTATCTCCTTGCGTATACCCAACTCCTAATTGAAATTTGTTTCCATCGCTATTTAACATATTTGTTAAAATACTTGAGGCAATTTCAGAGGCTGTACCTGTAATTCCTGAACTTGCACTATTACCAATAGCATCCGCATTATAAAATGTACCAAAAGCTAATAAAAACGAGAAATGTTGCATTTTTGTATTTAAATCATTCTCGTTTAATAGAAACTCTAACTCTGAACTTACTGTTGAATTTGCATTTGGTATTTTAATATCAAACTCTTGTTTTGAACTAAATAATCCTCCTGTAATTTTTGTGTATAAGTCAATTGGAATTTTACGATTTGAATTGATGTTATCTAGTAATTGTGCTGGGTTTGCTTTTGTTCTATATACTGCTGTTATATCTAAATCAGCTTCATAAGGATCTCCATTCCAAGAAATAGTTCCTCCTTTTTGTACTATAAAAGGCTTTGTTATTCCTGCATACTTAAAGTTGTAAAAACCATTATCTACCGTAAAATCTCCGAACATATTAAATTTCCCTCTTGTATCAATATCGATTCTAAGGTTTCCTTCACCACTTCCTTTTAATTCACTTCCTGAAACTTTATCTATTACTACTTGAGCTACGGCTTCTTTTGTTACAGCTAAATCTAGTCTTAAATCAAGTCCTTTTATATCACCAATAATTTTCCCTTTTGATCCCTCTTCTTCTTCTCCTGTTTTAAATCGGATTAACTTATAATTATCTATTGTTTTAACATCACTTAACGGAATTACAAAAAGAGTTCCTTTATTTGTTTTTCCATTAACCTCTATATCTAAATAGCTGGTAAGTCCTCTAATTTTTGCTTCACCATCTAAGAACCCAGTTCCGTAATATTGAGATTCTTCCGTTTCTTGTGTATCTAAAATCAGTAAATTTTGAGTATTAATATCAAAATTCAAGAACCAGTCTTCGAAATTTTGATGCACAATACTTCCTGATAAATCCCCTTGTGTTAGGTATTTTGTATCCTCTAATATTATGTCTTTAAAAACAAATTCTTGTTTATCTAAAACTACGCTCGTGTTTCCTTTTAAATCAAAATCTACGTTTAAATACGGAAAAGCTAATCCTGCATTTTCAAAGTTTAGAACTCCATTAAAATCTGGGTTTCTTAAATAACCTTTTGCCGTAAAATCTCCTGTTACTTTTCCTCTTAGTTTAGATAAGACACCTTCTCCTAACGGTCCGAAAGCTCCAATATCATACTCTTTCAAGTAAATATCTAAATCTATAATTGGTCTTTCTCTTGAAAAGTCAACTTCTCCTGTAGCTGAAATGTTTTTTGCGTTTTCACTTTCTAAATATAAGTTGACGTCATATTTTTCGTAGGAATTATCTCCTGTAACATTCAACGCTAAATTTCCTTGTGAGTAATTGTTTATATAAAAATCCTCAACATACAAACTCCCTTTAGGAGCTACTGTTTTATTTTCTTGTTTGAACTCTAATCTACCATTTAGTTTTCCATCTAATTTTAAACTATCAACTGGGGGTAAAAAACTAGCTAGTTTTACTTTATTAAAGTTAGCTTGTATGTCTTTGTAGGTACTATCCCTTACAATTCCTTTAAAATCTATTTTTTGTTCTCCTGATTTAAAAACAAATGGACTAATTGTAAAATCATCCTTTTGCAAATCAAATGTCACTTTATTATTCTTATCATCATTAGGATTTACTTCCCAGTCAAAACCTTTGTAATATAACGTCGATTTCTGAATTCCTACAACAGATTTTTGTAGCTCATTAATTGTATAGAAAAAATCTAAGTTAAAACTCTCTCCATAATCTTTGCCTCCTTTAAAAACCGATTTAAAAAATAATGTATCATTTTTAGTACGGTTTAACAGGTTTAGCTTTTCAATATTATAATACTTTGTATTTACTTTTCTTGCTGTTAAGTGAGTGTTGTATAATGGGTTTTTATTATCCAATCTTAACACGACTCCTTCAATTATATTTTTATATACGTTTATTTCTGGAGACTCAAATGTAAGTTTTAACGAATTTTTATCTGAATTAATACGCCCTTTTAATCGTGTATTTTTTCCTATTGAAATGTTTGGTAAAAAGACATCTATAATTTGATTATAAATCGTAAAATCAAAATCTAAAAATTGATTTGGTGCCACTTCGTGTGGACGATAGTTTGTATACACACTACCTAAAGCGTTTTGAGCTATAGGCAGTAACTCTTCAAAAGAAAACTTACCTTGTATATACCCTTTTACAATATCTTCTGAGTTTACTTCAATAGTTTTTATACTATCTTTTACTGATGAGTTTACTTCAAAACTCTTAAAGGGATAACTCTGTTTTTGGTTTCTGTATACTAAATTTTTAAAGGTTGCTTTCCCTACAATATCATCAAATGTATTCCCTGAAATATTTAAATTAATATTCCCTTTTAATTCAGAGATACTATCACGAGTAAATAAGTTTGTCTTTTTCAAATCAATCCTATCGACATTAGCGATAAAGTCGAACTTGTTAATTTCCGATGAAAAATCAGCTAACCCTTCGAATTTTAACTTGAAGTTATCATCGTTAGCATTTAATAAACCATCAAACTTTTTGTTTTGAAATTGTCCATTTACTTGTAAGTTCTTGTATTCATATTTGTTAAAAAACAAACTACTCACCCTTCCTATAATTATGGTATTAACATTATCAACATTAAACCCACTACCATTAACATCAGCTTTTAATGAAACGGTTCCTAACACAGCATCATTAGCAAAAACCCCCAGATCAAAGCTTTTAAACTCAACTTCTCCTGTATATTTTGCTTCATCAATATTATCAATATTTGTTAATTGAAGATCAGAAATTGCAGTTCCTATTTCAGATTTTATTGATATGGTAGCATCCATTTGTTGCGGAGTCACTTTTACAATTCCATTCAAAGTAAAATTACCTAATCTCTGAAATTCTGTTGGCAAAGTTCTTCCTAATAAGTTTGGCAGTACATTTCTTAATTGATAATAATTTGCTGTTAGGTTATCCAAGTTAGCATCAAACACAAAACCTCTACTAGTTTTAACAGCATTAACAAACCCCATGTTTCCAATAATTCTCATACCTCCCTTTGAGTGTACTCTAACATTATTAGCACTGAAATTATTTAGTACACCATCAATATCTCCGCTTATATATAAAAAGTCATGTCCACCGATTTCATTATATAGCTTATTTAAATCTTTTACTGAAACTACACTTTCTTGAAACTTAGCTTTAACTTTTACCTTATCGTTAAAGTTCACAAAGTCTTTTCGATTGTAAGTAAACTTAACCTCAGCTTTAAGTTTGGTTTTATTATCTGTTTCTAATGCTGTATTTTTAAAATCCATAAAGGATCTTGTATACGTAAAGTCAGTAGATAAATTTGATACATTTACTCCCCTATTTCCTGTAAAAAACATGTTTCTTATTTTCATAGAAACATCAGGCCCAACAATTGAAAAATCGTTTAGTTCCGCTCCTGCCTTGTATGCTGCAAACTCAAGTGGATCTGCCTTATTCTCATCCATTAACTTAAAAGTTAAACCATCTAAAGAAATTTTATCACTCTTAAGAATAAACGGCGCTGCTAAACTATCTTTAGGTTTTCCATCTTCAAAACTATCTATAAAAATAGACATGTTATCATTTTTTTCACCTCTATATGTTTTCATATAAAAATGAACCCCGCTTAAAGAAGCTTCCCCTAAATCTACTTGATTTTCTAATACACGCTTGGCATTTGATAAAGAAGTGCTTAAGTTATTTACAAATATTAGTGTGTCTTTATGATGATCTCTAATTTCAATTTCTTTTAACTGAACACTTCCTAACCATGATAAATCAATTTTCTTTACAACAATATTGGTGTTAAACTCTTTGTTTACCCAATTCGTTGCTTGTTTAGCAAGTTGACTTTGTACAAAAGGTAACGATAGTAAAAGAAAAAGCAAGAGCAGAAAAAGTACTGCGTACTTTATTATTCTACCTATTATGTTCCCTAATCTTTTAATAACTTCCCTTATTTATAATCCTATTAACAAAAGTAATCAGCAAACTGCAAAAATGCTGCCTTATTTTAAAGAAATCTTATTTTTAACGAAAATCTAACGTAATATCAATATTTTTGTAACCTAAATCCGGAAAGATTTGAGTACAGAAAACATCTATATTTTAGGTATTGAAAGTTCTTGTGATGACACAAGTGCTTCGGTTATTTGTAACGGAAAAGTGTTAAGTAATGTTGTAGCAAACCAAGAAGTGCATGCTAAATATGGTGGTGTGGTTCCTGAACTAGCTTCTAGAGCGCATCAACAAAACATTGTTCCAGTTGTGCAACAAGCTATTGAACAAGCTAGCATAACTAAACACAATTTAAATGCAATTGCCTTTACTCGTGGTCCCGGATTAATGGGTTCATTATTGGTAGGTACTTCTTTTGCAAAATCTTTAGCTTTAGGGCTAAACACCCCTTTGATAGATGTGAACCACATGCAGGCGCATATTTTGGCTCATTTTATTAAAGAAGAAGAAAGTAAAATACCTCCATTTCCTTTTGTTTGCTTAACTATTAGTGGTGGACACACACAAATTGTAAAAATTACCAATCATTTTGAAATGGAAATTTTAGGTGAAACGATTGATGATGCGGTTGGAGAAGCCTTTGATAAATCTGCTAAAATTTTAGGTTTACCTTATCCTGGTGGGCCTTTAATTGATAAATATGCTCAATTAGGAAACCCTAAAGCTTTTAAGTTTACCAAACCTAAAGTGGGTGATTTAGAATTTAGTTTTAGTGGGTTAAAAACAGGGATCTTATATTTTGTACAAAGGAATATAAAAGAAAACCCTAGTTTTATTAAAGAAAATCTTAACGATATCTGTGCTTCCATTCAATATACTATTATTGAAATTTTGATGGATAAGCTTAAAAATACTGTAAAGCAAACAGACATCAAACACATAGCAATTGCTGGTGGAGTTTCTGCTAATTCAGAAATACGAAAACGCTTAACTTTAGCTGAAAAACACTGGGGATGGACAACTTACATTCCTAAATTTGAATATACCACCGATAATGCTGCTATGATTGCCATAGCTGGATATTTAAAATACCTAAACAACGATTATTCTGATATTTCTGTAACTGCCAAAGCTCGTTTAAAGGTTACAGAATAAATCTCTTTTTTACTACAATGACTAACTTTAAAAACATTTTTAATACTTCTGAAAATCAATACGCACATTATGTATTCAACAAAGGGTTTGGTACCATTTCTAAAAACGGAACTTTTGTATATGATTATGTAAGCAACAAACCTGTTATACAAGAAGGTAATTATCAAACTTTAGACTCATTAGGAAGAGCTATTAGTCAGAACGCTTATCAAGATTTTTTAGATAAATAAAAGTTAATCTTTCATTAAGAAAGAAAATGTTAAAATCCATTTCATTACTTTTACCTTATGAAATGGATTTTAACGTTATTTTTGCTTACTTCTTTAGCAATTCGATCTCAGAATTTACCCAAAGGCTTTTCATATATCAAAGATGTATCTCCTACTATACAAGGTGAACTAAGATATTGCCACAACAACAACTTTATGGGAACTCCAGTTAATGGATATGAAGAAAATGTTCTTATAGCCACTACTCCTACTACCAAAGCTTTAAAAAAAGTTCAGGAAGAGTTAGCAACTCAAAAATTAGGCTTAAAAATTTATGATGCCTATCGTCCGCAAACAGCAGTAAACCATTTTGTTAAATGGGCTCGAGTAATCAACGACACATTAATGAAACAACAATATTACCCCAAAGTTAACAAGCGCCATTTGTTCAAAAAAGGATATATTTCTTCTAAATCAGGGCATTCAAGAGGTAGTACAGTTGACTTAACAATTATACACTTAGAATCAGGAGAAGAGCTAGACATGGGAAGTCCTTATGACTTTTTTGGAATCTCATCCCACATTACTTACGAGAAGCTTACCGAGCAACAAAAAAAGAACAGACAATTACTACAAAAAATAATGCGTAAACATGGTTTCAGACCTTATATTAATGAATGGTGGCACTTTACTTTAAGGAGAGAACCTTTTCCTAAAACCTTTTTTGATTTTCCTGTAAAATAACTAGTTTTAACTCTTTATTTTTATAAAACACCTAAAATCGGCATTATATTTGCTTTGATTTGTTTGCAATGATGAAAATAACACCAACACTTATAATCTTTTTTTTATGTAGCATAACATCTAATCTTTTGGCACAGATGGATGGTACAATTGGTGGCAAAAAAAAAGGAAACTCTTCTTTCGGAGTAATTACAGCGCCAGCCAAAGAAGTTAAAAAACCTAAATCTTTAGATTTTGACAACAACAATGGGTTTAAGTCAGCTCATCAAAAACAACAAAAAGAGCTTCAAAAAAAACAAGCTCAAAGAGATTTAGAAAACAAAGGAATTTTAACTAAAGCCAAAATAGCAGAAGAACAATACTTAAAATCGTTCAAGCAGGTAAATGGAATGTATCAATATCCTGTTATTGATCAGGATTTAGGGAGCTTTAGTACTAAATCAAAAAGTGTTAACATCATTTGTAGAGACTATCAATATCCAGACGGAGATAAAGTCACCATCTATATAAATGATGTCCCTGTTGTTAGCAACCTTACACTAAAACAACGTTACCAGTCTTTTAACCTTCCTCTAGACGAAGGAATTAACACCATAAAAATTGTTGCATTAAATCAAGGAACCTCAGGTCCTAATACTGCTGCTTTTAAAATTTATAATGACGCCGGCATGTTAATTTCATCTAATGAATGGAATTTAGCCACGGGTGCTAAAGCCACAATTATTGTAGCTAAAGAACAGTAATTACCTCTCTTTTCCCCTTCTTAAAGCTTTCTTCAACTTTTAGTAATAACTTTTTTTAAATTACTAAAAACTACTTATTTTTGTAGCTACGTTTTGCTACAGGCAAAGTAAACAAACATTTAAATAAACAACTAAAGTATATAATGAAGAAAATCACCAAAGAAACCTATATCAACTGGTATAGAGATATGCTATTTTGGAGAAAGTTTGAAGACAAGCTAGCAGCAGTTTACATTCAACAAAAAGTTAGAGGTTTTTTACACTTATATAACGGTCAAGAGGCTGTTTTAGCAGGTTCATTACATGCAATGGATTTGACTAAAGATAAAATGATTACTGCTTACCGTAATCACGTTCAACCAATCGGTATGGGTGAAGACCCTAAACGCGTAATGGCAGAACTATATGGTAAAGCTACTGGTACTTCTCATGGTATGGGAGGTTCTATGCATATATTCTCTAAAGAATACCGTTTCTATGGTGGTCACGGAATTGTAGGAGGACAAATTCCTTTAGGAGCTGGTCTTGCTTTTGGTGATAAATATAAAGGTAGTGATGCAGTAACTTTATGTTATTTTGGTGATGGAGCTGCACGTCAAGGTTCTTTACATGAAACCTTTAACATGGCAATGAACTGGAAATTACCAGTAGTATTTATTGTTGAAAACAATGGATATGCCATGGGAACTTCAGTTGAAAGAACAGCAAATCACACAGATATTTGGAAACTAGGTTTAGGATATGAAATGCCTTGTGGACCAGTTGATGGAATGAATCCAATCAAAGTTGCTGAAGCTGTAGATGAAGCTATTCAAAGAGCTCGTCGCGGTGACGGACCTACTTTCTTAGAAATGAAAACGTATCGATATAGAGGTCACTCTATGTCAGACGCTCAACAGTATCGTACTAAAGACGAAGTTGAAGAGTATAAAAAAATAGATCCTATCACTCAAGTTTTAGAAGTCATCAAAGAAAAGGAGTATGCTTCAGAAGATGAAATCAAAACAATTGATAAAGAAGTAAAAGATTTAGTTAAAGAATGTGAGAAATTCGCAGAAGATTCTCCATATCCGGAGCTAAACCAATTATACGATATGGTATATGAACAAGAGGATTATCCATTTATAAAATCTAAGTAAACTATGGCTACAATTATAAATATGCCTCGCTTAAGCGATACGATGGAAGAAGGAGTGGTAGCTTCTTGGTTAAAAAAAGTAGGTGATAAAGTTGAAGAAGGCGATATTTTAGCTGAAATAGAAACTGATAAAGCTACAATGGAATTTGAATCTTTCCACGAAGGTACTTTATTACATATCGGTGTTCAAGAAGGTCAAACAGCTCCTGTGGATAGCCTATTAGCTATTATTGGTGAAGAGGGAGAAGATTTTTCTGCATTATTAAATGGAAATAGTACTCCTGAAGCGAAAGTTAAGGAAGAAGCTCCTAAAACTGAAGAAAAAAATATCGCTACAAACTCAACTATCCCTGACGGAGTAAAAGTAGTAACAATGCCTCGTTTAAGTGATACAATGACTGAAGGTACCGTTGCCTCTTGGTTAAAAAAAGTAGGAGACAATGTTGAGGAAGGTGATATTTTAGCTGAAATAGAAACTGATAAAGCCACAATGGAGTTCGAGTCATTTAACGAAGGAACTTTATTACATATCGGTGTTCAAGAAGGTGAAAGTGCTCCTGTAGATAGTTTATTAGCTATTATTGGTGAAGCTGGTACAGATGTATCTTCATTAGTTGAGGCACACAAAGCAGGTACTTTAGGAAATGACTCTTCAGAAAAACAAGAAGAAGCTCCTAAAGCAGTTGAAGAGAACAAAACAGAAACTGTAGCTGCTCCAGTAGAAACTGTATCAAATAATAAAGGTGGACGAATTTTTGCTTCTCCTTTAGCTAAGAAAATAGCGAAGGATAAAGGGATCAATTTAGCAGATGTTAAAGGTTCTGGTGAAAATGGTCGTATCATTAAAAAGGATGTTGAAAACTATACTCCAGCTACACAAGCAGCTGCTGTAACGCCTTCAACGAATGATAGTACTTCTACTCCATCAACAGTTACAAACTTTGCTATTGCAGGAGAAGAAGCCGTAGAGGAAGTAAAAAACTCTCAAATGCGTAAAGCTATTGCTAAGGCATTGAGCAATTCTAAATTCTCTGCTCCTCACTTCTACTTAAATATTGAAGTAGATATGGACAGTGCTATTGATTCTAGAAAAATTATTAATCAAATGCCTGATACTAAAGTTTCTTTCAATGATATGGTAGTTAAAGCTTGTGCTATGGCATTGAGGAGACATCCTCAGGTAAACACTACTTGGAATGATAATGTAACGTTGTATAATAAAAATATAAATATCGGTGTTGCTGTAGCAGTTCCTGATGGTTTAGTCGTTCCTGTTTTACCTTATGCTGATCACATGAATATTAATGAAATAGACATTAAAGTTCGTGACTTAGCATCAAAAGCTAGAAATAAAAAGTTAACTCCTGATGAAATGCAAGGAAGTACATTTACTGTTTCTAACTTAGGAATGTTTGGTATTGAAAGTTTTACTTCAATTATCAATCAACCTAATTCTGCTATTTTATCAGTAGGTACAATTGTTCAAAAGCCAGTAGTTAAAAACGGAGAAATTGTAATTGGAAATACTATGAAGTTAACCTTAGCATGTGATCACAGAACCGTTGATGGTGCTGTTGGTGCTCAGTTTTTACAAACCTTAAAGACTTATTTAGAAAACCCTGTTACCATGTTAGCATAGTTTTCAATAAAATCATACATAAAAAAGCTCGCAGTTTGCGAGCTTTTTTTATACCCCTATATAAATCATCAATTTGATTTTATAATTTTCACAATCTCTCTTACCAGTTTAGGAACTGATGCTGGATTTTGCCCTGTTACCAACCTTCCATCAACTTCAACATGTTCGTCTAGTGGGTTTATTGAATAAAAGAATTTTCCTCCATGATTTTCTACTGTCTTTCTAATTAAAAATGGAAAGCTTTTAAAATACTCTTTTTCTTTTTTCTCATGGTCTTCTGGAAAACCATTTACACGTTTATTTTTCACTACATACTCTCCATTACTTTTCTTTAAATAAACAATTCCTGCCGTACCATGACAAACAGCGCTTATAACACCTTTTTGCTTTTCATAAATATCTATTGCTATCTTTTGAATTTCTTTATTCTTAGGTACATTAAACATAGCACTTCCTCCTCCTACATAATAGATCGCTTTATAATCTGTCGAATGAACTTGTGTTGGCTTTTTTGTGTTTTTTAAAGCATACATAAAATCACTATCATATAAATATTTCTTCTTCTTTTTTTCTGACGTGTTCAAGTATTTTAAAGGGATGGCTCCTCCTTTAGGACTTATAATATCTATGTTAAAACCAGCATCTTTAAACATTTCATAAGCTAATATTATTTCATCAAAACTATTACCTGTAGGAATGTCTGTTCCTAAATAATAATCAGTATTAGAAACAACAAACAAAATTTTATTTCCAGATTCATTTGACGACTCTCTTGTGGCTGTTTTACTTATAATCTTCCAGTCATTAGCAAACTTCTTCAATAAAAAAAGGTCAATAAACCTCCATTTACGATTAGGTATTAAAATTTCAACTTTAGCTGTAGCAATATCATTAGTAATATCAACTGAAATTATTTCTCCTATTCTACCATTAAATTTTCCTTTTTTATCAGGTGAGAAAAAGTTTGCATACTCATCAGGACTGTATTGTTTAAAACCATTTTTCCCTGTTAAATAAAGAGTTGCATCTTTTGAAAAAGATTCTTTTAAAATATTAAGTTTATTATAAGAACTTCCTTCAATATAATTATTAAGTGTTTGCTCTATTAACTCTTTATCTGAAAGTGTTAAATTTACTTCTGGACGATATATACTTTCATAAAGCAACTTATCATCTGACACAAAACTCTTGTCATAATTAATTACTTTTTGTTGTTTACTTCCATAGATATTAACAAGAAGTTTTTCTTTAATATCTTCTTTATATTGTGAAAAACTAGAGATAAAAAAGAAAGCTGAAATTAACGTAGCTATAATTTTCATTTTTTAAAAGATTTAAATTTTACTTCAAACCTCTTAAAACAATATTCTATTTTGATGAAATGTTATAATTTAGGTGTACTAAATTATAATTCTGCACTAACTTAGTCTTCCAAAAACTGCTTTTGATACTGAGCAGGTGTTTGTCCAACTACTTTTTTAAAAGTGGCATAAAAGTTTGATTTTGAAGAAAAACCAGCTTCAAAACCTATACTCTCTAATGTTATTTTATGGTTTTTACTTATGATTTTCTTTGCTTCTTCAATTCTATATTCATTTAAAAACATAGCAAAGCTTTTTCCTAAATTATCATTTAAAAATTGAGATAATTTATGAGAAGATATGCCTATTTTAGCTGAAATATCAGATAACTTCACATCGGAATTTTTATACAACTCTTGCTCTCCCATTAAAGCATCTAATTGAAATTTCAATAAGGTGGCTTCATCACTTTCAATCTTTTTTGCTGAATATTTTTCAGGTAGATCTCTAAAAATTGACTCTCTGTTTTTCTTTGAAAGGAAAAGTAATACTAAACCATAAAAAACTATTGAGAAAGTAACAGTTCCAACAAAATAAAAATAGAAGTAACCAAAGATATAAGCTAAGTAAATTAATAGGCTACTCATATAAACAGCTAATAGCCATATCTCAGAAGTAGTACAACTTACATTATTGGAAAACAATTTTCTAAAAGTGTCTTTTAAAATGAAAGCTGATAATACTATATAAACACCCCAGACTAAATAAATAAACTTTACAAAATAAGTATTCCAAAAAAAAGCATCACTTGAATAAGGTTTTATAACACCAACTATAACTATTATAACAGATAATAAAAGAAAATGAAGTTTCCATTTTAATGGAATCTTTTTCGTTTTAGTAACAGAAGCTTTTAAATAAAAAAATAAAGAGACACCAATTAAAAAACAAGCTGATAAACCAATTTGTATAATCAGTAAATTTCTTTCTTCTCTAGGGGTAAATATTGTGTAAACTGATTTACCTATTCTAACAGTTAAAAAGAAAACTAACAACCCAAATATAAAATTAGGTACTCTTTTGGACTTATCAATCAGTAAAAAATAAATACTGACTAAAAACCCATTAAAAACACCTAACGAACAAATAAAAAATAAAACTGCGTTATCCAAACTCTTTTCGTATTTATAAAACGTAAATATTAAAAAACAAATTTCAATGTACAAATCTTATTTACTGTAAAAGTTTTATCTTCATTTAAATATTATAGGTAATCCTTTTTAAGGATCATAACAAGACTGATTATTATATATACTGAATTGTTGATGAATATATTATTATAATCTATTAAAAGAGATTATAATACTTCTATTCATTAACCCTATATAGTGTTGTATGTATAGTAAAGTATTCAACCTAAAATACGCGCATAAAAAAAACCTCAATCTACTAAAAGATTGAGGTTTGTAAAGAAAGGCAACGACCTACTCTCCCACCAGTGGCAGTACCATCGGCGCAAATGGGCTTAACTTCTCTGTTCGGGA
>NZ_JBNXUE010000009.1:0-61286 GCF_050566205.1 Tenacibaculum sp. SDUM215027
AACACTAACATGAATAGATCACCTTATGCGAAATACATTATATATATATTGTATGAAAAATGCTTTTACAATATCTTTGCGATTCAAAATTTCCACTTGTAAGGAAATTATTTATAACAACTATATTATACAATGATAAAAATTACATTACCTGACGGGAGCGTCAAAGAGTTTGAAATGAATAGTACAGCAATGGATGTTGCTAAAAGTATTAGTGAGGGGTTAGCTAGAAATGTTATTTCTGCAAGTTTTAATGGAGCTACCGTTGAAACCTCTACTCCTTTAACCACAGATGGCTCGTTAGTATTATATACATTTAACAATCCTGAAGGAAAAAAAGCTTTCTGGCATTCTTCGGCTCACGTATTAGCTCAAGCTATTTTAGATTTTTATCCTAATGCCAAATTAACTATTGGTCCTGCTATTGAAAACGGGTTTTATTACGATGTTGATTTTGGAGATGAGTCTATTTCAGAAAAAGACTTTGACAAAATAGAAAAGAAGTTTTTAGAACGTGCTCGTGAAAAAGCAGAATTTAAACTACGTTCTATTTCTAAAGCTGATGCTTTAGCTTATTACAAAGCCCAAGACAATCAATATAAGGTAGAGCTTATTGAAGGGTTAGAAGATGGTGACATTACTTTTTGTGACCATAGTGACTTTACTGATTTATGTCGTGGTGGGCACATTCCTAATACAGGAATTATTAAGGCTGTAAAGATTATGAATGTTGCTGGTGCTTATTGGCGTGGTGACGAAAAGAACAATCAGTTAACTCGTGTGTATGGAATCTCTTTTCCTAAACAAAAAGAATTAAAACAATATTTAGAACTACTTGAAGAAGCTAAAAAGCGTGACCATAGAAAACTTGGTAAAGAATTAGAGTTATTTACGTTCTCTCAAAAAGTAGGACAAGGGTTACCTTTATGGTTACCTAAAGGTGCTGCTTTACGTGGACGTTTAGAAGATTTCTTAAAAGCTGCTCAAAAAAAAGCTGGTTACGAAATGGTAATGACACCACATATTGGACAGAAAGAACTATATGTTACTTCTGGACACTATGCTAAGTATGGTGAAGATAGTTTTCAGCCGATTACTACACCAAAAGCTGACGAAGAGTTTTTATTAAAACCGATGAACTGTCCTCATCACTGTGAGGTATATAATCACAAACCTTATTCATACAAAGATTTACCAAAACGTTTTGCTGAATTTGGTACTGTATATAGATATGAGCAAAGTGGTGAACTACACGGTTTAACTCGTGTACGTGGTTTTACTCAAGATGATGCTCATATTTTTTGTACTCCTGGACAATTAGATGAAGAGTTTAAAAATGTAATTGATTTAGTACTATATGTATTTGGATCTTTAGGTTTTGAAAATTTCACTGCACAAGTATCTATTAGAGATATGGATAACCTTGATAAGTATATAGGTTCAGTTGAAAATTGGGAAAAAGCAGAACAAGCAATTATCAATGCAGCAGAAGATAAAGGTTTAGATTATGTGATTGAAGAAGGTGAAGCTGCCTTTTATGGTCCTAAATTAGACTTTATGGTTAAAGATGCTTTAGGTAGAAGTTGGCAATTAGGAACAATTCAAGTAGATTATAACCTACCTGAACGTTTTGAATTACAATACAAAGGTGCTGACAACCAATTACACAGACCAGTAATGATTCACCGTGCACCATTTGGTTCTATGGAGCGTTTTATTGCTGTTTTACTAGAGCACACAGGAGGTAATTTCCCGCTTTGGTTAACCCCTGAGCAAGTTATTGTACTGCCAATCAGTGAGAAATATCAAAAATATACGGAAAAAGTTTTAACTTTGTTAGAAAATTCCGAAATTCGCGCCCTCGTTGATAACCGTAACGAGAAGACAGGAAGAAAGATACGTGATGCCGAAGTTAGCAAAATACCTTTTATGGTTATTGTTGGTGAACAAGAAGAAAAAGATGGCACAGTATCTGTGAGAAAACATGGTGAAGGTGATTTAGGAACATTTACTATTGAAGAGTTCATTTCTCTAATACAGAAAGAAGTTAGTAAAACATTAGTTCCTTTTGGAAGTTAAAAAAAATAGATAGTAATTTAAAATTTATAAGTCATAGCAATTAGAAGAAAAGGCGGTAGAAGACCCGCGAGAGTAATTAAAGAAGATCAACATAGAATTAATGAAAAAATTAGACATGTTGATGAAGTTCGTCTTGTAGGCGATAACCTTGAAGTTGGTGTATATCCATTAGCTAAAGCTAGAGAGATTGCACGAGAGTTAGAATTAGATTTAGTTGAAATTTCACCTAAAGCTGTTCCTCCTGTATGTAAAGTTATTGATTACAAAAAGTTCTTATATGAGCAAAAGAAACGTGAAAAAGCCTTAAAGTCTAAAGCGACTAAAGTTACTGTTAAGGAAATTCGTTTTGGGCCTCAGACTGACGAACATGATTACGAATTTAAAAAGAAGCACGCTATTAAGTTCTTGAAAGACGGAGCTAAATTAAAGGCTTTTGTATTCTTCAAAGGGCGTTCGATTGTATTTAAAGAACAAGGACAGATTTTACTATTAAAATTAGCTCAAGAATTAGAAGAATATGGTAAGGTAGAACAAATGCCTAAACTGGAAGGAAAACGTATGATTATGTTTATTGCCCCTAAAAAGGTTAAATAAACAAATACAACGATAATATAAGCAAGATAAAACTAAGAACAAAGATGCCTAAAATTAAAACAAAGTCTAGTGCCAAAAAACGTTTCAAGTTAACTGGTTCTGGGAAAATCAAAAGAAAGCACGCGTTTAAAAGTCACATTTTAACAAAGAAGTCTAAAAAACGTAAGCTTGCATTAACTCATTCGACTTTAGTACACAAGTCAGATGAAGCTAACATTAAGCAACAATTAGTTTTAAAATAATTGTTAGCACAGGGAATTTAATTATTAACCATGGAGTTAGGCACATGAAGAACTTTTAAATAAGTCGCCTACTACAAAAACACATTTGAATTATGCCAAGATCAGTAAATTCAGTAGCTTCAAGAAATAGAAGAAAAAAAATCTTGAAGCAAGCAAAAGGTTACTTTGGACGTCGTAAAAACGTTTACACAGTAGCAAAGAATGCGGTTGAAAAAGGAATGCTATATGCATACCGTGACCGTAAAAACAATAAGAGAAACTTCCGTTCATTATGGATCCAACGTATTAACGCTGGAGCTCGTCAATTCGGAATGTCTTACTCACAGTTTATGGGAAAAGTTAAAGCTAATAACATTGAGTTAAACCGTAAGGTTTTAGCTGATTTAGCTATGAACAACCCAGAAGCTTTTAAGGCCATTGTAGAAAAAGTAAAATAAGTTTCATAACCTTGCTTATACTAAAAACCCAAACCTTAACGTTTGGGTTTTTTTAAACCACCTATATTCATCAATTGAACTAAAATATCAATCCTATGAAATTTTTAAAAATAGTATTCATCTTTATCTTTACTCAAAGTATTATTGCTCAAGACAGCCCTATTGAACAACCCAATACTGTTGAAAACCAATTTAAAGAGCTTTATAAAAAATCTAACAACTATCAAATTTATAAGGTTGTAAAAAAGAATGAATACTTAAAACTACAGAATAGTATTTTAGATAGTATAAAAGTTATTAAAACAGATGCTGCTGCTAAACAAGTAAAAATAAACGAGCAACAAAAAAGTGTTACAGAACTACAAACTAAAATAGACACATTAAATAAAGACTTGGCCACTTCTATTGACAAAGAAGATGCTATTTCTTTTGTTGGTATTCCGCTAAACAAATCTACCTATAACTCTATTGTATGGGGTATAATCTTCATTTTACTTGCGGGGTTAACTTTCTTTATTTACAGATTTAAGAATAGTAATGTGGTTACTAAAGAAACCCAAAGTCTTTTAGCTGAAACCGAAGAAGAGTTTGAACAGTACAAGAGAAAATCAATTGAAAAAGAGCAAAAATTACGCAGGCAGTTACAAGACGAAATCAATAAACAACGTGGTGTAAGTTAATTCTTTCTTGTTTTACATATAAAAAAAGCAACCTTATTTGGCTACATTTAGTAACAAATAAAGTTGCTTTTTCATTTACACTTAATTGAGTTAATCTTCACTTCTACTTAAATGTTATTTATAAACAACTAATTAAAGGGTTGTTCCTCCATCAACGATGATTTTCTCATTTCTCAATACTAGTGATTTATCTGAAAGTAAAAATTCAACAATAGGCGCAATATCTTTAGGTACTAAAATCCTACCTATTGGAGATGTTGACGAAAAATGTTCGACTAAATTATTAATTGCTTCATCTGTCATTCCTGATTTTTTTTGGATTGGGCTTTCTGTAACTCCTGGACTAACTATATTTACTCTTATTCCTTTATCTTTAAGTTCTATATTTAAAACTTTTGATAAACTTTCTAATGCTGCTTTACTTGCTGTGTAAACACTTGTATTTGTAAATGCTTTAAAAACCACAATCGAAGTATTTAAAACAATACTTGATGGATTTTTTAGGATCGGAACAAATTTTTGAACCGCAAAAAAAGCTCCTTTAAAATTGATATTCATTGTTTCTTCAAATAATTCTTCTGAAGTTTCTTCAAAACTAGACGCTTTAAAAACACCTGCGTTAACAAACAATCCATCAATCTTCCCAAACTGTTTCTTTATTTTCATAACTAAATCATCAATATCACTTAAAGATGAAGTATCAGATAACATCCCAAAAGAATTATTTCCTAGTCTTGAAGTCGCTTCCTCTAAATTTTCTTTAGTTCTGCTAGTTATTATTACTTGATAGTTTAAGCTTACAAGATATTCTGCACAGGCAAAACCAATTCCTGTTGTCCCTCCTGTTATTACTATTATTTTAGTATTCATTTAATTATTTTTTTACAAATTTGACAAATAACTTTACATTTGACAAGTACTTACTTTTTAGTAAGTAACTAACTTATTTGTTGGAAAAATCTATTTTAAAATGAAAGAAGGAGATAAAATAATTGAAAAAAAATATCAACAGGCTAAAGAATGTCCGATAACAATTTTCATGGAACAAATTGGAGGAAAATGGAAACCCGTAATAGTTTGGCTTTTGCTTTTAAACGAAGTAATGCGGTTTAACGAACTAGACAAAGCTATTGATGGGATTAGCCAAAAAATGCTATCACAGCAATTAAAAGATTTGGAGAAATTGAAAATAGTGGATAGGAAATCTTATCCTGTTATTCCGCCCAAGGTTGAATATAGATTAACGGAGAAAGGTAAGTCGTTAAAAAAAGTTCTAACTAAAATAATGGAATGGAGTAATCAAGAATTAAAGTGATTTACTTAGATTGATTACCTAAAAACATACTGCTAAATCAATGAGTGAATTTCATAAAAAATCCCGAGTGATGTTCTCGGGATTTTATTTATGCTATGATTTTCTATGAGGTTACTATGACAATCCTGAAATCACACCGTTGTTATCTATCGTCATATTTTCAGATGCTGGTGTTGCAGGTAACCCAGGCATACGCATCATTTTTCCTAAAATTGGAATGATAAACTGTGCCCCTGCCGCAATCTCTATTTCTCGAACAGTGATCGTAAACCCCTCTGGTCTTCCAATTAATCTATCATCATCGGAAAATGATTTTTGTGTTTTAGCCATACAAATAGCAAAGTCGTTAAACCCTAAACGGTCAATTCTACGCAGGTTCAATTCTGCCTTTTTATCATATGTTACACCATCTGCTCCATAAATTTCTTTAGCAATGGTTTCTATCTTTTCTTTTACAGAACTCTTCCAATCATACAGTGGTTTGTACTGCGTTGCTTTATTTTCAACTACGTCAACTACTGCTTTTGCTAAATCTTTAGTTCCTTTTCCTCCTTTCGCCCATCCTTCTGAAACAACGGCTTGTACTCTTAACTTTTCACAAGCATCAATTACGAACTGTACTTCTTCATCTGAATCAGAAATAAAAGAATTAATCGCTACTACAGGCTCTATATTGAACTTTCTAATATTTTCAATATGCTTTTCTAAGTTTTTAAATCCGTTTTGTACACGCTCTAAACTTGGCGTATTATATTCTTCTTTTGGAGAACCTCCATGGTGACGCAATGCTCTAATAGTAGCAACTAATACCACACATTTTGGATTTAATCCCGCATATTGTGATTTAATATTTAAGAATTTTTCTGCTCCTAAATCTGCTCCGAACCCTGCTTCAGTCACTACATAATTTGATAATGACAACCCCATTTTAGTAGCAATAATTGTATTCGTTCCTTGTGCTATGTTTGCAAAAGGTCCACCATGAATAATCGCAGGATTCTCTTCTAACGTTTGTACCAAGTTTGGTTTTATCGCATCTTTCAGCAAAATAGCCATTGCATCTTGTGCTTTTAAATCACGAGCAAAAACTGGTTTTTTATCAAAAGTAAACCCGATAAAAATATTTCCTAAACGTTCTTTTAAATCGTCAAAACTAGTGGCCATACAAAGAATTGCCATTACTTCAGATGCTGGCGTAATATTAAACCCATCTTCACGAGGTATCCCATTTGCTGTACCTCCTAAACCAATTGTGATTTGACGTAATGCACGATCGTTCATATCAATTACACGTTTCCATAAAATAGTTCGTGGATCAATATTTAAATTATTCGTTTTACTTTGTAAGTTATTGTCTATTAAAGCTGATAATAAATTGTTTGCTTTTTCAATTGCATTAAAGTCTCCTGTAAAATGTAAGTTGATATCTTCCATTGGAACAACTTGTGAATATCCACCTCCAGCAGCTCCTCCTTTGATTCCAAAAACAGGCCCTAACGAAGGTTCTCTTAATACTACAGTAGCTTGCTTTCCTACTTTATTCAATCCTTCTGTTAATCCTATAGAAACAGTAGTTTTACCTTCTCCAGCAGGCGTTGGTGTTAATGCCGTAACCAACACCAAGTTATTTTCTTTTATTTTCTCTTCATCTATTAAGTTTAGAGGTAATTTAGCTTTGTATTTTCCATACATTTCTAAATCATTCTCTCCTATCTGTAACTTACTTGCTATATGCTTAATATGTTGTAATTCTTTTGCTTGAGCAATCTCGATATCGGTTAAATGCGCCATGGCAAATTGTTTAAAATTTTAAGTTATTTGTTTTACTAAAAAAGCAGGTAAATATACGTAATATAATTCCTATAAAAACTGACATTTGTTAGCAAATATTCCCTAATTATTATCTAATCACACAAATATGGTAAAAGAATTGGCTTTTCATTTAATGAAACGCTATATTTGCACGTTTTTAAAATAAAGTCGATTTAAATTATTTACAATGCAAAACAAAGGATTAATTAAATTATTTGCTATACTTTTTGGTTTAGTAAGTATTTATCAAATTTCGTTTACGTTCTTTGCCAATAAGGTAGAAGATAGTGCGAAACAGTATGCTAAGGCTAATGTTAGTGACAACAATGGTAGGGCTTTGGCTAGATATGAAAGAAAATACTTAGATAGCGTAGCTAACAAAGAGGTAGTAAACTTAGGATTTGCAAAGTACTCTTACAATGACATCAGAAACAAGGAAATGAACCTTGGTCTTGATTTAAAAGGAGGTATTAATGCAATTTTACAGGTATCGGTTAAAGATATCTTAATCGGATTATCTAACGATTCTCAAAACACAACTTTTAAGCAAGCGTTAAAAAATGCTGATGAAGCTCAAAAGAACAGTCAAGCGAATTACTTAGATTTATTCTACAACGAGTTCGAAAAATTAAGTAATGGTAGCCTTAAATTAAGCGACCCAAGTATTTTTGGAACAAAAGCCTTACGTGATAAAATAGACTTCAACAAAACAAACGAGCAGGTTAAATCGACTTTACAAGAAGAAATCAACACTTCTATCAACACTGCTTTTGAAGTATTACGTAGCCGTATTGATAAATTCGGGGTTGTTCAACCAAACATTCAACGAATCGGAAACTCTGGTAGAATTCAAGTAGAATTACCAGGAGCAAAAGATATTGATCGTGCTCAAAAATTATTACAAAGTACTGCTGAACTAGAGTTTTGGGAAGTACATACCAATGCAGACGTTCAAAACTTTTTCTTTACTGCAAACGCTAAAGTTGCTGAATTATTAAAAGATGATTCTGCTACTGAACAAGTTAAAGACACCACTAAAACCAACAATGATATTGATGATTTATTAGGTGAGTCTGCTGATTCAACAAACGTTGAAACTCAAAAAAACTTGTTTACTTATTTATACCCTAATGTAGCTCAAAGTCCTCAACAAGTGAGTCCTTTAGTAGCGCAAGCTAGAGTTCAAGATACAGCAAAAGTAAATAGTTTCTTACACAACAAAGAAGTAAGAACTTTGTTACCTAACAACTTAAAATATACTAAGTTTTTATGGGATTATAAAGCACAACCAGGTGCTGATGGCAGCGAAATTATAAATTTATATGCTATCAAGTCTAATAGAAAAGACCAAGCTCCTATTGATGGTGATGTGATTGCAGATGCTAAGCAAGAATATGACCAAATGAGTAAGCCTGTAGTATCTATGCTAATGAATGCTTCAGGAACAAAGCAATGGGCTAAAATGACAAGTGAAAACGTTGGTAAGTTTGTTGCTGTTGTTTTAGATAATTATGTATATACTGCACCTTCTGTAAATCAAGTAATTTCTGGAGGAAGCACTCAAATTTCTGGAGGTTCTATGACCGTTACAGAAGCACAAGATATTGCTACTGTATTAAAAGCTGGTAAATTACCTGCGCCTGCTAGGGCTATTCAAATGGAAGTTGTTGGACCATCATTAGGTAAAGAATCTATTGATGCGAGTATGTGGTCATTCGGATTAGCTATTATTTTAGTATTAGTTTGGATGTTCTTATACTACGGTAGAGCTGGTTTATATGCTAATGTTGCTTTAGTTGTAAATATTTTATTCATTTTCGGAATTTTAGCATCTTTCAGTTCTGTATTAACCTTACCAGGTATCGCAGGTATTATCTTAACCATTGGTATGTCGGTTGATGCAAACGTAATTATTTTCGAAAGAATCAAAGAGGCTTTAAACGGAGGGAAAAACTTGGCTGACTCTGTAGATGAAGGGTTTAGTATCAAAGGTGCATTATCTGCAATTATTGATGCCAACATTACTACCTTATTAACAGGTGTTATCTTATATACTTTTGGTACAGGACCAATTAAAGGTTTCGCTTTAACATTAATGATTGGTATTGCTACTTCTTTATTTACAGCAGTATTTATTACTCGTTTATTTATTGACGGTGCAGTTGCTAAAGGAGCTAGTTTACCTTTCAATACAGGGTTCTCTAAAAACTGGTTTAAAAATATTTCTATCGAGTTTTTACAAAAACGTAAAATCGCTTACATCATTTCAGGATTTTTTATTGTTGTTGGTTTAGTTTCTATATTTACTTTAGGATTAAAACAAGGAGTTGACTTTAAAGGAGGTCGTTCTTACGTAGTTCGTTTTGACGAAGCTATGAAAGGTAACGAAGTTGCTGAACAATTAAAAGACGTATTTGGTACAGCTCCAGAAGTAAAAACTTATGGTTCTGATCACCAATTAAAAATTACTACTGCATTCAAAATTGACGAAGACGGTACTGAAGTTGATGAAGAAGTACAAACAGCTTTATATAACGGGTTAAAACCTCATTTAGGTAATACTTCATACGAAAATTTTAAACCTGGTTTTGAAAAAGCTGGAAACGGAATTATGAGTTATATGAAAGTAGAACCTACAATTGCTGATGATATTAAACAATCAGCATTATGGGCGGTTTTAGGTTCATTAATTGTGGTATTCTTATACATCTTATTACGTTTTAGAAAAATGGCGTATTCTATCGGTGCGGTAATAGCTGTTTTCCATGATGTATTAGTTGTATTAGGTGTGTTCTCTTTATTATACAAATTCATGCCATTTGATATGGAAATTGGTCAATCGTTCATTGCTGCTATCTTAACAGTTGTAGGGTACTCATTAAATGATACCGTGGTAATTTTTGATAGAATTAGAGAATTTACAGAAGGTAAAAATACAGTTACTGCTAGCTTAGTTAATAAAGCATTAAACAGTACATTAGGAAGAACCATCAACACCTCTTTAACAACATTATTAGTAATGTTAGCTATCTTCTTCTTTGGAGGAGACAGTATTAAAGGATTTATGTTCGCATTAATCATAGGTGTAGTAGTAGGTACTTACTCTTCTTTATTTGTTGCAACGCCAATTATGTTTGACGTTTCTAAAAAAGAGGAAAACAAGTAACTCATATAAAAACATGCATAAAACCGTTTTGAATAAACTTCAAAACGGTTTTTTCATTTAATATCAAGCAACTATCTTTGCAATCTGATGAAAATTACAAAACTCCACGATTTATACTTTAAAGAATTTATTTCAGCTGATGAAATTTCTACTACTGTAAGCTCTTTGGCTGAACAGTTAAAAAACGATTTACCTCCGAATGAAGTTCCTATCTTTATAGGTATTTTAAATGGATGCTTTGTTTTTACTGCTGATTTTTTACGTCAGTATAAAGGTAACTGTGAAATTAGTTTTGTTAAGCTGTCTTCTTACCAAGGCACATCTTCAACAGAAAATGTAAAGAGTTTAATTGGTCTTAATGAAGATTTATCTGGTCGTACCGTTGTAATTTTAGAAGATATTATTGATACTGGTACAACCCTTCAAGAGATTTACGAAATCTTTAAAACAAAAAATATAAAAGAATTAAAAATAGTAACACTTTTTTACAAACCTGATGTTTACCGTAAAGAGTTACATATAGACTATATCGGAAAAAGTATTGACGATAAATTTATTGTAGGTTACGGGCTAGATTACAAAGGGTATGGTAGAAATTTACCTGCTATTTATCAATTAACAACACAACCCAATATGAAAAACGTCGTATTATTCGGCCCTCCTGGTGCAGGAAAAGGTACTCAAGCAGAAGTTTTAAAAGAAAAATATAATTTAGTACATATTTCAACTGGAGAGGTTTTCCGATTTAATATCAAAAATGAAACTGAGCTAGGTGTATTAGCAAAAAAATATATTGATGCTGGAGATTTAGTTCCTGATGAAGTTACCATTAACATGTTAAAAGAGGAGGTAAATAAGAATGCTGATGCTGCTGGGTTTATTTTCGACGGATTCCCTCGTACAGAATCACAAGCAAAAGCGTTAGATACTTTTTTAGCTGAAAAAAATGAACGTATTAACGGAATGGTTGCTTTAGAAGTACCAGAAGATTTATTAGTTGAACGTTTGTTAGAAAGAGGAAAAACTAGTGGTCGTTCTGACGATATGGATGAAAGTAAAATTCGTAACCGTTTTAACGAATATAACACTAAAACAGCTATTTTAAAAGAGTATTACAACACACAAGGTAATTACTATGGTGTAAACGGTGTTGGTTCTATTGAAGAGATTACACAGCGTTTATCTGACGTATTTGATACGTTATAAATTACAATACATTATAATTTCCTGTAAAACAAGAAAATCACTGTATTAAAGAATATAATTTTAACAAAATTCCTGCTTTCGTAGGAATAACATTATAGAAAAAATGACTGAAGGAAATTTTGTCGACTATATTAAAATCTACGCATCATCGGGTAAAGGTGGTCGTGGATCTGCACACTTACATCGCGAAAAGTACATCACGAAAGGTGGTCCCGATGGCGGTGATGGTGGTCGTGGTGGTCACATTATATTACGTGGCGATAAAAATATGTGGACGCTTTTCCATTTAAAATTTAAACGTCATTTTAGAGCAGAACACGGTGGCGATGGTAGTAGCAGTAGAAGTACCGGACAAGATGGTTCTGATGTTGTTGTTCCTGTTCCTTTAGGAACTATTATCCGTAATGCAGATACCGATGAAGTTTTACACGAAGTTGTTGAAGACGGACAAGAAATTATCTTATTAGAAGGTGGTAAAGGTGGTCGTGGTAACTGGCACTTTAAGTCGTCAACTAATCAAACACCTCGTTATGCGCAACCAGGTATTGACGGCCAAGAAGGTTGGTATCGTATCGAATTGAAAGTTTTAGCTGACGTTGGTTTAGTAGGTTTCCCGAATGCAGGAAAGTCGACTTTATTATCGGTAATAACTGCTGCAAAACCAAAAATTGCTGATTACGCTTTTACAACCTTAAAACCTAACTTAGGAATTGTAGAATACCGTAACCATCAAAGTTTTGTAATGGCAGATATTCCTGGAATTATTGAAGGTGCTGCAGAAGGAAAAGGATTAGGTCATCACTTTTTACGTCATATCGAACGTAACTCTACCCTACTCTTTTTAATTCCTGCTGATAGCGAGGATATAAAAAAGGAGTATGAAATCTTACTGAATGAACTTCGTAAACACAATCCTGAATTATTGGATAAAGATCGTTTGTTAGCCATTTCAAAATCGGATATGCTTGATGATGAATTAAAAGAAGAAATTAAACAAGATTTACCTGAAGGTATCGAAGTTTTATTCATTTCTTCAGTAGCTCAACAAGGATTAATGGAACTTAAAGATAAGTTGTGGCAAATGTTAAATTAATTCATTTTAACAAGATAAGCTTTATAAAAAAACACCTCATAGAGGTGTTTTTTGTTTTAATCCATATTCCAAATATTTTTAAATATTTCTTGAAAGGATTTATTAGCGCTTTCTTCGTTACTTTTTTCTATATACTCTCTCATTAATCCCACTCTTTCAACTGCACCTGGGTGTGTGAAAATTTCAGGCCCTAAAAGGTTTTGTAACCTTTCAAAATTTGTAGCTAACTTATTTCCTAATTCTACTTCTTGTCTAGTTATTAAATGTACCGCTATTAAATCCGCTAAGCATTCCGCCTTTTTATAAGCGTTTGTTTGAGTTCCAGAAGGTATTTCTGTTCCTAAATTAAACTGTTCTGCCTGTTTTAATGTTACAAGGTGTCCTAACTCATGAGCTAATACAAAAACCTTTATATACTCTTCATCATAATCGACCAATCCTTGGCTTATTTCAATATAGCTCTCTGCAGCTCCAGCATTAATAGAGTTATCTTCTTTGTCTATCCTAAACTCATTAGGTATTTGTATATCAATGTACGAGCTAAACAAATCGTTTTATCTTCTAATTAAGTCTTTTGTTTACAGTAACTTGTTTCATTTAAAAAAATTAAAATAAAAAAAACATTTCTACTGGTTACAATCTTAACCATTGTATCATGTTCTAAAAATGATGAAATAGAACAAGACACTTTAACAAAAAAAGCTATTCATGAATTAATTCTATCTCAGGGATCAAATTACTCTATTAAAAAATCAGAGGCACAAAAAGAAAGTAGCCCGATGATATTCGAGACAATAGATGAATTTAAATCTTTTTTAAAAAAGAAAAAGAAAAAATCTAATAATTATGAGTTCCTAAAAAAGAAATTGAATTCACTCGATTCAAAAGACAAGTCGAACTTAAACAAAAAAATAAGTGAAAGATTTGGTCAACAACTTGTCGTAATAGAATACCCTCAAGCAACTATTAACTTACAAATAGTAAGTAGATGTACAGTTAATTCTGGTGGATCTCAAGGACCTGTTGTTTGAGGTAATCAAACTTCTTATTTTACAGGCTTTACTTTAGGGGTTTCTTACGATCATTTAAACATCAGAGGTTATGCTAGAAATTCTAGAGAAATAGAATTATTTACCAGAGGGTTAATCCACTACAACATTGTAGTTGAAGGAATTGGCACTGTTTACACAGAAGAACATCTCGAATGGAGTGTATATAATTATGAACAACATAGACTTACACATGAAGGTTCAGGAGGGACCTTATTAAATTAAATAAGTTTTTAAACACTTACTTATTATCAATAACTAAAAAAAACTAAAATGAAAAAATTATTTATTACACTGCTTTTTTTAACTATTTCTTTCAATGCTTTCTCAATGCGGATTTTCGTAAAAACTTTGACTGGCAAAACTATCACCCTAGAAGTTACAAGTGCTGACACTATTAAAAATGTTAAACTTAAACTAGAAGACCTAGAAGGAATTCCATCAGATTGTGTTAGACTTATATTTGCAGGAAAGCAACTTGAGAATGGAAGAACCTTGAGTGATTATAATATCGGCAAAGAATCTACATTGCATTTGATTTACCCGCTGGGTTGTTAAAACTCTAAATTATCGCTCTGTACTGCTCTAGTATAGAGCTTTTTTTATTATAAAATTATCTGTTTTCAGAGTTTTCTATTATTTTTATAATTTAAATTCTATATATTCTTCTACTGTTTATTATATAATATTTAACTCTAATCCTATAGACAACTCTTCTAAATGTTTTCCAAAATAAAGTTCACTTAATTTTAGAATTTTATTCCACTAATGAAACTTACTTGAATTTATACCATTGCTTTTTTTTATTACATAATTCATTACTTGTAAGCATATCCTATTTGTTCATTAATATTGATTTAACCAACTAACCCAACATATTTTTCTCTTTGCTAATTTACACAAGCAAATTTTATTGTTTCCTTATTCTTCAGACTTTAATATCTAGTAGCAATCTTTGGTTAAGTATCCCAAACTAAGTCACAACAATTCCTCTAACTTATAGGCATAGCCTTTGTTTCTTTCATGTTTATGTATTTTCCTATCGCTTTATTAAGTAACTCTTCATTATATGGTTTCAACAAGTAGTCTATAGCAAAAAACTGAAAAGACTTGATGGCATACTCATCAAAAGCTGTTGTAAAAATAATAGGAATTGAAATTTTCAACCTTTCAAAAATTTCAAAACTATAACCATCTCCAAGGTGAATATCGCTTAAAATTAAATCGCAAGTGTTTTCTTGAAGCCAAAGAATCGAATCTTCTACACTCTCCAATCACTTTTTTACAGAAATTGGATAAGGACTTTTCTGCAATAAGTTTTCTAAAGAAGTTACTGTTAAATCTTCATCTTCAACAGTAACTATATTCAATGTCTTCATTCAGTTTATAGAGAGGTACTTAATGAATGCTCTAAAAGCATTAAAATACTTTATCTTTAACTAAAGGTTATGTTGGTTTGTAAATTTTAATCAAATATAGACAATAATATATTTAAACTTTATTTCAGGAATAAAAACAGTTCTTCAAAAAATTATAAACAGAAAGCTAAAACCATTACTATTTTGTATATTTCGAATTGGATTTAAAATTTAAAAAAATGAAAAAACTATTTACCACACTACTTTTCTTAACTATTTCTTTTAATGCTTTCTCGATGCAAATTTTCGTCAAAACTTTAACAGGTAAAACTTACACTATAGAAGTTGAACCTAGTGATTCAATTGAGAATGTTAAGTTAAAACTGCAAGACAAAAGTGGAGTCCCTCCTGAATGCATGAGAATTATTTATGCAGGAAAACAACTTGAAGATGGAAGAATGTTAATTGACTATAACATTGTAAAAGAGAGCACTTTACACATGATTCTTAGGAGTGATGACTGTTAAATAGCAGTGATTCCTTTTTAAACAAAAAAGGTTGTTTTTGAAAACAGCCTTTTCCTATTTCTTTGATATGAGTATATAAAACCGTTGTCTTAAATATACTTATTACATCTTTTTCTATAGTAAGATAGAGTTAAAAATATTATAAGTAATTTTCAATTATTGTTACACTACAACACCCTCTTTGCTTTAATAAAAGCTCGTTTCCAATAATTTTCATGTAGTGAAGTTACAATAACCCCCCGTGATGTAGTTGAATGTATAAAACGGATATCTCCATTATCTACAGAAGTTACTAACCCAACATGATTTACTCTACCTCTTTTTCTTGAAGTTTTAAAAAATAGTAAATCTCCTCTTTGAACCTCTCGTAACGAAATGTTTTCTCCTTGTACGTACATTTGGTGTGATGTTCTTGCTATGGGTACATTTCGTTGTTTAAACGATGTAAAAATTAACCCAGAACAATCCATTCCTCTTTTAGTCATTCCACCAAAACGATATGGCGCACCTTTATAAGTTACTGCAGTCCATACAATTTTATCAGCAACGGTTACATCTTCTTTTTTTGTTAATGTTTCACTGGTTTTAATATCCGTAACTTCTACTTTTTTAGGAGTAACTGTTGAAACTCTTTTTTGATAAGTCGTACTAACATTTTTTGATGATCCACAAGAAATCATTAAAAATGACACCAAACATATAAAGAAGACTTTTTTTATCATGCTAATTTTTATTTTTTTAACCCAGCAACAATCAACTTTGCTGTTTTTGCAGAGGCTCCTTTTCCTCCTAATTTTTGTTCCAAATCAAAGTATGACAAAAACAATTGCTGACGATGTTCTGATTCTAAAATACGAGTTAATTCATATTGTAATTTTTCTTTAGTAAAATCGTTTTGTATTAACTCTTTTACCACCTCTCTATCCATTATTAAATTAACTAACGATATATATTTTAATGTTATTATTCGTTTGGCTATTTGATATGAAATGTTGCTTCCTTTATAGCACACTACCTGAGGTACTTTAAACAATGCTGTTTCTAAAGTTGCTGTTCCTGACGCTACCAAAGCAGCATGTGAAATACTCAATAAATCATAAGTTTTATTATTGATGAATTTCACATTTGAATCTCCAATTATTTCTTGATAAAACTCGTAAGATTGACTTGGTGCTCCTGCCACTACAAACTGATATTGTGGAAAATCCTGTACTAATGAGAGCATTACCGATAACATTTTTGTTATTTCTTGTTTTCTACTTCCAGGTAACAGTGCTATAACTTCTTTATGACCTAAATCATGTTCCTTTCTAAACTTTTCGATAGAAACTTGTTCTCTTCCTGCAATTCCATCAATTAAAGGGTGCCCTACAAAATGAACATTATAATCATACTTTTTGTAAAATTCTTTTTCAAATGGAAGAATTACAAACATTTGGTCAATATCTCGTTTAATATCCTTTACCCTACCTGCTCTACTTGCCCAAACTTGTGGTGAAATATAATAATTGGTTCTAAAATCTTGTTTTTTTGCCCATTTAGCAATACGAAGATTAAAACCTGAATTATCAATGAAAATTATTACATCAGGATTGAATTGAGCAATATCTTTTTTACAAAAAGAAATCATTCCTAAAATCTTGCGTAAATTCATCAATACCTCAACAAACCCCATAAAAGCACGCTCTTTATAATGCTTAACAAGTGTACCTCCAACTTCTTGCATTAGGTCTCCTCCCCAAAAACGAATATCTGCTTTCGGATCTTCCTTCAATAAGGCCTTCATTAAATTGGCTCCGTGTAAATCACCCGAAGCTTCACCAACAAGAATGTAATATTTCATGTATTCGAATTAGAAAAACTTTAAAAATGCTGTTAATAAAGCTACTGCAATTGTAGTTATTAACACTCCTCTTGCTCTGTAATCTTGTTTTTTCTTTAAAAACACCCAAAAAACAAATAAGTTAGGTATCGCTGCTAAAGCTATTACTGAACCTAATACCCCACCTTCTCTTATTGTAGTAATAGTTTCTGAAATACTAAGTTCTGAAATATACTGTAAATAGATAAAAAAACCACAAGTCGTTGCTAACAATGAGACTAAAATCCCAATCAATATTTCTTTTTTTATATGTCCCATGTATGTAATTTTTGGATTGCGTGATGCGCTGTCATATCAAACTGAACAGGTACCACAGATATAAATCCATTTTCTAGCGCCCAAATATCAGTGTCTTGCCCTTTATCTCTATTAACAAACTCTCCAGAAAGCCAATAATACTCTTTACCAAATGGACTTTTACGTTTATCAAACGTTTCTTTCCAATAACCATTTGCTTGTCGACATATACGAACCCCTTTAATTTCGTCTTCTTTCAACTTTGGAATGTTTACATTTAAAATTACACCATCTGGTAATCCATTTAATAAAACATTTAACGCTATTTTTTCTATAAACTTACGTGCAGCTCTAAAATCAGCGTGCCAATCAAAATCTAATAGAGAGAAACCTATTGCAGGAATTCCTTCAATACCAGCTTCAACTGCAGCACTCATTGTTCCTGAATAAATTACATTAATCGATGAATTTGCTCCATGGTTTATTCCTGAAACACATAAATCGGGTGTACGATTTAGGATTTCATTCTTCGCCATTTTAACGCAATCTGCCGGTGTACCAGAACAACTATACTCAATTTGTGGACCTTCATCAATAGTAATAGGATTACAATGTAATACATTATTAACCGTAATAGCATGCCCCATACCACTTTGCGGACTATCAGGAGCTACCACTACTACATCCCCTATTTTATTCATAATTTCAATCAACATACGAATTCCTGGAGCGGTAATTCCATCATCATTCGTAACTAAAATCAAAGGTCTATCTTGCATAGTAAGTAAGTTTTACAACAAATGTAACATAAAAAAAGGATTCTATTTTTAACATTTTGTAAAGACAAATTGGCTCTTTTTATCCGTAAAATTGTGGTAATCAAACCCAAGCATTATGGTCCGGATTATTGTTTATGTTACAGTTTTTATTATTTCTTCTTTTTTTTCGATTATTTCTGCACAAAATACCCCCACAATACCATGCAATGAAATAAGCTATACCCAATTTGATTTTTGGGTCGGAAATTGGGATGTTTATAATACACAAGGAAAATTAATTGGTCATAATAACGTTATAAAAATGCCTAATGCTTGTGCTATTCAAGAAAATTGGAGTTCAAAAACGTCTACTAGCAAAGGAACTAGTTATAATTATTACAATAAAAAAGACAATACTTGGAATCAACTTTGGATTAACAACACTGGTTTTTCATTAGTTTTAAAAGGCAGTTTTAAAGGCAATACCATGACTTTAAAAAGTGATTTTGTAGAAAATGACAAAGGTAATTTCTACAACCAAATCACATGGACAAAGAACAAAGATGGTTCTGTAACTCAGGTATGGAATTTTCTTGACGAAAATCACAAAAAAATTAAAGAAGTTTTTAGAGGTACTTATAAAAAACAATAAAATTAAAAAATTGGCATTATTTTAGTAGCTTAGCAACACAACGACTCAACACAAATTAAAAAAGACAGAAGGTTTTATGAAGACGAAGTTTATCATACCATTTTTAGCAATCACTCTCTTATTTTCTAACTCTGTTAGTTCGAATACACTTCCTAATAACGATCCAGAAAAAGACCGTGTAATTATTTACGTTTTAAAAAATATTTTAAGTAGATACCATTATGTTCAAAAAAATTTAAACGACGATTTTTCTGAGCATGTATACACAACTTTTATTGACGGACTTGACCCTAGTAAACGTTATTTTACCCAAGAAGATTTAAAAGAATTTTCTCAATACAAATATCAAATCGACAATCAACTAAAAGAATCTAACATTGATTTTTACAAATTGGTGTATAAGCGCTTTTTAGAAAAAATGGAGTCGGGCAAAAAAAACTATCGCTCTTTATTAAAACAACCTTTTAATTACAAAAAGAAAGAAGTTATTGATATTGATTATGATAAGGTTTCGTATGCTAAAAATGAAACCGAATTGATTAATTATTGGAGAAAACAATTAAAGTTGTCGATTTTAAGCAATATTGAAGATGCCGAGAATCAACAGAACGAGAAAGCCAAAAAGGATAAAGCCTTTAAAAAGAAAAGCTTTAAGGAGTTAGAATCTGAAGCAAGAAAAAAGGTCTTAAAAAATATGGATGACTTGTATATGCGTATTGGTGAGCTTGAAAACTCTGACTGGTATTCTACTTTTTTAAATAGTGTTGTTAGTGGTTTTGACCCACACACAACCTACATGTCTCCTCGTATTAAAACACGTTTCGATCAAGAGATGTCTGGTAAATTAGAAGGTATTGGAGCTCGTTTACAGAAAAAAGGAATTTACACACACATTATTGAGTTAATTTCTGGAGGTCCTGCTTGGAAACAAGGTGAGTTAGAAGCTGACGATATTATTTTAAAAGTTGCACAAGGAAACGAAGAACCTTTAGATATTGTTGGAATGCGTTTAGATGATGCAATTAAATTCATCAAAGGAAAAAAGGGAACAGAAGTTCGTTTAACTGTAAAGAAAAAAATTGACGGATCTATTAAAGTTATTCCAATTATTAGAGATGTAGTTGAGCTTGAAGAAACTTTTGTAAAGTCTAGTATTGTTGAAAAAAACGGAAAAAAATACGGAGTTATCAACCTTCCCAGATTCTATATAGATTTTAATGACTTGAGCCGTAGAGATGCAGCTAAAGACATGGAAAAAGAAATTGAGCGATTAAAAGAAGAAAATGTTCAAGGTTTAATTGTTGATTTACGCGACAATGGTGGTGGATCATTAAAAACAGCTATTGAAATTGGTGGTTTATTCATTAACAAAGGACCAATTGTTCAAGTAAAATATCGTGGTGAAGATCCTTTAGTAAAAGTTGATACCGATCCTAAAATTCAATGGGATGGACCTTTAGTAGTTATGGTTAATGAATTTTCTGCTTCAGCTTCTGAAATTTTTGCTGCTGCAATGCAAGACTATAAACGTGGGGTTATTATTGGTGGTAAACAAACATACGGTAAAGGAACTGTACAAAATGTGTTACCTATAAACCGCTTTTACGAACAGTATCCTAACGATTTGGGGGCTTTAAAAATGACGATTCAAAAGTTTTATAGAATTAATGGTGGTTCTACTCAAATTGAAGGTGTTTATTCTGATGTTTCTTTACCAACTCGATATAGTTATATGGATTTTGGAGAACGTGATTTAGATGGTGCTTTACCTTGGGACAAGGTACAACAGGCAAAATATACTGCTACTAATTCTTATAGTAACTTTGCTGATGTAGTTTACAACAGTAAGCAACGTGTAATGAATAATGAAAAGTTTAACAAAATAAACGACTATGCTAAGTGGTTAAAGAAAAACCAAGATGAAAGAGTATATTCTTTAAACTACGACACCTTTAAAAAAGAAAGTGAAACAAAGACTAAAGAAGGAAAACAATTTAAAGATATTTTTAAATTTGACTCTAACTTAACGTTTGCATCTCCTAAATACGAATTAAACTTGTTTAAAAAGGATACAGTTTTAGAAGAAAAACGAGTTGCATGGCATAAAAATCTTCAGAAAGACATTTACATAAATGAAGCGCTAAACGTACTAAGCGAATTAAAAATGAACAACAATCATGTTGCTGTAAAACATTAAAAAAAGGGTTCTTTCGAACCCTTTTTTCTTTTTTACTACTTTTATGTTAAAAAACACTTTTTTAAACCTGTTAGCTACCTACTCAAACGATAACAGTCTCAACATCTTGTTATGGCAAGAAATAGAGAAAAATCATTCCGGAAAGAAAAGATATTACCACACATTAAAACACCTTGAGAGTTTACTTTTTCAATTAACACCAATAAAAGAAAAAATAAACCATTGGGAAACTATTTTATTTACACTCTTTTATCATGATGTTATCTATAATTCTTTAAAGAATAATAACGAAGAAAAAAGTGCTGAATTAGCCATTGAAAGAATGGAACAACTCTCAGTACCAAAAGAAATTATAGAAAATTGTTATTCTCAAATTTTAGCTACAAAATCTCATAAAATAGCTGAAGATTCAGACACCAACTACTTTACTGATGCTGATTTATCTATCTTAGGTCAAGACTGGGAAATATATGCTCAATATTATAAAAATGTACGAAAAGAATATGCAATTTATCCTAATTTAGTTTATAACTCAGGACGAAAAAAAGCATTACAGCATTTTTTAACAATGGAAAATATATTCAAAACCGAGTATTTTTATCAAAAGCTCGAAGAAACTGCTCGCAAAAATATTCAACGAGAAATTGAGTTATTATAATAATTCGATTTTAACCACCAATCCTTCATTAGAACGGACATTAAACACTGTTTCGTCCTCAAAAATTAAGTATTGCCCCTTAACACCTACCAATTTCCCTGTATATGTTTCTTCTTTTTCTAAATTTAAACTTTTAGGTTTTTTAGGAAATTTTTCAACAGGAAATTGAATATTGGTTTCAGTATTATTGGCTATATAATATTCTTTAGCTTCATCAGGAATAAACTCTTGTAATTTTTCTCGCCACTCAACTAAGTTTTCATCCTTAATATCATTCTTCAGCATGGTTCTCCAATTCGTTTTATCAGCTACATGTTCTTTTAAAGCCACCTCGGTAATTCCTGCTAAATAACGATTAGGTACCTCAACAATTTCAATAGCTTCGTGTGCTCCTTGGTCTATCCAACGAGTCGGTACTTGTTGCTTTCTCGTCACTCCTACCTTCACATTACTAGAGTTTGCTAAATACACAATATGTGGCTGTAGCTGTACCTTTTTTTCATATTCTAAATCTCTATCTTCCTCCCCTAAATGCGCTTTACTTAATTCAGGGCGCATTATCCAATCGCCTGCTGTTGGAATTTCAAAAAAACATTTTTTACAAAAACCTTGGCGATATATTTTTTTTTCTAAATGGCAGTTTAAACACTCATAGGTAACAAAACTTAAGGTTAATTCCTTATTCAATAACTGATTCATATTCAAAAAATCGCCCCCCATATTTAAATAATATTGAACTGTGCTTAAATTTTCAGTGGGCATTTTTTTTAAAACTCCTTGGTATTGCATGTCTTAAATTTTGTTACATTTAGCTTCACAAAATTACAGTAAAAAAATTGAATTAAGAGTTAATCTATGACGTTTCCATTTATAAATTCAATCATTTCTTGGTTCTTAAAAAAGCGTAAACATCAAGTGGAGCTATTTTTAAAATATCCTATCGATGTTCAAAATGAGCTATTGCTAAAACTTGTAAGTGCTGCTAAAAATACTGAGTTTGGGAAACAACAAGATTTTTCCTCAATCAAAAACTATACTGACTTTGCTAGTAATGTTCCCATTCAACGTTATGAAAGCATTGAACCACTTATTGAACGTTGTAGAAAAGGAGAGCAAAACTTATTTTGGCCTACACCTATTCGTTGGTTTGCCAAATCAAGTGGTACTACTAACGCTAAGAGTAAATTTATTCCTGTAAGTGATGAAGCTATTGAGTATTGTCATTTCAAAGCGGGAAAAGATATGTTATGCTTATACATTAACAACAACGAAAACGCGAAGCTTTTCACGGGTAAAGGACTTCGTTTAGGAGGAAGTTCTGCGGTATACGAAGACAACAATACTTACTTTGGAGATTTATCTGCTATAATTATTGAAAATATGCCTTTTTGGGCTGATTTTAGCTCTGCTCCAAGACAAGAAACTGCTTTAATGAGTGAATGGGAAACAAAAATGGAAGCTATTATTAACGAAACCATTCACGAAAACATTACAAGCTTAGTTGGAGTTCCTTCGTGGATGCTGGTTTTATTGAATAGAGTATTAGAAAAAACTGGTAAGGATAATATTTTGGAAGTATGGCCTAATTTGGAAGTCTATTTTCATGGTGGCATCAACTTCAATCCCTATAGAGAACAGTATAAAAAACTCATTCCGAAAGATGATTTTAAATACTATGAAACCTACAATGCTTCAGAAGGTTTTTTTGCTATTCAAGATAGAAACAATTCCGATGAAATGTTACTCATGCTAGACTATGGAATTTTTTATGAGTTTATTCCAATGAGTGAATACAATGGAGAAAACTCTGTAGCGATTCCCCTTTCAGAAGTAAAAAAAGATGTTAATTACGCCATTATTATTACCACTAATGGTGGTTTATGGCGTTATTTAATTGGTGATACTGTTAAATTTACCTCAACCACTCCATATCGTTTAAAAATTACTGGACGTACTAAACATCATATCAATGTTTTTGGTGAAGAATTGATTATTGAAAACGCTGAAGATGCTTTAAAAGCGGCTAGCGATAAAACCAACTGCGAAATTAAAGAATATACTGTTGGTCCTGTTTTCATGAACGGTAAAGAAAATGGAGCACATGAGTGGATTATTGAGTTTAAAAAGCCTCCTAGAAATCTTGCCTATTTTACTGAAATGTTAGATAATGCCTTAAAGAATTGTAATTCTGATTACGAAGCTAAACGCTATAATAACATGACCTTGGCAATGCCTAAAATACATCAAGCTCGTGAAAACTTATTTTATGATTGGATGAAAGAAAAAGGAAAACTTGGCGGACAACATAAAATTCCTCGTTTATCAAATAATCGTGATTTTGTTGAAGAACTTTTAAAGTTATAACCGTACTATTCTGTTTTAATTTTAATAGGTAACTGATATTTTGTCACTACAGGAATCCCTCTTTTTTTAGCTGGGCTTATAATTGGTAGTTTTTCTATTACCAACTTTATTATGCTATCTAATTCTGGTAATTGATTTATAACAACATCAGAAGTAGTGACCTTTCCTAAAACAAACTTTCCTTCTTTATTAATTAAAACGTCAATTAAAACTTCTTCATTTATACTATTTTTAGTGACAAAGTTACGTTGCTTTAAACTCGTTGTTACTCTTTTATGAATTTCGTCCCTAAAACAACTAACTCTATCTTCTTTAAATAATTTTTTGCATTTACTAAAAGAAGGAGACTCATCTACTTTTGTAAAATCAACTACTGTATCTACAACTTGAGCGCTATCCTTTTTTGAGTATGAAAAAAAGTCGCAAGAAGAACATAGCAAAGCACAAGCTAAAAAAGTCACATAGCGAAAACTCATCTTATTGATTTTAAGATGAATATACAAAATTAAATACTATTGTAAAATCTCTCCTTGTAAGAAATAATACTTTTTAATTTCTTTTAGTCGTGTTTTTGCATGTTTTGTTAAAACTGAATCTTTTCTTTCAAAACGATTTATATAATTTTTATAGTGTTTATAAGCTATTCTTTTATCTTTATAATAATCCTCGCTAGTTTTAGCTAATTGATATAAAGCCTTATAATTTTTCCTATTTTCCTCAAAAGCTTTTTTATAAGATTTTAATTCTTCTTTAGGGTTTCCTAATTCTTCATAAACTCTTGCTAATTGATAATATTCAACATCTCTAGGCTCTTTACCAACAAAAGTTGCCACCATATAATCTAACTGAGCTTTGTAAAACTTTTTCTTTTCGAAATTAATGTCGCCTAAATAGGTATATGCTTTAAAATCTGATTTGTCAATTCTTATAGCTTTATTAAAATGCTTTTTTGCTTCGTCGTATTTCTTTAGATTAAAGTAACTACGCCCTAACATTTTTTGTGTGTAATGTTCGTTAGGCTCTAGGGTATCTATTCTTTGTAAATATTGAATGGCTTCTGTAAACTTCTCTTCTCTATATAAATCATTAATTTTCAACTTATTTAAATTGATATGATTAGGGTTCACTACCAAGCCTCTATTTATAAATATGTTTGCTGAATCTTTATCATGTAATAAAGTATAAGCTAATGCTAAATGGTGAATAGATTTAATGTGGGTTGTATCATTTTTATATGCCTCTAAAAAACTGTTTATTTTTAGATTTCGCTTTTTCAACATTCCATAAGCAATTCCCAATCGGTAATGATAATTTGCATTCGTACTATCTTGTTTAATGATATTTTTAAAAGTATCGATAGCTTTTGCTGGTTGCTTGGTTTGTGCATACAATTTTCCTAACTGATACTTAATAAATAAGTTTTCAGCATCCTCACTTATAATACCTTCATAAACATCAATAGCTTTTTGTAGCTTTTTTTCTTTTTTATATGCTTTTGCCAACCTTACTTTTACTGAATAATCATCTTTTAACTCCAATGCCTTTTCATAGTATAAAGAAGCCTTTTTATAATCATCAATTGAAGCGTAAATAGATGCTACTTTTGAAGTTGACTGAAAAGTAGGATCCAACTCATGTAACTTTGTTAATGCTGTTTGGTAGCGCCCTATATTCACTAAACTATCAATAGTTTTAAAAGTCGAAACTTGTGCCTCGACTTTTAGAAATGCTATTACAAAAACAATAAGTAAAATTTTATTTCTCACGTTTCTATTTTTGGTGTTGTTCATTGGTTATTTGTGACCAATATAATTAATTTATTCTACGTTAAATGTGATGGGTAAAGTATAGCCTACTCTTACCTTTTTGCCATTATGTTCACCTGGTTGCATTTGTGGCAATTTTTGTACCAATTCTTCTGCATGCTGTTTTAATGTAGGGTGCGGTGCTCTTGCATTTACATCAGTTACTTTACCATTCTTATCTACTCTAAACTGGATATAAATCTTTTTCTTTCCTCTTTTTAAATCTAAGTTTTTAGCTATGGATACGTCGAAATTTTCTTGCACAAACTTCATCATACTCTTATTAAAACAATCCTTATCACCTTCTGAACAACCTGGAAAAGTAGGCACTTTTTCAACAAGTGCGAAAGGCGCATTTTCTTCATCTATTGACTTATTCTTAATTTTCGAAAAATCTATAATATTTGCTATTACTTTTCTCCCATTCGGTTTTTTATACAATTTAAACTCTACAGTTTTGGAGTATGCATCGTCTTTTCCTTTAACATTACTAAAGTCCTCATCATATTCTAGCTTTTCTTCTGCTAATAAATCATTATATGATATCTCTTCCCATCCAGGAATTTCTGTTCCTTGATAAAAATCTAAATAAGTCTCTTTCTTTCCTACCATTTCTTTTTGGTACTCTTTTCCCATTTGTATATATATGGTGGTTAGTTCTTTTTTTGCTACTTCTTCATTACTTTCAGAACTCTCACTACATGCCGTATACAAAAGCATAGTTCCTAAGAGGGGAATTAGTAACAAATATTTTAGTTGTTTAATTTTTTTTGATTGTGTTTTTGTCATCATAATAATTCGTTTTTTGATTAATGAATGTTTGTAAAATTGATTAATGAATGAAATATGCTCGACCTGAAAAATATCAGCGAGTAAATGGTTTATATAGTTTTCTTTTTTATCTGATTTGCTGGCTACAGCATCTGAAATATATTCGTGAACTAGAGAGATACGGTTTTGATATACATATACCATTGGGTTAAACCACATAACTATTTTCAAGAACTCAAAAAACAACAGGTCTAATGTGTGTTTCTGTTCGCTATGTACCAATTCGTGCTGAATAATTTTTTCTTTTTTAGGAGAAGGAATTTCATTTCCCAAAAAAATATAATTGAAGAATGAAAACGCCTTAGTTTCTTTTGGAAGTAAAACCAACTTATAATTTTCTTTTTTAGCAACCCCATACTGTAAGACCAATCGTACGATTCGTTCTAACTTTATTAAAAACACTACAAAAAACAATAAACATCCAATCCAAAACAATACATCTAAATAATTAACAGATTGATACCAAGCAGCTTTTTCGATTACTTTTTGAGGTGATAACACTACCTCTGGTAATAAAGTGTAATATTCTTGAGGAACAGCTTTTTGAACTGTCGGAATTTTAAATAAAGGCAACATAAAAGAAAGTAATGCAGTGCTTAACAAGTACCATCTATTTTTATTGAAAAAAGTTTCTTTACTTAAAAAGAAATCATACACCGCTACAAAAAGAACTTGAAATAATACAACTTGAATAATGTAGTTTATCATGACTTCTTATTTTTATTCACCTCTTTTAAAATACTTTCTAGCTCTTGAATGTCCATTTTGTTTTCTTTCATAAAAAATGACACCATGCTTTTAAATGAACCTCCAAAATAACCGTTCATTAACTTGTGTAAACTCTCATTACTATACTCTGACTTTTCTACTAACGGATAATACACATACCCCCTACCTTTTGGCTCATGCCCTACAAACTCTTTTGTCTCCAAAATTCTAATAATAGTTGAAACTGTATTGTATGCTGGTTTTGGTTCTGGTAATTCGGTTATGACTTCTTTTACTGAAGCTTTATTCAACCTCCATAATACCTGCATTATTTGCTCTTCTGCCTTCGTTAATTGTTTACTCATTTTATTTATTTAAATATTTCACATTACCGCATTGGGCAAATTTTTCCTTCCTTGTTAAGTCTATTTTTAACTTTGTGATATTTTCAGTCAGCAATTGTTCATATTCTCTCTTTTTACTACTAGTAACATTTTCATTCATTACTTTAAACATCATATAATTCACTTCTCCATCTTTATTAAAATAAATTTTATTGAGTATTTTCACAGAACTGTCTTTTACTCCCCAATCAAAGTCATTCTCTTTTAAAACCTTCCCTACTTGTTTATGAAAATCACCCCATGATTTCGTTACTTCCTTATATTCTTCATCTGTTGTAAATTCTGGATTTAATAAATTTTTATACTTAGTATCTAGATCTAGCTTTTTTATTTCATTAATTGCTACTTCATTTTGAAGATTTACAACTACTTCTTCATTTTCTTTACTACATGAAAACAATACAATAAGTAAACAAACCAATAATAACTTTCTCATATTTGATGCTTTATATTTTTAAACTACAATAACAAATATAACTAAAAAATTAGTTTAAACTAATTTTTTAGTTAATAAATATGTAACAAAGCTTTCATATCTTCGTCTTATCTATAAAAAAGTTAATGGATATATTTTTAGTTATACTCGGATTTGTATTTGCTTGTTTAGGAATTATTGGTTCATTTCTACCAGTATTACCAGGGCCTATTACTAGCTGGGTAGGTTTGTTATTATTACACTTAACAAAAGCTGTTCCTCAAAATTGGACATTTTTAGGAATCACTTTAGCTATTGCTGTCATTATATTTTTTCTTGATTACTTTATCCCTGCAATGGGAACTAAACGATTTGGAGGTACGAAATATGGAGTATACGGTACTACTATCGGTTTAATTATTGGATTACTCTCTCCTATTCCTTTCGGAATTTTAATTGGCGCTTTCGTAGGTGCTTTGGTTGGTGAATTAATTTATGATAGTAAAGATACTAATAGAGCAATCAAAGCATCATTTGGTGCTTTTTTAGGGTTTTTAGCCTCGGCTACAATTAAGTTTTCAATATCTATGGTATTCTTAGTACTGTTTTTTGTTAAGTTCTGGGAGTATAAAGCCGCTTTTTTTTAGGAAAAAGTTTCTTTTACATTTCAATTCTAACTATAAAGCTCTTCTTCATTCGGCTAATACTTTTTATCTTTTTTGAACTAGGGAGTAAAGAAATTGAGAAATCTCATGTAAGGGAGTAACTCATAACCTTAAGATTTCTCTCTTCGGTCGAAATGACGATTAATTATTTAGCCCCGATTGAAGCATTTGTTTGAGCTCCTCGTAGAGAGCGAGTGCTGAAAGCGGGAAATAGCTTCATAATAAACGTAACTAAACTGCAAAAAAAAAGCAACCCATCTAAGGGAAGCTTTCCATTGGTTAACAAAACCATGATACTATTTAAAGTATCTAACAACACAACTAAATGCTGTCCTTTTAAAATTAGACAGCCTGCAAATATACATCCTTTTTTAAAACCTACAAATAAAAATTACTTTTTTTATAAAATCTATATGATACTACCGTTGTCTAATTTTGTAATAGATTGTATCTTTACACCTTTAAACAAAAATTACTTAAAAATTAAGTCAATGCAATTATCAGAACAAGAAGTTGTACGTAGAGAAAAACTATCAAAATTACGTGAATTGGGTATCAATCCATATCCAGCAGATTTATTTCCATTAGATTCTAATTCCAAACAGATTAAACAGGAGTTTAAAGAAGGAAAGAAGGTCGTAATTGCTGGTAGATTAATGTCTCGTCGTATTCAAGGAAAGGCTTCTTTTGCTGAATTGCAAGATAGTGAAGGACGTATTCAGATATACTTTAACAGAGATGAAATTTGTACAGGTGAAGACAAAACTTTGTACAACGAAGTATATAAGAAATTACTAGATATTGGTGATTTTGTAGGTATTGAAGGAGAGTTATTTAAAACTCAAGTTGGAGAAATTACTGTAATGGTAAAAGATTTTAAATTATTAAGTAAGTCTTTAAAGCCTTTGCCGTTACCAAAAGTAGATGCTGAAGGAAATACTTTTGATGGATTTACCGACCCCGAAATGCGTTACCGTCAGCGTTATGCTGATTTGGTTGTGAACCCGCAAGTAAAGGACGTGTTTGTAAAACGTACAAAGTTATTCAACGCCATGCGTCAGTTTTTCAACGATGCAGGATATTTTGAAGTAGAAACACCTATTCTACAACCAATTCCTGGTGGTGCAGCAGCAAGACCATTTATTACACATCATAATGCATTAGATATTCCATTATACATGCGTATAGCTAATGAATTATACTTAAAGCGTTTGATTGTTGGTGGTTTTGATGGTGTATATGAGTTTTCTAAAAACTTCCGTAACGAGGGAATGGACAGAACACATAATCCAGAATTTACCGCAATGGAAATTTATGTAGCTTACAAAGACTACAACTGGATGATGGAATTCACTGAAAAATTATTAGAGCACTGTGCTTTAGCTGTAAACGGAACTACTGAAGCTACTTTTGGAGAGCATAAAGTTGACTTTAAAGCTCCATATGCACGTGTTACTATGACAGATTCTATCAAACACTTTACTGGTTTTGATATCAACGGAAAATCGGAAGATGAAATCCGTAAAGCTGCTCAAGACATGGGTATCGAAGTGGATGAAACGATGGGTAAAGGAAAGTTAATTGATGAGATTTTTGGTGAGAAATGTGAAGGAAACTACATTCAACCAACATTTATTACCGATTATCCTAAGGAAATGTCTCCATTGTGTAAAGAGCACCGTGACAATCCTGAATTAACAGAGCGTTTTGAACTAATGGTTTGTGGTAAAGAAATTGCCAATGCATATTCTGAATTGAACGACCCAATCGACCAACGTGAGCGTTTTGAAGCTCAGTTAAAGTTAGCTGCTCGTGGTGATGATGAAGCTGGTGAGTTTATCGATCAAGATTTCTTACGTGCGTTAGAATATGGTATGCCTCCTACTTCTGGATTAGGAATTGGAATGGATCGTTTAATTATGTATTTAACGAACAATCCGTCTATTCAAGAAGTATTATTCTTCCCTCAAATGAAGCCAGAAAAACAAGCTCCTTCAGTTGAATTGAACGACGATGAAAAAGCTGTGTTAGCACTATTAGAAAAAGCTGAAAAAATAGGTTTAAACGAATTAAAAACACAAAGTGGTTTGTCTAACAAAAAATGGGATAAAACCATTAAAGGATTAACCAAAAACAGTCTTGCTAAAGTTGAAAAAACTGAGGAAGGTTTGTTTGTAGAAATCGTATAACGCATTTCAAAAAACTATATAAAATTAAAAAGCAATCTCATTTGAGGTTGCTTTTTTGTTTGGTTTTTATGCTTATTTAGATAACTTAGCTATAAACAGATATAAGTCAATAAAAAGAACTCATATCTCCAATAACGAAATGTAATTTGAAAAAATGAGCGAATCAAAAGAGACAAACAAGATATTACAAAGAATTTTAGAATTACTTGCCAAAAACGAAGCTCGTATTAACACGAATGAAATGACTGCTGAAGGTGATGAATTAATTAAGAAGGCTGAAAAAGAAGCAGAAGATGCTTCTAAAAAAATACAGTCAACTTTTGATCGGATTCACGACAAACTTTTCAATTTTAATAATATGCTCATAGCTGCATTTCTTGGGTTAAGTAAATTTCCAACTGATAACACAATCTTGAGTCTTTGGATGGCAATCCTGCCTATTGCAAATTTGATTTATTTAATGTTTTTGGAATATTGGCAAATGGAAATTTATAGACACGTTGCGAAGCGAATGGAATGGGAATTAGACTTAAATAAAGATGTTAAAAAATATGGAAGCATGATTAAACGACAAAATTTAAGGTCATTATTATCAATTTTTACAACATTTGGACTTTTTATCTTTTTGGTAATTAAAATTTTGACTTATTAAAACTAACAATCTATAACGGTGAGTTCTACTATATCCAAATTCAGTTAGAATTGATATTACTCGGGCTAAACCCCAAATTAATGCATAAAAACCTGTAACTAACAGTTATTCAACATCATAATAAACTAAATTTTTCATATTCGCAGTTTTTTCATAACTTTAAAGAGCTATGAAAAAATTGTTAGAATACCCTCCTTTTCACTTTTTGGTGTGCCTTATTGTTGGTATAACTCTTCAGTTTTATATACAGATTTGGCTGTATGGTTTTATATATTTGCTTTCTTCTTTAATAGGTTTTTTAATTATTCTTTATTTTTTAAAAAGAACTCAAACACGAAAAACATTTAGTGCTGCCGCACTACTATTCTTTGTTTTTATCGGAATTAGCGCTACTTATATTCACAATCCGAAGAATTATGCGAGTTATTATGAACATCAATTAACTGAAAATTTCACTGCTGTACTTACCATACAAAAAGTATTAAAACCTGGGAATTACTATACAAAGTATGTTGCCAAAGTTTCACAAGTTGATTCTACTAAAACCACTGGATATATTCTTCTAAACATTCAAAAGGATAGTTTATCATCCCCTTTAAAAGTTGGTCATCGAATTTTTATAAAAACTCCTTTTAAAGAATTAATTCCTCCTTTAAATCCGCATCAGTTTGATTATAAACAGTATTTAGCCAAACAATACATTTACCATCAAGTATTTTTAAACAAGCAGCAGTTCAAACAATTAGAAAATACTAGCTTTTCTTTAGTTGGTTTATCAGCTAACCTCAGAGAGAAAATACAGGCTTCTTTAAAAAAGTATCATTTTTCAAATAACGAGTTTGCAGTAATTAATGCTTTGTTGTTAGGACAACGACAAGAAATTTCAAAAGATTTGTTAGAAAGCTACACAAATGCTGGTGCTATTCATATTCTAGCTATTTCTGGGCTACATATTGGTATTTTACTCTTACTCCTCTCCTATTTGTTTAAGCCTATAGAAAAGCTTCCTTACGGGGTGCTTATAAAAGCCGTTTCTATAGTATTACTACTTTGGTGTTTTGCTTTTATAGCTGGTTTATCCGCGTCAGTAGTTAGAGCCGTAACCATGTTTACTTTTGTGGCTATCGGGCAATCGTTTAAACGTAAAAAAATTATAGAGTACTCCTTAATCAGCTCTATGCTCTTCCTGCTTTTGATAAAGCCAATGTTTTTATTTGATGTCGGATTTCAATTGAGTTATTTAGCCGTTTTTGGCATTGTTTGGGTACAACCTTTACTCTATAATCTTTGGAATCCTAAGTTTTGGTTACTTGATAAAGGTTGGAGCTTGTTTACGGTTTCGATAGCAGCACAAGCAGGAATCTTACCCATTAGTTTGTATTACTTTCATCAATTTCCTGGGTTGTTTATTATATCAAACTTAATTATCATTCCTTTTTTAAGTAGTATTTTACTCCTAGGAATTGTTGTAATTCTTTTAGCTGTCTTAAACAGCTTACCCCAGTTCATCGCTGATGTTTATGGATCTATTATTTCTTTAATGAATCGTTTTGTCGACTGGGTTTCACATCAAGAAGATTTTTTATTGAAAGAAATTCCCATGTCTTTAACAACTATGGTGGTTTGGTATGTTTTAATCGTTCTCTTATATCGAGTTTGGATTCGAAAAACTTCAAAAAGTATCATTTTCTTATTAACTTCAATTATAGTACTACAGGGATTTTATTTTTATGAGAAATATCAAATTAGCAACAAAGTTGAATTCATTGTATTTCATAAAAGCCGACAGTCTGTTTTAGGAAAAAGAAATGGTAAAGAATTATCAATTTTTAGTTCTTTAAATGACTCTGTTCTTCATCAGCAAAAACTATTACTATCTTATAGAGTTGGTGAACATATTTCCTCAAAAAGTATTGATTCGGTTTTTAACATCATCTCATACAAAAACAAACAAATTTTGATTGTAGATAGTTTAGGCGTGTATCAAATAAATGGCATTCAAAATCCGACAGTTATTCTACAAAATAGTCCCAAAATAAATTTAAACAGACTTATTACTTCGCTAAAACCTCAACAAATTATTGCTGATGGTAGTAACTATAAATCGTACATCAATAGATGGAAAGAAACCTGTTGTAAACAAAAAACACCATTTTGGCATACTGGTCAAAATGGTGCTTTTATCTTTGAAGAATAATTTTTACATGGCGCTTTTAAAGTTTTTTTCAAACTCTGGCCAAGGTGTGTTTTTGTAGTTATCTTTATTAAAATACGCTAGTATTTTTTCAAATCTTTTTTCTTCTAAATATCCAGGAACATTCTGTAACAATTGCCTTTCTGTATTAAAAAAAGCTGTTGATGGATAACTTAGCTGCCCTTTCATAATCGCTGCTGCTAATTGATGATATCCTCTTCTTCCCTGAGCTTCATACTTAAAAGTTTTACCTTGAAAAGTAATATCGTGTTTTGCTTCCCCGTTTAATTTTACTGGGTAATAATGCGTATTGATATACGCAACAATTGTTTTATTTTTATAAGTGGTTTTATCCATTTTTTTACACCAGCCACACCAATCGGTATAAATATCTACTAAAATTGGTTTTGGATCTTTCTCACTCATTTCCATTGCCTTTTCAAAGCTTAACCAATTTACTTTATCTTGTGCTTTTACCCCTAATGAAATAACGGTTAAAACTACTACTATTATTATTTTTTTCATACTCCTTAAGTCTCAATAAGTGTTCCAAATTTACAAAAAAACCTGCCAATATTTAAAATTGACAGGTTGTAAAATATTGTTTTAACGTTTATTTAGAGTTATTTAACTCCATGCATTAATTTTTTCAGAAGTGGGTGTAGTAATAATGAAACTATACCTAATACAAACGGTACAATAGCAAATATCAAGAAAAAACCTGATAAACTATACTCCTGTGTAATTTTTTCTATATCACCTCCAATGTAATGAGCTAATTTATTACCTATTGCAATTGCCAAATAGTAAACTCCAAACATAAACGCAATCATACGAGTTGGAATTAACTTACTTAAATACGATAATCCCATTGGAGATAAACAAAGCTCACCTAAAGTATGGAATAAATACGCTAATACTAACCAAACCATACTTAAACTTGCTCCTTCTGCTCCTGCAGCAACATTTCTTGCACCAAACGCAAGAAAACCAAAACCTAAAGCTAATAGTGCTAATCCTAAGAAATATTTTACAGATGCTGGAGGATTATAGCTACTATCCCACCATTTAGTAAATAACGGAGCAAAAATAATAATGAATAACGAATTTAATATCGCAAACCAAGTTACTGGCACCTCTGTATTAGGATCATTGAACTCTACATAAAGCTTGTACAAAACAATAGCCCAAACGATTAAGAAGCTTGTTCCTAATATAATATTGGCTAAACCTATTTTTTTAAACGTCTTTTTAAATAAACTAATTAATACATAGGTAATTATACCTAATGGTACAACTGTCACCAATAAATCTACTACTTTAAATACTGTTCCAGCAGTACCTTCCAAAATTCTATTTGTAAAATCTCTGGTATAAATTGGAAGTGATCCAGCTGCTTGTTCAAATGCAGCCCAGAAAAATATGGTAAATAGAGAGAAAATAGAAAAAGCTATCATTCTGTCTCTTTCTATTTTTGTGTACCTAGGAATTCTAACAATTAACAACACAATAAAACTAATTGCAGCTAACAGAGCAAAAAACAAAGAGTCACTCAATCCTGCAACTGTAAAGTTTAATGTTTGTATGTTCCCTATTTTACTTAACGGATCGTTGAAAATAAATATTAATGCAGAAACAGTAAAAACTGCTATTAATGCATAGTCTACTATTGAAAAAGGGTTTCTTTTTTCAGTATCAACATCAACTGTTTGCGTAGAGTCTTCTACATTTTTCTTTACAGGTTTATCCCCTAAGCTTCCAAAAAGAGGTTGTGCAAAATAAAACTGTAGCATCCCTAACAGCATAAAAATACCTGCTAAACCGAATCCCCATGACCAACCTATTTTCTCACCAACCCAACCACAAAGCATTATTCCAATAAAAGCTCCAGCATTAACTCCCATATAAAAAATGTTGTAAGCACCATCTTTCTTGGCATCCTTACCTGCATACATTTTTGAGATAATTGAAGTCATATTAGGTTTAAAAAAACCATTTCCTACAATTAATAAAGCAATTCCTATATAAAGAAAAGTAGGCGTTTCAACTGCCATTGCTGCATGTCCAAGTGTCATTAATAATGCACCAATAACTACTGCCATTCTATAGCCTATTTTATTATCTGCTAACCATCCTCCTAACAAAGGTGTCAGGTAAACAAACAAGGCGTATGTTCCTAAAAGCGATAATGCTGCTGATGTGCTCCATCCCCATCCTGGGTTATTACCTGTTATAGCTCCGGTTAAAAAAATAACTAAAATAGCTCGCATTCCGTAATACGAAAAACGCTCCCACATTTCAGTAAAAAACAAAACGAACAAACCTGCTGGGTGTCCTAAAACTTTGTCTTTAAATAAATTTTCAATATCTGTACTCATTCTTCTTAATATATAGTTTATAATAGAAAAACCTTAATAGTATATACTACCAAGGTTTGTTTGTTTTTTAGTTATTATCTGCTAATTCGAATCCTTCTGCTTCTTCGTTTGTCAAGTCTCTCTCTTTCTCTTCAGCTCCATGTGTAAGTCGTTTCAACGGTTTTAACATTAAAATGAATAACCCTCCTATTACTACAGTAAATATTAAAATTCCTGAAAAAATAGTTAGTTCTCCAAACTCCGAAGCAGACTCACCTACAATTCCAGCTACTTTATTCCCTAAACCTGTAGCTGCAAAATATACTCCCATCATTAAGGCTGCATATTTTACAGGGGCCAGCTTAGTGATAAACGATAATGCTACTGGAGAAATACATAACTCCCCTATAGTATGAAATAAATATGCTAACACTAACCATAACATACTTGATGAACCTGATTTATCAAATTCCATTGCTGCAAAAACCATAAATAAGAAACCAAATCCCATTATTATTATCCCTAAAGCCATTTTAAATAAAGAAGAAGCCTCTTTTCCTTTAAGTTTTCTTTTAGCCCAAAAGCTTGCTACTCCAGTGGCAAATAAAATTATAAACCCTGCATTTAAGCTTTGAAACATAACTGTAGGTACTTGCCAACCAAACAGATTTCTATCTGTATTTGTTTCTGTATACAAATTCATTAAACCTCCAGCTTGTTCAAATGCTCCCCAAAATATTATAACCATTATAAATGATAATAAAAGCACTAAGAAACGATCTTTAAAAACCTGTGTTTCTAATTCTTTATATATCATCATTAACAAAGCTGTTATTCCTGTTAAAAATAAAAACAACAAACCATAACCCCAACCTAGTTTATACCATCCTAGAGCAGATCCACATAACAATATAACTACAAAAATCAATTGTTTTGGTGAATTAAATAGTTTTGAATACAACTTTCCATAAGAAATTGAATTATTATCCTTATTACTTGGCACAAAATTACCAACCTCCTTTAAATATTTTTGACCATATAAGTAATTAATTAAACCTAAAACCATAACAACTCCTGCTAACCCAAAACCAGCATGCCAGCCCCATTCTGCAACAACCAAACCTACAATCATAGTTGCTAATAAAGATCCTAAGTTTATTCCTATATAAAAAATAGAAAAACCTTTATCTCTTCGGATATCTCCCTCCTTATATAAACCTCCAACCATCGTTGAAATATTTGGTTTCAATAAACCAACTCCTAAAATCACCAAACCTAATCCTGTATAAAAAGCCCAAATGTCAGTTAATATTAATACACCATGCCCCAAACATAAAATAATAGCTCCCCATAAAACGGATTTCTTCTGTCCTAATAACTTATCTGCTATCATTCCTCCAGGAATAGACATTACATAAACAAGCATTGTATACCATCCATAAAGAGCCAGTGCTTCTTTACTAGTCCACCCTAAACCAGCTCCTCTTGGATCATCTCCCATAGCCGATGTAGTCATATATAAAACTAATAAAGCTCTCATCCCATAATAAGAAAAACGCTCCCACATTTCTGTTAAAAATAAAATATACAGACCTACTGGTTGCCCAAATAGCTCTTTTTCATGTGCCTGTTTAACTGTACTCATAGTTTGTCGAATTTTATAGGTTGTTTTTAATAAAGTTAGTCATTTTAGTATACAGGTGTAAACGTGTGTTTCCTCCGTAAATACCATGATTCTTATCTGGATACATTCCCCATTCAAACTGCTTGTTTGCTTGAATTAACGCTTCTGCCATTCTATAAGCATTTTGCACATGTACATTATCATCACCTGTTCCGTGAATTAATAAGTATTTTCCTTTTAATAACTCTGGATAATTTAATGGAGAGTTATCATCATATCCTGTTGGATTTTCCTCAGGCGTACGCATGTAACGTTCCGTATAAACAGTATCATAGAATCGCCAAGTAGTAACTGGTGCTACTGCTATTGCTGCAGCAAACACATCATTACCTTTTAACAAACAGTTTGTACTCATATGTCCTCCAAAAGACCATCCCCAAATACCGATTCTATTAGCATCTACATACGATAATTTTGCTAACTCTTTAGCTACTGAAATTTGATCTTCTGTTTCATACTTCACTAAATTCATATAAGTAACTTTCTTAAAGTCACGTCCTTTAAAACCTGTTCCTCTTCCATCTACACAAACTACGATGTAACCATTTTGCACTAACATTTGGTGCCAATAATCGTTAGAACCATTCCAGCTGTTTTTTACATTTTGAGAACCTGGTCCTGAGTATTGATACATTAATACAGGATACTTTTTATTTGCATCAAAATTTGCAGGTTTGATAGTGTACATATTTAAGTCGTTTCCATTTACATTAATTGTAGAAAACTCTTTTTTACTTAAATTATATCCTGCAATAGTTTCTTTTAAAGCTGCATTATCTTTTATAGTTTTTAACACCTTCCCTTCATCATTTCTTAACGTATACACTGGTGGTGTATTTACGTCAGAAAAGGTATTAATAAAATAGTGCATATTTTTACTAAAGGCAGCATTGTTTGTTCCTGAAGAGTTGCTTAACAACTTTTTGTTTTTTCCTTCTAAAGAAACACTATATACTCCTCTATTGATAGAACCATTTTCTACTGATTGATAATAAATAGTTTTCTTATCTGCATTATATCCGTAGTATGAAGTAACCTCCCAGTTTCCTTTAGTTACTTGATTTAATAATTTTCCGTCCTTATCATAGTGATAAATATGGTTGTACCCATCTTTTTCACTTGTCCAAATAAAACTATTATCATCTAAAAAAGTTAAATCATCTGTAACATCCACATAGGCTTTATCAGTTTCGTTTAAAACTACAGAACTATTAAAAGTAGTTGCATCAACAAAATACATTTTTAAATCATTTTGGTGACGATTTAATGTTCTAACAGCTAATATATTTGGGTTGTTTGTCCAGTTAATTCTTGGAATATACTCGTAATCTCCAACTCTAATTTCTGCAGTCTTATTAGTTTCTAATGAAAATATACGTAATACCACTTTAGCATTTTCCTCTCCTGCTTTTGGGTATTTGAACACATGCTGTGTTGGATATTTTTCTTTTCCATATACGTCCATTGAAAAAGTTTTAACTTTACTTTCATCAAAACGTAAATATGCTAAATTTTTACTGTCTTTACTCCATTCAAATGCTTTTACGAAACCAAATTCCTCTTCATAAACCCAATCAGTAATACCGTTAATGATTTCATTCTTTTTACCACTATTGGTAATTTGAATTACAATATTGGCATCTGAATAATCTTTAATAAATAAATTGTTGTCTTTAGCGTACGCTATTTTTTTACTGTCAGGAGAAAAAGTTGGTTCCTGAATATCTTCTCCTATTAAGTCTAATGATTTTGTAGCTATATCATACACATAGAATGTACCTAAATATGAATGACGAAAAATTTGTTTGAAGTTTGTTCCTAAAATTAATTTAGTCTCATCGTTGTTAAAGCTATATGATTGAAAATATTCTAATCCAGCTAAATCTTTACTATCAACTATAGTTGCTACTTTTTCTAAAGTTTCGTAGCTGTATTTATCTACAGTAGAACTGCCTTCTCCATAATTCAATAGCGAATAAAAATCTCCATTCATAGAATTTAAAGAGTTCATATAATCGGCTCTAAACGTGCCTTTTCGCCATATATCCTCTAAAGAAATATCTTTTTTTTGAGCTTGTACTAGCGAAGATATCCCTATAAACAATAGTAATAATTTCTTCATGTTAAGTTGTTGTTTATCTAAAAAGTTTGCCAAGTTTACGGAAAAATAGCCAAAAATCCCCTCAAAAAAATCATAAAAACCAAATAACACAACCATTTTAACATGATTCACGTATCTTTGAGCCATCAAAAAAGAATTGAGAATGTCTAAAACGATCTCTGGTTTTTCTAAACTTACCAAAGAAGAAAAAATAGACTGGTTGGCAAAAACTTACTTTAACAATCAACCAGAAATTATACAAACTATTACGCAATATTGGAATGTAGATGATAAGCTACAACAATTGCATGATGATTTTATTGAAAATACAATTTCTAACTTTTATATGCCTTACGGTATTGCTCCTAATTTTATTATTAACGGACGCAGTTACGTAATACCAATGGTAGTTGAAGAAAGCTCTGTAGTTGCTGCTGCTTCTTTAGTTGCTAAATTCTGGAGTACTCGTGGTGGGTTTAAAACCGAAGTGATTTCTACTACCAAAATTGGTCAAGTGCACTTTATGTATGCTGGTGACAAGAACGAGCTAACAAACTATTTCAATCAACAAAAAACTGAATTATATGCAGCTACGGCATCCATTACTAAAAACATGGAAAAACGTGGTGGTGGAATTTTAGATATTCAATTAGTTGACAAAACTGATAAGCTTGCAAACTACTATCAATTACATGTTACTTTTGAAACTAAAGATAGTATGGGAGCCAATTTCATCAATTCTTGTTTAGAAGCTATTGCAAGAACTTTTAGAAAAGATGATATTGAAATTGTAATGAGTATTCTTTCTAATTACGTTCCTGAGTGTTTAGTAAAGGCTGAAGTGAGCTGTAAAATAGAAGAATTAGGCGGGAAAAATCCTGAAAAATTTGCTCAAAAATTTGAACAAGCTGTTAAGATTGCTGAGATAGAACCATATCGTGCAGTAACACACAACAAAGGAATTATGAACGGAATCGATGCTGTTGTATTAGCAACAGGTAACGATTTTAGAGCAATTGAGGCTGGTGCACATGCGTACGCTTCAAAAGACGGACAATATAAAAGCCTAACCCACTGTGAAGTAAAAAACGGAGTTTTTAGGTTTTGGATTGAAATTCCACTAGCACTTGGAACTGTAGGAGGTTTGACCGCTTTACACCCTATGGCTAAACTATCTTTAGACATGATGCAAAAACCAAGCGCACGCATCTTAATGCAAATTATTGCTGCTGCTGGTTTAGCTCAGAATTTTGCTGCTTTACGTGCCTTAACTACTAAAGGAATTCAACATGGGCATATGAAAATGCACTTGATGAATATTTTAAATCAACACAAAGCTACTAATGAAGAAAAAGAAGTTGTAGCTGCCTATTTTGAAGACAGAACAGCCTCACATAGTGCTGTGGTTGAAAAGCTCAACGAATTACGTAAGCCCAAAGTACAATGGGTAGATTTTTTAAATGAGGAAGGAGTACGTAGTACACTTGCTAATTTAAAAACTGATGCAAAACCTTTATTTGGAAAAATGAACGGACAACAAATGGTTGAGCACTTAAGTATAGTTACTAAAATAGCTAACGGGAATTGGAATGTTGACATTTATGTTTCTAGTGAAAAAACAACTCGTAGAAAACCATTCTTAAATTCTGATAGTGAATTACAAATCGGGTTTAAAGCTCCATTTTTATCAGAAGACCCAACTCCTTTGAAATTTAATTCAATAGAAGAAGCTATTGATGATTTAATTAAACAAGTCCAATTCTTCGAAACTGTTTTTACTGAAAATCCAAACCGAACAGTCGTACATCCTTTCTTTGGAGAACTAGACTATGAATACTGGAAAAAATTTCAAGTAAAACACTTTACACATCATTTTAAACAATTTGGATTAGTATAATGCGACACTATTCTAACGGAAAATTATTACTCACTGGAGAATATGTTGTTTTGGATGGTGCAACTTCTTTAGCTGTTCCTACTAAGTTTGGGCAAGATTTAATTGTTGAACCCATCAAGGAATCTCAACTTATCTGGGGAAGTTTTACACATACTGGAGAATGTTGGTTCGAGGCTTCTTTTGATTTACCCAAACTAAGATTAACTTCAGCTACGTTTAATTCAGACAAAGAAGGAAGTGCTGAATTTATTGCTGAGACTTTACGAGATATTTTACAAGAAGCAAAACGTTTAAATCAAGAATTTTTAAATACTGAGCACGGTTTTATTGTAAAAACCAATTTAACTTTTCCACAAAACTGGGGATTAGGAAGTTCATCAACCTTAATTAACAATATTGCTACTTGGGCAAATGTGAATCCGTTTACCTTACTTTGGAATGCTTTTTCTGGTAGTGGTTACGATATTGCTTGTGCAAAACACAATACACCAATTCTATATAAACTAAAAGAAAAACTGCCTCTTGTTGAAGAAGTTAATTTTAAACCTAGTTTTTCTGAAGAGTTATTTTTTATTCATTTGAATCAAAAACAAAATAGTAGAGAAGGAATTGCTCATTATAAAAAACACAAAGAAGAAGCACAACAATTAATTCCAGAACTCAATAATTTAACTCAAGAGTTTTTAAAAGCTAAAACTTCCAAAGATCTGGGTAAAATTATCATTGAACATGAGCAAATCATTAGCTCAATTACAAAGCAAGTCACTGTAAAAGAGAGATTGTTTTCTGATTATTTTGGTGAAGTAAAAAGTTTAGGAGCTTGGGGTGGTGATTTTGTTTTAGCTACTGGAAACGAAGACACAATAAGTTACTTTAAACAAAAAGGATTCGACACTGTTCTTTCGTATAAAGAAATGATTTTATAATGAAAAAAGTAATTATTATAGGTGGTGGAGCTGCAGGTTATTTTACTGCAATTAATGCAAAAGAACTCAATCCTGAATTGGACATTACTATTCTTGAGAAAGGAAAAGAGGTTTTACAAAAAGTAAAAATTTCTGGTGGAGGTCGTTGCAATGTTACGCATGCTTGTTTTGAACCTAAAGAACTAACAAAATTCTACCCAAGAGGTGAAAAAGAGTTATTAGGACCTTTTCATCAATTTATGACTGGAGACACCTTTGAATGGTTTGAAAACCGTGGTGTACCTTTAAAAATTGAAGCAGACAGTCGTGTTTTTCCCGAAGCAAATACTTCTCAAGCAATTATAGATTGTTTTCAAAACGCTGTTGATAACCTCGGAATTACTGTCTTGAAAAACCATGGTGTAAATGCCATTTATCAACAAGGTAAGAAATGGGTTATCAACACAAAAAACCAATATTTTGAAGCTGATTTCGTAGTTATTGCTGCTGGAAGCAGTAAAAAAGTTTGGGAATTATGCGAAACTCTAGACCATACTATTATTGAACCTGTTCCTTCTTTATTTACTTTCAACATAAAAGACAAACGAATTATTGATTTGGGCGGGATTTCTGTACCTAATGCAGAAGTTACACTTGTTGGAACTAATTTAGAAAACTCTGGCCCGTTATTGATTACGCACTGGGGATTAAGCGGTCCTGCAATCTTAAAACTATCAGCTTTTGGTGCTCGTCTTTTAGCTGATAAAAACTATCAATACAATGTACTGGTAAATTGGTTAGGACAAGACACAAACTCTGTTCTCGAAGAATTACAAGGACTAAAGAAATCACAGGCTAAAAAACAGATAATTTTAAAATCACCTTTTAGTGATATTCCACGCCGATTATGGGAACGTTTGGTTGTTGCTTCAGATATAAAAAGCAGTCAAAATTGGGCTGATATAAGTAATAAACAACTTCAAAACTTAGCAAATCAATTAACCAAAGGTTTGTTCAATGCCAATGGTCGTACTACTTTTAAAGAGGAGTTTGTTACTGCTGGTGGTGTGGATTTAAAAGAAATTAACTTTAAGCGTTTTGAAAGTAAAAAACATCAAAATTTATTTTTTGTTGGCGAAGTATTAAATATTGATGCCGTTACTGGTGGATTCAACTTTCAAAATGCTTGGACTGGTGGGTTTATTTGTGCCAATGCTATTGCTGAATAAAAAATCATTTCGAACAAAGCTTTAAAAGTTCTTCATTCGAAATGACTTTACTTTTTTAGTCTTCGTCTTCCCCTTCTTCTTCGTAGCAGTTAAAAATGATAGAATATCCGTACTCTACAGCTTCTTCATATAATTCTTTTTGCTCATCATCTTCTACGTCTTCAACTGAATCTAACGTAAAATATTCGTCTTCTATTTCAACTACTTTCCAGTCTTCATTTTTGATGTAAAATTTCGCTAATCGCATAGCTCCTTCAATATCTTTATAATCGATATATAAGCTTACGTAAGCTCCGATAACTTCATCGTAATGTTCAGAAGATTTTTTAGGTTTTGCTAAGGCATTAATTAAAAACATAGGTCTATTTTTTTTTACTGTTAATTAAGCTAATTCTCCTCTGTGAGGTTTTAATGCATCTCTAAAGATTTTCATGTTTTCTTCATTAACCACTATAAAGGCAATGGTGTGCATTTCGTTTAAAGATACAAAATTTACTTCATGGTAAGGCAAACTATCTATCTGAGCAAATTCTTTAAGGTGGATGCAGTGATGTTTTGCAGTTTCCAATCCGTCAGGACCTTTAAAATCCCAAATCAGTTTAATTTTTCTCATAAAACAAAAATACCCATTTCTAAACAGAAATGGGTATTTTAATTAGTAACTAATTAAACCTATACCATCATTTCTTTATAATTACAGCAAGTAACCCCAGTCTTGCTATTAAAAAAACTAACATTCCAAAAGACGGGGCTAACAAACCTATTTTTAAACCTGCTGCTAAAACAGGAGTTGCTATATCTCCTTGCATTGAACTAATATTATCAAACGCACCAATTAACCCAAAAAACAACCCTAAAAACCCATAAACCAAAGCAAACAAACTTATATGTTTAAGTAAATCACTTGTTTTTCCATTACTGTCCTCTTTAAACAATAATTTCACTATTAATACAATACAGATTATTAGCATTAATAATGTTGGGTACATAAACATTGCCCCTCCTTCATTTAAAAGATTTGAGAATAAGAATTTCATAATTTTAATTTTTAAAGTTATTTACGACACAAACCTATACTTATAGTTCATTTGAGTTTTATAATATCGATAAGATTCCTTTTCTCTTCCCTAAACTACACATTAAACTCCTTAATTAGTCAAATAACATAAACCCGTTATTTGTCTACAGTTTCAGGGATTTTACCGCAAAAACCTATCTCTTTCTTAAAAAAATAAGATATTGCAACTTAATGAAAAGCTATACACCAATAGCTAAACGCTTTATATTCTTCTTATTCAATATTTTATTTTGGGTAGGTGTTTATTTCTTTTACACATACTTCTTAGGCTATGGAACCTCTAATACTGCTTACGTAAATACTTTTTCGGCATACTTAATGCCTGTAACTATATTCTTAAGTTATTTCATTATTTTATATTTAATCCCTAAATACTTTTTCAAGAAAAAGTACTTTCTTTTTATTCTATATAGTTGCTATACTTTCATCATATCATTTACAGCTATTTTGCTCTCTATTTTCTTTGGTTTAGTATTTTCTTCTTTTTTAGAAGGAACCGATACAAAAGCCATAACTAAATCTTTAACTCTAGTTGTAATTGGTGTATACTTTATTGTTGTTATAGCAGTATCTTTAAGTTTAATTATTTACAATTATCTATCTAGCATAAAAAACGAAAACTTAAAAAACAAATTCTTACAAACTCAATTACAACTAAAAGAACAGGAACTAAAATTCTTAAAAATGCAGATTCATCCGCATTTTTTGTTCAACACATTAAACACGTTGTACGGATTTGCACTTAAAAAATCGGAGGAAGCACCTGATATGATTTTAAAACTATCTAGTTTATTAGATTATATATTATATCAAGTTGATAAACCTTATGTTCTTTTAAAGAATGAAATACAACATATTGATGATTATATTTCTTTAGAAAAAATACGCTTTCAGGAAAGTTTGAGTGTTAGTTTTTCTGAAAAATTACACGATGAAACCATTCAAATTCCTCCAATGTTATTATTACCTTTTGTTGAAAATGCTTTTAAACATGGAAAACAAATCAACGGGATATTGAATATTAATATCAACCTAAAAACAACTAAAGACTTCTTGTTTTTCCACATTGAAAACACCTCTAAAGACGACAAAACAAACAAAAACGGAATTGGACTAGAAAACATTCAAAAAAGATTAGAAATACTTTACAATAATCAATTTAGACTTACTATGGCATCTGAAGAAAACCAATTTATTGTAGACTTAAAAATTCCTTTAAAAAATGGCTAAGAAAATAAACTGTGTAATTGTTGATGACGAACCAATAGCAAGGGAAATCCTAGAGTCGTTTGTAGAAAAAACACCTAATCTAAAATTAATTTCTAGTTGTAAAAATGCTATGGAAGCATTACAAGTTTCACAAATGGAAGCTATTGATTTGTTTTTTCTCGATATTAATATGCCTGAAATTACTGGATTAAGTTTAGCTAAAATTATCAATAACAAATAACAAATCACAAATAATTTTCACTACTGCTTACAGAGATTATGCAGTAGATGGTTTTAACCTAAATGTACTAGACTACTTATTAAAACCTATTGCTTTTGATCGGTTTTTACAAGCAATCCAAAAAGTTACTGAGCCTACTAATGGTAATATGAAAGTTTCTCCAGAAAATGAAAACAAAAAGGATTTTATGTTTGTAAGAGCTGATAGAAAAATGGTTAAGATTAACTTTAAAGATATTTTATATATTGAAAGTTTAGGTGATTATGTTAAAGTTTTCACCAATAACAACACTATAATAACCAGAGAAACTATTAGTAACTTTGAAGCCACATTACCAAGTGATTATTTTATAAGAGTACATCGTTCTTACATTGTTTCAATATCTAAAATTTCTTCATATACTAACGAATATATTGAAGTTGATAAAAAAGCAGTATCAATAAGTAGAACCTATAAAGAAAGCGTTTTACAAAAATTAGCACAAGTGTAAGCGAAATTCTATCTTTACAGCAAAATTTTTATACGTTGAATACATCAGATTTCTTATTTCTTTCTCAAGATGAAAAAGTAGATAACTTAACAGTTACATGGCAAACACCTAGTAATATTGCTTTGGTAAAATACTGGGGAAAAAGCGAACCTCAAATCCCTAAAAATGCTTCGATAAGTTTTACATTAAACAATTGCCTCACAACTACAAAAATTGAGTTTACAAAGACATTACCAAAAAATCAAGCAGAATTTGAGTTGTTTTTTGAAGGAAAAAAGAAAGATGATTTTAAACCTAAAATAGCCAAGTTCTTTGAAAGAATTCAAAAATACTGTACGTATATTTTAGAGTATAACATGGTTATTTCTTCTGAAAACTCATTTCCTCACAGTAGTGGTATTGCCTCTTCTGCAAGTGGAATGAGTGCTATTGCCATGTGTTTAATGAATTTAGAAAAAGAGTTAAACCCGAATTTAACTGAGGAATATATTAACAAAAAAGCTTCCTTTTTAGCTCGTTTAGGATCAGGAAGTGCTAGTAGAAGTATTGAAGGACCATTAGTTGTTTGGGGAAGTCATCCTGAAATTAAAGGAAGTTCAGATTTATTTGGTGTAAAATTCCCTTATAACGTTCATCCTATTTTTGAAGATTATCAGGACTCTATTTTATTAGTAGACAAAGGAGAAAAACAAGTTTCTAGTACTGTTGGTCACAATTTAATGCACAATCATCCGTATGCAGAAAATCGTTTTACCCAAGCTAATGAAAACCTAGGGGAAATTTCAAAAATTCTTCAAAATGGAGATATCAAAGCATTTATTAACCTTGTTGAAAGCGAAGCTTTAACATTACATGCAATGATGTTAACTAGTAATCCATATTTTATTTTAATGAAACCTAACACACTAGAAATCATCAATAAAATATGGGAATACAGACAAGAAAACGATAGTAATGTTTGTTTTACCTTAGATGCAGGTGCAAACGTACACGTATTATATCCTAGTTCAGAAAAGACTGAAATTGAAGCATTTATTAAGAATGATTTAGCTGCATACTGCCAAAAAAATCATTATATTTGTGATAGTGTGGGTTTTGGCGCGAGACCTATTTAACCTAAATTCCCAACTATTATGAGAACTTCAACATTAATAATAGCCCTTTTTATTGGCTTTATAACCAATTCAGTTACCGCACAAGACACTATTTGGTTCGATAAAAACTGGCACGAAACAACAAAAGGGGAGCATGAGTTTTATAGACCAGCTCCTAAAAGAATGAACGATGGATTTTGGATTGTAGATTACTACAAAGATGGACAAATTCAAATGGAAGGTTTTAGTACTGTGAACACTCCTAACGAAGAAGTCTTTGATGGTTTAGTAATGTATTATCACGCAAATGGAAAGCCTTTTCACAGAGCTAATTACAAAAAAGGAAAACTTCACGGAATTCGAAAGGTATATTACGAATCTGGTGAATTAAAAGAAGAAGGAAAGTATGAAGAAGGTGAAAGAGAAGGTATATGGAAAACTTTTTACAAAAACGGGAAGATCGAGACAAAAGGTAAGTACCGCGATAATGAAAAAGTTGGTGTATGGAAAACTTTTTACAAAAACGTATACTAGTTTGTAAACTAGTACTTTTACTCGTATGTTTGCATCGTAATTAAAACACCTATGAAAGGACCCTTATTTTACGCAAAAATATTACTCTTTGGTGAGTACGGAATTATTAAAGATTCTAAAGGATTAGCAATTCCCTTTAGTTCTTATAAAGGAGCGTTAAAATCTGCAAAAAACTTAACAGGAGGAGCTAAAAAATCAAATGAAAGTTTGGCTAACTTCTACACATATTTAGCTAACTTAAACTCTGATACTGTTTCTTTTGATTTAGATTCTTTGAAAAATGATATTGATGAAGGTATGTATTTCGACTCTTCAATACCTCAAGGATACGGTGTAGGGAGTTCGGGTGCTTTAGTAGCTTCTATTTACGATAAGTACGCTAATAATAAAATCACGATTTTAGAAAACTTAACAAGAGATAAGCTTTTAACTTTAAAGCAAATTTTTTCGCTAATGGAATCATTTTTCCACGGAAAAAGCTCTGGGTTAGATCCTTTAAACTCATATTTAAGTTTACCTATTTTAATCAATTCAAAAGAGCATATTGAGCCTGCTGGGATTCCATCTCAAAAAGAAGGAAAAGGTGCTGTTTTCTTATTAGATTCTGAACAAATTGGTGAAACTGAACCTATGGTTAACATCTTTATGAACAAGATGAAAAATGAAGGTTTCCGTAAAATGGTTAGTGAAGAATTCGCAACACATACTGACGCTTGTATCGAAGATTTTTTACAAGGGAATGTTAAGTCGTTATTTGGTAACGTAAAGAAATTATCAAAAGTAGTTTTAGCCAACTTTAAACCTATGATTCCAACAGCTTTTCATAAAGTTTGGGAACAAGGTATACAAACCAACGACTATTACTTAAAGCTTTGTGGTTCAGGCGGTGGAGGTTACATCTTGGGTTTTACTGAAGATTATGAAAAAGCAAAAAACAGTTTAAAAGATTACAAATTAGAATTGGTGTATCGCTTTTAAAATGCTACTATGAGTACATTTAAAAATAATACATTTTTCTTAAAAATATTTAGCCTTTTATCTGTTATAAGAGGTTACAACATTTTAGTATTAATAGCAGCCCAATATTTGGCTGCTATTTTTATTTTCTCTGATACGAAATCAGTTAAACCTGTAGTTTTTGACTGGCATTTACTCTATTTAGTTATTGCTACTGTTTGCGTAGTTGCTTCTGGATACATTATCAATAATTTTTACGATAAAAAGGCCGACATTATTAACAGACCTATAAAAACAGGATTAGATTCTTACGTAAAACAAGAAACTAAGCTGACTTTATATTTCACACTAAACTTTATTGGGTTTTTCTTCGGATGGTTGGTATCATGGCGCGCAGCCTTGTTTTTTTCAATATATATTTTTGGAATTTGGTTCTACTCTCATAAGCTAAAAAAACATCCGTTAATAGGCTTAATAACTGCAACAATACTAACTATACTTCCTTTTTTTGTGATCTTTGTACACTATAAAAACTTTTCTAAAGTAATTTTTGTGCATGCTATCTTTCTTTTTTTAGTCATTATGATTCGTGAACTCATGAAGGATTTAGAAAATATTAAAGGAGCTATTGTTAATAATTACACTACTTTTCCTGTAAAGTATGGAGAACAGAACACCAAAAAACTAATCATTTTACTAATGGTATTGACTCTAGTTCCAATTGGGGTTTTATTTAATTACCCTGCTATTGAGTATATGAAATACTATTTTTATTTAGCTGCTATTACCTTAATATTTGTTGGTTTCTATACATGGAAGTCAACAAAAAACAATCAATATCGATTGGCTCATAACATTTTAAAAGTATTATTATTAATAGGTGTTTTTAGCTTATTATTTATTGATAAATCTTTAATCGTAGATAAAGTCGTTCAGGTTTTAGATTAAAAACCAAATAATTACTGTAACTTTGCCCACTTTTTAAAATTTAATTATGAATTCAAAAAACTCGTCGAGAGGACGACAAGCTGGACGCAACAGCAATCCTCAAGAAAAAAATCAATTCAAAAAAGATTTCAGAAAACCTAAAAGTAATAAACCTGCTCAGAAAAAAACTGAGAGTACTGGTATTCGCTTAAACAAATTCATCTCTAACTCTGGAATTTGCTCTCGTAGAGAAGCAGATACTTACATTGAGCACGGAAGTGTTTCTGTTAACGGGAAATTAGTTACCGAAATGGGTTATAAAGTACAGCCTGGTGATGAAGTTCGTTTTGACGGAACTTTAATTTCTATGGAGCAGAAGCGTTACGTTTTATTAAACAAACCTAAAAATTACATTACTACCATGGAAGATGATCGTGGTCGTAAAACTGTAATGGAACTAGTAGGAAACGCTACAAAAGAACGTATATATCCTGTTGGAAGACTAGATAGAAACACTACTGGATTATTATTATTTACTAACGATGGTGAGTTGGCAAAAAAATTAACGCACCCTAAACATAATGTTCGTAAATTATACCATGCTTCTTTAGATAAGAAATTAAGCATTGCTGATTTAGAAAAATTACGTGGTGATGTAATTATAGAAGGCAGAAAAGTATTTATTGATGCTGTTTCTTATGTAGAAGGAGAACGTAAAACAGAAGTTGGTATTGAAATTCACTCTGGTAGAAACCGTATTGTTCGTAAGATTTTTGAGCATTTTGGATATACCGTTACAAAACTAGACAGAGTTATCTTTGCTGGTTTAACCAAAAAGAATTTACCTCGTGGTAGATGGCGTGAATTAACACAACAAGAAATTAACACATTGCAAATGTTGTAAAATAAAAATCCCGAGTTTAACACTCGGGATTTCTTTTTGATTATTTCTTTGGTTTTTTATGCTCTTCCTGTACCTCTTCATCTCTATATTTACAGCATTCATGTAAATTATCATAGGCTTCTTTAGTTGCTTTAAACTCTTTCGTATCATGCCCTACCCCTGCAACACTTTTCTTAACCGTTTCTGCAGTTGTTTTACGTTCATCTATAATCAAGCTTAATTCATGGGTATTTACATCCCATTTTGCATACTTTACACCTTTAGTTTTTAGTGCTGCTTTTTCAATACGTTGTTTACACATCATACAAACGCCATCTACTTCAAAAGAGGCTTTAGCATTTTTTTCCTGAGCAAATGCTGATGTACTTAATAGTAAAACAACTGCTAATAAAAATATATTTTTCATCTATTCTTTATTTTTTTATTTTATTTATTAATCTATTTTAAATCGTAATCCTGCATAGAAGTTACTCCCAAAAACTGGTGCGTATATAATTGTAGTATCAAAATTTGCTCCAAAAGGATTGTTACTTCCTAATATAGGATTTTTTTGTTTATAATTTGTGATATTTTCAGCCCCAGCATACACTTCAAACTTTTTTGAAAACACTTTTGTTATTTGAGTATTTAACAAGTTATAGCTATCCGAATGCGTCGGTAACTGGTTATTTGTATTGGGTAAACGTTGTTCTCCAATCCAATTATAAGTTACATCAAACTTCCAGTTACTCTCAATTCCTTCTTTAGTTGTTGCATAAGACACGTTTGCAAAAAAGCGATGTTTGGCCTGCAAAGCTTTTGCTAAATTTCCTGATTTATAATCAGTAGAAACATCATAAAACTTATACGAAAATCGAGTGTTGAAATATGGTATAATGTTTTGATTCATCTCTATCTGGAAACTATTAGCAATACTCTTTCCTTCTAAATTATAAAAAGATATTTCTTGTGGATTTTCCCAATCTACCACTACTTGATTTGAGAAATTTGTTTGATAAAAATCAAATATTACATCCCCTTTTCTTCCAAATAATTTATATCCTTGTAAAAACGACACTCCATAATTCCAAGCTACTTCTGGATCTAACCCATAAATATTTCCGCCTGTATTTTCAATAGTAATTGCTCGTGATGAAGCAAAAAGTTGTTGATTCTCTGCAAAAATATTCGCGCTTCGTTTTCCTCTTCCTACAGAGGCTCTTAACACTGCTCTTTCCCAAGGAACATAACGCATGTGCAATCTTGGTGTTACAAAAGTTCCTAATAGGTTATGATGATCTAATCGAACGCCAGCTGTAACGCTAAGATTATCTGCGTTATCATAAGCATATTCAAAAAACGCACCTACAGAGTTTTCTTTTCTATCAAAATTCGGATTCATTGTTGTACTAACAAATTCATCGTATTTGTCATACGTAAAACTAGCACCTGTTTTAAACTTATTACGAGTATCTCCTATAATGGAGCTAAATATAAAGTTGCTATAAAAACTTTGATGCTGAATATTATAGTCTCTCAATCCAAAATACGAATCTTGTTTATGGTTACTGTAAGCTGCTTGAAAACCCATATTTTGAAATGGCATATCTGGAAATACGTAGCCTACTTTTACAGAAGTATCAAAACGTTTGGTTTTAATTTCGCTTCCCCAAACAGTAGTTGATCCTTTATCTACTTCTGGGTTAAAACCAACTTCTCCTACTTGTTTTGAATCGTCTAAATACCTAAAATTGATAAAACTTACCCAACCTTTTTCGGCATCGGTATATTGCCAACGATTCATCACATTAATTTGTTCTGCTAATGGATTATCTAAAAAGTTATCCTTGTTTTTATCAAATTTTTCTCCTCTATAATTACCATGTACATATAAACCTGTTTGCCATTTTTTACTTACTTTTTGATTGAAATGCGTATTGAACTCTAACCTACCTCCTACTGCTCCGTACGTATTAAGATAAAACTTATGATTGGTTGATGGTTTTACTAACTCGGTATTTATTTGACCTGAAATACTTTCAAAACCATTAACAACACTTCCAGCCCCTTTAGTTATTTGAATGCTCTCTACCCAGGTTCCAGGCGTAAATGTTAATCCGAATGCTTGTGCTGCTCCTCTAATAGATGGAATATTTTCTTGGGTAATTAACAAATATGGACTTGTTAATCCTAACATTTGAATTTGTTTCGTCCCTGTTAACGCATCAGAAAAATTAACGTCTATTGACGGATTGGTTTCGAAACTTTCTGACAGATTACAGCAAGCCGCTTTTAACAATTCATCACTATTTATAGTTACTAAGTTTTGTGTTTGCAAATACGACCGTTGGGTAGAGTTTCTTTTCGCAGAAACCGCGACCTCTTCTAACGTGTTACTTTCTGTTAAATAATGACGAACAGGCGTTAAGCTATTAACTATTATTGTATCTGTTTTATAACCAACAAAGCTTACAACTAGTTTTCTATACTCTTTTTTATATGGAATGCTAAACATTCCTTTTTGGTTAGTAGTAGTACCAATATTCGTATTTAACCAATGAATATTAGCTCCGAAAACACCTAAATTTTCTTTCGGTTCATTCTTATCTTTTATCACTCCTTTTAACTCATTTTGAGCAAAGAATGATGAAGATATCAGTAAAAAAATACTGATAATAAAAAAATTTTTCATTTTTAATTTATCATACTATGTTATACAATTCTTAATTTCTGTAAAAAAGAATTATATGAATCATATGATAAAGACTTCGTGAAGTACCTGTATATTAAAAAACAGTTTGGGTGGTATATAAAATTTATGTGGAACAAACTGTTTCTCTAAGTCTTGAAATAACAGACTGTTAAAAACATATGAAGTAACCGCTGTAGCAACCTTTATAAAAGTTATTTTTTCTACAGAAGATTTTTGAATTTGAGTTTGCCCTTTTATAAGCTCTGCATCATCTTTACAACATGATGCTTCTATTGCTTTACTCTCACAGCTATCTTCCTCTACATCATCACAGCTAGCCACGCTCCCTACATAAGAAACAGCTACTAAAAAATCACCACAAAAATGTTTTTCTACATTAAATGAAAATGTAGATAGTAACACTGTTAATGCTAAGAATGTAGCTATTATTTTAGAAAAATATTTTCTCATGTCCAGCAAAGGTACAAAAAATTGAAAATCTGTATTTTACTATACTTAAGCTTATTTTTATTTATTCACTGATTATATTATTCGAATCCTTCTTCCTAAAGAAAAGAAGGCTAATTCCTGTCCAAACTACCCAAATACTGATTAATCCAATAAAGAACAAGTTTTCTCCTCTATTTAAAGAATGGTTTAATACCTTAAACACAATAATAGCCCAAATAGTGAATAGTATAATTTGTCCTATGAAGTAAAATATTTTTCCTTTTTTACTTAAATATTTTAAAAATAATTGCTCTAACATGTTTTACTTAATTTAATCTCTCTCTAATAGTTACTGAATACTTAACACTTGTTCTATTTCTCCATTTTTTTTAAAAAAAGATCCTCGTACAATACCTTACTTATATTTCTTCATCATGATAAATGTGAATACTTTTCACTTCATTTGTTTCTTCTAGTTTCCAATCTCCACTTATATATAAGTGACCTCCACCTTTTCTATGATATGAAACGGGTGAATCTAAAAAATAAAGAAGCTCTTTATCACATGAATATTTGAAGGTATAACCACTACTTTTGATGCCTATTTCATCAAATGTTGCATTTGCACGTTTAATATATTCATGCATTTTGTCAGTTTGATTAAGCAATGTACCATTCAACATAACAGTAGCATTTCCTATCATATCTATATTTGGGTATTCTAAATAAGTGTTCTGAATATAAATATATATATCTCTAACTTTATTTTTCTCTATAACAATTTCCACTCCTTTTTGTTTATTATGAGCAAAGTAAGGCTCATTTTTATTTTCAGAAGCTCTTTTTTCTTTAACCCAATTTTCTCCAAAAACTTGTTCAAACTGTTGTAGTGACATTCCTAATCCAAAAGGCTTATCATTGTATTTTAAATTACATCCATTTAGCTCAAAACGATGTTCTTGTTTCATAAATTTTTTGTACTCAGGGGTATCATTCATAATTTGCGTTTTTTTTACTGTTGGTTGGCATCCAAGCATTGATAAATTTATAGTTAAAAAAAGATATGTATAATTTAAAAGGGTCATAGTTTATATATATTAGCAACTACTAGGTTTATAATATTGTTTGTTATAATTATTTTTCAAGTTTTTAGCTTGATCTAATAATTTTTGTCCATCAAGTAAAAGGTTTTTAAAATTTTCACGTAAACTACCATCTGTATCAAATTCAGAAATAATTGCATCCATAGTTGTAAAACCTTTCCCTGTCCCATTTATTTTTCCATCTGCCATATTAATAAGCTGTTTGTTGAAATCATTTATTTCCTCTATACCGTGTATTAAGCTATCTATAACTACACTTGGTGTACTTGCCTTACATACTTTATCATTATTTTTTGTAGCCCATTCTAACACTATCTTGTCTTGCCAGCTAGAAACAACTGGGTGTTGAATAATAGTATCAACTTCTTTTAACACATCACTTAATGGGGCGTTTAATTTCCATACTTTTAACATTTTTTTACCTACTTTCTTAACTGCTTCAACTGCTAATATAGCTGATAATTCATGCATAGGTTTATCAGGATCATCTTTTGCTATTTGTGTATGGGAAGGATTTGTACCTATAGCAATACCGTTTTTTTGTATTTGAGTAATTTGTTCTTGCATAAGTAATTGCGCATCAGAAATACGTTTTCCACAAATTTTCAATAAATTATAAAATCCAAAATTAATTAGGGCTCCTATGCGTTCCATAATATCATGAGCATATTCTCGCATAAATTTTGGTAACTTATTTTTTGCCCCTACAATACCATCGCGTATTTCTAGCAAATCATTAAAGCGTTTTTCATAGGAACCGTCATTTACCCCTGAACCATCAGCATTTTGTATTTGATCTAAATCTTTACATATTTCTAGAATTAACACATCATTAACTGTTCGTTCTTTAGGTTTAGATTCTTCATAAGGAGTGATTTCAATAGAAAACAATTTCTCTTCTAAAATAGGCAATACACTTGCTAGCATATCTAGCTCACCAAAAGTACCTGTAACCACAGGTATAAAACGAGCTATTTGATTAGGCTCTGTAATTACAGTTTTATCATATTTCATTTTTGTAACGCCTATTACAGATGGAGTAGCCTTTAATCTCAAGTATCTTTCTGCTTCTTTAGGTGGTAGCTTAGCAAAAGTATCATAGTTAAAGTTTTCAGCACCTGGATATGGGGTATGATTAGGTACCACATCTACCCATGGAAAAACTCGATCATTTTTATACACTTTAGCCACAGCAATTTCTACATAATTTGTGTGTGCAAAATAATCCTCTATAACATGTAAAGCAGCTCCAAAATTCACCATAGATGTTATGTTAGAGAAATTTAAGTTATTTTCAGCACTTTTTATTTGTTGTACAACATATTCGTAAGCGGTACGTGTAGTTGAGAAATCACTACTATTAGCATCTGATGCATGAGTACGAATATAGTTTTTCATACCATAAGTTTTACCTATAGCCAATTCTATATAAGTTGGTTTCCCTACAAAACCATATTTTTCTCCTTTAGCATTTAGCTTTGGGTTATGTTCATTTTTATTAATAGGAATGGTTAGAGGGTTGTCGATATGCTCGTCTGGACGATATACACCTAATACTTCTTTTGTAATATCTAAATATTGCTTTTTAAAATCAGCCAGTCGTTTATCATAGTTGTTCTTATTTAAATCAGCCTTATTCTCTGGTTTCATAAACTCCATTACGGCTAAAATATTTACTACACTAGTCATTAATTCACGAGACCATGTAATTGGTCGTACCTTTTTTTCTTGATAAATAATATTCGTTTCAAAACTAAACCAAGTAGAAGGACTAAAAAATTCTCCTTCATAACTCGCATCCACCCCATAAGGTATTTGAACGTTAACCATTTCATTACTAGGGTTACCATTCATTATGTTTTTAACTTCCTCTAAATCTTCCTTCTCTTTTTTAGAATATTCTATTACACTATTAGATAAAGGACGAATAATTCCTGGGTCTACTAACTGAGAAAAATCACGTAACCAATTCCCTAGATAAATTTTATTAAGGATTTCGTTTAATTTTTTCTCATTAGTTATTTTATATATGCGTTTAATTAAGTTTTTTAATGCAACTTCTTCAATATCTTGATGCCCATACTTACCATGCCCAACGTCTATTTTTCCTGCTTTATAATTATTTATTTCTCCATTGTCACTTCTGTTTTGACGTGCTTCATTTACATATTGCTTTAGGTTACTATGTAGTTCTCGCCATTCCCATATTAATTTTTCGCTAGCCCCATCAATAATAACATCAGCAAAATATTGCTCTTCATTTTCTAACAAATTAAGTTGTATTACTTGTGCCGCAAACTTAGCTCCTACATCACCTTGGCTCCCTTTTTTGGGAGGTAGGTTTTCTTTATCTTTTCCTACAGTATAAGTGTTGTGTAACAAGTAATGAATATGATGTCCAACTTCTTCTACCAGAGCTACCATAAGTTCAGCTCTTTGATCGTTATCTTCTTTCGCTTTACGCACAAACCTTTCGGTTACTAAAATTTCTTGTGTTTTATTACTATACCCTGCAGGCCCCTTACCATTAACACTATTACCTTTTACTACTTTAATTTTGGGATTTAATAGAGCATTATTCTCTTTGGCATGATTATACAGTTTTTGTACTGCTCCATTTTTATAATGATTACCATATATACGTTTTATGACATAGGTAAATAATATTAAGCTATCCTTTTTTGCTATCTTTTGTAGCTCTGTTACTGCGAAAGTACTAGTAAGTACAATATCTTGCACCTTCTCATCTTCATCCTCTTTAAGGTTATTTTGATTGGTTTCGGCTTTTCTATTGGAGTTACCTGTCAATGTGGTAAGTATTCTATCTTTAATAGTAATTGTAGGAAAAGGAATCTCATCCTCATCCATTGTTACTGACGAACTCTGAGTAGCATTACTTATAATTATATTGGCTTCGCCAGAACTAATTACCCCACCATGGGCTGTCATATCGCCTAAACAAGCTACAGATTTTCCGTTAAAAAAGACAAAAGGGTCGCCTTGAGCTACTGTGTCTGGAGGACCAGCACAGGTGCATAAGCTACCCATGGTAGCTGCGGATTTATTATTAATTAAAATATTCGGTTCTCCTTTTATTATAGGCCCACCTATATGAGGGGTGCTACCACTACACATTGGACAGGTATGCATACTACCTACTGTAGCTATTGGTCCTGGCATAATTCAATTTTTTTTATTTGTAAATACCTATAAAATTTATAAGTTTAGTTTTATTCTAGCTTGTTCTTTCTGTTAATGCAATATGAACTCTTTCCCTACTTTTCTAAAAGTTATAAAAGAATCAAGGTTAATAGAAAAATCACACGCATGTTAGTTTTCTTCTTTTATATCTAATTATCTTCTTCTTTCTGTAACTCACCTTTTCCTACACTTCTTCTTCATCTCTATTCAAGGTAAAGGACATGAGATAATCGTTCAATCTTTAGATATTTAATAATACAAAAACAGGCAACAAGACAGTTTTCATTCTCTTTGGTTTAAAATATTTACCTTATAGTAACTAACATAATTATAACCATTACTATGAAACAGGTTTTAAAAGGTACCTTTTTATATCAAACCTTATAACATCTTCTAAGCTAGAGTGCAATTTAAAAGAACTGAAACTTATTTTATAACTACAACTTTCTATTAGGCTATTTATATTTCATAATATATTTAAAGAGGTCTTAATCTTGAATTGTTATCGAAATAATTATTCTACATAATTTCAACTTTACCACTAGCTCCTTGTACAGTCGTCATCTGTCCTTGAACTTTGGTTTGTTGACCTTTTAACTCAGCTGCTGCTTGCCCTTCTATAGTTGTATTTTGCCCTTTAACTGTAGCTTTACTACTTGCTTTAATAGCTACATTAGCGCTACTTGTAATACTAGCATCTTTGTCTGCTTGTGCTTTAATTGCTCCTTGAGATAAAATTGAAGTGTCTTTTTCTGATGCTGTTTTAATCTCTCCTTTTGCTTGTAGCTCAATGTTCTCTTCTGCAATTATTTTTACATTCTTAGCAGAAAACTCCATCGTTTCAACAGACTGAACAAATAATGATTTTTCCTTAGTATCAAAAGTTATAATACTACCGTCTTTATCTTTTATGGTTATTTTCTCTTTATCTTTTGTATCGTCTAACTCAATAGTGTGTCCACCACGTGTAATAATACTCTTTCTTACATTTTTTTCATCTCCTCCTGCACCATTTTTACCTGTAAACATGCTTCCCATTACAAAGGGACGATTAGGGTCGTTATGCTCAAAACCAATCATTACCTGATCTCCTACTTCTGGAATAAATACAAATCCTCTGTTCGTTTTAGTAAGGTCACTGCTTCCTGCATCGGGTGTCATCACACGTATAAAGTCTGTTTTTGCGCCAATAACTTCTTGCCAGTAAAACTGAACTTGTACGCGTCCTTTGCTTTCTGGATCTTTATTACTTACTACCTTTGCTACTTGATTACTAGCTACAACTGGTGTTATATTTTCATTTAAGGGTAAGCCTTTTGTGTTTGCTGGAATCGCTTCAAAAGTATTATAGTATGCTCCGCCTACATCTGCAAAATGGTTTATTTGAGTTATAATATATTCTCCATATTGCTTTACTGTGTATTCTCCTTCATCATACTTTGCTGCACTTACTTTTATTAAAGCTCCTAAATGCAAACCTTTTCTTATTCCTGTAGCCTTAAGAACATTTCCTTCTGCGCTTAATCCTTGTAAGCGTTTTTGTAAATACTCATCTAACGATGATTTATCTTGTAAAAACACATCACTTACTCCAAAGTCTTTAACTTCTTTATAAACTTCTTCTGATGCTTTAAGTGCGGTGTTGGCTAAATCGTTTAGCCCTTCGTTATTTGCTTTTAAATCTCCTTCAAAGAATTGATCATTTAACGAATCGTAACTGTAGGTTGCTAAAGTAGGATTATACGTTTTCGTTTTTATTTGTAGTTCTTTTAAATCTTTGCTGTATTCTAGTTCTATTGGCTTTTGACCTCCAGATTCTGGCTTTCCAAAAACAACATCTACTCCATCAAAATAAAACCATTCATTGTATTGATATGCTAATCGCTGAAGATATTTATAATCGCTCTCTGCGTATTGACATTGGTAAGGAATTACTGTAGTATACGTTGGACTAACCTTGTTTTTGATAGCAGTAGTATCTATAATCTCTGAAACAATGCTCCCTAAGTCTTTTTCTAACCAAGATTTTTGTTGTTTTCCATTCTCTAACAATACTGTTTGAGATAATCCTTTAAGGATTAACTC